>CAVPQB010000001.1:0-211221 GCA_963707505.1 uncultured Gemmatimonadales bacterium
TGTTGTGCGCCGCGCGCACCCATAGCAGATGCGGAGCCGTCGGCGACGGCGGACCGGTACGCGCAGCGCCGCCAGCGGGCGCGGCCGCAGGCGGCATTTCAATCCCGATCTGAAACGGCATCGTATAGAGCTGCCCCTGATTCGGCGTCTGATCGAGCGTTACCTCGAGCTGCTTGCTCGCGGCATCGTAGTGCCAGCTTCCGTTGACCTTCATCACCCCGCCGCGGTGCAACCACTGCGGAAAGAACCACGACAGATCCTTCCCATACGCAGGACAGTCCGCTGCAGCCGCGCAGGCATCCTCCATCGCGTGCTGGAAGTCGAGGCTCGACGCGTTGGAGTTTTGGTACCGCGCGTAGTACAGACGAATGCCCGCCCAGAAATTGTCGGTGCCAAGCACACCGCGCAGCATGTGTAGCACCTGCGCGCCGCCCTGATAGATCTGCGCGTTGTTGGCGATCACCTTGCTGATGTCCGACAGATTGTTGTGGACCAGTGTCGAGCTGGGATTCGCCTCGGCGTAGCGACGTGCCGAAACCGCGCTCTTTTTCACGCCGTCGATAAAGGCGTCGCGGCCGTCCTGGTGCTCCTGATAGAGCAGCGCGAAGTACGTCGCGAAGCCTTCGCTGAGCCACACGTCATCCCAATCCCCCTCGGTGGCGGAGTTGCCGAACCACTGATGCGCCATCTCGTGGGCGAGCAGTTGACGATCGGGGCCGGTGGCTGGGTATCCATAGAAAATGTCGGAGGCGAGCTCCATGCCGCCGCCAACGCCGTTGGCTTCCACCTGGGCCAGCTTCTCGTAGGAATACGGACCGATGTGGTCGATGTAGAACTCGAGGATGGGCTGGGTGAATTCGCCGAAAATCTTCGAGCTGACTGCCTGTTCCTGCGGATACGTCCATCCCGACATGGGGATGCCGTGGTAGGTCCCGTAGTAATCCACCGCGTACGGGGCGGCGGCCAACGAGTACTGCCACGTGGCGATGGGCACCGATTCCTTCCACACGGTGCGACGCAGACCATTGGCCAGGTCGGTGGATTCCATTTCGGTGCCGTTGGAGATGACCTGGTATTTGGCGGGCGCTGTGACCGCAATTGTCTTGGGCGCCTTCATGTAGGGATGGTCCACGACGGCGAGCCAGTTGCGAGTCCTGTCGGGCCACGGGTTGGAGACGAACGAGCGATCTCCATACTTGTTGTCGGCGATCAGAATGCCGGTGGCGGGCACTCCGTGATAGGAGACTGCGAAGGTGAGATGACCACCGGCCCGTGATGCGACCGGGAAATCCACATGCAGCCGGTCGTGGGCATGCGTGTAGCGCAGCGCCTGTCCGGCGGAAGTGACGGAGGTGACGGTCATCCCCCGCCCCACGCTCGAGACCGGCGCGGCCGCGGGCTCGCCGCGACGCGTGCGAGCGGCAGGGACCAGGCAGGGATTCGACGAATTGGCTGCTTCAGCCGCGGTGCGCAACTGGCAGAGGTCGAGATCCATGCCGGTGACGCCGTCGGCGGTGAAGGCGAGGTTCACGGTATCGGTGATGACCAGTTCGTTGGAAGCGTCACTGAGCAGGACCGTGAAGCTGTAGTCGACAACCCGGAAGCCGGTCTGGCGTGGATAGGTGTCGCCCGTGATGGGCGAGCGCGTAATGGGAGATGCTGCCAGCAGCAGCAGAGCGGCTGCGAGAGTGGTGCTGATCATTTTTTTAAGTGGTTGCGCCTGAACCGGCGTTCGACGAGGACGAAGATGTCCTTCTCGCCGGGACGACGCAAGAATTCTGATCAACCCTGCAGCCCGCGCATCATCACCGCCGACCGGGTTACTGGCGTAACCGACTGAATGGCTAGATCATTGTGCCGGGAACCTGAAGCGCTTCAAAAAATCAGCGCCTTCCCATTCCTCCCTCCGGCTCGGCAATCCATGTTGATTGTCATCTGGCTCCTCTTCGGTCTCGTCAGCGCAGTGGTAGCCACCGTTTCTGCGGTGAGCAAGTATAGGGCGCGCAGCATTTGATGCATAGCGCCGTCGTCGTACTCACGCATGCCCGAGGCCTGGTCTCCAGAAGAAGTTGCCGCGACAGTCGCGGACTACTTCGTCATGCTCGAGCATCAGTTCCGCGGCGAGCCGTTCAACAAGAGCGCACACAATCGTCGCCTGCAAACCATTTTGCGCAATCGGTCGGAGGGTGCGATCGCGTTCAAACATTGCAACGTCAGTGCGATCCTCATCGAGATCGGTTTTCCATATGTCGATGGCTACAAGCCGCGTGGTAACTATCAGGAGCTCCTGAAAGCGGATTGGTTGTAGAGAAGTGCAATCTGACCCTTGTCCTATCCCGGGGTGGTAGTGGAACACCACTCGGCGCGTTAGCTTTGCCGCCGCTGATCGTGTTCCATCACTCCACACAGGATCTGTTGACATGCGCCTCGCATCCGTTCTCGGGTTTGGCCTCCTTGCCGTGGCCTGCGCCCCCAAATCTGAAACGCCGGCGGCCGCCGCTGCACCCGCACCGCTGTCGGCGGCTGAGATGGATTCCGTGAAGGCGGTCGACGTCGCGTTCGCTGCGGCGGTGAACGCGAGGGATACTGCTGCGATGGCCGCGGTCTATGCGTCCGATGCGAAGGTATTGCCGCCGGACGCTCCCATCATGGACATGGCCGCGGCGCGTCCGGTCATCGCGAGTCTTGTCGCGGGCGGCGCCAGCGACTTCGTGTTCACGCCGACGACGACATACGGCGTCGGCGACCTCGCCTACGCCGTCGGGATGGTGAGCTACAAGATGAGCGGCGCTCCGGAGACGTACAAGTACGTGGAAGTGCTGCGCAAGGGCGCAGACGGAAAGTGGCGCTACGTCGTGGACATGTTCAGCGGCGTCACGCCGCCCGCCGCTGCCGCTGCGCCAGCGAGGAAGTGACACGGCTCTTCGCGCGCACCGTTCTCGTATTCGACTCGACCAGAGGCGAACCAGGGAGCCAGGCAGAACAAAGGCACCGCCACGTCCGAATGGTTGGGCACGCAGTGCGCGCTTGCAGAATGTACCACGAGCCCAGTTGTGATCGTTCGGTTATACGATCGTAAGTTACGCGACTGTAACCATTCCTCTTTATCAGCGGACAGCTCTGAAACCGGGGTCAGAGTACAATTTTTCTGGCAAATCCCAACTGTTTGCGCCCGGGAAAGTCCGCAAAAAACTGTACTCTGACCCCGGTTTTGGCGGGCAACTTGCGGTATGGCCGTGGCCGCCACGCGAACCTTGTGCGACATGTGAAAGCGATAGTGGATCTCCCCTGATGCTATCCAACCTCCTTCGTCAAGCACGACGCAGCACGAACAGTTTGTGAATGACTGTGTTGCGGAAACGATCCGATATGCATCGCTGTGTCACCGCCTGCCGGATTCGGAAACTGACGCGTGCATCACACTTAAGTGATCCCATTGCATCCCGAATCACGTATCAGGCCCAAACAGGGGAGTCAGATATGACGCAGTTACAACAGGCGACGGTCGACGAATTCAGAACGCACCTGCGTGGCGACGTCCTTCTCCCCGGCGACGCAGGCTACGACGACAGCCGCCAGATCTGGAACGCCATGATCGACCGAAGGCCCGCACTGATCGCTCGTTGCGTGTCGGCAAAGGATGTCGTCGAGTCCGTCAAATTCGCACGCACGCACAATCTGCTTGTCGCAATCCGGGGCGGCGGACACAACATCGCAGGCAACGCCGTCTGCGATGACGGGATCATGATCGACCTCTCGCGAATGAAGAACGTCCAGGTGGATGTAAAGGGCCGACGCGCGACCGTCGAACCCGGTTGCACCCTCGGCGACTTCGACGCGGCCGCGCAAACGCATGGTCTCGCCACGCCATTGGGCATCAACTCGACCACTGGTGTCGCCGGCCTTACCCTCGGCGGCGGCTTCGGCTGGTTGAGCCGGAAGTATGGAATGACCGTCGACAACTTGCTCTCCGCGGACGTCGTTACTGCGGATGGCAGGCAGCTACATGCCAGCGAGACAGAAAATGGCGACCTCTTCTGGGGACTGCGTGGCGGCGGTGGGAACTTCGGTGTCGTTACACGCTTTGAGTTTCAGCTCCATCCTGTCGGACCAGATGTGCTGAGCGGACTCATCGTCTTCCCTTTCGATCAGGCCAAGTCCGTGCTCACGAAGTTTGCGCATTTCACCCTCACGATGCCGGACGAGCTCAACGTCTGGATGGTGACGCGCAAAGCGCCTCCGCTACCATTCCTCGCCGAACAGTTCCACGGGAAGGAGATGGTTGCGCTCGCATTGTGCTATGCCGGCAGTCCCTCGTCTGGCGAGCCGCTGATCGAACCGCTGCGCAAGTTCGGCACACCGATCGGCGAACACGTCGGCGTGCAGCCTTACACCGCCTGGCAGCAGGCATTCGATCCGTTACTGGCGAAGGGCGCCCGCAATTACTGGAAGTCGCATAACTTCGCAGAGCTCAGCGACGGCGCGATCGATGTAATCATCGAATACGCCGGCAAGCTGCCGTCGCCCCAGTGCGAGATCTTCATCGGCACGATCGGCGGACAGACTAGCCGCGTAGCGCCCGAGGCAATGGCCTACGCGAACCGGGACGCCAATTACGTGATGAACGTGCATGGACGCTGGGAGTCGGCCGCGGAGGACGCGCGCGGTATCGAGTGGGCGCGTGGCTTCTTCGCAAAGGCACAGCCGTTCGCGAGTGGCGGCGCGTACATCAACTTTCTGACTCAGGACGAGACCGATCGCATCGCGTTCGCCTACGGCCCTACATTCAAGCGACTGGTGGAGATCAAGAAGAAGTACGATCCGACAAACCTTTTCCGAATGAACCAGAACATCAAGCCGAGCTGAAGGGAAATCATGCGCTGGGCGACATCGCTGGCTACGACAGTTGCTCGGGCACAGCGACGGCAGCACGACGGTGATTTACATGCGCGTACTGAAAAGATCGGACGGAGCATCGGTCGCGCCCTAGTTGACGTCATGTAATCTTCCGTGCGCGAGATGCGCCCTGCGCTCCAGACGGTGAGCAACGTCTTTATCGCGCGCCGCTCGTCCGTCACACCATAGCCTTGCGGTCGAGCAGATCCGCCAGGAACCTCCTCACTGGTGCGGGTCCACCGTGCAGGTGTATTTCGGTTGAGAATAAGGGATAGGACGATGCGCATTGCTAGTGTGGGTCATGCGGTCTTTGCGGTGACCATGATCGCCCTCGGAATCATGGGCCTGATCACAGGCGGTTTCGCCCCGATATGGCAACCGGTACCTGCGTGGCTACCCGCACGCGATGCGCTGGCCTATCTCTGCACATTCATCTCCCTCGTCTGTGGCATGGGCCTGCTCTGGGAACGCACAGCCGCACCCGCTGCCCGCGTGCTGTTCGTTTATCTACTTCTGTGGTTGCTGCTGTTCAAAGTGCGCTACATCGTCCTCGCGCCAACTGTGGAAGGTTCCTACCAAAGCTGCGGTGAGACCGCGGTGATAGTGGCGGGCGCCTGGGTACTGTATGCCTGGTTCGCAACCGATTGGGACCGGAGGTGGCTCGGTTTCGCCATCGGCGACAGGGGCGTGCGTATCGCGAGGGCGCTCTATGGACTGTCCTTGATCGCCTTCGGCCTGTCCCATTTCGCCTACGTCAATTTGACCGCACCGCTGGTACCTGGTTGGCTGCCAGCGCATGTCTTCTGGGCGTATTTCACCGGCGGTACCTTCCTCGCTGCGGGCGCTGCGGTGCTCATCGGTGTGTATGCACGGCTGGCAGCCGCGCTCTCTGCGTTGCAGATCGGCATGTTCACGCTACTGGTGTGGGTACCCATTGTGGCAGCAGGCCACATAAGCGCCGAGCATTGGGTTGAATTCGTCGTCAGTTGGACGGTGACGGCCGGCGGCTGGGTGGTAGCGGATTCGTACCGCAGCATGCCGTGGCTCGCCGTGAACAAGCGCTAGCGCCGGTGCTGCGGCGTTCGACACAACCCACACGTTCCAGATGGTGCCAAGGCGATGCTGTTCCTCGATTACCGGCTTGCCTCCTTGTACACCACCCCGCCCTTCATCACGAACTGCACATGTTCGACCGCGGTGATGTCCTGCAGCGGATTCCCCGGCACGGCAACCACATCGGCAAAGTATCCGGGCTTCAATTGCCCGACTTCGTTCTGCCACATGAGAATCCGCGCGCCGTTCAGGTAATCGGCCTGGAGCACCGCCAGCGGCGTCATTCCGTACTTCACCATCAACTCGAACTCTCGCGCCTGCGTGCCGTGCGGAAACGGTCCGACGTCGGTGCCGACGGCCATCGGAACACCAGCCGCCACTTGTCGTTTGAACTCGTGGATCTTGTAATCGAGCATGGCGTGTTCGCGTGCCGCTGCAGCCGAATCCGCGGCGTGGTCGGCGAAATACTCGAAGATGGTGAACGTCGGAACTGCGGGTATGTGCTTCGCCTTCATCATCGCCATCGTCCCGTCGCTGAGTTGCGTCGCGTGATCGAGGGCTGACACGCCTGCCTCCACGGCCAGCCGCGCCGCGGGCTCGCCCTGGCAGTGCACGCCCACGTTGGTGCCAAGTCTGGCCGCCTCGGCTACGGCGGCCTGGAGCTCGGGCTCGGTGTACTGGTATGGTGTATTGAAATCCCAGAACTCGGGATCGCCGGCCTGTTCACCGATCCCGAGCTGCGCGCAGAGCGGATCGCCGAGGCAGGGCGCGGAGCCGCGCGGCACCATCCTGTCGGGGCCGGTTACGTAGATCTTCGCGAACGTCGCGCCTTCCTTGTGCTGCGCGCGCATCGTCTCGATGAGCTGCTCGGCGTCGTTGGCGTAATCGGCGTTCCCCAGAACGTGCTGCTCCGGATTGAAGCCGATCGCGTCTTCATGGCCGCCGAGTATCGAGATCGCCATGCCGCTGATCTGGAGGCGCGGTCCGGGGATCGCGCCGGTGTTGATGGCTCGGCGCACCGCCGCATCCGCCGAACCCGCGCCTTCCGTCCCCATGTCACGCTCGGCGGTGAAGCCGGCGAGCAGGTCCGCCTGCGCGGCCAGCGTCGCCTCGATAGTTCGCTCCGGCACCGATTCGTCCACCGTCTGCATGCCCTCCGATGGCGGAGCGGGGTGCAGGAACAGATGGATGTGCGCGTCGATCAGTCCCGGCATCAGGGTGCGGTCGCCCAGATCGATCACCCTCGCACCAGGCGGCCTCGGCACAGACGTGCCGGCCGCGCGTATGCGGCCACCCTCTACCAGCACCTCGCCGGGGCTGACGATGCGCCCCGGATCCACCTCGAAGAGCCGCGCCGCGTGAAGGACGATCGGCTGCGCGTCCCTGGCGGAGGCATGAACGGCGGTCTGTGATTGCAATGTGGCGGGCGGAACGCTGAGGATCGTAGCGGCCGCGGCCAACAGGGCGATTTTCTGAATCATCGATGCTTCCTTGATACGAGGTCGGGATAGTTGGCAAAGATGGTGTTCGCGGCGTGGCTTGCAAGCGACTGGTCCAGGGCGCGCTTGCCGAGCAGCTTGGGTGCAGCTTGGGTATAGTACTGAAGCGGCGCGTCAATCTCCCAACGAGATCTCAATGAACGCGATTGTAGAAGACCCGGCGTATCTCGACGCACGCTTTCGAGAAGCCGTGGCGGCGATCGATGCCGGTCAGGTCGAAAGACTGAAGCACCTCATTACCGCAACACCTGCCCTTGTCCGCGAGCGTCTCGCATCGCCCGGTGACTGGCTGCGTGACAAGGTGGGAACATCGCTCGACGGATTCTTTCAACGACCCTACCTTCTCTGGTTCGTCGCAGAAGATCCGGTCCGCAACGGCACACTGCCGGAGAATATCGCCGACGTGGCTCGCACGATCATCGATGCCGCGCGTCGCGATAGCGGCTCGAATCTCCAGGAGCAGCTCGACTACGCGCTCAGCCTGGTCGCATGGTCCGGGATCGCACGGCAGCACGACGTGCAGCTCGATCTGATCGATGTGCTTGTCGACGCTGGTGCCGCTCTCGACGGCAATCAGAACAATGCACTCGTCAACGGCAACTTTGCCGCCGCAAAGCATCTCGTAAAGCGCGGTGCAATCGTGACGTTGCCCGTGGCGCTCTGTCTCTCCTGGTGGAACGAGGTCGATCGCCTTCTGCCGACGGTCGGCGACGACGAGAAGCAGTTTGCGTTCGTACTCTCTGCACTTCACGGGAACGCTGACGCACTACGACGGATGATTCCGGCAGTAGCTGATCTGAATGCGCCGAGCGCGGAACTCTACTCACATGCAACACCGTTGCATCACGCCGTCTCATCGGGCTCTCTCGATGCGGTGAAGGTGCTGGTGGAAGCCGGCGCGAACCTGGACGTGAACGACAGCGCATGGGGCGGCACTCCGCTCGGCTGGGCGCAATATTACATTGGCGAGGCGCAAGCAGGTCATCCGCACAAGCAGTACGCTGAGATCGCCGCTTATCTCCGTGCGCACGACTGACAATTCGTTCAAGCCGTGCAATCACGGTTACCGCGCGCCGCCGTGAAAGAGATCAGTCAGGAAGCTTATCGCAATATCCAATTGCAGCATCGCCACGTCTCCCGGTCTCCCGCGCTCGTGAACCCAACCCGCCTGGAGCGCCACAGGAGGAGTGGGCTCATAACGCGCCAGCGCACCCAGCCCATGGATCGCGCCAACGATTCCCACACCATAGACCCCAACACGCGCTGCACCGGAAAGACGATACAGCACTCCAGCCTGCGCTTGGGCTGTCGCTCGCGGCGCGCTGGATGCGTTGTCTGCACGCGCGAAAGTCACGCCGGCGAGTCCCATCGTCGACCACAATAATTTGGGCGGCGTTCGATGTGTCACGCCCATCGAGTCGACGTACGATGATGCTCCACCAATCTCACCACGCATCTCAAGTCCGGCCTGCACTGACGGACGCCATTCACCAACGGCGGCTACGGCGATCCGCGGTGAGATGAACTGCGCAGTGGCAACCTGCGAAGTGGTAACGCAAACCAGTGCGATACCAAGAAATCGTTTCGCCCTCATGCGACGGGAGGTGGCGGTGGAGCTGCACTGATCGCGTTTCGAATCAGTGTGAGCACATCTTCATCCTCACAAAGGAACGCGTGCTCACGAGCACCGTCGAGCGATGTAACGTGCGCGCCAAAGGATGCGCCGCCCCAGGCAACAGTGTGTCGCATGGGCACGAGCGTGTCGCCGGGCTCGTTGGTCCCGCTCGACGGAACCATGACGTCCCCGTCACGAACGATCGTAAGAGGTGTATTCTGTCCCTCGCCGAGAATGACACGCGCATCGACCCATGGTCCCATATATGAAAACGGACCGGTAATGAGCGCCTGCGTCTGACGCGCACGATCGAGCATATCCGTCAGCACCGCAACGTCGATGTCTGTCGTGTCCGTCCACCCGCCGATTGCTGTGAGCTGCTGCTGAGCCGGTAACGGACGCATGTCCGTGCCGAGTACGCACGCCCAGCTTGGAAGCATCTGGTAAAGGGCGGGCCATGTGCGGATCGCCCCGCGGGTCTTGAGCTGGTTGGCGGTACCGAGGTCAGGAAAGCCAAAGATGAGCGGCTCCGCTGCGCGCATTGTTCCGGCGACGGGAGGCGCGACCAGAATTACGCGTTGTATCTTCTTCGCGAAATCGTGCGGTGTTGCTTCGAGCTTGCTGGCAGCCAGTATGACGAGGCAACCTTGCGAGTGGCCGATCAGTGTCAGTCGCTGACCGCCTGACGCCGTGTACATCGCGGCGATTTGATCGTTCAGCAGTTGTGCGTTGTAGCGGATGTCGCAGCGCCAATCATACGGGAATACGTCGTCGATCATGTTCCAGAGCCGGTCGTATGGCGTCTGCACTACCAGATCCGCGGTAATGTCGGTCCCGTCCTCGAGCGACGTGCGCGACGGTGCCCATTCTCCCGGCTTGTGTGCCAGACTCAGGAGCGCAGTCCATTGCGACGGTGGACGCCCGCCAAGTTCCTCGTTCGACAATCCAAGCGAGGCGCGTACGGCGTTCCAGATTACGCGGCCGCTTTTGTCGAAGAGCGAGCTTGCTTCCGTGCCAGGGACTAACAGGAGTCGTTTGGCCATGGTTGCTCGAGAGCGGAGACTGCGGCATGAAATTGAGTGCTTATGACGGCCGACCGCAACATGGCCGCGGACGATACGCGATCACATCGATGGCAGTCCGGATCATCGCGACCGCGAAGGCCTTTTTACACACGTCGAACGATCGTTCGACAGCCGGATCACGTGCACTTCGCTGCTGACTCCGTCGTCACGTACCAGCTGCGCCCGATGGAGCGACCGTCAGCTCTTGCATACCGCTGCCGTCTCCATCGAGGACCAGTGCGGCTCCCCGCACGCGGCTCACGACCGCGACGAAGACGGCAAGAGCAACCACTCCAACCAGCGCTTCGGTAAACAGCATTCCGTTCGCTCCCCAAGCATCATGGCTCCAGCCATCCACGCGCAGCATGCCGAAGCTGAACAGCGTGTTGAGCGCAAAGAACAGATTGATCTTGGTCGCTGCCGCCGTGTTTCCGACAATCGCGAGCACCATTCCCGTAAATGATGCAGCTACCATCCCGAGCGTGAATGTGTAGAAGAGAGTCGATATCGCGTAGCCGGCGGCAGTGCGTGGTGAGAGCGCCATCACCACACATGCGGCGAGCCCGAGGCCGCATGACAGAGCGTATGCCGTGGGCTTGCGTATGTGATCGGCCAGCCGTCCCCCTGCAATGCATCCGGCGACGATGGCCAATCCACCGCCGAATCCAAGTACGGCGGAAACGGTATCCGCTGGTGCGTGCCACTCCGCGCCGAGTGAGCCGAACAGGAACTCCGCCGCACCGGTGCCGATAGGAAGTATCGCAAGCAGAAGCACGATGCGGCCGGCACGAGAGTGAATCAGCAAGTTCAGATTGCGCAGCGCGTCAGTCGCACGCGTCGCGACCGACGCGTTCGCAAGCTGTCGTTGCGGCTCCTGCAATAGTGGCAACACGGCCGCGCATGCGCAGACGATCGAAGCGAGTATCAACCCTGCCATCCACGGCGAAGGAACGTGGATCATGAGCCACAATCCCACGCCACCGCCGGCAGTCTGCCCGAACTGGTTACCCGACTGGAACCAACCTGCCGCGCGGCCACGCAGCGCGTCGGGAGTGTTGTGCACCATCAGTCCTTCTGTTGCGAAAGCGAGGAACGTTCCGGCGACGCTCGTAAGTAGCACCAGCAGTGACAGGAGCGGAACGGCGTGAACGGAGATCGGAACGGTCGTTAGCGCAACCAGGCCTGCGGATAGCGTCGCGACGGACAGCAAATACCAACGCTTGCGTGACAGCGTGTAGTCACCGAGGGGTGCCCAGAGAAACTTCCATCCCGCGGCCAGGAACGACATGCCGACGATGCCAGCGATGGCCGACAGCGGGACTCCCGCGCGCCTGCCGAGGAAGCCAAGCGCGATTGCCGGAAAACCGAAGGTGAGACCGTAGGGGAAATACAACACGGCCCAGACCCACGGGTGCCGAACGCCGGGAGCGGCGGCCGCGGAGTCGGTCATGCGCGAGAAGATAGCGTCGACGCCCGGTTGCGCAATCGGCGTTCGGAATCAGCGCTACGTGTGGAGTCTGGCTCATGCTCTGACTGTCAGGCGCACGCGACGGGTCGTCAGCCCGCGACGTATACTATGATGCTCGAATGCGACAACCAGACATCACAAGACAGCGTCTGATCAACCAGGGACTCGTCAAGCCTGCGTTGAAAACTGCAAGCGCGGTCGTAGCCAGACTCGGCGCCGTTCAGGCACAGGACTACGCTGCATCCAAGTGGGGAATTGCTCAGCGTACTGCTCGTCTCACCGACGCGCAGATCGAGCGAGAGATCGACGACGGAAGCATGGTTCGCACTCACATTTTGCGTCCGACGTGGCACTTCGTCGCAGCCGCGGACATTCACTGGATGCTGGCTCTCTCTGCACCTCGGGTCCATGCAGCAAACGCGTACTGGTATCGCTGGCTCGAGGTGGATGATGCTCTTGCTCGGCGCGGCCGAACCGTGTTGACGAAGGCATTGAGCGATGGGAAGCAGCTCACGCGCGCCGAGCTGGGACAGGCGTTGACGAAAGCGAAAATTCAGGTCACGAATTCGATGCGGCTCGCGTGTATCGTGATGCGCGCGGAGCTCGACGGAGCGATCTGCAGCGGCGCGCGACGAGGAAAGCAATTTACGTACGCGCTGCTGGAAGAGCGTGTGGCGAAACCGGCGGTGCTCGAGCGCGACGCCGCGTTGTTCGAGCTGGCTCGGCGGTACTTCACGACTCGAGGCCCCGCGACGGTCGAAGATTTCGCATGGTGGTCAGGCCTCACCAGGGCCGACGCAAAGCGAGCCATCGACGCGGCTGCAACGCATCTGCAACACGCGTCAATAGAGGGCCGATCCTACTGGGCTCCGGTCGCACAACGCGCGGCGCGCATCTCTTCTCCCGACGTACATCTGCTGCCGAACTTCGACGAATTCTTCGTCGGCCTCAAAGATCGCCGCGCGTTCGGGACGAGGCTTGAATCCTCTGGAGTGAAGGCAAGAACGAGCGCACTTTCGGGACACGCGCTCGTTGTCAACGGACAGATCGTCGGAGGATGGAAGCGAATACTCGCTACGCGAACTGTGACTGTCGAGCCGAAGCCGTTGATCCGACTGAACGACGCGGAGCGACGAGCGGTTGGCGTGGCGGCTCAAAAACTCGGTCAGTTTCTCGAATCCCCGGTGGAGATGCGATGGTCCTGACTTGCCTTCCCGCCGGTCCATTCCTTCAACCAGCCGATAACGGTATCGTGCCACAGCACACTGTTATGAGGCTTCTGCACCCAGTGACTTTCGTCAGGAAAGTACAGCAGCTTGCTCGGAATTCCGCGCCGCTGTAGCGCTGTGAACGCGCCAATGCCCTGACTGTCGGGAATCCGGAAGTCGTGGCCGCTGTGCACTATCAGCATCGGCACGCGCCACTGCGCTACATGATTCAGCGGATTGAACTTCTCGTAGTTCTCGGGGTGCGCGTACTGCGTACCGCCGTTCTCGTGATCTTCGAACCACAGCTCATCGGTCGCGTACGCCATCATGCGCGTGTCGAACACGCCGTCGTGGTCCACCATGCACTTCCACGGCTGGTTCCACACGCCGGCCATCCAGTACACCATGTAGCCGCCGTAGCTCGCGCCGAGCGCGCACGCCTCGTTGCCATCGAGGAACGAATATCGCGCGAGCGCCGCTGCCCAACCTTTCTTCAGATCGCCTAGTGGTGCGCCGCCCCAGTCGCCGGACACCGCGTTGGTGAATGCCTGACCGTAGCCGGTCGATCCGCGTGGATTGATCGCGACGACAGCGAAACCCGCGCCCGCGTACGCTTCGGGATTCCAGCGATAATGGAAGTCCTCGTTCCACGCGCTCTGCGGGCCGCCGTGGATCATGAACGCTACGGGATATTTTTTGCCAGCCTGATAGTCCACCGGCTTCATCACATATCCCTGCACCGGCTCGCCCTTGTCACCCTTGAAGCTGAAGAACTCGGCGTCACCAAACCGAATGTCGCGCAACCGATCGGCGTTGAAGTGCGTCACCTGCGCCAGGCCGGCGCCGAGTGCGTCGAGCGTGTACAGATCCGTGGGATGCTTGAAGTCCTGACGCGCTGCGACGATGCGATTGCCAGCGACTGCGAAGCCTGTCACGGTTCCATCGCTGAGCAGCTTGCGCGGTGCGCCGCTCGCGATGTCGATGGCGTAGAGAGCGTGCATGCCTTCGTCGTCGACTGTCGTGTAAAGAGTTCTGCCGTCGTCCGACAGTGTCAGTCCGCCGGGCGAGCGGTCCCATTTGGGATCGATCTCGCGCTTCGCGCCGCTCGCGAGATCCATCGCCATGATTCCGAAACGGTCTGCCTCGAAACCGGGTGTCTTCATCGCCAGATAGTACAGAGTTCTGCCGTCTTTCGACGGCACCGGCGTTGCGTCCCAGGCGAGATTGGCGGCGGTGAGATTCTTCGGCGCGGATGAGCGATCGGCCGGCACGGAGTAGATGTCGAAATTCGTCGACCACGGTTCGGTGTTGCCGGCAATGCGCACGTCGAAGTACACCGTCTTTCCATCGGGCGAGAAGCTGTACTCGCTCTCGTCACCGAATGGCCTGGACGGTACATCGCCGTCGATGCCGCGCGTGAGATGCAACGGTTCGCTGGTAGCGCCGAGCGGCATGATGAAGAGCTGCGACCGGCGCCCGTCCGACCATGCATCCCAGTGACGAATGAAGAGACGATCGTACACTCGGCCCGTCGTCTTATCGTTCTTGACGGCTTCTAGGCGAGCCGCGGTGCACGCCAGCGTTTCGCAATCGGCGAATACCTGTGCGGAAAACAGCACCTCTCTACCGTCCGGCGATATCCGGTAGTTGTCGATGTCGACGGGAAGATGCGTGATCTGTTTCGCTTCGCCGCCTGCCGCGGACATCTGCCATAACTGACTGACGCCGGATTCCGCGGCGAGAAAGTAGATCGTCTTTCCGTCGGGAGAGAACCGTGCGTTGTTCGCGTTCTGCGCCGGTTCGGTGAGACGGCGCGGCACCGATCCCGATTTGTTCAGCTCCAGCAGCCACACGCTGGTGACGCCCTTATTTGCCTCGTAATCTGTGGTACGCACCGTGAACGCCACTCGGCTTCCGTCGGTAGAAATTTGCGGATCGGAAACCCGGTCCATCATCACCAGGTCATGCACATTGAACGGATGCGAGGAAGTCTGGGCCATTCCGGGGGCGGCGGTGAGCGCGAGCAACGATACAGTGACGAGGCTTTTCATTCGGGCGTCCTGTTTCTGCGGTTGAGATAAACGCTACAGCAACGAGCGTCTCGACGCCAGAATGCGGGGGATTTTCGGACCAACCCTGCCGATCCGCTTGAGCCACGCCGATGCATGGAACGCGCTCATCAGCAAGTACATCGTGACCATGCCACTCACAGGCGATGCGTGTATGGTCATGCCGAGCATTTCCGCTGAGCCACCGCCCATAACAGCGGTCAGTAGCGCCATTATGGCGAATGTCGGCGACGCCGCGAGAGCCAGCGCGTCGGCAACCCCGAGCGCGGCGTTCCGGCGGGTCCCGCCTCGATCGGACCCGCCGGAACAACCCTCGTTCATCGCTTCTCGCTCGCGCTCCGCCTGCGGAACGCTTCCTCACCCGCGGTCGATATCTGAACCCACTTTTCGTCGGGCGCTGCCTCTGGGACGTAGCTGTCGTTCCAGTTCCACCACTTGTACGTCGTGGTCTGGGGATAGCCTTCGGGCGAATCCTCCCACAGCTCCTGCCTGCCGAGCGGCGTGATGTCGAGGTAGTTCCAGGTACCACCGAGCTGCTCGTCGCCGCGGTTGTTGAGGAAGTAGGTACGGAATACACGGTCGCCGTCGCGGTAGAAGACGTTCGTGCCGTGCCATTCGTCCACGCCGAAGTCGAGGTCGAAGCTGTCTGTGATGGTGACCCACGGTATGTTGTTCCAGCCCATCCGCTCCTTGAGCCGCGCGATGTCCGGCTGCGGCGCACGCGAGGCGAAGACGAGGGTGGTGTCGCGGGCATTGAGATGTGCGACGTGGGCGACCTGGTCAGCGCCGAGTGAGCAGCCGCGGCAGGCGTGGTCCGGCCAACCGAAAACACCGGGCTCGAAGAATGCGCGGTAGACGATCAACTGACGCCGGCCGCCGAACAGGTCGAGCAGGCTTACCTTGCCTGCAGGCCCATCGAACCAATACGCTTTGTCCACGGCCATCCACGGCATCTTCCGACGCTCGGCGGCCAGTGCGTCACGGGCGCGGGTATTGGCCTTTTCCTTCACGAGCAGCTCCTTGCGGGCCGTCTCCCACTCCTGCGATGATACGACTGGTGGTGTGTGCATGACTGGCTGCGTTGGTGTAGACATGGCTTTGAATTCTCCTGATTTGATCGAGGTCGAGTTTCCGCATTGCGAGAGTGAAGCGCGATTTCATTCGCTGCTCATGGCTCGTTGTCGGTCGTGAGATAAGTCTGGCACCAGGCATCGAAACGGTGGGAGTTACAAGTGTGACGGGATTACGATGGACTCGCTGATCACTGCCGCGGCCCGCGCACTCGCCGCGGGTGATCCACTCGGCGCACTGAATCGCGTCGCATTGCGAGATGACGCACCCGCGCTCGCGCTTCGAGGCATCGCGATGGCGCAGCTCGGCGATCTCGCTCGCGCGAAGGAGCTCCTGCGTAGCGCTGCCCGCGCATTCGGCCAGAAGGAGGCCGTAGCGCGCGCACGGTGTATCGTTGCGGAGGCGGAAGTCGCGCTCGCGTCGCGAGACCTGAGCTGGCCCGCGAAAGCGCTCGACGCAGCGCGCGCGACGCTCGAAGCACACGGCGACCGCATGAACGCCGCGCATGCGCGTTACCTCGAGATCCGACGCCTGCTTCTGATAGGTCGCGTGGACGAGGCGGAGCACATGCTCGACGCGCTCGATCTCGCATCGTTTCCGCCCGCGTTGCAGACTGTGCACGAACTGCTCATTGCGGGAGTTGCGGTGCGACGCGTTCGCGGAAAGGTGGCCCGCGCCGCGCTGACGCGCGCTGAGCGTGTTGCACAGCACGCACGCATTCCTGCACTGACGGCAGAGGTGGAAAGCGCGTGGCTCGCGCTCAATACACCGGCTGCGCGCCTGATTGCGAGTGGTGAAGAACGGTTCCTGCTACTCGAGGATGTCGAGGGGTTGCTGGCGTCGGACGCTCTCGTTATCGACGCGTGTCGTGGTGTAATTCGCGATACGCGAGACCGTGGTTTCGCTCGCATCACGCCCGGTGCTGTTCGAGCTCGCACGCGCGATGGGTGAAGCGTGGCCCGGGGACGTGGCGAGAGACGTGCTTCTTGCGCGCGCATTTGGAGCGAAGTTCATCGATGCATCGCATCGCGCGCGGTTGCGCGTCGAGGTCGCGCGTCTTCGTAACGTTCTCCGGGCGGTGGCGGACGTGCGCGCGACGAAGCGGGGATTCGTCATGACGCCGCGTCAGGCAAAGGAGATCGTCGTGCTGGCACGGCCTGTCGAAGAGGAGCATGGCGCGGTGCTCGCCTTCCTCAGCGACGGCGAGGCCTGGTCGAGCTCGGCACTTGCGCTCGCACTCGGCGCGAGCCAGCGTACCGTGCAGCGCGCGATCGACTCACTCGCTACGGTGGGCAAGGTGCAGGCGTTCGGCCGCGGGCGTGCACGCCGCTGGATCACGACGCCGGTACCCGGCTTCACGACAACATTGTTACTCCCCGCTCCGCTACCGATGGACTAGACTGGACACATGCGCAAATCAATTGTCGAGAAGGCCGAGATCGTTCGAGAGTACGGACCGTTTGAAGGGTCACCCAACGTGGGTGGCGTGTCGTACGACGGTCATCACGTGTGGTTTGCGGCAGGAGACGATCTGCGCGCATTCGATCCAGTGAGCGGAGAGGTAGTGCGCGCGATCGATGTCGCGGCGCACGCGGGAACTGCATTCGACGGCGAGCATCTGTTTCAGCTCGCCGAGGATCGCATTCAGAAGATCGATCCCAAGACCGGTCGCGTGCTCACGACGATCCCTGCGCCCGGCAGCAGCGCCTCAGGACTTACATGGGCCGAAGGGACGCTCTGGGTGGGGGCATACCGCGACCGGAGCATCCACCAGATCGATCCTGAAACCGGAGCGATCCTGCGCACGATCACGTCGAACCGCTTTGTCACCGGCGTCACATGGGTCGATGGAGAGTTCTGGCACGCCACCTGGGAAGGCGATGAGGCCGATATTCGGCGTATCGATCCTCAGTCGGGAGAAGTGCTGGAACGCCTCGAGATGCCGACGGGAGTGGGCGTGTCGGGGCTGGAATCCGATGGTGGTGACCAGTTCTTCTGCGGCGGTGGAAAGAGCGGTACAGTGAGAGCGATCCGGAGGCCGCGGCGGGCGCGGTCTGGCGACCAGGGTTAGCTGCATCCCCAACGCATGCAGCAAACCTGACGCTTGCGTCCGCTAAACCCGCCTAAACCTTTCTACGCCGGCACGATCGCCAGTACCCGCAACGGACTTCCGCTACCGTTCACAATCTTGAGCGGCGCTGCGATCACCACCGCGCCCGTCGCCGGCAGCTGATCCAGATTACACAGACTAGCCAGACCGAATTTGCCGTTCCCATGCATAGTCGTGTGATTGGGGAATGGCGGATCGAACGTCCCCGCCTGTCCCGCGTCGGTTCCGACCGTCTCCACGCCAACGCCGAGTACGTCGCGGTCTTTCGCGAGTAGTTCCGACGTGGTCTTGTGAAATCCCGGGCTGTGCGCGCCATCTTCCTTCACGTTGAGAAACTTCAGCGGATCGGTGCGCGTGCTCCAGCCGGTGCGGAGTAGCACCCATGCGCCGCGCGGAATCCTGCCGTGCTGTTTCTCCCATGCCTCTACATGCTCAGGCATCAACAAAAAATCTTCGTTCTTCGCGACGTCGGCAGTCACGTCGATCACGCACGCGGGGCCGACGAAGCGACGCGGCGGAATCGTGTCACACCGATTGTCTGGAAAATCCTTGCCGGTGACCCAGTGCACAGGCGCGTCGAAATGCGTGCCGGTGTGTTCACCCATGTGGATGGTGTTCCAGTACCACGCCGGGTCCCTTGTCGTCGTAGTGCGATATCACATCCATCGACACACCGGGCGACGACGCGAAGATGGGCGGCAGTCCGATCACCGGTGTGTCCGGGCCGAGTGGCTGTGAGAGGTCCACGACTTTGAGCGCGCCAGAGTCGAGAGCGGCGACGAAATCGGCGAGTAATGGCATCGAGCAATCTCTACTATAGGAAAGGGTTCTCTATCGACAAAACTGCGATACGCGACGCGTGTCAGATACCGCTAAAGGTGTGAAATATCTGCGTCAGCAACCAGTACACGCCCACGCCGAGTATGATCACCGGAATGCCGAAGCGGATCCAGTTGAAGACCCACATCGGCACGGGCTTCTCGCCAGCGCCGAACAGCTCCTTGAGCGCCGCGGTACGGTTGAGGCACCAGGCGACGGTGACGACCGCGAGCAGCGATCCGAGCGTCTGCATCCCCGACCCAAAGGTAAGGTCCCACGGAACGAAAACCGCGTTGTTGATGCTCGGCGGTATGGCCAGGATGAAACAGGCAACCGACATCACCCAAACGGAACGCGTGCGCGTGAGTCGCGTGTTGTCGGTGAGTCCGGCAACGAGCACTTCCACCGCACCGATGTCCGACAGGTAACCGGCACCGAACAGGCTGATGAAGAAGAGCGCGCCGAACAGCCAACCCGCGGGCATCGCCGCGAACACTCTCGGCAACGTATCGAAGATGAGTCCCGGCCCCGATGCCGGCTGCAGACCGAACGAGAACACCGCCGGAATCACGGCGAGTCCTGCGATGAGCGACGAGCCGGTATCTCCAATCACTGTCCAGATCGCAGGGCGTGCCAGCGGCTCGTCGGCGTGTAGATACGATCCGTACACCACCATGAAGGTGCCGCCGAGCGACAGCGCGAAGATTGCGTGTCCGATCGCCGCCGCCATGACGTTGGCTGTGAGATCCGAAAATCGGAATTCGAGCAGATACCAGCGCACGCCGGCCATCGCGCCCGGCAGCGTCAGTGTGCGGATCATCACGAGAATCGTCACGATCGTCATCGCCGGCAGTACGATGATGCTCACCACCTCTATGCCCTTGCGCACACCCTTGAGCACGACGAGCGCGCAGGCGAGAATCACAATGCCGGTGCACACAAGCTGCAGCAGGAACGACTTCAACACGAAGCCGTGGTCGGGCGGCAGGATGGCCGCCGCGTCGAACGGAATGTGCATCACCGCTGCGATCTGCCCAATCGTGTAGTAGAGCACCCAGCCGATCACCGCCGAGTAGTAACCGGTGGCCGCGGTGACGACGAAGAACAGGAACCAGCCGACGTACTTGCCGTACGGCAGTCCGCCGCGCTGAAATGCGCCCACCGGCCCGCGTCGCGTATGGCGGCCGAGTGCGAACTCCGCCATCAATGCCGGCACACCGATCACGACCGACACGAGTGTATAGAAGAGCACGAACGCGGCGCCACCGAATTTTCCAACCATGTATGGAAAACGCCAGACGTGGCCCAGTCCAATGGACACACCGACGATCGTCATCAACCCGCCGAAGCGGGACGAGAAAGTCTCGCGCGTTTCGCTCACGCGGTATGCACTACTTCAGCGAGCACGTCGAGTGCGCGATCTATATCACCAGTCGTCGAATAGAAATGCGGCGCGAGCCGGATCACGTCGCCGCGTGCCGACGCGATGACGCCGCGCTCGCGCATCGCGTGCTCCACAGCGTGAGAATCGCCAACGACAAACGCAGTCGTCGCGGTCTTCCGCCGTATGTCGTCCGAACCATGCAGCATGAGTCCGCGCGCTCGACCGCCGTCGATCAGACGCTGGCCCAGCTCGACGAGCCAGGCGCGGATGTTCGCCGGACCGAGCGTGTTGATGATCTCCATTCCGGCGCGCGCGACGTACGCGTTGATGACTGGCGGCGTGCCCGTGTCGAACCGGCTCGCCGTCGGCGACCAGTCGAGCGACCTGGCGTCGAATGCGAACGGATTGGCGCGACCGAACCAGCCGGTGACGCTCGGCTGCAGCGTGTCGACGATCTCCGGTCGCACATACATGAACGCGATACCGGGAATGCCCATGAGGAACTTCAGGTTTCCCGACGCCAGAAAATCCACGCCGAGCGCGCGCACGTCTATCGGAATAGTACCAAGTGACTGGTATGCATCGACGAACGACAGGGCGCCGGCGTCGCGCGCAATATTCGCGATGCGCGCTGAATCCTGTATGAGACCGTTCATGTAATACGCGTGACACGCCGAGACGAGCGCAGTCTGGTCGTCGATGAGCGTGTCGTACGCGGATGCGTCAGCGTCGTCGCGCACGGGGACCCACGACACCCGCGCGCCGCGCTGCTCCTGCGCCAGCCACACATGAGCTATCGTCGGAAACTCGGCGTCGCTCACGACTATGTTCGTGCGGCGACCCTGCAGTGTGAGCGCGCTCGCGACCGCGCTCGCCGCTTCAGAGACCGAGCTGAACACAGCGATATCGTCTGCTGTGGCCCCGATCAGTTTTGCGAATTCCGCCTTGGCCAGCGCGACCTCCGACATCCACGCGTCCCAATCCATGCCGCTGCCGTTCCACGAATCCAGATAGCGTTCGGCGGCGGCGCGCGTGGCGTCGGTCTGCGGCGCCTGCGAGCAGTTGTTCATCGGAATGCACGACGCGAGCAGCGGAATGCGCCTGCGCCATGCGTCGA
This sequence comes from uncultured Gemmatimonadales bacterium, assembly GCA_963707505.1. Lineage (GTDB taxonomy): Bacteria > Gemmatimonadota > Gemmatimonadetes > Gemmatimonadales > Gemmatimonadaceae > Fen-1247. The sequence continues at coordinate 21,374 of CAVPQB010000001.1, forward strand.
TGTCGTACGTCGGATGAGTGAGCGTCACGAGGCTTGTGCCGCAGCGCGTTTGCGATCCAGAATCCAGCGCCTGAAACGGAACGCGTTCTCGGGCAGTTGCAGATCCATCCCGTAGTGCTCGGGTCCGACCGCGGCGACCTTTGCGACGATGACACTCAGATCGTCGCGCTCGAGCGCAGCGATAAATGCTTCGCCGAAACCGACCGCCGTGTCCACAGCGGCGACGTGCTCGATGCCGGCACCGCGCGCGATCGCGGCGATGTCGGTGATGCCGGAAGTCGTGTGCGAGTCGAAGCCGCCGGTGGAGAGCAGGCTGCCGTTGTCGAATACTATATGAATGAGATTCTTCGGCCGGTACCGCGCGAGCGTTGCGAACGTCCCGAGGTTCATGAGCACCGAGCCATCGCCATCGAGTACGACGACACGCTCGGCGGGCAGATGCATCGCCAGTCCGAGACCAATGGATGATGCGAGTCCCATCGCGTGCTGCAGGTAGAAGAAGTTCTCGCGATGGCCAAGGTTGTAGAGCTCCTGGGCGGAGGCGCCCATGATCGTGACGACGAGCCTGTCCTCCAGCTCGGGATAGATCATCTCCAGACAGCGTGCGCGTTCCATCAGTCCTCCATGAGATCGCGCGTGAGCAACAACGCGACCGGAGAGAGGGAGCTCTGCGAGAACGTCCACGCTTCGCGAATCTGTTTCGCCACCGTCGCCGGATCGCGCGCGTACTCGAACGGAATGCCGAGCGCGCGCAGCATCGCTTCGGTGACGATGCCGCCGCGCGTGTGCCATGGATATGGCTCGCCCCAGTGCCCGCGCAGCGCGACGAGCATGCAGAGCGGAACGTGATAGAGCTGAGCGAGCGATACGATACCGTTGATCGCGCCGAAGAAGCCGTGATTCTGCATGAGAAGCGCGTGCGGCGTGCCGGCGAAGTACGCGCCCGCCGCAATGCCGATCGCCTCTTCCTCCTTCGCGACCTGAACCAGCTGCATATCGGGATCGCTCTCCGCACGCTGGAGGAGCAGCCCGAGCCATGTTTCCGGGAGCGCCGAGATGGATTTGATACCGGCGGCCTTGATGCCGTCGAAGATGATCTTGCTGTTGTCGTACGAGACGGTCATGACGGTATGGCGGAAGGCGGATGACAGCTTCTATCACCCGCGCGAAGTATCGTGTGCATCGCGTGGCGTGTCGAGGCCCGCTGCGACCCCGACCGGCTTGCACCAATTGGTGCAAATGGCCAGCGGTCGGTCTCACCATCCCTACGCGTGCTGCGGCCGGGCGCCGCCAAGGTTCAAATGAAGCACCGTGACCGGTCGGTGGCGTTCCACTACCATTTCATTACATCGCCGCGCCGCGGGATCTCGTACTTTCGTGAAGCTCCTCGCGCGTCGAAATGGAGCAGCGCACGTTGTCTGGAATCACGGTCTCGACAGCGCGCTCGCCAGATCGACCGATGGCGGCAGGATCTTGACGTGTGATTCTGGAGAATTGCTCATCTCAGGCGGAGATAATGAAGCCGAAGAATCAGGTAAGGTTTGCATCCAGGTGCTGCGCTCTGACCGTTATCCTGGCCGCCGCGTGGACGGCACAAGCACAGGACATCAAAACTCCGTACCCGAGCATGGCGCCGATCGGCCAGTACCTGATGGCACGATCCGCCGAGATAACGCTGGCGCGGAGCGCTGCGCCGGAAGCAATCTCGAGCGGCGCCGAGGTGATGGTCCTCGGATCGCATGGCTACGAAACCGCGGTAAAGGGCAGGAATGGTTTCGTGTGCGTGGTGGAACGTTCGTGGACCGCTGGGATCGACGATCCCGATTTCTGGAATCAGAAGATACGGGCACCGATCTGCTTCAACCCAGCGGCGGCACGAACTTACGTTCCGCTAACAATCAGGAAAACCAATTCGGTATTGGCAGCGCGATCGAAGGCCCGGATGTTCGCGGATATCAGGACAGCCTTCGACAGAAAGGAGTTGCCAGCCATCGAGGCTGGCGCGATGTGCTACATGATGTCGAAGCAGGGATACCTGAACGATCGCGATGGCCACTGGCATCCCCACCTCATGTTTTTCACGCCTCTCACGGAGACCGCATCCTGGGGTGCAGACGTGCCGGGATCGCCGCTCATAGGCTCGAAGGACGTCGAGGACAGATTGACCGTGTTTCTGCTTCCGATCGCGAAGTGGTCGGATGGTACAGCTGCGTCAACGGGTGCGCACTGACGCGGGACACTGACGTGGGATGAAGCGGGGCCGGGTCCTGCTCTCTCGGCACGGAGCAAGACCCGCCACCTGCGCTAGCCGCGTGGGTAACCGCGTCAGCGGCTCCACGCGCGCTCAAGGCGTCTGGGTGGCCTGCCAGGAGTCCAGGGATCCGCCGCCGATCGCGATACCGCAGGTGTAAGTGCCCTGTCCGAAGTTCGACCCGGACTGCGCGGACGCATTCATGTTTCCAGTCCAGGTGGCCGTGCTGCTGTTGATCGGACATGGCGTCTGGAACTGGATGGCGCCGAAGTGGTCCACGCTTCCTGAAGACAGCCCATCACTGCTGCTAACGACGCCACCGTTGATGTAGAGATACCGCGTCAGTGTGCGCGACGCGGTGCCGGATGGGCTGGGATACTTGAAGAAGAAGTTGTACGACCCATTGAATTGCGCGACGCCGCTCGGCGTCGTGGGTCCGTTCACACCAGCCGAGCAACCTGCGAGCACAAGAAGCGACAGGACGACAACCACGGACCTCATCGGACGTTGGTTCATCTCGGATCACTCCACAGTACAGACGGTGTAGGCGGGCCCGCCGCCGGGGGCAATCAATTGGGCGAGCAAGTATAGGTGAGCCGGGCCGTGTTCACCACAGTTTTCTTTTTCGCAGGTGGTGGGGTGTGGTGGTGGGGGTCAGGTCTTGCGCCGTGCGCCGGAGCCGGTGATTACAGCCTTTTGCTACACCCTGCGTTGGTTAGACCGCGCACGGCGCAAGACCTGACCCTCGGCGCGAGAGAGATCGTATATTGTATCCATAACTGGACCCTACGAGGAATGTGTAGATGACCGTGATCGCCTCCCGCATCATCGCCGCGACACTGCTGGTAGCACCCATTGCCGCTACTGCCCAATCGTCGCTGCCACGCGCGCCCGGAGCGCGCATCGTCACGGTGACACCCGAGGGCAAGACTGGAAGCGAGCCCTCGATCGCGATCAATCACTTCAGTCCCAACCAGATAGCCGTTACAGCCGGCGGCGGGCTGCTGGCCTACTCCACCGATTCGGCCCGGACCTTCACCACGGTGAATCCCGCCGGCGAAGGCGGGACCACCGGTGGTGATCCGTCGATGACATTCGACGACAAGGGCAATCTCTACTTCTCATATCTCGCATTCCGTAAGCTCGGGACTGCGTCCTACTGGGCCCACGGCGCCACCGAAAATGGCGTCTGGGTAGTGCGCTCACCCGACGGCGGAAAGACGTGGAAGAAGCCAGTGGGCGCGAAGACGTGGACTGGACACGAGAGCAACATCAAGTTCGAGGACATGCCGCGCATCTGGGCGGACCAGAACGAGAAGAGTCCGCATCGCGGCAATCTCTACTATGCGTGGATCGAGTGGGGTCTCGATAATTCGATAGTTCTGTACTCACGCTCGACTGATCAGGGCGCAACCTGGTCCAAGCCCGTGCGCATCAGCACGATCGCAGGCTATCCGCGCGACGACAACGGATCGGTAGTCGGAATCATCGGAACGGTCGCGCCCGACGGAACCGTGTACGTCGTCTGGAATCAGGGACTCAACATCACGCTCGCCGTATCAAAGGACGGAGGTGCGACCTTCGCGCCGTCCAGGCCGATCATCGACGTGGGACCGCCGTACTTCGGCGGAACGGGCGGTGTTCCGGGTGTCGCGAGAACGATGGGCTTTCCGCAGATAAGCCTGGACAGGAAGTCGGGCGAGCTGTACGTGACCTGGAGTGATTTCAGGAACGGCGACGTGGATGTGTTCATCTCACGCTCGTCCGATCACGGAAAGACATGGACGCCCGCGATGCGCGTGAACGACGATCCGATTCACGACGGAAACGATCAGTTCTTCCAGTGGATGGCGGTGGATCCCGTCAACGGTGACGTGTATGTGCAGTTCTACGACCGTCGCGACGATCCCGAGAACAGGAACACCCGCCTTACACTCGCGCGCTCGACAGATGGCGGAAAGACGTTCAGGAACTACGACTGGTCGGATCGTTCATTCGCCGGCGAGAATGCGAGTCTTGGCGATTACATGTGGATGGTGGCGTACGACGGACGCGTGTACGGCGTCTGGGCCGAAGCTGCGCCGGAAGGATATCAGGTGACTCCGAATCAGAATCGTCCTGCGCCGACGGTTAGGCGCACACCGACAATCTTCAGAGTGGGAACGGCGGATTTTCACGGGATGAAGTAAAGGGAGACTTCACCTCGTGCATCGTGCCTGACACTCACTGCTCCGGTGTCGGCACGTTGGGCTGCACGTAGGTCTTCCGAAGGGCATCGAGATACTCGCCGTGGAGCGCGCGCGTCGTGTCGAATTCGCGCTTCACGATCGCGCGGTACTCCGGATGGGTCGCGAAGTCGAACAGCAGCGCGGACATCGCCTGCGCATCGACGACGAAACCACTGTGCCCGACGTCCGTCAGCGCGTCGGCTTCCATCTCGTACGTGTGATTTGGCGCGTTCGACGTTTTGGCCTGGAACCCCACTCCAGGAATGGCGCTCGAGACGCTCCCGGTCTCTTCGTAGCCCTGCGGCTTGCCAGGCTCGGGCACAACACCAGCAGCGCCGTACTTCTTCATGTACGCGAACGCTACCTCGTTGAGCGCGCCCACGCCGATGCCATCGCGATCGGCGCCATAGTGCTCGATCTTTACCTTCGTTCCTGTTGCGAGCGCCGCTGCGCGCGCAGCGTCGTCGACGATCTTCGACACTTGCGCGAGGTAGACTTCGTCGGGATAGCGAATGTAGAAGTCAGCGACGGCTCTATCCGGTACGACGTTCGGTGCAGTGCCACCCTCGGTGATGACGCCCTGGATTCGCGTTTCCGGACGCATGTTGCTGCGCATGGCGTCGATGTTGTTGAACAGGTGGATCACAGCCGTGAGCGCGTTGCGCCCGTTCCATGCCGTGAGCTGGTGCGCTGGCGCGCCGCTGAACATGTACTTGACGCCGTCGATGTTCATGCAGCACGTGCCAAAGCCGGCGGCAGGGCGGCTCGTCGCGCTCGACGAGTGGCTTCGTACAAGAATGTCCATTCCGTCGAAGACTTTCGATTCGTACATCACGGTCTTCGCGTTCGGCGGCATCATCTCCTCGCCCGGAGTGCCGAACACTGTCACCGTTCCCGGTGTTCCGGTTCTTGAAAGGAATTCCGCGATCGCGATCGCCGCAGCCATACCGATCGGTCCCTGGGTGCTGTGCTGATCGCCGTGAAATGCGCCCTTCGTTCCGCGCAGGGCGTCGTACTCGACGATGACACCCAGCCTTGGCCCACCATGGCTCTTCGTGTAGTGCGCGACAAACGCAGTCGGTAGACCGGGTGTTCCCATCTGCACGGTGAAGTCGTGCTGCTTGAGATAGTCGGTGAGCAACTGCACCGAGCGCTTCTCCTCGAAACCAATTTCGGGGTGCCGCGTGATGTCGTCGCCGAGTGCAAGCAGCTCGGTGTCCATCAGTTGCTTCGCTCGAGCCACGACCTGATCCCGAGCCGCGTTCTGACCCGTAAGCCGCGCGACGAGTGCAGGGAGTTTGAGCGAGCTCTGGAGCGAGTCCAGTTGCCGAACGACGACGCGCGCCGATTCGCGCTCGGTCGGCGTTTCCTGCGCGCTGAGAGCAAATGGGACGAGGAGTGCGAGCGAGGCAAATGGAAAGATGCGCATTGGCAGGCAGAGGAAGTGGGAAAACGTGTCCGAATGTGGCAGAGACGTGCGTCGACGTCAATACCAGTGAAGTCTGCCATCGCCTCACCGCGCACGACGCAAGACCTGACCCCAAACAAAACCAATTTGTCGGCCGCAGCATCCAATGTGTTGACGTCGCTTTGCTGAAGATCCCCTATCACTAACCATGCAGTGAAATCACCGTTGTCCATATTTCTGCGCTGTACCAGGTCGCGGGGCACCGTGTCCATCGCCAAAATCGTCCCACTGCCTGCGATACTCGTCTTTCTGGCCGCCTTCGTTGCGTGCGCGCGTACCAGCGTCAACGCCAATCCCACAACCGAGCGCACACCTCAGCGTGTGGACGTGACGCTCGTCACCGACGAGGTCGACGCTGCGCTCAGCATCATCCGGAGCGCCGCGTCTGGTGAAACACCGACCGCTCGACAATGGTCTGCGCTCTTTGGATCGCAGGGTTACGATCATCTCAAGGAGCGTGAAGCGGCGATGGGCAGGGCGTTTACAGATTCGTCATTTGCGCAGTTCCTTACCGCGGATTCCGTAGCAGCTCGGTTGCCCGCAATAGCGCGTGTGATACCAGAGCTCGAACGCACCGATGTCACCGCTGCTGCGCGCATGGCGCTCGCGTATCTGCCAGCGGGGACGCCAATTCGTGCGCGCCTCTATCTCGAGATCAAACCTCACACCAACAGCTTCGTGTTCACCGGAAGGGACTCGGTCCCGTCCATCTTCATCTATGTGAAGACCGATGAAACTGCGGCCCAGCTCAATAACACACTCGCTCACGAGCTGCACCACATCGGCACGAATGCAGCCTGTCGCGACGCATCGAGTGCCGATTCGACGCACACGACGCCAGCGGAGCGCATGCTGCTCGAGTACCTCACCGCATTCGGCGAAGGGCGCGCAATGCTCGCCGCTGCTGGTAGTCCCGACACACATCCTCACGCAACCGATGCGGATTCAATTCGCGCGCGGTGGGATCGCGATGTCGCGCATGCACCAGAAGACATTGCCGACTTATCCGGATTCATTACCGATGTAATATCCGGTCGAATCGCGACAGCAGACTCTGTCCGGCGCCGCGGCAACTCGTATTTCGGAGTGCAGGGACCGTGGTACACAGTCGGCTGGCTCATGGCATCGACGGTCGAGCGTGAGGCGGGGCGTAACGCACTGATCGGCACGCTTTGCAATCCGGTCGGTTTTCTGTCGCAGTACAATCACGCCGCGCAACGATCGAACTTGACGAAAGGCACAAGGCTTCCGCTCTGGCCCGCGCCGTTGATCGACACACTCTCGAGGATGGCTGACATACAGCGCCATTGAATTGCGGTTATCGGAATACGCCACCAGAGTGCATCAGGAGCGGTCGTCCGCCTGGTCCTCCGCCTGCTACCTCCTGACCGATATCCGTTATAATACGTTCTGTGACATGTACGTTCGCGAACCTCGCCACGGAGGATCTGTTCAGTGGCATCGACACCCGCCGCGCGTGCCATCGCCAAGCTCGCACCGTTGCCCAGGGCGAGCTGAACCCGTCGATCTGGATCGATCATTGGAACGAGATCATGCAACTGCGCCATGGCGCGCCATCCTAGCCTCGTCAGTCGACTGGCGCGAAGCGCACGCGACGTTCGATGACGCAGTCGCGGGGCTGAGCGCCGAGCTTCGCGGCCGCCGCCCCGAGTGCTACCCACACTCCGCGTGGGAGCTGGTGGAACACATTCGACTGGCGCAGGCGGATCTCGTCGCGTTCATGCAGAACGCATCGTACACCGCACCAAAGTGGCCCGACGACTACTGGCCGTCGGAGCCGGCACCGCCAACTGCCATAGCCTGGGATGAAAGCATCGCGGCTGTGCGGCGCGATCGCGAGGAGCTCAAGGCGATCGCCACGCGTCCGTCGCTCGATCTCACCGCGACGATCCCGTGGGGTGATGGACAGACCTATCTGCGCACGATCCTCGTCGCGATCGACCACACTGCATATCATGTCGGTCAACTGATCGCAGTGCGCCTCATGCTCGGCGCATGGCCCGCTGCGTGATCGCGCAATCATCGCTCATACGTCGACGGCGACAAGACTCACATCGACCCCGATGCGCATACTGAAAGCCGAGGAATACCGTCGTATGCCGTGGCGCAACGGTCGCGGCGAAACCGCAGAAATCGCTATCGGTCCGACAGGCGCCACACTTGACGATTTCGACTGGCGCGTCAGCATGGCGCGCCTCGAAGTCGATGGACCATTCTCCATTTTTTCGCAAACCGATCGGACGCTCGCCGTGCTGCGTGGCGACGGTCTGCGTCTCTCCATTGCCGACAGTGCGCCACTCGATCTCACGAGCGATTCGGAGCCGATAGCATTTCCCGGCGATGTTGCGGTGGGTGCAACTCTGCTGGGCGGCACTGTCACCGATCTGAATGTGATGACCCGTCGCGGGCGCACGAAACATTCCATGCGCCGACTACGCATCGCTGGGAGTGTCGAGCTCGCACCGGAGGCACCACTGGCGCTGCTGATTTGCGCAGAGGGTTCGCTGCAGGTCGAGGTGAACGCGCAGACGGGCACGCTCACGGCGCTGGACGCTCTTCTCGTGGGAGAGGCGCGCGACACGGTCAGGATCTCGAGCGACGCGTCGATGCTGGCATATCTGATCGAGATCCATTAGAGATACTCGATTACCACTAAGGCGCTCAATGAGTGAACGTGACGGGACGATCGTATTATTGATGCTACCGTCGACGCCACGAATGCAGACAACCCGGTGATCCCAGCCACATGAAAATCGCAACTTTCAACGTGAACGGCGTGAACGGCCATCTGCCTTCACTGCTGCGCTGGCTCGGCGAGACCGAGCCCGACGTCGCCTGTCTACAGGAACTGAAAGCACCCGAAGAGAAATTCCCCATAGCGGCTATCAGAGACGCGGGATACGGCGCTATCTGGCACGGGCAGAAGAGCTGGAACGGCGTGGCGATTCTCACGCGAGGAACGGAGCCGGTGGAAAGGCGACGCGGCCTGCCGGGCGATCCGGAAGACCTGCACAGCCGCTACATCGAAGCGATCGTCGATGGAGTGGTGATCGGATGCCTGTATCTGCCGAATGGCAATCCTGCTCCTGGACCAAAGCTCGAATACAAGCTCAGCTGGTTTGCGCGGTTGAGCCTGCATGCGAAAGAGTTGCTCAACACTGCCGACGGGCCAGTCGTGCTCGCCGGCGACTACAACGTGATCCCGACGGATCTCGATGTGTACAACCCCGCACGCTGGCAGAGTGACGCGCTCTTTCTCCCTGAGGTGCGCGACGCATTTCATCGGCTCGTCGCACAGGGTTGGACCGACGCGCTGCGCACGCTGCATCCGGATGAAAAGATCTACACTTTCTGGGACTATTTTCGGAATGCCTGGGGCCGAAACGCGGGACTGCGCATCGATCACCTGTTGCTCAATCCTTCAGCAGCCGCACGTTTGACAGGCGCCGGTGTCGACCGCGAAGTGCGCGGATGGGAAAAGCCGAGCGATCACGCTCCGACGTGGATAGAGCTGTCGAAGGGCTAGAATCCGGCCACGGCGCTGTCGTCGTCGAGACGGAAGATCGTGTCAATGGAAGTCTCGAGTGCGTGCGCAAGCTTGAGAGCGAGAAGCACGGACGGTACCATGCGTCCGGTTTCGATCGCGTTTACCGATCTGCGCGTCACGCCGGCGAGCGATGCAAGGTCGGCCTGGGTGAGATCGCGCATCGCACGCTGAACCTTGAGCGTGTTCCGCAATCGGTCACTGCTCATCCTGACCCTGCCGGCTGAAGAAGAGAAACAACGCGAGGAACGTCGCCATGCCAAGCGTGAGCGTCGTCGTAGCCATCGCCATCACGGCACGTAGAGATGGGAGTGGCGCGACCAGCAGTCCGATCGGGATCTGCGCGATGAGAACAACGAAGAACGCCACACGGATCGCGCGGTCCATACTGGCTCGGCGCCATTCGTCCTGCAGCACCGCCTGAACTTCCGGCGACCTGGGGTCCCAGCGATCGCCGCGCAGCGTCGCCCTCTGAAGCGTGACGACCCCGATCGCAATCGCAGTAGGCAAGAGAGCGACCAGTGACGTCATCCACCGCGGCGTGTCGCCGGGCCGAAGCGCCATCGTGAGGCAGACGCCGCCGACGACCACGGTAATGATGAGTAGGGCCACCATGGTCCGGTGGCTGAAGCGAAGGTATCGCTCGGGGCGGGAGTCGAGTGATTCGGCCATGCGGGGCTCCATCGGGTAGGTTGGAATCGAAGATTGCCTGTGCTGCGAAGTAGATAAGTAACCGATCCTTCTCTTTTAGACAAGTATCAATCTCTTTTTGTATCGACCGAAAAGACAGCCCCGCGGCTGACTGGTCGAGTTCCAAATTGTGGGATTCGGGCGTGGCCGGCGGGAGGCACGACACCCGGTCCGCTTCAAGATGTCAGAGGCTCGATTAGACAGTCGCTCTGGACGCCCGTACGTTTACCGTGACCGACTCGGCATCGTGAATGCCTACGGTCGATACGAATGTTTGCTAGAGGTGGAGGCGCGCTCGTAAGCGCGCCTCCAAACGTTACTGGTCTGTACTTTTGTGACTCGTCGGTCCTCGATCGACGAACGCTACAACCAGCAGTAGCCGGTCGCCGAAGCGCAGGATGCTCGCTTCGGCGCAATCGCCGAAGCGAGCAAACATTGACGGATCTCCGCGAACAACTTCAGGCCACACTTGGCGACTGCTACGCCATCGAGCGCGAGCTCGGTGGCGGCGGCATGTCGCGCGTCTTTGTCGCTCGCGACGTAACGCTCGGTCGCGACGTTGTGGTGAAAGTCATCGCTCCCGAAAACGCGCAGGGATTGAGCGCGGAGCGGTTCGCACGCGAAGTAAAGCTCGCGGCACGCCTCCAGCAGGCGAACATCGTGCCGGTGCTCGCAGCCGGCACCTCTGGCAATCTCCCTTATTACACGATGCCGTTCGTGCGCGGCGAGTCGTTGCGCGCGCGGCTGGCCAGTGGCACGGCGCTCGGCGTACCGGAAGCGGTGAGCATTCTCCGCGACGTCGCGCGCGCGCTCGCGTACGCGCATGCAGAGCACGTGGTGCACCGCGACATCAAGCCCGAGAATATCCTGCTCTCCGGCGGCGCAGCGGTCGTCACGGATTTCGGAATCGCGAAAGCGATTGTTGCGTCGCGAACGCTGGATGCGGGTTCCACCACTGGAATCACAATGGCTGGCGTATCGCTCGGAACACCGGCATACATGGCGCCCGAGCAGGCACTCGGCGATCCCGGAACCGACCAGCGCGCCGACATCTACGCCTGGGGTGTTGTCGCATGGGAATTGCTCGGCGGGACGCATCCATTCGCGGAACGAAAGACGATGCAGGCCTTGATCACCGCGCACGTTACCGAGAAGCCGCCGTCGCTCACCGAACGACGTCCTGAAGTACCCGAAGCACTTGCCGCGCTAGTGATGCGTTGTCTCGAAAAGAATCCTGAGAACAGACCGCAATCCGCGAGTGAGCTGCTTGCAGCGGTTGAATCGGTCAACACGTCGCGTGAGAGTGTCGCGGCACCAGTCGCTCCCCAGCGAAGGAACAGGGCGATTCCAATCGCCGCTGCGCTTGTTGCCGCAGTCGTGTCTGTGCTCGTCGTCCAGCACTTTCGTCACGCAACTGCAGCGGCGACTGATAAATCGCTTGCTGTGTTGCCATTCACTGCGTCCGGCGGCGATACAGCGAATACATATCTCGCTGAAGGGATCGCCGACGAGGTCAACAACACACTATCACAGATCCCGGGATTGCGAATCGCGGGGCGGAGCTCGGCCGCACGGTTTGCAAGGAGCAACGGCACGCCACAGGAAGCCGGCGCAGCTCTCAAGGTCGCTTCCGTGCTGGACGGCACGGTACGCCGCGAAGGTGACCAGATTCGCATCACCGCGGAGCTGTCGAGTGCGAGCGACGGCGCGGTCACGTGGCACGACAGCTACACACGTGCGGCAAAAGATATCTTCGCTGTTCAGGATGAAATCGCTCGCGCTATCGCGGGACAATTGCAGGTCACGCTCGGCAATGCCGGCACGGCGTCGCTCGCTGCAAGCGGAACGCGCAATGCCACTGCGTACGATCTGTATCTGAAGGGGATGTACCTCTATCGCCGCCGTGGACCTGGAATAGCAGATGCGATTTCCACGCTCGACCAGGCGACGGCACAGGACTCCACATTTGCCCGTGCGTGGGCGGGCCTCTCCAACGCGCTCACCGTGTCGCCTTCCTATCTCGACACGCACGCGGGTGACGTTCTTCCTCGCGCGCGCCAGGCCGCGGAGCGTGCCATACGGCTGGATTCGGTGCTGCCGGACGGATATCTCGCGCTCGGATATGTCGACGCCGAACAGTTTCAATGGAAAGCCGCGGAATCCGAGCTGCGTCGAGCGATTGCGCTCGATCCCAACAACGCCGAAGCGCGATACAGGCTCGGCTACACGTTCTTCAATCAGGGTCGTGTAGCGGATGCCATTCCGCAGTTCCGAAGCGCAGAAGCGAGAGATCCGCTTTACTTCCTGCCCGCGGTCTATCTAGGCTGGGCGCAGGTCCGCATGGGACAGATTCCCGAAGGTATTGCCGAGATACGGCGCGGCCTCGCGCTGGAGCCGCAGAGCATTACCGCGCTGTGCCTTCTCGCGCTGGCATACGATCGCGTCGGGTTGCCAGATTCCGCGCGGTTGTACGCGCACCGTATAGTCGAGACTTCATCGCAGCCCGCGCGCATCGGCGAGGCGGCATATGTGCTCGCCCGGAACGGCGATCGGCGCGGCGCCGAGCAGCTGACGCGACAGTTGGAGGCGACACGGGAGAATGCATGGACGCGCTGGACCGGACTCGAGCTCGCGTACAACGGATTGGGCGACACAGTTCGGGCCCTTGCTGCACTGGACCACGCAGCTGCGGGCGACGGTGACGAGTGGCCGACGTTCGGCATCACGTACGCTAAAGAGCTCACCCCGAGTCCGCACATCGCCGCGGTATTGCGCCGATACAATCTCGATCCGGCGAACCTCATGGCGCGGCCGGCCACGGCGCGTAGCGTGCGATGACATCGTCATCGACAGATCTTCGCGACCGCCTGCAGCTCACGTTGGCTAATGCCTATACGATCGAGCGCGAGCTGGGCGGCGGAGGCATGTCGCGCGTCTTTCGCGCACACGACGACACGCTCGGCCGCGATGTGGTGATCAAGGTGCTCACATCAGAGCTTGCCCAGGAGTTGTCAGCCGAGCGCTTCGAGCGCGAGGTGCGGGTTACCGCGCAGTTGCAGCATCCACACATTGTACCGGTGATCACTGCGGGAGTCACGGACGCGCGGCCGTACTACGTCATGCCGTTCGTGGCCGGCGAGTCGCTGCGCGCACGCCTTGCCGGCGGTACTCCGCTCGATCTTTCCGCATCGGTGAAGGTGCTCTCCGCTGTGGCGCAAGCTCTCGATTACGCGCATCGCCGCGGAGTAATCCATCGCGACATCAAGCCGGAGAACATACTCCTCTCGGACGGCATCGCAGTGGTGACTGACTTCGGCATCGCGAAAGCCATCGACGCGGCGAAAACCGTTGCGCCGGGAAGCACGCTCACGCAGCTCGGCACGTCGATCGGCACGCCGGCGTACATGGCTCCCGAGCAGGCGGCGGGAGATCCTTCGACGGATCACCGCGCCGATATCTATGCGTGGGGCGTGGTGGCGTACGAGCTGTTGTCGGGGCACCATCCGTTCGCGAGCCGTACGTCGCCGCAGCAGTTGCTCGCAGCGCACATGTCGGAGATTCCCGCGCCGTTGCGCCGCGCAGCGCCGGGTGTGTCGCCCGCGCTGGCCACACTGGTCATGCAGTGCCTGGAGAAGGATCCGGCGCGGCGCCCCGATTCTGCGGCCGCGCTGGTCGACGTGATGAGCACACAGCGATCGCAGGGTGGGTTCGGCGGTATTACCGGCATGCGTCGAGCGGTAGTAGCAAGTGCTGTGCTGCTCACGATTGCCGCGATTGGAGGAGTCGCGTGGCGCTGGCGCGAGAGTGTTGGCGGTGCGGCGCCACCGCCGGGCGCGCACACGCTCGCGGTGCTTCCGTTCGCCAACCTTAGCGGTGACACCACGCAGCAGTACTTTGCCGACGGTCTGGCCGATGAGCTGACGACCGCGCTTGGTCGGACGCCGGGGCTCCGCGTCGCCGCACGCAGCGCGGCCTTCGCACCCGCGCTACGCAGTCTCGATGCGATGGCGGCGGGCAGGCGTCTCGACGTGGCGACGGTACTCGAAGGCGCAGTACGCCGTTCCGGACCGCGCATTCGCCTTTCGGCGGAACTCGTCGGCGTACACGATGGCACGGTGCTGTGGAGCGACGAGTTCGAGCATGATGGGGGTGATGTCTTCGCGGCGCAGGACGATCTCACACATCGCGTGGCCGCCGCACTCCATGATCGCCTTGCCGTAGCGCGAGCGCGCGCTACCTCGTTCGATCGCGGTACGTCGGACGAGGTGGCGTATGACCTGTACCTGCAGGCACGTTATCTGTTCGCCCGTCGCGGCACGGCCAATCTCCTGCACGCGGCAGCGCTGCTGGCCCAGGCGATCCATCGGGACAGCACGTTCGCACGCGCGATGGCAACACTTGCGATGGTACAGGTAGTGCTCCCCGAGTACACGCAGTTGTCAGCCGTCAGCGCGACCACTGACGGACAGCAGACTCGCGATACGATGATCACCGCCGGTCTGCGCAACGCGGCGCGGGCCATTGCACGCGACTCCACACTCGCCGACGCATACGTCGCTCAGGGATACGGGCTTATCGCACGGTGGGATTGGGATGGGAGCGAAACAAGCTTCCGCCGGGCTCTCGCACTTGAACCCTTGAACCCGGAGGCGCACCACTGGCACGCTGACCTGCTGTACGCACGCGGTGACATCGACGGCGCGCTTAACGAGCAGCGACGCGCGCAGCAACTCGACCCAACGGCGGCTATCGTCGTCGCGGAGGTCGCGAATGAACTATACGATAAACACCTATACGCCGAGGCTATCGCTACCGGACATCGCGCAAGTGCAATGGATCCCCTCCTCGGATTCTCGTACCTCAACTACGCGCCGGCATTCATCCTCATGGGATATCCCGACTCGGCGATGGAGGCACTCGCGACAGCGCAGCGACTGGATGGTGGTGGACAGGACCAGCAGGGGGTCGCCATGCGAGCCGCTATACGCGCCGCCGCACTCACGCGTTTGAAGCGTAATGATGAGGCACGCCAGCAGGTCGCAATTGTCGAAGCCATGGTGAAGAGCGGGGGCTCTGCGTACACCGCAGCGTTGGCGCGGATGGGGATCGGCGACCACGAAGGGGCACTTCGATGGTTGACACGCAGCATCGACGCACGCGAGGAGGCTCCCGCATCCTGGGGAGTGAGCTGCGACCCGATGTTCGATCCGCTCAAGTCCGATCCACGCTTCGGTGTGCTCATGGCACGGATGAACGTACATGTCTGTCCGCCGGGGCCTGGCTGATCCGATGATGGAACCTGTGCAAATGACCGAGTCTGCTGCGCGCCTTGCCGCGTCGCTGGCAGACCGCTATCGCATCGAGCGCGAGCTCGGTGCGGGTGGCATGGCAACTGTCTATCTCGCCGAAGATCTCAAGCATCACCGTAGAGTCGCGATAAAGGTGCTGCACGCAGAGCTCTCGGCTATCCTGGGCCCGGAACGCTTCCTGAAGGAGATCGAGCTCACCGCGAACCTTCAGCATCCGCACATCCTGCCGCTCTTCGACAGTGGAAGCGCTGATGGATTGCTGTACTACGTCATGCCGTACGTCGAAGGCGAGACGCTGCGCGGCCGACTGGATCGCGACCGGCAGCTCCCCGTCGACGACGCCGTTCGGATAGCGACCGAGGCCGCCGATGCACTCGACTACGCGCACGGCCGCGGCATCGTGCATCGCGACATCAAGCCGGAGAACATTCTTCTACAAAACGGCCACGCCCTCGTCGCCGATTTCGGCATCGCGCTCGCCGTCGAGCAGGCGGGCGGCAAGCGCATGACGCAGACCGGCCTCTCACTTGGCACGCCGCAGTACATGAGCCCCGAACAGGCGATGGGCGAACGGGATATTGGTCCGCGCTCCGACATCTACTCGCTCGGCGCCGTGACGTATGAGATGCTCGCCGGTGATCCTCCATTCACAGGCTCGACCGCGCAGGCGATCGTGGCGCAGGTGATCACGAGTGAGCCGCGCTCACTCACTGCGCAGCGCAAGAGTGTGCCGGCACATGTCAACGACGCCGTGCTCACAGCGCTGGAGAAACTTTCTGCAGACCGCTTTGAAACCGCAACACAGTTCGCGGCAGCGCTTGCGAACAAATCATTCACCACGACCACTGGATCGACACAGCGACGTGATCGAAGCGGCACGGATTGGCGCGCACGTGCACGCGACCCACTGGTGTTGGCACTCGGCGCGCTCGCAATAGCGTTGGCGATCGGGCTCGTCGCACTCTCGCGGCGCGCGACCACGAGTGATCCGTTCCCTCTGCGAGTCGAGTTGCCGCTCCCGCCGGGCGGAGCGCCATCGGGATCACCAGCACTTTCGCCGGATGGCCACACCATCGTCTATGCTGCCCAGACGCCATCGGGCCAGGGAGAGAGCCCATTCATGGGTCGGACGACAAGTCTGTATCTGCGCAGGCTCGATCAACTCACTTCCCGCGCAATTCCCAACACGAACAACGCCGGACTTCCGGCCTTTTCGCCTGACGGGAAGTCGATTGCGGTGATCGTCAACCGTCGGAAGCTCATCCGGGTGCCGCTTGACGGAGGTCCTGAAGTCACACTCGCCGATGTTCCCGACGATGGCGGCGTCGATTGGTCGTCCGGCGGAGACATCGTGATCGGCGGCGGTGCATTCGAGGAGCTCAGAGGACTCTATCATGTGAACGCCAGCGGCGGAACGCTGTCACCGCTCACGCATGTGAACGCAAAGCGCAAGGAGCACAGTCACGAATATCCGCGCGTGCTCGCCGATGGCAATACCGTCGTGTTCACGATCTGGTACGGCACCGTCGATCGCGCCGAGCTCGCGGTGACGTCGCTCGACGACGGAAGCAAGGTGTCACCGCTCGGTATTCTCGCGGCAAGGGCACTCGGAGTGGTCAATGGTCAGCTGGTGTACGTGCGCGCCGACGGTACCGTCATGGCGGTCCCGTTCGACGTCCGACGTCGGTACGTCTCCGGCACCCCCGTGCAGGTACTCGATTCCGTACGGATGATCGGCGCCGAAACCGGATACGCGGCAGCATATCTCACTCAATCCGGCGGACTCGTGTACGCTTCCGGAACGCTGAACCGCCGCCTTGTTTGGGCGGATCGGAACGGTGCGACTCACGACGCATTCAGCGAGCCGCGCGAGTTTCAGTTCGTGCGCTTATCGCCCGATGGGCAACGCGCTGCACTTGGCATCGGCACCGGAACCGGCAACAACCTTTGGATTCTGGATTTTGCGGCCGGAACCCTCACACCCTTGACCACAGCCGGCCGAAGCCGTAACCCGAGCTGGTCGTCCGATAGCCGGAGAATTCTGTTTGCCTCCAATCACTCCGGACAGGCTGCATTATGGTGGCAACCTGCAGATGGCAGTGGACCTGCCGTGATGGTTGGAGTGCCGCGTCACAATCCATGGTTCGTCGATCTCTCGCCTGACGGACGCACTACGGTATTCAACGCGATTTACGACGGCACCTTCAATCTTGAGACGTTCTCGCTGGACGCGGGGCACGCCGAGCGTGACGTGTCTGCATCGGCGATCGCAACAGAGGTGTTTGGCAGGTTCTCCCCAGACGGACATTCCATCGCGTACAACTCCGACGAATCCGGCCGTCCCGAAGTTTACGTGCGGTCGTTTCCCGATGTGGGCAGCAGAATTCAGATTTCCACCGGCGGCGGCCGTCGTCCAGTCTGGGCCTCGGATGGAAAGACCCTGTACTACTGGGAAGGCAACAGATTGACATCCGCAACGCTGGCGAGGGATCCGGCACTGCGAGTGGTCTCGCGACAGTCGCTGTTCGATGGACGCTACGAGACGGACTACGACATCTCACACGATGGAATGCGCTTTCTGATGATCCAAACCGAAACGTCCGGCCTCAACCTGGTGGTTGTTCCCAACTGGCAGACGGAACTGCATCAGTTGACGGCAAGGAGGAAGCAATAGATGACCGAAGCCGCTGCACGACTGAGCGCGAGTCTCGCTGACCGATACACGATCGAGCGGGAACTCGGTGCAGGCGGCATGGCGACAGTGTATCTGGCCCACGACATCAAGCACGATCGAAATGTAGCGATAAAAGTATTGCGTCCCGAGCTCGCTGCCGTGATCGGTGCAGATCGCTTCCTGAGCGAGATCAGAACTACGGCCAATCTGCAGCATCCGCACATCCTGCCGCTGTTCGACTCCGGTGCGGCTGACGGATTTCTGTTCTACGTCATGCCGTTCATCGAGGGTGAATCGCTGCGTGATCGACTGAATCGTGAGAAGCAACTCCCGATCAACGACTCCGTTCGCATAGCCACCGAAGTTGCAAGTGCACTCGATTACGCGCATCGGCACGGTGTCATCCACCGCGACATCAAGCCCGAGAACATCCTCCTGCACGACGGTCGTGCGTTGGTGGCCGACTTCGGGATCGCGCTCGCCGCAAGCAAGGCAGGTGGAAGCCGCATGACCGAGACCGGCATGTCGCTCGGCACACCGCAGTACATGAGCCCCGAGCAGGCGATGGGCGAGCGCGACATCACGGCACGCTCGGACGTGTACGCTCTGGGTGCAGTGCTGTACGAGATGCTGCTCGGCGAGCCGCCGTTCACAGGGCCAACGGCACAGGCGGTAGTCGCGAAAGTGATGACGGAAAAGCCGTCCGATATCATTGCACGACGCGAACGTGTGCCGCTGCATGTTGAAGACGCCACCCTGACTGCGCTCGAGAAGCTTCCGGCCGATCGCTTTGCGACCGCGGCGCAGTTCGCCGACGCACTCAATGCACCGGCTGCCACGGGTGCGCGCACATCTGCACGCATCGCAAGCACCCTTCCCGCTGCGCCGTGGTGGCAGCGTCATGCAGCGCCGATCATCGCCGTGCTTGGCGCAGCCGCGGTCGTTGCAGTCGTTGCCGGTCTGATATCAACAAGGAAATCGTCAACGCCAGCCACAGCCGCGATCAACAGACTTGGCATCGAGCTCGATGCCGGTCGCACGTTGCAGGAGGCCGGCGGGAGCCGCCTGACATGGAGCCCCGATGGGCGCTCTTTCGTTTACGTTGGGTCAGGACCCCAGGGCACACCGCTACTGTATCTTCGCTCGCTCGACTCACTCGGAGCCACGCCGATCACCGGAACCGACGGGGCGACGTCGCCGTTCTTCTCTCCGGATGGCAAGTACGTCGCCTTCATCACGACGACACCTTACTCGCTGCGCGTGGTTCCTATTACCGGCGGCGAGCCACGCGTCGTGGTGAACGATTCGGTTTCGGGTGGCGGTGGCGACTGGGCACCAGACGGCTACATCTACTTCGACGGCGCAACCACAATCTCGCGCGTCCATCCTGACGGAACGGGCCGCGAAGCGATAGCGACGCTCGATAGCCTGCGAAGTGAGATCGGAGTCGCGTGGCCGCAGGAATTGCCGAACGGACGCGGCGTCATCTTCAGAGTGCGCCGTGCCAGTGACGACGTGGGACGCTACAGCATCGATGTAGTCGATCTGAAGACGCGTTCCCGCAAGGAACTGGTAAGGGCGACCATGGCCCGCTATGTCCCGTCAGGCCATCTTTTGTACGTACTGGCTGATGGGTCGCTCATGGCGTCCCGTATCGACCTCGATCGGCTCGAGCTTACCGGAACACCAGCATCGATCGCACGAGGAGTTGCCATCGGAGCGTTTGGCGCCGCTGATCTCGCGCTTTCGGCTGACGGTTCGCTGCTCTATACGATCGGTGGTAGAGCCGCCGCGGTCGAGCCTGTATGGGTTGGACGCGACGGTGTTGCAACAAAGCTGGACCCCGGATTTCCGGAAATCTTCGTCACTGGCGTCGCACTCTCTCCGGACGACTCTCGCCTTGCGCTCGACGTCCAGGTTTCCGCATCGGTCAATCGCACAGAAGACATATGGGTCGAGCAGCTCCCCTCAGGCCCCTTCTCCCGGCTCACCTCCGAAGGCGAGCAGAATCGGCGTCCATCCTGGTCGCACGATGGGCGCGATGTGCTCTTTCTGTCGAGTCGACGCGGCCCACAGGGACTGTACCGGCAGCGCGCAGACGGCAGTACACCGGCGAAACTTGTCGCGTCAGTCGCCGGAGGAATGGCTGAAGGCTTCGAATCTCCCGACGGTCGCTGGCTGGTGGAACGAACGGAGCTGAATACTCCGGGCACCCATGACATAATGGCGATGCAGCTCGGAGTCGACAGCACGTGGAAGCCGATTGTAGCGACACGCTTCCAGCAGCTCGCACCGGCACTCTCTCCCAACGGACGATGGCTCGCGTACAGCTCCGACGAAACCGGACGCTCGGAGATCTATGTCTCACCCTTTCCGAACACGGGCGGCGGGAAAATTCAGGTGTCCACCGCGGGTGGATCGGTACCGCGGTGGGAGAGGAAAGGTGACGAGCTGTACTACATCAGCGCGAGCAATGATATGATGGCCGCACAGATCCGCGCATCGGCTGACTTTGCCGTGCTGGCGCAAAAGCGCCTCTTCTCCACAGTTGGATTCTCTGCCGCAACAGCACACGCCGATTACGACGTGACGGCAGACGGCCGGCGCTTCGTCATGCTTCGGCGGTACGCCTCCACCGGCACCGAGGCTCCTGCGACGCATGTCGTTCTTGTGCAGAATCTTCTGGCGTATCTAAAAAAGGCGCTGCCGTGAGCGAGGTAAACGCAGGGCTCGCTGCATCGCTTGCCGGCCGCTACCGTATCGAGCGCGAGCTCGGCGCGGGCGGCATGGCCACAGTTTATCTCGCGCATGACGTCAGGCACGATCGCAGTGTCGCGATCAAGGTGCTGCGTTCCGACATCGCACAGACCATCGGAGCAGATCGCTTCCTGCGCGAGATACAGCTCGCCGCAAAGCTGAACCATCCCAACATACTCGCACTCTTCGACTCCGGCCACGCAGGTGATGCACTGTTCTACGTGATGCCTGCGGTGGAAGGACAGTCGCTGCGCGAGCGTATGACACGTCACAGAATGCTCCCGGTCGATGAAGCGGTGCGCATTGCAATCGAAGTAGCAGGCGCGCTCGATTACGCTCATCGCCACGGCGTGGTGCACCGCGACATCAAGCCCGAGAACATTCTCTTCCAGGAAGGTCACGCGCTCGTCGCCGACTTCGGAATCGGCAAGGCGTTGAGCGCAGTCGAAGGTGAAACGTTCACTCAGACTGGTGCAAGTGTCGGCACTCCGGCATACATGAGTCCGGAGCAGGCCGCTGGCGACAGCGTCGATGGCAGAAGCGACATCTACTCGCTGGGCTGCGTGCTGTACGAGATGCTCGTCGGCGAGCAACCTTTCACCGGCCCCACAGTACAGGCGGTGATCGCCAAGCGCTTCGTGCAGACACCAGTCGATGTCGCGGCTTTGCGTGATGGCGTACCCCGCCCTGTCGCACGTGCCCTGCAACGCGCGCTCGCACGCATACCCATCGACCGCTACGAAACCGGAGCTCTCTTCGTTACGTCACTCAGCGAGATCGAAGCTGCTGTCGCCGAAGAACGCTGCGCCGGAGAAATCGCTCGCAGTATTGCCATTCGTCAACATGAGTGCTGACCCCGAGAACGAATTCTTCGCCGATGGAATAACAGAAGAGATCCTCAACGCACTCGCGACCATTCCCGACCTGCGCGTCGCAGGTCGTACGTCGTCGTTCTCATTCAAGGGCAAGAACGTCGACCTCAAATCGATCGGCGAGCAGCTCAACGTGCGAACGGTGCTGGAAGGCTCTGTGCGTCGCTCTGGAAAGCGGGTGCGAATCACTGCGCAGCTGAGCGACGTCGCCGACGGATTCCGCATGTGGTCGGAGCGGTACGACCGGGAGATCGAGGACGTCTTCGCCGTACAGGACGAGATTGCATCGGCGATTGCAGAGAAGATGAAAACCAGCCTGCAACCGGTTAACGACAGCGAGGGTGCAGAACGCGCTCCGGGCAACATCGAAGCATACGAAGCGTACCTCAAGGGACGCGCACTCTTCTACCGTCGCGGTAGAGGAATGTACGATGGACTCAAGCTCATGCAGCGCGCGCTGGAGCTCGACCCCGAGTACGCGCTGGCGTGGGCCGGCCTCGCGGACGGTTACTCGATGCTCGGCTACTTCGGAATGCTCTCACCGGAATCGGCGTCGGGACCCGCGCACGAAGCCGCCGCCAATGCACTCAGATTTGGGCCAGGGCTCGCCGAGTCGCACAGCGCCGCGGCGCAGGTCGCGCTGTTGTTCGACTGGGACTGGGTGCAGACCGAGCTGTCGTTCCGTCGCGCACGGGAGATCAATCCGGCGTACGCTCAGGCCGCAGCGTGGTACGCGCTGTTCTTCCTCGGCTTCGTGGGTTGGCGCTGGGATGAGGCGATCGCGGTTGCGCGCGAGCTGCATAGTGGCGAGCCACTTTCTGCTTATGTAACCAGTATCATGGGATTCTGCTACAGCTTCGGCGCACATCCGGATGAAGGCCTCGAGTGGGCGATGCGAGCATTGCCGCTCGACCCTACTGCGTTCATCACACTCTGGTCGCTTCAGTTCGCGCAGTACTATGCACATCAGTACGAAGCCTCGATCGCCACTGGCGATGTATTACTCGCCGCGTCCGGCCGCCATCCGTGGGCGCTGTTGTTCTCCGTGCTGGCATCGGTCGAATACGGCGATATCCCGGGCGCCCGCGCGATCGTGGCAGAGATGGAGGCGCGGTCGGCGCGGGAATACATCAGTCCGTTCCACCGCGGGTATGCCGCCGTGCTAATCGGCGACGAGAGCGCCGCAAATAAGCTTCTGCGCGAAGCGGCGGCGAGGCGTGACCCCGGTATCCCGGTCTTCTGCCGCCTTGCGGGCGAAGTTCCGGCGATGAGCAAACTCCCAGCGTATCAGGAATTATTGCGCGCGCTGCGTCTACCGGGCCTCTAGTCGGCTATTACACGACGCCACAGATCCTATGACGCCTCGCATCCGCATCTTCATAACCGCGATCATCGCCATCGTCGCATTCGACGCACTCGCAGCGGTCGCCTCCCGCGCAACCGGCTTCCCATATTTTTGGGCGAGCTTCGGATCGTGGATTCTCTACATCGGAATCGGCTACTTTGCCGGCGGAGCAATGCCGGAATCGCCGATACGCGTGGCCACCATCACTGGTCTTGTATCAGGAATCGCGGACGCGTCACTCGGCTGGGCGACGTCATGGGTCATCGGCCCAGGTAAAGTCGCAGGCGGAATTACAGCCGCGCAGTGGCTCTTCACAGCGATTTTCGTCGCTGCTCTGGCCACCGGATTCGCGGCACTCGGCGGCGTCATCGCACGTGCGAGGCGCGGATCACGGTTGTCGTAACGCGAGATCGCCTGACCGATCTCGCGCCACACGGCCGTAACCCGTATAATCTGAACGAGCCCCTCGCTCGTTCCACATCTCGTTCCACGCAGCACTCCAACATTCCGTAAATGCGAGTTTTCTCCCGCTACATCTCGACGTCAGCCAGCGTCGCCTCGCTCGCGACCGCAGCTCTGTTCGCGCTCGTACCTCTCGCCGCTCATGCACAGCGCGCCGCGAGACCCAGAACCGCGCAACCGCGCCAGGCCGAAGATCCGCGCAATTCGCAGACGGAAAAGCCGCCGCTCCACGCCACTCACTGGCTCGCGATTACCGGTAAGCCGCTCTCCGCTACCGCTGGCGCGCTGATCTTCGCTCAGGGCGGCAACGCCGTCGACGCCGCAGCCGCGATGCTCGCTGCAGGTTGCACAATGTGGGACACGCTGTCGTGCGGTGGCGAGACACAGGCGCTCATATACAACCCGCATACCAAAAAGGTGATCGGCATCGACGCACTCGGCGTCGCACCCACCGGCGCCACCGCAGAATACTATCACTCGAAAGGTTATAGATTCCCGCCCGAGTACGGACCACTCGCCGCGGTTACGCCGGGCACAGTCGGCGGATTGCTCACCATGGTCGCCGAATACGGCAAGCTATCTCTCAAGCAGGTGCTGGCACCTGCAATTCAGATGGCCGACGGCTATGCGATGGAGGCACAACTCTCCAACACCATCGAGCACTATCGCGACACCATCATGCAGTGGAAGTATTCGAGTGCCGTGATGCTCACACATCCGGGTACCGCGCATCCGGCGCCAGAGCCCGGCGAGATCTTCAGACAGAAGGATCTCGCAGTCACGTGGCGCAAGCTCGTCGACACGGAGCAGCAAGCGCTGAAGCAGGGCAAGACGCGCAAGCAGGCGATCTATGCCGCGTACGACCGTTTCTACAAGGGTGACATCGCGGAAGAGATGGTGCGCGGCGTGCGCGAGGAGGGCGGACTCTTCACGATGCAGGATCTTGCCAACTGGAAGGTGCGCATCGAGGAGCCGCTGCACACGAATTACAAGGGCATCGAGGTGTACAAGCTACCAATCTGGCAGCAGGGGCCCGCCATGCTCCAGGCTCTCAACATGCTCGAGAACACCGACGTCAGGAGCATGGGCTACAACTCGCCGAGGTACATCAACACGCTGTACCAGACCATGAGTCTCGCATTCGCGGATCGCGACTTCTATTACGGCGATCCGTACTTCCCTCCTGAAGAACCGGTAAAGGGATTGATGTCCAAGGCGTACGCAAAGGCGCGATTCGCCGAGATCGATACGACGAAGAACAACCCGAACGTCAAGCCCGGCGATCCGTATCCGTATCAGGGTGGAACGAATCCATTCAAGACCCTGTTGGCGCAGTGGAATCCCGCCGACTTTTCACCCGCGAAGATGCAACCGCGAAGCGGCCAGCAGGACAAGACGCCGACGAAGGCAGACACGACAACTGAAAGCATCGCGAATGCATCAGGCGGCGCACTGGAATTCCTCCCCGACAATGCAACGCGTGCGGACTCAGCATTTACGAAGGACTTCTACGCAGGCACCACATCCATCGAAGCATCCGATGCAGAAGGCTGGGTCGTATCGGTGACGCCAAGCGGCGGTTGGGTACCGGCCGTGATCGCAGGACGAACTGGAATTGGTCTGAGCGAGCGCGCGCAGAGCTTCGTAACCGATGCGAAGGACGGACCGTTCAACGTGATCGAGCCCGGCAAGCGGCCACGTGTGACGCTGACTCCTACGCTCGCATTGAAGGATGGCGCACCGTATCTCGCGTTCGCTGTGCAGGGTGGCGATTCGCAGGATCAGAATCTGCTGCAGTTCTTCCTCAACGTCGTCGAATTCGGGATGACCGTCCAGGAGGCAACCGAAGCACCGAACTTCAACAGCTATCAGATGCGGTCGTCGTTCGGCATGCACGAGCTGGAGCCGGGGAGGATGCTCGTCGCGACCTCGCTGCCCGATTCAACGCGTGACGCGCTCACACGAATGGGATACAAGCTCGAGTTCGCACAACGAACCTCGGGTCCCATCAACGCGATTTTCTTCGATGCGCAGCACCACAGCATGTGGGGCGGATCGAGCAATCATGGCGAGGATTACGGGATAGCCTGGTAACGCTGACTCACGGCACTGACCCCGCGTTGGACAACTGCCCAGCGCCCCGGTACCTTTGTTCCCCTGGGCAGGCGACAAGCAGGCTGTCATCAACTTCCGGGAACCCGTGCCGGCCAATCCGTCGGACAGTTCGTCGTTAGCAGCGTCCGTTAGCAACGCCCATCTCGCGGGCCGCCAGTGACGGAAATTCTCGAACGACTGCGGACATCCATGGCAGACCGCTACCGCATCGAGCGCGAGCTCGGCGCCGGCGGCATGGCGACGGTCTACCTCGCGCACGACCTCAGGCACGATCGCGACGTCGCGATCAAGGTGCTGCACCCCGATCTCGCCGCCGCGCTCGGCGCCGAGCGCTTTCTCGCCGAGATCAAGACGACCGCGAAGCTGCAGCATCCGCACATCCTGCCGCTGCTCGACTCGGGCGAGGCGGACGGGCTGCTCTACTACGTCATGCCGTTCGTCGACGGGCGAGACGCTGCGCGACGCGCTCGAGCGCGAGCGGCAGCTCCCGGTCGACGACGCGCATGCGCATCGCGCGCGAGGTCGCCGACGCGCTCGACTACGCGCACCGGCACGGCGTCATCCATCGCGACATCAAGCCGGAGAACATTCTGCTGCAGGACGGGCACGCGCTCGTCGCCGACTTCGGCATCGCGCTCGCCGTGCAGCAGGCCGGCGGCCAGCGCATGACGCAGACCGGCCTCTCGCTCGGCACGCCGCAGTACATGTCGCCCGAGCAGGCGATGGGCGAGCGTACAATCGACGCGCGCACCGACATCTACGCGCTCGGCGCCGTGACGTACGAGATGCTCGCCGGCGAGCCGCCGTTCACCGGCTCGAGCGTGCAGGCGATCGTCGCAAGGTGCTCACCGAGCGCCCGTCACCCATCACGACCGTGCGCGACACGGTGCCGCCGGTGTCGAGCACGCCGTCATGAGGGCGCTCGCCAAACTTCCCGCAGACCGCTGGACGTCGGCGGCCGACTTTGCTGCGGCACTACGGTCGGATGCACCTGCGGCCACTGCACAATTTCGCAAACCAGCACTTCGCAGATCTCTCCCGCGTCTCACCGCTGCGCTCGGCGTCCTGAGCGTCCTGCTGCTAGTCAGCACGGTATTGGCGCTCAACCGGCACACGTCGTCATCGCTACCGATCGTCTTCGACGCCGCGTTGCCTGATAGCGCGCTGATGAGCTCGGTGCCGGACATCGGCGCGACGGGATACGGCACGCCATCTGTCAATCTGTCGGTTTCACCGAACGGCGACTATGCAGTCTACGTCGCGCGTCACGGAGATTCGACTGCTCTCTGGTACCGCAGCCTGGTCGATGCGAGCTCGCATCCGATCATCGGAACGGCTGGCGGAACGTCGCCACGCATCTCGCCGGATGGTACCTGGCTCGCGTTCACCGCCGCGAACCGAACGATGATAATTCCGGCACAGGGCGGCGAGCCGCGCCAGCTGCTTAGAACCGACGTACCGCCGAGTACGCTCGAATGGGTTTCGCCACGCCGTCTCATGGCGATCACGAACGATGGAAGAGTCGTCAACTGGCTCGATCCGGAAGTGGGTGCCACTGACGCGAACGGCACTAGAGTTGTGCTTGCGCGACCGTGTCTCTTCGCGCGCTGGATCGAATCTCAGGAAAGTCTCATCTGCAACACGCAGCAGTCCGCGGAGTTGAATCCCAGGACTGGTAAGGGAACCTTGATTCGCGCCAGGAACGCCGACGGCTCGCCGGGTCCGCCGGTACTCGGCTCCGCATTCCAGGTGGTTGATGATCGCTACATCCTCTACGTGTCCGCCGATGGCGAGCTGCGCGCAGCACCTTACGATCCGTCCACTGGACTGGCCGGACGATCCGTCTCGCTGGTCAGCGGCATCAGCCTCGACGCAGCTGGTGACGAAGCGCAACTCGAGCTCACTCCGAGCGGCATGCTTGGCTTTACTCCGCGCATTGGTGACGGCAATCAGCAGATGGTAACTCTGCACGCCGGTGGTGCGCCGAAACAATTGCCGATCGAGCATGCGCGCTTTCAGCGATTCGATGTGATGAAGGATGGCAGTCACATGGCTGCTGCGGTAATCACACCCGAAGGTCAGGAGCTACGTATATACGATCTCCGCACCGGCCAACGGCAGACATGGCTGCGCGCGCAGTACATCGGTGATCCGTACTGGACCGGTCACGGTGATCAAATCCTCGTGCGCATCTGGGACGGTACCCGTGCGGCGATTCTGCTCGGGTCACCCAGTGCCGCGGCTGCGCCGGATACTCTGTACAGCAACGCGGACCAGGCGAGGGTGCCGACGCCTCTGGACTACCACGACGACGGGACCGTTCTTGCACGAACAGGCGCGACCCCGTACTCGCTGCTCCAGTTCAATCTGACGACCCGTCCATTTCGCTTCGACACGCTAGTCACCGACGCAACTTTCGCCGCCCGATCGCCCGACGGCAAGCATCTGGTGTGGCAATCGTCCCAGGGAACCGGGCAACTGAACCTTACAACCTACCCGGTGGGCGCACAACACCAGCTGATCGCCGAGGGCGGCGTGGAACCGCTGTGGCTGTCGTCGACCGAAGTGTTGTTTCGAACCGGCGTGACGTGGAAGATCGTGCACATCGATCCATCAACCGGCCGGCTCGCGGGACCGCCGACACGCTGGGGCTCGGATCCGCGGTTTCTGGATACACCCAACTGGTCCAACAAGGCATCGCAGGATGGAGGCATTGTTTACGTCCAGAGCCCGGAAATCAGCGACGCGCGCTTCCTGCGCTTCATTCCGAATTTCGTGGCACGAATGAAGGCGGCGGTGGATCAGGCGAATCGGTGATCCGCGATCGGACGATCGGCGACACAGTCAGCACGAGACGCTAGCGCGAAGCGACGGATCGAAGTATTCCTTGGAGCTGCACCACCGACACAGCTGCGTTCCCGCTCCGCTCCCATCGCGCACTAATGGCTCTCAAGAAATCCGAACTTTATAGCTCCATCTGGCAAAGCTGCGACGAGCTGCGTGGAGGGATGGATGCAAGCCAGTACAAGGATTACGTCTTCGTTCTGCTCTTCATCAAGTACGTCAGCGACAAGTACGCCGGCCAGCCTTACGCGGCGATCGTCGTCCCGAAAGGTGCGAGCTTCAAGGACATGGTCGCGCTCAAGGGCCGAAGCGACATAAGGGCCAGAAGGGACGCTATCATGGCACAGTGGTATCGAGACCAGCTCAAGGCCGCGATTCCTTCCATACTCTCACGATGGCAGCCGCTGATGGGCGTGGAAGTGGAGCGATTCTTCGTGCAGCGAATGAAAACCATGTGGGGAAGCTGCAACCATAACGCGCGCACGATTCGCTTGAACGCTGAGCTTGCCCGGAAGCCCGCCGCGTGTCTGGAATACATAGTGGTTCACGAGCTGGCACATCTGATCGAGCCGACCCACAACGCCCGATTCATCGCGTTAATGGATGGATTGATGCCGAAGTGGCGATCTCACCGTGACGTACTCAACCGTCTTCCCATCCGGCAAGACACCTGGAGTTATTGATGCGAGCTCGCCCCAGTTCTATCGCGACGGCAACTGTAACAGCCGTCGCGTTGCTTCTCCTCGCCGCGCCTTCAAATCTTGCCGCGCAAGCTCACAATGCGCAGGAGCCCACCGCGCGCGCACCCGGCGCCGTCTCGTTCGACTCCGCGCATTTCGGCGGACTGCACTGGCGAAGTATCGGACCGTATCGCGGCGGCCGCGTCACAACGGTTGTTGGTGTTCCGACACAGCCGCTCACTTACTACATGGGCGCAACCGGTGGCGGCATATGGAAGACCAACGATGCTGGTAACTCCTGGCAGAACATCTCCGACGGAAAGCTTCACACCGGCTCCGTGGGATCGCTCGCAGTTGCCGCGAGCGATCCGAACGTCATCTACGCGGGCATGGGCGAACGCGAGCCTCGCGGTCAGTCGTCGACGTGGGGCGACGGCGTCTACAGATCCACCGATGCAGGAAAGACCTGGGTCTCGCGCGGTCTCGAAAACACCAGATCGATCGCGCAGATCGTAATCGATCCGCACAATCCAGACATCGTTATCGCTGCAGCGGAGGGAAGCCGGTGGACACCCGGACCCGATCGTGGCATTTACAAGACGACCAACGGTGGGGCAAGCTGGAAGCTGGTCCTTCATACCGGCGACAGTGTTTCTGCGATCGACGTGAGCATGGATCCGTCCAATCCCCGTATTCTGTACGCCGCGATGTGGGATTTTCAGCGGCTACCGTGGCAGATCCGGAGCGGCGGACCCGGCAGCGCGATCTACAAGAGCACAGATGGTGGCGACACGTGGACCAGGCTCAGTGGCCATGGACTTCCCGCTGGAATAGTGGGCCGCATCGGCGTTGCCGTGTCACCCGCGAATCCGAATCGCGTTTACGCGATCATCGAAGCCGCTGCAGACACCGGTGGCCTGTATCGCTCCGACGACGCGGGCGAGAGCTGGCATCATCTGTCCGCGGAGCGGCTGATTCGCTCGCGTGCGTGGTACTACACGCGCATCACCGCAGATCCGCAGGATGAGAACGTCGTCTATGTAATGAATGCTCCAGTAGTGAAATCGATCGACGGCGGCAAGAGCTTTCAGGTTCTGCCTGCAAAGCACGGTGACAATCACGACCTGTGGATCAATCCGTTGAATCACAACGACATGATCAACGGCAACGACGGCGGCGCGGCGATCACTCTCGACGGCGGCAAGACGTGGTCGTCACAGGACAACCAGCCGACGGGACAGATCTACCGCGTGAATACCGACGGCCAGTATCCGTACTGGGTATACGGCTCACAGCAGGACAACACGTCGGTAGCGATCGCAAGCGCGACAGCGCATGGTGGCATTACGACTTCCGACTGGTATCCCGTAGGCGGCTGCGAGAGCTCGCACATCGCATTCGATCCAGCCGATCCACGTTATCTGTACGCAGGATGCTATCAGGGTGCGATAAGCGAGTTCGACCGCGTCACGCAGCAGCAGCGAAGTGTCATGGAATATCCATCACTTGGCCTCTCCACATCGCCGGAGACGCAGAAGTATCGATTCAACTGGAGCGCACCGATCGCCACCTCGCCACTGGCGCGCAACATCATCTATCACGGCGGCAACGTTCTGTTCAGATCGAGCGACCGCGGCCAGAACTGGACCGCGATAAGCCCCGACCTGACCCGTAACGAAAAGGCGCACCAGGGTCCTGGCGGCGCGCCGATCACCAACGAAGGCGCGGGTGGCGAGGTTTACAACACTATCTACTACATCGCACCGTCGCCCCGCGACACGAACACCATCTGGGTCGGCACCGACGATGGTCTGGTGCAGCTCACACGCGATGGTGGCCACAGCTGGACGAATGTCACACCGAAAGGACTTCGGCCGGGCTTTGTAAACGCGATCGAGATATCACCGTTCGACGCCGGCACGGCGTACATGACGTACGATGGCTACAAGTGGAGCGACTGGTCTCCGCAGATCTACAGAACTACTGACTACGGCCGTACGTGGACCAAGCTCGTGAGCGGCATCCGCGATGGCGATCAGGTGCGCGTCGTGCGCGCGGACCCCGTGCGCCGCGGTCTGCTTTACGCCGGTACGGAGACTGGAGCATACGTCTCGTTCGACGATGGTCAGAAATGGGAAAGCCTGCAGGCCAATCTTCCCGTGGTCCCGGTCACCGATCTTCAGATTCGCAATGGCGATCTCGTTGCGTCCACCGAGGGACGCGCATTCTGGATCATGGACGACATCTCGCCTCTCCAGCAGCACGCTGAATCGATCCCTGCAAACGAATCACGCATCTTCAATCCACGGCCCGCGTACCTCACGCGTTGGGGATCGACCAACGCGCCGGACGCCGGTGCCAATCCGCCGAGCGGCGCAATCATCTATTACGACATCGCCGCCGGAACCGATTCGACAAAGGTGAAGCTCGAGCTGGTCGACGCAGCTGGTGCGACAGTTCGCACGTTCACGAGCAAGCCCAAGCCGACCGACGTCAACAGCGTCATTTCCGGCAAGCCCGGAATGCACCGCATGGTGTGGGACCTTCAAGCCTCGCAACTGGATGCACCGAAGGGACTCACATTTTTCGGATCGATTTCGGGACCAGTCGTCGCGCCGGGCCAGTACACCGTGCGACTTACCGCAAACGGAAAGACGCTCACGGCTCCGCTTGATGTGCTACAGGACCCGCGCGTGCATCTCACCGCCGCGCAGTTCGCCGAACAGAGTCAGACGATGCGCGTCATCACCGATCGCGCTAACGCGATCTTCCGCGATGCAAAGCGTCTCAATGACGTACGCGATCAGGTCAAGACAATCGTAGCGCACGCTGGTGATCTTCCGGACAGCGCGCAGGTGTCGTCCACAGGCAAGCACCTCGCAGCGCGGCTCGACTCACTCAGCATCGAGCTCGTGCAGCCACAGCACACCAACGGCCAGGACATCATCGGCTTCCCAAATGGCGTTGTGGATGACTGGCTGTACCTGGCGGGCAACATCGACGGCTCGTACATGCCGGTGACCGGCGGCGACAAGCAACGCCTGGCCGACCTTCAGCAGCAGTGGCTGGCGGTCCAGTCGCGCATCGACAGCCTGCTCGGCGCCGACGTCAGCGCGTTCAACACGATGCTCGGCGGCAAGGCGGTTGTGATCGTTCCGAAAGCGTAGTTGGGGTCAGGTCTTGCGCCGTGCGCCTCTCCCGCGGCAGCGCAGGCTTTCGCCACACCGCGCGTGGATTTGACCGCGCTCGGCGCAAGACCTGACCCCTTAGAACGATCGTTCGACGACGCTCGTCTCAACAAATCCTCCGCGTCGCGCGATATGTATGGGACGCAATGAACCCAGACAGCGGGTCGACCCATCGAGGGGACCCGCTGTCTGGCGTCGTTCGTCCCACTTTAAGTGCCCGTGTGGACCACTACCTGGAGAAATTCGTCATGCAGATGCGCCAGCTGTTGCTTAGCGCCACAGCCTCCTTACTCGTCGCAGGAACAGTCTCGGCTCAGCGCCCCCGGCCCGGTGGTCCACCGGGTGCACCAGCTGCCGCAACACCTGGAGCCCAGCGTGGTGCCAGAGCAGACACGACCGCGGACACGCTCGGCGTGCCGGCGATCGAGAAAATTTCGACGACCCATCACACAACCAGCATCAATGGCAAGTCGATCAGCTACACGGTGCATACCGGTACCATGGTGTTGCGCGACGAAAACGAAAAGCCCAAGGCATCGGTCTTCTTCATCGCCTATACCAAGGATCAGGAAGACGCAGCGACGCGCCCGCTGACCTTCTTCTTCAACGGCGGACCCGGCTCGGCGTCACTCTGGCTCGACATGGGCATCATGGCACCGATGCACCCCGACATGGGCCCGAACGGATCACAGCCCGCGCCTCCGTACAACCTGGTCGACAATCCGAACTCCCCGCTCGACGTTACCGATCTCGTTCAGGTCGATGCGATGATGACCGGCTACTCACGCCCCGCGAAGGGTGTCAAGGAAACCGACTTCACCGGCACGCAGAACGACATCGCGATGTTCGGCGAGTTCATCCGCGACTACCTCGACAAGTACAAGCGCT
This sequence comes from uncultured Gemmatimonadales bacterium, assembly GCA_963707505.1. Classification (GTDB taxonomy): domain Bacteria; phylum Gemmatimonadota; class Gemmatimonadetes; order Gemmatimonadales; family Gemmatimonadaceae; genus Fen-1247. The sequence continues at coordinate 54,710 of CAVPQB010000001.1, forward strand.
GGCAGTCACCCAAGTATCTGTTCGGCGAGAGCTACGGCACATTCCGCTCGGCCGGCCTCGCGTCGCAGCTGCAGTCGGCTGAAGGCATCGAGCTCAATGGTGTCATGCTGCTCGGCACCGTACTCGACTTGCAGTACATCGCCCCGTCTGCGACGAACGACATCGGCTACTCGACATTCCTGCCGACCTACACGGCTACAGCGTGGTACCACAAGAAGCTCCCGTCCGATCTGCAGAGTCAGACGCTGCAACAGGTTGTGCAGCAGTCGCGCGACTACGCGTTCGGTGACTACATGACCGCGCTCGCCAAGGGCAACAAACTGACACAGGCCGAGCGTACGGCTGTTGCGCAGAAGGTTGCGCGACTCACGGGCCTGTCGCAGCAGTTTGTGTTGAACACGAATCTCCGCATCGACGCAGGCACCTTCCGCACTGAGCTGCTGCGCGATCAGCGCGAGATGCTGGGTCGCTATGACAGTCGCATGATCGGCATCAACGGAAACGCGTCGAGCACGCGCCAGGACTACGATCCGTCGGACGTCGCACCGTCCGGCGCATTCATGTCCGCCTTCATGCGCTACCTGCACGAAGACCTCGGCTACTCCAGCAACCTGCAGTACTACATGGGCGGCCATAGCGGGCGTTGGGACTGGGGCCCCGGTGGCTACGCCGGATACCCCAGCACGATCGAAGACCTGCGCACCGCGATGGCAAAGGATCCGTACCTTCACGTGATGGTCGGCGCCGGCTACTACGACACCGCGACACCGTTCGCGAACGCAGAGTACAGCTTCGACCACCTCGGCTTCGACAAGACGTACAGCGATCGCGTCGAGTTCAAGTACTACGAGAGCGGTCACATGGCCTATCTCAACCAGGCCTCGGCGAAGCAACTGAAGTCGGACATCGCGAACTTCATCGCTTCCACGAAGAAGGGTGGGAAGGTCTCGCAGTAACCACGTGAGCCGCTCGTGAGTACTTGAGAGCGGTCGAATGAACAGCGGGGTCGAGAATCAGTTCATTCTCGACCCCGCTGTTTTACACGCAGTGCGTATACCGTAATCGCTAGATTTCTCCAGCGAGGATCCTGCCGTACAGCGCCGGATCAACGTTACCGCCGCTGACGATCAGACACACGCTCTTGCCTGAAAAACGCGACGCGTCGGCGAGCATCGCACCGGTGGTCAACGCACCTGTCGGCTCCGACTTGAGATTGGCGAGCGAGAAGAGCAATCGCACGGCCTCGGTGATCTGCAGTTCGGGAACTTCGATGATGCCGGCGAGTCCGTGCTGCAGAATCGCCCAGTTGTGCGCGCCGAGTGAGCGTGTGCGCGCGCCGTCCGCGATGGACTGCGGCTCGTGCTCATTCACGACGATGTGTCCTGCGCGGAGTGACTGCGCTGCATCGTTTGCAAGGAGCGGCTCGGCGCCGAATACCGGAAGTTGGCTTCCGGATTCTCGTAATCCCTGAATGATGCCGGACGATAGTCCGCCGCCGCCGATCGGAACGACGACTGCATCAAAGGAGTATGGCGCGTTGGCAAGCTCGCGTCCCAGCGTTGCGTTTCCTGCGATTACCAGTGGATCGTTGTATGCGCTTGCGATGTAGGCTTCCGGATACTGCGCCGCGAGCTCCGCGACGCGAGCTTCGCGCGTGATGACGGTCGTGTCGATCAGCTCGGCAGTTGCTCCGTATGCGATCACTGCATCGACCTTGACGCGCGCCGAGTTCTGCGGCATCACGACTATGCAACGCTTGCCGGTCAGTTTGCACGCGAGAGCGGTCGCCTGACCGAAGTTGCCGCTGCTCGCCGTGATGATCATCGGGTGCGGCACCGAGCTAGCTACGTTATACGCTGCGCGGAACTTGAAGCTGCCCGTGTACTGAAATGTCTCGCTTGCGAGAACCACCGTTGCACCCAGCCGCTCGCTCAGCCGCGGCGCCTCGATGAGAGTGGTGGGGCGCAGATTCGTTGGCTTGTCGGTCACGCGAGACTCATGGCGAAAAGTGAGGAGGTTGGTGGGTCGGCTGGTTCGTTCCAATGATAACCTGACCCAACTCAGCGGCCATATGGGCCGCCGCCCAACCCCGCCGATCCGCGGCTCATTACAACGAATCGTATACTTTATCCGTTGTTGAAGAATAAGAATACTTCGGACAGACGACCAGTCCGACAATCTCCATTTCCGTCCTCTCGCTCAGGTGACTTGGATGCAATCTCGGGATCGCCGTTCCATGATTTACAGCGCCGCTCGCGGGGCCGCCGCACTGGTGTCCATTGCTGCTTTCGGTGTCATTCTTCCACACACCGCTGCCGCCCAGGACAGATCCGTCCCCGTCTTCAAGGACGGCATGGCCCAGATCGTCCCCGGATTTCAGGATTCCACCACCTGGGTCCGCCAGGAGCTCTGGGTCGAGACCGGCTTCGACACCGACGGCGACGGCAAGCCTGACCGCATGCACGTGGACGTCACTCGCCCGCGACAGACGGACACGGAGGGACTCAAGGTCTCCGTCGTCTACGAATCCAGCCCCTACTTCGCTGGCACGTCGGGTCCCAGACAGTACCTCTGGAACGTCAAGCAGGAAGTTGGCGCGACGCCAACTCAGCGCGAGCATCAACCCGAGATTCCATTCAAGCCCGTCCGTCCCCGGATCTCCAACGACCTGATCAACGAGTGGGTCCCGCGCGGCTTCGCAGTCGTGCATTCCGAGGCGCCCGGCACCGGGCTGTCGCAGGGATGTCCGACTGTCGGCGACACACCCGAGCGCATGGCGCCAAAGGCCGTTATCGATTGGCTCAACGGACGCGCCAAGGGCTACACGACCGAGACCGGCAATGAAGAAGTGAAGGCCAGCTGGTCCACCGGCAAGGTCGGGATGATCGGAACGTCCTACAACGGGACGCTTCCGCTCGCCGCTGCGACGACCGGTGTGAAGGGACTCGAGGTAGTCATTCCAGTTTCACCGAACACGTCGTACTACCACTACTATCGCACCAACGGTCTCGTCCGCCATCCCGGCGGATGGCTTGGCGAGGACATCGACTTCGTCTACGACTTCATTCACAGCGGCGACCCTGCAAAGCGCGCGTATTGCAATGCTACATATCGCGATGGACTGTTCGCAGCAGCCGGCGGACGTGATCGTGCGACGGGCGACTACAACGACTTCTGGGCGAAGCGCGATCTTCTTCCATTCGTAAAGAACATCAAGGCTGCCGTACTGCTGGCACACGGATTCAACGACTGGAACGTGGTGCCCGAGCACAGCGTGCGCATCTACAATGAGATGAAGGCTGATGGTCTTCCCGTCTCCGCTTACTTCCATCAGGGCGGACACGGCGGGAACCCGCCAGATGACATGGTGAACCAGTGGTTCAGTCACTACCTCTACGGCGTCGACAATGGTGTCGAGAAAGCACCGCCAGTATGGATAGTTCATGAAGAAGCGGCACAGGCCGAGCAGGCGAAAGCCGAGGTGGCACGGATAGCCGCTGGCACTCCCGTGCAGCGCGGTCGACGCGGTGGTCCCCGTCCTCCACGCACTGCTCCAACTCCGTACGCTTCGTTCCCCGTGCCGGGATCGGTGCAGGTTGTGCTGCATCCGGTCGGTAACGGAAATTCAGTCGGAAGTCTCAGTCTCGTAGCACCGAAGAACGATGGCAACGAGAAGCTGATCGACGACGTCTCGTTCAGCGGGAGCGCGCTCGCGTTGGCAGCGCAGTCGCCGCACAGATTGCTGTTCGCGACTGCACCACTCACCGACACCGTTCACATATCGGGAACGTCACGCATCACGCTGCGCGTTGCTTTCAGCAAACCCGCTGCGAATCTAACAGTATGGCTCGTGCAGCTTCCGTTCGACTCGACCACCATCGGCACGTCGATTCAGGAAGGGCTCATCACGCGCGGCTGGGCAGATCCCGAGAATTACAGGTCGCTCACGCACGGTGGCAACTACGATTCGAAGTTGCCCGGCGAGAAGCTCATCCCCGGCAAGTTCTACAACATGACGTTCGACATCGAGCCCGACGACGAATTCATTCCGGCGGGCAAGCAGATTGGCGTGATGATCATGTCGAGCGATCCCGAGTTCACACTGTGGCCGAAGGCGGGGACCGAGCTCACCGTCGATCTCAACGGCAGCTCGTTCAGCCTGCCGATTGTCGGAGGAACGGGAGCGCTCAGGAGCGCCGGAGCGATCAAATAGGCTCGCCAACAGCGTGCTGCAGTTATTGGACGGCCACCCCCTTCAGGTGGCCGTTTGCTTTCCCGGCTTCGCATCTCCCTGAGCGGGGATCGCCCACATTCAGCCGTTTTTACGGAACTGAGATGAATCGAATATGGACAGGATGATTATGTGGCCATATATTTATGGCTATAGCTGCAATATTATGGCTAATAGGAGGATCGTGCATGCCAAAAAAATCACGACATGGATCGCGAGGGTACCCCGCACCGTCCACCGCACTGTCATCGCGTGCAGTGATGGAAGTGAAGGCAGGCGTGTTCAAGGATACATGTCTCCAGCTTCTCGACGATGTGCGAGACCGGGGTTTGCAAATCATTGTGACGAAGTATGGAGAACCCGTGGCCAAGCTAGTCGCAGCAGAAGTGGCAATGCCGAGTGCATTTGGTTTTATGAGCGGGACTGTCATCGCTGAAGAGGACATCGTCGCACCTGACTTCGACTCATGGGGTGACCTGGCGTGAGGCCATCTCGTGCCAGGTCTTCCAGTGTTTTGCGCGCTACTGATCTTGCCGACTACGACGGTCCGCTTCTACTCGACACACACATCTGGGTGTGGCACCTGGGAGGCGATACCGCTCGACTCACTGCTGACGTCATTCGGTTGCTCGATCGAGTCGGCGCAGCGTCGCGTCTCCACGTTTCCGACATCTCGTATTGGGAAGTGGCAGTGAAAGCCGCGAAGCAAAGAATCACGCTATCGATGGACGCAGCAGTATGGCTACAGCGGGCAGAGCGCGCGCCCGGGATCCGTTATCTTCCACTTGATCGCGAGATCCTCCTGCTGAGCACGCGTCTCGCTGGAACGGTTCACAATGACCCGGCTGACCGCATGCTTATCGCCACAGCGCAGATCAACAACATCCCTCTGATGACGGCGGATCGGCTGATTATCGAATACGCACAGACGGTCCCGGGAACACCGGTGGTGGATCTCCGAACATGAGCGACAGTGCATGGAGCGCACGCGATGACTCGTCTCACACACTCGCTCGCGGGGTTGACGGGCGGGAGCTTATCATCGCGGTTGCGCCGGCAAGACCCTGCGATGACGCGTCGATATGGATCGCACCGGCGCTGAGGGTTGCCTGAACGATCGCAACACACCGTCCACTGAACAGCTTCCGTCGCGTGGCCCTGTCCGGCTCGTGGCTGCTTGGATCGCCATTCCCGACTCCGATTATAGTACCACCACCGGTTACGACGAACGAGATCTCGGCGTCCGCGTCATCTACAGTCCGATTCCGATCGTCGACGACCTGCGCGTCGACCATCACGACATCCTCACCATCAGCGGAGATCCATTCCCGGTCGGTGTGCAGTATCACGCGCGTTGCGGGGCCGGTCGTCTCACGTTTCACCGACTTCACCACCTCGCCATTCCTGTAACCTCGTGCCTCGATCGTGCCGGGAGCGTACCGGACCTTCCACGAAACGTGCCCCTGTGCGGGGACGGGTTGCGCACCCACGCTCGCGCCATTGAGGAAGAGCTCGACACGATCGAGGTTGCTGTGAGCCCAGACGTCGATCTCCTTTCCCTCGCTTCCGGTCCAGTTCCAGTGAGGAAACAGGTGCAGCACCGGGCTGGCACCCCACCAAGCCTGATAATAGTAGAAGGTGTCTTTCGGAAAGCCGCAGGTGTCCATGATTCCGAAGTGTGAGCTGATGCACGGCCAGTCGTATGGCGATGGCTCGCCGCGATAGTCGAAACCTGTCCAGGCAAAACCGCCTGCAAGCCAACGGCGCGCTACCGTGTACTTCCACCATTCCTCCGCCGTCGCTCCATAACCCGGCTTGTTGACGTCGTACGCGCTGACGTAGCCGTGCACCGGATCCTTCGCGTAGATGCCGCGCGTGGCAAACGCACTCGCGGTCTCCGATTCGAAGAGCGGAAGCTTCGGCATGTTTCTGTGCAGCACGTCAATGCTCTCGCGCATGTAGTTGATCCCCTGCACGTCGAGCGACAACATGACTCCCTTGCCGTACGAGCTGTCCACCGCTGCAGTGACAGGTCGGGACGGATCGAGACTCCTTGCCAGAAGGCGCATCGTGTGCGCGACATGGGTTCCCACTGTCGTGCCCTGCGAATCCCACTCCTCGTTCGAGACCGACCAGGCGAATACGCTCGGATGATTGCGGTCGCGCCGGATCATTCGCTCGAGCTGACTCAGGCCCTCAGGCTGTGAGGAGAACATTCTGGTTTCGTCGAGCACGAGCATTCCCAGCCGGTCGCAAGCGTCGAGCAGCTCCGGTGTCGGTGGGTTGTGTGATGTACGATATGCATTCGACCCCATTTCCTTGAGCTTCGCGATGCGAAAGTTCTGCACGGCATCGGGAAGAGCCGACCCGATGCCTGCGTGATCCTGATGGTTGCACGTACCCTTGAGCGCGACGCGAACCCCATTCAGAAAGAAACCATTGTCCACGTCGAAGTGTATGCTGCGAATGCCGAAGGTCGTCTCGTAGCTATCAGCAACTCTGCCACGATCGTCGACGATCGTTGTGAGGAGCGTATGAAGGTGCGGCGTCTCGACCGACCAGAGGTCCGGCCGCGGTACGTTCACGGTCTGCGTGATCGTCGACTGTGACCACCCGTTTGTGTGAGCCAGTGTGCTCCGCGCAGTGGCGATCGTTCTTCCGGATCGATCGCGGATATCCGAAACGACGCGATACGTAACGGCGGCATCGGCATGGTTGGCAACATCGGTCGCGATGGTGAGAAGCGCCGATGTTGCAGCTCCGTTGTCCGCTGAAAGCTCAGATCGCACTACGGCTCCCCATTGCGGTACGTGCAGCGGGCTCGTCTTGACGAGCCACACGTGCCTGTAGATGCCTGCGCCTTCGTAGAACCATCCTTCGTATTCTGTCGCGTCTGCCCGCACCACGAGTACGTTCGGACCGCCGAAATTCGCGACATCAGAGACGTCATAGCTGAAAGGAGCGTATCCGCTGAGGTTTCGGCCGAGCAGGTGTCCGTTGAGAACTATGATCGCGTCACGAAAGACACCATCGAACTCTAGTGAGATACGGCGGTTCACGTCGGATGCGAGAAGGTCGAAGCTGCGGCGATACCATCCTATGCTCGTTTCGGGATATCCTCGGCCCACGGGCTTGTATCCATGTCCGCGAACGTGACGGTCGTTCACGAACGGAAGGTCCACTACCCAGTCGTGCGGCAGATTCACCGCGGTCCACTGAGAGTCATCGTACTTCTGTTCGGCGACTTCAGGAAATATCTCGCCGTCCTTCGCAAACGCCTCGTTGCTGCCGAATCCGAAGTCCTTCGTTGGATCGGAAGCGTGTCCGAAGTGAAACTTCCAGTTGCGGTCAACCAGGAGGCGCTCGCGGGGACCGTCGCTGTCCGCCGATGAACGGAGACCCCGGTCGGCGCCAGCAACGTGGTCCATCGCCCGGGTGACTGCAGGCGACAGCGTCGAGCCGATGGCGATCCCCACACCGCCCTTGATTACGTCACGTCGCGTCCAGTTCTTCATTGCCGTTGCTGCGCCATCTTCAGTGCGTTGTACGCGTTTACGATGCCGCCTGTCACAGATAGCGACGCGAACGGAACAGTCTCACCGGATTTACTGCCGGGCACCAGCGAAGCGCTATTGTACCGAGTCGCCGAATCGAGGATTATCCGCCGCACCTGCGCCACTGTGAGGTTGGGGTAGTACGACATGATCAACGCCGCCAATCCCGTCACGACTGGAGCCGCCATGCTCGTACCACTCAGCCGTTCATAGCCACCACCCTGCACCGTCGACAGAATGTCCTCGCCCGGCGCGAACACATCGACCTTGTCATGACTGTAATTCGAGAACGCGACCGCGAGCGTGTCACCGCCGCGCCACGATGACGCGCCAACTTCTATCCAGTTTGCCGCCCGACCGCCGCCTGTATACTCCGGCGTCGGAAAGTTCGATGCGGTGTCGAGGCTCGCGCCGTCATTCCCTGCGGCGACAACCATGAGCACTCCGTGCGCGTCCGCATATTTCACTGCAGCATCGACGGCGCTCTTGAATGGTGAGTACGGCTTGCCGAAGCTCATGTTGATCACGCGTGCGCCGTTGTCCACCGCGTACCGAATCGCGTTCGCGATGTCCTTGTCGCGCTCGTCGCCATCCGGCACGGCACGAACAGGCATGATCAACGCAGCTGACGCGACTCCTTCAATACCGACACCATCCTGCGGCATCGCGGCAATTATGCCGGCTACGTGCGTACCGTGTTTCGCATCAGGCCCTGTCACATCCGTATTGCCATAGCTGCGCTGTGACAGATCTGCGTAGTTGTCGCCAACGATTGTGCGCGGGTCGTAATCCGGATTCAATCCGTACTGCGACTGCACACTGTATTCGTCTACCGCCTCGGTTACAGCTTCCGGCGTCGCCCCCTGCTGCGCGAGCTGCAGATAGAGTCCGCGCGCCGCAACGACCTGCGGCGACGTGGCTGCAAGCGCTTCAACATTTGCCGGAGTGAGACTGTCCGTTCCAGCCGCCTGCGCCAGAATCGGCAATGCACGCTTCATCACTGCATCGATTGTCCGCATCTGATCGAGCGTGGAATTGATCTCGGTCTTCTTCCTTGCGTAATCCGCCGATACCTTGCTGCATGTTGTCGAATCGATCGCGGGCATTGCGCGCTCGGTTACAGTCTGCGGCGTTCCGGCACAGCGGACGAACATGCGGGTGAGCTCGAACGTGTCGTACTGGACGTCCTTGCCGTCGGCGCCGCCAATGAAGTTCCAGCCATGCACGTCGTCCACATGGCCGTTGTGATCGTCATCCTTGCCATTGCCAGCGATTTCCTTTCGATTCGTCCAGAGTCGCGTCCTGAGCGCCGCGTGCGCGGTATCCACTCCCCCATCTATCACGGCGACGACAACAGATTGCCTCGGAGCCTTGCCGTTGAGCAGCTCGCGCTGCGCACGCAGCAGGCTTATGCCCGGATAATGATCGATGGAATCATCCAGCAACTGCCAGTTGCGCGGCGCCGTGCGCACTCCTGAAGTCGTGACAGCTGGTTGAAGCGTCGGCGCCGGAGGCGCGGCGACCGGAGGCGCGGCGACCGGAGGCGCGGCGACCGGAGGCGGTGGCGTAGGCTCCGGCGCTGTGACGACAGACTTGGTCGCCGGCGCACAGGCGGCAAACGCCATCGCGGCGAACGTGATCCATGTAATCTGCTTCGTGAACTGCCTCGTGAACTGCTTCGTGAATTGCGTCACGCTATTCCTGTATTGAATGGTAGCTCGAGAGTTTCGTCCGGCGCCATCTCCTTCCAGCGCTGGACCAGCTGCTGGACGCGCGCACGCACTCTCGCAATTTCTTCGCCTGTAAGCGGTCGCAGCTCCGGACCGCCTCTGCCAGATACATACGTCCGGGCGTGCTCGTTCACTTCATCCGCGGTCCATTCGACGCCGAGCGAGCGTTGAACGTCGAACAATCCAACCACCTGCTCGACAACAACGGCCTCGAGGGGCAGTGGGCCACGCGGACTCTTCCCGCCAGTATCGTTGATGTCCCAACCATCCGCTACGAGGCCGAAGAACCCGGAGCGAAAGCCAAGCTCGGTCTCGACTACATAGTGAGTCATGTCGTGGAATGGAAACACCGACGAGAGCTGCCCGTTCTGCCGCTGCCATGTCGCTGTCCCGTCAGCACGATCACATCGCAGCACGACACTCCCATCTCGGCGCTTCGTAAGACGAATTACCATGTCAGGCATCGTCATCCAATTGCGCGACCAATCTCCTCGGCGCGGTCATTCTGTACGCGTCCAGTAGAAGTCCTTCCAGCGCATTCCAATCCGGTGATTTATCCAGCCACACTCCGACCCACCCTTTCGGCCCCACGTAAGGTGGTGAGTAGTACCGGTTCGGCTCCGCTCTGATCATCATGTCCTGCGTGACAGGCTTCGCCTTGCACCACACACTTGTACGGCCGCCACCGTGATGAGTTGCGGCGGAAGCATACATCGCGAAGATCTTGTTGCGCACCCGAAACGTCGGCTCGCCCCACGCTTCGACTTCATGCGCTTCGGGTAGGGCCAGGCATAGCGCACGCAGGCGTTCAGTTGGATCGCGTTTCATCGAGCTCACTGGTGTTCAGCGGTACGCCGTTGTCATGGATTGCACTCTGCTACCGTGCCGCGCCAGCAGGTAGTTCACGAAGTCGCCGACGATCGGACTCGGCTTTTTCGATCCTTTTGTAATGACGCGGGCGCTCAACACCGCAGATTGTGTATCCCACTCGACGTTGAGCGCTCCACGCGCGGAGTCGGCGCTGTGAAGCTTCATCCAGCCAGGTTGACGGCCAGGCTGCTTCTCGCTCGTGACACGCAGACCGAACCTGTCGATTCGCTTGTCATTGGCGATCGCTTCGCGGAGGCTTCCACCTTTGGAGCAGAGCACCTGAACCAGAATCTGCATTGAATCCTCGGAGTGAAAAGAGAATCGTCATTCCCGCGAAAACGGCATACGCATTCGTCATTCCCGCGAAAGCGGGAATGACGGCTCGTTCGAACGCATCCTACTTCGTTGCTCCAGTCAGCGGCAACTCGAGCAACAGGCGCGAGATGTTCGGCTCGCTCGTGTAATACATCCGCAGCCTGTCGAGAGTTACAGGTTCTGTTACGCGCACGGCGAGCAGCGAATCGAGCGCCTCTCTCGTGAGAGTCTTGTAAAGGTTGAGCGTGACATGGGGCGAGAAGGCGAATCGTGGGCGTGCGAAGTGCAGTCCGCTCGCGCCGATCCGGTCGTGGAGCGCACGGATCGGGCCGCGCGGTGTGATCGGCAACACCACGATCTGGGTCGCGGGAAAACGCTCAGGCTTTCCTAGTACGAGCTCGATCGGGGGCGTCGTGCTGGTGATCGGCTCCAGCCGCTCGCGCATCAGCTCCACCGGCGTATCCGCCGCCATCGGCCCGAGTCCGGACGAGCCCGCGAGAGTCAGATGCGGCCGCCGTCCGCTGCCGAGCTTGGGATCGTGGCGCTCGATGACCGCCTGGATCTCGTCGGCCACAGCGCCGGTCAGCTCGCCGAGTATGAAGATGCCGGACGGGGTGGCCACACGAGGAAGATACTATCTTATGCCAATGCTCAATATCGACCTCACGGGCAAGCGTGCCCTCGTTGCGGGCGTGGCCGATGATGGCGGATTCGGCTTCGCGATCGCCAAGAGACTTGCCGAGGCTGGCGCGACGGTTTGCGTAGGAACCTGGCCGCCCGCGCTGACGATTTTCCTTAATCTGCTCGAGCGTGGGAAGATGGATGAGGCTCGCCGGATGCCCGATGGCTCCATGCTGGAATTCGAGCGCATCTATCCGCTGGACGCCGCCTACGACACCCTCGCCGATGCCCCGGAGGACGTCCGGACCAACAAGCGCTACAAGGAGACGGGGGACTTTTCCATAGAAGGAATGGCGACCAGGCTCGTTGCTGACTTCGGCGACAGGCCGCTCGACATCGTCGTCCATTCGCTCGCCAATGGACCCGAAGTCAAAAAGGCCTTGTTGGACACAAGCCGAAGTGGCTATCTGACCGCAGTGAGCGTGAGCGCATATTCGATGATCGCGCTTACGTCGAAATTGTCGCCATTGATGCGCGATGGTGGCTCGTTTCTGTCGCTAACTTACATGGCATCGGAGCGTGCAATCCCAGGGTATGGCGGCGGGATGTCGTCGGCAAAGGCGGCTCTGGAGAGTGATACCAGGGTGCTCGCGTACGAGGTCGGGCGGCGATATGGTCATCGCGTAAACACCATTTCAGCCGGGCCATATGCGTCGCGCGCTGCCAGCGCGATCGGGATTATCGAGCGTATGGTGGAGTACTGCTCCCAGAATTCGGCACTACCGCAGAAGCTCGAGGCTGACGAAGTTGGGACCGCCGCGGCGTTCCTGTGCTCACCACTGGCGAGCGGGATCACTGGAAGCACCGTGTACGTGGACAAGGGGTACCACTCCATGGGCATGGCAGTAACCTCGCTCGAATAGGCCGCGAGGACCCGGTCAGAAAATTGGCGTGTAACAGTAGCCGATGATCGTCTCAAAAAGCGCCATCCGGCCGCCGCTTCGACCGCTCGCGCCTCTCCTCGCGTCTCTGTTGGCATCGCTCGTCGTTTCCGCATGCATGCCATCGCCGAGCATTGCTCCGACGCCGGCTGCATCGACGACCGACACGACGGGAGCAGATTCGGGCAGAGCCGGCGGACCGCACGTTTCGGTCAAGCCGTACGCTGAGGTCATTACAAAGAACGCAAAGACGCGCGACGGACTGTTCAAGACCCACCGCGTTGGCGACACGCTGTACTTCGAGATTCCGGCGAAGGAGCTGAATCGCGACATGCTGCTGGTGGGTCGGTACGCACGCACGGCCGCGGTCGACGCGAACAACCCATTCGGAGCTTACGGCGGTGACGAGTTCGGCGAGCGCACTCTCAGATGGGAGCGCTCCGGGAATCGCGTGATACTACGATCGCCGTCGTTCGCGATCATGGCCGACACCTCGTTGCCGATCTATCGCGCAGTGCAGTCGGGAAGCTACGCACCCATCATTGCAATATTCGACGTCGCCGCATACGGACCCGACAGCGCGGCGGTGATCGACGTGACGCGTCTCTACACCACCGACGTTCCGGAATTCGCGGCGATTCACGGGCAGGTGGATGAGAAGCGCTCGTACATCGAGAACGCGATCGCGTTTCCCGGACAACGTCGAGATCGAGGCGACCCAGACCGGGATACCACAGCCGAGCGGCGGATCGTCCATCCGCGCAGGAGCGGTCGGCCATAAGCGTGCTCGCGCACTGGAGCATGGTGCGTCTTCCGACCGAGCCGATGCTGCCGCGTCTCGCTGACGATCGCATCGGATTTCTGAGCGTCACGCGTACCGACTACGGCACAAAGCAATACCGTTCAGTGGAGCGCGAGTACATCAACAGGTGGCGTCTCGAAAAGAAGAATCCGGGCGCTGGCGTGTCCGACCCGGTGAAGCCGATCGTGTATTACATCGATCCTGCGACACCGGAGCAATGGAAACCATGGATCCGGAAGGCCGTCCTCGACTGGCAGCCGGCATTCGAGGCAGCAGGTTTCTCGCAACGCCATCATACCGATGGATCCGCCGACCGACGATCCCGACTGGTCGCCGGACGACGTGCGTCACACGGTGATTCGCTGGCTTCCATCGACGGTCGGAGAATGCGGTCGGTCCGCACGTCGCGGATCCGCGCACGGGTGAGATTCTGAACGGTTCGATCCGCGTGTTCCACAACGTTCTCAACCTCAATCGCGACTGGTACTTCACGCAGGTGGCGCCGCTCGATCCGCGAGCGCAGCACTGGCCGATGCCGGATTCGTTGATGGGCCGCATGGTCGAGTACGTGGTCGCGCACGAGATCGGTCACACGCTCGGCCTCGCCCACAACTTCAAGGCGAGCTCGATGTATCCGGCGGACTCCGTGCGCTCGCGCACCTGGGTCCATCGCATGGGACATACGCCGAGCATCATGGATTACGCGCGGTACAATTACGTCGCGCAGCCGGAAGATTCGATCGACGTGAACGATCTCGTGCCGCGCGTCGGGCCGTACGACAAGTACGCGATAATGTGGGGCTACACTCCGATCGCCGGTGCAACGACCCCGGAACAGGAGCGGCCGTCGCTCGATTCGATCGCGCGCATGCAGGACAGCGTTCCGTGGTACAGATTCGGTCATCTCGCCGAGTCCCGCGCGGACAACCCGGATCCTGGTGACGAGGTGGAGGCGGTTGGCGACGCCGATGCGGTGAAGTCGACCGGCTATGGGCTCAGGAACATCGAGCGCACGATGCCCATGTTGCTGCGCGTGACGCAGAAAGCCGGTGAGGACAACTCGGATCTGGAAGAGATTTACGGCAGGCTCGTAGGACAGTGGTCGGACGAGATGGGTCATGTCGCAAACATCATCGGCGGAGCGACTGCGCGGGTGAAGTACGGATCACAGCCCGGCGCCGTATACACGCCCGTGTCGCGTGCGCGTCAGATCGAAGCGATACAGTTCCTGAACGCGCACGTCTTTCACACGCCGACGTTCTTTCTGGACAATGCCGTGACGAGTCGTATCGAGGCGAACGGATCGCTGTCGCGGATCAACGACGCGCAGGCGCGAATCCTTCACACGTTGCTGGAAGACGCACGCGTGCAGCGGATGATCGAGATCTCATCGCGCGGTGGCGACGTGTACACGCTACCCGAGATGCTCTCCGACATTCGGCACGGCATCTGGACCGAGCTTGGTGATCGCAGCGTCACCATCGACGTGTATCGCCGCAACCTGCAGAGATCGTATCTGGATCAACTGGACGCAAAGATCAACGGATCGCATGGCGATGGATTCACCATCGTGCTTACGCCGAACTCACGTAATCAACGACCTGCGAGCACGCCCGCCTCGATGGCCGACGCGCGCGCGGCGATGCGGGCGGAGCTGGTTGCACTACGCGCGGAGATTGTTGCCGCCCTACCGCGTGCGGCGGACGCGGCGACGCGCGCTCATCTGGAAGATGCGAAGGTCGCGATCGACAGGACGCTGGATCCGAATCGATGATACTATCGGCGGCGAATTATGGGTGCCGATGATCAACCTTCCGTGATGCGGGGACGCCGGACGACACTAGACGTGCGTAACCGGCCACCTCACGGCAATATGGTGAATGTGAACGGCTGCGTTACGAGCTGCCTGACGTTTCTACCATTTATTCGTGCAGGAATGAAACGCATGTGCGGGACCTGGGCGAGTACCGCTTGCGTGAATGCCTGTTCAGGTGCGACATCGTCAATGTCGGGACCTGTCAGGACGTCATGATACGGTGCGGGGCGGTCCCGCCACGTCTTCACCGAAGTGACCTTGAACGTCGTTGGATCGATCTTGCCCGTCGTGTCGATCACGAACGTCGTGTACACGATCGCAGCGAGGCCGGCGCGTACGAGCGACGTGGGGTACCTCGGCACCTCACTTCCGGGTGCAAACGCCGCAGGCCCTCCCAGCCGCTTGTATCCGCCCGTCTGAATCATCGAATCCACAAGTCGGGAAACGGCACTTTGCGGAACAGGTGGCGCGGGATCTTCCTTGTGAAAAAGAAAAGACTGTTCGATCTCTTCGGCGACCTTATGACCGGATTTCTGTGCAACGACGAAATGCATCGTCGTCAGAGCCCGTCGCACTGACGCTGCGAAGAGAGGTTGGCCGTAGGCTTCCGTCAGGATTGACGTCGTATCGACGAGCCCTGTCGTGTCGACGACGAATTGAGCCAATACCTTGCCGTCTATTCCCAATGGACGGAGCGAGTCCGGATACAACGGCTCCGTTCCATCTCCAATTTGTTTTGCGTGTGTATCGACTTCACTCGCGGAATAGACGCGCGGCACCGTGGCGTCGGTGCTGGCCTGTGCCTGGGCAGGATGAGACTGCGAGATCGTACTCAGGAACACAACGGTGATCAGGAACAGGGCTCCGACAGACTGGTCTCTCATCAGTGATTCCAGAGGTGGGTTCAGGCCGCAAAAGATACACGTCCTGGCCGAGTACGCGAGGGATTCACTGTTGCTGACGGATTGCGGCGCATGATCCGGCGCGGTGCACGCGCGGATTGCGTCACTATTGCGCTACGGTACCGTGACGCTCTGATCCAGGACGACCGAACCTGTATTCGTAGCGTTCGACCCTGTCTGACCGCCCGTCACCACGTACTTCACTACAACTCGTATACTACCGGCGGGTATGGCGAGTGACCTTTCGATGTAGCTGTAGTTCGGCCCGTCCTGAGCCACTGCGCACGTGCCGGCTCCAGGTCCCGGGACGGTCGTGATAATCCGCACCGTCAGAGTGGTTCCGCTGAGGTTGTCGTCGGCTGAAACTGTAGTCGCGCAGGGAGGGTCTGGTGCAACGACGACGCCGGCTACGACGACGCTGGCG
The DNA here is from genome assembly GCA_963707505.1 of uncultured Gemmatimonadales bacterium. Classification (GTDB taxonomy): domain Bacteria; phylum Gemmatimonadota; class Gemmatimonadetes; order Gemmatimonadales; family Gemmatimonadaceae; genus Fen-1247. Next base: position 70,916 of record CAVPQB010000001.1, read on the forward strand.
ACGTCGCCTCTCGCCGTAACGCGTGACAGCAACTGCGCCTCATCTGGCGACACCGTTTGTACGCTGAAGCTGGGTGCCGGTCGCGGAACGGTGATCGAAGAGCTCGAACACGCGACAAGCAGGAGCGCGAGCAGAGCTGCCGCGAGTCCATGGGCCGGCGGCTGACCTCCAGGGTAATTAGCAGAACGGAATCGCATCCGCATATCCGGTTCTCCAGGTCACGATGAAGATGCGCAACAAGAGTCGGAATTGCATCTCCCGAGCGGCCAGGTGCGCGTTTTACGATGTGAGCGCGCAACAGGCCGCCGCGATCGGCTACGCCACCACGTCCTTATCCCGCCGTATCGGAACCCGCTTCCCCTTGATGTGCGTTGCGCGCAACGTGTCGACGATGTCATCCGCTATTTCATCGGGGACTTCGACAAGTGAGAACCGATCGTAGATCTCGATGGCACCGATAACATCTGCGTCGAGTTGCAGCTCGTTCGCGATCGCTCCGACAATGTCACCGGGACGGATCTTGGCCTTGCGCCCTGCACCGATGTATATCTTCGCAACTTCCCAACTGGGCTTGCGCTTGGTGCCTGCTACGGTACGCGGAGGTTTGCCTTCGCGCTTTGGGCGATCATCTGGACGATCGTGCGGAGTCGAAGGGCGCTGTGCTGGCGGACGCTGAACCGGAATCTCTTCTTCCGCTTCATGCTTGTCGTTGCCGCTCGCTTCGTGCGCCATCTTCACCGCCGCCGCTGCGATATCCATCACGTCGTAATCGCCATCAGCCAGCGACTCGACGACTCCGCGATACTCGTCCAAATCGTCGCCAATCAGAATTTCCTGCAGACGTTGCACGCGTCAGCTCGACGCGCCGTACGCGCATGTCTGCGACGGTAGGGACTGTCGCGATCTCGATCTTCTGCTTGGTGATGTTCTCGATGTTGCGCAGGAACCGGTGCTCGCGTGGCTCGGCGAGCGTTATCGCAACGCCCTCTCGGCCGGCGCGCCCGGTACGTCCGATGCGATGCACGTACGCATCCGGCGACGTTGGAACGTCGTAATTGAAAACGTGCGACAATTGCCCGATGTCCAGTCCGCGCGCGGCTACGTCGGTCGCTATCAACAGATCGGCGGTGTTGGCGCGGAACTTCTTCATCACTCTGTCGCGCTGTTCCTGCGACATCCCACCGTGCAACGCCTCCGCACGATATCCGCGCGAGTTGAGCGTCTCGGCGACCTGATCCACTTCGGTGCGCGTGCGACAGAACACCAGCGCCGACTTGGGGCTCTCCATGTCGAGCACGCGGCCGAGCGTGGTCATCTTGTGGACGCGTGGAACGATGTAGGCCATCTGGCGGACGCGTGGAACCGAGCCAGCCTTGGTCTTGTCGCGCGCGATGGTTACGCGTACCGGATTCTTGAGATGCTTGTTCGCGATTGCGGCGATGCGAGGTGCGATCGTCGCCGAGAACAGCGCAGTCTGTCGATCGGCAGGCGTCTCGCTCAGGATCGCTTCGAGATCTTCGGCGAACCCCATGTCCAGCATCTCGTCTGCCTCGTCGAGCACGACCGTGCGCACGGCGCCGAGCTGCAACGACTTGCGGCGGATGTGGTCGAGCGCGCGGCCTGGTGTCGCGACTACGATGTCCACTCCACGCTTGAGCGCCTTGAGCTGCTGCGTCATCGCTGCACCGCCATACACTGGCAGCACCGACACGCCCATCGCCTTCCCGTACTTGTGAATCGCCTCGGCGACCTGCATCGCGAGCTCGCGAGTCGGAGCGAGGATCAGTGCATAGGGACCGCTTCCATGCTTCCGGTGTGACTCATGCAGGCGCTGGAGGATCGGGAGCGAGAAGGCGGCAGTCTTTCCGGTTCCAGTGGCGGCCTGGCCAAGGACATCCTTGCCCGCGATGAGCGCCGGGATCGTTTCGGTCTGGATCGGGGTCGGCTCCTCGTATCCCAGTGCGGTCAGTGCTGCGAGGATGGAAGGGTCCAACCCAAGGGCGGCGAATCCGGACTGGCCGGCACGGTCAGACTCGCCGGTTTGTGACGTCTCGTCCTCGGCTGCAGGGTCGGGGGTGTTCTTGTTGGTGACGCGGGTAGGCATCGTTCAATCTAAACCCGCAATATCCCCTCCACCTGTTGACTGACGGCAGCCCCTGCGTATTCTCAAGCCTCATGCATCCATTCGATATGCTGACTTACTGGCTCCTGCAGGCACTCTCGTCGCTGTTTCTGGCGATCCTCTTTTTGCAATCAGGGATCGACAAGATCGTGGACCGGCGTGGGAATCTCGATTTCCTGATCGGTCACTTCGCCAAGAGCCCACTCGCGAAGACCGTCGGACCGATGTTTCTGACCATGACGATTCTGGAGACGCTGTCCGGGTTGTTGAGTGGCATCGGATTCCTGATGATCGTGTTCATGCACATTCCCGACGTGGCGTTCTGGGGGGCTGTGCTGTCCGGGATATCACTGTGCGCGCTGTTTTTCGGACAGAGGGTGGCGAAGGATTACGCCGGCGCAGCGGCGTTGGTGCCGTACTTCCTGCTGGCGCTGGCAGCGATGTGGCTGTTGGGGACGTCGCATTTAGTAACTATTTGATACTAGATATGGCTGATTTTACCGCCCCATCCAGTATGCAACCTTGACCAGGAACACGTTCGTCGGCTGAGCACGGAAGATCGCGCCCGCGTCGCGCGCGAGTGAAAAGTCGCCGATGGGCTCGAAACCATCGCGCTGTTGCTGCCAGACAAAGAACAGCGTGGAGCCAGGCCGGTATTCCCAACGCAGCACCGCGTCACCGTGAAGGCTCCGAATGTTGAAGTTGGGATCGCCGATCGCGAACGCCGGCGCGGCTCCGGCACCATCGGGATCGATGGTGTAACCCGACGCGGTACGCGTGATCGTTCCGACGTCCTTGCCGTACTCGTCGAACGTGTAGCTGCGCGGTGCGCGCAGTTGTTTGAACGACGCATACTTGCCTGTCGACAGGAACGGCTGTGCATACAGCTGCAGCGTGAGCTCCGACGTGAATGTCCAGTCCAGACGTGTGTCCATCGCGAGCGTGGACTGACTCAGGTTCGCGAACACGTAGCGCCGGCCGAACGTTGTCGTGGCGAGTGAATCGGACACGGCGCGGACATACTGACCGGTGCCGTGCACCACGTCCATGCTTGGGCCGAGGTTCACGTGTATGAAGGAAGTCGGCCGCATGTCCAGGCTGAGCGAGAGGGTGCGCTCCGTCGCACCCGATGCGTCACCGCGCAGCGACAGACTCGGAGATACCGTTATGAGCCGCCGAGTGTCGGAGTTTGCGCTCAGGTCAACTGACCACGAATGGGGAGTGAGCATCAGCGGGCCGCCGCGCGTGAGGCGGTTGTCGTAATATGTGGGATTGTCGGTAGCGAAAAGACTCACTCCCCACATGTTCGTGAATGTCGCGCCTGTACTGAGGTACGGTGACTGAAAGATCGACGTGCCATCGTAGCTCCACGCACTGGTGGTGCCGCCACCGATGTACTTGGAGCGAAAGATCCTGTCAGCGTTCGAAGTCTGATAGCCGAATCCAGTCGACGCGCTGCGGTAATCGACACGCGACTGGAAGCCGATGTCGTTCATCTCGAATCCCGGCGACACGTCCTTGAGCGCGACCGATGCGTACCACGTTCCGCGCTTCGCCAGCGCGATCTCGCTCATGTGCCCGGTCAGTGACGTGAGCGTTGGATCGAAGTGCAGATACTTTGCGTCGGGCTGCTGGTAATACCGTGCACTGCTCAACTGCGTCGCGGCTATGGCCTTTGCAGTGCCGGTGACCTGGCTTTCCGATACGTAACCACTGACCACCCACGCCCGGTTGGCCCAGGCATGCTCGAAGTCCAGTCCGCCGACCGTTCCACGTCCGCGCAGGTTGGCGGCGAGTGAGCTGTCGCCGAGCGATCGGTCGACCGAGCTGATCATTGCGCCGATCACGGTATTGCCAGCTCGGAAATCCCGGCGCACCCGCCCCACGAGATAATTGGTGCGCGGCTCGACCGGTTGGGTGCTCCGCGCACCCGACGTCGTCATCACATCCGCGTCTTCCTCGTTCGTGAGTGCGTCGAGCAGGCCGATCGTCCAACCCGCGGTCTTGCCGGTGACCTTGGCCGCACCGAGTATCGTCGACTGTGACGGCGCATCGACGTAGGCGATGTTCGGACCTCCCGCACTACCCTGCGGCGCGCGACCTATGCGACGTGAGTAGAAGTAGTACTGCGAGTTGTAATCGTTGCTGCGCTGTACCGTGCCGAAGGCGAAGATGTCGGAGCCTTCGAGAAAGAATGGTCGCTTCTCCGGAAAGAAAGTTTCGAACGCTGTGAGATTGACGACTGCGGGATCGACCTCGACCTGACCGAAATCCGGATTGACCGTACCAGTCAGAGTGAGTCCGTTCGAGAGACCGTACTTGACGTCCGCGCCCGCGGCGAACTTGGTGTCGTTGGATCTGAAGAACGGATTCGCGGAAGTCCCGGGCGCGCGAGTCAGTCCGGCACTCACGTATGGAAGAATCTCGAGGCGGCGTGGCGCTGGAATACTATCTACACCGGTAAGCTCGCCAAACGCCGATACGAATCCGGGGCTTTGCTGCGTCCATGGTGCCCAGCTGTCGCGCTCATTGCGGCGCGCGATGTCGCGCATGATCTGAATGTCCCAGATGCGCCCACCGACGGGCTCGGTCGACGAAAAGCGCAGCTGCGAGAATGGAATGCGATACTCCGCGACCCATCCGAGCGAGTCGACGCGCGTCGCGACGTCCCACACGGCGTCCCAGTTGACGTCCTCGCTGTTGTCATTGTATTCGAGCACGTCCTTCTTCACGCCGAGCGGGTTTACGGAGAAACGGTATGCGGTACGATGGTCGTAGTAGGTACCGACCATCAGATGCAGCCAGTCCGAGTAGATCCCTGTTGCGTCGCGACGCGCCAACTGTGCTGCTATCAGCTTTGGCTCCGAGTCGAACATGCGGACGCCGACGTACAGGGCGTTGTCGTCGTACAGCACTCGCACTTCAGTGCGGTTCGGCGGCTGGCTGTTGACGTTCGGGTAGCTCTCCATGAAGCCGTCCGCGACCGGCGCCCTGTTCCAGTCGGCCTCGTCAAGCACCCCGTCGATGTGGATCGTGCCTGTCGCACGTACAGCCCTCATCGACCGGACGCTCCTGCTCACCTGGCGAGCGTTGTCGGACTGCGCGACAATCGTGGGAGCGGCCAGGAGGAGCGCGGGCATGGCGATGGACAGGATGCGAGCGTTCATGAGGTGCAGTTGCGAGACGTGCGGAGGTGCGCGGCCGCCAGAGGCTGCCGCGCACGGGATATCTCTTGGATGCCAGGAATGGTCAAACGGTTTATCCCGGAGGCGCTTGGGTCCTGAAATACTCCGCGGCGACATTTTGATCCCCATCGAAGTGTCGCCGCGATGGTGTCTCTACATTTCCCCATGTGCGTGTCAGCGAACCATGGTCCGAGCCGATCAGCCGGCGGGAAGCGATCGCAACCGGCGCAGCGATGCTGGCCCTGTTGAAGCTTCACCGGCATGTACTGTCAACACCGCAAACCACGGGAGTATCAGTGACAATTGCCTGCTTCATCCGCTACCAGATCGATCCGTTTCAGCGTGACGCGTTCAGAACATATGCCGAGAACTGGGGGCGGATCATCCCCAGGTGCGGCGGCCACCTGATTGGATACTTTCTTCCGCACGAAGGCACGAACGATATCGGGTGGGGCCTCATCGCATTCGACAGTCTCGCCTCGTACGAGAAGTACAAGGCGCGTCTCAAGACCGATCAGGAATCGCGTGACAACTTTCTCATGGCGCAGAGCAAGCGCTTCATCCTGCGTGAAGAGCGCAACTTTGTCGAAGTCGTCGACGGAACGTTCAACGTTCCATCAACGCTTACCGGTGCTTGACAGCGTAGCGTTTACGATGCCGGCGGCGTGACGACAAAGGAAGATCCATCGACGCTGATCGTCCACCCGGGCATGAGCACGAGCGTCCAGCCGTTGCCGTTGATGGTAGTCGTCTGCTTCACGACGCCAGGCTCGAGATGTACATCGCCGAGCGATACGCGCAGCTCGGTCCACGATTGATTGATGAGCGCGCCGGATGGTGCGGAGAGCGATGCACCATCCGCGCTCTTCCACGCAAGATTCGCCATCACCGTCCCCGACGCGCCGAGCGAAGCCTGGCCGCGCGGGTTGAAGCTCACGTTGAGTGAGTGTGGCCGGAGTCGCACTGTGGGACTGTCGAGAAATTCCTTACGGTACGCGGCGAGTTCGCGCTCGCGATTCGCCCATCGGATGTTCTCTTCGGCGACGATCGCCGGACCGCCGTAGATCTGAGCCCGGGAGTGTGCGGCTTGTGTGACCGCTGGCGACACGGCTGTCCCGGCTGTTGCCATGAGTGCTGTCCGGACGAGCGATTCAGCCGGAAATTTCCGCGCTGCAATCGCACTGGCGAGCATCGACTGCAAATCAGGATGACTCCTGAGCGAGCGGTGCCAGCGCCCATTGGTGTAGTCGTCGAGCAGCATCGCGTACGCAGGCCCGGTGAAGTACTCGAAGGCGCGAACGAACGACGGAAGCGTCGTCGGTGCGGAATCCACTGATGCAATGAACGACGCACGCGGCGAGTTGGATAGCTTCCAGCCAGTGTATTCCGGAATGCCTTCCTTCACGTCCAGCGCTCGCTCGCGCGTTATTTCATCGGGAGACGCGATGGCGTAGCGCGCTGCACGAAACAGAAGAGCGTCGTGCACCGCACTGTCGCGCCTCGCACCACTGCTACGCAGCGCTGTCGCGAGCGCCTTCCATTCCAGACGCAGCCAGGAGCGGCCGGACGCTTCGTCCAACAGTCCCGAGCCGGCGCCGGTCTCTTCATACGACGGTGCCGGCAACACGGCTGGTTGCAGCACGTGCATCGCTTCGTGAATCAGCAAGCGTTCAGCACCAAGCGTGTCGCCATATACGGGAAGCAGCACCATGGCCCAGTGGCGACCGGCCCACGTTACCGAAGTATTCGACGGCGTTATCGTCGCAGGCAGCGGGCCCTGCCAGACACCGCGCGTCTGAGTGTATCCGACCACACCGACGGGGGCGCTCGTGAGTAGAATCGTCTTGCCGCTGACACCCAGCCATGGGACCGAATCGAGCCGCGATCCCCATAGCTTGCCGGCATCGCGCGCCAACGCCGACTTTGCACGCATCGTCGCATCGTGAAACGCATCGATCGAGCTATCGGGAAGCTGCGCCGGCAATGTACTCGCGACTGTGGTCACGCAGACAATCGTGAGGACGACGAGGTTTGTGACGCGCGCAACAGCGGATGTGTATTTCATTGCTCGGCCGGGGTGATTGTAGACGCTGCCGACAGCGTCACGCGAATACCGCACGCCGCTTCCATACCCCACTCTTCCAAATTAGCGCCATCGCGAGACCGCGAGCCGCCGCCGTCAGCACGATCACCCACCACACACCGACGATTCCGAATCGTGCCGCGGCCCATATCGCGAGCGGAACTCGCAGCGCCGTCAACGTGGTCGAGGTAAGCATTGGCGGGAGCGTGGTTCCCGACCCTCCCAATGCCGCTTCCAATACTATCTCGGCGCCGAGGAACATGTTCGACAACGCGCTGATTCGCAGATACTCGGCGCCGATTATCTGCGTCGCCGGATCATTCGTGAAGATCCCTGCAAAGTCGGGTGCGATGGTGAGCTCGAGTATGCTGAGTATCACCGCGGGCACCATTACGTATCCAACGGTGATCCACCCGCTGTTCTCCGCTCTCCTGATTTCGCCTGCTCCGAGATTCTGACCCACGATCGCAGCCACCGCAGCGCCGAAGCCGAGGCTGATGGTGTAGAGCCAGCTCTCGACGCGATGACCGATTCCGAGCGCGGCCAGTGCCGCGGTTCCGAAGGGCGCGATGCTGCGTGTAAGCACTATGTAGATGAGCGAGAATACAACACCCGTCATCGCTGTCGGTAAGCCGACGCGTGTGATCGCAGCGATCGTCGCGCGCCGCACACGTCCGAAGCTGACCATGCGGCGCTTGTACAGAACAACCACACCCAACCCGAACGCCAACGTGCGCGTTATCGCCGTCGCGATGGCGGCGCCTTCGATTCCAAGCTTTGGCGCGGGACCGAGACCGAGTATCAGAATCGGATCGAGGATCATGGTAACAGCGATCGACACACTGAGGATGGCAAGCGGGGTTCGTGTGTCGCCGCTTGCACGAAATCCGGCGTCGACGGCGAAGAAGCCAAAGAAGAGCGGGGCGCCGAGCAGATAGGTGCCCAGATAGCGGCGCCCGAGGGCCGCGATCTCCGGCTCGACGTTCATCGCCGAGAATAGATGATCCAGCAGCAGCGTTCCGAAGAGGGCGACAGCCGAGCCAAGGACGATCGAATACACCATCGCCTCACCGACGACGCGCGAGGCCTCTTGAGGATTGCGCTCGCCGTGCCGCCGGGCTGCAAGGGACGTAAGACCGATGCTCACCAGCTCCGCGATCGAGATGATGAGCCAGATCCAGAACACGCTCGCGGTCGCGGCGGCGAGCGCGACGGGGCCCAGAAAGCGGCCGATCCAGAGCAGATCGACCGTGAAGAACAGCGTCATGAGGAGCGTGGACGCGACCGCCGGCAATCCCAGGCGCATTATCGTGCGCGCAAGCGGCTGGCGAACGAGACGGGCGTGCTCCCACTCACCGGTGATGGTGATCGGAGTGACGCCTTCTTCGTGCGATTCGAGGATTACCGAACGGTCGTCGGGCACGGGCATTGCCCAATCTATCGGGCTCTGCCAGGAGGCATGAATGACGACGAAAAACAATCCATATGGCGACGGCGGCGGGACGCGTGTCGGCACGCCCGATACGCCGAAGCGCGATAACACCGACGGCGGCGGCGATGGCGGCAATCTCGGCGCCGGCAAGGAGTCCACCGGTGGCCTTTCGGAGCGTGGGAATCCAGCGGACGCCACGCACCAGCCGGCGGAATCTCCACGGCGTAAGGCGGATAAGGGCTCAGGGTACGGCGGGACTCGCGGGGACCCAAAGACCGACGCCGGCCAGAAGTGAGGCGTTGGTGAGGCGTTGGTGTGGCGCGGATGCATCCGCGCCATTCCTCGCGTTCGGGCCCTGACACCGGACCGGGTAAATTTCGGCAGATGCTCGCTCCATCAGGGATTCACCACGTAACCGCGATCGCCAGCGATCCGCAGCGCAATATCGACTTCTACGCGGGAGTCCTTGGGCTCAGGCTGGTCAAGCGAACGGTAAACTTCGACGATCCGACCACATATCACTTCTATTTCGGTGATGAGATCGGCCGCCCCGGGACGCTGCTGACCTTCTTTCCGTGGCCCAATGCGCGTCGCGGACGTCAGGGCGCGGGCCAGGCAGCGGTCACATCGTTCGCCATCGTACCGGGATCGGTGGGATTCTGGCTCGAGCGATTGTTGAAGCAGCGTGTCGATTTCGAGCAGCCTGCCACGCGCTTCGACGGCGAGCGGGTCATCGCACTCAGGGATCCGGATGGACTGTTGCTCGAGCTGGTATCGCATCAGCGCGTCGAGCAGTGTGAGTTGCCCGCGGAGGCGGACACCGACATCCAGGTTCCATCGGAGCACCGGATCCGTGGCGTTTATGCGGTGACGTTGTGGCAGGACGGTCAACAGCACACAGCCGATCTGCTCACGTCATCGCTCGGATTCCGTCTCGCGCGCGAACAGGGAAGCATCTTCCGCTACACGTCGGACGAGAGCAGACCGGGCTCGATTGTTGATCTCAGAATCGTTCCTGGGCTGTGGCCCGGCGTGATGGGCGCAGGAACGGTACATCACGTTGCGTTTCGCGCGACTGACGACCGTACGCAGCTGAACATGCGCGACGAGCTCGAATCGGGCGGATACAACGTGACGCCGGCTCTCGATCGCGATTACTTCAAGTCGGTTTATTTTCGCGAGCCTGGCGGCGTGCTCTTTGAAATCGCAACTGATGGACCCGGCTTCACCGTCGATGAGCCCGCAACTTCACTCGGCCGCGCACTCAAACTTCCGGCGTGGCTCGAGTCACGCCGGTTCGAGATCGAAGCGCTTCTTCCAAACATCCACCTACCGATCGACCTCCCCGGGCCGAACGCGTAGCATCTCACAGCATCTCGCAGTACCTCCAGCAGCATATCAATCTTCGACCAAATAGAGCGACGTACAGATGACAGACAAGACTCCAGTGGAACTCGAGAAGGCGTGCATCGATGCAATTCGCGTTCTCGCCATGGATGCCGTGCAGAAGGCGGATTCCGGCCACCCAGGGACGCCGATGGCGCTCGCACCGCTCGCATACGTGTTATGGACGCGCCACATACGATACAATCCCGCCGATCCGCACTGGCCCAACCGTGACAGGTTCATCCTCTCGTGCGGCCACGCGTCGATGTTGCTGTACAGCGTCTTCTATCTCACTGGCTACGATCTGTCGCTCGACGATATCAAGAATTTTCGTCAGCTGCACAGCAAGACTCCTGGACATCCCGAGTACGGACACACACCCGGCGTCGAAACGACCACCGGCCCGCTTGGACAGGGATTCAGCAATGCAGTCGGAATGGCGATCGCTGAAGCACACACATCGACCGTGTTCAATCGCGCGCAGCGCATCATCGACCACTACACGTACTTCATCGCGAGTGACGGCGATCTCATGGAAGGGATCTCGAACGAAGCCGCATCTTTCGCAGGCCACAACAAACTCGGCCGGTTGATCGGATTCTACGACGACAATCACATAACGATCGAAGGCAACACCGATCTCACGTTCAGCGACGACACGCGGCTGCGCTTCGAAGGCTACGGCTGGCACGTGCAGTTCGTCGGCGATGTGAAGAATCTGGATGCGCTGGACGAGGCAATCAAGCGCGCGAAGGCTGAAACCGAGCGTCCGTCGCTCATCATCATGCGCACGCACATCGGATACGGCAGTCCGAACAAGCAGGACACCTCCGCCGCACACGGCTCGCCGCTCGGCGTCGAGGAGATCAAGCTCACCAAGGAGAACCTTGGAATTCCGTCGCAGGAGCCGTTCTACGTGGATCCCGACGCGCTTGCATTCTGGCGACGCGCGGGACTCGCCGGTGCAGACGAACAGTCTGCGTGGAACAAGCTCTACGACCAGTGGAAGGCTGCGAACGCGGATCTGTGCGCTGAATTCGAGCGACGCGCAGGCGGTCATCTCAAGGATGGGTGGGAAGATCTGATTCCGACGTTCGATGCGAAAAACGGAAACGTCGCAACGCGATCTGCATCCGGCGCCGTGATCAATGCGATCGCACCGAAGATCCCGGAGCTGATCGGAGGCTCGGCAGATCTCGCCAGCTCGACCGACACGATCGTGAAGGGCGCGCCGAGCTTCGGGCCGGGAAGTTACGAGGGCCGCAACTTCCATTTCGGAATACGCGAACATGGGATGGGCGGCGTCATGAACGGAATGGCGCTCTATGGCGGCATAATTCCGTACGGCGCGACGTTCCTGATATTCAGCGACTACATGCGCCCACCAATGCGACTCGCATGCATGATGCGCCAGCGCCTCATCTACGTTTACACGCACGATTCGATCGGACTTGGCGAGGATGGCCCGACGCACCAGCCGATCGAGCAGTTGTCCAATCTGCGCGCGGTTCCGAACATGACCGTCATTCGTCCCGCGGACGCGAACGAAACGGCGGAAGCATGGCGTGCGGCGCTCAAGCTCGGAACGCCCGTGTGTCTGATACTCACCCGACAGAAGCTGCCATTCATCGACCGGACCAGGTACGCCGCTGCGAGCAACGTCGCGCGCGGTGCATATGTGCTGGCCGATATTCGCGGTGGCGATCCGGAAGTTGTATTGCTGGCAAGCGGATCCGAGGTATCGATCATTCTTCAAGCGCAGGACACGCTCGCGCAACAGGGGATTCGTGCGCGCGCCGTGAGCGTGCCGAGCATGGAGCTGTTCGCCCAACAGGATCAGGCATATCGCGATAGCGTGTTGCCACCCGGGATCAAACGCGTCTCGATCGAGGCATCGCAACCGATGTCCTGGTACAAGTGGATCGGTGAGGGTGGAGTCGCCATCGGTCTCGACCATTTTGGTGCATCAGCGCCGTATCAGGAGTTGTACAAGGAGTTCCACCTGACTCCGGAGAACGTCGTCGACACAGCGAAGTCGTTGCTCGGAAAGTGACGGCTCGACGAGGCGTGGATTGAACCGGTGAGCCAGCGCCGAGTGATCGATATCTCGGTGATGTTGTCCCCCGACACACCAGTGTGGCCGGGGGACACGCCGTTTTCATGTCTCTGGACGTGGAACATGGACGAGGGATCGAGCGTGAACGTGAGCGCGGTGACATCGAGCCCGCACGCTGGTACGCACGCAGATACGCCGCTGCACGTAACGCGCGGTGCTGCGGGGTCTGAATCACTGGCGATCGAAGCTTTTCAGGGGCCGGCTGTCGTTGTGGACGTAACTGACCTCGCCGGCGAGATCGAGATCGAAGAGATCGATCGTCGCACGCACGGACACGCGGTGACGACACGCCTGCTGCTCAGGACCGGACGGAGCATCGCGAGTGGCGTATTTCCCGCGACCTGGCCGAGGTTGTCAGTCGATTGTGCGCGGAATCTGGTAACGCGCGGCGTGGTTCTCGTCGGTATGGACTGCCCGTCCGCGGACGATCGGGAGAGCAAGACGCTGGACGTTCACCACGAACTTCTGGACCGCGGTGTGTGCGTGCTGGAGAATCTGGATCTTCGGGAGGCCGAAGCCGGCGAATATGTGCTTGACGCATTGCCGATGAAGATCGCGGGACTGGATGCGGCGCCGGTGCGGGCCGTGCTCGAGTTTCTGGAGTAGCGGATCCACATTCGCTGATGCTGCCGCGTTAGTGTTTGGATCACCGCTCGATTCATCGCTTATTCTTGTTTCATGCGCCGACTCCTTATCGCCATCGTGGCGCTCGCCTTTCTCGGGATCATCGCCTACGGCATGTTCGGGATGGGCGGGAGCAGCGGCGCTGGCGGGATGATTCAGCGCGACGCCAGCGTCAACGATCCGCCCGCCCCCGCGATAACGGTGCGCGATCTCGATGTCGGGCAGGGTGACGCGACGTACATCCATAACGGTGACAGTCGAGTACTGATAGACGGAGGTCCCGATGCTCGCCGGATGGGATTCCTGCTCGATTCGCTCGGGTTGAACAACAGGACGATGGACGTCGTGATTCTTACGCATCAACACTCCGATCACTATACGGGGCTGCTTCCGCTATTCGATTCGCGCCGTCACATCCGGATCCGGTACTTCTTCGAGGATAAGGACCCGTCCGCCGCTGCCACACTCGCGCGGCTGCGCGACTCGGTCATCTCGCGCGTCCAGTCCGACAGCCTGCAGTATCGAAGCACGGATGACCCATGCGGCGACGGCGACGCGATGTGCACCATCACTCTGCGCGGCGGCGCATCGATGCACATCATGCGACCGCTGGCAGCTCCCGCCAAGCCGAACAACCGCTCCGTTGCCGTGAAGCTCGTGGGCGCGGATTCGGCGTCCTTTACGATGTGGATCGCCGGCGACGCCGAACACGCCGCGATCGCGCACTTCGAGGCGGCGGGATACGCGACGAATCCCGGCATGAAGGTCGATGTCCTGAAGGCCGACCATCACGGCAGCTGCAACGGCGTGACACCACGCTATCTGGAGCTTACTCAGCCGACGTGGGCGGTGGCGTCACTTGGTGCGGTCAACGATTACGGTCACATGCATCAGCAGGCGAAGACGGAATACCGCGACGCTGGAGTCCAGTGGTATCGCACCGATCAGAACGGCACCGTCACGATACAATCGCCGGGTGTGCCGGGAGGTGGCTACACCATCACACCCTCTCGGCCGGGCAAGGACCTGAACGGGCCGAGCGATCGCAGGGCAAGCGCGCGGGGATGCGCTGGAAGCGAAAGTTGATCACCGGATAAGATCGAAAAATGGATTCCAAGGCGCGGATACGTCCGCGCCCTGCAGCGGGAATTACGACGCGGGACGACCATATCACAGCGTGATATTACCCTTGCCGCCGGTCCCGCCTTTCGCTACCTGGGCGGCTGACTTCGCGAGGCGGCGCGCGAGCTCCGCTGGATCCGGCGATATGGTCACGCGCAATACGTCGCCTTCGTGTACCCCCTTCGGCAACGCTTCGATTGGCATCGTCACGACGTTATTGCCGTTGATTTCGACGGCGGCCACGCCGTTCTCGATCTGGTCGATCACCCATATGCTGGTGAATCCGCCGTTCGCTATCGGGGGAGGCGAGTTCGAATCGGTCATTTGTGCTCCGTGCGGACGTGGCATACCGAATGCTCTGGGGAAAGATATCCAAGGAAGACCTCAAACCCGAGCAAGCCATGTACTCCGGTTCCGGCGCGACTGAATCTCTCTGGATGGACACGGCCGAAGTGCTCTCGTTCCCACCGCTCGGGAGTGATGCACGCGCGCACGTTTGTATCATCGGCGCCGGCATTGCCGGTTTGACCACTGCGTATCTCCTCACACGTGCAGGCAAGGCGGTGATCGTCATCGACGATGGCCCCGTAGGCAGTGGCGAGACGGGGCGCACTACTGCTCACATCTCGAATGCGCTCGACGATCGTTATTCCAATCTCGCTACACTGTTCGGAGATGACGGAGCGCGGCACGCCGCCGATTCACATACGGCCGCGATCCAGCGGATCGAAGCCATCGCCGAGCTGGAAGGTATCGACTGCGACTTCGAGCGAGTGGATGGATTTCTTTTTCTTCACAAAGGAGGAAAGAGCAAGCTTCTAACAGACGAGCTGGAAGCCAGCCATCAGGCAGGTCTCACCGATACCGAGCTGGTCGAGTGCGCGCCGCTCGACGCATTCGACACTGGCGTTGCACTTCGGTTTCCCCGCCAGGCGCAGTTTCATGCATTGCGGTATCTGAATGGACTGGCACGCGCCATAATACGCGATGGCGGCCGCATCTACTCCGGAACAAAGGCGAAAGGCATCGAGGACGGTGTGCCTGCGAAAGTGACTACCGCCGATGGCCACACGATCATCGCCGATGACGTCGTAGTTGCCACCAACTCGCCGGTGAACGACTGGATGGTGATGCACACCAAACAGGCCGCGTACCGTACGTACGTGGTGGGATTACGCGTGCCGACCGACGCAATTCCGCACATGCTTCTGTGGGATACGGCCGATCCGTATCATTATGTGCGCGTGCATTCCGCCGACAGGCCGGACGCTGACCATGAAGTGCTCATCGTTGGCGGCGAGGACCACAAGACTGGTCAGGCGCAGGACATGAACGAGCGCTTTGCCCGTCTCGAGCAGTGGGCGCGCGAACGTTTTCCCATGACGAAAGACGTCCTGTATCGCTGGTCGGGACAGGTTCTGGAGCCGGTGGATAGTCTCGCGTTCATCGGAAAGAATCCCGGTGCTGACGAGCACATCTACATCATCACGGGCGATTCAGGGCATGGAATTACACACGGCACGATCGGCGGTATCCTTGTCACGGATCTCATCATGGGTGTCGAGAATCCATGGACGGATATTTACGATCCGAGCCGTATAGCACTACGCGCGGCGCCGGATTTCGCTCGCGAAAATCTGAACGTGGCGGAACAATATTCGAGCTGGATAACACCGGGTGACGTTGGAAGCACCGACGAGATTCCCAACGACTCCGGTGCAGTCATACGTCGCGGCATGCACAAGATCGCGGTTTACAAGGATGCGTCCGGCAACGTCAACGAATGCTCCGCAGTCTGTACGCATCTTTACTGTATAGTCGATTGGAATGACACGGAAAAGACGTGGGACTGTCCATGTCACGGCTCCCGGTTCGATCCGTATGGCAAGGTGGTGAATGGGCCTGCGATCGCGGATCTGGAGCCGGCACGGAAGGCGTAGGTCATCCTATCCTTGTTATAACATGGATTCCCGCTTTCGCGGGAATGACGAACCATGGTGCCAGTACCTGCCCTGCCACCCAACCGTTATCCCATGTTCACGATGACGGTGTGGCGCGCTCCGTCATCGCGCAACTGCACGGCGCCATCCGCCACCGTAGCACCATCCAGGGTTACATCCTTCACTCCGCGCTGCACATGTGCCGGATTGCGCACCTCGATCGTGTACGTCGCTGACTTGTAGATGTACTCGATCGTGAATCCATCCCACGTGGGTGGAATGCACGGATTCATCGTGAGTCGATCGCCGCGCTTGGTGAAGCCGAGTATTCCTTCGAGACCCGTGCGATAGTACCAGCTCGCGCTGCCGGTATACCATGTCCAGCCACCGCGCCCGAGATGCTGGTCGGCGGTATAGATGTCGGCCACGACCACGTAAGGCTCGACCTTGTAACGCTCGACAGCCTCTCTCGTATCCGAGTGCGTCAGCGGATTCAGCATCTGGAACAGGTCGAACGCATGCGCACCGTTTCCGTTCATCACCTGCGCCCAGATCACCCACGTGGCTGCATGCGTGTACTGCGCGCCATTTTCGCGGACGCCCGGTAGATAGCCCTTGATGTAGCCAGGATCGTGAGAGGTCTTGTCGAATGGCGGCGTGAGCAGCATGACTAGCCGCGCATCGTTGCGAACGAGGTGCTGGTCGACCGATACCATCGCCGACTGCGCACGTTGCGGATGGCCGGCTCCTGACAGAACGCTCCAGCTCTGCGCGATGGAATCGATCCTGGCTTCCTCGCTCTTGCTCGAGCCGAGCGGATAACCGTCGTCGTAGTATGCGCGAATGTACCAGTCGCCATCCCACGCGTTTGTTTCGATTCCGTTCCGGTAGCGCTCTGCAATCCCGAGGAAATCGTCGTGCGTTGCGGTATCGCCGCGCGATGCGCTGATCTCCGCGATGCGCTTCAACGTCGCGATGAGGAACCATGCGAGCCAGACGCTCACTCCCTTCCCATCGATACCAACGCGGCTGAATCCGTCGTTCCAGTCGCCGCTGCCGATCAACGGGAGGTCGTGCTGCCCGAACGTGCACGCCTTGCGCAATGCGCGCACGCAATGCTCGTATATGGTCGCGCTCTCGTCCGATATTTCCGGCTTGTCGTACAGCTCGTGCTCGTCGGGAGCGAGCTGACGCATCGTGATGAACCTCGCCTGCTCGTCCAGAATCGAGTTGTCACCGGTCACTTCCGTGTAATGCGCTACGACGAACGGCAGCCATACCAGATCATCCGAGAAGCGCGTTCGAACTCCGCGGCCGCTCTTGGGATGCCACCAGTGTTGCACGTCACCTTCGACGAACTGCCGGCTGGCTGCGCGCAGAATGTGAGCGCGCGCAACCGGAACGTCGGTGTACAGAAACGCCATGCAGTCCTGCAACTGATCCCTGAAGCCGTATGCACCGCTGGATTGATACAGCGCCGTACGGCCCCACATCCGGCATGACAGAGCCTGGTACAGCAACCACCCGTTCTCAATCCTGTCAAAGGATTCATCGGGCGTCCTGACCTTGATAGTCGCGAGCCTGTCCTGCCATGCCTTGCCCGCGCGATCCACCTCTGCGACGGAGCTTTCTACCGTCTTGTATCTACGGATGAGCGTTCGCGCCTCGTCCATGGCGGAAACTGCGCCGAGCAGTACGATTACTTCCGCAGTCTCGCCAGGATGTACTGTCACGCTCGTTTGCAGCGCGCCACACGGATCAACGACCTCGCCGACCGACTCACCGAGCGCTGCCTTCGACAGAGCTGCGGGACGGGCAGGCGTTCCATTCCGTCCAATGAATTCGCGCCGGTCCGCGGTGTAGCTCGTGACATCACCACTCATTGCAAGGAATGCAACGAGATCGGCGTATTCCTGATCGAAGAAGTTCTGCCCGAAGATCGATGCGGTGTCGGTATCGTAGGAGGTGTACACATGCTGCTGCGTCAGGTCGCGCGAAACGCCGAGTACCCATTCGACGTAGCTCGTCACCGTGATGCGCTTTGGCGATCGGCCGTTGTTGGTGATCCTGAGTACGCTCACCTTTACCGGGTCGTCGGTCGCCATCGCGATCTTGACGGACGTATGTATGTCGGCGTGCTGATGATCGAAGATCGAGTAGCCAGCGCCATGCTTGACGACATATTCGGTCATCTCGCGGATCGGAGCCGGTGTCGCAGTCCACACATCACCGGTCTCGTCGTCACGGAGGTAGATACAGTCGCTGCACGGATCACGGACGGGGTCGTTGTGCCACGGGGTTATACGATAGAAGAAGCTGCTTTCCGCCCACGTGCAGCTGCTGCCGCTTTCCGTTATGACGAAGCCTGCCGCAGGATTCGCTACGACGTTCGCCCACGGTGCCGGTGGCAGCTCGGTGCCATACAACCGCAGCTCGTACTCGCCGGCATCGTTGAAGAATCCGAAACCGTTGGTAGCTGGTGAATCCGATGGCGCCAGGGACGCCTTGCGATCTACAGTACGACGCGCGTATCGCGGCGGGACTGGAGCGTCGGGTCGCCCGGCGTATTCCTTCCTGTCATCTGGGAATTCGAGCAGGGAGCCCAGTCCCAGTCCATCACACGCAACATGCACGCGCGCCATCGCGCGAATCAGCGCGACATCTTCCGGCTTGAGTACGTCGGTACGGCGAATGAACACCCCGCCGGAGCGATCGATTAGCGCAGCCTCGCTCGACGCCATGACCGTCGATGTGAGCGTGTCGTTCAACTCCTGCAGGTACGACGGTGGCCGCTCGTTCAGAATGACGAGGTCCGACTTGAGACCCTTCAATCTCCAGTAATGGTGCGCCTGCAACAGTTGGCGGATACTGGGCATTCCCTCCGGCGCGTCGATGGTCGCAAGCAGGATCGGGTTGTCACCGGAGATGCCGAGTGGCCATAGCGACTGCTGGCCGCGCGTGTTGTCGCGCAACTCCGTACCGGTCGGCCGTAATTGCGGATGCGGATAGATCAGATAGCCGGCGAACTGCTGATACACGGCAGCATCGCTCGGCGCGATCCCCAGATCGCGCAGCTCGGCCTGCGCCTGAGCCCAGCTCAGGTCGAGTGCGCGGCGCGCACTGAACGGATCATCGTACAGATCCGACAGCTCCACCGCTCGCTCGCGTGTCTCTGCGACGAGCGTGGTGAAGCTCACCGGAACTGATTTGCCGGGCGCAACACGAATGCGAACGCGGAGTGAGAAGATCGGATCGAGTGGCGCGCCGGCGGAATTCGACAGCGAACCCGCATCTTCCATTGCATCGGGATGTCGCACCGATTTCCCGCGGCCGATGAACTTTGCACGATCCGTCTCGTAACTCACACTTCCAACGCGCTCGGGACCTGTCGCGACGACGTGCGCCCCCCAGTAGACCTTCTCGTCGGAGGCGCGCGCACGGCGTGTTGCAATGATCGCCGAATGCTCGCCGACCCATTCTGTCTGGACAAAGAGGTTGCCGAACGCCGGATGCTGTCGGTCCGTGTCGAGAGATTGCAACACGATCTCGGAGTAGCTCGTGAGCTCGAACTCGCGCGTCACAGCGGATCTGTTGGTGATCGTCACGCGCCTGACTTCTGCCGCGTCGTCGGACGATACCACGACTTCCATCATCGTGTCGACATCGCCATCTCTGCGATGGAACTCCACGCGATCACTGGCGAACGAGACATGATAGGCGTCCGCGTCGACGGCCACCGGTTGATGTGCCGCGCTCCATACACGGCCACTCGTCATGTCCTTGATGTATATCCACTCACCGTGATTGTCGCGCGTCGTGTCGCGGCGCCAGCGCGTCACCACGATATCGCCGTAACGACTGTAGCCGCCGCCGGCGTTCGTGATGAGTGTCGTGTACGGAACGTTGCCAAGCAGTGCGATACGCGGCTGGGCGGTGTACGGCGTATCCATTTCCCGTACGGCCGGCTTCACCGTTTCCACCGGCGTCATCGGAACCGGCTCATCCTCGTTGCCGGTTCGCTGCACTACCAGGCGCCGTGGAATGCGTTCCTGAAGAACCAGGTCGTTGGAGCGAACCAGTGGATCCGCATGGAAACGTCGCTGCCACACCTGACGTTGCAATGCGTTGGTAAGTGCTACCAGACTCATCCCGATGTGGTGCGCCATGTACGTTCCGACCACCGCGCGCGTGGATCCGGGATCCGGACGCGTGTAGTCGATGGCGTCGCGGAAGCCGTACGGCCCCAGCGCTCCTTCGCTCTCGAGTACGGCGAGATTACGGATTGCCTGATGCGGCTGGATCAGCATCGCGAGTACCGTCGCGTACGGTGCGACGACCAGATCCTTGTTGAGTCCGCGCTTCAGCGCGAGATCCGGCACTCCGAAGCCGCGATACTGATATACCTGATTCCGGTCGCGCACATTGTACGCGGATTCGGATACTCCCCATGGTGTCTTTCTCTCCGCACCGTACAGAATCTGTCGCCGCACTGCACCGTGGTACGTCTGATCCAGCAGCGTGAACGGATACGACTGCGTCACGAGCACCGGCATGAGATACTCGAACATGCTGCCGCTCCACGAAGCGAGAGCACGAATGCCCCTGTCTGACGTGAGCGAGCGTCCGAGATGAAACCAGTGCTCGACCGGAATGTCGCCCTTGGCGATAGCTATGAACGACGCAAGACGTGCTTCGGATGCAAGCAGGTCGTAGAACGAGTTGTCGAACGAGCTTGCACTCGTGTGATATCCGATTGAGAACAGCTTCCTGCGCTCATCGTACAGGAACGTGAAATCCATCTCTGATGCGTAGGCGAATGCGCGATCCGCTATCGCCCGCAGTCGTGCGCACTCGTCGCCGACATCCTCACCGGGTGCGACCGTTCCCTGCATTCGCTCGCCTGACCTGGCTGCGACTATACCACCCGCGAGCGAATGGCCGGAAATCTCCATCTCGATCGTGCGCGGTTGCAGCGAGTGGATTATCTGGATGCATGCCTGCTTCAATGCAATGAGGTGCCCGGCAAGGTTGCCGCTGTCTACGGTCGATATGTACGCAGGCTCCAGTACCTGCAGCGTCGTGAGATCATACCAGTTGAAGAAGTGGCCACGATAACGGTGCATCTTCTCCAATGACTGGAACATCCGCTCCAGCCGCTCGATCATGTCCTGCCGAGTGATGAATCCAAGGTCAGCGGCGCTGACCGTCGCCAGCAGCTGAAGACCGATGTTGGTCGGCGACGTACGCAGGGCAACTTCCGGCTCGGGATCTTCCTGAAAATTGTCGGGCGCGAGCCAGCTCGTCTTGTCGGTTACAAAATGATTGAAGAACTCCCAGTGCAATCGCGCATACCGCTCGGCGCGCGCGCGCTCAGCCTCGCCGAGCTTCACCTCGCCCGGAATTGCCGGAGCGGAAAGCGCAGATGCGATGCTCGGCGACACGATCCAGAGGATCGCCAGCGGAATCGTTGCGACCACCGCCAACACGCGCAAGCCGATACTGTCGCCCGTGTAGTACACACTGACCATCGCAGCGATGCCGGCAAGCAGACCGATCACCACCGCGGGCCACATGCGGCGATACACTTCGCGGTCTGGGCCGGAGCGCATCGCGCGCTCTACCTGCGAGGCGGTCTGCCATTCGAGCATGTGACGGTGCGTCACATATAGTCGCACTACTGTGCGTACTATTGCGTCCGCCGACACCCACGCCTGATGCGGGAGGAACGTTACTGCAAGGCCAAACTGCTCGGCGTTTGCCATTATGTCGCGCGCAACCGCCCCGTAGTACGCCTGCAGAGATTGATCGGTTGGCGGTTGAAGTATCTCGAGAACTGCCGCGAACAGCCACGGAAATGCGATAAACGCCAGCACGACGACCGTCCAGAGCATCGGCGAACCAGGCAGGACGAACCAGCCAACTAGCAACAACACCAGCAATGCTATCTCTACGAGCGACCGTCTCAGGTTGTCGAAGATCTTCCAGCGCGAGAGCGTCGACAATCTGTTCGGCTCCAGACCGTCAGGACCGGGTACGGTTGCGCCGAGCCAGCTCAGGATCTGCCAGTCACCGCGAATCCAGCGGTGCTTGCGGCGCGTGTAGGCCAGGTAGCGTGTTGGATAATCGTCGTAAAGCTCGATGTCGGTTACGAGACCGGCGCGCGTATACGTACCTTCGATGAGATCGTGGCTCAACAACGTGTTCTCGGGAAACCGACCACGCGTCGCTTCCTCGAACGCGTTGACGTCGTAGATCCCCTTGCCGGTAAAGCTTCCCTCGCCGTACAGATCCTGATACACGTCCGACACCGCAGTCGTGTATGGATCGACACCGGGATGGCCTGAGTGAATCGCGGCGAACTTGGAGCGATACGCGCTCGTGAGCGCAACACCAACGCGTGGCTGGAGAATTCCATACCCGCGTGTTACGCGCCCGAGTGTTTCATCGTACTCGGCGCGATTCAGCGGATGCGCCATGGTTCCGACCAGCTGCGCAGCTGCACCGCGCGGAAGCACGGTGTCGGAGTCGAGAGTGATGACGTAGCGCACATCTACGAGCCACGATGGATCGCCGGCGATCACGGGGAACGCGTCAGTGGATCCGCCGCGCAGAAAGCGATTGAACTCCGCGAGCTTGCCGCGCTTGCGCTCCCATCCCATCCACACGCCTTCGGTCTCGTTCCACCTGCGCGCGCGATGGAAGACCAGAAATGGCCCGGCATCGCTCGCCGCCTTGTACTTGTCGTTCAGGCTTCTGACGCCGCTCTCGATCGCTTCGACGACGTGCGCGTCACCGGCAAGCGTCTCGGTTTTGGCATCGGTGAAGTCACTGAGAACGACAAAATGGAGATTCGGATCCGGGTTCGCGAGATACTGCACCTCGAGATGCTCCAGAGCCTCGCGCACCGACGCAACAGTTGCAAATAATGTTGGAACGACAACGGCTGTTCGCGCCTGCGCGGGAATACCCTCGTCGCGAAAATCCATCTTCGGAAGCAGGTGCGGCGGCACGATGACCGTCACCAACTTGTTCACGACCGCAACACCAACCTCGCTCGCGGGAATCGCAAGCAACAACACCAGCAGCAGCGCGTAGCCGGTCGTCGTGATTGGCGCGATCTCCAGAATCAGGACGAACACCAGCAGTGTCACCGCCGATATCACGCCGAAGTACACCACGCTCGGGTGACGCTTGGCCCATCTATATACGCGCTCGCTGACGGTCGGGGCGTATTGGGTGCGCTCCTCGAGCGTGAGCCTTCCATCGCCAATCAGCCAGTGGCCCACGTGCGACATGCGCGCATCGCCGGGATACTCGCGCGCGAGGGCGAGCACCTCGTTGGCGATCGAATCCTCGTCGCGTTTGGTACGTTTGGCGATCTGCTCGACCGCATGGCGGTACTCGTCGCGCGACGCGAACGTCATGTCGGCATAGACGTGAGCCGGATCGTCGCGCAGCAGTCGTTCCGTCACGCTCTGGGACTCGACGAACTCGTTCCAGTCCAGACGCGCGATCATGCGCAGGCTCTGGATGCTGTTCGTGATGGTGACCTGCGTTATCGCGATACGACGATTCGAGCGTGTGACCGCGTCTTCCGCGCTGAGCCCGTCTTCCGCGATCCACTGCTCCAGCCACACGAGAGGCGTGAAGTTCGTCTGGTAGCTGCGTATCTGTCCCAGAAAGCGCGCGACGAACGTCGGCGTCAGCTGCGGATGGTTATCTATGAATGTCGACAGCGCGAGTGACAATGCATCCGATGACTCGGCGCTCGCAGTCCGCATGCGTGTCGCCCACATATCGGCTTCCTGCACCTCCGCCAATCGCGCCGCCGTGCGCAGTGCCATCCGGCGGATGTTCTCGACCAGGCCGAGTCGCAGCATCGTCGGGATCGCCCACAGCTCACCCAGCCTGAGCTGTGACACACGCTGAAACTCACGTGTGAACAACGTGATGTTGTCGAGATCCAGTCTGCCTTCGGTGTGACCGATGAGCTCGATCGCCAGCTCGTACACACGTGGGTACCCTGCCAGTGTGCCGCTCGCGAGCTTGGGCAGCTCCTGATAGTACTTGTGCGGGAGCGCGGTGCGTACCTCACGCATGTGCTCCTGTACGATGTAGTAGTTGTCCAGCAACCACTCACCAGCCGACGAGATGTCGATCCCATGCGCAGCAGCATCACTCAGTGCGTGCTGTATCTCCGTCAGTACTGTCCTGGTGTCGTCGAGTCTGCGAAGCAACGGGCCTGGGCCGCGTCGCAAGGGCGGCGGTCCGATCTTTTCCTGCCGCGCAACCGCACGCGCGCGCTCTGCGAGCCGGTCGACGCCGAGCACCTCACCTCGGATAGGAGCTACGAGATGGGCTGCGCCAGCGCCATCATCGTCAGTCCCGGTCCAGGCGAGGAAGCGCTTGAGGACGTTTTTTTCGGTTTTGGGGGGAGTAGCAGTGGCCACGTAGCGAAAGTTAAAGGCGCCGCCGAAGCGGTGCCCCGAATCTGCATGACATACCAGCCGGTGCGCGACGTCATGCAAGCGGGGACGTACCTAACTATTGCACGTAGTACGCCTTTATCGCAGATGAGATTACAACTTCACGAATGTGGCCCGGATCCGGACTATTCGCGAGCGCCCCTTCGTCCACGATCTCTTTCCACATGTGCTTCACCCAGATCACGAACTGCTCCGCGCTGATCCCGCTGTTGTGCGCCTCTGCCGCCGCGGAGGCTACCGCGCCGCGTACCTCGTCATGAGCGCCCTCCGAAGTCGAGCAATGAGTTCGTAGGGCCGCACGAAATCGTGTCGCCATGTCTTCGCTTAGCACGCGGAGAATATAATACGTATGTTTCCGAGAAGACACGGCAACTCGAAGGATGGCCGCAAATGGTCGATCGGACCGGATGAGCGTCCGTAGAGGAGCCGCAAGCTACAGGAGCCGCAAGCTGCGACGCGTCATGCAGCGACCAGAGGAACCAGCTCGGTCATGTCCGCGACTGCGGTTCTGAAAGCTGCCAGGGCGTCGAGAACGGTCGGATCGAAAGCGGTCCCACGGCCCTCGTTCAGGATTCGGGACGATTCTATCCAGGGTAGGCTGGCCCGATATGGCCTGTCCGCCGTCAGGGCCTCATACACGTCGGCGACGCACAGGATTCTCGCTGTCATGTCGAGTCTGTTACCGCTCAGATGCCATGGATAGCCGCTGCCGTCCAACCGCTCGTGATGCAGAGCCGCCGACCAGGCGAAGTCACGGAAGGCAGGTACGCGGGACAGGATCTCCCAGGTAAAGAACGGATGCCGCTCCACGGATTTCCGCTCGGAATCGGTCAGTGGTCCGGCCTTGTCCAGGATGGAATTCGATACACCCAGCTTGCCAATGTCGTGAAGAAGGCCGGCGCGGTACACCCGGCGCTGAGTGGCCGAATCGAGCTTCATCTCGCGCGCGATTCCAAGCGCGTACGACGCTACGTTGCGCGAATGCGAGTAAGTGTAGGGCGACTTGGCGTCGATTATGTCGGCGAACGCGCGCGCTACGACATCCAGATCCTCCTCGCTCACCCAGCGCAGCTGCGACGCGGGCTCGGCGCCGATCACTTCGTCGGTCGGATCGGTACTGTCGAGCCGCTCCCACCAGCTGGATTCATGACGCCACGATGCGACACGATCCACCAGGGCCGGATCAAACCAGGTCCCGCTCCGGCGCCGCGCGATCCCTATCGCGCCCCTGGAGCCATCATGCTGATGAAATACGTCGATCACCTGGGCAAGATTCGCGATTCGTGACATCAGCGGAATCGCGGGTCCGGCAAGCCCATCGGGATGACCCTTGCCGTTCCAGTGCTCGTCGAGGTGTCGCACAGCGTCGGCGGTGGCCTGCGGAAATCCCAGCCGCATGGCGATGTCAGCGCCTCGCTCGCAGCGTAATCCCATGATCTCCTTCATCACGTCTTCGGCGCGGGCGACGCCCACGAAATATTTGAGCTTGTCCGAAAGGCCGCCTTCCATGGCGACCGTACGCGCAGTCTCCACAGCGAGAGCCACCCGGTTCTGGCGGTCGACATTTCTCATTCGAGGCTTGAGCTCGAGGTCGTCCGTCCCGAATAGCTGGCAGAGACGAGCAGCATTGTTGGAGCAGCCGGCGTCCTTGAGAAGGAGCGCATAATAGAGCGCGGCGCTGTCGGACGGGCTCATGCCCACCTCGCGGCTCAGGCGCATGCCTATCAGGCAGCTGCGCATCGTATGGCCGATGGGCTGGCCTTCCGTGAGATCCAGCGCGCACGAAAGCGCGGAAATCACCTCTGAAAGGTTGATACGCGCGGACATAGTGTCCGCAAGTCTCGGCAACCTCCGCCCGTTATTCACCGGCAGAAACTTCCTCCGGAGTCCGTCCCCACGTCCAGTCCCCACTCCGTCCCTACTCCGTCCCTACTCCGGCCCTACTCCGGCCCCCCTCTACGTCCCCGCGTACCACTCGTAGCCCTGATCGCTCCAGTATCCGCCGTTGCGCTGAGGCATGAACACTATCTTTGTGAGGTATTTCGTGTTCTTGTAGCCCAGCTTGACCGGCGAGAAGAGCCGCGCCGGCGCCCCGTGGCCGGGTTCGAGCATCCTGCCGTCCAGTCCATAGCAGATGAGAGTCTGCGGATGCATCGCGCTCTCGATGTCCCAACTCTCGTGATAGTCGTTGTCGAACGACTGAAAGTCGACGTACTTCGCGTCCGGTGTCGCGCCAGCTGCGCGCGCGAGATCGCTCATCCGAACTCCGGTCCACGTTTCTACCGCGGTCCATCCTTCGACGCAGTAATGATTCACGCGCTGCGTGATGCGCGGCAGACGTTGCAGCATGTCCATCGTCAATGTGAGCGGACGCGTCACGAGTCCTGACACTTCGAGCGTCCACTGTCCGCGGGCCGAAATGTCCCACACTGGAACTGTATCCGAAATGTAATATTTCGGTAACGACAGCCCCGCGTTACGCCATCGTGACGCCGGTGCATCCATCGAAGTGTGACGGAAAAGCCCGCGCTCGAGCGTCTCGTTCTTTCGCATCGCATACTTCAATAGCCTGTCAGCGCCCTTCGGTCCGCGCGAGCCGCACGCAGCGAGAAGCCACGATGCGCTCAGTCCGCCACTCGCAAGAAGAAAGTCGCGCCTACGCATCGACATCGTGCCTCGCGCGTGTGAAGATGTGATAGAACGGACGTGCATCACGCAACTCCGGCGCGCGATCGGGATTGTATTTCCCTGTCACTATCGAGCGTATCGAATACGGATCCACGGCGAATACCATGAATATGTGAATCGCTGAAAGAACGACGAGCGCGAGCATCACGAGAAAGTGCCAGTAACGCGCGTACACGTATCCACCCATCAGATTGGTGAGTGGAGCGAGCGAGACCGGCTTCCACACCGCTATGCCAGTTATCACCGCGAGCGCCGCGAGAATCGGGATCGCGAAATACGTGAATTTCTGTAGAGCGTTGTGCTTGCCCTGATGCGGATGCTTCTTGCGCACGAACGCGTAGAACTTCAGCATCTCCCACGAATCACGAACGTCACCACGAC
The DNA here is from genome assembly GCA_963707505.1 of uncultured Gemmatimonadales bacterium. Taxonomy (GTDB): domain Bacteria; phylum Gemmatimonadota; class Gemmatimonadetes; order Gemmatimonadales; family Gemmatimonadaceae; genus Fen-1247. The sequence goes on from CAVPQB010000001.1 coordinate 98,481, forward strand.
GCGGTACCAGATCGCGCCACTCGCCATGCAGGTAGATGAAGATCACGTACGCGATGCCGTTCACTACGAACAGCCACATCATCGCGAAGTGCCAGTTGCGTGCGCCGGCGAGCCATCCGCCAAATGTCGCCCAGTGCGGTATGGCCTTCCCCGCGAAAGGATAACAACAGAACGCCATTCCGCGCCGCGCGAACATCGGATAGGCGTTGAAGATTTGCAACCCACTTCCGATCATGATCACGAGCGCTACCGCATTCACCCAGTGCGTCACGCGGATGAACCAGTGGTGCCGATCGACAGCCATTTAGGGCCTCCCCCTTGGAGGTACAGCGCGGAAACGAACAGAATGTCTCCGGGGTCTAAGATATAGCCCCGGGTTTCCAATGGCGCAGTACGGCGCCCAATGCATATTGGATCTGTGGAGCGACCATATCGAACCATGGCCGAGCATAGCGCCCAGTATCTGAAAGACACTCTGCCGACGCGCGTAATCTGCGCCGCGCTGCTCTGCGCCGCGCTGCTCGTCGCAACGACCTCGTGCATCACGCCGAAACCGCTCGTCATAACGGCCCGGCCGATGGTCGAAGCATCGCAACCGCATCCAGGCGACGCGCCGCACGCTGCCATCCGCTGGTACAATACGTTCTGGAAGGCACTCGCGGATATAAACGTCCAGGCCGCGTGGATTGTTGCCGACGGGAGCGAACAGCGAAAGCTCGCCGACGCCATCGAGGATTTCCTCGGCGGAGACAACGCCGCGGCGGACTCGACTGTCGTCCCGCTTCTGGCAGCGAAGGACAGCGTGGTCCGCAATGCCGCGCGAATAACCTACGGCGCGATCCTTACCGCCGAAGGCAACTGGACCCGGCTGGCGTTCTATGCCGACTCGGCCAAGAGCGAGTCGCGGGATGCCGCGGGTGTGGAGACCTGGGCGTCGGCGTTCAAGGGCGTCTCGACCAGCATATCGTTCGCGGATTCGATGTCCGTAGTGCCGCTCGGGCGCTCCCGCAGCGGTGTGCCGATCGTCCCCGTGGTCGTGAACGGTGTGAAGAGGCACTTCTGGCTGGATACGGGGTCGAGCATCACGATCCTGACGTCGGACATGGCGGATGCATCGCACGTCACAGGCATCAACGGAGACACGCTGGAGCTGGTGACATCCGTCGGACGACTGCCAACGCGGGCGGCAGTTGTCAGCTCATTGAAGATCGGGCGTGTAACCGTCACCAATGCGCGGGCGATGATAGTGAGCCCCGGTGCACTCCAGATGCGAGAAGTCGCCTCCGGCATGATGCCGCAAACCATCGATGGAGTGATCGGCTTCGACGTGATCCGGTCGCTCGATCTGACTATCGACGACGTCAACGACCGTGTCATTCTCCGCAAGCCATCGCTCCGCCCGCCTGCCAAGGGAGCGGACAAGGGACGCAATCTCTCCTGGTATGGAGTGCCGATCGTGACACTGATCTCGGAAACCGGGGCGGCGGTCCATCTCGTGCTCGACACGGGCGCGGAGGAGAGCTTTGGCACGCCGGGGATGGCGACCAAGACCCACGCCGCGTGGAGGCCCGCCGAGCGTCGTACCGTACAGGGGTTCGGCGGGAGCAAGAGCGAATCAGGAATCGTGATCCCATCGGTGCGGCTCTACCTGGGTGACATTCCGCTCACATTCAAGCGAATCTTCCTTTATGAAGCGCAGTACCCGACCATTTTCACCCTGGACGGCACACTCGGCGCGGACGCAGGGCGCGGCGGCATCGTCCGGATCGACATGACCAACGGGCGGCTGGACATCGAGGGCAAGTGACCGAATGGGCGTTCCGGTGCGGGTTTGCGCTTGTTATCGCACTTCCAGACGCACTACATTTGACGAATGCCCGCTGAAAACAATGAAAAACTGACCGGCCCACACAGTGGATGGTGGGGCGTCGGAACCGCCCTCACACTCACCGCTGCGACATGGGCGTTTCTATACTTCCTGCACCTCACGGTCTGGCACGACCCGATCAACCCGCTTTCTCCGAACGAGCGGTCGACGGTGATTCAACCCGCCGCCGCGCCGACAGCGCCAGCGAGTACGACGCACTAGGCGCCGCGAAAGCGTACTAAAGTCGTCATTCCCGCTTTCGCGGGAATGACGAGTCCGGGAAGTCTGGCCTTTGCATCCACGATATCCGACCTACAGCTCGTCCGACTTGATGACGAGCATCTTCTCCACCTGCATGTCACGGATGGAGTAACCAATTCCGCCCGTCCCGAGTCCGGATGTGCGCCGTCCCGCGAACGGCATCCAGTCCACACGGAAAGTCGTGCTCTCGTTGACCATCACTGCAGTCGCCTCGAGCCGGCGGAACGCACGCAGCGCGGTGTCCAGCGAGCGTGTGCAGATCGCTGACTGAAACGCGAATGGAAGCGCGTTCGCGCGATCGATCGCTTCGTCCAACTCGTCGTATGGATACACACACACGACGGGACCGAACACTTCGAGAGTGCTGACCTTCGCGTCGTGCGGAGGATCGTACAACACCGTACACGCGTAACATGTGTCGGAGATTCGCGCGCCTCCGCACAAGACTTTCGCACCGCCATCCTTCGCCTCGCGCACCCACTGCTCGACACGATCGACTTCGGAAGTTGCGATGAGCGGACCGACTTCGGTGTCCGCGCTCGTTGGATCACCTACGCGAAGTTTCTTCACGCGATCGCTGAGCTTGTCGGCGAGCTGCTTCGCAATCGAGCGGTGTGCGAAGATTCGTTGAATCGAAACGCACACCTGCCCCGCGTGATAGAACGAGCCCTTCACCAGCATCGGGAGCATCTTCTCGATGTCGGCGTCTTCCACGACGATCACCGGTGCCGCGCCGCCGTGCTCCAGCGCGCAACGTGTACCGGGCGGCAGCTTCGACCGTAGCATCCAGCCGACCTTCGCACTTCCGATGAATGTCAGGAATGCGACACGCGGATCGGTCGCGAGACGCTCCGACAGTGCGTGATCCATCGGCACGACCACCTGACACCATCCATCCGGCAATCCCGCATCGTGCAGCATCTTCGCAAACTGAAAGCACGACATCGGCGTGCGCTCGGCGGGTTTCGCGATTACAGGGCAACCTGCGGCGATTGCCGTAGCCACCTGATGAACGATGAGGTTGAGCGGATGATTGAACGCGCTTATCGCGACAACCGGACCAGCAGGCTCGAGCGACGTGTACGCCATGTGATGCGATGACGCAGCGTTCAATCGCATCGGAATCTCGCTGCCATGTTGAGTGCGCAACACATCCACGCATCCGCGCACCGAATCGGCAGCACGAATTGCCTCTGCGCGCGCATCTACCAGTGGTTTGCCACCTTCGCGCGCGATGGTCATCGCGAGCTGCTCGACGTCGTCGTCCATTCGATCGGCGAGCTTGCGAAGAATGTCGATTCGCGCAGCAGGCTCGAGCCATCGCGCCTTGTCGTGGAACAGCGCGGATGCGGAAGCGAGCGCCGTCTCGATTACACCAGCATCAGCGACGGCGAACGTTGCGACTGGCGAGCGGTCGTACGGAGAGAACACCGTTGCGTCGGCTGCCGAAGTAGTCGCGCCGGTTACGAAGAGACGAAAGTGCGGGAGCGATTGTGCCATGATTCAAACTACTATTCCGTCGCCGAGTCCTGTGGGTTCGGCTTGGTCGTATCGATGTTGAAGCGGAAGGGTTGCTCCACCAGTTGGCGCACGCGCCTTCCGTTGAGACGCGCCGGCTGGAATTTCATGCGCGGGAGCGCGTCACGTACGGACGTCGCGAACTGCGGATCGGAGGAGTCGATTATCTCGAGCGACTGAACGTCGGCCATGCCTGACGTGTCGACGATGAATCGCACCGTCACCCTTCCCGGCACGCGGCGGGCCAGCAGGTCGGGCGGATACTGAGGGACCGCGCTGCCGTCAGAGAACTGCACAGCGTTGTCGACCTCGAAACTGGTGTACACGTTATCACCAGGCGTGGAGGCGGTATCTGCCGAGATTACCGGAGCTTGAACGTCACTCTCGACGGATCGCCTGGCTGCGGGCCGGTCGGTCTTCCCGTTCTTCCCGTTGGCGCCGTCGCCTGGCCCGATTCCGGAGAAGTATGCGAGCGAAGTGAATGCAGCGACATGCTCTCCGCCACCACCGGACACTGATGGACTGCGTGGAGGCGGAGGAATGAACGAGACCAGTTGGCCTTCGGGTTGCGGGCGATCGAGTACGTCACCCACAGTCCAGACCAGTGCAGCGACAATCGCGACATGGAGCGCGGCGCTGAGCACGGATGGCCAGGGAGACGGGCGCGGATACCAGAATCGTCCGAGCGCTGCGCGGGGGCGTCCGCCCGTTGGGACCGGGATGGGTGGACCGAGTGAAGCGACAGCGCTTTCGGCATGACGAGGTGCATTCAGCATTGGAATAGCCCCTCAGATTGCGCGCCCGAATGTGGCGCATTTTTGAAACTTACAATCGTTCCAGTTCGGCGGACAGGCGCTCACGTGTTGCCGGCACGTCAGGAGCGTAGCCGTGCGACGCGCCCTCGTTGCGCTTTGTAAGAGTATTGCCAGCCGTACGACGGTTTACCACGAAGATGCCAGCGAGCACCAGCGTGCCGCCAATGATCTGCGCCGGTTGGAGTGGCTCGCCGAGGAACACCACGTCGAGGATCGCGGTGACCGGCGCGACTCCCAGCAGACCGACCGACGCCGCTGTTGTCGGGAGACGACCGAGCGCGTAGGTAACCCCCAGATATCCCGTGACCTGCGTCACGAGTCCAAGTGCGATGAGAGATGGCCATGCCGACGCTTTGAATCCAACGAGCGGCGCCTTCATCAACAGGCAGACCACGAACATCGTGACGACGCTGCCGATTATGGCGAGCGTCGTGAAGGTTATCGTGTCCATGCTGGCGCGCACGCGGCCGGTCGTGATCAGGTAGGCAGCGAAGAACACCGATGCAGCCGCCGCGAGCATGTCGCCGCCCACATCACCGATTCCCACACCACCTCCGCCTGGTCTGATCATGTCGCCACCAACCATGACGATACAGCCGCCGAGCGCGAGCACCAGGCCGATCCAGAATGTGAGCTTGGGACGCTCGCGAAACAGCAGCCAGGTTCCGAGACCGACGAGCACCGGCGAGTTGTTCGTTAGCACCATCGCAGTCGTCGCCGACGTCTTGAGCACCGCGGTATTGAAGAATGCGAGATCCATCCCGAAGAAGGCGCCGCCGAGCAGCGCGATGAGCGTCGCTCGCGCCGACGGCAATTTTCCCGCGGCGCGAGAGTAACCAGTATGGGATGAGCACTACAGCCGCGACGAGTGCGCGATAGAACGCCGAGGTAACACCCGGAACGTCGGCCCATCGAACGAGCGGAGCGGACCACGAGATGCAGACGACGCTGAGCGCGAGCGCTGCGAAAGCACGCATGCGCGCTTTTCGTTGTGTTGCCGTCGACTCGGCTTGAGATGTAGTGCTTGTCAGATCAACTCCGAAATGTTACCATCAATACATGTTAGATGGTAACGCGACCTGTGAGCAAAGTCAATCTATGACTTCGAGGGGACGGTAAATGCCCGAACATCGGCCGGGAACTCCAGGGCAGTACTACGTGCTCGAGTCGTTTCTGTGGCGCGAATTTACGGGTGTGGACGATTGGCTGGAGTGGACCGAGGAGCATGGACTCGCGCGTACGGCAACGTCGACGCGCGAGATCTTCGATCAGGCGATGGCACTCAGGGACGCACTGCGCTCGCTCGAGGCGATGAACAATGGTGAGCGCGGCGACGACTCGGCCGCACGGTTGCTGAACGAGCTGATCGAGTCGCTCGGCGTGCATCCGCTGGTCGAGCCATTTGGAGAAGTGAATCTGCGGGCGAGCGCTGTGACCGGGCGCAACGCACCGGTTGCCAGCATGTTGATCATGGCGCTGGACGCGATGTCGAAGGGGGTGTGGACCCGGTTCAAGCTGTGTCAGGATCCGAGCTGCAGGGCGTCGTTCTATGATGCGACGAAGAACGGTACGAAGACGTGGTGCTCGGTGGACGGGTGCGGGGCCCGGAACAAGATGCGGCGACTACGAGAGCGGCAGAGGGGATGAGTCTGTCGTTACTGGCGGCTTTTGTCCCGGTACCGTTGGGCAGCGGGCGCCGTTAGATTTTTAGGGCTTACCGGGAAGCGTGGGCGGGTGATTCGCCGAAACGCTGATGATCGCGGTAAGTGGTTGCAGTACAAGGGTTTGGCCAGGTAGCTCAGTTGGTAGAGCAGCGGACTGAAAATCCGCGTGTCGGCAGTTCGATTCTGCCCCTGGCCACTGCGTGGTTTTCCCACGAGAAACAGATTTTTCGAGTTGACGTGCGCGAGGGGCCAACGGGCTCCTCGCGCTTTGCATGTCCAGGCAGCGAAGAGGCCCCTCGCGACCGCCATGTCCTCGCCTGCCCGACGACACCTTCCAGCCGCCAGGTCGTTTTTCACGCAACGTCCAAATTTGTGACTTCCCGCCGATACTTGCCATGAGGTTCCCCCGTCTTCAGAACGACTCATGCCAGATATCAGGAACTCGTACAATTCAGGCGGCGCAGAAGCGCGCAGTACCGGCCCGCGATCATCAAGCTCGGCGCTTGTTCAACGTGACAAGTGGCCGCGGCAGCAAGTACTGCGAAGATTCGTCCTCGGATTTCTGCTCCTTGCATGCGTCGTTGCTGGCGCAGTAGTGCGCCAGCGCGCCTTGCGGCGCGGCGCGCTCAAAGTATGGAGCAATAACTCAGCACTTCTCCTCAGGCTGACCGCTTCCAACGCTGATGCATGGCTGCGGGACCGAGAAGGCGGCAGCCAGCTTCTCGCCTCGAGCGCGTCGAGGAGCCCGGCCGTGTTTGGGATCGCTGTATCCGGCCAACCGCATGTCGCTCAGGCAAAGCTGGGGATTGCGCTGAAGGCTGCACTCAAGGAACTGAGCGCGACCGGGCATTACATAGATATCTGGGTCTTTGACAGCAAAGGGCGACTCGTCACATCCGCCATTGGCAGCGTCCCTGCACCTTTCATTACTGCCGCCGCGCTGAGCTCACTCTCACGCGACACCGTCGTTGTAACAGGCCCGCGGGCCGACGGCGCGGGCACGTCGATTGCCATTGCCCGGCGCATTCCGTTCGCGCCGCCGAACGACACGTCCAAATGGCTCCCAAGCGGCACGGTCATGGGAAGCGTTGTTTTGATGGTCGACCCGGGCAACACGCTGTTCCGGGGGCTCTCTGACGAAGACGAAGCGTCATCTGGCGGCAGCACATTGATGCTCGTTGTCGGCGAGGACTCCGTATTCGAATTCCCGTCCGCCGGACATGCTCGCAATGCATGGGCTCGTGCATCACTTCCACCCCTGGAGCGAGCGGCGCTCGCTTCGCACCCCGATTCGATTGGCTTCATCCACGGCGCGTACGTGCAGACGGTTCGTACAACTGACGGAGCGCCCTGGCGACTGATACGCCGGGCGTCTACCGCCTCCGTGTATCGGGCCGCTGACGCTCGGCTTCTCAATGAGCTCGCACTTGCCGGTCTGGTCGCGCTCGGCGCTGTCTGGCTCCTGCTGGCTCGCGCCCGTGCGGCACGGGAACAGCGGATGCGTGAAGTCCAGGCGTCTGAAACGAATTACCGCCTGCTAGCCGAAAATGCGACTGACATAATCGCGCGGCACGGTATCGATGGTCACATCACGTACATTTCCCCCGCTGTTCATTCCACCCTGGGTTACGAGCAGTCGGAGATGATTGGCCATTGTCTCGCAGATAGAACTGCGCTCGGGGCGGAGTCAGCCATTGCCGCACTGGTTGTTGATTCGTTCGCGACCGTGGATGTCATCACGGTCGAGTATGTCATGCGTCACGCTGACGGTCGTGACGTGTGGGTGGAAACACTGGCACGCGCGGTTCGCGATCCCGAGACGGGGCGTGTACAGGAAATGGTCACGGTCACACGCGACATCAGCGCGCGCAAAGAAACAGAAGAAGCGTTGAGCAGTTCGGAGGAATACCACCGTACGCTGTTCACATCGAATCCCATTCCGATGTGGACGCTGGACCGTGAGTCGCGCGCCCTGCTCGCCGTGAACGACGCTTCTCTCGCACTGTACGGGTACACACGCGAAGAGTTCCTGAGCATGAATGCGTCCGACCTGGCTACCGGCAACGAATCCGATCTTGTGCAATCGTTGTTCAGCGACATGGGACGCGGAGCGGTGACGCCACTTCTGAGCCGTCATCGCCACAACGATGGCCATGCGATCGACGTCGAACTATTCGCTGGCGCGGTTCGGGATTCAGGAAACGAAACAGGTCTCGTCGTGGTCAAGGACGTCACGGACCGCACCAAACTGGAAAATCAGCTTCGCCACTCCCAGAAGATGGACGCTGTAGGCAAACTGGCAGGCGGCGTAGCGCACGATTTCAACAACATGCTGACAGTTATATCGAGCTATGCGTGCATGATACTCGCCGAAGGAGCGGATCCCGAAACACTGCGCGAGGATGTCGGCGAGATCAAGGCCGCAGCCGACCGTGCAGCCGCACTTACACGGCAGTTGCTCGCATTCAGTCGTCAGCAGGTGCTCGAGCCACGCATCATCGACCTCAACGTTCTCGTTGGCGGTGTCGAGCAGATGCTGCGCCGGCTTCTTCCAGCGGACATCAACCTCCGGACGTCGCTCGCGTCATCTCTGGGTCCCGTGCTGGCTGATCCAGGCCAGTTGGAGCAGGTACTCGTCAATCTCGTCGTCAACGCACGCGACGCGATGCCTGGGGGCGGGATCATCACCATAGAAACAATGAACCTCAGCGCAGACCCTACATCGATCACGCCCGGATCTGACATACCGCGCGTGATGATCGCCGTCACGGATACAGGCTGCGGCATGTCCAAGGAGCTGCAGACGCGAATCTTCGACCCGTTCTACACAACGAAGGAGGCAGGTTCTGGAACGGGACTCGGCCTCTCCACCGCTCATGGAATCGTGACGCAATCAAACGGCACGATTTCAGTGTACAGTGAGCCCGGAGTAGGGAGCACGTTCAAGATCTGCTTGCCGCACGTACGCGAGGCGCTGTCGGTCGGAAGCGGCGATCAGGACGAAACCACCCACGGCGCCGACGCGGGCAGCGGGACGATTCTGCTCGTTGAAGACGACACACCGCTACGGTTGGTGGCCACGCGAATCCTCGAGGACGCGGGGTACACCGTGCGCACGGCATCCAATGGTATCGAAGCACTCCGTATCGTCGAAGAGCACGGCGAGCCGATTGATCTCGTGCTCACAGATATGGTAATGCCTGAGGTAGGTGGTCGCGAACTCGTGACCACTCTCCGCGAGCAGGGAAATGCTGTGCCCGTGCTGTACATGTCCGGCTACACCGAGCAAAGCTCGAGAAACCGGCGCTTCCTCGACGACAACAGCCAGTTCATTCAGAAGCCGTTTACGCCACATGAGCTGACGCGCAAGGTCGCCGAAGTGTTGCGCAAGACGTCGACAGTGGGTGCAGCATGACGACTAGCCAGGGGGCCATAGCCCCGCGTGACACTGTCGAATCACGCTCGGCGTACGAAACGCACCGCGATGAATCGGGGGCACTCCCGCGGGTGCTATGTGTCGACGATGAGCCGGCAGTCTTGCGTGCGACGAGACGCGTCCTGGCCCGTCATTTCGACGTGACGATGGCGGCTGGTGGCCTTGCTGCGCTCGACGCGGTGCGTCATGCCAAAATACCGTTTGCGGCAGTCGTGTCGGATCTCAGAATGCCTGAGTTGAACGGTATCGGACTGCTGCAATGCGTGCGACAGCACGCGCCCGAAACGGCACGCGTGCTCCTCACAGGAAATGCAGACGTCGCGGCTGCTGTGGACGCCGTCAATGCTGGTGAGGTGTTCAGGTTTCTCACGAAGCCGTGCCCTCCTGAAAGCCTCATCGAAGCCGTCAACGCAGCGTGTGCGCAATATCGGCGGATGCAAGCCACGCCATCTCGCGAGCGACAATCCGAAACCCCGGCGGCGCTCGCAGCCCATCAGACAGTCAAGGCACAGCCCCAGGGCAGCGAGGCGTCCACAGGATCACCACGCGACATCGGTTACGCTGGCGCCGGTGCGGTAGCAGCCACAGCAAGTAAACAAGCCGAGACGAACGAGCCGGAGACGTCCACATTGGTTGTCGACGACCCCGTGCTTCTCGGCTATATCGAAGTGTTGCGAGCCGTGCTGGCGGATGTGCGCCCCTCCGCAACCAGCTGCGCGGCAAGGATCGAGCATCGTGTCGCCCAGGTGTTGGACGCCGTGCATCTCTCCATCGCGGATCACGTGAAGACGGCTGCCGTCCTGTCGCAGCTCGGCAGCACGAGCCTTGCGCAGGATGTCGCCGAACGGATCTATGGGGGCTGGGCTCTCTCGGCGGATGACCGTGCGTGTGCCGCACGAATTCGTCCAAGATCGGCCGACCTTCTCGTGGGAAGTCCCTCACTCGCTCTCGTGAGAAGGATTCTCGTGCATCAGACCCCGGGCGGGACGGAAACGTCCGGCTCCGACGCAAGCGACCACGAGACGTTGGGTCCCGGTGACTTTACCGCGCAGATTCTGGATGAGCTGGAGCTGGGTGCACGAATTCTGGACATCGCCTTGATGCTGGACGACATCGAGCGGCGAGCCGCTGATCCGGACAAGATGGCGCGACAGGTAACCGAACTCCTGGCGGAGCTGGAGAGCCGCCCATCGAAGCATGATGGGTTGCTTGTCGACAGCTTTCGCATAGCGATGCGAGCACCATCGGACGAGCGCCTCCGCACGATTCGGCTACGCGAGGCTCACGGCGATATGGTACTAGCAGCGGACGTCGTCGCTCCAAACGGATTGCTGGTTGCCAGACGAGGACAGCGAATCGGCGAAATCCTGGCCAAGCGAACAACGGCGAGCTGGAGTGCCGCGCTTCTCGACCAGTCGGTTCAGGTTACCGACCTCTGACAGGCCGTATGGACGGTGGGCGCTGACGATCCACCGCCCACGCGTTGCGTTGAGCGGCCTGCCACACCATCATCACGAGCTGGCCCGCCGGTCGCAGGACACTGCGGATGCTGGTGAACGCCGACACGGGATCGGAGAAGAACATCGTGCCGAATCGGCTGATCACCAGGTCGACCGACTCGGGCTGGAACGGATGTCGCGCCGCATCGCCGCGCACGTAATCGACATTGCGAATTCCGGCGGCGAGCGTGAGTTGCCGCGCCTCACGAAGTGCATGCTCGGCGATGTCGATTCCCATCACGCGACCGTGGCTCGCGATGAGCGCTGCATCACGCGTCGTCTGACCGGCGCCGCACCCGATGTCGAGCAGTCTGTCGCTGCGACGAACGTTAAGGACGCGCCGCAGCGCGTCTTGATGACGTTGCAGCTCTGAATCGTAGTCGATCATCGAAAGCGTGTGCGTAGTGCTCTGGCTAGGCATCGCTCTCGAGCACCAGTCCACCCAACACTTCTCGGTTCCGGATCCGGTCAATAGCCTCGTTCACTTGAGAGAAGGGCATGACATCCACCGACGCCTGAATGTGGTGGGCCGCCGCAAGCTCGAGCATCCGCGCGGTGTCGGAGCGACTCCCAACGTAGTTGCCATAGATGCGACGACGCCCATAGTCGTACAACAGTCCGGCACTCAACGAGAGTGGCTGCAATGGCGACGCCACCAGACAGAGTTGCCCCTCTGGCTTCAGCAACCGCAAGCAGGAATTCAAGGCGAATGGAACGTTCAACGTGGACAGGATGAAGTCGAACGTCGCGCGGCGCTCGGTCAGTTCTTCCAAGCGCGAGCTGTCCACGAACTCGCCCCCGAGATGTTCGACCATCTCTCGCTTCTCGGGTGAATGTGAAAGCCCCGAAACTGTGTGCCCCATCGCGACCAGGAATCGGAGGGCGAGGCTGCCGAGGTCTCCGACGCCGAGCACGGCGACGCGGGCGCGATCGGGTAGGTTCGCATGCCGGATTCCGGCGTATACCGTGAGGCCGGACGAGAACAGTGGCGTCGATGCCGGTGAGTCGAGCTCGGGTGGGATAGCGAACGCGAACCTCCCGTCGACGACCACGTGATCGGCGAGGCCGCCGTAAGCGTTGACGGAAACCACCCTTTGGCTCGCGCAGAACTGCTCGGTGCCCTGCATGCAGTACGTGCACTCGAAGCAGGCCCCCAACTGATATCCGATCCCCACGCGGTCGCCCGGTCGGACATGGGTCACGCGCGGGCCCGTCCACTCGACGACGCCGAGCATCTCGTGACTTGGGACCAGCGGAAAGCGCGTATCGCCCCAGTCGTTGTCGATGGCCTGCACGTCGCCTCGCGCGATGGTGCGGTGCGTGATTCGCACCAAGGCATCCTGAGCGCTGAGCACCGCATCGTATTCGAATGGCGTCGCCGTGCCGCCGGCCTCCATGATGGCGTAGGCTTTGATTCGCATGACATCTCCGACCCGGAGAGCTGTACCGGCCATGGCGATTCTCTCACTCTAACGTGATGCTGCTGGCCTCAAGCACGGGTCGTACCATGCACGGACTAGTGTCCGTTATCGAGTTAGCGACCTTTCGCCCGAGCTTAGCGGTATCGAAGTTGCTGGGCTCGGCACCCAGTGGGATCTTTGGGTGATGCTCGACATGCTGGGCAGAAGGCACATCGTCATTGATACCGACCCGCAAGGCGCTGCCTTCGCGCTCGTCGGCGGCAAGTGAGGAGAGCGAACATGAGCAAGATGACCACCTGCCTGTGGTTCGACCGCGGCAAGGCCCGCGAGGCGGCCGAGTTCTACGCGAGCGTGTTCCCCGACAGCCACGTCGGGAAAGGCCACGCCTCCGCCGCGGACAATCCGTCTGCGAAGGCGGGCGAGGAGCTCACCGTCGAGTTCACCGTCCTGGGTCAGGCGTACATCGGCCTGAATGGCGGGCCGAATTTCAAGCCGAACGAGGCGGTCAGCTTCATGGTCCTGACCGACAACCAGGAAGAGACCGATCGTTACTGGAACGCGATCGTCGGCAATGGCGGCGAGGAGAGCCAGTGCGGCTGGTGCAAGGATCGCTGGGGCTTCTCCTGGCAGATCACGCCGCGCGTGCTGCTCGAGGCGACGACCGACCCGGATCGCGCCGCCGCGAAGCGCGCCATGGAAGCCATGATGACGATGAGGAAGATCGACATCGCCACGATCGAGGCCGCGCGCCGGGGCGAAGGGCCGAGGAGTAAGATCACCGGCGGAGTTATTCAGATTTGCATATCCGTCTATTCGCTGAATCTGCAGGCCAGAGTTTGGCGAGCGTCTTACATGCTGCGCGCACATCTGATGGCCGCCTGGCGAGGCTCATGGCAGCGATATAGTCATGGTAGAAGTTTGAGTCCGGAAGCCCGCGCATGTATGCCGCGCGGGCAAGCCGGATGCCGCGCTCCCAGTCGCCACCTTCGATCGCCCACAGTCCCACAGATGCGATTCTGGCTGTCGAGTCGCCGCGCGGAGTTCCATCGCTGCGATAGTCGAACCATCCTTTTGAGGCAGGTGGTGTAAACACGTCCGCTAAATCCTTTGCTGTCAGCGGCGCCGTGTCGTCGACAAGGGTTGCGCGCGCTGGATGATGGCACGCGCCGCTTGCGACGAGAACAAAGATTAGAATGAACAATCTCATTGCTGCAGTACCAATGCGCGACTCACGGCTGGTTTCCATAGGAGATCATTTCCATTGACCGCGGACGCCTCGCTGCGCGTGCGGCTCAACGTTCATACCGGCGCCCCGTTAGCCTGACGACCCAGCCCGGCATATCATAGGCCTGCAGCTGCTCCAGATTGCGTTCGCGCATTTGCTCTGGAGTCCACCACGGTGTCTGAAGCACGGTGCTGTAGTACTTCAGCAGCGATTCGTTATCGGGCAAGAGCGTGGCGAAAGCGATTTGTTGACGAACCGCTGCAGCCTCGTGACGCGCCGCAGTTACTCGTGGCGTCTTCACCACTCCCCGACCAAATATTCGCGCGTGCGCTGCCTCGTGCACCAACGTCATTGCAGTTGATCGTGCATCGCCTGCAACTACATTCTGCCAACTTAGTACACAGCGTCGCGTGCTGACCTCGAAGTATGCCCCGCCCGCCCGCACGAGCCAGATCGCGGACAGGTCTCGGCGCATGCGACTGAGGCGGCGGTGGTCGTACTTGTCGATCAGGCCGAGCGCCAGAGTAACCTTGGCGAAGAAGAGCTCGTTGACTCCATCCTTTGCGTCGTCGAGACTGACAAGCGGAATTCCGTACGCGGAGGCGCGTCCGCAACGCAATGCGACTATGCCGATAAGGGCACGAGAGATGTGCCCGCCCACGCCTTTCAGCACCTGTGAGCCAAATGCCCTAAATTCCATTGTCGCGCGCGACCGTGAGCGTCGGGTGGGTTCCCCGAAAAGATACGACTTCCTTGCTACTTCAGCGACTTGGTTTTCCTGACGATTCCGTTTTCCCCGTCGTTCGTGCCGCCGAGCGCTTGCTCGTTGCCGCCAAAATTGAAGGTGACGACGCCGTTCTCACATTGGATACCGGTATGCGACTCGACGTTTACCTCGACCGATCTTATGTCGAGCGGCGACAGTTCGCCATTGAATGGCGTGGCGACCGGTTCGGAGTGTGCCCAACGGGCGACTTCACTATGCTTGGTCGACAGCGTGCATTTAAGACGGCGACAGTTCAAGCGCTTCCCACAGAGAAGGGGCGTGATTCTGCTTATGCCGGTACGTTGGGGACGATGTTCTTCAATGATGGATTGCTCGGGATGGACTGGGCGAGCGGTGAGATAGCACGGACCTCTCAGCACGATGCTATACGTGCGCTTCTTCCCGACCCGACGCACCGACTGGATCTGTTGCCGAACGTCCAGGACGGCGTTCCGTTTACTCGATCATTGAGGATCGACGGCCTCCGGACAAATCCGACATTAGTCGTCGCCTCCGATCGCAGCTCATGGATTTCGGCGCACGATTGCGACCCGCGTCTCTTCAGAGCGACATAACCTGGACGAGATTGGATTGGCACTGAATGAGAAGTGCGACGTGCCTCTCGTGTTTAGGAACAGTACGCCAATGCAACACTCGATGCGGATCCATACATCCATTGAGCAGTACGGGAAGGGTTGGGGTGTACCAGAGTGCGACGGAATTCTGGGTGGCGACTTCCTGCGTCGCTGGCTTGTGGTTCTCGACATTCCAGCGGGACATCTCCTACTGTACGATTACGCCCGTGTCCTACCGGAGCTGAAGATTTCACGCTATTAGGATGATTTTGGTCATCGTCGGATGAATTGGGATGAACCGTTGGAACTTGGAGCGGCGAGTACACTGTGCACCCGAGTCAGCGCGCCGCTGGCAACAGTAATGCGCCTCGCCATGCGCCTCACCATCCGTCGTACCGTCGCGACATACACCACGGTGCTCGTCACAGCGGCGACAGCGATTCTTCCGGCGTCGCCGCTCGCGGCGCAAAGTAACAGCAAGCACGACAGCACAGGCTTTCCGCAACCCACCATCGCCGCGACCGTCGTGCTCCTCGCCACGGGCGCTGCACTCGATCGGCCCATGCGTCGCTTGATCGCCAATCGCGGTCACGGTGCAGTTGTCAATTCGCTTTCGAACGCCGGCAACGACTTGGGGACGGCGGGACACATCATACCGGTACTGGCCGGTTCGTATCTGGTGGAGCGTATCGCAGGACGAAGGCGCACCGCGGATGACATCGTCGACGCCGCAGCTGGCTACGCAGCATCGGACATAATCGAAGGACTGCTCAAAAGCGCGGTAGGACGGGAACGCCCGATGGCGAGTGGGAATCCCGAACGATTTCACCCGTTCACAAGCCGCGGCGACTTTCACTCGTTTCCATCCGGGCACATGACTCACATCGCCTCGATCGCTGCGGCGGCGGCGATAGAATCACACGAGCCCTGGGTTCGTGCGCTCGGGATCAGCGCGACTACGCTCGTGGGTTGGCAGCGTATACACGCCGATCAGCACTGGACCAGTGACGTGATCGCTGGCACGCTGCTCGGCGATTTCGTCAGCAGTGCAGTGGTGCGTCGGTTGCGACGACTACACGGGCATCCGTTCGGCCTGTGAGCCAATCACGGGTATGCGGGATCCGATAATTTTACTTCAATCCCAACGAACTGGATGAACCGATGAGTCTTTCCGGCGCAGACGATCCCTCCGACGTGGTAAAGCACTACGCGACTGCATCGCTCACGGAGCAGATAAGCGACGCGATCGCTCGGGCCGGCTTCGTGGATGATCACACTCCGGTAACCTGGAAGGACCTCGCTCCGCTGGATCAGTTTCATGTGGGCGGTCTTGCCGCAACTGAGGAGCTTGCCGCCAAGCTGCAACTCGCACCCGGCGCAACGGTGCTCGACATCGGCAGCGGACTCGGCGGCCCGAGCCGGTTTCTCGCAGCGACGCATGGCGCGCGCGTAACCGGAATCGACCTGAGTCCGCCGTTCGTCGAAGCTGCGACGATGCTGTCGGAGCGTACGGGACTCGCAGACCGCACGACATTTCGTGTTGCAGATGCACTCCAGCTCCCGTTCGGCGAATCGAGCTTCGATTATGCATGGACACAACACGTTGCGATGAACATCCGCGACAGGGCTCACCTCTACGGTGAGATCTTTCGCGTGCTCAAACCGGGCGGAATGTTCGCGATCCATGACGTAATCCTTGGCGACAGCGGCCCTCTGATCTTCCCCGTTCCATGGGCGCGCGGGCCTGAAATCAGTTTTCTGCTCACTTCCGACGCGATGCGCGAGGTGTTGATACGCACTGGTTTCGACGTGGTATCATGGGCCGACACGACAGCCGTCGCGCTTGATTGGATCGTAAAGCAACAGGATGCGCGCTCGCGACTTCCGTCGTCACCTGCACTCGGACTCCGCCTCGTCATGCCACCAGACTTCCCCGTCATGATTGCGAACCTGGGGCGTAATCTTGCCGAAGGGCGAGCGCGACTGCTTCAGGCGATCGTCAGGTCGTCCGCTACAGATCCCGCTCGTTGAAATGCCAGATCGCGACGCCGAGCACGATGCAGAGATACGCGGCGGCATAGACAATCGCAGTACTACTCGGGATCGAGACGTTCGCGAATGGCGAGAACGACAACGACCCAGCCAGCGGCGTCTGCATCTCGTACGCCGCCCGGCGCCACAGAGATTCGCCCGGCATGATCAGACAACAGCCTGCTGCCATCTCCTTGGTCTCATTCCAAACTCCATTGCACCCCCGAGCTATCGGGGAACAGGTCCGCGGATTTCAGGTCAAAACAATCAGGATATACTGGATGTGTGAGGTACGATTGTGGAACCTATGCGGCTCACCTTACTGCTGGATAACAAAAAAACCGCCCGTACCTGCACACGGACATTAGAATAGAGGCTGGTTACCATCATCACCGGTCTGCGCAGAACCATGAACACCTCTATTCATACGTCCTTCCATGCATCCGCGCGGGTATCACTCACATCGCTCGTGCTCGTCGCCAGCACGGTATTGTCAGCACCGGCAGCGGCACAGACCCCACCGTCTCACGCGATGACTGCCGGCCTTGCATCCGCCGACTCGCTTGTCCAGGCGGCAGTCGCGAGCAATCTCATTCCCGGCGCCGTACTGGTGATTTCGCACAACGGCAAGGTGCTGCAGAACCGCGCGTTCGGATACGCCGAGCTGTACGACTTCAACCTGCATCGGCTCGCAAATCCACGCGTCGATGCACACCTCGACGATGTTCGATCTGGCGTCTGTGACGAAGGTCATGGCGACGACGTTCGCGGTGATGATGCTCGTCGATCGCGGCAAGGTGAACGTGGATGCGCCCGTTTACACATACCTGCCCGACTTCCGCGGACCGCATCTCGACAGTATCACCGTTCGCAATCTGCTCACGCACTCTGCGGGACTCGTACAATGGCAACCGCTGTACTACCACGCATCCAACGAGCACGAGACGTACAACGTCATTCGGAAGATGCCGCTGCAGTGGGGTGTCGGTGAAGGCCGCCATTACAGCGATCTCAGCTTCATGCTGCTCGGCTACATCGTCGAGCACGTGAGCGGCGAGCCGCTCGACGTATTCGTCCATAAGGAGCTGTATCAACCACTCGGGCTCAAGTCGATAACGTTTCTGCCGAAAAGGCACGGCTTCACGGACTTCGCCGCGACGGAACAGGGTAACGGCTACGAGAAGCACATGGTGTACGATTCTACGTTCGGATATCGGTATCGCGGTGATCCGACTGCGTGGAACGGCTGGCGACAGTACGTACTGAACGGCGAGACCGACGATGGTAATTCGTGGTACGCTAATGGCGGAGTCGCAGGGCATGCGGGATTGTTCGCGACCGGTGCGGATCTGCGCGTGCTACTGGATCTGTTGAACAACCGCGGATCGTACGGCGGTCGTCAGTACATCAGGCCTGCGGTTGTCGATTCATTCCTTACCGTCGATCGTTTTCAGAACTACCTGGGATGGATGAAACCGCCGAACACGCCCGACGGCAGCTACATGCACAACGGATTCACGGGTACCTACGTGATCGGCGTGCCAAAGGCTGGTTTGTCCATTGTGCTGCTGACGAACAAGCAGAATGTGGGTGCGAACAGTCGCGGGTATTTTGCCGACGTTAAGCCGTTGGATGAAGGAGTGACAAGCGTGCTGGTAAAGGCGGCGATGGGGGAAAATACCCGGCCGTGAGCATCGCTCACTTCGATGTCTTCGGCACCGGATGAAACAGCAAGTCCTGATAGTCGTAACTGAAATCCGCGAGCGATGAGACCGCGGCCATCTTCATCGTATCGATATCGCCACTTGCAGTCAGCGAGAAGGTGACGTAGGCGTCTGGTATCGTCTTCGTGCGCCAGTGCGCAACGAAGGTGTCGTACTGCCAGTGCTCGAGGTCGGCCGTAAACTCCGGTGAGTGAGCGAAACGAAGCACCAGATGTCCGTTCTCCTCCGCGATCGACGCATCGCCGTACATCGCGTCGTTATAATCGCCGGCGTATCTCGCAAGTGGCAGCGACGGCTTCGACTCACGATTGCGCGAGCTTGCAGCTTTGGCTTCGACTTCCGCTCCGGATGCAACCGCCTTCTTGCGGGCTGCTTCGTCGATCGCCACCCAATCCAGACGCGGCGTCCCAAGCATGTCATCCATCGCGCGGAACGGAATCGCGTTGATAAGCGGCGTTTCCGAGTTGGTCAGTATGACGATTCCGAGACGTGCGTCCGGAACCAGCAACGTGCGCGACGTCATCCCGCCAAGACCACCAGTATGCGTAATTATCTTGTGACCCCGATAGTCCTGAAGGAACCATCCCAGGCCATACTCGGAGAATTTGGGTGTAACGGGAGCCAACGCAGGCACGGATGGCGGCGCGATCGGTAGAATCGTCTGTCCTGACCACATGTCCCTGGTGCGCGCCGCGCTCCACAGCCGAGTGTTGCCAACGCGTCCGGAGTCGAGTTGCACGATCATCCATTTGGCGATGTCGTTGACATTTGCGATTATTCCACCGGCCGGCGCGATGACGTCGACAGAGTCGAGCGAGATCAGCTGCTGTCGCCCATCGATCATCGAGTGCGGCGAAGCCATGTGTGGATTCCCGGACAGCTCCGCAACGCCGGTCAGTGCCTCCGTCATGCCGAGCGGCTGAAGGATGCGCTCCCGCACGAATACATCCCACGGCTTGCCGCTCGCCGCGGCTACGACCTCACCTGCGGCCGCATAGAGCACGTTGTCGTATGCGTACCGGCTGCGGAAGCTCGATGCAACGCGTGCATACCGTATCCTGTGCAGTATCTCATCACGCGAGTAATTCGAATGCAGCCACAGCAGATCGCCGGCACCGAGCCCGAGCCCGCTGCGGTGCGTGAGAAGGTCGCGTACTGTGAGCTCGCGCGTGACGTACGGATCCGAAAGCTGAAACCACGGCAGATACTTTGTTACCGGGTCGTCCCACTTGAGCTTTCCTTCGTCAACGAGCATCGCGAGCGATGCGGTCGTGAATGCCTTGGTGTTCGATGCGATCTGAAAGAGCGTGTGTGCATCGATCGGTGCAGGTGAGCCGAGTTTCCTTATGCCGTAACCCTTCGCGAAAACGACCTTGCCGTCCTTGACGATTGCAATGGCGGCACCCGGTGCGTCGAATGTCTTCATCGCACTCGCGACGTAGGCATCGAAGTCTGCTGACGGTGTCGTGCGTTGCGCTGGTTGCTGGGCGGCGGCGCCAGCTGTTGCGAGTGAGAGCGATAGGGCTAGTGCAACTCGTGGCGGCATGCGAAGCTCCGGCTTCTGTTCGACATCAGCGCTCGCACCATGCGACGCGGAGTGTGGTGGAGAAAATGCTTCTCAGCTCGACCCGGCGCCAGCATCCGCGTTCAACACGGCCCACGCGCTCCGCAGCATCGGCTCCAGCTCCGCTCCCCACAGAATCCACGAGTGCCGCCCCGGTACCTCGTGGTACTCATACCGCGCGCCGTACGCGCGCAGCGAATCCGTGAATGCCCGGTTGCTCGGCAGAAAGCTTGGATAGTCGTCGTGCGTCCCGATCGCGAGAAATACGTACGGCAGACTGTCCGCTCTCGTGTTGCGAAAGGTGCGCAACGGATCATACTCCGCGATCGAAGCGGGACCGCCTTTTCCAAAGGCTTTCAGTATGCTCTTCCCCGTCCCCTTCCAGAGCACCGAATCCGTTTGACCCATCACACTCGCGACGGACAGCGCTGCGCTCAATCCTCCCGCGAAACGGTATCTACGCGAGTGACGCAGGCCGAGCATCACCGCACCGTAACCGCCCATCGAGAGCCCGGCGATAGCCTGGCGCATCGTGTCGACGGAGAAACGCCGGATCACGTCGTTGTACAGGTCGACGGTAATGAAGGACTCGTACGCAGCACCCGGATCGGACGGCGCGTTCACGTACCACGAGTTTTCTGCATCGGGCAATACGACGATGAATGGATACCGTGCGATCACTTTCAGCAGATCCGTGCGACGCAACCAGTCGTCCTTGCCGCCCGAATAACCGTGCAGCAGCCAGAGGACTGGATAGTGTTTGGCCGAAGTATATCCGGACGGCAGAACAACGTTGTACGCGACGCGTCTGCTTAGTGACGCAGCATTGACAGAGTCGGTTTCCACATGAACCGATTCATCGCGTCCATGGGGCGACGCTGTTGCGCACCCGGCGGCAAGTCCCAGGAGTGAGATGAACGTGCGCGTTGCGCGCCGGCTGTCGGGCATCATGCCCTAGAACATAACACCAACCGTGATTGGTACGAACGACAGGTCCGCATGGTTCTGACTCACATCGTGATACCGCGCTTCGATGAATCCATCAAACAGTATGAATGGCACAGATACGCCGGCGCCAATGTTGAACCCGAAATTGCTCTGTGAGGTGCTACTGCCGGTCGTCGGTGACGTACGTACATTGTACACACCACCGCCGCCTATCAGATATGGCCGCACTACAGGCACCGGTATGTGGATCGGAAATATGACGTTCGCTGTGAATCCCAGTATGCGCACGTCTGCATTGTAGGGTCCTGTTACCGGACTGCCCTGCGCAAACGTGAGGTTCTTGGTACCGAACCCGTTGTAGGCTACATCTGCACGCAGGCTGAACGGTACGACTGGAAGCGCGACACCCAGGGAGCCGGTGATATTGTAGCCGGTGTTGACGCCGGTAAGTCGGCCGTCGCCGTTAGCCAGATCGCCTGTCGGGACTGAAACCCCGCCCGAGACTCCGATCGAGATGGGGTCGATGATCGAGGAGCCCTGCGCGGCCGCGACGGAGGCACCGAGTGCGTTTCCGGCAACCATTACTAACGCAACACACTTTCGGGGACTGAACATCACTTTTGCCCACTGCTGAACAGATTGAGGATGTTTCCGTCGGGATCCTTGAACCACGCGGTGCGCATGCCGCCCGAGACGTGTATGTCGCCTTCCAGGGTCGTATCAGGCATATCGTAATAGTGCTCGAAGGTGACGCCCCTGGCACGCAATGTCTGGATGATGCCGGCTATCTCGTCGCCTGCGTCCCAGCTCGCCGCGGTCGCCTGATTCGTCCCGGCATACTGCGAGGCATAGACGAGAAACGTGGTTGCCCCGCTGTTGTACGAAAGCACGCCATGTCGCCGCGGGCCGTTGTGCTGGAAGCCGAGTGTCGCCTCGTAGAATTTCCTCGCGACTTCGATGTCGCTGACCGCGATCGTGGCCAAGGCGTTCCTGTCTCCCAGCATATCTGCCTCCAATCGGTTCGCGGCAATCATTGCCCGCGAATAACGGGCCGCGACGGCGGATCTGCGCTTAGCGTGCGACTTCCTCACCATTCACGAATACCACGATCGCCGGTTACCGGACCGTCCATTCGAGCAGATGAGAGCTGCCGACCAGGCCGCGGATGCGCAGATCAACGACAGTCACTGCGCAGGGCTCGCATTACGCGCCAGCTCGGCAGGTGCGGGCTGTTGCACTCGCGTCACCAGCGCGACGACAGTAAGCACGACTGCATTCACCGCCAGCGCAACGAAGCCGACGTTCAGGTCCTTCACCATCTGCGGAGCGCCAGGAAGCAGTGTTGCAACGGACGCACTCGTAACTGTGAGAAAGACGACGGTAAGCTCGCCTGCCACAATTCCCGCGATCGCGCTCGCGGCACTCACGCGCTGGCGCTCACCCAGGCTCAATATGAGAGCGGGAAACAGTTGCGTCACGAAGTTGTAGCCCATCAACAGAAGCACGACGAGCGTTTGCCCGCCGCGCAGCGTCAGAATGACTGCGGCCAGCGTCAACACCGGCACCAATGAACGCGCGACGAGTGACACGGTCCTGTCCGATGCACTCGGCGCCATCACCCTATAGATATTCTGAGATAGGATCGTGCCAGCAGTGATGAGAATCATGGATCCAGGCACGAGAGCGGTGAGCAAACCGGCCGCGCCAATCACGCCGACTGTCCATGACCCGAAACTCTGTTCGACGATGCGTAACAGTGAGAGGTCGGCATCCGCGCCCTTGAGCCCGGGCACGACGAGGATTGCCGCAAACCCGGTGAAGAAAACGAACAGCACCACCAGCTGATACAGCGGAAGTATCACCGCGTTCTTGCGAAACACATTTTCGCTGCGCGCCGTGTACACGCCAGCGAAGAATTGTGGCCACATGTAGAAACCGGTTGCGGTCAGTAATACGGTGGAGATGAACCACGCCGGGCTCATCCCGGACGCAGGCAACGTGAGTGCACCCGGCTTCGCGGCCTCGACGGCCTCGAACATTGCGCGATATCCGCCGAAATAATGCAGCGGCAGATACACCCCGATGCCGACCGCTGCGGCGAGAATCATCACATCCTTGAGCGCAGACGTCCACGCAGATCCGCGCACGCCGGACACGACCACGTATCCGACGAGCGCAATACTTGACGTCCACACTGCTACTGCCTGCGTTATGACTCCGCCCGATGCTTCGGAGACGATGATACCGAGTCCCTTGAGCTGAAGCACGAGATACGGTACCAGCGCTGCAACACTGACCAGCGCAACGACGACACCGAGTGTCTTGCTCTCGTACTTCGCGACGAAGAAATCCGCCTGCGATACGAGTCTGCGCGTCTGTGCATACCGCCAGACTATCGGCAGCAGAAAATACGAGACGCTGTATGCAATCGCACCGTAACAAAGGATGTAGAACGCAGGCGCGCCCTTGCCATAGGCCCAGCCACTGCCGCCGAGAAAGGTAAACGTTGTATAGATCTCGCCGGCCATGAGCAGAAACACGAATACCGATCCAAAGCCGCGTCCGCCAACGCTCCACTGTTCCAGACTCATTACATGGCCGCGTCGCGCCGTCAGACCGAGCGCGATGGCCAGTACGAAGACGCCGATGATTACACCGAGTGCTGGTGTCACGGCGAGCTCGAATTATCGGAGGGTGTCACGGCTGCACCGCCGAGCTCGGCATCGTGCCTGCTGTCGAGCAAGTAGATGAGCGCCATTGTGAGGGACGTTATCACTACCCACACGACGATCCACGCGAGCAGAAACGGGAGACCCAATACGTATGGATGTACGCGATTGGCGAATGGCACGCCGCCGAGCATGCCGAGTGTGGGAATCGCAGCGAGCCAGCGGTACCGCCTCATCCCTGCGACGGCGCGAGAAAGTCCAGTGCCGCAACGACGAATGTGCGCGTTCCGTAATCGAGTGCGCGCTCGTCGATGTCGAAGCATTCGTGGTGGTGCGGCTGCACTATTCCTCGCTCCTCGCAACGTGCACCGACAAAAAAGAACGCACCTGGCGCACGCTGCTGATAGGCCGAGAAGTCCTCGCCGCCCATGCAGGGAATGGCTTCCGTGAGTGCCTCCTCACCGAGCGCACGAACCACGGCACGACGCAACAGCTCGCTGGCGCGCTCGTCATTCACTACTGGCCGATAACCGCGCTCATACGAAAATGTGTAATTCGCACCATGCGCCGACGTGATGCCCGCGAGAATGCGCTCGATGTGCCGCGGCATCTCCGTGCGCAGACTCTCGTCGAAAGTCCGTACCGTTCCTTCCATTTCGACGGAGCCTGGAATCACGTTGTGCGTGGTGCCTCCGGCGATCCGGGTTATCGATATCACCGATGGTTGCAGTGGATCGACGTTGCGGGCGACAACGTGTTGCAGATTGGTGATGAACTGTGCGGACACGGCAATCGGATCGACGGTCTGATGCGGCAGCGCGGCGTGCCCTCCGCTTCCCGTAATCGTGATACAGATCTTATCCGGGGCAGCCATGAGTTCACCGGCCTTCACGCCCACCTTTCCAACCTCGAGTGGAAGCCAGAGATGTGCGCCGATCACGATATCCACCCCGTCCATCACACCAGCTTTCACCAACTCCTCTGCGCCGCCCGGATGCAGCTCCTCGGCGTGCTGGAAGATGAAGCGCACCTCGCCAGCAAGCGCGTCACGTCGCCCGACCAGTACTTTTACGGCGCCTAGTAGCATCGCCGTATGGCCGTCGTGGCCGCATGCGTGCATCGTGCCCGGGTTCTGGGAGATGAAACTGTGGGTATTACGCTCCTCGATGGGAAGGGCGTCGATGTCTGCGCGGATGGCGAGCACCGGGCCCGGACTCGCGCCTTTGAGCCGTGCCAGGACACTCGTCGGGGTTGGTCGCGTGATCTCGAGGCCGCCGAATCCAGCGAGTGTATCGGCAATCCATTGAGAGGTTCGCTCCTCGTGAAACGAGCGCTCAGGGTGCTGATGCAGGTAGCGCCGCCACCCGATGACCTCTTCGCGAACCGTCTCTACGGTTTCGCTTTGTGAAACTGAAGCCGCCACGGACACCCCCCACCAGAGTTCGCTGGATGTTACAGGCTTGCGCACCTGTTGGACAGGGGGCAGACACCGAGACGAGCCACCGAGACGAGCGATCGCTGACGTGCGATAACAGCGTATAACGCACGTTTCGCCGCAGGAATCCTGCTGTTCGCGCTCGAGTCGTTTGTATACGCCTGTAACGAGGTTACGCTGCAAATCGAATGGTCGGATCACCTTTAGGACAGTGTCTTCTGGCAATCGCCATGACCACGTTGGCGACCCCTGTCACGTATCGGCCGGTGCATCCGCCGCCGGCGCTTGCGCCACGTGATCCAACGCAGGTCGAGATGCGGAATGTCGATTTCTACGTGGATCCGGAGATAGTGCTCCACATCCACAGGCTACGCGGAACGATACGCAGCAAGGGCGGTGGTCCGGTCATGTTCGACGACAAGCGATCGCTAGTCATTCATCTAACGACCGCTGAAGTCGGTCTGAACGCGAACGACATTACGGCGCTGCTCAACAAGTACGTGTTCGCATACAGGGGCGCACCGCTCTCCAAACTACGCGTTACGATTTCCGGGTCGCAGATAGTACTGGCCGGGACACTGCACAAGGTCGCCGCACTGCCGTTCACAATCAAGGCGGAAGTAAGCGCAACGCCCGATGGACACATTCGCATGCATCCGGTCGAGACCAGGATCATTGGACTTGGCGTCACCCACTTGATGCACGGCCTAGGAATGTCGCTGCAGAAATTGGTGGATCTGAGCAAGGCACATGGTGCATCCGCCAGAGGCAACGACATTTATCTCGCACCGGACAGCATTCTGCCACCACCGACTATCGAGGGGCGCGTGACCGCTGTACGGATCGTGGGGAATGAAATGGTTGAAACGTTCGGCGGCGAAGGAACACCCGAGCAACTCGCCATTCCCGATCCGAGCCAGCGCAATTTCATGCTCTATCGCGGCGGCACGTTGCGCTTCGGCAAGCTCCTCATGCTCGACGCTGAAATGCAGATCGTCGATCTGGATCCAGCAGACCCGTTCAAGTTCGATCTGGACCGCTACAACGCGCAGCTCATAGCCGGATATTCACGAACGCTGCCGGATCTCGGGCTCGAGGTTTACATGCGTGACATCGACAAGGTCAAGCAATCTTCTAGTGCGCGCCCTTCGTTGCACTGATCCGTTCGAACGTCACGTTCATGATTGGATAATCGTGCCAATCCTTGTAATCGAAGTGCCACCACTCCTGCGGATTCGCGGTGAAGCCCTCGGCCTCCATCGCCGAACGCAACAACGCCCTGTGCCAACGCTGTAGCGACGTGCCACCCGGATATTCCGCGTACGCCCGATCGGTGCTCTCGTCGTAAGTGCTGACCATCTCGACTGGCTGACCGGTCCTGAGATCGTAGAGCGTGAGATCCACGGCGCAACCGCGATTGTGCATCGATCCGTGTGCCGGATTTGCAACCAGCCATTTCTTGTCGGCCGGAGTCGCGTCCCAGAAGATCTTCGTGACGTACCACGGTCGATACGCATCGTGAATCAGCAAGCCATAGCCACGCTTGTGGAGCTCATGACTAATCCGGACCACCGCCTCTGCGGCCGGCCGCTGCATGAACGCGCGCGCCTGCGTGTACATGCGGCTACCGAGAAAGTTGTTTGTGGTTGCGTAGCGGATCTCGAGCCTGATCGTGGAATCGAGCGTCGTCAGCTCGACCAGATCCGGCTTGCGCGCGCTTGGCGGCTCGACAGGCGGCGTTGCGGCCAGAGCGATGGTGCGCAGCTCCTCCACCGGACGGACCGGCGTTACGCGTAGCTGAGTGCCGGATTCGGGACCGATCTGTCTGCGTGGGAATACTATCCCACCAACGGTGAGTTGCGTGGCGCGACCGCTTGCACCGCGCTGAAACGTCACTCGCGAGCCACCGTACAATCCTTCATGTGGCCACTGAAACACGTCAGTGGAAATCTGGCGCACAGGGTACGGTGTGAGCCATTCGACTGTGGCGTAGAGCGACCCGCCTCGCTCTGAAATGAGCATGCGATCACCGTCACCATATTCGCCAATGAGACCCATCCAGGTGGACGGAGCAGGCGGGGGCGCGGGGCCAACGCTTGTCTGCGCCCTGATGGATCCAGCGCCGAGTGTCGATAAAAAGAATATCGCACAGACGAGCGCATTGTATGCGCTTCGGCGCGCGCCGGCGCTCCGTCGTACAGCCGGTTCAGTCACACGCATCACAGCTCCATCGGTCTGAGGTCATACGGTACCTCGGTACTGTGCCAGCCACTCTGCGCTCCATGAATCGAACACGCCACTTTGAAGTGTCTCGCGTGCGCCACGCATGATGCCAATCAAAAACGATATGTTATGCAGCGCGAGCAGCCTCTTCCCCAACATCTCTTCGCTTACAAAAAGATGTCGCAGATATGCCCGGTCATACTGCGTGCAGCAAGGGCAGTCGCATCCTTCCACCAATGGACGGCGATCGGTGCGATAGCTGCTCTGCCGAATCTGCACCTTTCCATCGGGAGTGAACGCAGTTCCGTCGCGACCCATCCTCGTTGGCGCCACGCAGTCGAACAGATCGATGCCGCGACGCACTCCCTCGATGAGGTCGTCCGGGAAGCCCACACCCATCAAATATCGCGGGACATTGCGAGGCAGAATCGGATCGCACACTTCCAGCATCGCGTACGTATCATCCTTCGTTTCCCCGACGGACAATCCACCTATCGCGACGCCGGACCAGTCTCCGCTATCGAGAATTCCGGCGACCGACGCTCTCCGAAGATCCGGGTAGGTACCGCCCTGCACTATCGGAAAAAGCGCCTGCTGCGGTGCCGGACTGTCACATGCAAGAGCCGGTGCGCCAACCGGTACCGTGAATTCCGGAATCGGAGCGCGTCCTTCGCGAGAGATCCGATCGAACTCGACCCGGCAACGTTGCAGCCAGCGGAGGCTGCGCTCCATCGCTGATCGCGCCGCTGCGACGTCACTCTGACCCTGAATCAGCTCGTCCAGCTGCATCATAACGTCCGCGCCGAGATTGCGTTCGATCCGCATCACACTCTCTGGCGTGTACTGATGCGCTGAGCCGTCGATGTGACTCTGGAATTCGACGCCATCCTCACTCACTGTCCGGAGTCTGGATAACGAGAACACCTGAAACCCGCCGGAGTCGGTGAGCATCGGGCCGTTCCATCTCGTAAAGGCATGGAGACCGCCGAGCGAACGTACCATCATGTCGCCGGGACGAAGGTAGAGGTGGTACGCGTTTGCCAGTACCATCTGGCCACCCGCTGCTGCGACCTCCTCCATCGACAGTCCGCGCACAACACCATGTGTACCGACGGGCATGAAAGCGGGTGTCTCGACCACTCCGTGCGGAGTGTCGAGCCAGCCAAGACGTGCAGAGCCGCAGTCATGTGAAGTTCGAAATGAAAACGGCGCCACGCTCACAGGCGAGTCATCAACGACGCCACGGCATTCTGGACAATTACACCCAGGATGCCGAGCACGGCGAGCGAGCTCATTGTAAGTGTGAGATGTTTCTTGAGGCCGGGGTCTCTCGATACACGTGTAGCGAACACGACATTCACCAGCACGCTCACTGCGGTCGCGAGAACCGCGCCGATCGCAGCAACCGATGGGGTGATAGTACCGTGTGCGGCGAGCAGCGCGGCCGATGCAACAGCGCTCGCGCTCGACAGAACACCGCCAATGATGCTGACGAAATAGAAACCGGCATGGCCGAGCAGACGCTGGCCGAGTATTCCGGTAACCTGAATCGCGAGAAATACGAGACCATACTTGATCGCCGATGTGATCGAGAACGGCGAAGACAATGGGATGAGGGGCTGATTCTGGGCCGGGGCTTGGGATGCTCTGACCGACCGGTAGTGAAGAACGAGTAGCACGATCCCCGCACCGATCATCAACGTGAATGCAAGCATTCCGCTCACGAGTGCTGCCGGTGCCAGCAGTACCAGCAGGACTGCGTTGCGAAGTATGGATGCTACAATCGCAAGCAGGATTCCGGCGTACGCAACGCCCGTGAGCGCATCACCGCTGTCACGATCACGTGTGGCCATCTCCGTGACAGTAACCGTGCTGTTAACAATCCCACCAAGAAATCCCGTCAAGGCGACTCCTTTTGCGCCGTACATCTTGAGCAGGATGTAATTGATGAATCCGATGCCCGCGATGAGCATTACGATTATCCACGCTGCTCTGAGATCGAGGAGATCCCAGCGGTCGGCGAATCCCCGTGGCAACACCGGATAGACAACGAACGCAAGAATCGCGAGCAGTATCGCCGACCGCAATTCGGAATCGGTAAGACCGAGACTGAACTTGTGAAGCGGCTGCTTCCACGCCAGCAGCGCTGCCGTTATCACCGCAAGCGCGGTCGGCGTGAGTGTCTGGCCTTCTCCTGCCAGTATTCCAGAGAGCGCGGTGAGCACGAGCGCCGCCGACGTCGTGAGTTCGATCCCCTCGCCCGCTTGCATGGTCTGCACGTTCAGCAGTACGATCAGCACGCCCGTCAGCCCGACGCTCAGCAGAGCGAAGCTCTCGCCCAACAACGCCCCGACGCATCCGATCAGCGCGATGAAGGCGAAGGTCCTGAGCCCCGCCTCCTTGCCACGATGCTCACGCTCCAGCCCGGCAAAGAGCCCGATGGCGAGCGCGAGTGCCAGACGTTGGAACGTCGGCAGAAAAGGCCAGAGAGATGTCGAGTCCAATTTCCTGTTTGGGCCTGAAAGTTGTGCCTGAAAGTTGTGCCTGAGAGTTGTGCCTGAATGTCCTTCTGGAAGTTACGGCTTGCGCGTATTACTGATTAAATGGCTCATTGCCGCTCGAATTGGCGCTCGGGATACGGGCTCGATGGCCCATCTGTTAACCTTCAAACCCCGAACCCTGGAAGAGATAACGTAATGGCGTCGTTGGGCATGCAGGACGTAAGCATCGCGTTCGGTGGACCGCCAGTCCTCGATCACGCCGCATTCAGCATCGAGCGCGGGGAGCGCGTCTGCCTGCTCGGACGAAATGGCACCGGCAAGAGTACGGTATTGAAACTGCTGGACGGTACCATCGCACCGGATGTCGGCGAGATTGTACGCCAGACCGGGATCACCGTGACACGGCTGGAACAGGAGATCCCGACCGATCTCGGTGGAACGATCTTCGACGTCGTTGCCGCCGGACTCGGCGACACGGGAAGTCTGCTCACACGCTACCACGCGGCGAGCCATCGAGTGGCGACTGACGGCAGTGCCAGCGCGCTGCGCGATCTGGATCGACTGCATCGAGCCCTCGACAGCGCCAATGCATGGCAGGTACAGACTCGGGTGGAAACCGTGCTGTTTCACCTGGGATTGGACGGCGAGGCACAGTTTGCGGCAGCGTCTGGTGGTAGAAAGCGTCAGACTCTGCTGGCTCGCGCACTCGTAGCCGAGCCGGATGTGCTGCTGCTGGACGAGCCGACCAATCATCTCGACGTCGATGCGGTCGAATGGATGGAAACGTTTCTCGTGGATCGCGGCATTACCCTCGTCCTCGTCACACACGACCGCGCATTCCTGCGCCGCGTCGCCACGCGCATCGTCGAGCTCGATCGTGGACAGCTGGTCGATTGGGGTGGTGATTACGATACATATCTCGAGCGAAAGGAAGCAGCACTCGCCGCCGAGGCGCGCGAATGGATCGAGTTCGACAAGAAGCTCGCCAAGGAAGAAGTATGGATTCGGACCGGCATCCAGGCGCGCAGAACTCGTAACGAGGGACGAGTAAGATCTCTCGAAGCATTGCGCAACGAGCGCCGCGCGCGGCGTGAGCGCACGGGAACCGCGAAGCTACAGGCACAGGAATCCGATCGGTCCGGACGGCTGGTCGTAGATGCGCGAGCAGTGACATTCGCGCGCGGTGACCGCACGATCATTCGCGATTTCTCGACAACGATCATGCGTGGTGATCGTGTCGGTCTCATCGGGCCCAACGGATCCGGCAAGACGACGCTGCTACGTCTGCTGCTTGGCGAGCTCGAGCCTGATTCCGGTACGATTCGTATCGGCACCGGACTCGATATAGCGTACTTCGATCAGATGCGCGAGCAGCTGGATCCCGACAGAAGCGTATTCGATAGCGTGGCTGACGGCTCCGACTTCATAGATATCGCCGGCGTGCGAAAGCACGTACTCGGCTATCTCCAGGACTTTCTCTTTTCACCAGACCGTTCGCGTGCTCCGGTGCGCGCACTGTCCGGCGGAGAGCGAAATCGCCTGCTGCTAGCACGTCTCTTCACGCGACCGTTCAATCTGCTCGTGATGGACGAGCCGACAAATGATCTCGACATCGAGACACTGGATCTGCTGGAAGAGCTTCTGCTCGAGTTCAAGGGAACGCTGCTGGTCGTGAGTCACGATCGCGCTTTTCTCGACAATGTCGTCACGAGCACGCTGGTA
This sequence comes from uncultured Gemmatimonadales bacterium, assembly GCA_963707505.1. Taxonomy (GTDB): domain Bacteria; phylum Gemmatimonadota; class Gemmatimonadetes; order Gemmatimonadales; family Gemmatimonadaceae; genus Fen-1247. The sequence continues at coordinate 130,345 of CAVPQB010000001.1, forward strand.
TTCGAGGGCAACGGCAGCGTGGGCGAGTACGCTGGTGGTTACGCCGACTGGCTGCGCCAGCGACGAATCCCGGAGCGAGAAACATCAACGACACCAGCATCCAGCAAGCCGAAGCGCACCGCCGCTTCGACTCCGACACCGGCGCGCAAGCGTCGCCTTACCTACAAGGAAACGAGTGAGCTGGCATCGCTTCCGGATGAAATCGACAGGCGTGAGAAGGAGCGCGAGCAGATCTATACATCGCTCGCCGACTCGACATTCCTGCGCGACGGCGCGGCTGTCGCTGCCGCCAAGGATCGGCTCGACGAGATCGAGCTCGAGATGACTCAGTTGATGGGCCGATGGGAAGAGCTGGAGACGATCGCAAGCGACAGGTAGAATCGTCAGATGTTGCCCGTTGCTACTTTATCGCCGTCAACACAGGCCCAGTTAGATCTCCGTTTGGAAGTAAGATCGAACCGTATGCCAATCCAGCTCTCCGCGCGATAAACAAACGATTACCACGCAGTCCGCTCGACGAAACTATATTGGGGTGCATACAATATGCATTTATGGCCCCTGCACGACGCTATCGGCGCAGGATTGTTGGCGCCATGGTGAGTACCGGCGTCGAGTAGGTGGGTTCGTTAGCCTCCGTACGGGCCACCACTCGGCGCCCGGCGCCGTCCTGCGGGTCCTGCGGGTCCTGGCGCAGACACGCAGCTATCGGCCCTACGCGGCTACCGCCATCTCTTCCTGGACCGAGCGCGCGACACAGAACTCGTTGCAGCGGATCCTGCGCGGACACTTGAGACAATCGCGCCTGATCTTCTCGGGATACAATGCCCGGTCCGCGATCGAGTAGCCGGCGCTCTCGAAGAACTTGGGTGTGAGTGTCAGCGCGAACAGTTCGTCGATTCCACGCTTGCGCGCAAGTCGCTCGACTTCGGCAACTATCGCAGTTCCGAGCCCAAGTCCATGCGCGTCACGCGCCACTGCAACAGATGCAACCTCGGCGAGCGACGGCGAATATTCCTTGAGCGCGCCGCACGCCATCACGGTTCCAGCAGAATCCACGGCAACGACAAAATCGTGCAGCGTCATGCTTACTGATTCAGGCGACCGGTACAACATGATCGCCTCCGCAGCATAACCATTCACGAGCGACACGATGCCGGAGACGTCACCGCTGCGCGCGGCGCGCAACGTGATCGATGCCGTCACATCAGGATTCATCGAAGGACCTCTTCAAGCGATTCCAGTCCGTCTCTCATGTCATCGCGGCTCATGACGAGCGGTGGCAGCAGACGGAGCGTGTACTCACCCGCGGATAGAATGAGAAGACCCGCATCCATCGCGCGCCCGACGACGCCGGCAGCCGGCTCGACGACATCGATTCCCCACATTAGCCCCATACCGCGCACCGCACGCACGCGACCAGTGCGACGCATGATCGCGCGAAGCTCCTCGGCCATCCATGCGCCGTTGTCGCGCACCTGCTCCAGTAGCGCTGGCTCCGCAAGACGCTTCACGACATGCAGCGCGACGCTCGCGACCAACGGTCCTCCACCGAACGTGGTACCGTGATCGCCTGGCTTCATTACCGCCGAGATCTCTTCGCTGACGAGCACCGCGCCCATCGGCAGACCGGCTGCAATCGGCTTAGCGAGCGTTACCATGTCCGGCACGACACCCGTCTGCTCGTATGCGAACAATGTTCCGGTGCGGCCGAGTCCACACTGTATCTCATCGAAGATGAGAGCGATGCGACGTTCGTGCGTGAGCGCGCGCAGCTCCGCGAGCAGCCCGCGGTCTATCACTCGCACGCCGCCCTCGCCCTGCACCGGCTCGAGTATCACGGCTGCAATAGTCCGCGCATCCAGCGCCGCATCGAGATCTTCAATCGTGCGCTCGACGATCGATACTCCCGGTGCCAGCGGCAGGAACGGCGCCTGGTACTTGGCGCGATCCGTAGCCGCCAGCGACGCGAAAAGACGGCCGTGGAACGCGCCGCGCAACGAGATTATGCCGGTCTTGTCGGGCGACATGGAACGGCCGAACTTGCGCGCGAACTTGAACGCGCCCTCGTTCGCTTCCGCGCCTGAGTTGCAATAGAAGACAGACGACGCGAAGGAGTGGTCGACGAGAAACTCCGCCAGCTCCTCTCCAGGTGCGGTGCGATACAGGTTGGATACGTGCAACAGACCCGTCGCGACCGCATCCTGAATCGCGCGCGCGATGCCGGCGTCGTTGTAGCCGAACGCATTCACGGCGATGCCACTCGCGAAATCCAGATACGCCTTGCCGCTCGCGTCGTACAGATACATGCCGTCACCACGAACGAATTGTGCGGGCGGGCGCTTGTACGTGCCAAGTATGGCTGACTGCGTTGGTACTGGAACCGGTATTGCCGGCTGTTCGGTGGATAGTTGCATCACAGGCAAAGTCATTGTCGTCACTTTGCGCCTACCGTTGCGAGTGTTATGAATGTGCCGCGCCCGGATTCTCCGAGCGCGTCGATATCGGCAATGCGAACAGCACGAACTCCGCCAGCAAGCGCGGCGTGCGCTGCTTCCAGCTTGGCGGCCATTCCGCCACCAGCAATTCCCGACGCGATGAGTGCACGCGCTTCATCGACGTCGAGCTGATCGATCACCTCTCCCGACGAATCGAGCACGCCTTCGACGTCTGCAACCAGCAGCAGCTCGTCTGCACCGAGCGCAACGGCGATGGCTGCCGCAGCGTCATCGCCGTTGACGTTGAGCGCAGTACCCGGTGTTTCGACGTTCGTCGCGAGCGGCGACACGATCGGTAGTAACCCCGCGAGCCAGAGCGTCTCGATCAACGACGTGTTGATGCTTACCGGCATGCCGACGTAACCGAATTCTGAAATGCCGAGCGGCTTCGCTGCGATCAGAGACGCATCTTCGCCAGAGATGCCGACGGCAGGTGCGCCAGCCGCGTTGAACTGCGACACCAGTCTCTTGTTGACGACGCCCGAGAGAACCATCCGGATGATGTCGAGATCCTGCAGGGTCGTAACGCGGCGGCCGCCAGCGAACTTTGGCTCGCCGCCGAGCTTGCGCTGCAGCGCCGAGATCTCGTCGCCGCCTCCGTGCACGACACACATCGCGTTGCTCGCGTTCCATGCGGAAGCGATCGTCGCGGCGAGCGAGTCCGAGGATTGTGCGCGGCCGCCCAGTTTCACCACACGCGTCAATGGCTCCATCATGCCGGCAATCCTGCGATTTCAGGAAGGCCAAACATGACGTTCGCGTTCTGAACCGCCTGTCCAGCCGCGCCTTTCATGAGGTTGTCGATTGCCGCGACGATTATCAATGTTGGTTGACGCACGTTCGCAGCCTTCGTGACGCTCACGCGCACGACGTTGCGATGCACCACGTCGCGAAGTGACGGCATCGTGTCGCTCACTTCTATGAACGGCTCATCGCGATACATGTCGCGCCAGAGCGACAGCGGCTGCGCGAGCGATTCGTTCACGGGAACCGTGATCGTGGCGAGTATGCCGCGCGCGACAGGAAGCAGATGTGGCGTGAAAAGGATGTCATTGTCACCGCCCATCTCGCTGACCACGGCGCGCATCTCGTTCAGGTGCCGGTGCTCGTTTCCGACCGCGTAGGCGCGGAAGTCTTCGGCGACCTCCGCGAACATCAGCTCTGGCTTTGGTGTGAAACCTGCGCCCGTGACCCCACTGGCCGCGCTCACGTTGATCGTCGCGCCCTTCACTGTGAGCGAACGGGCGAGCAGCGGCGCCAGCGCGATGAGGATCGCAGTCGGGTAGCAGCCGGGATTCGCGACGACGTCCGCCCCGGGCAGCAACGGCCGTGTCAGCTCGGTCAGGCCGTATGGAACAGTCGTTCCATTATACGATGTCGAGCCGTTCCCGGGGCGCAGATCCGCTGAGAGATCGACCACCTTGGCGCCCGCAGTGGCAGCAGCCTGTACCCAGCTCGCTGACGCCCCGTGCGGCAGCGCCGAGAAGACGAGGCCGGCGCTATCGAGCCGCGCCTCGTCGGTCGCGATCAGCGAGATGGAGCGGCCGGCAGCGCGGATGGTCTCGCCAGCCCGAGAATTGGCCGACGCGAAGGCCAGTTCCATGGATGGATGCCGCTCGACGAGATCACAAATCTCGCGGCCAGCGTATCCCGAGGCGCCGAGCACGCCGACCGTAATTTTATTCACCAGGAATGTATAAACAGTCACCGGGGCAGTCGCAATGGCTCCGATGTCTCTAACGAAGGTCTGACGCTCAGCGTACAGAAGAAGACCCCTCAATCAGGAGCCGCGTTTAGTGCGCATTCGTCTTTTTTCAGCGCTGATCTTCCTTGCGACCGCCCTACCGTGCACGCCCGCGCTCTCGGTCGCGCAACGTGCCGCATCCGCGGTACCGACGCCGGCCTCGGTGATCGGCTTCGCGCCCGGCACCGACCGCAAGCTTCCGGAATGGAAACAGGTCGTCGCCTACTTCCATGCGCTGGAAAAGGCGTCGCCGCGAATTCAGGTGCACACACTCGGCAAGACGACGCTCGGACGGCCGTTCCTCGCCGCTTACATCGCCGACTCGGCGACGATCGCGAACCTCGCGCATTACCGCGGCATCCAGCGCCTGCTCTCGGATCCGCGGCTCACGACGACCAGGACAGGTCACTAAGCTCCAGGTCGACGGCAAGCTCGTCATCCTCGTCACGTCGAGCATCCACTCCACGGAAGTCGGCGGCATCCTCACGCCGATGGTGCTCGCCCAGAAGCTTGTGGGAGACGAGGACGACAACACGCGCTCCATCCGGCGCAACACCATCGTGATTCTGGTCCCGTCGCTCAATCCGGACGGCGTGGACATCGTGCGGCGACTGGTACGCGAGCTCCATCGGCACGCCGTGGGAAGGAAGCGGACCACCGGTGCTGTACCACCACTACACGGGCCACGACGACAACCGCGACTGGTACGCGTTCACGCAGGTCGAGACGCAGATGGTGATCGACTCGCTGTACAGTCCGTGGCATCCGCAGATCGTCAACGACATCCACCAGCAAGGCTCTTCAGGCACGCGGCATCTTCATTCCGCCGTACATGGATCCGATCGAGCCGAACATCGATCCCATCCTCATGGCGGGCGTAGCGCAGATGGGCAAGTCGATGACGTGGCGTCTGACCTCCGACGGATTCGTCGGCATCGCGAACAACACTTCGTACGATGCGTGGACTCCGGCGCGCGCGTATCAGCACTATCATGGTGCGATCCGCATCCTCACCGAGACGGCGAGCGCTGATCTCGCGTCGCCGATCAACGTACCATTCGATTCACTTCGCCCCGGCTACAATGTCGATCCCAAGAAGACCGGTGTCGATTTCCTCACCACGTGGCCAGGCGGGAGATGGACCATCGGCGACATCGTTCGCTATCAGACCGCAGCAACCATGGCGTTGCTCACGCAAGCCGCTGCTGATCACATCGAATGGGTGCGCACATATTCGCAGGTCGAGCGCAACGCAGTGATGGGCAATCGCGCGCCGGGCCGGGAAGATTGGCCGTCGACGATCGTGATTCCAGCGGAGGCTGCACGCGATACCGCGATCAACGCGACGCTCGGCATTCTGCAGCGCGGGCAGGTTGAAGTGCGTCGCGCCACATCCGCGTTCAGTGCAGACGGAAAGCAGTTCCCTGCTGGTAGCTATCTGATCTACACCGCGCAGCCATACGCGGCGTTCGCGAAGACGCTGCTCGAAGATCAACACTATCCGAACCTGTTCGAGTATCCTGGCGGTCCGCCGAAGCGACCGTACGATGTCACGGCGCAGACGCTGCCGCTGCTGTACGGGTTCAACGTGTCGTTCGTGCGCGATTCTGTCACCGTTGCATCGACTCCGCTCGCTCCGGTTCGCGCAATCCCATGGGTCGCGAAGGGGCTCAGCAACAACAAGTCGCGCCGCATCGCGATGTTCCAGAACTGGGCGCCGTCCATGGATCAGGGATGGACGCAGTGGGTGTTCGATCAGTACCACGTTCCGTACACGATGATCACCGCGAAGGACATTCGCGCCGGTAATCTCAACTCTCGCTTCGACGCGATAGTGCTGCCCGATCAGAATGCACGCCAGATCGCCGGCGGACCGCGCGGCGCATATCCCGATTCGCTCAAGGGCGGACTCGGCGATGATGGAGCGAAGCAGCTGACGGCCTTCGTAAATGCCGGCGGTACTCTCGTGGCGTTCAACGGTGCGAGCAATTACGCGATCGAAGCGCTGTCGCTGCCGGTGAAGAACGTGCTCGCCGATGTGCGGCCGAAGGATTTCTACGCGCCAGGCTCGATCTTCAAGGTCGAGTTCGATCGGGCCAATCCTCTCGCCGCGGGTATGACCGCACCGACACCCGCGGTCTGGTTCGAGGGAAGTCCCGCATTCGAAGTAACCGATCCATCACGTGCAACGATCGTCGCACGCTATCCTGCGCAAGGTGATCCACTCCTCTCCGGCTGGCTGCTCGGCGCAGACCGCGTCAATGGCAAGGCCGCGATGGTGGACGTGAAGCAGGGCAAGGGACACGTCGTGCTGTTCGGATTCCGCCCGCAGTACAGGGCGCAGAGCATGTCGACATATCCGCTGGTGTGGAATGCGTTGAGGTAACTACCGATAGTTGTCGAAATCAAAACGCGCCTGCATTTCCGCAGGCGCGTTTTGATTGTCTGTAACTTCTACACTCGATCAATAAATCGTTTCATGCCGGGCAAGCATTGCTACGAAATCGGCGATTCTCTTCGCGCGAGTCTCCGCTCGCTTCGCGTTGTGAATGCGGAATAGAATAGCGTAGCGGTTCTGACTGGTTAACGTTGTGAAGAATTTTGCTGCGCGCGGCGTTGCTTGCAGCGCGGCCTGCAGATCAGGGGGAACTTCGATGGTTGCCTGTGATGCATAGGCAGCTTCCCATCGACCGTCCTTCTTTGCGCGCTCCATCTCAGAGATACCTGCCGGCATCATCTTTCCACTTTCCAGTAATGCAACCGCCTTGCCCCGATTGATCACGGACCAGATGCTTCGCGCACCACGCGGTGTGAATTTTTGAATGAACGTCTTTTCGTCGTATCCCTTTCTCTGGCTATCGATCCAACCGTAACACAGTGCGACATCGAGCGCTTCAGGGTGCGATACCGAGGGGATGCCGGATCCTTTCTTCGCGATGCGGATCCAGATCCCCGCTGAAGTCGTGTGATGCTTGTCGAGCCACCTGTTCCACGCAGCCTGGTTGGCGAATGGAACGATCGGAATCTCAGTCTGTGCTACGGCCTTCCTGGACGCTCGCGCCATTCAGTGCGGTACCCGAAGCTACGGCTTGGGCTTGAGTGATTGCATTGCCCGGGTCGCTCCACGGTCCTTCGGGTCGATCGACAGCGCCTTCTCGAAACTCTTGATCGCCGTCGCCGTATCGCCGGAGGCAAGTTGCGCACTACCAGCCTGCGACCATGCAGACGCGGAGTTCGGTGCGTATTCCAGGTTCAGCATGTAGAACTTGAGAGCGTCCGCGACCTTGTTGCGCTGACGCAATGCGCCGCCAACCACGGCCAATGGCGTTTCACCGAAATCGTACGACGCGCGTCCGTAATAGTGCTGTCTCAGATCCCGATACGTCGCGATGGCGGAATCGGCGCCGGCGGAATCGTAACGAGTGAGAATTACCTGTTCGAGCGGCCGAGGCTCCATCACACCACGGTGACAGGTCGCGCACGTAACGACAATTGGCGGCTGCATTCTCGATGAGAGTTTCGTCAGGTAGTCTGCGTTGATCGCAGTAACCATACGAAGCATCGTGCGTGCCTTGTCCTTGTTCGGCTTCACATCCGATGCGAAGTCGTGCCGGTCGCGCGGGATGCTGTCGTCGACCATGTGGCAGAACGCACAGTTAACACCGAGGGCTCGCGTGAACGTACCCATCGTATCGAGTAGCGCCTGCCGAGAGATATCCTTCGGGAAGAACTTGAGGTTCTTGAGAGGCGGTGGCGGCCCCTGATTCTGCGCACCGACGGAAAGTACAGGAATCGCGATGGAAGCAAGAGCAGCAAATGCAAGAACACGAAAACGTGTCATGGTTGATCCTGGAAGTTGAGCGCCACAGTCGGTGCCACGGGTGCAGTCTCCGCCGTCGCCTAAAACATGCGGGAAATGGCGCGGTTTCGGAAGAGTGGCTGGAGGCACAATTCGATCATCCCCCCACCAGACCCCCGCCTCGTCCTGCGGCATGACAGAAACTTGACGCCGTAATTCCGGAAGTCTAGCTTCGCGTCACGAAGGAGGAGTTTGCATGACCTACGAGTCACTCGTAAACGCGCGTAATACCCGGAATACTGTTGCTGGCGCGATCGCTTCACTGCTGCTGGGCATGGTGAGCAATCCGCTGATCGGCCCGTGTGGGATGGTGGATGCGCAATCCACTGCCGGACTTCGCGGACTTCGGTTCGATGTCTCGTTTCCTGCGTCTGTGTCGCCAGACAGGCAGGATGGCCACATCATTCTCATCGTATCCCGTGATACCAGTGCCGAGCCGCGGTTCCAGTATCAGGTTTACAATCCGGATGTGCAGCCGGCGTTCGGCCTCGACGTGGATGGGCTTGCACCTGGGGCGACCGCTGTCATCGACTCGAAAGTCTTCGGATGGCCGCTCAGGAGCGTCGTGGACATTCCGCCGGGCGATTATCGGGTGCAGGCCGTGCTCAATCGTTACGAGACGTTCCATCGCGCTGACGGACACGCCATCAAGCTCGCGCCCGACAAGGGCGAGGGACAGCACTGGTTCAGCAAGCCGGGCAATTTCTACAGCGAACCGATGCACGTACATCTCGACCCCGCATCGGGACAGACAGTGCGCATCAGCATGAACAAGGTGATCCCGCCAATTCCGGAACCGAAGGACACCAAGTGGGTGAAGTACGTGCGGATCAGGAGCGAGCTGCTGTCGAAGTTCTGGGGCCGTCCGATGTACCTTGGCGCGTACGTGCTGCTACCCGCAGGATTCGACGATCATCCGGCGGCGCGCTATCCGCTCGCCGTCGACCAGGGACACTATCCAACCGGTTTCGGCGAGTTCAGCCCGAACCCCCCGACACCGGGCTCACGCGACAGCATACGCGTGTCGTACGCGTACGATCTGTACAAGCAATGGACAGGACCGAAGTTCCCGCGCATGCTCGTCATGAAGATCCAGCATGCCAACCCGTACTACGACGACTCATACGCGGTTAATTCCGCGAACCTCGGTCCGTACGGCGACGCGATCGTAAAGGAGCTCATCCCTTACGTCGAGAAGAGATTTCGCGGGATCGGACAGGGATGGGCGCGGACGCTGTATGGCGGTTCCACCGGCGGATGGGAATCACTCGGTGACCAGGTATTCTATCCGGACGACTTCAACGGCGCGTGGGCGTTCTGCCCGGATCCGGTCGACTTCCGACAGTACGAAACGATCAACATCTACAGCGACACAAACGCCTTCTATTTCAATGCGGATTGGAAGAAGACACCGCAGCCGTCAGGTCGTAATTACCTCGGTCATCTGCTCACCACGGTGGAGAACGACAACCACTGGGAATACGTTCAGGGCCAGAAGAACCGCTCGACCGAGCAGTGGGACATATGGGAATCGGTGTTTGGCCCTGTCGGTGCGGACGGATATCCGCAGCGTATTTACGACAAGCTCACAGGCCATATCGATCCGAAAGTAGCGGCGTACTGGAAGGAACATTACGATCTTAGAAACATCCTTCAGCGCGACTGGGCGACGCTCGGTCCCAAGCTTGTCGGAAAGATTCACATCTATTCCGGGACGATGGACAGCTGGCACCTGAACAATGCTGTGTATCTGATGCAGGACTTTCTCGATGGCACGAAGGATCCGTACTACGCGGGATCAGTCGAGTATGGAGATCGTTACGAACACTGCTGGACCGGTGACTCGCAGCATTCCTTGCGCATAGGCGGCATGACGGTCGATCAGCGTTTCATTCCGGTGATGGCGCAGCACATCGTGAAGACGGCACCAGCCGGCGCAGATACGGTCAGCTGGCGCTACTGATCAGGTTGGCAATCTCGCGCGAGGTGATCGGCTCGTCCACAAACGTGAATGTGCCGAGCTCCTTCATCTCGCGCGCTGCACGGATAACTGCGGCAAATGCGATACGAGTGAGCGCGCCGCCAACGCTGATGCGCTTTGCGCCGATCCGCGATAGCCCATCGACGTCGAAGTGCACTCCCTGCATTCCGGCCAGAACGTTTACCGGCCTGTCCACCGAGCGTATCATGGTCGCGATCTCCGTCACATCCGTCATGCCTGGCGCATACAGGACGTCGGCGCCAGCCTCCTGAAAGGCTTGCAGTCGCTTGATGGTATCCGCAAGATCCTTGCGACCGTGCAGATAGTTCTCCGAGCGCGCGGTCAACATGAAGGGAAACGGTAGATTGCGTACCTGCTCCACCGCCGCGCGAATACGATCGACCGAATGCTCGAACGCGTAGATCGGATCGTCATTGCGGTTGGTGCTGTCCTCGATCGAACAGCCCGCCAGGCCAGCTCCAGCGGCCATGCGGATCGTCTCCGCGACTGTCGCGGGATCATCACCAAAGCCGTTTTCGAGATCGGCGCTCACCGGCAACTCCGTCGCGGCCGCCAACGACGCTGAGTGAGCGATCATCTCCTCGCGTGTGACACCGTGATCCTGGCGACCGATCGAGTTTGCGTACCCCACGCTCGTGGTTGCCAGCGCCTCGAACCCCGTGCCCGCGAGAATTCGCGCAGAGCCGACGTCCCACGGATTTGGAATTACAAATGCGCTATCGCGGTAGTGCAAATCGCGAAATAGCCGTCCCTTCTCTGCCTGTGTTATCATCGCAACGACTCTCGTTTCAGTAAGCGACCGTACCGATCACGGCGCGAACAATGGAGTGAGATCGACGTAGATGCGACACTCATCCGCAAGCGGTGATGATGAAATATTGATCGGTACCAGATGAAAGATCGTTACCGCTGGCACGGTTACCTCCTCTCCGTCATGTCTGACGTAAGTAACGACCGCCTCGAGAACGACGGTGTCGCCATCCATCCAGGTGCGTCCGGAGTGATGCCGCAAGGACCGGAACGCACTGAAGAATTGCGCGATGGCAACCTGGATCGCACCGCGCCCGACTATCGTATCGGAATTGCCGAAGCGAAGTGTACCCTCCTCGGTGAATGCGGCCGCGAAGCCGTCCGCATCCTTGCGATCCACGTGCTCCGAATAAAGCGTATCAGCCCAGCGAACCACGTCGTCACGTGTGCGGCCTGCGTCCTGCGCCAAGATGGATCTCCTGTTAAATGGTGATCGTCGAAAGATATACGAACCGACCCACGCAACACAGCGCGCATCACAGCGCGCATCACTGCATCAACTTGCGCGTGAAGTAGGTCATCTCCAACGCAGTCGTGTGCGCGCGCTCCTTGAGACTCGCACCCGAGCCGTGACCGCCTTCGATCACTTCGTAGAACATGTACGGAATGTTCATCGACGCGAGCTTTGCCGCGAATTTCCGTGCGTGCTGCGGACCGACACGGTCATCCTTTGTCGTTGTCCAGATCAGCGGCTCGGGGTACTTCACGTTGGCGCGAACGTTGTTGTACGGTGACAGATATTCCAGGAACTTGCGTTCTGCCGGAACCGATACACTGCCGTACTCGCCCACCCACGAGCTTCCGGCTGCGATCTGCTCGTAACGTAGCATGTCCAGCAACGGAACCTGGATGTCCACCGCAGTCCACATCTCCGGATGCTGAGTGAACTCGACACCCATCAACAGACCGCCGTTCGATCCCCCCTGAATGCCGAGCCGGCGTGTGCTCGTGATTCCGCGCTTGACGAGATCCTGCGCAACCGCGGCGAAATCGTCATACACCACCTGGCGATGCGTCTTGAGACCCGCTTCATGCCACGCCGGTCCGAACTCGCCGCCTCCGCGAATGTTCGCGAGCACCCACACTCCGCCGTGCTCGAGCCAGAGCTTGCCGATGTTCGCCGAGTAGTTCGGCGTCTCCGACACCTGGAATCCGCCGTACGCGTAGAGGATCGTTGGATTGTGCCCGTCCAGCTTCATGCCGCGGCGATGTACGACGAAGTACGGTACATGTGTGCCGTCCTTCGATGTAGCGTCGAACTGCTCGACGACGTCACCCGACGCGTCAAACTTGGGCGGAAGCGACTTGACCGATGATAGCGCGCCCGATTGCGCATCCACCAGCCATACCGAGCTCGGCGTCAGAAATCCGGTCACGCCAAGGAACGCATTGTTCGAATGCGCATCCGCATCGACGATCCCGATCGTGAGATTATCCGGAAACTTGAGCTGTGCGCGTGTCCAACCGTTGACACGTGCCGGTGTGTACGTGTATGCGCGTCCACGCACGTTGTCGAGCTGCGTGAGGATGAGCGCGTTCTTCGTCGTAGCCATCCCACTGATCGATTCGCGGGGACCGGGCGCTACGACAAGCGTCGGCGCAAACTTCGCCGGACTCGCGAGCATCGCGGCCAGAGGAACTGATACTACAGATCCAGCCTTGAAGGCGGTGCCACCAGCCGGCGTCCAGGCTGTGTCCAGCGAGATGATCACTCTGCCGGCGACGATTGCCGACACCGACGACTTGAGCGGAAGCGCGAGCTTCTCGAATCCGTTTCGCGTGAGAATGAACTGCTCGGCCTCGAACGTACTCAGCGGACGGGACACGAACACAGCATGATTACCATCGCCGTCGTCAAGCGTGAAGGGCGACACGCCATATCCACCGTCGTTGGCGGTTCCGCGAAACACTTCGGTCGCAGCTGACAGCGGCTGCCCGCGCCTGATTCGCTTTACAATGTAAGGATACCCCGACTTCGTGATCTCGCCTGGTGCCCACTCGCGCGCGACCAGCAACGTGTTGGGATCTTCCCACGCAACGCGCTGCTTGCCATGCGGCAATACGAATCCGCCGTTCACGAAACTCGCGGTCGGCAGATCGATCTCCCGAACAGTTACGGCATCCTCGCCGCCGTCCGACAGTTGAACCATGCAATGGCGCTCCGCTGGCTCCGCGCACGTACTCCCCTTCCAGAACCAGTTTGCCTTCTCTGACTTCGAGAGTGCGTCGAGGTCGAGCACGGTCGTCCATGCCGGTGACGCGCTTCGATAGCTGGCAAGCGTGGTGCGCCGCCAGACTCCGTGCGTATGCTCCGCGTCCTGCCAGAAGTTGTAGATCTGACCATCGATTATGGACGGTGACGGAATGCGGTCGCGCGCCTCCGCCAACTTCACCGCGTCGGCGTAAAGCGCGGCGTAGTGCGGATCCTTTTCGAGCACCGCAACGGTCTTCGCGTTTTCCGCGTTCACCCACGTCATGGATCGTGGACTGGAAACCTGCTCCAGCCACACAAAGGGATCGTTGCTGACCGCAACTGACGGATGTGCTGCCGCCCCGGACTGTGCGCCGATGGACGGGCCGGCAAATGCGACGAGCGCCGCAGCCAGCGAGAGTGACCGAAACGAGAGTTTCATGGCCCTTGAGAGTTTGTGGTACGGAGAGAATAGCGCGCCTACGGGCGCGGCGCCACCGTCACACTCGCGATGCTATTGTGCGTCGGCGGGTGAAGCCCATCGCTGCGTTTACCCAGGTACCGCTCGATCTCGGACTCCGTAGGAACCACTGGCGCCGAAAGGCCGACTTCAGCGCACAATCTCCCGACTTCGCCGATGTCGAGCGCCGAGCGAAACGGCTCGCCAGAGGCAGCCACGATTTCGGCGAGTGACGGAATTCCCGGTGGCATCGGTCGCGGATGGCCGCCGAACGTGAAGACGAACTCACTTGATGGCGCCAGCGACGTGATGAATCGAAAGAGATCCGTCACCGCGTCCATCGTCAGATAGACCAGAACGCCCAGACAGGAGACGAATGTCGGAGTGGTAAAGTCGAAGCCGTTGGCTGTGAGACGGTCGCGCAGCGTTTCGTGCTCGAAATCGACCGAAACGAAGGCGAGGTTGCGGGGAATGGAAATCGACGCCGCCGCCAACCTCTCGCGCTTGGCGTCCTGGCTGGTTGGATGATCCACTTCGTAGATGTGCAGTCCGTGCGCCCATTCCGGTTGACGGTACGCGAATGTGTCCAGGCCTGCGCCAAGCACGAGAAACTGCTTCACACCTCGAGCGACAGCGATGCGCAATCTCTCTTCCGCGTATCGGCTGCGGAGCAGAACGTGTACCCGAAGTCCACTCGCACGTCTCTCCGCGAATCGGTCAGCATGTTCGCGCACCCGTGCCGTGGTATCCGGTCCAAGTAGCCGAACGACGACCGTATCGTCGAGGATCCGCGGTGATCCGTCGAGTATCTGATGCGCGGCTCGTAGTGTCGCGACTCCTACGGCGGTGTTGCTCGCTGGTCGATCTGGCACCCGTCAAAGATGTGCCGCAGTTCCTACCTGTTCAACCAGTAGCTGAACTTCACCAGGAATGTGTTGTCCGGGCGGATCTGCAACAGATCCGGATATGTCTGCGTCCATCCACGTGTATCAGGTGCGTTATCGTACCGCTGACGTCCCTGCGTCCACACCAGAAACAGCGTCGATCCCGGGCGGTATTCCCAGCGCACAACAGTATTCGACTTGAACTCGCGATCGCTGAATCCCGACATCGCCGACACTGGTGGCGTGTAGCTGACATATCTGTCGGTGTATCGAGCGGCACGCGGATCTGCACTCAGCTCACGCGGGTCTGAGTAGGAACCGTTCGACACGAAAGGCTGCGCGTAGAACTGGAACGATAGCTCCGGTGTCGCGATGTACGTCGCACGAATCGCGGTGACGAGCGTGTTCTGATGCAGATGCGCGAATGCATAGTGCATGACGGATGTCGCGGTATCGCGAAAGTTACCGACCCACTGCGTGTTATCTTCGTTGCGTGAAGCGGTGACGTCCAGCGAAAGAAGCAGTTGGCTCGACGCGCGCACGCTTAGCGTTGGCTCGATGCTGAGATTGTGCGAGCGCCCCTCGTCGGTGCGCATGTAGTTCAGATAGACGGCCGGCGTGAATCGGCGTCGATCATCACCGGTGACACCCATCCATGGAGAGAGATACGACGATTGCCGCACCGCCGGCCCGCCACGCGCACACCTGTCGCAATAGGTGCTCCCCAGCTGGCCAAGCGTCGAACCCGCGTTGAATCCCCAATTGTTGTGAAAGACGAAATGCACGTTGGAATTCACTGCGTGCTCCAGAGCGAGCCCGTCGGTGTTCCATGTGTTCCAGAAGTTGCCATTGATTCTGAAGCTGTTGTAAAGCCGAGTCGGCTTCAGAAAATTGAGCGCGCCCCAATTGCTCCAGCTCTGCCGATCCGCCCGGCGCAAATACCCGATATCGTTGATCTCGTAACCTGCGGATTGACGCTGGTAGCTCGTCTCGAAGCGCGTGATCCCGCCGCCGTACTTGCCGAACAGCAGCTCTTCCGCATTACCTGTCAGCGATGTGAGACTGGAATCGACGCGCAGCTTCCCGTCAGGCCGCTGGTAGTAGTGTACGGCGCTCATCTGAGTCTGCGTGATCGCAGCGGCCGTTCCCGTCACTTCACTTCCGGTCAACGAGCCGGAGATCTTGTAGTTGTCGTTCAGAAAGCGATGCGCGAAGTCCACGCCGCCAGCGGTCGCCGTGCGTCGCAGCGCATCCGCAGTCCACGAGTCGGTGTTCCGGTCGACGCTCGTGAGAACAGCGCCGATGTAGCTCTTTCCATCGCGGAACTCGCGCTGCACACGAGCGACACCGTAATTGGTCGTTGGCTCGATGGTCCTGTCGAGCGAACCCGTCGCGCGCTCCGTCACCGCGTCCAGCACTCCCACAGACAGCGACTTTCCAATCCGGCCACTCAGCTTGGTAGCGCCGAGTATAGTCGTCGCGGTCGGCGAGCTCGGATCACCGTAATTCCCAATTAGTTGCGGAGTGCGACCAATTCTTCGTGAGTAGAAAAGTCCCTCGGAGCTGCAGTTCACGACGTTGCAGTTGATGCTGAACGCGTAACGCCCCTGTCCTTCGACGAAGAACGGGCGCTGCTCGTTGAAGAATGTCTCGAAAGCACCGAGGTTGAGCACCGACGGATCCGCTTCCACCTGCCCGAAGTCAGGGTTCACCGCTGCCGTCAACCGCAGGCTCGGTGTGACGCCAACCTTGAGATCCGCACCGGCAGAAAGGCGTTGCGCGCGGCCGTATGAGGAAGCGCCTACCGTCGAGACGTTCTTCGTCACCAAATACGGAACCACCTCGAGCGGATGCGTCGATCCAACGTCGCCGATTCCCGTCACAGTTCCCAACTGCGAGACCGTTGCATTCCTGCTTGGACGGAACACCGGCCAGCTCACACGCTCCTTGAAGCGATCGATGTCGCGCCAGATCCCGAACCCGATCGTGTGCACGGTTGCATTGTTGAAACCGAGCTGCGACATCGGGATCGCGAATTCGGCTGTCCACCCGAGCGAGTCGATCGATGTGGCGACATCCCAGACGCCGTCCCATGTCTGGTCCTCGTTCGTATCGTCGTACATCGCGTAATCACGCTTCACTCCACCGGGGCTCACCGCGAACTCGAATCCGCTGCGTCCGTCATGATACGAATCGATCATCACCTTGAGTTGATCCGTTGGTGGACGAACGTCCCGTCGCGCAAGAGTCTTGCGTATCAGCGCCGGCTCCGGATCGAAGGCGCGGATGAAGACGTAGATGTTACGGCTATCGTATGCGACCTTGAACTCGGTGCGGAAACGCGGGTCGCCATCCTCCACCGGGTCGAATTGACGGAAGTGCGTGACCGCTGGCGCAATGCGCCACACAGCGTCGTCGTCGCGACCATCCAACACGGGAGGATGATCGGCATGTGTCGCAGGAGCCGATGTTATGTAATCTGATGAAACGACCGGCTGTGACGCCTGCGCGCCGGCGCGCGCCGGCCGTGCAGCAGCAAGAATTGTCGCGGCCGCACCGAGCGCGAGCCGCGAAACTGGGATGGACGATAGAATCGGAAAGGGCACTGGCGACCGTTGGATGATGCATTGACGGGCCCGCCGGTGCGCGCCCTTCTCGATCATGAGATGCTCTGCACGTCAAAAAGGTTTGCTTCATATCGGCCTCTGTCAGCGCGACCCGACGCCGTCAGTTCACGATGGATACCGTGAACCCGTCGTAACCCTTCACGCCAACAGTCTGGATTGCCGTGCTCGTCACGAGTGCGCTCGTGGACAGCCTGTCGAAAAACCGGCGTACACCCTGTGTACCCGTATCTTCGGTGTCGTCGTTGATGACATCTCCATCCCGCACGACGTTGTCGACGACGATCATGCTTCCAGCATGCGCGAGCGTGACCGCCCAGTCGAAGTACGCCGGAATGCTCTGCTTGTCGGCGTCGATGAATATCAGATCGAACGGCTCGTGATCTTCGCCAGCCAGTTTTGGAAGCGTGTCGAGTGCACTACCCACGCGCAGATCGACGACGTCTGCGAATCCCGCTCGCGCTATGTTCGCTCTCGCAACGTCGGCGTGCATGGGTTCCTTCTCCAGAGTCACAATCGTTCCTCCAGGAGCGAGACCGCGCGCAAGCCATATCGTGCTGTAGCCGCCGAGCGTACCGATCTCGAGGATCGATTTGGCGCGCAGCGTCATTGCGAGCAGCTCGAGCAGTTTCCCCTGGGTCGGCGAGACGCTGATCGCCGGCATGTTCGCCGCCGCGGTTGCAGCCTGCGCAGCATCCAGCGCGGGATCTCGGGGAATCAGTTTCTCCGCGAGGTAGCCGTCGACCGCCGTCCATGTTTCCTGATCCATCGTTTTGGCTCCGTAATCGTGATACCAGCCGTGGCGGCCGGCCGTGTTCAGAGTGAATGTTGCTCGGAAATGCTGCAAAGCCTGGTCCCGCGACCGACGCTCCACACGAAGCGCCGCCGGTGGTCCTGAATCCGGATTTGCCGGTCCTATGAATGACAGAGGAGGATCGTTGACGCGAGGCAGAGCGAAGATGCTCGCCCTACCCACGCCAGCGATCTGTGATCATCTTATCAATCGGCACATACGATGCGTTGCCGCACCTGCAAACGCGAGAGAATCGAAAGATGATTACCAACTTCATGCTCGGCTTCAGCAAGCCGTTGATTGCGAACTCATGGCTTGCGAAGTCATGGCTCGTTGCTTTGTTGGGCGTCCCGTTGTTTCCGACGCCGACAGCGCAGACGCTCTACATGCCGCGCACCGTCAAGGAAGCGATAAAAAAGGGGACACGCTCACTCGATGGCCGTCCCGGCGCCAACTACTGGGAGAACCACGGCCGTTACTCGATCTCTCTCACGGTTGCACCGCCCGATCGCACGATCAGGGGGACCGAGCAGATCAGCTACTCCAACAACAGCCCGGACACGCTGAAGAGCCTCGTCATCAAGCTGTTCGTCAACATCCACAAGCCGGGAGCGCCACGGGCGGGCGGCGCGGCAGACGCTTATCTCACATCCGGCGTGCACATAGACTCGTTCTCGGTCAACGGAGCTGCGACTCCGTGGGGCAACGATGCACGCACCTTCACGTGGAAACGCGTTCCATTGAAGACTCCGCTGATGCCCCATGATTCGGTGAAGCTCGCCTTCGACTGGCACTACGAGATATCACTGGAAGCGGGTCGAGAAGGAATGATCGACTCGACCACGTATTATCTGGCGTACTTCTACCCGCGCGTTGCTGTCTTCGATGACTACAACGGCTGGGATACGATGGATTTCACGGACCAGCAGGAGTTCTACAGCGACTTCAACGATTACGATGTGACACTGAACGTCCCCGCGAACTACGTGGTGTGGGGAACCGGCACACTGCTCAATGCCGCTGATGTGCTGCAACCAGCGGTGCTTCAACGCTTCAATAACTCGCTCACGTCTGACCAGGTGATCCATGTCGCGACCAGAGAGCAGATGGCCGGCGACAGCATCACCGTGCAGAAACCGACGAACGCGTGGCACTTCAGGGCCAGCAACATCCCCGACATGGCCTTCGCAGTCAGCAACCACTACGACTGGGATGCCGCCAGCGTAATCGTCGATGACGCAGCACACCGTCGCGCCAGCGTGCAGTCGGCGTTCAATGACACGGCCGCCGATTACCATCACATGGTGAGCTTCGGCCAGCATGCGCTCGACTGGCTGTCGCACAACTGGCCAGGCGTTCCGTACCCGTACGAGAAGACGACGATCGTGCAGGGCTCCGCCGACATGGAATATCCCATGATGGTCAACGACGGCAGTACGCCCGACACTGTGTTCTCCCGCTTCGTCGTTGAGCACGAGATCGCACACACGTACTTCCCGTTCTACATGGGGACCAACGAGACGCGATACGGCTTCATGGACGAGGGCTGGGCAACGACCTTTGAATACCTCATTGGAACCGCGGACCTTGGCAAGGAACGTGCTTCTACCTTCTTCCAGCAATTTCGTGTCAACGGCTGGATCCACGATCCGTCGCCCCTCGAAGACCTGCCGATCGTTACGCCTGGTGACGTGCTCAAGGGTGTGGCATACGGCAATAATGCGTACGGCAAGCCTGCACTTGGTTACCTGGCCATGAAGGACCTGCTTGGCGACGCGCAATTCAAGAAGTGTCTGCAGGCGTACATGGATCGCTGGCACGGCAAGCACCCGTCGCCGTGGGATTTCTTCAACACGTTCAGCAACGTATCCGGGAAGAATCTGAACTGGTTCTGGAATGACTGGTACTTCAGCAACAACTACATCGATCTCGCAGTCGCGAGTGTCACCAGGGCCCGCAACGGTTATTCTGTCGTGATTGACAACATCGGTGGTATGGATGCTCCGGTCGACATCCGCGTGAAGTACACGGATGGTGATTCGGCGACGTTCCATCAGACGCCCGCGATCTGGGAAGCCAATCAACAGAAGGCGACCGTCACGATCCCGACAACCAGGACTGTCAGCTCGCTCGATCTCGACGGCGGGATCTGGATGGATGCAGACACCACGAACAACAAGTGGACGCGCAAGTAGTGCTGATATTATGAGCACGCCCTCCGCACGCGTGAATCCGTTCTTCACCGCGAGCACGTTGCCATTCCAGGCGCCGCGCTTCGATGAGATTCAGGAGGCTGACTACCAGCCCGCAATCGAGGAAGGAATGCGCCAGCAGATGGTGGAGATCGCTCGGATCATCGACGATCCTGCTCCTCCTACGTTCGAGAATACGCTGGTGGAGCTGGAGAAGTCTGGCGAATTGTTGAGTCGCGTAATGCATGTATTCAGCGCGATTACCGGTGCCAACACGAGCGACTTCCTGCAACAGGTCCAGGAAGATGTTGCACCCAAACTCGCGGCTCACGAGGATGCGATCTATCTCGATCGCCGGCTTTTCGAGCGAGTGGAATCGATCTACAATCAGCGCGATACCCTGACTCTCGACGCAGAGTCGCGCCGCCTGCTCGACTGGTACTACAACGACGTCTTCGTGCAGAAGGGTGCCAGACTTTCCGAGCCTGACAAGGCGGCCCTCATGGCGCTGAACAAGGAGGCGTCGACACTCGAGACTGCGTTCGTCAACAAGCTGCTTGCCGCAGCCAAGGCCGGCGCGTTGGCACTGCGCGATCGTAATGCACTCACAGGCATGAGCGACGCCGAGATCGCGGCAGCGGAACGAGCGGCGCACGAGCGTAATCTCGACAACACGTGGCTCATCCCGCTGCACAACACGACCCAGCAACCGGCACTTCTACCGCTGAAGAACCGTGACGTACGAAAGCAGTTGTTCGACGCGTCATATACACGCACCGAAAGAGGCGATGCGAACGATACGCGCGGCCTCATCGCGCGGCTTGCGCAGATCCGGGCCTCGCAGGCGAAACTGCTGGGCCATCCCAGCTACGCCGAGTGGGCATTGCAGGATCAGATGGCCAGGACTCCCGAAGCGGCGTTGAAGTTCGTCCGCGATCTGGTTCCTGCCGCTACCGCCAACGCACGCGCGGAAGGCGACGCGATCCAGGCGATCATCGACGGCGATGGTGAGTCGTTCCAGCTGGAGCCGTGGGATTGGGAGCACTATGCAGAACGTGTCCGTAGAGCGAAATACGATCTCGACGAGGAGCAGATCAAGCAGTACTTCGAGCTGGATTGCGTGCTGAGGAACGGCGTATTCTACGCGGCGACTCGTTTGTACGGCATCACGTTCAGGGAGCGCGATGATCTTCCAGTGTATCATCCGGATGTACGCGTATTCGAGGTGAGTGATACTGATGGATCGCCGCTGACACTCTTCTACTGCGACTTCTTCGCTCGAGAGAACAAGAACGGTGGCGCGTGGATGGATAGCCTTGTCACGCAATCGAAGCTGCTCGGTGCAAAGCCCGTGATCTACAACGTCGGGAACTTCACGAAGCCCGCGTCAGGGGAGCCGGCGTTGATCAGCTTTGACGACGTCACGACAATGTTCCACGAATTCGGTCACGCCCTGCATGGATTTTTTGCGGACCAGCAATACCCGAGCCTGTCGGGAACCAGCGTTGCGCGTGACTTCGTCGAGCTTCCATCCCAGTTCAACGAGCACTGGGCGACCGAGCCGACGGTATTTGCGAACTACGCGAAGCATCATGACAGTGGCGAGCCCATGCCTCAGGATCTCACGGAAAAGATCAAGCAGGCCGAGAAGTTCAATCAGGGCTACCGCCTGACTGAGGTGCTGGCGGCGGCGTTGCTCGACATGGCATGGCACACTCTCCCGGCAGATGCGCCACTCATGGACGTCGATGCTTTCGAGACGCAGGCATTGAGCGACAACGACGTCAACCTGCGTACCGTTCCGCCGCGCTACCGCTCCAGCTACTTCATGCACATCTGGTCAAACGGCTACTCGGCCGGCTACTACGCATATCTGTGGGCAGAGATGCTGGACGCGGACGCGTACGAGTGGTTCGAGGAGAACGGCGGGCTCAGGCGCGAGAACGGCGATCGCTTCCGCGCCATGATTCTATCGCGGGGTAATACAGAGGATCTCGCCACGATGTATCGTGCGTTCCGCGGCCGCGACCCACGTATCGAGCCAATGCTCGCGGAACGTGGATTGCTTGCCGCTGAAACGCAGTAGCGAAACGCAGTAGCGAAACGCAGTAGTGAGCTGACTTTATTTATTTAACGCGCCAGATGTCCAGTGTACCCGTGGTGCTGTGATCGTTGGAGCTACCTTCAGGCAGTGCGATTCTTCCATCGACGACGATCGGACTGTTCCAGTGACCACCACCGGCGTCGAGGCTTGCGATCTGCTTACCGGTGGTCGGTTCGTACACCACCAGACCGCCCTTCGGATTGTACACGTACAGCAGGCCGCCGGCGATAACAGGGCTGGTGCCGCCCGTACCGTTCTGCCACATCGATTGAAGCTTGCCGTTGCTCAAGCTCCATGCGGCTGTTCCGCTTCCGTCCGCGACGAACATCGACGTATTCGAGCCGCTGTGTAGAACAGCTGGTGCAGTGAAGAGTCGCGCACTTCCTGGCGTCTGAATCACCTGAAGCTCGCCACCCTTGTGAGCTGTCGCACCGCCCATCACCTTCGGATTCAGCAATCTGATCGTGCCATCCTTGCCGCCCTGAGCCACGTAGCCGTCTCCAAGCAGCACCGGCGACGTCGATCCCACATCCCCATCGGTCGCGTCCAGTTGATCGGTATTCGACGGCGTGTAATTGCCGACCAGAGCAGTCGCCGTAGGGTTGAGCTCGAGCGTCGCATCGCCCCAGTACGTCTTGCCATCCCATTTCGCGTTGCCCGTAGCGACAAAAATGTTGCCGGTAGTGGTGTCAATCACGGCACCTGCGCGGCCCCAGATCGCGGAGTCACTTTCGGGACAGGATTTCGGGTCGATCAGTACCGTTTGATCGCTGCACAGGGAATTCCATACGTGCAGCAGATTGCCGCTCGCGCCATCAAGAATTGCAACGTGACCCTGATAGGGTGGCGCATCTCCGATGTAGCCACCGGTCACGGCGATCACGTTTCCGTGAAAGAAGTTCAGCGACGATGCGATCTTCTCCCGCTCCGGAAGCTTTGTAATTGCAGTGCTCCAGACGGAGTGCCCGTCGGATACTGCGAGCTTCTGGATGTGTCCATCAGGCGATGCCGCGTAGATGAACTGCCGGCTCGGGTCTGCCACCGGTGTCGCGGTAGTGATCTGTCGAGAGCCGGCCCAACCGCTGTAACCGGACGGTGTGTACGTCCAGAGTACCTTGCCGCTGTCGGCGTCTATTGCCAGCGTCTTGCCGTACGTAGTGGTGACAAAGAACACATCATGGGTGCCACCGCTCACACTCGCGCCGTGCAGGTAGATGGCCGACGCGTCGACGGTTCCGTCTATCGAAACCTGTTGCTTCTTGAGCGATGCGACGTTGGCTGCGGTTATTCCCGTCGACGCGGGGTCGACACTCGAGCGTTCAACGTCGAACCCGAACTGCGTCCAGTCCTGATGGGTCGCGGCAGGTGCGACAGCGGCGGTAGAGTCGCCTGGAGCTGTGGCTGTACTCGCAGGCGCGTGCTCGGCCGACCCGCCACTGCAAGCGGCCAATATGAGGGAACAGATGGCCAGGAGGTGGTGCATTTCGCCTCGGTCGCGAACGTGCCGCGGTTGAGTTGGTTTACGAACCACAGAAGTCATTTAGTGCACAGATGCATCATGCATCGAAACTGCATTGGCCGTGCCGATGGTCGTTCGATGTCATCCCGTCCCCTCAATCCTCTGACCCGAGCCACTTCCTCACCATTTCCGCGACGCGTTCGGCGGCCGGTGGGTCCTGGTTGGCAAGTACAATCACGTCGTAGCCGCCTGGTAGGTTGCCTTCGACATCGCCGTTGAGTCCACCTGATCCACCCGCAGCCCCCAAATCCGCGGGCGGCCCTGACTCGATCCTGTGCGCGCGCAGAGCCTGGAGAAAGGCGAGCAGGTCGTGCGCCGTGGAATAGCCGCCGCCAGCTGAGCTGCCACGTCCCGGCAGTTCAGCGCTGTTGCGATGAAGAGGTATTTTGGCCGATCCCGTTTCATCGCTATTGGTATATCCGATCGCCGTATTCGGTGGCAGCGAATCAACCTCGTACGAAGCGGTTCGCGTCATTCCGGCCGGTTCGAATATGTGGCGCTGAACGTAAGTGTAGTAATCTTCGCCCGATATTCGTTCGATCAGCAGGCCTAGTACTACGTATCCGGCATTCGAGTACGCGGTGCGCGTGCCGGGTTCGAATTGCATCGGTGCGTCGACGAAGAGCGGGAGGTAACTCCCGAGCGTACGAATGTCATTTCGTTTTCCACTCGCTGGCGCAGCGAAGATGTTGCCACCGATTCCCGATGTATGTCGCAACAGCTGCCGAATTGTCACCTTGCGGGCGACTTCCTGATTCGGATAATCTGGCCAATACTTCGCGAGCGTGGAATCAAGGTCGAGCTTGCCACCGTCGCGAAGTTGCATGATCGCGATTTGCGTGAAGATCTTGTTGATTGAGCCAATGTTGAACGCAGTTTCCAGATTGTTCTGTCGCCCGGCTTCACGGTCGGCCATGCCGTATGCGCGCTGAAATACCGGAACACCATTTTTCGCAAGCAGTGCCACACCGGAGAACTCGCCAAGTCCTGCCAGACTGTCGAGTGAATGGGACAGGCGACTGATCAGCGCTGGCTGGGATACTGCTGGCGGTCGGATCCGCGGTGCTGAGGGCTGCTGAGCACCGAGGAATTGTGACCCGACGACGAGCATCACCGCGATGATGGAACGGAATGAATCAGGCATGGAGAATTGTTACCTGCCGCCTCCGGATTGGGTCCGGTACCAGGGTTGCGCAATAACCTGCGATGCCCTGGCTCGCTACTCCCCCAGCACCGGTTCGTACTCCGTGACGACGGGCGGCTCCAGATGACTCTCGCGCGACAACACTCGTGCGCACGTATTCCAGCGCAAGATCGAGTCGTCGTTCTCCGGCGGACGAATCGCCTCGGCCTTCTCGTACCACTCCATCGCCTCGCGGAAGGCATTGTATGCCATTGTGCTGCTACCCATTGCCACGCGACGCAATAGCTCCTGACCATGTCGTTCCGATGCAATGCCGGTATAGTACGCGCGCTGATACGGATCTGTGAGACGCGACAGGGCGTCGCGTACGTCGTGCGTCACGCGGCCATGTCCCGCAGCAAGTTGATCCGTGAGAGCCAACACCAACATCACTATCACCTGTTGATTGTCGGGCTCTATCGCGAGAATATCTCGGCAGATGCTCTCGGCCGCCCATGATTCGTTGAGCAGCCTGTAGCGTTCTGCCTTCTGAAGAGCGCCGGGAATCGCCGCCCGCGAAATCGGCTTCAGTTCGAATTTCTCCGTCATGACGAGACCCTCGCTGGTTCCTTGTGACGAAACAGATTGACGAGCTTGTGCAGCGGATCGTAGTGCTGATCGACGACACGCTCCTTGAGCGGAATTATCGCGTTGTCAGTGATCGTGATGTTTTCGGGACAGACCTTGGTGCAGCACTTGGTAATGTTGCAGTAACCGATGTTGTGCTTGTCCTTGAGATCGCCGGTGCGGTCCAGCACGTCGAGTGGATGCATCTCCAGCTGTGCCGCATGCACGAGCAATCGCGGCCCTACGAATTCATCATGCAGGTGATGATCGCGTAACACGTGACACACGTCCTGACACAGGAAGCACTCGATGCACTTCCGGAATTCCTGAATCCTGTCGACGTCGCTCTGCGCCATGCGCCACGTTCCGTCAGGTGCATCCGGCGCGCGCGGCGTGAATTGTCTGATGCGCTGCTTCTGTCTGAAGTTCGAAGAAACGTCGGTAACCAGATCACGCACGAGCGGAAATGCACGCATCGGCTCGATGGTTATCGGCTTCTCGAGGTCGAGCTGATTCAAGCGAGTCATGCACATGAGACGCGGCATGCCGTTGATCTCGGCAGAGCACGATCCGCACTTGCCCGCCTTGCAGTTCCACCGGACCGCCAGATCGTTCGCGCTCTCCGACTGAATCTGATGGATCGCGTCCAGCACGACCATTCCATCCGATACGGCGGTTCGGTATTCCTCGAAGCGTCCGGACGTGCCGTCGCCACGCCATACCTGAAATACGATGCTCTGCGCGATAGTTCCGGCGCTCTCGTTGCTCCTCGCAGCAGCACGCGCTCCACTCTCGGCGACATCGCGCGTCTGTGATCCCGTAGCGGTCATTTCTGCTCCTCGATTATCTGCTTCAGATCGTCGCGCATCTCGGGCAAGGGAATGCGCGTAACCTGCATCTTTCCGTCCGGCCCGCGAGTCACGGCGGTGTTGAAGTGCGCAAACGCGGGATCTTTCTCTGGATAATCATCTCTGAAGTGGCCGCCGCGACTCTCCTTCCGCTCGAGCGCCGAGCGTGCTATCGCCTCCGAGATCGTGAGCAGATTCGCGAGATCGAGCGCGGTGTGCCATCCCGGATTGTACTCCCGATTCCCCGGCACGGACACTTGCGACGCACGAGCGCGCAGAACGGCGAGCCCGCTCAAAGCCTTCTGCATGTCTTCTTCCCTGCGAACGATGCCGACGAGATCCTGCATCATCGCCTGCAGGTCGTGCTGCACCTGATACGGCCCCTCGACGCCTTCCCCGTCCCGCTCGAACGGCTCGAGTGCGTAACTCGCCAGCACGTCTATCGCATCCTGATGCGGTGCGACAGCGGGATTCTGACTCGCGAACAGTGCCGCATGTTCCCCCGCACGCTTCCCGAAGACCAGCAGATCGGACAGCGAGTTTCCACCCAGACGATTTGCGCCGTGCAAACCTGCGGCGCACTCGCCTGCCGCGAACAGGCCGGGCACGGTCGACATCTGCGTATCGCCATCGACACGAATCCCGCCCATCACGTAGTGCGTCGTGGGGCCGACTTCCATCGGCTCCTTTGTAATGTCGATGTCGGCTAGCTGTTTGAATTGATGATACATGCTCGGCAGCTTGCGCTTGATGTGCTGTTCCGCGTCCGGCAGCTTCGATCCGATCCACGAGATGTCGAGAAAAACGCCGCCGTGCGGGCTGCCTCTGCCTTCGCGCACCTCGCGCATGATGCAACGCGCAACATGATCGCGCGTGAGCAGCTCGGGCGGACGCCGCGCACTCTTGTCGCCCTGCGTGTAACGCCAGCCCTCCTCTTCGTTATCCGCAGTCTGGCTGCGATAGTTCTCAGGAATGTCGTCGAACATGAAGCGGCGTCCCTCGTTGTTCACCAGGATGCCGCCCTCGCCACGCACTCCTTCCGTCACCAGAATGCCGCGCACGCT
Source organism: uncultured Gemmatimonadales bacterium (assembly GCA_963707505.1). Lineage (GTDB taxonomy): Bacteria > Gemmatimonadota > Gemmatimonadetes > Gemmatimonadales > Gemmatimonadaceae > Fen-1247. The sequence continues at coordinate 157,684 of CAVPQB010000001.1, forward strand.
CGGCGGCCACACCATGCCCGTGGGATGAAACTGCACGAATTCCATGTCCTGAAGCGCAGCGCCTGCATTGTACGCGAGCGACTGGCCATCACCTGTGTACTCCCAGCTGTTGCTCGTTATGCGATAAGCGCGGCCGATTCCACCCGTAGCCAACACCACCGCACCGGCGACGAACACCTTGAAGCGCCCGCGCTCCCTGTCGTACGCGAGCGCTCCCGTCACGCGATTACCCTCGCGCAGGAGCGAGATCACGGTGCATTCCATGTGCACTTCGACAGGCTGGTGGATTACGTAATCCTGCAGCGTGCGAATGATCTCGAGTCCCGTACGATCACCAACGTGCGCAAGCCGCGGGTATTTATGACCACCGAAGTTGCGCTGAAGAATTCGCCCGTCGGGAGTTCTGTCGAAAACCGCGCCCCATGCTTCCAACTCGCGTACGCGATCCGGCGCTTCGCGCGCGTGCAGTTCCGCCATGCGCCAGTTGTTGAGATACTGACCGCCACGCATGGTGTCGGCGAAGTGAACCTGCCAGTTATCTCGCTCGTCAGTATTGGCGAGTGCGGCCGCAACGCCACCCTCCGCCATTACAGTGTGCGCCTTGCCTAGCAGCGATTTGCAGACGAGGCCGACAGATGCGCCGGAATGTGCAGCCTCGATTGTGGCGCGGAGTCCCGCACCGCCTGCTCCGATCACCAGAACATCGTATGTATGCGTCTCGTACGCCGCCATCTAGAAGAGCCTCACATCGTGCAGGATTCCCATCGAGCAGAGTCTCACGTAGAGATCGGTGAACGCGACCCAGAAAAGACTGAGCCATGCCCAGCGCATGTGACCGCGATTGAGACAGCTCACACAATCGTAGCACTGCTTGCGCACCGGCGCGCCCGCCAGGCGATCCCGATAACCGCCCACGAGATGTCGCAACGAGTGACAGCCGAATGTGTAACCGCCGAGCAGGATCACGTTGATGGTGAGGACCAGTGTGCCGACACCGATGCCGAAATGCGTCACGCCAGTTGTTGGGTCGGAAAACCACATCGCGACGTACGCGTCGTGCGCAAGGATGACAATGAACACGAGCGCGACGTACATGAAGTACCGATGCACGTTCTGCAGAATGAGCGGGAACTTTCGCTCGCCCCGATAGCTCGTGCGCGGCTCGCCGACCGTGCAGTTGGACGGATCCGCCCAGAACGCCTTGTAGTACGCGCCGCGATAGTAGTAGCATGTGAGTCTGAAGCCAGCCGGAAACGGCAGGATCAGCAGCGCGGGCGTGAACGGAAGGATGCTCGGGATCCATCCAGGGCGGCTACCCTGAATCCATGCATGCGGGGAATTCGCGAACAGGAGCGGCGAGTAGAACGGCGACAGGTACGGGCCGTACTCGTAGTGCGCGTTCTGAAACGCTGCCCACGTCGCGTACACCAGGAATGCGCTCAGGATCACGAAGACCACGAGCGGTTGCAGCCACCACGTGTCGCGCCGCATGGTCTTACCCCAACCGCGGCGCGTCAGCTGAACCACTTCAGACGCCATGAAGTGCTCTCTCTTGAGGGGCTTTATTTCAGGACAAAGTACTCCGCAGGCTCAACGGTGGATAGAGGATTGCACGCGTCAGACCTGCGCCCCGCTGGTCATTCCCACCGCTCCTCCTTCACGCAGTGTCCTTCGGTACGACCGAAAATTCGCCCTCGCCTCGCGTCGCGTCCGCGACGGCAGTCCGCAATGCTTCGGCGTTCGCGCGGGGCACTCGCAACCGATAGTGAACGTCGACGCCGTACTCCTCTTCCACCAACTCTGCGCCGAGTGATGCGATCGCCTGTTGCACAACAGAAATGTTGGGATATCCGATCGACAGGATCACCTCGGTGTAATCCACGCGCTCAGCCAGCGGAAGAGACCCGAGCGCGAGCTGCACGCTTCCGCCATACGCCTTGACGAGGCCGCCCGTGCCGAGCTTCGTCCCGCCGAAATAGCGCGTCACGACGGCTGCGATCTCACCGACTCCGCTGTGCAGCAGAACCGTGAGCATCGGTCGCCCAGCGGTTCCATGCGGCTCGCCAGCATCGCTCATCCCTATCACGTTGGTACTTCCCGGCGGCCCGGCGACGTACGCCCAGCAGTTGTGATTCGCGTCCGTGAACTCCATGCTCATTTCCCGAATGAACGATTGGGCTGCACCGGGACTGTCCACACGACGCAACGTGCATATGAACCGACTCCGCTCGATCGTCTGCTCGACTCGGTGATCGGCGGCAGGCACTGGGTAGCGCGCAACGTCGCTCATCATACAATCGTAGCCGCGCGTGCAACCGTTGCACGACTGGATTTGTCCAATCTCGCGGCTCCAGTCAGGTGCCCCCCGTCCTGCGATGAGGGTTCCCCCTTCCGCACGACTTCACCCCTCCGTTCCCAGGTGATAGTATTGGTATCGTCCAGGGCAGGTTTTCACAGTGGGGCGATCCCAACCTCGCCCCCAGGAGAGTGCTCAAAATGACCCCACCGCGAAGCGTCGGGATCACCACGTTGCTGGCCGTCATGGCGGTGGCTGCCTCCGCCACCGCGAGCCCCGCGGCAGCTCAGGCTACCACCGGCACTACCACCGGCACTGCCATCGCCGCAGCAGCCGCACCCGGCGAGGCAGCAGCGATCGCCAGGGCAAGAGCCGACAGTGCCCGCCTGCCGTACACCAAGGCGGACATCGACTTCATGACCGGCATGATCGGTCACCATGCCCAGGCCATCGTCATTTCCAGGTGGGCCCCCACCCACGGCGCCGGTTCCTCGGTGCAAATCCTTGCCTCGCGAATCATCAACGCACAGCAGGATGAAATCCGGACCATGCAGCAATGGCTCCGCGATCGCCAGCTGCCCGTCCCGGATGGCCATGCCGGAATGATGATGATGAGCGGCTCCGACATGTCGATGGGTGACATGAAAGGCGAGCCACTGATGCCCGGCATGCTCTCCGACGCCCAGCTCAAGGAGCTCGACGCTGCGCGCGGCCGAGACTTCGACCTCCTGTTTCTCAGAGACATGATCCAGCATCATGAGGGGGCGATCACGATGGTGAAGCAGCTGTTCGATTCGTACGGCGCAGGCCAGGACGAAATAGTGTTCAAGCTCGCCACCGATGCGAACGTCGACCAGGCTACGGAAATCGCAAGAATGCAGAAGATGCTCGTTGCAGAGATGTTTGGAGCAGATGTACAGCAGTAACCGCAGAACTCACCAGTAGCCAGCACCATCATGCCCCACCCAACATCACTAGAGGAATCAGCTATGTCGTTCACGCACCAATCGCTCCGCTCGAGAGCGCGATCCAGCCTGGGGACAGTTCTCAAGTTGTCGGTAGCAATCGGCATGGCCGGCGCCGCGGCTTCTGCTCAGGCTCCCGCAGCAGCTGGTCAGGAAGTGTCGCCGGCCGCCAATATGGCACCGGGCGAGCCGATGCCGGATCCGCGCGTCGGCCTCAAGCCTGGCGCGGCAGACGCCGGCCAGGCCTCCTGGAACCTGAAGCTCATGTCTTCCAATGCGCCCCCGGCCAAGTTCGTTGGCAGCACCAACTCTGATCTGGCCTTCGTCGGGCCGTACGCGATCCAGGGCAGCTACAACGGCTTCCAGGTATGGAATGTCGAGAATCCGGCCCAGGTGTCGCTCAAGACGTCGTACTACTGCCCTGCATCGCAGAGCGACGTCTCCGTCTACAAGAATCTCCTCTTCGTTTCGAGCGAAGCTACCAGCGGACGGCTCGATTGCGGTGGAGAAGGCGTGAAGGATACGGTCAGCAAGGAGCGCTTGCGCGGTATCCGCATCTTCGACATCAGCGACATCAACAATCCGAAGTACATCTCCAACGTGCAGACGTGCCGAGGCTCGCACACGCACACTCTGCTCGTCGATCCAAAGGACAAGGACAACGTCTACGTCTATGTCTCCGGATCCGCCGGCGTCCGCTCGCCGAATGAAATGCCGGGCTGCTCCAGGGTCACGCCTGACAAGGATCCCAACTCGGCGCTCTTCCGCATCGAAGTGATCAAGGTTCCGCTCGCGCATCCGGAAAAGGCAGCGATCGTCAGCTCACCGCGGATCTTCAATAACCTGGTTGCGCCACCAGAGCACGGCGCCGCATCTGCGGACATCAGCGAGATCGCCGCTGCGCGCGCCAAGGGAGCGTTCATCGCGAACATCATGGGCAATGACATGGTGCTACCGACAGCGTTCGCCAAGCACATGCTGGACAGCATCGTAACCGCGCGCGGTGGCACAGGAGCGCCGACCGCTGCCGACAGCGCAACGCTTCGCACTGCACTTCCCGACATGATCGCCAAGATGATCGGTCCGCGCGGAAAGACCGGCCCCACACAGTGCCACGACATCACCGTCTATCCAAGTATCGGTTACGCCGGCGGTGCATGCGAAGGCTACGGAATGCTGCTGAACATCAAGGACCCGACAAACCCTGTCCGCGTCGACGCAGCGTCCGATTCCAACTTCTCCTACTGGCACTCGGCGACCTTCAACAACGACGGCACCAAGGTGTTGTTCTCCGACGAGTGGGGCGGCGGTGGCCAGCCCAAGTGCCGCGCAACCGATCCTCGCGATTGGGGCGCCGACGCGATCTTCACGATCGCGGATAACAAGATGCACTTCCAGAGCTACTACAAGCTCCCCGCACCGCAGACGTCACTGGAGAACTGTGTCGCCCACAACGGCTCGCTCATCCCGATTCCTGGACGTGACGTGATGGTGCAGGCCTGGTATCAGGGCGGTGTATCGGTGTTCGACTGGACCGATGCCGCGCACCCGGTCGAGATCGCGTACTTCGATCGCGGTCCGATGGACTCCACCCGCATGGTCACCGGTGGCTTCTGGTCTGCCTACTGGTATAACGGCAAGATCGTCGGCTCCGAGATCGAGCGCGGTCTCGACGTGTTCGAGCTGCAGCCGAGTGAGTACATCTCCCAGAACGAGATCGACGCCGCGAAGACCATTCACTTCGACTACCTCAACGTTCAGGGACAGCCGAAGTTCGTCTGGCCGGCGAGCTTCGCCCTCGCACGCGCCTACGTCGACCAGCTGGAGCGGTCCAAGGGGCTCGCAACGGACAAGATATCGTCTGTCCGTCAGGACCTGACCAGTGCAGAGAGCGCATCTGGCGCAGCGCGTCGCGCGTCGCTCACCAAGCTCGCCGCACAGCTGAAGGGTGATGAAAACGGATCGTCCGATGCATCCAAGGTAAGGATGCTCACAGGCGCCGTTACACAATTGGCCTCAGCATCGCGCTAGTCGTGATCTGATTCAGGAAGTAAAAAACCTGTACCAGTATCTGTGCCAGTGTACAGATACTGGTACAGGTTTTTTACTTGGGTTCCCCATCCTTCCCCGGCAACTCCACCACGATGTACTTGATCGTGTCCCACGCATTGTGAATGCCGACGAAAAGCAGCAGGAGCGCCGCTGCACCCATCATGAACAGCGCCGCGTTCTCATCCCGGATCAACAGCATCGCTGCGACGAATAACGCCACATACGAAATGAGCGGAAGCACCACGTGCCAGATCCAGTCCTCCAGCACCGGCACGTAATCGGGCTGCCGCTTTGTTCGCCTCGCGACCAGCAGCGCGTACACCGCGCCGACGATGCCACACGCGCCGATCAACAGTGCCACGTACGACAGGACGTGCCATGGCGCACTCATCGCAGCCGACACGAGCAGTACAGCACAGAAGTGAACAATGTTCGGCGTGCCGAACGCATCGATCGTCGCAGTGCTGCTACGTCTGCTCGTATCGCTTATCAGCGCCATTACGACGAACTGAAGTCCCGTTAGCGCAGCGGCCGCTGATCCTGTGATCACATAGAAGCTTCCCCAAGCGCTGAGCGAAGCCTCGGCTACGTTCTGAAGCATGATCCCCCGTGCGGATGCGCATTCGTCGCCGCGCCGAACCCCGTGCCCGCATCCCGAAGCTGTGCGATGTCGGCCCAAAGATCAATCCACGGCCAACTGCGGGCAGGCCCGGCCGTCGCTCGCTAGCGACTGGCACTCGACCCCGTAACTTCCTATAGATTTCCACGATCCGGCACTGGTAAATCAGCCACTGGTAAATCAGCCCCTGAGCAACCAGCGGCTCGATTCGGTCAACCACTCTCAGTAGAGGTAGTTCTCCATGCATCGCATTTACAGCTATGCGTTGGCCGCTGCCGCGGTCGCGCTCTCGCCCTTGGCCACCACCGTCCAGGGCCAGCAGGAAGCATCCCGCAGTGTTACGGGTGGCGGCATTTCCATTCCCGGCTGGACGGGGAAGATCGACGCCAGTGCCGCCAAGCGTGGCTCGACCCTCAACGACGCCAAGCTCTCTAAAGACGGCGACGCTCTCCACGTGACGACCGGACCTGCGGTCGCGTACTGGAATCCATCGGACAAGGCGAGCGGCGACTACACCGTCAGCGCGACGTTCCGCGAGCCCAAGTACATGTCACTCAACGACCACCCGCATCCGTACGGCGTGTTCATAGCCGGAAACGACATGGGCACCGATAATCAGACATATCTCTATTGCGCCGCTTACGGCAATGGGAATTTCATAGTGCGCGGATTCGGTCCGGCAGCCTTCCAGATGAACGGCCGAGAAGGCGCCGCGAGCCCCGCAGTGCACAAGGCAGCTGGCAAGGACCAGCCAGTCGAGCAGTTGATCGCACTTTCGGTGAAGGGCAATAAAGTATCGTGCTCGATCAATGGAACCGAAGTCGCCAGCTACACCAAGGCCGAGCTCGTTGCGCCAGGAAAACTCAAGTCGACCGACGGCGTGTACGGCATCCGCTTCGCGCACAACACCGAAGGCCTCGTCACAGGCCTCGCCGTCAAGAAGTAGCAGACGCAGCAACGCCGTTCGCATGGTGTCACGTCGTTGTCGCGACAATGATATGACAACGACGTGACACCATGCGAACACTCCAGTACCCCGTTTGATTTGCGACATCGCCACGGAGACTACCATGACTCTCGCTGAATCTCGCTCTGACACGAATTCCGACACGAATTCTGACACGAAGGCGAAGGCTGACGGTGAAGTAGTGCTGATGGTCGGCACGCTCAAAGGCGCATTTCTCATCTGGTCGGATGCGTCACGCACTGACTGGCGCATCGACGGACCGCACTTCCCAGGTGAATCCGTGTACGCGCTCGCGCTGGATCAACGCAACGGTCGCCGTCGCATTCTCGCTGCAACACGCAGCTTCCACTGGGGCAGCGTGGTGCGCTGGAGCGACGACTTCGGACAGAGCTGGACGGCGCCGGATCGTCAGAATGTGAAGTTCCCCTCCGGACTGGACATGTCCCTCGTTCAGGTCTGGCAGATCATGCCAGGCCGGGCGTCCGAGCCTGATGTCCTCTATGCTGGCGTCGAGCCCGCGGCGCTCTTCGAGTCGCGCGACGCAGGCGAGACGTGGGACATGATTCGCGGCTTGCACGACAATGAGGATCGCCCCAAATGGCAGCCGGGCGGCGGTGGATTGTGTCTCCACACCATCGTCGTCGATCCCACGGATCCTGCGCGGATGGCGATCGCCGTATCCAGCGGTGGCTTCTACCGAACTGACGACGGCGGCAACAACTGGCAGGCGCGCAACGTCGGTGTCCGCGCAGAATTTCTTCCCGACAAGTACCCCAAATTCGGACAGTGCGTGCACAAGGTCGTGCATCATCCAGCACGCCCGGAGAGACTGTTCCTGCAGAATCACTGGGGTCTGTACCGCAGCGATGATTGGGGCGATTCGTGGACCGATATCGCGAACGGCGTTCCGTCCGACTTCGGCTTCTCCATGCAGATGCACCCGCACGATCCGGATACGGTGTACATCGTCCCTATCGAGTCGGATCAGTTTCGTTGCGTCCCGGAAGCCAAGCTCCGCGTCTATCGAACGACCGATGCCGGCGCATCGTGGAAGCCGCTAGCCAACGGACTTCCACAACAGGACGCGTACGAAACCATCCTTCGCGATGCATTGAGCGCCGATTCGCTCCCATCAGCTGGCATCTACTTCGGCACGCGCAGCGGCAAGCTCTTCGGCTCGGCAAACGACGGTGAAAACTGGAGCGAGATCGCTGGCGGACTTCCATCGATCGTCTGCGTGAAGGCCGCGGTAGTCCGCACTCCGGTGACCTGATCGTGGCTATCACCATCGAGATCCCCTCGGCGCTCCGATTACACTCACGCGGGAGCGCCGTCGTCACCATCGACACGCACGAACAATCGTGCGATTCCGTCGGCGCCGCCCTCGGCGCACTGGAGTCGCGATACCCGGGCGTTCTCGACCGGGTGGTGACCGAACAGGGCGATCTTCGTCCGCATGTCAACGTATTCGTCGACGGCGAGAACAGTCGTTTCGCGGACGGCCTGTCGACTCCGATCCGCGATCCGGCCACGATAACGATTCTCGCGGCCATAAGCGGAGGATAGGCGCCGCTCGGGGCGAGCCGCATTCTTGCGCACGCGGTATTCGTATTGGATATTTTATCCGAAACCTGACCGCGAGGCGGCGATGCGCAAATTCCTGCTGGTGGCACTCGGTATTTCCCTGGGCGCAGCTCCACTCGCCGCCACTGACACCTATCCGCGACAACCGGGCATCGACGTCCAGCATTACAAGTTCGCGCTCGCCCTCAACGATTCCACCAACGAGATAAGCGGCGACGCCACCATCACGGTCCGGTTCGTAAAGAGCGGCCTCACCAGCTTTTTCCTCGATCTCGCCACGCCCACTGCTGGTAAGGGAATGACCGTCACCCGCGTTACCGGTGACAGTAGCTCGCTACACTACACCCACACCGGCGATCACCTCACTATCACGCTCGCCACACCGACAACTGCCGGTGAGTTGCGCAGATTCAACGTCACGTATCACGGAATTCCCGCGAGCGGACTCTACATCGGCCAGAACCGCTACGGCGAGCGCGCATTCTTCTCGTGGAACTGGCCCGACAAGGCGCGCCAGTGGCTTCCGATGATAGACCATCCGTCGGACAAGGCAACCAGCGAATTCATCATCACAGCGCCAGCAAAGTACGCAGTGGTGTCCAACGGTCTGCTACAGGATGAAATACTGCTCGGTGACGGTCGCAAGCTCACCCACTGGAAGCAGTCGGTCCCCATCGCATCGTGGCTCAACGCGATCGGCGTCGAACAGTTCGCAGTGCATCACGCGGGCATGGTGAAGGGTGTCGAGCTGCAAACCTGGGTCGCGCACCAGGACCGTGACAATGGAATAACGACTTTCGAAGAGCCGGCACGACAGGCTATCGAGTTCTACAGCGAACACATCGGCCCATATTCGTACGAAAAGCTCGCCAACGTATCGGCGGCGTTCGGCGGAGGCGGTACCGAACACGCGAGTGCAATCTTTTATGGCGAGAAGGTAGTCTCGGATGCGCCCGCAACCGCGATCGTCGCGCACGAAGTCGCGCATCAGTGGTTCGGCGATTCCATAACCGAAAGCGATTGGGACGACGCATGGCTCAGCGAGGGCTTCGCGACTTACTTCACACTGCTGTTCACCGAGCATTACTCGGGCCGCGATGCATTCGTGTCAGGACTGGTACGTGCGCGCACCACTGCACTCGCCGCCGAGAAGAAGTTCAATGAGCCGGTAGTACACCGGAATATTTCGGATCTGCGTGGTGTCATCCCGCCGCTCGTATACCAGAAGGGCGGATGGGTTCTTCACATGCTCCGCGCACAGCTTGGTACCGATACGTTCTGGAAGGGAATCCGCGAGTACTACGCGCGCTATCGCAACTCCAACGCATCCACCGACGATCTGCGTCGCGTGATGGAAGAAGTATCCGGCCAGAAACTCGGCTGGTTCTTCGATCAGTGGCTCAACCGCGACTACTCGCCGGCGCTCACAGGAACATGGAGCTACGATTCAGCCGCACGGAAAGTCTCTGTCGATCTGACCCAGACGCAGTCGGGCGGAGTCTATCGTCTGCCACTCGATGTCGGTCTGGTGAGTGATAGCGCCGGCGTTCCACCAAAGGTCGCGAAGATCGAGATGACCGGCGCAACGCAACACTTCGATATTCCCGTCACCTCGCCACCACGGGACGTCGTCCTGGATCCAGACACGTGGGTGCTGATGCAACCACCGAGGTTCACCAAGCGATAGCGAAGCCGCTGCCGCACGCAACTTCTACAGGAGATCCTCGGATGATGGAGCCGCCGCACTCGCTTCGTCATCCATGAACGGAGCCATGCGTCCGCGCGCTGCAACTGGCCATACCCCCGTCACGCGATCGCCGTCGACAGCGTACAGCACGTCGTTCAGATGCACCACTATGCAAACGTGATTCGGCACAATGCGAACGGTGTCCCCGACGCGTGGTCGCCAATCCGTCTTCGACAGATCGAGTATGCCGTGCTCCTCCGACATCGCAGACACGAGAACATCCTCGTGCCCCATGAGCGCGCCGAAGCCTTCACCGTTCACGCCGCGCATCGGCTCGCGGCCGAGCGCCTTCGAGCCCGCATCGACAACAGCCTGACCCGGAACAGCTGTGCTCACTACAGTCGCGAGTACCGTGAACGCGCAATCATCCCACCTGCACGCATTGACAGCCGCCGTCGTACGATCGTTGAACACGTAAGTACCCGGCCGGAACTCCGTCACCAGCGGCATCTCGTGTGTGCGCCATGCGGTTGGCGTCGATCCGCCGCTCACCGTCGGCGGCTTGAGACCGGCTTGCTCGAGAGCCGAAACCGCCTCTCCGAGAGAATCGTTGAGTGCAGAAATCTTCGCCGCTTGATCGTCAGTCGCTTCGCGAATGTGGCCAGGATAGAAACAGATCCCTGCATACTCCAGTGAGCTTTCGCCTGTAACCCGCGTGGCCAGCTCGACTACCTGTTTTGCCGCCGCTACGCCGACTCGACGCATTCCGACATCCAGCTCGATGTACACTCTGATTGTGCGATTCGCGCCAGACGCGGCATCTGCGACCCAGTCGATCGCCTCCGCCGAATCCAGCGCGGTCACGATGTTCACCGACCTCGGCAACATCAGCAACCGATCGACTTTGAGACCGAGCGGCGGATGCGCGAGCAGCAGGTCCGATGCAACCGAGCTCATGATCTCCATCTCGCGCGGGGTTGCACAGGTGAGTCCTGCTGCGCCGCGCCGCATTTGCGCAGCGCCAATGACGGTAGTCTTGTGCGTCTTCACATGCGGTCGGAGCTGCAACTTGTGCAACCGAGCATACTCAGCCATGCGATCGAGATTGCGCTTCACACGCGGCACCTCGACCAGCGGGGCAGGTGTCTGGATCTGCGCGATCTGTTGCGGCAATGCTCCCGAATGGCCGGCATCACTGTTGAGCTGATTCATTTTTGTCTCGGACCGCAGGGCGATGTTTGATTAATGGAAACTAGGCTGAACTGCCGCGCGGAATCGTCAACGTCTGCCATGAGCCGGAGGCGAAGTGCTTCGCCAGGAACACGATCTGGCCGACGTGATAGGCGCCGTGTGTCAACTGTCGATTCAGCGCTTTCACCACGGAGTGCGGCTCGCTACGAATGTAGATCGTCCTTGCCAGGTCGTCGGGTGTGAGTGCATGCAGCGAGTCGAACGCGCACTTCCACCCATACTCCCACGCTTCGAGCAGCTCTCCGCGCGTTGCCGAATCGCTGATCTCGAACTCGGCATCCCGATTCCTGTCCGGCTTCTCGCCGTCGGACGTGAGAAAGTTTGTCCAGCGCGATCGCAAGTTCCCGGCGAGATGTTTCACGATTACGGCAATGCTGTTCGATTCGTTGTCGAGTGACATGAAGAACTGTTCATCCGTCACCTGTGCCATCGCCCGATCGGCGAGATCCTTGTAGGTGGCGAACGAACCAATTGCGCTCTGCAGATATTCCGTCTCAATAGACACGTGTTCCCCCTTACCAGAGTGTCGCTACCGGCACGTTACGGTCGAAATACATCTTGTAAGGATAATTCTCAGCCACCGCATGGAATGGCTGGAACTTCGGCATCACCCGCTTGCCGCCGGGTGGATGAACATGAAACACGCCGGCTTGCTTGGGGTCGGCGACGAGCCACCTGTCCAGCTCGTCGTTGTGCATCGGTAGATTGAAGTTGGGATCCTGCCAGTCGCCGTCCAGCACCAGAACGACCGGTCCGCGCACAGCTGCAACACGATCGGGATGGAACGAATCCACCGGCTCGAGACGCATGATGAGCGGAATGTCCAGCTCCACCCTGTCGCCGTCACGCCATTCTCGTGTGATCGAACCCCAGCTGCCAGGCGCGAACGTGGTGTCCACACGTTGTCCGTTCACCGCGGCGGTTGCGCCGCGAGTCCACGCCGGCACCCGGAACTTGAGCGCAAACCTCGTCGGCTTCTTCATTGCCATCGACAACCTCACCGAGCTGTCCTCGGGATAGTTGGTCTCCTGAACTACACGAACGTCGCCATCCCCGCGCGCCCAGGTCACAGTCGACGGAACATACAGATTCACGTACAGCCCGTTCGCATCCTTGTAATAGATGATGTTGTGATAGTCCGCGACATCCTGGATGTACGTGCCGGAGCAACAGGGAAACCCTTCCCAGTAGCGCGTCTTCATCCCGCCGGCAACGCGGTAATCGGCATAATAGAAGGCCTCGCCGCGGCCGCGCGGAACCGGCGACGCACCAATTCCGTTGTACAACATCCGCTCCATCCAGTCACCGTAGCGCGACTCGCCGGTGAACCGCGTGAGATAGCGCGACAGCTTGAATGCTGCCCACGTTCCGCAAGGCGTCTCGGCAGTGTCCGGACGCGACTCCAGCGATCGCCCAAGGCTTCCATCCGGCGTCATGAGCCGTTCCGTGGGACCATAACCGCCGGTGGCGAAACACTGCGTATTCTGGAAGTAATCGTAAGCGTTTCTGATTATCCGCAGGTAACTCGGATCACCCGTTACCTCGTACGCCATCGCCGCGCTACTGAACGTGTTGCAATGGCTGTACGCATGCGCCCCCTGCGCATCCGGCGGGCTCGCCGTGTTCGCGAACTTGTTCCAGTACGCAGGATACAGCCACACTTCCGCGAACTGCTTGAACAATGGATCGCCGCTCGCCTGGTACGCGCGGTAGAGATTCTCCGACAGTGTGTACCACTCGTGCGGGAGGCCGTAATATGTCGTTGGATCGGTCCGATCACGCAGCGACCGCTCGCGACTGAACGTCTTGTCGGCCCAGCGCGTGATGCTCTGCAGCAACGGCATTGCTTCCGGTACATCACCGTATACGTGCAGATCGACCAGACCGCAGACCATCTTGTCGTAGCCGTATGTACCCATGCGGCAGTTGCCGTCTGAGCCGAAGGTCTTGGCCCATTCCCGCACCAGCCCCACCGCCTTGGTCCGTGCAGCCTCGTCTCCGGTCGCACGATACATGCGCGCGAATCCGCTCAGCCATTGGCCGAAGATCTCATCGGTATTCACCTTCGCCCAGCCACCCAGAGTCTCACCGGGCGCCGGCAGTCCGGCCGCGACGCGATACCCCTTGAGTATGTCGTCATCCGGAACGTTCAGATAGAACTCGCGCGCGGCCAGATACTGAGTTCGCCACCGGCTCTCGCTGAGAGTCACACCGCGATAGTCGAATGGCTCGAGCGCAATCTTCGCGGCTGACGCGTCCCGCATTGCGTCCGGCATTGCAGCCGGCATTGCGTCCGGCATTGCAGCCGCCCCGGCCCCCTGCGCGCCAAGCCGCGACCCGATCACCATCAGTCCCGATACGACGGGTACCGCAGCCAGAAAGTCGCGCCTAGAGATGTCTTCCATTGGGCTTCCATGAAAATTGGATATAATATCCCCAATTCACGGATATAGCGGTGGGCCGAACTTCCGCAAGTGGCCAGCCCCGGCCGCTCGACATGCTGCCAGCAACTGTGCTCTACAGCACGCGCAACGAATCCGTCTCAGCTGCGAGCTCATCCAGATACCGCTTCATCTCCGCCACCCGCTTCGCGCCTTCCCGCTTCGCCGCTGCACTCTGCAACCGGCCTGGCATCTGAAGCATGTTCTGCCGTATCGCCTCAACCGCATGCGGCAGGTCCGGCGTGAACTTCTCACGCGTCGTCAGCGACAGTATACGCGCAATGTCGATGGCGCCAAGAAAATCCAGAATGTCAGCATCGCGAAACAGAGATGCGATTGCGAGAGTATCCGCCGGACGATAGTACTGATGATGATCGATGATCTCCTTCACCAATGCGGACTTCTCCATCGGAAAGCCCGCATCCCGCAACACGCTGTCCACCAATTGGATCGATCGATCACCATGATCCACGCCAGCCTCGGCGTACGGAGGGATCCCTCCCATGTCATGCAGATATGCAGCCGCATACAACGCATCATCGTCCACGGCTACGCCTTCTTCGTGCGCCAGCGAAAGCGTCATCTCGTAATCACGTCGTCCGTGCGCTGGCCCCCACGCGGTATGCTGTAGATGCGCTTCAGCAAATGCGCGAATGTTCGCGCGCCAGGAAGGTGCAACCGTGGACGAATGCGGCCCGCCCACAATAGGTGTTGCTGTGGTCGCGATAGTTGCCGACGATTGTGCAGATGATGAGATGAATAGCGTCGCGACTACGACGACAGGGAGACACCAGGCGATGATGCTGGCGCGACGCGGTGCGGGAAACCCAAACATGCACGACTCACTGCTGAGCGTTCGGAGAAGAGGAACCTGGCGTGAGTCAACGTACTCACGACCGCCCCGAAATGTACGGCCAAACAAGTGAATGGTAAGACGCAGGATGCCAACGGCAATTTCTGTCGATCGAATGTATCCACGCTCGCTCAAACACTTGTGGAATCAAGACGGTCATGCTGACCGCATCGCTCGCTGGCTCTCATCGACGACTCACATACATGACTGCTGAATGTTGTATCCGTGCAACAATCACCCAATCGGCGCGACCTGATACTGCTCCAGCTTGCCATCCGGCATCTCATATGTCCAGACGCGCAACGTACGCGTCGAGAACTTCGCGCGATAAACACGCTCGACCATACCGCCGCGATTGGCCTGTGATATCTGTACGAACTCGGCCGGTGCGCCGAGTGGCGCGAGACTGGAGGTGAAATCAAGTATCGCTTGCGTGCTGAAGTACGCGTTCGCATCGTCCGTGAATAACGAACGGTTTACCGTACCGCGTTGCAACCCCTCAAGAATGTCGCGTGCGAGAGCCGTGTGCTTCGCCTCTGTCGCATCCTGCGTCGTGAACAGTACCCGCGCAATCTGATCGGCGATCAGACCGTCAGCGGGCGCAGCGTCCTGATTTGTGAGCACCACCACTGCGACGCTGTCGTCCGGAAAGACGAGATTCTCAGCGGTGAATCCCGCTACCTCTCCGTTGTGCGCAATCAACCTGTGTCCGCTCATCATGCCAACGTCGACGCCAAGACCGTACCCGCTGCTGACCCCATCGCGGAGCAGCACCGTCGTCTCCATCGCCTTGTACGATTGCGGCGCGAGTAACGATTGCTTGATCATCGCGATGTCCCAGCGCGCCAGATCGCTGGCGGTCATCGCAAGCTCGCCTGCGCCGGCCATCCACCCGGGGCCTGTCGACGTAGCTGGACGTAACGGACCAAGCGCGTAACGCATGTAACCGATCGGCTGCACCGACGACGGTCCCTTCGCGTCGAAATCGATCGCGCTCTTCATCCCGAGCGGATCGAGAATCCTGCTCTGCAGAAACTGGAAGAATGGCACGCCACTCGCCTTCTCTACGATCAGCGCTGCGATTACGAAGTTGGTGTTGCTGTACTGCCATTTTGTGCCCGGATCGAAATCCAGTGGCTGCTTCGCCCACCTGTCCAGAATTCCCTGCGGCGAGATCGGCTTCTGCATCAACGGCGGCACGTAATCCTGCGGCCAGAAATCCTGATATCCGGACGTGTGCGACAGCAGCTCGCGAATCGTCACCTCGTCTCCGCGCGTGAGCCCGGGCACGAACCGCGACACGTGATCGTCCAGTGACAGCTTGCCATCCTGCTGCAACAGAAGCACAGTCGCCGCCGTCAACTGCTTGCTTATCGACCCGATACCGTAGCGCATCTCCGGTGTCGCCGCGACGCTTGGCTCCAGCTTCGCCGACCCGTATGCGTGCGCGTATACGATGTCACCGTGTCGAACCACTGCAACCGACGCACTCGGCACACCCGTGCTTGCAAGTACCGCCGATGCTATCGAGTCGATCCGGCCTGCGAGTTGGGGATCCGCGGGACCGGATTGCGCGTTGACGGATATCGGTCCGAGAACAGCGCTACAGAACAGTGCGGCTGCAACGGAGGCTTGTGCAATGCGCATGTGGACGCGTGGTGAAGGTCGGAATTCTCCTGCCTATCACAAGCATGCCTAAGATGTGGCGGCAACGCCAGATGGCGGCTCGCCCGGCGACATCCAACACGCGCCGAATTGGTGGTCATGCGTTCGCGACGACTCCCCCTTCGCGCTACCGAGCCCCTTACCGCCCGTCCGGCTTGAACACTTCCACCGACAACGTGAACGTCCGCGTCTCCGACGCCACCAATGCTCCCACACCAACGATTTGTCGAGCGACTTCCTCACCACGCTCGTTACGGATCGACACCACCATGGAATACTCCCACACCTGATCCGCCGCCGGCGGCTTGATGGTTCCGTCCACCTTCAACGCGGTGAAACTCGGAAACACACTCTCGGATGACGACGCACCCGAGCGCACGTGGTGCCGGCAGCCGGGACAGACGTTGGCGCTTTCGAGGATCGTTGCCCTGCAGTGCGGGCAACTGCGCGTCTTTCCCGGCGTCCGTTGATTCACCATACTCACGTACAGCTACTCACGCGATGCTGCGCCCTGCAGCCACGTCCGATCGCTGTGGACCTTCCTTGGACCACCCGAACTCCACCTGCCCACGCATGCGGGATCCCGCGGCGACAGTGAGCGAGCCAGTGTTGAGATTGCCGTTCAATACGCCGGTAGAGCGTAGCTCCACGCGTGTCGCACCTTCGATGTTGCCCTCGAGCTCACCATCGATCACGACGTTGCTTGCGCGCACTCCGCCAACCAGCTTCGCACCCGCTTCGATCGTGAGACTTCCCTGCACGTTCACGTCGCCCTTGAACTGCCCGGCGATGCGCACATCTCCGTTTCCAGTGATCGTGCCCTCGATCGAGAGCCCAGCCGAAATCACTGATTCAGCATTCTTCCGCTCCGGACTCGCACTCGAGCTCATGCCCGAGCTCGGGTTGCGCCGCACGGGCTCGTTCGCCGGCGGAAGATCGGCGGACGTCTGAGGCTGGACCTCGGGGTCTGGCGTCAACGACAGCGGTGAAGAATCCTTTTTGACCGAGGTCTGTTCCTTCCAGATTGCCATGGTGCGATGCTCCTGATTGATGTATACGTGCTTCGACTACTGACTACCGTGGACGACGGCGCCAGCACACGGTCACTGCCGCGGTGCGTCCTGCCTGCACAGAATGCACCACTATTTTTACTCCCCTGCGCAGCATCAGGGAATAGCCCGTCGAATTTTGTTTACCGCCCGCCTACGGAGTCCTCACCGAGTTCTCGGCGACAACGCTCGCTCCCAGCTTTTTTCGTACGAACGGTCGTACAAAAGCGGCTGGCGGATTGTGCCCCGTCGCCATGTCGTAAGCCGTCCTGTACATCGCGTTCGCATCACTCTGTCGGCCCATCCGCTCGTACGTCATCGCCAACAGACAGTGCATGAACGGATCTCGCTCATTCCCCTTCATCGCGACCGCCTTGCTGAACTGCGCCTCGGCAGTCGGCAGATCGTTCGTGTACAGCGCGACGTAACCGACCAGATACGGTAAGAAACGCTCCTGCTGCGCCGCCATTGCCGTGTCACTGTCGAGTATCTGGCGCGCCTTGGTGATCTGGCGCTCCGCCTCGGCCTTGTCTCCCTTCCGTGCAGCGAGCCTGCCCAGCGCGTGCGCCAGCCTGTAATCCCAGAGACTGCGAGGATGAGTTTGCGGCGCCGGCTCCTTCACACCGAGCTCATAACCCTTTCGATACCACTGATCAGCCGCGGCCAGATCGCCCGCGTCGATGCAGACTCGAGCCGCCTCGTTCGCCATCTCACCTTCCTGGTAGAACGCATTCTGCGGCTCCGCCTGCTCCCGCGTCGCCCAGTACGCGATTACCATCGACTCATACTTCACCGTATTTGCGCAGTCACCATCAAACGCGTACGAAATGGCCATCGCGCGCTGCGCGGCGGCCTTGGCTGCCGGTGCAGTTGCGGTATCGATGATCTTCTGGAAAACAACGCGCGCCTGCGCCGTCTCACCCTTCAAATCCAGCTGACTCCCCTCCCGCATCGCGGGCGGCATCCCGCCCCCGGGCGCTCCTTGCGCTATCACGCGCGCCGACGATAGTGACGTCGCAATGAGTGCCGCTGACGTGATCGCACGGAGATGAATCGTCCTCATCTTGACCGTCCTCCTCCTTCGCTCAGGTTGGTGGGGTGCATCGGACTTGTCCGGCACCGGCGTTTCGCCCATTACAGCTCCGGTTATATGTTCGCCTCCGTACCGTGCTTCTGGCTAGTGGCAGGCCACGACTATTCGTGGTTCGCTATCCCGGGTTGCGACAGAAACTCCCTCGCGGCGCCGTTCGGCGACGCAAATGGGGGCGGGGATGCATATGCACCCCCGCCCCCCATTCCCGACTGAAACCGAGCTACTTCTTTGGCTGCTTCACCACCGTGATCGTCAACGACGACGGATACTGCTTGGAGTGATGGACGCTGTTGTGCGCCACCAGACTCTGCGTCTCACTGTAATTGTCCCCGCCCGTATTCAGATTGCGATCGAAGCGCGGGAAGTTGCTGCTCGACACTTCGATCCGAATGCGATGACCAGCCTCGAAATAATTGCTCGTCGTCATCGGCTGCAGCGCAACCTTGTACACCTTGCCCGACTGCATCCACTCCACCGGCTTGTCGTAACCGTTGCGATAACGCAATCGCTGGATCGTCTCATCGAGGTTGTACGCACGCCCGTCAGGATACACATCGATGATCTTGACCGTGATGTCGGTGTCCTTTCTATCCGACGACACGTACGTCGTGAACTGGATCGGTCCGCTCACTTCCATCCCTTCCTTGAGCGGCTCGGTCGTGTACACCAGTATCCCGTCGTTCTCCTCGGCCTTCCTCTGATCCAGCGCACCACCCGTCAATGCATTCGCCTGACAGCATACGTTGCCGCCGTTCGACATCACCGGATGCATCGGATCGTACGTGAAGTTGTCCGGCGTGTCCTTCGACGGCGCAGCCATCGTCAGCATGCCGTCGCCATTCAGACGTGTTCGCCTTTCCATTGCTCGATAGATAGAACGTCATCGGCGACGCTCCCTTCGGCGGCCACGAGTCCGACGTCTGCCACTTGTTGATCCCCATCACGTAGTACCGCACCTTGGGCAGCGTGTCGAGCAGGCCCGTCTTCTCGCCCTTGAGAAACGTGTCGAACCAGCCGTACGTCAATGCGTTGTAGTCGAGGCGCGCATCGCCAACGCTCCGCTCGCCCACGATGGTGTTCTCCGTCGCACGCGTGTACGAGCAGTGCAGCGTCGGCGCGATCACTGCGTACTGCTGGTTCGCGATCGCCGGATCGGCTGTCTTCCGCACGTAGTTGTACGTCGCGAGGTTCGGCCCGATCGACACGTCATACCACGACATGAACCACAATCCTGGCACGTTGATCTTCATGCTGTCGTTGAACAGTCCGCCACGATACCACGCAGGATCGTTCGGCGTGCGCTTGATCATCGCACCGCCGGTCGCGACCGGCATCGAGTCGGCGAAGATCCCATGCGGTCCGCCATGATCCTCGATCAGATCCTGCTCCGGGAGATGCCAGAAGTTTGCCTTCCAGTCCACTGGCGGCAACTCATCTGCGAGATCGAATCCGCGCGCGGCGCGAATGAGATCCGCCTGTGATGTATTCGGCGCGAACATCGGCCGCACCTGATTCTGCTCACCCTCGAGCCAGTCGATGAACAGCATCTGCACTGCACCACCACGATACCAGTTGCCCTGCTCGTAGTAAGGCTTGACGCGTCCCACGCCAGCGCCGAATCCCTGCGGATTGATCGCCGCAAGCCCCTTCGGTGCCTGGGCGGCAACACCCATCTGCCATTCTGCAGTCGACGAACAGCCCACCAGGCCGACCTTCCCATTCGACCACGGCTGCGACGATATCCACTGGATCTCGTCCACGCCATCAGTCAGCGGCGGCCCAAGAATGTCGTAGTTGCCTTCGGAGAAGAAGTGACCGCGCTCGTTCGCCATCACATAGGCATAGCCGCGCTTCACCGCTTCGAGCTGCGCGCTCATGTCGGCCGGCGCGCCAAGCTTGACGTCCCAGTAATTCATGTTGTACGGAGTGCGACTGAAGATCGCCGGCGCCCTGGCCACATTCCTCGGCCGGTAGACGTCGAACTGCATCTTCTTGCCGTCGCGCATCGGTATCATCAGCTTGCGATCGATGACTGCGATCGCCTCGAGCGCCTTCTCGAGCGAGTCACGATGCGCGACCAGTACGGTGTCACGCGGCGCACGGCGTTGCGCAGGGAGCGCGGGCACCACGGCGAGCAGGCTCACCGCGGTACAGAGGAAATGACGGACAATCTTGATCATGGCACGTTCCGTAACTTGAGTGCGGATTGAATGCATCTACAGCGGCACCCAGAGCATCAGAGCCGCCGTAGACAATACTATGACATCATTCCACTACGCGCCGGAAGGACCGCCCGTTCACGTCGTCATTCCCCACGTCGTCATTCCCCACGTCGTCATTCCCGCGAACGCGGGAATCCATTGTTCACCAGCCGCGGCGAACACCATCCTCGAACCACGTCAGCCCTGACTCTGTTTCGTGTGATTGAGCATCCAGTGGAACCCGAACCGGTCCGTAAGCATTGCAAAGTATGCTCCCC
The DNA here is from genome assembly GCA_963707505.1 of uncultured Gemmatimonadales bacterium. Lineage (GTDB taxonomy): Bacteria > Gemmatimonadota > Gemmatimonadetes > Gemmatimonadales > Gemmatimonadaceae > Fen-1247. The sequence continues at coordinate 178,685 of CAVPQB010000001.1, forward strand.
AGAAAGTATCACTCGGAGCCATTGAATCCTTTCCTCCGGCGTTCAGAATCGCGTACAGCTTGTCGACTTGCTCATCGCTGTCGCATTCCAGGGTCGTCCATACGTTGTTGCCCTGCTTGTAGTCCATGTCCGGCATGTTGTCTGATGCCATCAATACCATCGAGCCGTTCGCCAGTCGCGCGTGCATCACTCGATCCTTCGCCTCGGGTGCCGACTTCTGCCCTGATTCACCGAATGTCGTGACGTGCAGCTCGCCGCCAAGACAGCCCTGATAGAACGTCATCGCCTCTCGGCAATTTCCGTTGAATATCAGATAGGGGGTCGCTTCCTTCATGGGTTGCTCCTCAGTGGAATGAGTGCGCGCACGCGGCTGTCGCGCAGGTAGAGCCCTCCCCAGAGCAGAACCGCGATATATACGGGGAAGAGCGTGTAGCCAAACAGCGGATGCTCGATCCGCTCCATCACACTGTCTGTCACGGCGCAGCTCGGCTTGAAGATTGTCGGGTAGTCGTCGTTTCTAGATAAGCACCATCTTCATCGCTCGCTGCATCCCTGCTTCGCTGCTTCTCAGTGCATCGAGAAACCAGCACGACGCCTCCCTGAACGGGTGCTACTCCGCGCCCGCCGTATCGAAGAAGTCCACCGCCCCCGTCTCGAGCGAGTACTCCGCACCCACGACCGCGAGCTTGCCATCCTGAATCAGCTGCTCTATGAGCGCCGACGCGTGTCGCAGATGATTTACCGATACAGCGACGTTTGCCCGCACAGCGTGGCGCACCAGCGAATCCAGATCGTTCCGCAAGTCGGTCTTCAGCAACGGCGCTACAGACGGCCGTACACGATCCACGATTGACTTGAGACCGGGCGAGAGCTTCTCGCCTGGCAGCTGAAGCGCTTCCAGCGTCGCCAGAATTCCGCCACACTGCGTGTGTCCCAACACCACCACCAATGCCGTGTCGTACCGCGCGGCAGCAAACTCCACGCTCCCCACCTGCGATGGCGCCACGATGTTTCCGGCGACGCGAATCACGAAGAGATCGCCGAGTCCCTGATTGAAGACGATCTCGGCAGGCACTCGCGAGTCGGAGCAGCCGAGTATGATCGCGAATGGATTCTGATCCTTCGGCAATTCAGATCGACGCGAATCGCTGAGCGCCGCGTCGCCGCCCTGCATGCGCGCGACAAATTCTCGATTCCCATTCATCAGACGGTCCAGTGCTTCACGTGCTGACATCATATACGGTTCATATCCTCATGCTCGTAGTTCCCGAATCAGGCGCGCTCACGGATCCAGCGGCCGGCAGGAGATCGCAGAACATGAAACGATTATCCCGCAGCACACTTTCACCACGCGTCACACCAATCACTTCAGTGAAGATAGGGCCTTCCGATACAAAAGTGTGAAACTCACCCCGCTCGCCACACGGATCCACGTTCGGCGGCAGATCCGCGACCAGAGCTGCGTCGAACTCACGCCCCGCGAACCCGGCTGATAATTGCGTGGTGTCCACGCAAACGAGATGCGCGCGAAATCCTGCAGCAATGAACTCCTGTGCCAATGCCCGAGTATCGCGTCCCCATAACGGAAACAGCGCGCCGAAGCCGGCAGCACCAACCAGCCGCTCGCGATACTCGCGAACATCGGCAAGAAAGAGGTCGCCGAACGCGATCCGCTGCACTTCCGGATATTCCCCGCGCACACCTCCGAGCGACTCCTTGAACGCTGTCTCGTATGCGTCATTCGACGATTGCTGCTCGAGCGTGACTTCAATCAGCGGCAACCCGGCAGCGGCCGCCTGCGCTTCGACCAGTGTGCGCCGGACGCCGTGGATGCTGACCCGATCGTAACCGCGCGTTATGCTCGTCTGAAGAGCCACCACCTCATAACGCGTGTCGGCGCGCAACGCAGCGAGCGCGAGACTGCTGTCCTTGCCGCCGCTCCAGCTCAGTACAAGTGGCTCAGGAATCATTTGGTCGGAGTCGCGGGTGGTGGCACTGTTGATTCGTGCACCTGCACAGCACGCCACCCTTCCGGACGTTTCTGCATCGTCATCGTGACGGCAAGCTCGCCGGTCGTGGTCTGGCCGGTCGCCAGAGTTCTGCGCGCGCTCATCCTCTCGGTCACTACCGCGGCATCGGAGCTCAGCACCGTGAACTCCGGCGCGCCAACGTAGCTGTACACAACATCCGATTTTCCATTGTTCCACCACTTGAGCTGCTGTGCGCGCACCGCATCCCAACCGTTCATCACAGTGCCGTTGATCACGAACACGAACGACGGATCGCGCATGTAGGCCGTCATGAAGCGATCGGTGTCGTGCGCGTTGGCCGCAGTCAGCATCTCGGCGAGCAAGGGCTCGATCTCGCGCTGTACCTTCAACGCGAGCGACGTCGAATCGACGTGTACCGCACCGAGTTTCGGCGCGCGAATCACATGCCCGTCCGGATATCCCTGTACGTATCCGAGTACGCGTCCGCTCGCATCCCGCTCGAACGAGATTAACGCTCCATCGCCATCTGGACTGAACACGTTGGCGGCAACCGGCACGAGACGCGCACCCGCGCTCTGCCCCGATGCAGTTGCGACGAGATTCCTCCCCTCCCAGTGCACATTGTCGACATAGCCAGGCCCGATCTGATAGCGACCCACGAACGCGCTCATCGACGCGGAGTCGAGTGTTACCGACTTGACCGGAGAAACCAACCATACCTGCGTGTGCCGCTCCAGCAGCCACCGTCCCTTGTGCAACGCGAATACGTCCAGCGCCTTCCACGACGTTACAAAATCTCCATCCCCCATCGGCCGGTGATCGGTGCGACGGTATGCAACCGTCGCCACGTCGCCAAAGCGCTTCGCGCGCACGCTATCGACGATGAATCGAGGCGCGGGAGCATGGGGCGCGGGAACACGAAGTTGCGCCGCAGCGGAGAGCAGTTGCTTCTTCGTCATCTCGCTGCCATCTGGACCAACGATCCACACGAGATCATCTGCCAACAGTGCGCCGAGTGCGGCGGTGTCACCGTGTACCGTCGCACTGTATTCTGCATCCAGCAGCGGACGAAACGTGGCGGTGAGCGCGTCCTGTGCACTCGCGACGCTCGGCACCGCGCTTAGTGCCACGACCACACTCCAGGCCAGACCTCTCATTACACGATGCATACGCCGATCCGGTTTAGATAACGTGCTACGTGACCAGCTGCTTAAGTTACAACGGAGATCGCGCTGCGCTGTCGCTCTCGATTACAGATCCATTTACTCATGCACATCCTCGCCATATCTGGCAGCCTACGCACGGGCGCATCCAACACCGCGATTCTGGAAGCCGCCGCCCTCCTCGCGCCTCCTGGAGTGACGGTCACGCTCTACGACGGGCTCGGCGCACTACCGCATTTCAATCCCGATCTGGACTCGCCGGACGGAGACCAGCTTCCGAAAGTCGTCGTGGATCTCAGGACGCAGATTGGCCGCGCTGACGGCGTGCTCATCTCCTGTCCCGAATACGCGCACGGGATTCCCGGGTCATTCAAGAATCTGCTCGACTGGCTCGTCGGCAGCACGGAATTCCCGGGCAAGCCAGTTGCGCTGCTCAACACATCCTCGATGTCGGTCCACGCTCCGGCTCAGCTCGCTGAAGTTCTTACAACGATGAACGCGCGACTGATTCGCGAAGCCAGCATCACGGTGCGACCTGGTAACCGTGGCGGCAGCGCAGACGACATCGCAAGGGACCCTGAAGTGTCAGCCACGCTGCGCAACGCGCTCGGAGCGTTCATCGACGCAGTTCGCAAGTGAAGATCGATCTACTTTGGTCGCTTGTCTGGAGTTGCGTGCTTCACCACCAATTTCCGGACGCTCGACATGTTGCGCATCGTCGACGTCGGTAATTTGAGCGCTCTTACCTCGGGAGCCGCCCATACCTTGGAATCCGACGTTCTGATCCTGCACAGCCAGTAGTACTCTCTCGCCTTCACCAGAAATTCATCATCCGGCGTCCGCACTCCCGCAAGAACCTTCGCCGCCGCGCTGCTGAGTGGCTGCTGCAGGAAACCGACGTGAATGGTAATCCCTTCGGCTCCATCCTCCGGGAACGGCTTGGAGCTCGCGATCGCCGCCACTTCGTCCAGCGTTCGCACGAACGTGTCAACATTGTAGCCGAGTGACTGCTCGAGATGGGCGGCGATGCGCAACTCCAGCTTATTCGTGGCTCGTTCGGGCGTTGAGAAGATCACGTTGCCGCTCGCAATGAACGTCGCCACGTCAGTGTAGCCCAGTTCCTCGAACAGAGACTTGAGGCGGCTCATCTCGAGTCGGCGCTTGCCCAGGTTCATCCCGCGGAGAAATGCGACGTATCTGGTCATGTGGTGTCTGTAGGCACGTTGAGCGGCTGCTCAGGTATCTGGCCCTGACCACCTCGAACTGCCAGACTTCATCTGTTTAGCAGAGCAGCGCTGACAATCTGGCGGCATGGTCCGATTCGCACCAATTTAGGCCCTGGAGAGCGCACAAAATGACTGACCTCGCAACTGCACAACCGCCGATACCGATCGCTCACACCGGTCCATCGGCCGCACCATCCAGCGGCCCTCCCGCTCGCGCCGATTTCCAGATCGTCCCGCTCAAGGGACTACCGGTGGTCGCGCTGATATTCGTCGGCCTCATCGTCGCGATCGCTGCCAACAAGCTCTGGCCCCTCGTCTTTCTCCACGTAGCATTCGGCGCGGCCTGGACCATCGTCGATCTCTTCATGGGATTCGTGATCGGGCCCACGATGGGAAAACTTCCCCCTCCGGCACGAATCGAGGTTGCGACCAGACTGATGCCGAAGATGGTGCTGATCATGCCGACCGTCGTGACAGTCACCCTCGCGGCGGGCTGGCAGCTCGGCGTACTCATGGGCACGGTCAACAGCTCGTACTACAACCACAGCTGGATCGTCGCCAGCTACATCGTTGTCGGATTCATGGCGGTCATCGCGCTCGGCCTCCTCTCACCCGCAAACATCGCCGTGCTTTCCGAGCTCAAGAAGCCAAAGCCGAATCCGGCGATTATTCAGAAGCTGATGAAGCGCTTCATCTTCGCAGCCGGCTTCACGGGAACGCTGCAGCTGGCGATTCTCGTGATCATGACCAGGATCAGAGTCGGATGAGCGAGCGCACTCTGCCACCGGTCACTCAGCTCGCGATGACTTCGCTCGCACTGATTATCATCGGAGGCATCTACCTGGCCTCACATCTGCCACAACAGGTTCCACTCACACCGGCGTGGATCCTCCTCGGCGCATCCACGTTGCTGCTCGCAGCGAATCTCATCACGCTCAGCCGTGTGAAAGACTTTGCGTGGACAAAGTTCTTCTCGGTCGGCAAATGGGCTTTGCTGGCGTACATGTTTACCGCCGGACTGATCGAGTACGCGTTCCTCCGCGACGGACTGAGCGGTGGCCCGCTAGTAGTACTCACGCTCTCGATCATAGTTTATGCGATTCACGTTCCGGTACTGATAGCGTTCACAGTTGCGCAGTACGATTGATACAGCGTGATACCCCGTAGCGTCATCCGCGCCTTCCCATCGTCATTCCCGCGAACGCGGGAACCCATGTTATCGATCTCTGGAATGACAGCGTCTGCCACCAGCAAGGATGTCAGACGACGGTGGGGCAGGGATGCATCCCTGCCTGTCACTAAAATGCAATCGAGATCGCGTAAGCTTGCCGACTTCCAATCAGACATCCTGTGCGCTTTTCCTGTATAGCTCCGCTCGTCGCCGTCGCTGCAATCACTGCCGTTCCATTCGCCGCGCAGTCCCAGGCCATCGATCCGGCGATGTACTCCAGCCTTCGCTACCGACTCATTGGCCCGTTCCGCGGCGGCCGAACCGTCGGCGCCGCCGGAATCCCGGATCAACCCAACACGTTCTACGTTGGCGTCAATAACGGCGGCGTCTGGAAAACCACCGACGCTGGCCGTACCTGGAATCCGATATTCGACTCCGAATCAACCGGATCCATCGGTACCCTGACTCTCGCCCCATCCGATCCGAACATCATCTATGTCGGTTCCGGCGAAGGCCTGCGCCGCCCCGATCTCTCCACCGGCAACGGCATCTACAAATCCATCGATGCCGGCAGGACCTGGCGTCACCTCGGCCTCCGCGACGGTCAACAAATCGCATCAATAATTGTTGATCCATCCAATCCCAATCGCGTATTCGCCGCCGTGCTCGGCCACCCTTACGGCCCCAACCCCGAGCGCGGAATCTTTCGCTCGACCGACGGCGGAGAAAACTGGACCAGGGTTCTCTACAAGGATGAAAACACCGGCGGTGTCGATCTCGCATTCGATCCCACCAATCCGCAGATCATCTACGCCAGCATGTGGGCATCACGACGTCCGCCATGGACGGTCGGCAGCCCCTACGACGGCGACGGAAGCGGTCTGTTCAAATCCACCGACGGCGGCAACACATGGCACCAGCTCTCACGCGGACTTCCAACGCGTGCACAGGGCCTGGGACGCATCGGTTTCACAGTTGCGCCAAGCGATCACAATCGCATGTACGCGCTCGTCGACGCGAAGCCGGATGTCGGTGGCCTGTATCGCTCCGATGACGCTGGCGAGAGCTGGACTCGCGTCAATCACGAAGAGCGTATCTGGGGTCGCGGTAATGACTTCGCGTGGGTCCGCACCGATCCGCGCAACCCGGATGAGATCTACGTCTGCAACACATCCACATATCGCTCGATGGACGGCGGTGCGACATTCACGGCCATCAAGGGCGCGCCCGGCGGTGATGACTATCACGCGATCTGGATCAACCCGCTGCATCCCGAGATCCTGCTTCTCGCCGTCGATCAGGGTGCGACGATAAGCGTCAATGGCGGAAAGACCTGGAGCTCATGGTACAACCAACCCACCGCTGCGTTCTATCACGTCGCAACCGACAATCGTTTTCCATATCAGGTTTACGGCGGTCAACAGGAAAGTGGCTCCGCCGCAGTCGCGAGCCGCGGCAACGACGGCGCAATCACCTTCCGTGAATTTCATCCGGTTGGCACCGAAGAGTACGGCTACGTAGCACCCGATCCACTCGACTCCAACATCGTGTTCGGTGGCAAGGCAACGCGCTACGACCGCGTCACAGGCCAGAACCAGAACGTCGCCCCCGAAGCGATCAGGGACGGCAAGTATCGCTTCAACCGTACTGCTCCGCTCATCTTCTCGTACGCCGACCCGCACACACTGTTTCTCGCCAGCAACGTTCTCTTCAGAACGCGGAACGGCGGTCAGAGCTGGGACGTCATAAGCCCCGATCTCACGCGTGAGGATCCCGGCATTCCCGCAACACTCGGCGAATTCGTCAAAGCCGACCCTGCGCATGGTCATCATCGCGGCGTCATCTACAGCATCGCTCCGTCATACCGCGACGCGAACGTCATCTGGGTCGGCACGGATGACGGCTTGATCCATGTGACGCGCGACGGCGGAAAGACGTGGAGCAACGTGACACCGTCCAGCATCACGCCATGGAGCAAGATCGCGCAGCTCGATGCGTCGCATTTCGATGATCAGACAGTGTACGCAGCGGTGAACCGCTTCCGGCTCGACGATCTTCATCCTCACATCTACCGCACTCACGATGGAGGAAAGACATGGAAGGAGATCGACACCGGACTTCCCGACGATGCTCCAGTCAACACGGTGCGCGAGGATCCCGTTCGCAAGGGACTGCTCTACGCCGGAACCGAGACCTCCGTCTATGTCTCGTTCGACGACGGCGACCACTGGCAGTCGCTACGCCAGAATCTTCCCGCGACGTCCATTCGCGATCTCGTCGTCAAGGACAGCGATCTCGTCGTCGCAACCCACGGGCGCTCGTTGTGGATTCTCGACGACGTAACTCCGCTACGCCAACTCTCAGTGCAGACTGCACACGAGACTGCTCATCTATTCGCCCCCGAAGCAACGTTCCGCGTCCATCGCGACACCTACACCGACACACCACTGCCACCCGAAGAGCCGGTCGGCCAGAATCCACCCGACGGAGCAATCATCGATTACTACCTCGGCAGCGCGCCGAAAAGTCCGGTTACACTGGAGATTCTCGACGCCAGTGGCAAACTGGTGCATCGATACGCCAGTAACGATCGCCCAGAAATCACCGAGAAGGAGATCGATGCGCTGAACGTACCCGCATACTGGATCCGCCGTCCGCGCATTCTCTCCGCTGCTCCCGGAGTGCATCGCTGGATCTGGAACCTGCATTATTCCGATCCGAGCGTGCTCATGCACCAGTATCCCATTTCGGCGATCTACATGGATACGCCGCGACTGCCACTCGGTCCTGCCGCGCTTCCCGGTAGCTACACCGTTCGTCTCACCGTCGATGGAAAGAGCTACACGCAGCCACTCGTCGTGAAGATGGATCCGCGCGTGCATACGTCGGTCGCCGATCTGGAACAGCAATTCGCACTTGCTACACACATCGCATCGATGATCGAGCGCGACTTCGACGCGGTTGTGGAAGGACGCGCATTGTTGAACCAGCTGCAGGAAACGAAAACGCACAATCCCAACGCATCGGCGACCGTGCGCGCAGCAATCGACACACTTCATGCACATGTCGAAGCGCTCCGGATCACGCGTCTCAACAGTACGCTCGGTGGATTACTCGAAACCATAGATGGAGTCGATGCACGCCCAACGACGCAGGCGACTGCTGCCGTCGCCGCATTGCAGCAGCAGCTCGATGCTGCAATCGTCGACTGGAACAGAGTCAAGGGACCGGAGCTCGATGCTTTGAACGCCAAGCTCAAGACGGCTGGGATTCCCGCTGTCGCGATTCCTTCGGACCTCACGCCCTATCGCAATTCACTCCAGCAGGGAGAAACCGCCGACAAGGACGACGACGAGCCCTGATCCGGCGCTGCTCGACCTTAGGGGGAGGAGGCGGAATTGGCCAACTCCTGAAAAACCAGTTGACAATCTCGGGGCAAGGACATAATCTCCTGAAAAGTCAGGAGTTCACCCTTTCCCCGAGTGGTTATGTACTTTCCGCCGCGTGAACTGGAAGTAATGAGCATCCTCTGGCGCCTCGGGTCCGCGAACGTGGCGGAAGTCCGCGCCGAGTTGAAGGACTCACTCGCGTACAACTCCGTGCTCTCCGCACTGCGGACACTCGAGGAGAAGAATTGCGTGCGACATGAGCCGGAGGGTCGCGCGCACAGATACTTCCCCACCATCGACGCACGGCGCGCAGGCAAGAGCGCACTCGCACGAATCAGGGAATCGATATTCGAAGGCTCCGCCGAGCGCATGTTCGCGCAGCTCGTCTCCGACCGGCGCATCAGTAACGCGGAGCTCGAGCGCATGCAGCGTCTCATAGCGGAGCGCCTGGAGCGCGAGCCGTGACCGCGGCGTTCGTCGTCTACGTTCTGATCGTGACGCTGCCGCTCATCGGCGGCGCGGTGTTGACGGAGAAGATGCTTCAGCTCTGGAAGTGGCCGGTACGTGGTGCATGGGCAGCAACCGCAATCGCGATCATGCTCATCGGTGGACGGACGGTGGTGCAACAGATGGCGCCGGCGCAGATACCGCTGGCAATTACGTCGATAAATAGCGTGACGGCGGTCCATCACGCTGATGCCGGTGCAATGGCCAGCCTTGCGGCCTTGCGCGCGTTGCGAGCAACGTGATCTCCTTCCCGCGCTCTGCCGCCGCGTACGCGGCGCACGCTGTTGGACCGGAGCAGAGTCGCGTTCTCGCAGCACTTTGGTGCGTTGCAAGCGCCGTCATGTTGATCTTCGTCTGTATTGTCTATGCGCGCGTATGGTACGTTGCGCGCCGTTGGACGGTGACCGAGTTCGCGGGTCAGACGGTGCGTGTAGCTCCGCATGCGGGTCCGGCTGTCATCGGTCTCTTCCGCCCGGAGGTTGTTGTACCGCACTGGATGCTCGAGTACGGCACCGGCGACAGCAGGCTCGTCGTAATGCACGAGACGGAGCATCAGCGAGCACGAGATCCGCTGCTACTCGCAGCCATGTGGACGCTTGTCGCACTGATCCCGTGGCATCCCGGCGCATGGTATTGTCTCGCCCGCACCCGTCTTGCGATCGAGCTCGACTGCGACGCACGCGTGGTACGGCGCGGTGCCTCGCTCAGAACATATGCGGAGTTGCTGTTGAATCAGGCGAGAGTGCGACTCACCGCACCCGCGCATTTGTGGCTCGGAGCGACGTCGCTCCTCGAGCCGTCTTCCCACCTCGAACGGAGACTGAACGCCATGATACCCCACAACGATTCTTCTGTCGCACAGCGGCCCGTCATGCGCTATTTGCGGACTCTGTCGTATCTTGCGATCGTATCGACGATTGCTATCGCCGCATGCGAGTCACACGTTCCAACTGCAGCAGACATAAGCGGGCTCGATGCCGCATCGGCAGAGACCAACGCACGCAAGGTATCCATCATCGACGACCATCCGGTAACGTTCTACGTCGACAACGTCAAAGTCTCCGCGGACAGCGCCCACGCGATCGACGCGAAAAGCATCTCTTCCATCCGCGTCGTGAAGGGAAGCAAGCTGGCCAGCGGAAACCAGATATGGATTACTGTGCCGGACTCCGTATACCACGTTCGCGCGATGGACTCGGTCAGGGTCGATGGAAACCATGAGAAAACCTTCCGGATGGACATGGCGCCACTGTCTGGCCCAGTACCAGATCAGTCCACAATGACCGCCAGGAAGAAGCAGCCGTTCACCGGCGCAGTCACGATCGACGGCGTAGCATCGGATCTCGCGGCGATGAGAGCGATCGACCCGAGCCAGATCGCGAGCGTCGATGTCTTCAAGGGTCCGGCCGCGTTGGAGCAGTCGTCAGATCCGCGCGCGAAGGACGGACTCATTCGCATCACGCTCAAGCACTGAGTCGATCGCGTAGTATCGTCATTTCCGCGAAAGCAGCCCAGGACTCGTCATTCCCGCGAAAGCGGGGATGACGATGCGCCTGGGTGCCCAGCCTTCGGGATGGCGACCTTACCCCGGCTCTCCCGCCAGCCCCTTGATCTTCCGCACAGTCCGCTCGCGCGCCTGCACCGACCGGCAGATGATCAGAATCGTATCATCGCCACCCACAGTACCAAGTATGTCCGGCCAGCCCTCGCCATCCAGCGCACTCGCGATCGGCTGCGCGCCGCCTGGAACCGTTCGCAGCACCGCCATCTCGCTCACCCCGTCGATCCGCATGAACAGCTGGGGCAGCAACGTATCGAGCGCTACTCGCGCCTCTTCGATGTGTCCGTCGGTCACGGCGTAGCGCGCACCCTCCGCCGTCGGCACCCGCGCTATCCGTAGCTCCCTGAGGTCTCGCGAAAGTGTGGCCTGCGTAACGTCCCAATCGCGCCTCAAAAGCAACTTCCTGAGATCTTCCTGACTCACCACCGGATGGTTTTCTATGGTCTCCAGGATGGCGTTCTGACGCTCGCGCTTGTTGGCCATTCGGAGAAGATAGCTCTCACTGGCCACACCGGGCCAGAATAGTTGCAATTCTCCTCCAGTCCGATTATTTATACATGTTAGTCGCATAAAATCTCATTCCTACCCTGACAGAGTACCGCCATGTCTTTCTCACCCAAGAAAATCGCCCTTGCCTACTCCGGAGGACTCGACACCTCGATCATCGTCCCCTGGCTCAAGGAGCGATTCCCGGGCGTCAAGGTAGTCTGTGTCGCCGCCGACATCGGCCAGGGCGACGAGCTCTCCGGCGTCAAGGCCAAGGCCATCGCCTCCGGCGCGGACGAGTGCTACGTCGAGGATCTGCGCGACGAATACGTCCGTGACTTCATCTTCCCTACCCTGCGCGCCGGTGCCATCTACGGCCGCAAGTACCTGCTCGGCACATCCATGGGCCGGCCGCTCATTGCGCGCCGCCAGGTCGAGGTCGCACGCGCAGTTGGCGCCGATGCGCTCGCACACGGCTGCACCGGCAAGGGCAACGATCAGGTTCGCTTCGAGCTCACCTATGCCGCCTTCGCACCGGATCTGCCCGTCATCGCGCCATGGCGCGAGTGGGACATCCGCAGCCGCGAGGACGCCATCGCCTACGCTGCCCGACATAACGTCCCGGTAGCTGCGACCAAGGAAAAGATCTACTCGCGCGACCGCAACATCTGGCACATCTCGCACGAAGGTGGCTGCCTCGAAGATCCGGCCCAGTCACCGCCGGATGATCTCTTCATGCTGTCCCAGTCACCCGAATCCGCACCCGACGTCTCCGAGGAAGTCACGATCACTTTCGACCGCGGAACGCCGGTCGCGGTCAACGGTCACGTAATGTCGCCGGTGACGTTGCTCGCCACACTCAACGAGATCGGCGGACGCAACGGCGTTGGCCGCATCGATCTGGTCGAGGATCGCCTGGTCGGTATGAAGTCGCGCGGCATCTACGAGACGCCGGGCGGCACGTTGCTGTACACCGCACACAGCGAGCTCGAGCAGCTCACGCTCGATCGCCGCACACTCGCAGCCAAGGATCTCATCGCCCCGCGTTACGCCGATCTTGTGTACGAGGGACGCTGGTGGACCGTCGAGCGCGAGTCCTACGACGCGTTCGTCAATGTCACGCAGGAAACCGTAACCGGTTCGGTCACGCTCCGTCTCTACAAGGGCAACGCGATCGTCGCCGGCCGCGAAAGCGCCTACGCGCTGTACGACGAGCGCTTCGTAACTTTCGGTGAGGACGACGTCTATCAGCAGAGCGATGCCGCCGGCTTCATTCGCCTGTTCGGTCTCTCCGCACGCGTCCGCGCGCTCCGCGACCAGGAACGCGCCGCCGAGGCAGCAAGCGGAGATCAACAGGCCGCATAGTCGCACGTCGCGTGGCGCGATTTTTCGGCCACGCGATACCTTACGTAAATGACCGCCGACTCCCACAAACTCTGGGGTGGCCGCTTCGCCGCGCCCACCGCGCACGCACTCGACGCACTCAATCGCTCGATCGCCACCGATTTCCGTCTCTGGCCGTTCGACATCCGACTGTCCCAGGCGTGGGCCTCGGCGCTCGCTGAAGCCGGAGTCCTCACAGAAGAAGAGCGCGATCAGATCCGCGGTGGGCTCGATGTCGTCGCGGAAAAGCTCGCCAGAGGTGCTCAACCAGAAGACTCCGACGAAGATGTGCATACGATGATCGATCGCATGCTGCACATCGAGGTCGGCGAGCCCGCATCGCGCCTTCACACCGGCCGCTCACGCAACGACCAGGTAGCAACCGCTACGCGCATGTGGACGATGGACGCGTCCGCCAGAGTCGATTCCGCGATTCAGAATCTCCAGCGCGTAATGCTCGAGCACGCAGAACAATTGCGTACAACGCTGATCCCTGCGTACACGCACATGCAGCGCGCACAGCCGGTTTCCGCAGCTCACTGGATGCTCAGCCACTTCTGGCAGCTCGAGCGCGATCGCATTCGCGTCGCAAATGCCACAGCCTCCGCATCCAGCCTCCCACTAGGCTCCGGTGCGATCGCTGGAAGCGCATTCGCCGTTCCGCGTGATCAGATCCGCAAGGAGCTTGGCTTCGCGGGCATCTCCCAGAATTCGATAGACGCCACCGGCGATCGTGACTTCGTCGCTGATATGCTGTACGCCATGACGATGCTCGGCGTGCACCTGTCGCGTCTGAGCGAAGACCTGATCCTGTACGGCTCCAGTGAATTCGGATTCGTAACGTTCGGCGACACGTTCAGCACCGGCTCCAGCATGATGCCGCAGAAACGCAACCCCGATGCGCTCGAGATCGCACGCGGCTCCGCCGGAAGAATGCTCGGCAACCTCACTTCCATCGTGGCGACGATAAAGAGCCTGCCGAGTGGCTACAACAAGGATCTGCAGGACGACAAGCGCCCCATGTTCGACTCGGTCGACACCATGCTGCTCGTACTCCCGGCGGTCGCCGGCACACTGGGCGAGCTCCGGTTCAACGCGCAACGCATGCGCGCCGCTCTCTCATCCAGCATGATGGCAACGGACCTGGCCGACTATCTCGTCGCAAAGGGCACCACCTTCCGCGAAGCGCACGGCGTCGTGGGTACTCTGATTCGCACCAGCGAGACAAGCGGTATCGAGTTGGACAGGATGCCGTTCAAGACATTTGCGGCTGCACATCCGTCATTCGATCACGATGTTTTCGACTGGCTCTCGCCTGACGCCTCGGTCGCTCGCCGCAACGTCCCTGGCGGAACAGGCCCCGATGCGGTAGATGATCAGATCACCGCCGCGCACGCGGCGCTCGGCGCGGCTGTCCGCAGGTTGCAGCTCATTCCCTGAACTGAGGTGGTACGATGTCTGCCACATCCGACGAAACACCCGCAGGCCCCGATCTCACCGCGGGAATTCCAGCGTCATCAGTCGCAGACGGCGCCATGCTGCTTGGCCATGTAGGTAACGATCCTGTTCTGGTCGCGCGCACCGGTGGATCGCTTTACGCAATTGGCGCAACCTGTACGCACTACGGCGGACCACTCGCCGAAGGAATCATTGTCGGTGATACCGTGCATTGCCCGTGGCATCATGCCTGCTTCAGCCTCAAGACGGGTGAGCCGTTGCGTGCACCGGCACTGGATCGTGTCGCGTGCTACCGCGTGGAGGAAAATGCGGGCAACGTGTTCGTGCGCAATACCATCGAGCCACCATCGGCGTACCTGCGCCCGCTTTCCAGTCCTCCCACATCGATCGTCATAATCGGCGCCGGTGCTGCCGGTGTCGCCGCCGCAGAAATGCTGCGCAGATGCGGATACACCAATTCCATCAAGCTCTTCGACCAGCTGCAGACGCCACCCGTAGATCGCCCCAATCTTTCCAAGGACTATCTCGCCGGCACGGCGGAAGAGGAATGGGTCAATCTCCGGCCCGATGATTTCTACACGTCGCACGACATCGAGCTGATTCGCGGCCGCCGCGTCAGTCGCATCGACACCAGGGCACACACCGTCGTCACGGACGATGGCGCGACTACGAAGTTCAGCGCGTTGCTTCTGGCGACAGGCAGCTCACCCGTACATCTTCCCGTACCAGGCGCCGATCTGCCGACCGTGCACTATCTGCGCACTCTCGACGACAGCAAGGCGATCATTGCCGCTACGCAAACCGGCAAGCGTGCTGTCGTTATCGGTGCAAGCTTCATTGGTCTTGAGGTCGCTGCATCACTTCGCGCACGCAATGTGGAAGTCACAGTTGTTGCGCCGGAATCCTTGCCACTCGAGCGGATACTTGGCGCCGAGCTTGGCAGGATGGTGAAGGCCCTGCACGAGAGTAAGGGAGTGACCTTCAGGCTGGGTGCGAACGTGAGGTCCATCACGTCGGATGCAGTCCAGCTCGCTGATGGCACATCGCTTCCGGCGGACTTCGTTGTCGTGGGGGTGGGGGTTCGTCCCGATGTTGCAATCGCGCAGGAAGCTGGTATCAAAGTCGATAACGGCGTCGTGGTCAGCGCGATACTCGAAACGTCCACTCCCGGAATTTTTGCTGCCGGTGATATCGCGTCGTGGCCGGATCCGCGCTCTGGCCGAATTCGTGTCGAGCACTGGGTCGTCGCGGAGCGGCAGGGACAGACCGCCGCGCGCAACATGCTCGGTGCAAATGAGCCCTTCACACTCACTCCGTTTTTCTGGAGCCGTCACTACGACCTGCAGATCAACTATGTCGGCCGGTCGTCCCGCGACGACAAGCGTAAGGTCGATGGTGATCCGATGAAGCATGACTGCACGGTGACATACACGTCGGGAGATGTTGTCAGCGCGCAGGCCGATGTCGGCCGAGATCAATCCAATCTACTGGCCGAAGCGCGCTTCGACGGCGAAATTGGGTAGCGTGATCCCTAACGCTCTGCCCGAATGTTGACGATCTGGTACATCGCTGCCGGCAGCGCCCTCGGCGGTGCAGGCCGGTATGTGATAGGGACCGCGCTGCAGCAGCGGTTCGGTCTCGCCTTCCCAGTCGGAACACTCATCGTCAACATTACCGGGAGTCTGCTGCTCGGCTTTCTTCTGCGCCTGGCGCTTGGCGGCAATCAGATATCGCCAGAGACGCGCATCTTTCTGACCACAGGATTCTGCGGCGGCTACACCACCTTCTCGACTTTCACCTACGACACGGCGGTCATGGTCGAGAGTGGCCAGTATCGTCGCGCTGCGCTGTATATCACAGCTGAGCGTCGTTCTGTCGCTGGCCGCGACGTTCGGCGGCTTTGCACTTGCACAATCTGCTCTCACCTTCCGCAGCAGAGCCTGACGATGACGATGCGTGGCCTCAAGGGCGAGCGCGTACTCATGCGCATTCACATTGGCGAGCGCGATAGATACGAGGGAAAGCCGTTGTACGAAGCACTCGTCAACCTGCTTCGCACTCACGGATATGCAGGCGCCACGGTTTTTCGAGGCGTCATGGGGTATGGCGCGAGTGGCCGGCTGGCGACCGATCATATGGAGCTGCTCGCCTTCGATCTCCCGCTCGTGATCGAGTGCGTGGATACCCAGGAAAAGATCGAGTCCATTCTGCCCGAGATAGATGTGATGATCGACGCCGGCCTCATCACGCTCGAGCGTGCAAAGGTGATTCTCTATCGAGGCAAGCGCAACGACTCACCACCGCACACGCTCCCTGAAGAGGACAGAATAGATATCACGGGCGACTGGCAGCAGCAGAAATGAAAACAGCCCCTGGTCCGATTGACCAGGGGCTGTTTGTCGTGCGTTACGGCGCTACTAGAACATCACGCCGAACGTGATCGGAACGAAGCTGGTGCTTCCGCCACCGTCATTGTTGAAGTGGTTGTAGCGTGCTTCCACGAAGGCGTTGAAGCCGGACAACGGAATCGTCAGACCACCGCCGACGTCGAAACCGAACTTCGTGCCGCTGCTCGCGGAATACGTGCTGCCGCCCGACGACGTGCTGACGCCTGGCTTGAACCCACCAATGCCGCCGATGACGTACGGCCGAATTCCAGTCATCGTCGGAATGTCGTACACCGCGTTGGCCGTGTACGACCATACGTGTGCGTTGGCGTTGCCGGATCCCTTCGCGCCGAAGTTGTCGTAGTTCACATCACCGCGAAAACCGATCGGTATCGCCGGCGATCCAAGTCCCACATGGCCGCCGATGTTATACCCAGTGTTTACACTGTTCGACAAATCACCTGTCGGAATCGATGCGCCGCCAGAAAGGCCGAGCGAGAACGGTTTTGTCGCACTCGTTACACTCTGCGCGCCTGCAACAGTTGCACTCGAGATGATAATGGCTGCAACTGCCGCAAACTTTGAAAGGCTTACCATGAATTACTCCCCTGAGAGGTTCTAATCAAACGCGCCTCGGATTTTCAAAATCCGCGGCGCGACACTAACACTTTACTTCTATGCTAGGACGATTCAAGGGTTCCGCCGGAACAGGGAGAACATGCGTTTATTCGCTTGTTTGCCATATTCGTGCGGCGGATGTTTAGAACATCACGCCAAACGTGACTGGGATGTAGTGGATGGAGGTGTACGGCGTCGTCTCCGACCGATTCACGTCGTGGTATCGCGCCTCTATGAATGCCCCGATGCCGGTGTAGGGGAGCGGGAAGGCAACACCGGCACCGCCGTTCACGCCGAAGTCGTTTTCGCGCTTCACTGCGCCTGGCAGACGAAGTGGATACCAGCCTGCACCACCCATGAGATACGGCTTGACGTCGCCAACCCTGAATGCCACGACGAGATTCGCCGTCAAGGAGTTTATGTGGATGTCCGGGACGCGCGCGCCGGCGACCGTCTTGCCGTTGAATCCGGCGTACTGGTAGTCGATCCGCATGCCGAGCGGAGATTCCCGGGGCCCGAGCGAAAGAGTCGCGAGGCCAGTTGCACCCGCCGAATAGGCGCCGTCAAGCTTTCCCACCGGGATTGCGGCACCTCCGGCGAGGCCCAGATGAATTGAGCTTTGGGCGCGCGCCGGAGGTGCCAGACTCATTCCGATTATGGCTGCTATAGCCACGGCCGAGTGCTTCATGTATATATCCTAAGATACTAGGTTAATTTTAAATATCCTCTTACTCTAGGATATTATGCCACTCTACAACACCTCAACAGTCGCAACGGCCATCGGAGTCACCAATAAGTGGCTCGATAACCTCCTGTCCCACAATCACATACCTGGAGTCCAGAGCGCGTCGCAGGGTGTGTCCCGTCGACTTTCGCTCGCCGCAGTCACCCAGATAGCGCTGACCAAGGACCTCGTCGATCTCCTGAATGTTCCCGTCGCCACGGCCGTACGAGTCGCCTCCACCATGCTGACTGATCCGGATGGCAAGAGCCTGGGCGATTCGCCCATACGCATAACCATGGACCTGGACGAGTTCCGATCTGGTGTGCTGGAGAGCCTCGCCCGCGCCGTAGAGCTCGCCCCCACGCGCCGGCGGGGACGCCCGCCCAAAAGATAAGCTGATCCGGCTTCCGGCGCGTGTCCGATTACATATGGGAACAACACCCACAACGAAAGAGGGGCATCTCTTTCGAGACGCCCCTCTTTCGCCATTGCTTCAGGATCGCGTTACCCGTTCATCCGGGTCACATTCTCCGCCGCGGGCCCCTTTTGCCCCTGGACGATGTCGAACTCCACCGCCTCACCCTCTTGCAGCGACTTGAAGCCGTTGCCGGAGATGGCGCTGTAGTGGACGAAGCAGTCCTTCTGACCGTTGTCGGGCGTGATGAAGCCAAAGCCCTTCGCGTCGTTGAACCACTTCACCTTTCCGGTCGTGCGCATTCCAACTAACTCCTGAATAGAAACTTGTCCGGAAGCAGGAAACGCCTACCCTGACAATACTGCGGGTAGTTCAGATCCCCCGCACAGATCCATAGGACGATCCTATGCTGGGCCACAAAATATTGGCGGCCGGAATTTTAGGCAATAGACAAGTTTTTCCCTTCGGATTGGCCCTCAGGCCACGGGTTACTGGACGACCCTGAACCCCTGCACGAAGTACCTGGTCTCGCCGAAACAGGTAGTGGGCACACCCCTGTGCTCACCGTATGACAGGATGACTTGCTTCCCACCCGCCAGTTGGAGCGCTTTCGCAACCGAATCGTTCCGGATCGTGAAGTCGAAGACCGCCGCGCCCTTAGCAGTCGTGTCCCCCAGTGCCGCCGTCGCTCCCGGTATGGGCGCCACTGCAAGCTCTCCTTCCCACGTCTTGCAGAGCCATCCGCGCTGGGTCAGGTTCTTCACGTACCCGGTTCGCTCCCCCGAGGAATACACGAAGCCCAGCGTTCCCCATGTCCAGAGTCCTGCACCAAGTATCAGCACAACCACTACCGGTACGCCAACCTTGAGCCATAGCCGGCGTTTCTTCTTCGGTGTGATTGGTGCTTGCGGTATCGGTTCGCTCGCCGTCATCCCTTTTCTCTCCGCGGTTACTTTTCCAGTATGCCCTTCGGACCGCGCAGAAGAACGGTGACGACCCTCGTTGGCGACGTCGCCGTCGGGTCAGACCATCCGGTCGTGGTGCAGTCCATGACCAACACAGATACCGCAGACGTTGGTGGTACCGTCGCCCAGGTTGCGGCACTCGCCGCCGCTGGCTCGCAGCTCGTACGCGTCACTGTCAATAATGAGGCTTCAGCAGCCGCCGTGCCCGAGATCGTCAAACGGCTCGCTGACCTTGGAATCGGTGTCCCCATAGTTGGCGACTTCCATTACAACGGCCACATTCTACTCGCAAAGTACCCGGACGCAGCACGTACTCTCGCGAAATATCGCATCAATCCTGGGAACGTGGGCGGCAAGCGGCGCGACGAGCACTTCCGCACCATCGTCCGGATCGCCATCGACAACGCCAAGCCCGTCCGCATCGGCGTAAACTGGGGCTCGCTCGATCAGGACCTGCTCACTTCCATGATGGACGAGAACGCGGTCCGCCCCGATCCGCTCGGCGCACGAGACGTTTACATCGAGGCAATGCTCGAAAGCGCACTTCGCTCGGCAACGCTAGCCGAAGAGACCGGCCTGGGACACGATCGGATCATCATCTCGGCCAAGGTCTCCGGAGTCAACGATCTCGTCGACGTCTACCGCCTCCTCGCCGCACGTTGCGATTATCCACTTCACCTCGGCCTTACCGAAGCGGGACTCGGCATGAAGGGGATCGTCGCCAGTACCGCCGGACTCTCGATTCTGCTGAGCGAAGGGATCGGCGACACCATTCGCGTCTCCCTCACCCCAAAGCCGGGCGGCGACAGAACCGAAGAAGTGCTGGTCGCCCAACAGATCCTCCAGTCACTGGGTTTGAGATCGTTCACACCACAGGTGACGTCGTGTCCGGGTTGTGGTCGCACGACATCCACATTCTTCCAGCACATGGCGGAAGACATCCAGACCTACCTGCGCGAGCAGATGCCTGCATGGCGCGCGCAGTATCCTGGCGTCGTCGAGATGAAGGTTGCAGTGATGGGGTGCATCGTGAACGGTCCTGGCGAGAGCAAGCATGCCAACATCGGCATCTCGCTTCCAGGCACATTCGAAGATCCCAAGGCACCCGTGTACGTCGACGGCAAGCTTGCCATGACGCTCAAGGGTGATAACATCGTTCCCGAGTTCCTGAAAATTCTCGATGACTATGTGGAACGAACCTATGGCGTCGCCGGCGACGTTGGCAGCAACATCACAGCTGGAGTCTGATCCGGTAATCGCGGCGACGCAGGGCGGCACCTGCCTCAACTGCGGCACTCTCCTCACCGACGCGTTCTGCGCTCATTGCGGTCAGCGCGCCGGCGATGTGCACCTGTCAGTACGCGACATTGCGCACGAAGCCGTCGCAGAGCACTTGGGGCTCGACAGCAAGGTTGCGCGCACCCTCATCACACTGCTGCGTCATCCAGGGCGCCTGACGATCGAATTTCTCTCGGGCCGGCGCGTTCGCTACGTTCCTCCGCTGCGCCTCTATCTATCTCTGAGCGTGTTGTTCTTCCTGTGCTCCGCGACCAGCGCCAGACTGAATGGCTCGAATACTACCGGGGTCGTTCGATTCAACACATCCGGAGCGAAGGAAAGACCAGGACAGATCATCTCGTTTGACACGACCACACTGGAGCAGAGTGCGGAGAATGCAGCGCGAAGCAAGTCTGTCGACTCGACTCACGTCAAGCCGAACGCCATGCCCGGAATCACGATCGATACGATGCACGGGAATGCGTTGATGCTGTTCCTGCGACGCCGGATCGCTCGGCGCGCCGCGTACATGCAGAGCCACACGGCCGAAGCTTCCGCCCGCGTCGCCGAAGCGTTTCAACACGATCTTCCGGATGCCCTTTTCCTTCTGGTACCGGGACTCGCGTTCGCGCTGTGGGTCCTGTATCACGGCGAACATCGTTACTTCGCCGAGCACCTGGTATTTGCGATGCACTTCCAGGGGTTCGCCTTCGCAGCCCTGACCATTGGATTGCTCCCGATCCCGTTTATCGATTCGATTACGGGTATCGCGATTCTGGCGTATCTGTTTCTGGCCTTGAGGAAGGTCTATGGCCAGAGCATCGCGCTGACTACGGGAAAATTCGCCGCAATAGTGGTGGGTTACGGTATCTCACTGGCGGTGATCATGGGAGCAGTAGCCCTTACCGTGTTTCTCTTCGCCTAGCGCGCGAACCGCGAAAGTATCTGGGCGAGACCGCGTTCATCTTCGGCGTCGAATGTGCCGGTGCTCTCCGAATCGATGTCGAACACGGCTATCAGATCACCGCTCGAGTTGATTACCGGAAGCACGATCTCCGAACGCGCGCTCGCATCACATGCGATGTGGTCTGGAAACGTCTCGACGTCCTGCACCACGACCGCACGACGCTCCGCGGCGGCAGTCCCACACACGCCGCGTCCGAATGCGATTTCGAGACAGCCGAGTGTGCCCTGGTAGGGACCGACCCGCATCAGCTTGCCCGGCGTCACGACGCGGTAGAAACCGGTCCACAGAAAACCAAATGCATTATGGACCAGCGCACTCACCGTCGCCATCTCGGCGATGTCATCATCGATGCCGTCCAGCACCGCCTCGATATGACTTGCGAGCTCGCTATATGCCTGACTCTTTGGAATCCCGCGCAGATCCAGCGTTACTTCGGCCATGCACGAAAGCTAGCACGGTTATTTGAATATTCCGAAGTGTCCCAGCAGCCACCACAGAATGATGAAGATGAGAATCGTTCCGCAGCCGCACCCACCACCGCCCAATTTCTTGGCGCCGTAGCCAGCCGCGATCCCGCGTAGAATCTTGCTCATGACGTCTCCCCTTATGCACGGACCGTACCGGGCGCTTCTACCGGCTTTGTTTCACCGGAGCCCGGCAAATCGTCTTTTTCGAGCATTTCTCGCACGAACGACAGACTCCACCAGCCGCACAGCCATACCGTGATGTCGCCAATGAACACCCTATCGCTTATCGGAATCGCCGCGCTCGCGTTGATCTCCAGCAGCTCCATCGAGGCTCAGACTTCGTCCCAGCCTCTCGTCGGTGCGTGGCGCGCAGACGCGCCGCTCCCGAACGGAGTCGTCCAGACCTTCCGATTCGACCCCGATGGCAAGTTCGACCTGGCCCAGGCTCTCGCAGTAGAGGGCCAGTACCGGATTGACGGCAACCAGCTGATCGAAACCGTAACTCTACCCAACGTCGGTGTGACACATACCGACACGGCAACGTTTACCATCACCGGTGATTCTCTGGTCGTGAGTGAGCGGACGGGTACACCGCCTCGAGTATTGCGCCGCACGGGCACTGCTGTCGTGTCGTCACCGATTGTCGGTGATTGGGTGATTACGGTCGGCGACGGAGTGGCGGCACACTACGTTTTCGGGAACAACGGTACGATGCACATGCACGCGCAGGTCGGTGACGAAAAGGGGAAGTACGTGGTTCGCGCCGACACGCTGCATCTGTCCAATGATCAAACCTTCCAGCTGCCGGCGACTGCTCTCTTCACAGTCGCCGATAGCGTGCTCACGCTAACTCCGCAGAACGGAAAGCAGGCACGGCACTTTCATAAAGTGGCACCGCGCTAGCGTACGGCGCGCGTCGAACTGGACCGACGAATCGACCCCTTTACAACCGCGGCGCCTCGTCATCCCACAGTACGATTCCGTGTACCAGCTTCCCGGCTGCGCGCAGGTTCTTCACCGCCGCTCGAAGATCTGCGATCTGCGTCACGCCCACCTGTGCGCATACAATCACATCCGGCGCGGGTACGATCGTGTTGGTCTTGAGCTGAGCGTAACTCGATGGGGCAACTATCACGATCAGGTCATAGCGACGCTCCATTCTGGCAAGCGTATCGTGCAGCTTGCGAACTGCATCCGGCGATGCTGTCCCGATGCGTCCGTGACCACTCGGCAGCACATCGAGCGGACGATCACGTCCGACCGTGGTGGGTACGATCGCTTCGAACAGTTCGACCTGCTCGCTCAGCACCCCGCGTAATCCGGGATCAGATTCGATTCGCAATACCGAAGAGACAGAGCTGGTGGACGGATCGCCATCCACCAGCAACGTGCTTCTGGCTTCATAAGCCGCGACAGCAGCGAGATTGGCGGCAATCGTAGCGACGACGCCGGGAATGTCACCCGTCACGGTTACGATCGGTACACTCGCTTCGGTGGCCGCGAGATGCAAATACAACGTCCGGTAGCTCTCGGACGTGATGTCGATCAGCGGCGGCGTCTCGATATCCGATTGACGCCTGCCGCGCTCCACGATGCTTCCAGGCTGAATCACGCTGAGAACGCGCACGTTCGACACGGCTTCACCTTCACGCATGTGCGCCACGCGCGGATGGCGCATTTCACCGATGAACACGACCACGAACCCGACAGCGAGTGCGATCACAAGGGCCGCAGCCAACATGGCGATCGGCGGCGCGCCGACATTCGCAACCTCACGCGCCTGCGTCGCCACCGTATCGATTCTCGCGTTGACGCTCCGCAATGAATCGAGTCGCTGGCGCGCGTCCATGAACTCCTGCGTCGCACTCTCCCGTGCACTCACAAATGCTGTTGTGTCTACGTGCGTCGTCTGGAGCGTCGGTAGCGGCGGAGGCGGAGCCATGAGCGGCGCGATACGCGCGCGCAACTCCGATTGTTTATCAGACGCGGCATCGCGAATCGATCGGCCCAATTCATTCACTCGGGCCGTCAACGCGACGTAAATCGGGTCGCCCGCGCCCAGGGCGCCAAACGGCGCACGTAGCTTATCCACCTGATCCAGCGAATCGAGCCATACCCGAACGCGTTGATCCTTCGCGAGCGCTGGCGATTCGCCAAGCGCTCTGAACGCAGGCGGCAATGGCGAATCCGCGGCGTGCGCCATGGCTGCTGTGAGAGACGCAAGCAACGCATTGAGCGAATCGCGCTCGGCGCGGAGCGCCGGCGATAGCGTGTCCTGCGGAACAGCGACCGGTTGCTGTAACGCTACAATCCGACGCGCTGCGGCAAGCGCGGAGTCTGCCTGTCTTATCGATGCGCGCGCAAGGGCGAGCGCGTCGGCCGCTGCCGATGTGTCAGCAGTTTTCTCGACCGGGCGCGCACTCGTAACGCGCACCAGACGCGTTGTCTCGCGCGGGAGAAGCACCAGCCCGATCAACGCGCACACGAAAGCGATACCTGTGACGATGCTCGCCAACGCCCGCCGCCTGAGTGCGTTGCGCGCTCGCGCGGCGATCCAGACGTACGTCGGGTTACCCGGCGGCATTCAATACCAGATCAGAAGCTCCGCTCACTGTTCGGCTCGGCCAAGGTTGCTACGCCAAACAAAACGAACCGGCTGCCCCGGAGCAAGTTCAGCTCCAGGGCAGCCGGTGAGATGCGAGATCGCGGTCGGTACTACTGAACCGTGATGGCCTGCTTCATTCCCATCGCGAGGTGCGGCGTGCAGTGCGCCTCGTACGTGCCCGGCGGAATCTTTGCGAACGAGATCGTGTAGGTCTCATTCGGCTGAACCAGAAGCTTGCCAGCGAGATCGCTCATCTGATCAGGCATGTTCGCAGACAGCTGTGGCTTGACGGCCGCAGGAATCAGAGCTGGATCGAATGCAACGTCGTGTGGTCCACCGCTGACGTTGGTGTAGCGGATCCCGTCGCCTTCCTTGATCGTGATCGCGGCTGGCTCAAAACGGTAGCCCTTCGCGTCGCCGATCATCTTCACATCGTGGATCGTACCGGTGATCGGGGCCGCAGCGACAGCACCAGCTGCTGGCGTCGCGGCAGTCGAGGTCGAACCCGCGGCCGCGGCCGCAGTTGTATCAGCTGCTGGGGTAGTCGCAGCAGCCGTCGTGTCGGCAGCCTTCTCGCCACCGCCGCACGCGGCAAGCATCAAGGCGCTAGCCGCTATTGCAGTAAAACCGAAATACCGCATCTGCTTCATTCTCCTAGATAAGTGCGCCCGACGAGCGCTCTCGCCGAGCATTGTGAAAGTATTCACAAACCGCGCCTAATTCAACGTTGACAACAAATCCGTCTCCGATCACATTGAGGCATGGCTCGTACCGCAACCCACCACGCACATCATCTCCATGTCCTGACGGACCGGGGATTCTGTCGCACGTGATGGGCTGACCAGCCAAACCATCCGCGATCTCCGGCCCGTCCTTCTGGACGGGCTTTTTTGTTTTCCGGTCGAATCTTCTCCTATTTCACACTCAAATGACCCCGGCTGAATTCCAGCTCGAACCATTAGCTGCCCGCACCCTGATCCCCCCGGTCCTCCGGATCGCGCTTCCGAACAAGGGGCGCCTGGCCCAGGATACGCGCGATCTGTTCACCGACGCGGGCCTCGAGGTCCGCGCCTCCAGCGATCGAGCCCTGAAAGCCTCACTTGGCGCAGAGTTCGAGGCGATCTTCGTTCGGGCTCAGGATATCCCCGAATTCGTGTCCGACGGCGCTGCAGACGCCGGCGTTACTGGGCTGGACCTGATCGCCGAAAACAGGCGCGGTGTCGTCTCCAGACTCGATCTCGGATTCGGAAGATGCCGGCTGTCCATGGCCGCCCGAGAGGAAAGCGGACTCGATGATTTTCGCCAATTGCCGCCGCGCTCCCGCGTTGCAACGGCTTTCCCCAACATCACAGCACGCTTTTGCGCCCAGGCCGGGCTCGATCTCGAGATAGTGCCGATCTCAGGCGCCGCCGAGATTGCGCCCCACCTTGGCATCGCTGACGTCATCGTGGACCTGGTATCTACGGGGTCCACCCTCAAGACCAACGGTCTGAGAGAGATCGGCACGATAATGCAGTCGACTGCCCAGCTGGTTGTCGCTGAGAATCGAACGGCCTGGCCCGCTGCCAAGGAAACTGCTCTGCAGGAGCTGTGTACGGCACTCGAATCAGTGACGTCCGCACGCGGCCAGCGCTATCTCATGGCCAATGTCCCGCGAGACCGCCTCGATGAGGTCCGTCAGGTCCTTCCAGGGCTCAACGGCCCTACCGTAATCGACGTCCTCGATGGAGGTAGGCATGTCGCCGTCCATGCGGTGGTGGCCGCGTCCGCGATATATCGAACTATTGCGGATTTGAAGGCGATCGGGGGAGAAGGGATTCTCGTAACGCGCATCGAGAGGTTGATGCGATGATAGATAATCCTAACTCCGGTAAGATTTGGTTAGCGCAGTGTATATGCGACCTTACAGATGCCTCCAAAGCATCGCTTTTTTCGCGCGGAACTTCGTCAGATGATTCGGTTGCAATCACCACGGCGAAACTCCTTGGCGCAGTCAGGCTCCGGGGTGACAAGGCGCTGTCCGAGATGGCGAGCGACTTCGATGGAGTCGAGATGGCCACCTTCGAGATCACTCGCCCAGCCTGGCGCGTAGCTCTGGACTCCCTGGATCGCGGTCTTGTCCGGGCGATGGAGCGCAGCATCCGAAATCTCGAATCCGTGCAGCAGGCCTTCCTCCCAACGACCTCGGAGACGTCGCCCGAGCCCGGTATCATCGTCGGACGCCGACCGGATCCTATCGATAGAGTCGGCATCTATGCGCCAGGGGGGCGGGCCGCCTATCCAAGCAGTGTTCTGATGGGGGCGGTTCCAGCCCGAGTAGCCGGCGTGCGCGAGCTGGTCCTGTGCTCGCC
This sequence comes from uncultured Gemmatimonadales bacterium, assembly GCA_963707505.1. Classification (GTDB taxonomy): domain Bacteria; phylum Gemmatimonadota; class Gemmatimonadetes; order Gemmatimonadales; family Gemmatimonadaceae; genus Fen-1247. The sequence goes on from CAVPQB010000001.1 coordinate 205,797, forward strand.
ACCTGGCCCAGCCGGACTCCCGTCCGCGGTAGTTCTTGCAGCCGCCGAGCTCGCGGGCGTCGACCGAGTATTCGCACTTGGCGGGGCAGGGGCAATCGGGGCGATGGCGTATGGAACGGAAACCGTTCCAGGCGTGGATCGGATAGTGGGGCCTGGCAATGCATACGTTGCGGAGGCCAAGCTCCAGGTAGCGGGTGTTGTCGCGATAGACTCGCCAGCGGGCCCGAGTGAGCTGCTGATAATCGCTGACGCGAGCTCCAATCCTGATGTAGTGGTACGGGAGGCGCTGGCGCAGGCAGAGCACGATCCACGCGCGGTTGTAGTCGTCGTCGCTATCGGGCAGAGTGTTGCGGACCGTGTCGTCGAGCGACTCGTCGGCGCGTCCTCGTCGCAGACTCGGCGCGAGGTCATCGAAGAGTCGCTTCGGACGCGCGGCGCGGTATTGTGCGCAGCGGACATCGACGAAGCGATTGCCTTCAGCAACTCTTTCGCGCCGGAGCATCTGCTTCTCGCGGTAGCAAATGCACGTGAGCTGCTTCCGCGATGCCGTAATGCGGGGACGATATTCGTCGGCGAGCGTAGCTCTGTTGCGTTTGGTGATTACATGACCGGCGCAAATCACGTTCTTCCAACGGGCGGGCTTGCACGCTCCTACTCAGGTCTGTCGGTGCTCGACTTCATGCGGTGGACGACATATCAGGTAATCGATCCCGCTGCTGCGAATGATTTGGCGGAAGACGTTGGGGTATTCGCAGATGCGGAGGGTTTGCCCGCGCACGCCGCGGCAGCACGGCAGTGGACGTCCGTCGGAGCGGCACAGTGACACGCGCAACCTATAGATCCATTTCGCTGTATGCTCCCAATCGCGCGCCGGCAGCTATCGATCTCAGCGACAATACCAACCTCTGGGGTGTTCCTCCGGCTGCTCTACGTGCGATTGCGGATACCGCGTCGGGCACGATCACGCGTTATCCGGCGTTGTACGCGGCAGATGTGAAGCAGGCGATCGCAGATTATGCAGGGCTGTCGCCTGAAATGGTGGTAACGGGATGCGGCTCGGACGACGTGCTCGACTCTGCGATCCGCGCATTCGGCGAGCCGGGTGATGTTGTTGCTTATCCCGATCCATCGTTCGCGATGATTCCGATCTTCGCTCAGATGAACGGCCTTGTCGGCACACCGATTCCGCTCACGGCGCAGAACGATGCGAACGTCGAGCAATACATCGAGACAAATGCGACCATCAGTTATCTGTGCTCACCGAACAATCCTACCGGCGCGTCGTTCTCGCGCGACGCGATCGAACGCGTCGCGTCGGGTGTGACTGGTATCGTGATCATCGATGAAGCATACGCTGAGTTCGCGGGATGGAACTGTCTGGAATTGCTGGCCCGATTTCCCCGTGTCGTGATCACGCGCACGTTATCCAAGGCGTTCGGCCTGGCCGGCCTGCGGGTTGGTTATGCACTGGGTGACCCGGCACTCGTCGCGGAGATAGAAAAATCGCGTGGACCGTACAAGGTGAACGCGATCGCTCAACGTGCAGCAGTTGCAGCTCTCACTGTAGATCGTGGCTGGGTCGATCGCCACATTCGGGATGCCATTGCCAATCGCGACCGATTGCGAGAATCGCTCATGGCGATTGGATTCGAGCCATTGCCAAGTGACAGCAACTTCGTGCTGGTCCCTGTGAAGAACGCATCGGAGCTCGATCGGCAGCTGCGTGCGCGCGGCATCGCCGTCCGGCCATTCGTTGCGCTACCGAACATCGGGGACGCCTTGCGCATATCGGTTGGGCCATGGCACTTGCTGGAAGAATGCGTTGCCGCATTGCGGGAGTGCGCTGAATGAACGGGAAAACAATCATCACAGTCTTCGACTACGGCGCCGGCAACATGCATTCTCTGCTGAAGGCTCTCGATATTGGGGGCGAGGTCGACGTGCGCTTGCAGACCGACCCCGAGGCCGCGCTGAAAACGGACGCTCTGGTTCTGCCCGGGGTGGGGGCCTTCAGCAATGCGGCTGGCCGGCTGGCAGGCGGCGCTCCTGCGATGCGCGATGCAATCCTCGACGGTTTGCCGACTCTCTGCATCTGTCTCGGCATGCAACTACTCTTCGACGACAGCGAGGAGGGGCCGGGCACAGGACTCGGCGTCATACCAGGTCACGTGCGCAGGCTCAGAGCGAAGAGGGTTCCGCAGATCGGATGGAATGAAGTCGAGTCGCTCGATGAAGCGCTGCCGGAGGTTGCATATTTCGCGAACAGCTATGTATGCGAACCGGATGATGACGCCTGTATCACGGCATATACGACCCATGAGCGCGACCGCTTCGCGTCAGTCGTGACTGTGGCCAACACTGTCGGAGTGCAGTTCCATCCCGAGAAGAGCTCCCGGGCGGGAGTCAGCTTCGTGCGAGGCTTCGTCAACGGAGTGATTCGATGATCGCAATACCAGCGATAGACATTCGCGAGGGAGCGTGCGTTCAGCTCGTTGGCGGATCGTATGACGCCGAGCAGGTGAGACTGGATGACCCTCCCGGTGTCGCTCACAAGTGGGAGTTTGCGGGCTTTCGCCGTCTGCATGTCGTCGACCTCGACGCGGCGACCGGACGCGGGAACAATGCGGAGATGATCCGCGAGGTGTTGCGCGCAACTTCAATGGAAGCACAGGTGGGCGGCGGCGTACGCGATGAAGAGCGAATCGAGTCGCTGCTTCGCGATGGTGCGCAACGCGTAGTTCTTGGCACGAAGGCTGTCGAGAGCGCCAACTGGCTCGGTGACATGGCGGAAGCATTTCCGGGGACGTTGATCGTGGCCGCCGATGTGCGCGACCGGCATGTCGTCACGCGAGGCTGGACGCGTACATCGGACCGTTACGTGCTCGACTGATTGATGAGCTCAACGCGCTTCCGCTGGCCGGTGTAATGGTCACGGCCGTGCACAAGGAAGGGTCTCATGGAAGGAACCGATCTCTCTCTCATGGAAGACGTGGTGGAGGAGAGCGAGCATCCCGTGTGTGCCAGCGGCGGTATAGGCACCATCGGTGATCTACGTGCACTGGAGGACCGGGGAGTGGCATCGGTTGTCATAGGGATGGCGCTCTATACGGGCGCTATCGATCCGGGAGTCATTGCTGAGGAGTTTGCGGAATGAATGAAAGAACAATTGTGGAGCGCAAGACGCGAGAGACCCAGATCCGGCTGGAGGTCCAACGCGGAGAAGGGAAGGGTGACATTGCGACTGGTGTCCCGTTTCTGGATCACATGATGGTTACGTTCGCACGCTACTCCGGCCTCGACGTGACCTTGCGCGCGACTGGCGACTTGAGACATCACACGATCGAGGATGTGGCAATCGCCATGGGCTCGGCGATCGCTGACATCATCAGTCCATCGGCGGCACGCTATGGCGATTGTACCGTTCCGATGGATGAGGCGTTGGTTCAGGCGTGTGTCGACATGGGTGGCCGGCCGTATTATCGCGGACCGGTGCCGAGTGGTCTGTACGATCACTGGATGCGCTCATTCGCGGACAATGCGAAGGCGACGATTCATGTTCGTGTCCTTCGCGGTGTTGACCGACACCACATTGTAGAGGCTGCGTTCAAGGCTCTTGGGTTGGCGATTCGCAAGGCGATGGTCGATACTGGTGCCGGTGCCGTATTCAGCACCAAGGGTTCCGTTTCGCTGGACGTAAAGTGACGCTCACACGCAGACTGATCGTGTGTCTCGATGTCAGGGATGGCCGGGTGGTGAAGGGAACGCGTTTTGTGAATCTTCGCGACGTTGGCGATCCTGTGGGGTTGGCTGCGCGATACGAAGCGGAAGGCGCCGATGAGATAGTCTTTCTGGACATCTCTGCGAGTGTCGAAGGACGTGGTACACTGTTGGATGTGGCGCGACGAACCGCCGAGAAGCTGTTCATTCCGCTCACAATCGGTGGTGGAGTGCGAAGCGCGGCTGACGTGGCTCAGGTGCTGCGCGCGGGCGCGGACAAGGTCGCGATCAACTCTGCTGCCGTACGAAATCCCGAAGTGCTGAGCGAGGCGTCGGCGATGTTTGGCGCGCAATGTGTCGTGTCCAGCATCGACGCCAGGATGATTGACGGATCGTGGCGCGTAGTCACCCATGGCGGACGCACGGCAACCGGACTTGACGCCGTTCGAGTGGGCGCGCGAGTGCGAGAGGCTCGGTGCAGGGGAGATCCTTCTGACGAGCATCGATCGTGACGGATCTCGCGATGGATACGATATCGAATTGACCTGCGCTGTTGCGGACGCGGTGAGTGTTCCCGTGATCGCGTCCGGTGGGGCGGGATCCGCGCATGACGTGGTCGTCTGTCATTCAATCGGGGCACGCGGACGCCGCGCTGGTTGCCGGTATTCTGCACGATGGTACGACGACCGTATCCGAGCTCAAGACATACATGAGAGAGTCACTGTTGCCTGTGAGAAATGCCGCGTGAGCGAATCGTATCTTGATGCCGTTACCGACCTTGCGCGCATTGCGGGCGACTTTGCGATGTCGCACTACGGCCAGATACTCACTGTCGATGTCAAGCACGATGGTTCTCCCGTGACGATCGCGGATCGCGGAGCGGAGGAGCGCGCCGAGCGTGGATCGAGAAGCGGTTTCCCGAAGACGGAATTCTGGGCGAGGAGTTCGGTGACGTGCGTCCAAATGCGCGGAGACGCTGGATTCTCGATCCGATCGACGGAACCAAGAGCTTCATCAGAAGAGTTCCGCTGTGGGGAACGCTCGTCGCCGTTACCGAAGGAGAGTCAGTGCTCGCGGGATGCGCTTATTTTCCGGCGGTCGCCGAGATTGTTGCTGCGGCGACGGGGGAAGGGTGTTTCTGGAACGGCACTGCGCTGCAGCGTCTCGTCAACCGCGACGATTGCAGAGTCGACCATCGTGATAACCGACGACCGGTTCGAAGGACGTCCTGAGCGTGCGACAGCGTGGCGGCGACTCGCATCGCAGGCCAGCGTATCGCGCACCTGGGGCGATTGTTACGGATATCTTCTGCTCGCTACAGGACGTGCTGATGTCATGGTCGATGACGTCGTCGCACCATGGGATTCGGCTGCACTATATCCAATAGTGACCGAGGCCGGCGGCTCGTTCACCGATTGGAGTGGCAACGCTACAGCATTCGGCGGTGACATCATCGCTACCAACGCAGCTTTGGCCGGACCTGTGCGTGACATTCTGGTTGAGGCATCATGACAGTCAGACGATCTGGATTTCGACAAGGGCGGTGGCCTCGTCACGGTTGTCACGCAGGATGCGGTGACCGGTGCGGTGCTGATGGTCGCGCACATGGATCGCGAAGCATTTGAAAAGACGGTCGCGACAGGTGAGATGTACTATCGGTCGCGGTCGCGCGGGCTCTGGCACAAGGGAGCGACGAGCGGAAACGTGC
>CAVPQB010000002.1:0-186031 GCA_963707505.1 uncultured Gemmatimonadales bacterium
CGGCTATCTCGAGTTGGCTTATTGCCTTTCGGACAAGATCTATATCCCAGGTTCCAAATCCTTGGTAACTCTTCGCGGCGGTTACGGTTCCGAGGTGATACCACGCACTCGCGTTCGTGGAATCGGCCGCTGTTGCGAGCGTTAACACCTTGAGTGAGCTCTGAAAGAATTCCGCACGAGCAGTTTGCGCGTCCTCGGGATCTTGAAAGAACGGGGCCCGGAAGCAGCTGTATAGGTCTCGGTTTCGATCCTATAAAAAGCTCATCCAGATGTCATCCAGCTCCCGAGATGCCGCTGTGCTCGCAGCAATGTTGGTGGCGGTTGTTTTCCTTCAGCCCGCACTTGGACCAGACACGCAGTCCGACGCCGCGTTGCATCACCGGCACGCTCGAAATGCAAAGCGAGCTAAGGGCAAACACGATCAGCGGCTAAAGAAGAAGCCCGACCATATCCTCTTGGTCGGGCTTCTACCTGTCAGACTTCACCCATGTAAAGTATACGTCGGGCCCTCAACGCATCTACAGCGTTCAAGTATCCATGCTTCGCGCGCGTGCTCTAACATTTTCATCAAGGCGTTGAAAAACAGCGAAATCTCCTGACATAATATCAGAGGCCTGAGAACTCAGCGCACTCGCGTACTGCGCAAGCAAGCGAGTCACCGCTTGATCATCACCTCCAGAGAACATCTTGCCCACCGGCGAGTTCTCTACGGGGCGCACTAGCAGCAAGTCATCTACATCGAATGCCTTGCTGCGATCCGCGCCGGAACTGACGGATGGTACCTCTTGCACAATCGCGCCATTTTCAAGTTCGTAGATCGTCAGAAAAGGACGTAGTTCGGTCCAGTCCACGGCAACCTTAAGGCCGGTCGTGGCGTTTGCATACAGCACTGCCGCGTAATTGCGTGAGTCGTCTCGCCTCAGCACTCGCAATCCGAACTGGGTCGCGAGTGGACTCATCGCAGATTCGATAGTAGCCGATAGGAACTGGTTCATGATCACGGTACCGTTGTGGGATATCTACGGCTCTCTATAAGAGCTTTCTCAGCTCGATAGAATTGGCTCGGCGAGGGACGAGTCGCGTCCGGGCCTATATCAATAATCTCCTTGCCATCCCGCATCGCGCCACGAAGCCACGTACTATTGGCTTTCCAAAGTGCTTTCGCACCGCGAGCCCCCGTTTCAAAAGTCTCCGCATCGTGTGTGGCGGCAGCAGCGCGCACACGGGCCATCGTCTCTCCGATCACGACCTTTCCAGCGCGGGCCTCGCCCGCGCCAGTAGCGGCGGATCCGACGCCCGCCGTCGCAATGACGGCGCTTACCTGCCCACCGAAATACGCTGCGCCATCCTTATCGACTACATCATTGGTGCCCATCTTGTCGCGAACCCAATCGGTAGCGCCGAAGGACACCGCATCGCCGAAACCCGCAGCGAAGCTTGCAACCGCATTCAGATTGCAAGGCTTACCATCGACCCACTCTGGACAAAGCCCAAACGGGTCCGAATAGTTTACCTGATCCCCGCCACCGAAGCCATAAGCGTTGAGCCCACCGGCCAAGACCGATCGGATCCACTTGCGTGAATCTCCCGCTCGCTGGATCGTAGTACCGGTTCCGCTTGTACTGCATGCCGCTGCCGTCGGTCGCTTCACTCAAGAGAGACCCCATCCAGTACCCGGACGGAAGCGTCACATCGAGCGGGTGACCTCTCGCCGCCGACATCCCTTCCGCAGGCCACGCTATGTAGCTGCACTTGGGCGCAGAGCCCGTGCACGGATTGGAGCTGCCGTCGTCCCAGGTGCCCAACGCGTACGCACCTCGCCAGTCCACGTGCGGCGTCATCGTCCCCACCGTGCCCGAGCTCGTGCCACGCCACACGCCCACTGGTGCATCAAGTCCGTCGGCGTTCACATAGCCCACCATCGCCGAGTCACTCTCAAGGCCCGGCATCGTGTTCGAGCTGGAGATGGTCTCGTAGAGGTACTGATCCCCGTCCCACAGACACGCGACGATTGCCCGCGGCTTCTACTAGCACTACCGATTCGGCGATCGGTAGTCAAACGACGAAGCCCGGCCGGGCTATCTGGCTGGGCTTCGCATCACCACCCGCGATTCACGCCATTACGTGCACAGCAGCGACAGACTCACAGGGTTGATAAACGTGGATTCTTCAGCACTGTCCCACAATTTGGGCATTTCAGCAGAGGCCCATTTACGCTCGTCTGCCAAGCTTCGCGGCAGTTCGAACAGATCATCCATCCATCGCCGATGTCTTCCGCGGCTGGCCTCGTCGTTCCGGTGTCGAATTCGAGTTCCATTAATTCTTGATAGCGCTGAAACACATCACGTGATCTTACCTCACCATCGGTGAGGTTGTCATAAAAAGTGAGAGGATCGCTCGCCCATTCCACAAAGGAGAAGATGGCATCTCCGGCGCGAAGGCCAGCATCGTGAAATCCAAAGACCCAGTATTGCGAAATCCTCGAATCTGACACCTCAAACAACGGCGCCGGAAACCAGACGGGGTACCCAACACCTGATTCATCAAGCAAGTAATACCAAATTCCTCCTCGCCGTAGCGTCAAAGCATAGACGATATACTCCTTTCCAACTCGGAGCGGAAAGATGGTGTCGGCTCTGTAGCCGCCTGCCGAATCGAGATAGAGTTCCGGAAGGCTCGTTCCCTTGCTGCTGCTGCAACGCACTTTCATCGCGGTACCACAAAATTATGGGTTCTTGAATTTAAAGCCTTCAGTCACGCCGGTCTCGATCTCCCGCCAGTAATGAATGACAATGTTCGTTCCGTCAGGATTGATGTGAACATGTTGCATCTTCGCCCAGCCAGCTCTTGCGGCGTCTTTGATCTTGCCCTGCATGATCTCTGTGCCCGCACCAGCCTTAGCCTCGGACATCGCGAGATGTTCGGCGAGAGACCGAGCTTCTGTCCGAACTGCTCTGCCCTCACCGCCAGGCACTGCCAAGAACGCGACTCCCAGCGCCGCTTCACCTACGCGTCCGCTGGCAATCGCATCACCTGTCGAAGCTGCGCCGTTGATACCTGTTGCTTCCATCCCAGCGGCCAGCGCAGCGCCAGCATTCAACGCAACCTTACCAGTGGCGCCACCGTGCTGCGCGCCCCAATCGGCGAGCGCCTGCGCCAAGCACTCCGTCCACGCACTCGAGCCCTTGCACGGATCGAGACCCAGTGGATCTGAGAAGTTTACCTGATCTCCGCCACCGAAGCCATAAGCGTTGAGCCCACCCGCCAGCCCTATCGGATCTACTTGCGTGAATCTCCCGCTACTTGGATCGTAGTACCGGTTCCGCTTGTACTGCATGCCACTGCCATCGGTACTTTCACTCAAGAGAGACCCCATCCAGTACCCTGACGGAAGCGTCACGTCCAACGGATGCCCTCTCGCCGCCGACATCCCCACCGCGGGCCACGCGATGTAGCTGCACTTGGGTGCTGAGCCCGTGCACGGATTGGAGCTTCCGTCGTCCCAGGTGCCCAACGCGTACGCACCTCGCCAGTCCACGTGCGGCGTCATCGTCCCCACCGTGCCCGAGCTCGTGCCACGCCACACGCCCACTGGTGCATCAAGTCCGTCGGCGTTCACATAGCCCACCATCGCCGAGTCACTCTCAAGGCCTGGCATCGTGTTCGAGCTGGAGATCGTCTCATACAGGTACTGGTCCCCGTCCCACACCGTGCGTGACACATAGGCTCCAGCCTGACCTCCCTGCGTGCGTCTCCAGATGCGGCGGCCCAGTGCGTCGTAGCGGTACTCCTCGTACAGCCAGTTGGAGCCCGAGATGCTGTTCACGTCTATGCCGTTGTGACGGTTGAAGAGACGTAGCTTGTTGTCTCCGTCATAGAAGTGCGCCTCTGCGGTCTGGGAGATCGAATCGGTGAAGAAGATTGAGTTAAAGGATGAGTTGAAGTTCCCGCCGCCGAGATCTGATGGTCCCGTCATGCTGCCCACCGTAAACGATGATATCGGAGCCTGTCCCGCTTGCGCATTCGTCGGATAGTTCATCGGATAGTTCATCGTGGTCTCTCCGCCAGTTCCGAAGGCGTTCTGCTCCTTCGTGAACACTGTCGAGAGATTGCCCACGCCGTCGTAGCCCAGCTCCTTGACGGTAGAAGTAGGGATAGGTCGCGTACGTGCTGTCGTTCTTAGGCGACGTCACGGTCATGAGTTCCCCGTTGGCGCTCACATCCATCACGCGTGCCGTGTTGGGGTCGGCAGCGTTGTACGACATCGGCAGACGCCAGCTGTTGAGCCTGTTCCCCAGCGCGTCCACCGTGAACGCCTCGGTCGCCACGCTCCCGCTCGCGTTGGTCTCCATGCCGATCACCGAGCCCAGGCCGTGATACATCATCGTCACGTCCTCGGTGGGATTGGTCGACACTCCGCTTCCCGAGAAGTGACCAGTCTCGACCCGGCCCATGTTGTCATACGTCATGCTGTCACTCAACAAACCGATGTTGCTCACCACCACGACGGACGTCACGTTGCCGTCGTCGTCGTAGTGCTTGGTGTCCGTCACCGGACCGGTTACGCTACCGGGTGAGGTCACCCGGCATCCACGCCTGCTCGCCCCGCCGTCAACTCCGCACAAACAGGCGATATTGACGTGAAGCGTCTGGACCGACTTCTGCGATGGTTCCGAGCCCGACAAGCCTTACCAGCAAGCTCGATAGCGACATGCGGGACTTTCGCGGAGCTCCGTACGTGTACGAAATTCAACCATGATGATGGCTAGAGCTCAAATCCGCGGCATCCTTCGAATCGTTGCAGCGATTCTCACAGTCCTTATTCTGGTTGTGCTCGTCCAGTCGATCCGGCGGGATGGACCAGCCGCCGTCGACGCCTGGCGCAGCGCACATGTACGCTGGACGTGGGTTGCACTGTCCGTCGTATTTGGAGCGATCGGACATGCATTTTATGTGATCGGATGGCGACGCCTCCTGAACGACGCAGGCATTCGCGTTCCGCTGTGGCAACTGATTCGCTTCTTTCTCGTAAGCAACCTCGGGCGCTATCTGCCGGGCGGAAAGGCGTGGCAGATGGGCATCATCGGCGTGATGGCGGCAGAGCATGACCTTCCAGCCGCCGCCATCACTGCAAGCTCGCTCTTCCAGGGAGTCATAGGCGTCGGTGTCGGCGCGATCGTGCTGTTCGCGGCCGGCGGCGCCCTCGTTGGCCTGCCCACTCCGTGGCTGGCGCTGCCGTTGATCGGTGTGACGATCCTGCTCCTGTGTCCGGTGATCATCAAATCGTCCGATCGCCTGCGACAGTTGATCACTCGGCACTGGCCCGATGTCACGTCAGTGACCGTTGGCACGATGTGGATGTTGATCTGGACCTCGGTCGGCAACTGGGTCATGTGGGGTGCGGCATTCTACGCACTCGGCGGTGCGCTGCTGCCGTCACCCGTAGCTTCGATCAGCTCGTACATCGCTGCGTGGAGCGGATCGTTTCTCGCAGGTTTGATCGCAGTTGTGTCTCCAGCTGGACTGGGCGCGAGAGAAGGCGTGATGCAGGCAATACTTCACAACGCGGGCATGAACGCTGCGGACGTACTGATAGTCGTCGTCATCGCTCGCGTGTGGTCCACAATACTGGACGTGGTTCCTGCGGTGACGGTGCTGATCTTCCGAAAGCGCCGCCATGCGCGAGCAGCTGCCGATCAACTCGCGCAGGAAGTTGAGACGTGAGCGAGCGCATCCTTTAATGCACGCATCTTTTACCCCCCGACCATGCGCTACATCCTGAAACAGAAGCTGTTTTCGCACGGCGACGATTTCTTCATCAAGGACGACTCCGGCCGCGACCTCTATTTCGTCGACGGCAAGGTGTTCAGTGTTGGTAATCAACTGTCGTTCCAGGATCTCGAGCGCAACGAGCCTGCATTCATCCGAGGCACGCTACAGGCGTGCCATCCGGATGATTGGAGTCGGCACTGAGCGTCTATCCAGACGCGCCTTTCTATTCTATTTGAGCCACCAAAGTGATGTCGTTCCTCGAGGGTTGATGCAAATGTCAGAAGATGTAGCAGGCCTGATCGCACGCGGTACTCGAGCTCGGCGCGAGCAGCGTCTGAATGACGCATACCTTTCGTATCAACAAGCAGCCGAGCTGTCACGCTCAGCGGGATCGGAACAGCATCTTATTTCCGCGCTCGTTGGCCTTGGTCAGATACAACGCGATCGCGGGCATATCAACCAGGCTCAGCAGCATTACGCCGATGCTCTTGCTCTCTGTCGCCGTCACGGTAGTCCACTCGTGCTCGCCCACACTGCGAGACACCTGGGCGACATCTATCGGGAGAATGGCCTGACGGAACAGGCCAGGACGTTGCTTGCAGAGGCGATCACCATCTACCGTCAGGACGTGGATACGAAAGTCCTTGATCTCGCCAATGCGATCAGGCCGTTTGCGCTCCTCATGATCGAAATCGGCGACGTCGATGCGGCTCGTCCGCTCTTGCAAGAAGCGTTGGTACTTTACTCGGCGCTCAATCTGACTGCGGGCGTCGCTGAATGCTCGACGCAGTTGGCAAAGCTTGTCACTTCGTAGGAGTGCGATCCGGTTGACTATTCGTCCGGACGGACGGCGGCATCCGACACGGATCAACACTCGTGTCAGGCAATTACAATTTCTTTTCTCATATGCCCGGGGTCATCAGGTATCGCGGTATCGGCGGCGATCTATCTTGGCATCGTAGCGGATCAGGATGGGCTTTCTCGCCTTCGCCAGTGTTGCCCTTGCTCTCTCTATATCGAAGCAATGACAGGCTCGAAGCTTGCCGAAGCAGATCACCAGGTAATTACTGAATCTCTGTCAGGACGGACACGCTATGCGACCAGTGCGATACAACGTGGCGGCGAGCCTGGACGGCTACATCGCCGACGCAAACGGCGGGTACGACTGGATTCCGCAGGATGCCACGGTCGACTTCGGATCGATCTTCGCGCGTATTGACACGGTTCTCTTGGGGCGCCGCAGCTACGAGGTGGCTCGTACCGTACCGGAGGTGCCATGGTCGGCGGGAACGCGCATCTACGTCTTTTCGCGCACCCTCCGTCCGGAAGATCACCCCGAGGTCACGTTGGTACACACCGATGCGGCCGGAGTCGTAGCGGCACTTCGGGCAGAGCCCGGCGACGGTGAGATCTGGCTGTTCGGCGGCGGTGTGCTGTTCGGCGACCTCCTCGCCGCCGGACAGGTTGACGCAGTCGAAGTCACCGTCGTGCCGGTGCTGCTCGGCGGCGGTGTTCCGCTACTCCCGCCCGGTGCACCGCAGACTGTGCTTACACTCACACATTCACACGTGTACCCGAGCGGAATGGTCGGACTCTACTACTCAGTGCCCAGCGCAACTCATTCAGCTTCAGCGAGCCGCGACCCGGCACTCTGACTGGTTTAGGCCATATTGACTATTTAGACTAGTCTAAGTAGTCTAATGTATATGGCAAACCCCGATTCGCACCCAGGCATCTGGCAGCTCCACGAGGCGAAGGCCCGATTCAGCGAACTCTTTCGTCTCGCGCACACCGACGGACCACAGCGCGTGACACGACATGGCGGCGAAGCTGTTGTAATCGTGCGCGCCGAGCAGTTTGACCAGCTCGAGGAACGCACCACACAGCCCGACTTCTCTGGTAGAGTTCTTTCATTCAGCCCCGCTCGGTGGGGCAACTCTCGACTTGAGACGGAAACGCGACTCTACACGAAACATAAAGTGGTGATCGAATGAGCGGCTTTCTTCTCGATACGAACATCGTATCCGAACTAATGAAGGCTCGGCCGAATCGCCACGTGACGAGTTGGGTTGAATCGACCCCGGAATTTCTGCTGTACCTGAGCGTCCTCACAATAGGCGAGGTGCGGAAGGGGATCGATACGCTGGGAGACACAGATCCGAAACGCGCCGCGTTGCAGAGCTGGCTGGCTCGAGATGTGCGCATTCGTTTCGCCCAACGCATCCTGCCCATTGATGACGCGGTCGCGGAGAGGTGGGGCCAGCTGGAGGCGGCAGCCAGGAAACGTCGTATCACCCTTCCGACTATTGACGCACAGATGGCGGCGACTGCATTGCATTACAATCTTACATTTGTCACTCGCAATACCGCTGACGTGGAATCAACGGGCGTCGCGACGTTCAATCCGTTTATCTAGATTCGCAATCGGCCGATAGGATCGTGAGCTCTTGACTCCACGCCACAATCGAAACCGAGCGGCTCTACAAAAAAGGCGACACATGCATACTGATGAACAGGAGATACGGCAGCTCGTATCCACATGGATGACTGCGAGCAAGGCCGGCGACGTCGACACTGTTCTCTCCCTCATGTCGGACGATGCAATCTTTCTCGTACCTGGCCAGCCCGTCATGCGCAAGGCCGACTTCGCTGCTGCGGCGCACGCTCAAGCAGCCCCCGATGCGCCGCAGTTCGACGGCACGAGTGAGATCCAGGAGATCAAGATCCTGGGCGACTGGGCATTCATGTGGACCAGGCTTACCGTCGTCGTCACTCCACCGGGAAACGCCGAGTCAATTACACGCAAGGGACACACGTTGACCATTCTCAGGAAGCAGGACGGCAAATGGGTACTCGCGCGTGACGCCAATCTTCTCACCACGGTGCCAACCTGAGGATTCCCATGGATTTTGATGTAACGACCGCAGTCGCGGTCCTCGAACGAACTCCCCACGCTCTGCGCGCAATGCTCACGGGACTGGGATCAGCATGGATCGACGCAGATGAAGGCGCCGAGACCTGGAGCCCGTATGACAACGTAGGTCACCTGATCCATGGCGAGCGAACGGACTGGATTCCCCGCGCGCAGATCATTCTCGCCCAGGGCGAGAATCGCCGCTTCATACCATTCGACCGTTTCGCTCAGTTCCGTGAGAGCAAGGGCAAGTCGCTCGCCGATCTGTTGGACGAATTCTCGAACTTGCGATCGGCCAACCTGGCTACACTTGCAGGATGGAAGCTTTCCGACGAACAACTCGCGTTGAAGGGTGAGCATCCGGAACTCGGGACGGTTACGCTCCGGCAGTTGTTGTCGGCATGGGTCGTACACGACCTCGGACACATTGCTCAGATCGCTCGTGTGATGGCGAAGCAGTACCGCGACGCTGTGGGACCGTGGCGCGTCTACCTTCCGGTGCTGGACCGCTGACATGATGAAACACACCTGACGAGCAGACGCGTACCGCACGCACGTGGATGGCCGCGAGCCGCTGGCTTCACCGGATGGAATGAAGCCAGCGGCACGAACGCGGCGTTACTTCGGGAATATCACCGGAAACACTTCGTCCGTCGTGAAGATGCAGCGATCGTTGTGGCCGCACTCCGGAACGATGATCGCGTTGTGCCTGGCGCCAAGCGTCTCGTTGACATACTTGAAGAACGCTTCGCCGCGTGCGCGTCGCGTCGGGCCCTGCGCCATCGCGGACGGAGATGAATCGAATCCGCCAAGCGGCAGTACATCCACCTGGCCCAGCAGGTATGTCGTCGGACGCTCGACCAGCTGCTTCTTCAACTGCTCGTCCGACATCTTTGCAGTGTAGGAGTTGCGGTTCTCGAGACCGGACGGCCACTGATTGTACGTCGCAACCTTGGTCGAGTCGAACGGGCCATAGGTGAAATCCGTGTTCACCTTCTCTCCATTCGGACCCAGCGCTTCCTTGTATGCATCGACTGGATCTGCATTGCCCGTGGGCAGCGGCCGCACAGCAGCCGGCCACGCGTAGCTCGACGGATTGGCAACGGCGTAACTCATCGTCACGCCCTTGAGCGTTCCGTCGACCTTGTTCGCCATCTCGTACCGCGTCGCGAACTGTCCGCCCGCGGAATGTCCCGTGACGACGATGTGCTTGAGGTTCGGGAAATTCTTTTTGTTCGCAAGCTTGCGTACGATCTCGTCGACGAAGTCGAATGCGGAGAGGTCTGGATTGGTCGGCGACATGCCACCCGACCTCCAGCTGTCGCGCCGCTCGGGCCACGTCACTTCGTTCGCCGCCGGCTTGTCGTTGCCGGCGGTGAAATGTGGTGCGATGATGACGGTGTTGTTGAGCGCGTTGGCGAGAAACCCCGCTGAAGTAGCCGTCTCGAAATAGTGATCCGCATTACGGTTGGCGCCGTGGACCATGATGAGCGCACGCGTCATGGCCGGATTCGGTTTGTCCAGCGAGTATGTCGAATAGACCATCGACCGGGCGGGGCCGCGGCCAAAGACTATCCATTGTTCGCAAGCCGTAGTGGCGTGCGTGCATGGGGCGGTGGATTGCGCGTGACTCGCTGCCGGAATAAACGCAAGAGCAGCAGCAGAAACAAAGAGGGAGAATTTTCGCATGAGAAACGGTTTCGAGGAAAAGATGATCGTGAGGGGATCATCCCGAGGGCCTTCCTGGTGCGCAGAAGAATACGCCCCGACCTCGCGTGTCGTTGAGCCTGTCGGCACGATGCATCACCGATCGGACTTCCCCACGCGCACCAGTCGGACGCATATTCGACGCATGACCTCACGGCGTGAATTTGTACAACAGGCGACGTTGTCCGCGCTAGGCCTGACGATGCCTGTTCCTGATGTGTTGAACACGACGCAGGAGATATCCAGGCCGCAATCGCGCAGCGGCTTCCTGGACCTGCTTCGTATGCCGGATCGCGTGATTGTCCAGACTACGACGGGCAATCAATCGCTCAATCAATCGCTCAATCATTACGCGGGGGACAGCTGGAAGAGCGACACCGGTGTCGTGATTACGACATCCACGCGAGCCAGCGCACTTCACGTAACGCTATCAGCACCGTCGACAGCAATAAAGCGATTGTACATCCGCTGGCACGGCGACATGGCCAACACACGTCTCATCA
Source organism: uncultured Gemmatimonadales bacterium (assembly GCA_963707505.1). GTDB lineage: Bacteria > Gemmatimonadota > Gemmatimonadetes > Gemmatimonadales > Gemmatimonadaceae > Fen-1247. The sequence goes on from CAVPQB010000002.1 coordinate 10,897, forward strand.
TGGGGGACGCATGGGAACGCGCATACGGCGATCTCGAGTGGCGTACATGGATCCCCGACCGCGTCATGCCATGGTATTTCGCGACGCATGACGGCACACAAACGAATACATATGGAGTTCGTACTGGCGCCAATGCATTCTGCTTCTGGCAGATCGACAGACATGGCATCAGCCTTTGCGCGGATGTGAGGAGCGGCGCTCTGGACGTGCAGCTCGGTGAGCGCACTCTCGATGTTTGTGACATTGTCTGTCGCGCTGGTCGCGAAGGCGAGTCTGCGTTCGCGGCCGTGCATTCGTTCTGTCGCCAGATGTGTCCCAACCCGCGACTCCCGTTGCAACCTGTTTATGGAAGCAACGACTGGTACTGGGCGTACGGAAAGAACAGCGCCGATTCGGTGCGCGTCGATGCCCGACACATCGTCGAGCTGTCACCCGCGGGAAAAAACCGGCCATTCGTCGTGATCGATGATGGATGGCAGCCAGGTCGCGGAAAGGACGAAACCGGCGTCGGGACATGGGATCGCGGAAATGAAAAATTCCCGGACATGCCAGCCCTCACTGCCGACATCAGAAACATCGGAGCACGTCCCGGTGCTTGGATTCGTCCGCTGCAGCCGACGGCGGAGGCTCCGGACAGCTGGCGCCTCGCCCGTGCGCGCACCGTGCTCGACCCAACCGTACCGGAAGTTCGCCAGAAGATCACTGAAGACATCACACGGTTGCGCGAATGGGGCTTCGAGCTGATCAAGCACGACTACACGACCTTCGACATCTTCGGTCGCTGGGGCTTCCAGATGGACACCGAGCTCACGCGCGGAGAATGGGCGTTTGCATCCGGTACGAGAAGGACGACGGCGGAAGTGATAAATGAGCTCTACGTATCCATCCGTGCTGCTGCTGGCGAGAGCCTCGTCATCGGATGCAATACGGTGAGCCACCTGTCGGCTGGACACTTCGAGCTGTGCAGGATCGGCGACGATACCAGTGGCACCGACTGGGCACGCACGAGGAAGATGGGCGTGAACTCGCTCGCCTTTCGCGGTGCTCAACATGATGCGTTCTACGCCGCGGACGCCGATTGCGTCGGCGTGACGAACGACATTCCGTGGACGTTCAATCGACAGTGGCTCGACCTGCTCGCCCGAAGCGGCACGACGCTCTTCGTATCGCTCGCGCCGGATGCACTCGGCGCGCAGCAGCGCGCGGATCTCCGCAATGCGCTCGCACTCGCCGCAACACGCCAGTCGCTAGGTGAGCCGCTCGATTGGCAGCGTACCGTGTATCCCGAAGACTGGAGGCTAGGGAACGACGAACGCAGTTTTGACTGGGTAAGCGCCGACGGCGTCGGTATGCCGTGATCGGCGCCTGGGCAACGCCAACGTCTCTAACGAACTAACGCGCGATCGGCGGCCCGAACCACACGCTCGCAGCAATTATGAGATACAACCCGATCAACGCGGCGCCTTCCACATAGTTCGACTCGCCGTCGAAGATGATCATCGCACCCAGAATCGCCGCCAGACCGAGCGCCGCGATGAGGAGCGTGGGAGCGACAAGTGTGAGCACGGGTCCGCCGATCACCGTGCTGATGAGCACCAGCACGGGGATTAGCAGCAGCGCGACCTGAAGGCTGCTGTTCAGGATCAGGCTCACAGCGAGGTCGGCCTCGTTGCGTGCCGCCGCTGTGATGCCGACCACGTTCTCTACAGCATTGCCGGCGATCGCCACGATCACGAGTCCTACAAATTCCTCCGAAAGCCCCAGAGTCGCCATCGCGGGTGTCAGAGCGGCCACGAACCAATCGGATACCAGCGCGGCGCCGAGGCCAGCTACACCAAGCACGACGACCGAAGCACTTAGTGGCCAATGCTGCCCTTTGGCGCCATGATGTTCGCGTGATGGCCCGATACTGCCTTGAATTGCCATCGGAATACTGCAAACGAAAACGATTAGCAACACAACCGCCACTACCACACTCAGATGGCCTGCGTGGCCAAAATCAGGTGCGCCCGGCTTGGTCGCCAGCGTGGGAATGGCCAGCGACGCAACCGAAAGCACCAGCAGCATGGCGGTCATGCGAGTCGTGCCGGCGTTGAAACGCTGCGCTCCGTGACGCACGCCCCCAACCACGAACGCCAACCCAAGCACGAGCAGGCTGTTGGCGAGGATGGAGCCGATCAGCGCAGTCTGCACCACTATCACGAGCCCCGCCCGCAGTGCAAAGATGCTGATGAAGAGCTCCGGCAGATTTCCGAGTGCCGACTGGACCACGCCGGTCGCTCCCGGTCCGAGCCGCGTTCCAAGCTGCTCCGTTGCAACGCCCACCACCGACGCCAGGCTCGCAAGCGCGATTGCCGTCATGATGAAGATGGCTATTTGATTGATGCCGGCGAGCCTGAGCACCGCGCTGGCAAGGGTCGCCACGATCGCAACCGACCCGAGAATGAGTGCCTTCCGGCCCGCGGTGTCGATGATCTGTGCAAGCATGAATTGCAGGAGTCTGCCTTCCGTTCGCCGCTGTGTCAAAAAAGCGTGTCGGTACGCGAGCGCACGAGAGCTCATCGACGGAGCTACCCGGAGTCGCAACGCCTTCCAAGTGGCTGGCGTACATTTGTATGGATGGCCATACTTCTGAACCGGCCACCCTCTTCGTCACAAGCTCAGGTTCCAGATTCCGTGATGTTCATACCACGATGTAAGCACGCTGCAGCGTCAGTTACTGCCATGGCTCTGGTGGCAGTTTCCATTGGCGCTTCCGTGCAATTGCCTGCGCAAGGCGCGCAGAATGCTTCGGCACACAGTGCAGCAGCACCCCACGATTACGTCCAGGCCGACGTCGACTTCGTGCAGGGCATGATCATCCATCATGCACAGGCGGTCGTGATGTCCGACTGGGCGGCCACCCACGGCGCACGGCCCAATCTGCAGATCCTCTGCAAGCGCATCGCTCTGTCGCAGCGCGACGAGATCACGATGATGCAGAGCTGGCTGGAGCAGCGCCATCTCGCGACGCCGGACCCGCTCGACATGCTGCATCCAACGCACGGCCCGATCCACGACCGGAGCGGAATGAACATGCCGGGCATGGACATGGGTGACCACATGATGATGATGACCGGAATGCTCACACCCGCGGAGATGCGTCAGCTCGATTCCGCTCGTGGTCCGACCTTCGATCAGTCTGTATCTCACCGGAATGATCAAGCATCACCAAGGCGCTCTCGACATGGTCGCCAAACTCTTCGCCACTCCAGGCGCAGGGCAACAGCCGGAGCTCTTCAGCTTCGCCACCGATGTCGATGCCGGCCAGCGCGCCGAGATGGCGCGAATGGAGGCCATGTTGAACACGCTCACCCCGAGTCAAACGAGATGACACAGAAGCAGGAATCCTTTCGTACCCGCGCGACACTGCGCGACGCTGTTCTGCGCCGTCGCGTCGCTCGCGCTGGCCATGCCAGTGCACGCCCAATCCAACACCAACGACCCGCGAGTCGGCCTCAAGCCAGGGCTGTACGACGCCGGTGTCGCCGCGAAGGGTCTGACTCTCGTGGCGCACCGCAACAAGCCAGAAGTGTTCAAGCCCAACGCGCCGGGCGGTCTGACCTACGCGAACTCCGACATGGCGTTCGGCGGCCACTATCTGTACCAGGGAAATTTCAGCGGCTTCCAGATCTGGGACATCGCCAACCCGCTCCAGCCCAAAATCACTCAGGCGTACTCCTGCTTCACCGAGCAGGGCGACGTTTCCATCTACGGCCACCTTCTCTTCGTCTCGGCGGAGAATACGGGGAACCGACTGGATTGTGGAAGCCAGGGGATCAAGGACAGCGTGAGCAAGGAGCGGATGCTCGGCATTCGCATCTTCGACATCGCTGACCCGATGCATCCCAAGCAGGTTGCCGACGTTCAGACATGCCGCGGCTCGCACACGCACACTCTCGTGCCGGATCCGATCGACAAGTCGGTCGTTTACGTGTACGTGTCCGGACTTGCGCGCGTGCGATCCAAGACAGAGATGCCAAGCTGCGAGAATGGCGGCGTCGACGATCCGAACAGCGCGCTGTTCCGTCTCGAAGTGATTCGAGTTCCGCTCGCGCATCCGGAGCAGTCCAAGATCGTCAGCACCGCTCGCATCTTCAACGACCTCACCGCTCCTCCGACGCACGGCGTTGCGTACGCTGACACTGCCAACGGCGCCGCGGTGAAGGCGGCACGTGGCTTCCTCGGACGGCTCGGGCTTCCGGCGACGGCGACCGCTGCAGATTCGGATCACGCTGCGCAGCTGCTGGTGGAGATCCAGGAGCATCGCGACGACACCACACGCACTCGCGGTGCAATCGACTCGCTGGAGAAGTTGGGTGTACACGTCCGCGGAATGATGGGTGGCGGCCAGGCACGCGGTGGCCCGTCACAGTGCCATGACATCACGGTGTATCCGAGTGCCGGGCTTGCTGCTGGCGCGTGCTCGGGATACGGACTCCTGCTCGACATCAAGGATCCGACGCATCCGGTCCGCATCCAGGCCGTTGCAGATTCCAACTTCTCGTTCTGGCACTCGGCGACCTTCAACAACGACGCCACGAGCCTGCTCTTCACGGACGAATGGGGCGGCGGTACGCAGCCCAAGTGCCGCGCAACCGATCCGATCGACTGGGGTGCGGACGCGATCTTCACGCTCCGCAACCGGAAGCTCAATCACGTCGGTTACTTCAAGATGCCGGCCGCCCAGACTGCGACCGAGAACTGTGTTGCGCACAACGGTGGACTGATCCCGGTGCCGGGCCGCGACATCATGGTGCAGGGATGGTACCAGGGTGGCGTGTCTGTCTTCGACTTCACCGATCCTGCGCATCCGAAGGAGATTGCGTACTTCGATCGCGGACCGATCGACGCGTCGAAGTTGGTCATCGGCGGCTACTGGGCTGGCTACTACTACAACGGCTACATCTACGGCTCGGAGATCGCACGCGGACTCGACGTGTTCAAGCTGACGCCGACCGCCGACCTCACGCAGAACGAGATCGACGCCGCGAACCTCGTGCGGTTCGATCGCTTGAACCCGCAGAGTCAGCCCAAGCTCGTGTGGCCTGCTGCATTCGCTGTCGCCCGCGCATACGTCGATCAGCTCGCGCGTGACAACGGACTACCGGCAGCGCGCACGACGGCAATCATGACGGCGCTGAAGAGCGCTGAGCAGATGAGCGGTGCGAAGCGCGCTGCTGCGCTGAAGACGCTCGCTGGAGAGCTCGATCACGATGCATCCGGCGCGAGCGATGCAACACGCGTCCATGCACTCGCCACAGTGGTCAAGCAACTGGAAACCAAGTAGCTGCACACTCGGCCAGAAGTTGGTCGACTATGATCTGAAAACGGGCGCGCCGAAAGGCGCGCCCGTTTGCGTTCGTATATTCCACACAGCGCAGTGACTCACGGCAATTCTCAGAACAGCTGTTCCACCACTGTCTAACTTTTTGCCCATCAATGGCCAATCTCATACGTCTCGCCGTACCGTCAGACGGTCCAGCACTGGCCGAGATCTATCGCCCTGCAGTAACGGATTCGGCAACCTCCTTCGAGCTCGTACCGCCGGATGGAGAGACGATGACCGAGCGCGTTGCGCACATCATGGGGCGCACGCCGTGGTTGGTGTTCGAGCGCGACGGCATTGTCCTCGGATATGCATACGCGGGCATTCATCGTGAGCGTCCCGCGTATCAATGGTCGGTTGAAGTGTCGGCGTACGTGCATCGCGACGCGCAGCGGCTGGGTGTGGCTCGCGCGCTCTACACTTCCCTTTTCGCGGCGCTCGTCGTGCAGGGATTTCGCAACGCCTACGCTGGTATCACACTTCCGAACGAGGCGAGCGTCGGCTTCCACACCGCAATGGGTTTTACGCCAGTGGGAGTCTATCGCGGCATCGGATACAAATACGGAAACTGGCACGACGTCGCATGGTTCGAGCGGGGTCTCGCGCCGCGCGATGAATCGCCGCAACCACCTCACCTACTTCCCGAATGCTTGAATGACGCGATGTTTCTGACCGCGATCGGCCATCAACGCACGTAGAATGGCGGCGGCTCTATCCCCAGTGAGCGAAGGTAGACGTAACCCTGCCCACGATGGTGAATCTCATTGTCGATAGCGTACAGAAACATCGCGTAGCCAGGCATGGTCCACTGGCCGAAGGCGGTATCGACTTCCTGAAAACGGTGCGGCGGAATGTCAGGCCACATCCGATCGATATCAGCCGTCGCGTTATCCCAGAGCCCCAGCAGCTCAGCCTTGGTAGTCGCATCCGGCGGATCGTACGACGTCCATTCGCCCGTGATCTCGCCGCGCAGAATGGGAACTGCCATCTTGATCACCTCCATTGCGAGCGCCGAGAAAGGCCGCATTCCACCAATGGAGTATTTAAACAGTGACTCCTCGGGAAACGCGTCGATCATGCGACGCGTGAGCCTGCGGTGTCCCTGCCAGTCTTCCAGAAGCTGTTCCGGTGTTATTACTACGTTACCGCTGGGCGATGATGACATGGTAAGCTCGCGCTGAGGGAAAGTGGATGATTCAGTAAATTAGGCGCGCGGATTCCGCGATGCCATCCACCCCGATCACACGGCGACGGCGCGACGCCTGTTCACGACGTAGATGCCCGTGAGCACCAGCGCTCCACCGATTATCTGGCTCGCGCTCAGCGGCTCGCCGAGCAACGGGATTGCCAGCACGGCGGTCAACGGAGCCTGGCCGAGCAACCCGACAGATGTAACGGTAGCGGGGAGGTGGCCAAGCGCATAAGTGATTGCGAGGTATCCGCCAACCTGCGACACGACTCCGAGACCGATCAGCGACAGCCACGCATGCGTCGAATATCCTGATAACGGCACGCGCAACAATACGCAGAGGACGAATAGCAAGACGCTGCTCGCCGCCACGGCAAGTGTTGTGAGAGTCAACGTATCGATCTCCGATCGAACCCTGCCGATCGTGAGCAGATACGCGGCGAAGAACACCGAAGCTGTGATGGCCATGACGTCGCCTGACCCGAACGCCGCCGGTGTCAACGCATCACTGCCGACAATACATGCGCTACCGATCAGTGCGAGCGCCAGTCCGATCCAGAAGATCGCCGCCGGTCGCTTGCGAAAAATCATCCAGCTGCCAAGTCCAACCATGATCGGTGCATTGTTGCCGAGTAGCGTGGCATTGGCGGCTGACGTACTCATCACGGCCGAATTGAAGAGCGCGAGATCGACGGCGAAGAACACACCCGCAAGGACACCCAGCATTGCGGGACGGACAGCCAGCGCCCGTCGTCGTCCACGCAATAACCAGGCTGGTACGAGCACGATCGTAGCGACGAGTGCCCGATAAAATGCGGATGCGGGTCCAGACACTCCGGCCCATCTGACAAATAGTGCCGACCACGCGATGCAGACGACACCGATGCCGAGCGCGAGATACGCCGCCCAACCGCGAGGCGGCGCAGCGACAGTGTCGGCCGTCGAGACTGTCGTTACCTCGCTCCGCGCAGTCGCCGCGAAGCCAGCTCCAGCAACAGCGAGATCAGCAGAATACCAAACAGCACACTCGATGGCACCTCGCTCTGGATCGGCGACGCTGCATCCGGCGAACCGGTGCGTGCACCCAGCCGGTCCACCATGTCTGCGAGTGGCGCCGGATCACTGGCCGAATCCGCGGCAACAGCGACGCGTGGTGCGTATGCAACGGTCGCAACAGCCCGCGCGAGCCACGCACGATGCGCTGCAACCGGGTCTGACACGGAATCGTCGTCGGACATTCGTTGGCGCCAAAGGTCCTTGTATCCTACGCGGATCACTCGTCCCGCACCAACGCGAGAGGCACGGACGTCACCGTCGGATCGGTGCTCCAGCACAACGGATGTCGCACCGGTTGGACCGACCGCACTCGCATCATGCAACGTAATGAGTCCGCCACCACTTCGCACAAACGAGCTCGCGCCTCGCGATACGAGCGCAGCAGTACTGTCCACGGCAATGACCGCCGCGTAGCGCGACGTGTCGGGAACCACGGGACTGCCTTCGCGCACATCCACACCGGGCGCGACGTGAGTCACGGCATCGACGTTCCATCCACGCTCGGCTAGCGCAGCGATGGTGAATTTAGTCTCCCAACTGGCTGCACCTTCGACGAGCAGCCGCTTGAGGACAGTCGTGTCGGGAGCGGTGGCCCATGCATGCGAGCCGCTAACCGATACTCCAGCATGATTGATGGCGCCGGGTATCTCCACTCTGATTCCGTCACCGCCTGCCTTCACGCTATCCAGCACGCCAACTGCATCTCTCAGCACTATCACGCTATCCCGTGGCGCAGACGCGGATAACTCGTAGACACTCCATGGATCGACCATGCGTGTGAGTGTGAGCGCGAGCGGAGTTATCCGTGCCGAATTCCATGTGAGGTTCGTGCCGGCACGCTCGATCGCCGCGAGCCAGTCGCGCTGATCGCGTGGCAGTACCGAATCGAGCGCAAGATGCAGTCGTGCCGGCCCGGCAATGCTCCATCTCGGTAACGATGCTGCGATGCTGCCCTGCCCCGCACTCTCCGTATGCCCCGCTCGTGATGACGGCGCCCACGCGCGCATGAGAATCACGACCAGCAATGCAAGACTGATCACGCGGAGGGCCCACTCCCCGACGCGGCGCGCGCTAACGGGTGAGGGCATACACGATGATATTGACGCCGAACCTGGTATTGTCGACAGCGTTGAAACGCTTGCTCTCAGGATGGTAATTCCATTCGGAGCTGTAATCCTTGCTGCTGTACAGAAGCGCGATACGGCCGTCGTGCATCACACCCTGAAGACTCTTGTGCACGAGGTTGTCGCCCCAGCCATTCAGCTCCTGGCTCGTCGTGGGTGGCCCATCCGCGAACTTGAAAAAGGAGTGGTACAGCTCGTGGTCGTTGGGAATATCGACCGGCTTCGAGAGGGCAATCGTTATCTCCTCCATCGCGGTTTTGTGAAACACTCCGTCGATATCGTGGTTATGGTCATCCACGAAAATCATACCGCCGCGATCGGTCAACTTTCTGATATTGCGGCGCTCGGCTGCCGAGAAGCGTACCGGTAGATGACCGGTGATGTAGACGAGCGGGTGATCCAGAATCGCATCCGATGCGAGCGCGACGTTCACACCGCTTGGTGCAACCGCAATGCTCGTGTACTGGGCGACCGAGTCGATGAGATTGGCCGGAACGAGTGGCGCCGAGTCCCAGTCACCCGAGTCGTACTGACCAGTGCAGAAGACGAATCTCGTCATGGCTTCCCGCTCCACGTGCCACTCCACGGTACGGCCGCATTTCCCGCGCGCGGCGCACCCAGCAATGCACGTCGCGCACGCACGAGCGCTGGCGTCATGTCCTTGCCGGCGCGGAACGCATCGACAGCATCACCGAGCGCTGCAGCGAAGACGGGATTGACGGATACTGCACCTGCGCGCAGGCGGATGAGCGCATCTACGAAGTGATTCGGATCGGTGGTCGCAGTTCCCAGCGCCGCGTCGAGTGAGCGATCCAGCCGTACCAATGCAGTATCGGCGCGCCCGCGTTGACCCACGACTACATTGGCTGCGCCCTTGTCCTTTCCCGTGAGCCGAACCTTCTCGACGTTTACGACGATGCGCGGCGCGCGGCCGCGGAGATACAGGCGATTCGCCAGACGCGCGCGATCGAGTGCGTGGAGCGCGCGCGTCATGAACGGAAGCGCCGCATCGATCTCGCCGACGTTGAGAGAGCGTTCAGCGTCCCACATGGCGTCGTACGCCTGCTTGAGATCGTGATTCAGCACGAGCCGCGGGTCGAGCTCTTCATCGTCGCCTTCGACGCCAAGATCGCCGCCCGCTTCATCCTGCTCGTACAGGATATTGTAAACCTTCTTGCGCAGGTCAGCCTGGTCGAGACCAATACGGCCGGACGACGCGACGAACTCCTTCGTGTCGAGCGACGGACGCTTCTTGAGCAGCGACTCCGCAGACACGATGAGCATTCGCTCGGTGAGCAGCGAGCGCTCGACCGGCGGCGGTGGCGCTGCATCTACTGCGAGAGAATCGTATTCGTCGGCGCGTGCGACCCGGAACGTACGCGTGTCGGATGTGGCATTACCCGGTCCGGTCAGCGTGTTGCCGTCGGATATGATGGCTCTGACCGAGAGAATCGCGCCCTCGGTGAGGCCCAGCTGTGGTAACGCCAGTGTCCCACGCAGATCGCTCGCCTTTGCACCTTCGAGCCGGGACGCTCCAAACGTGCCGGTACGGGACTTGAATACCTCACCCGAGCCAGTTGTCACCGTGTATTCCAGGTGCCCGTCTGCCAGTCCGATGTCGTCTGTAGCGTGTGCGACAAAGGAAATCGCTCCGGTCGGGACATGCCTCCACACTGTATCGCGACTGGGCTGGGTCATTGTTACAATGGGCGCCTGGTCCGCGATCGGTATGAGCGCAATTATGCGATCGTAGTTGCGATCCGTGAACGAAATGGTGGTGGCTGACGCTGGCATGGTAAAGCTGACCCGCCAGTTTTCTCGACCGGCAACGTGAATATCTCGGTCGGCCAGCTTCGCATCGATTCCATCCGGCTTTCCAGTACCTCGCACAGTCACGCTGCTTCCGACGAGCGCGGTCACACCGGACGGATCCTTGATCGTCTGCACTGTTGCGCCTGCATAAGCCGGCGCCGTTACCCGAACGGAGAGATCAAGAAGCCTGTTCCCTATCGGAGCATTCACGCCGACATGGGCGACGCCGTCGCTAGCAGCAGTGTTCGCGCGGCTGGACGCCAGCGTCAGCGCCGCCGCGAACGCACCGGCCATCACCGATAATGCGACGCCGGAATAGATCACCGGAGTGAGCACAGCCGGACGAACGAATATGTCGATGTTGGAGCGCTCGATCTCCGCCTCGAGCAGACTCTTGTCGACCGTCACCTGCGGATCGCTTGCTGTGATCAATGCGTACTGCAACGACGGAGCACGCTCCTCCATCCAGAGCGCTACCCGCCGAGCAGATAGGATGAAGCGTGCGCGCCACAACACAACGAGCGCGGCTATCACGGCGATTGCGAGAGCGACGTTCCAGTCCCAGCCACGCGAGATGCGTCCGCGTGTCCAGTTACCGATGACGAGCTCCACGGCAAGCACGGCGCACAGGATCGCCGCTCCCCACAGAAATGCGGATATGATCGCGACGACGCGTAACTGAGACTGCACGCGTGCGACGCGTCGAGCCGCTGTCATTGCTCGCTCTCCTCATTTCGGGAGCGACGCAGAATCATGTCGATGATAGCCAACGCGATTGCAAGTGCAGCGAGCCAGCGAGCGAGCGGTGAAGCGACATCCATGGACGGCGGAAATTGCGCGGCAGCCGCGAGACGTCCGGTAGCCGCCAGCATCGTGGCCGCTTCCGGGTCTGGTGCAGATACCACTTGAATACATGGCCTCGCCAGCGCTGCGCGAAAACCGGCGAAGCTGGGACGCAAAAGCATGTCCCCAGAGCTATCTACCGGCACCGCAATTGAGCGCGTACAGGTGGATGCACTGTCCCACTCGATCGCGGCTGGCTCCCCATCGACCCATCTGGCAATCACATGCGAGTGAGCCAGAGAGTCGGACACAAAACGCCAGCGCCGTTCAAATGGCGCGACTACGACGTGCCCGTCCGCAACGACCGCACCGACAGTGTCGATGCGATTCCGCGGTACGGCGAAACGCGGACGTGATTCCGACAGAAAACTCACTTGCTCTGTCCGTGCCATACGATTTCCAGTCGCCGATGTCGCCGCCACTCTGACCAATCGCCCGCGGCCGGGCCACTGCGCCCGGATCGCTCCGGTCGCGCGATCGCGCTCGGCCATGGTCGCTGGTGACACGACAACCAGCTCCACCGAATCCGCGCCGTCACGCACCCGAGAGCCGGCACGCAATGCGCCGATAAGCCCGGCAGACAGTGATCCATTACTCGCGACGCCTGCGCGTGCGCCGATCGAATCCGGCGTTTCAGCCAGCCACGCTGCGGTATCGAACAACACAACCGCATCGCCCGGCCGAAATAGAGCGCGTACACTGTCGCGAGTCTCGGCGACATTCTCCACCGAGCCCGACACATCCGCCGCGATGACCCGTACCACGCGCTCGCGCTGCGGCGGAAAGATCGGCCGAGCCAGTGCGGCTCCGGCGAGAAGTATCGTGAGAACGCGTACCGCAAGTAGTAGCAGGTCCGAGAGCTGAAGCGATCTCGCACGTGCAGCGACCGGTACGTCCGGGACGAAACGCGCGGTCGGAAACGCAACTGCGCGTGGCCGCCGCGTGACGATGAAATGCAGCGCGACCACACCCAGCGCAGCACCTACGGCAGCAATCAGAAAGCCGGGGGCCAGAAAGCTCACTGCGCTGTCACCAATCCGTTATCCAGCCCGCGACGCGGCCGGCTCGTCGCGCACGACGCGCCGCACGGAATGGCTCACAGGCTCCTTTCCGACAACAATCGTGCGATAGGCCGCTCCACTTCCGAGCCACCGCGTCGCCGTCGCCTCTCTCCACTCCGCGTACGAGCGCAGGTATTCGTCACGCACCGAGTCCGCCATGTAGCGACGCACGTCGCTGCTCTCGGGATCGGTCACCAACGATACGGCGCGAGGAGGATCGAGCTCTTCAGCGGCGATGATATGCAGCGCATGCACGTCGCGGCCAGCGGCGATCAGCTCGCGCGCAATCCTTGACGTGTCATCGAGATCACCCAGGAAATCACTTACGATCGCTATTCTCGACGCAGATCGCGCGGCGGCTGTCAGCGCAACAGCCAGCGGGCTGCTTCCAGCGACCGGTGCGTCTCCCACCTTCTGGATCACTTCAGCGACGATTCCGCGTCGCGTTCGCGGTGGAATCGTCGCGCGCGGGTTGCCCGCAACCATGAGTCCAACCGGATCGCCGCCCGAGTGCGCGACAGAAGCGAGCGCGACGGCCATCTGCTGCGCGAGAGACCATTTGGACCCCGCGCCATCCGGAAACGCCATGGATGCGCTCGCATCCAGCACGAGATAGGTCGGCGTCACGGCCCGCTCCTCCGAGATCCGTACGTGCGCACGATCGCTCCGGGCGAACAACTTCCAGTCGATGCGTCTGAGATCGTCGCCCTGCCGGTATGCACGGTATTCCGTGAATTCGGCGGACGTTCCGCGCACACGCGAAGGATGAATACCAGGCACCGGTATGCGCGACACGCGGCGCGCACGCCATCTCAATCCGCGTACCGCGTCGAGAAGCGCACCGTACATCAACCTGTCCCGGCCCTCATCGTGCGGCGCGCGCCGCATCATCACACTCTGATATCGCTCTTCGGCATCGGCACACGCTCAAGCAGATCATCCACTATCCGTTCTGCCGAAAGTCCCTCTGCTTCGGCGGCGAAGTTGAGGAGGACGCGATGACGAAGCACGGGATGAGCTACACGCTTTATGTCCGCCGGCGTGACGGCATTACGGCCAGCAAGCAGTGCATGCGCCTTTGCGCCGAGCACAAGTGCCTGCCCTGCGCGCGGACCGGCGCCCCAACGCACAAATTGCCTGACCGTGGGGATTGCGTTGCTTTCATCGGGACGAGTCGCGCGGACGAGTCGCGCAGCGTATTGCAGAACCACATCCGCAACAGGCACGTCGCGTACCATATGTTGCAGAGCAATCGTCTGCGCTGCGTCGATCACCGCGTCGAGCGGCGCGTATTCGCGGCCGGTGGTATTGCGCAGGATCGCGACCTCGGCGTCCTCATCAGGATACGATACGCGGATGTCGAACAGAAAACGATCCAGCTGCGCTTCGGGAAGCGGGTACGTCCCTTCCTGCTCGATCGGATTTTGCGTGGCAAGCACGAAGAACGGAGCAGGCAGTGGCATCGTCTCGCCCGCAACCGTGACGCTGTGCTCCTGCATCGCTTCCAGCAACGCAGCCTGCGTGCGCGGTGGCGCGCGATTGATCTCATCCGCCAGTACGATGTTCGCGAAGATCGGTCCCTGCACGAAACGGAAGAGACGCGAATGCGATGTTGCATCCTCTTCCATCACCTCCGTCCCGGTGATGTCCGATGGCACGAGATCGGGTGTGAACTGAATGCGGCGAAATCCCAGTCGCATCGCCTCGGACACCGACCTGATCATCAGCGTCTTCGCGAGGCCAGGCACTCCCACCAGCAGAGCATGGCCGCCCGCGAGCAATGCCATGAGAATCTCGTCCAGCACTTTTTCCTGACCGACGATCCGTCCGGCAACTTCAGCGCGCAGACGCGCGGCGACCTCTAGCAGCTCGGCGCGTTCATGCGGAATTACCGGCCCGCGCGCCGCAATCGTTGGTGCAGTCATTGAGTTCAATACGATGGGATTCGACTGGTCGTTGAGCAGATCGAGCGGCAGATCGAGCGACGGATCAAGCGGCGGTACGAGCATTCACGCAACGCGTCGACGCCGATCACATGATTACGGGGAGTCGCAGCCTCTCATTGCGCGAGTACACCGGAATTATCCAGAATGCTTCGCCGTCAAACCAGAATATTGCCAGCTGCTCATACCTGTACGCGATGTCGATCGCCGATCTCTCGTCGAGTGCGATCGCGATACTCCGCTCACAGTGCGATCCGTCAGGACTGCACGCATCCACGCACACTCGGGTAACACCCAGCCCCGCGACCTCCTGCTGTAAGCTAGCCGCGAGCGCATCATTCTCGGCGGGCAATTGCCTCACACCCAGCGGATCCTGAGCTGTAATAATCCCGAACGATCGTTCGAGTCCAATTTGACGGAGAACCGATCGCGCACGCCCACTGACGGATTTCCGCAGATCGATCGTTATCTCGGGCGTCGATCGAAACTGGAGCACGGTCTCCGGAAAGCTGCCCCATCCATGCGCTGCGTCAGGCGACAACGGCTGGAGACTCACCGCTCGTGGATGGGGGAGGCAGCTCGAGCGGCAGCGAAACGATGAACGCACTGCCCTGGCCTACCTGGCTCGTTACTATCACGTCCCCACCCAGCAGCCGCGCAAGCCGGCGGGTCACACTGAGGCCCAGTCCAGTCCCGCCGACGCGACGAGTACTGGGCTGCTCCACCTGCCAGAATGCGTCGAATATCTGATCGCGGTGCTCGTCCGCAATGCCGATCCCGGTATCGCGGACGACGTAGCGAACGATCGCTCCGTCGTGCTGAACGATCAGGGTGACCCTGCCAGATGGCGTAAATTTTACAGCGTTGGAGAGCAGGTTCACGAGAATCTGCCTGACCTTCCCGCTGTCGGTGCACATCGCGAGCGGATATCCGATCGGGACAACTTCCAGCGGAAGCCCTCTCTCGCGCGCGAGCGGCTCGACCAGTGTCGCGGCGTCCTGTGCGACTTCATTGGCGTCGATGTCCTCAGCCTGGACGATTTCCCTCCCAGCGTCCACGCGCGAATACGAGAGGATCTGGTCAATGAGATGTAGCAGATGCTGAGCGCTTGCCTTCATCCTGCCGAGCTGGTGCTTCTGCGCGTCGTTGACGGGCCCGGTGATACCGTCCGCGAGGAGTTCCTCGTAACCTATGATCGCCGAAAGCGGCGTGCGGAGCTCGTGCGACATCACTGCGAGAAAGTTGCTCTTCGCCGTGTTGGCACCCTCGGCGGCCTCTCGCGCTCGCTGCTCGCCGGCGAGCAGCTCCTCGCGAACGCGGTCACTTTCGTACGCCATGTGGGCCGACCAGTTCACGAGCCAGAGGAAGATCGCAACCGTCGCGACTACATATAGCGAAACGCCGAACGGTGTGTCGTACCAGCCGCTCTTCTCTCCCACGAGACGCAGCCAGCCCAGCAGAAATGGAACAGTTACAGCCGCCGGCACGAGACGGCGGGCGACCGTTCCCGCCGCGCCAGGATCGACCAGCAGCCTGGGAATACCGCTCGAGCGCCGAGCGAATACGATCCCGATTCCCAGCACGAACAGACAGGCAGCGGTGGAGACTGCCATTCCGGAATAATGCCCCACGGAATACAGCCCGCTCACGCCAAATGCGTAACCAACGAGTCCGAGGAAGCCGACCGTGCCACCGATCAGGCCTACCCAGTGCGAGGATGCACGCCCGGTACGATCATCGAGATGAAGCGATATGACGCCGGCGGCGATAATGAAGACGCCAACCAGCGTATTGAGTGCCATACGACCTGGAGGGCTCCATGGTCCATGGACCAGCTGTTCACGGAACATCAGCAGATCCAGGCCCAAGTCGCGGCCCGCGAGCCACGATACGAACTCGATGGCCGCGATCAGCACCACGATGCAGGCCAGGACGATGGACGCAACGCGCAGCGCGAACGGTCGTTCCTTTGTTGCCGCGAACGCCAGCGAGATGGCGGCGCACGACAAGGCGACGCAGCTCAATGGCAGCATCGCGATTCCGCCGGGATAGAATCCGGTCATCGGATCCATCCCCACATACCACTCGATCAGGGTACCGATCGCCACAAGTGTGACGAGAACGGCCGCCGCGAGAGGAACTTGCTCGAAGAACCGAATTACGCGGGCCTGGCCGCTCGACTGACTCATTCGGGGTGCGGGTACACGGAGGATGGAAAGCTGCCTTTTATGTTCCCGGTGTGCAACTGTAGACGGCGCCCTTTACGCCACGGTTATCATACGTAGATGCTCCACCACACTGTCCGGGGCCGCCCTCAAGCTCCCGGCGAAGTGCAGCACCGCTCCTCGTTCCTGGCTGAATCATGCTGAAAGGACCGGATTCGACCCTGCGGAACTCGATCTGCGCGAAGCTCACGGCGGCGCGCGAGCGTACGCTGCTTCTGGTGGCCTCTCTTACGGATGAGGACCTCCGCGTCCAGCACGACCCCCTGATGAGCCCCATCCTCTGGGACCTGGGGCACATTGCTCATTTCGAGGAGCTGTGGCTGACGCGCAATCTGTCAGGGAAGATAGAGTTTTCCGAGATGCCGGGGATGTACAATCCATTCGAGTATCCGCGCGCAACGCGCGCGGCGCTGCCGCTGCCGTCGCTCCATGCACTGATACGTACAGCGGCGGAGATTCGCGCCGACACGCTGTCGGCGCTCCAATCCGCCGACCTGCAATCGACCCATCCGCTGTTGGCCGGCGGTTTCGTGTACAACATGGTGCTGCAGCACGAATACCAGCACAACGAGACGATTCTGCAGACACTGCAGCTCAAGAGCGGCGAGCCCTACCGTGCACCGCGCGCGATCACCGCACCGCCGAGTGGCAGCGATGCCTTCGACAGGATGGTGCATGTCAACGCTGGCGCGTATCTGATCGGCACCGACGATCGCACTGCCGCGTACGACAACGAGCGTCCGCAACACTGGGTCAAGGTCGACACGTTCGAGATCGATGCCGCCCCCGTGACCAACGCCGCGTACGAGCAATTCATCATGGACGGTGGGTACCAGCGGCCCGAGTTCTGGTCTGACGACGGTCGTGCATGGTTGGCCGATTCCGGCGCTCTCGCACCCAAACACTGGGTCGCGTCGACCGACGGCTGGACGACCCGAACGATGGACGTGGTCGCACCGATCGCGTCGGATCATCCCGTGTGTCACGTGTGCTACCATGAAGCAGCTGCATACGCACGCTGGGCGGGCAAGCGACTACCCACCGAACAGGAATGGGAGATTGCGGCATCATGGAATCCCGGAACCGCGAGCAGCCAGCGATTCCCCTGGGGCGCCGCGGACCCAACAGCACTGCACGCGAACGTCGATCAGCTCTTTTTTGGAACTACACCAGTCGGTGCATTCGAGCAGAACGTATCTCCGCTCGGGTGCTACGGAATGATCGGAGACGTATGGGAGTGGACCTCGAGCGATTTTACCGGCTATCCCGGTTTCGTTGCGTATCCATATCCCGAATATTCCGAGACGTTCTTTGGAACGGAGTACAAGGTGCTGCGCGGCGGCTCATGGGCAACTCGCCCGGGTGCGATACGCAACACATTTCGTAACTGGGATTATCCCATTCGCCGCCAGATCTTCAGTGGCTTTCGTTGCGCGCGTGACGTTTGATCGCGACTTGATGTTGAGCGATGTGCGCGAAGGCCTCACCGCCCAGCCGCGCCAGCTCCCATCCAAGTACTTCTACGACGAGCGCGGATCGCAGCTGTTCGATGAGATAACACGGCTACCGGAGTACTATCCGACCAGGGCCGAGCGCGCGCTTCTGCAAGATCGTGCCGCGACGATAGTGTCGATCACGCACCCCGCGACACTGATCGAGCTCGGCGCCGGCAGCTCGGACAAGACGCGCCTGCTTCTGGATCAGATACTGAAATCCAGGTCATCCGACGTTACGTACATCCCGGTGGACGTGAGCGCGGACTTCCTCACGACGTCCGTCGCACAGCTGCGCGGCGAATATCCGTCGCTGATGACAAGTCCCGTGGTGGCTGATTTCTCTGCGCAATTCGGCCTTCCCACGCATCCATTGCCCGCTCTGCACGCATTCCTTGGCAGCACCATCGGCAACTTCACTCCTGCGGCAGCGGTAGAGCTGGTGTCGAGCGTGCGCAAACGAATGCTAATCGGTGATTTCTTTCTCCTCGGCATCGATCTGCGCAAGGACCCGATTCAGATCGAGCGAGCGTACAATGACAGTCGCGGTGTCACGGCCGAGTTCAACAGGAACATCCTGAACGTCATCAACAACGTGCTCGGCGCCAACTTCGACACATCGATGTTCGAACACAACGCCGTGTACGATACGGACAAGCACCGCATCGAGATGCGTCTCATACCCCGTGCTGAACAGATCGTATCGATCCCCGACATTGGCGATATCGTCTTTGCGCCAGGCGATGCGATTCTGACGGAGCTGAGTTACAAGTACGATCGTGCTACCGCAACCGATCTCCTCGCAAGGAGTGGATTGCAGCTGAATGAATGGTTCACCGATGACGCAGAATCATTCGCACTCGCACTCGCCAACCGCTGACTGATGCCACACAACTCGCCGCAGATGCGCGCGCTGGTCGAGTCTCTCTTCCAACCGTCGCATTCAGATAACCCCGACGGCTCCATGGGCGCTGAACTGGAGCTGATACCGTTTCGCGATCGCTCGCACCAGAGAGTGCTGATAGACGCGAGCGACGAAGGCCCCGGCAGCGCAGACATCATTCGCGACGCGGGAACCACACGCGGTTGGCGAGAGGAAACCGATAGCTACGGCGCACCAAGCTGGGCGACGCCAGATGGCGGCCACGTTTTCTACGAGCCTGGTGGCCAGATCGAGATCAGTTCACCGGTATTTCCGTCAGCTGCAGCCCTGGACAAGTTTTTGAGTGAAGTAGTACACGCGATCCGCGACTCGGCGCGCGCCGCGGACGTGGTCTTCCTCAGCAGTGGCGTCGATCCATACAATTCGCTCGGAACCGTCCCGCTCCAACTCAGTGCACCACGTTACGAAGCGATGACACGCTACTTCGACTCTATCGGCGCGTCCGGCGCACGCATGATGCGACAGACAGCATCGCTTCAGGTCAGTGTCGAGCTCGGCTCGCGTCCGCTCGAACGATGGAAGCTGCTCAACTCGCTCGCTCCGTATCTGGTTGCCGCGTATGCCAATTCACCGAACTACGAAGGAAATTCCACAGGCTACGCGAGCTACCGCGCGCGATTGTGGCAGACGCTCGACAACACGCGCACGGGATTGCCATTCGACGCGAAAGATCCGATAGAGGCTTACAGCTCGCTTTGCCGAACATGCAGGCCGAATTCTCGACGACGACGCTGCGCACCTCACCACACTATTTCCCGAGATACGCCCGCGCGGTTACTTCGAGATTCGTTCGATGGATTCCATGGAGCCAGACAGGTTCGGCGAAGCGCTGCACTTCATCTCGCGTCTCGTTCACGATGAAGACCTGGCAGCAGAAGCTCAGGAAATTGTCGGAAACCCGGACGCCAGCCTTCTGCCACGTGCAGCGGAGTCCGGGAGATCTGACCCAGCGCTCGACGCGCCGCTCAAAGTGCTCGACATACTCGCCGAGGACTGAAACCGATTCGCGACTCCGCGCGATATCACCGCTTCACGACCGCACCCTGTTTTCGGCGATACACCCACACGCACACGCCGACAAGCACGAGTGCAGCGAGCAGCGCGAAAGCACCGCCGCGGAGATACCGCTCGAGCAACGGCAATTCGCGTCCGAACGAATAGCCAAGCGCCGCGAATGTCGTCGCCCACAGCAATCCGCCTAGAGCGTTGCAGACCTCGAATACGCCGAATGACATTCCGGCCGCTCCGGCAACGATGCCCACGATCATCCGGAGGATCGCCACAAACCGTGCGACGATGACCGTCCTGGCACCATTTCGTTCGAAAAATCCGTGCGCCGTCGCCAGACGATCGGGGTTCATTCCGAGCCAGCGACCATGCCGGTGGAGCAATGCCATGCCACCCAGGCGACCGATCCAGTAGCCGCCGGTCCCGCCAGCAATCGTCCCGACCCATGCTGCCAGCACCACCGTCACGATGCTCAGGTCGCCTTCAGCAGCGAGTGCTGACGCCGTGAGAAGTACGATCTCGCCAGGGAGTGGGAATCCCATCCCTTCGAGCGTGATGAAGCCCGCAACGGCAGCTTCGCCGTATGTGCGAACGAGATCAGTAACTGTCAGGACATGCTCTCGGCGAACGCATGCTGGGGATCACGCATCATCGCAGAAATCAACGCACGGCGCATGCCGCGCCGCAAGTGACGGATTTGTTACGCGCTCTCAGGCCACGAATACGGGCTGCACATTCGCGCGCAGCCGTTGTTCCGCGACTTCAGCGTCGTCGCACCGTACATGCAGTGACGTTGGGATGTCCGGAATACGCACGAGCCTTTCGGTAAGACCGAATGCTGTTTCCGTGGCGCCGAGAAATAGGTAGCCGCCGGGAATCAGCGCCGAGGCAAGCCGATCCAGCACATCTTTCTTCGTCATCGTGTCGAAGTAGATCAGTACATTTCTGCATAGCACGATGTCGAATTGGCCCAGCGATCTGAACGATTCGAGCAGGTTCAACTCTTTGAACGAAACCCGCTTGCGAATGTCGTCGGAGAGACGGAACCCGTCCGGCGTGCTTGCGAAGAACTGCCGGAGATAGCGATCCGGAAGGCCGCGCTGCACCTCGATCTGTGTGAACACACCGCGACGCGCGCGGTTCAGGGCCTGCGAGGAAAAATCGGTCGCGATCAGATCTATCCGGACACCGCTCAGCTGCACACCCATTTCCGCGATCAGCATCGCTATCGAATAAGCTTCCTGGCCAGTCGACGCAGCCGAGCTCCAGATGCGCAACGCGCGACCGCTGCGCCGACAACGCTCGGCCACTTCCGGCAGGATCGTCGTGCGCATTATCTCGAACGGAACCGTGTCTCTGAAAAAGAACGTCTCGCCAGTCGCCATCGCGTCGCAGACCGCCTTGATCAGCTCCTGATGCGGACCGGCACGCAGGATCACGATCAATTCGTTTACCGAACCAAACCCGTAGGCTTTCGCCACGGGCGGGAGCCGGCTCTCGAGGAGATATTCCTTACCCGGCCCAAGCGCCAACCCGCTCTTGGTGCGCAATAGCGTGCTGATGTACGAATAATCTTCGGGAGTGATCACGACCGGACAGAGCAGAGAGAAGCAAGGTGCGCGGAGATGGACCGCAGCGGGAGAATCGAACACGGAATTCCGGATGCGACAACACTCCCGGGCATCCCCCAGACCACGCTTGTAGTCTCATCCTGCACAATTACACGCCCACCGGACGCAGCGACCGCCTGGCAACCCTGACGACCATCATCGCCCATACCGGTGAGCACCACAGCCACCACTCCGTTCGGAAACGCCTGAGCGGCCGTTCGGAACATGGGATCGGCAGCGGGCCGGCAGTGGTGTTCCGGCGGATCACTGGTGATGTGGAGCGACGGACTGCGCGTGAGGCCGCCGCCAATCACTGTCAGGTGATGATCACCGGGAGCGACGTATATGCGTCCCGGCTGGAGCGCTTCACCGTCGCGCGCCTCGTCGCACGGGAGACTGCTCTCTCGCGCAAGACGTTGGGCGAACATGGTGGTGAAGATCGGGGGCATGTGTTGCGTGACGAGCACGGGCAACGGGAAGTCACGTGGAAGACCGGACACCACTGTCGCGAGTGCGTTCGGGCCACCCGTGCTTGCCGCGAGCACGAGCACCTGCGGCTCGAAGTCGCCGCCGGGCGAGAGACTGTGACGCCCACCGTTTATCGCCGTCGTCATGTCACCAGCTGTTCCAGATCCTGCAACTGCACGAATTTTCGCGACCACCTGAGTTGCCGCTGCCTCGACGCCAAAAATACCGCCGCCGCGCGTCGAGGGTTTGTACACATAGTCCACCGCGCCAAGGGCAAGCGCGCGCATGGTGACGTTTGCGCTCTCGTGTGTCAGCGAGCTGGTGACGAGTACACGAGCGCGTGGATGTCGCTGCACGATCAGCGGAAGCGCGGTAAGGCCATCCATCACCGGCATCTCGATGTCCAGCAGGACGACGTCTATCTCCTGCAGCCGCAAGGCGTCGAGCGCGTCCCTCCCGTTCATCGCGGTAGTCGCCACTCGCATGTCTTCCTGCGCATCCACTATCCGGCCCAGCACGCCACGCACGACGGCTGAATCATCCACGATCAGTACGCGAATCGGCTGGACGCCAGAGTTTGTCACCGCGCCACCGGAGTTTGGGATGTTGTTTCTCGTCTAGATACCGGCGCGCAGCTTGCCGAGGAAGCTGTCCACGGCGCCGCCGAGGCGAACCGCCTCTGCATTCAGCGCCGCGGCAGAGCCGTTGAGGGCCTCGGCCGTGTGTCCCGACTCACCGGCTGCGACGGTGACACCGGCGATGTTGAGCGTCACGTCCGCGGTTCCCCGCGCAGCTTCCGTTACGTTACGGGAGATCTCACCGGTGGCCGCATTCTGCTCTTCCACCGCAGCCGCGATCGTCCCCGAGATCTGATTGATCGTGCCGATGACGCCGGAGATATCACCGATGTCACGAACGGCGCGAGTGGCGTCATCCTGAACGCTCGCGATCTTGCGCTCTATCTCCTCGGTCGCGCGCGCGGTCTGGCGAGCAAGCTCCTTGACCTCGTTCGCAACGACGGCGAATCCCTTGCCGGCCTCGCCAGCGCGGGCCGCCTCGATCGTTGCGTTCAACGCGAGCAGATTGGTCTGCTGTGCGATGGACGTGATGACCTTGATGACCTGACCGATCTCCTTGCTGCTCTGGCCCAGCTGAACCATCGTGCTGCTCGCGCTGGACGCCTGGCGTACCGCATGCTGTGCGACAGTGGACGCCTCCTGTACCAGCCCCGCGATCTCGCGAACACTCGCGGAGAGTTGTTCCGCGGAACTCGCAACAGTCTGCACGTTCCGCGTTGCCTGCTCGGAGGATGCCGCGACAGCCTGAGCCTGGCACGCAGTCTCTTCCGCCGATGCAGCCATTCCCTGAGCACTGGCCTCCACGTCCGCGGCCGACACCGTCACCATCTGAACCACGCTCTTGACGTCGCGCTCGAATTCGTTCGCGAGCGCTACCTGTTCGGCGGCGCCGCTCACCATGCGCGATACATCGCGCAACATCGTGAGGCGACGCTCGGACGGACGCAACTCATCCGCCGAGATGAATTCCATGATACCAATCACGCGGCCCTTCACTATGACAGGGAACGCGACTCCACTGCGCACGTTGGCACGTCGCGCCATCGGCGAGCGAATTGCATCACACTGATCCGCCAGATCAGCAACGAATGCAAGGTCATGGCTCGCCCATGCGCGGCCAGCCAGCCCCTCGCCCTGCTCGAATGTGCAATCACGAGTGGCACGACGGAAATCCTCGTCGATCGAGCCGGATTCGACACAAAAACGCAACCTGTTAGCGGCACCGTCGAGCACCCAGTACGTGCCGTACGACCACTTGAACGAGCTGCGGACGAGCTCGAGCGCAACCTTCGCGATGTCGTCGACCGAGTTGCGCCCGGCATTGGCACGCAGAACGGTGACGAGCACTTCCATGTCCTCTTCCGCTTCGAGGCGAGTAGCACGCTCGCGCATGCGCTCGAGCGCTGACGACACCAGCTCGGCGACGCGACGAAGCACGTCTATGCGTTCATCGGAAAGTGCGAGCGGCTCCATCACGAAGAAGTCGAGCGCTCCAACTACCTCGCCACCTACCGATAACGGAAGCGCGATTGCAGCGGTGCATCCCGCTGCCTGTGCGACTTCGCCGCGGCGGTCCTGCAGATACTGCAGATCGTCAACGATGAAGACGTCGCGATAACGCCACGCCTTGCCGACGAGACCATCTGCTTCGGCGTATGCAGCACTGACCGTGACTCTGTGAAACTCATTGTTCACCGCGCCCGATTCCAGCGCGAAGCGAAGGTGCTCCTTCTGGTTGTCGGCGCTCCAGTACGATCCGTATGGCCAGCCGAAGCCGGCGCGAATTGCTTCCAGCGCGCCGCGTGCTGCTTCAGCCGCGCTTCCAGCCCGCGCGGTGGCGCCGGCGACGTGCATGATGACACGCGCATGAGTCTGCGCTTCGAACACTCGCGTCTCGAGCTCGTCCACGACCTGCCGCTCCCGCAGCGCGCCGGCGCGACGGTCCGTCTTGCGGCGCTCAGGCTTCGCCAGCTTGTCGCCGTTGCCGTTCCTGGTTGACGTTGCGGCCGGAACTGAATCGGTGATGTCGTCGAGGTTGATGCGGGTCGTCATACAGCGTATCTCGGTTTATGGGCGAGTATTTGGTTCATCCAGCAGGCGCGTTACGTCGACAACTGCGAGTAACCCCTGATCCATCCGTACAACGCCGGTACACGCCCTGGCCCAGGCACCGCCAAGACTGGCCGGAGCTGGATCGAGCGTCCCTGGCGAAACAGCTACGACGTCGCCGACTTCATCGACAACGAGCGCGAACAGCTCGTCGCCGTCGCGGACCACCACATTCATTGAAGAGTCGGACGCATGGCGGGAAATCTCCAGCCGCTGGTGGACATCGATCGCGGTCACAATCTGGCCGCGAAGGTTGAGAAAGCCAGCGATTCCGGGACCGGCCAGGGGGACTCGCGCGATTCGTAGATGACCGATCACTTCCTGAACGTCCATGACATCGACGCCAAACCACTGCTCGCCAACGCGAAACGTCACCACTTCGCCAGCAGACGCGAGTGTTGCGGTCAAGAGACAGCCCCCCGGCGCGCGCGTTCCATGTAGTACGAGACGTCCAGGACTTCGGTAGCGGCTCCATCGATCACTGCAGTTCCAAGCACCCCGGGACGCGTCGAGGCGAGCTCGAGGTTCACTATCTCATCGACGATGTCGCGTATCTCACTCACGGCGATTCCGAACGAGGCACTTCCCTCGTTGAATACAATGACTGAATTGCTGCGTCCCGATGTGAACGTCACAGCTGGGCTGGCCGGCACGAGAGGAAGCAGGAATCCGCGATACTGAACCATTGCCCGTCCGCCGGCGTATTCGATGCTGTCCGACGCGATCTCCTCCAGGCGTGAGACGCTCGACAACGGCACTGCCTGAACGGCATCATCACCGACACCAAAGATCAGGAGACTGTCGGCTGGTTTTTTCGCAGGCTCCTGCACCGTCGTCACCACCTCTGCCACCGCATTCGTCTGCGTTCCGGCACGCGCTGCAAGCGCGGCTGGATCAACGATCATCACTACCCTGCCGTCGCCGAGGATCGTGCAGCCGGCGTAGCAGCCGACCGCGCGAATGAGCCGGCCGACCGGCTTCACCACAATCTCCTGTGTGTCCACCACGTCATCGACGATTATTCCGAAACGCGCGACGCCAGCCTGACAGATGACAAGGGTGGTGACACCACCACGATCGTCGGCGGGAAGACCCAGCGCGTCACCCAGCGTAACCACCGGAACGAGATCATCTCGTAGCCTAAACAGTCGGACATTGTGCAGAACATCGAAGCGTGCAAGCTGTTCGTCGGACAGCCGGATCAGCTCGAGCACGCTAGCCTGTGGAAACGCGAACATCTCTCCACGCGCGCTCACGATGAGCGACGATACGATCGCGAGTGTAAGTGGGAGACGAACACGAATAGTGCAACCCTGCCCGCCGACTGACTGCAGATCCACGGCGCCACCGACGCGCTCGATGTTGCTGCGGACAACGTCCATGCCGACGCCACGCCCACTGATGTGCGTCACTTCAGTGGCGGTCGAGAAGCCAGGCTCGAAGATGAATCGCAATACCTGGCAGTCACTCATCGCGTGTGCCTCTTCCTTCGACACCAGACCGCGCTCGATTGCAGTGCGCCGCACCTTGTCCGCGTTGATTCCCTTGCCGTCGTCGGTCACCTCGACGATCACGTGGCCGGCTTCGTGATACGCATTGAGTACTATCTTGCCTGTGGCAGGCTTTCCTGACGCACGCCGAGCGTCCGGAGATTCGATTCCGTGATCCGCGGAGTTGCGCACCATGTGCGTGAGCGGATCCTGCAGAGCCTGCACCAGCTGGCGATCCAGCTCGGTCGCGGCACCCTTCATGTCGAGCTCGATTTTCTTCCCGGTTTCGCGTGCGATGTCGCGCACGATGCGGGGCAGCTTGCTCCATGCCGAACCCACCGGCTGCATGCGCGTTTTCATCACTGCGCCTTGCAATTCCGCGGTGATTCTGTTCAACTGCTGAACGGGCGGTCCGAAGGGTGAGTCTTCATCCCTGGACGACATCTCGAGGAGTTGATTGCGGCTGAGCACGAGCTCCCCCGCGAGATTCATAAGCGCGTCGAGCAGCTTGACACTCACACGGATCGACGACGGTGCGACGCTGGTCTGGTCGGCTGAAGTGCCCCGTATCGCCGAGAACGCATCCGGCGACATTGCCAGTTCGAGCGTGGCATTAGCGATTGCCTCGGGACCTATCGCGATTGCGTGGCGGGGGGCGTCGGAGCCAAGCCATTGCTCCAGCAATGCGATCAGAAGCGAGTCGTCTCCGGCCGGCTCCGTCTGGTTTGCCGCGAGCTCGGTCAGAATCGTCTTGATTACGTCGACCGCTCGGAGAATGTCGGAGATGACGGCCGGCTCAGCCTTCAGGGCCCCAGTGCGAAGCCTCTCCAGCACCGATTCGGCGGTGTGCGACACCGTCTCCAGGCGCGGAAGGCCGAGAAATCCGCAGGTTCCCTTGATCGTGTGGATCGCGCGGAAGATCGAGTTCAGAAGCGACGCGTTGGACGGATCGCGCTCCAGCTCGACCACGTCCTGATCGAGCTGAGCGAGGTTCTCCGTACTCTCGGCGAGAAAGTCTTTGAGCAGATCGTCCAAGTACCGCGTCTCCAAACGAGGATCGAGGGAGCCGGCAGCAGTGGCACTCCTCACCCCTTCAATGGTCGGCCTGGATGGGCGAAACTTGACGTTTACCGGGCGGCGGTCGTCTCTCTAGCGGGCCAGGGCCGTCCCATGGCGCCGAGGCGGATCTGCCGAGGCGGCTCTACAGATCGCGCTGGGAGCCACCGATACTCAAACGGGTGTCCTTCATCTGTGTCTCTGCCGTACCGATTCCATGATTGAGCAGCTCACCACCGAGGTCTCGTCGCGGATCGACGCTATTTCCGCGTCCCTGACCACGCAGGAACGCACGGATGACGCTGTGCGCTTTCTGCGCGACATGAAAGCGGCGCCAGCCACCAGCATCAAGCAGGCCCCACAAGCCGCCCAGCGCGCGCTGTCCAAGACACGCAATCCAGATATCGGCATGGCCGAGCTCGTTCGGGTGGTCGAGGAGGATCCGACGCTTGGGCAGGCGCTTCTGCGTTACGCAAACTCGGCCTACTACTCGACCGGCAGCACGGTCGTATCGCTGCGTCACGCGGCTCAGCGGGTCGGCGCATCCGGCGTCCACAACGTCGTGCTTGGTGTGATGCTGGAAGGAATGCTGTGCAGACCCGGCGGCGAATATCAGAAGATGGTGATTCAGGTGCGCGAACACCTCGTTCGTACCGCGCCCATAGCGCGAGCAATCGGACGAGGATTCGGGCTGATTCCGGACGAGTGCTTCTCGCTCGCGCTACTGCATGACGCCGGCAAGCTGATCGTGTTCGACGTGATCGGCGCGCTCAGACATGAGACGCGGCGTGACGTCAATGTGCAGAAGAGCGTGGTATCGCGAGTGCTGAAGGAGTTGCACGAGCCGCTGGGCGGAATAGCCGTGTCGCACTGGGGGCTCGGCGACTCCGTTGCTGCGGCTATATCGACGCATCACCGCGATCCGGTTCCTGCCGAACAAAATCGGATGAGCGAGGTGCTGTTCATCGCGGAGCGCGCGGAGCATTCACTATCTGGCGTGATCAAGCGAGACGTCGCCGCATGGTGGGAGCAAGGCGCTATTTCAGGTGATGCTGCTCGTGTCGAAGAGTTGATCTCGGCCTATTCGGAGAGCGAGCTCGCTGCGTAGGTAACGTTCGCGGCGACACCGTTCCCCGGTGGCGTCTGCTCACTGAAATATCCGTCGTCGTATGCCTTGCAAAACTCGGCGTACTGGCGCTCGGTCCGCTCGGCAGCATCACGCGCAAGTTGCAGGAGCGCGTCACGCCAGGATGTTTCGCGCCCGAACGCTGACAGTTGTTCGATGGGCGCGGACCCGAGCCAGCCGCCGCCTCTCAGGTGCAGCCACGCGGCGACTGACGCCATCAGCACAATGGCCTCGCCGATCTTCTTTGGCTGTCTGGCCCAATCGTGCAGCCGAACACGATCCTCCTGCGGTTGCATCTCGCGGATGCAGTAGCTGCGATCATTCCATTCTGCAGAAAAGAGAAATGCCGGAGCAACGACGGACGAGTGACGTTGAACCGAGACTACCCGATCAGCCTCATCGCTCCACACTGGTTGACCGTGTGCACGAAGCGTTGCGATTGCCGAAGGGTGTGCAAGTTTTACATCGAGCAGCACGTTGCGATCGGGTGAGCCGCGGCCTTCGACGAGCACGATGTAGCGTGGAAAGGCGATACTCCCGATCCCGGCGATACGGTGCGCCACATCGACGACTTTGAAGTACTCGCGGTCGCGCGCCGCGTCCGCGATGGTGTCCATCATGTGGTCGACGCCGACGCGCTCTTCCGCGGTTGCTGCAAGCGTGTGCTGCCCATCGATCACCAGCCGGCGGCGCTTGCCCTTGCGCGTGGTGTAGCGGCCGAGCAGCTCGGTGCGGGATCGGCCCGCGACCTGCGCGAACAGACGCTTGACCGTTCCTCGCGCACTCTCCCGCTCGATCCATGACGGCTTACCCACCGATAGCTCGGTCGAGTATGCGACGAGCGAGCGTTGAATGAGCGCCTCCGTATCATCTGGCGATACACCCCATTCGTCCGATCCGACGCGGATGCTCGCGAGGAACCTGACGAGGTCCAGGGTCAGCGGGCCGAGCGCACTCTCGTCGAAATCCGTGACGTCGAAATAGGTGAGGCGATTGTCGCCCTTGAAGGTCCCAAAATTCTCGACGTGGAGATCGCCGCACAGCCAGGCGGGCGGCGCGCCGGAGAGAGTCTCGACCTGCGGGAGTGACGCGTAGAACATCTGGCACGCTCCGCGCATGAATGAGAACGGAGTCTGCCGCATGGCGGCATATTTTCGGAGTCGAAGCGCCGGATCCGACCCGTGGTTGGCCGCAATGATCGCCTTCAGAGGGTCGGATGGGAGGTTGAGTGGCGCGTCGCTGTCGTTCATTCAGCTAATCGTATGCACATGCAGTCGAGGCGGAAAGGTTGGCCAGCGTAACAAACTCTAAAGGATAACGCCGCAGCCGCGGCCCGATCCCACACCATGACGCAAGAGCAACGCGAAAATCAGCACAGAGCGGGCCATGTAACGACCCTGCCCGATATCGAGATACGCAACACCGGACCCAAGGCGTTCCTCCGGAAGCTCGGGCCAGGCCTGGTTACCGGCGCCGCGGACGACGATCCATCCGGTATCGCCACTTATTCGCAGGCCGGAGCAGCATTTGGATATGGTCTGCTCTGGACGGCGCTGGTCAGCCTGCCATTGATGATCGCAGTGCAGCTGATGTGCGCCAGGGTCGGCGTCGTCGCCAGGTCGGGGCTCGCTACGGCACTGCGGGACCACTACTCACGGAGCCTGCTCTGGTTTGCGTGCATGCTGCTCGTCGTAGCGAACACACTGAACATCGCCGCAGATCTGGGCGGCATGGCCGCGGCAGCGCAATTGCTCAGCGGCGTTTCGCGCGTGATTCTCGTCCCAGTGTTCGCGGCGCTGATACTCGGTCTGTTGATATTCGCGTCGTACGAATCCATGGCGCGCGTGCTCAAGTGGTTCGCGCTCGCGTTGTTCGCCTACGTGATCGCTGCGGTGCTCGCGCACCCGAGCATACTCGGCGTGTTGAAGGGAACGTTCCTGCCATCGATACGGTGGGACAGGGACTACCTGATGACGTTCGTGGCGATTCTCGGAACTACGATTTCGCCGTATCTCTTTTTCTGGCAGGCGTCACAGGTGGCGGAGCAGGAAGAGCACGTGCGGGCGCGCTTTCCGATGCGGAGAAGACGCGGCGAGATGCGTCGCACGGGACGCGAGCTGAGAGACGCCGCCGTCGATACAGAGTCGGGCATGGTCGTGTCGCAGGTCATAATGTTCTTCATAATCCTGACGGCGGGTGCAACGCTTCACAAAGCGGGCATTACCGACGTGCAGAGCGCTGATCAGGCGGCAATTGCGCTGCGCCCTCTTGCAGGGCCACTGGCGTACTGGGTCTTCGCGCTCGGGATCATCGGAACGGGAATGCTCGGTGTTCCAGTGTTAGCCGGTTCGGCGGCGTATGCCATTGCAGAAGCCGGAGCATTCAAGGGCGGCATGGATGAGAAGCCGGACGGTGCGCGTGTGTTCTACGGTGTGATGGTGATTGCGATGGCAATGGGCACCGTGCTGGCGTTGACCAAGCTGAATGCAATGAAGATGCTGGTCTGGTCCGCGGTAATGAACGGAGTTCTGGCGCCGCCGTTGATCGTGATCATTCTCATGGTGTGCAATAATGAGAAGATCATGGGGCGTTACAAGAACGGCAGATTGCTCAACGTTCTGGGATGGGCAGCAGCAGTATTGATGGGAGTTGCCGCTCTGGCGATGATCGTGTCGTTCTTCGTGTAGTAACGTGTGCAGCGACAAAAAGTCCGGCGCTCGGGTAAGCGCCGGACTTTTTTTCATGCAATCATCGTCCTCGTGCTCTCGGACGACAACAAGTGTCAGACTGCGGTGCGGTTTCCTGTAATCAGACGAACGATCCAGACCAGTATCACCGCGCCGATTATGGCGACGATAATCGACCAGATGATACCGCCGCCCATTCCAACGCCGAGCGCCGTCATTATCCAACCGCCGATTACACCGCCGATGATACCGAGGACGATGTCCATGAGCGGGCCATAACCGGAGCCCTTCATGATTCGCCCGGTTGCCCAGCCGGCGATGAGCCCCACGATGATCCACCAAATCCACGACATGTTACAAGTCTCCGTTCGTAGCTGTGGCCGGGGCCGTACTCACGACGCGACGGGTCCCGTTGACAGTGGGTGAAGCAAGAGGCGCGCCGTTGTGAGGCAACTTCGGAATTGCTACGGCAAACGTTTCTCGATCTTTACGCCCGTGTGCAAGCCATCGAGAATCGCGACTTTTCCGCGAGCACCGGCCGCCATGGCAGCGCCATCAGTTTCCGACATCACGACGTTGAGTGATAGCGAGTCGAGGCGCGACCAGGTGACACCGGAATCAACCGAGAACGATGTTCCCTCGGTTCCCACGGCAATCAGTCGTTTGCCTGTCTTGCGTGCGTCGAGGTACGCCACTCCGGACAGAAAGCCAGTCGACGGTTGAGGCGCAGCGGCGATCCACGTCGATCCTCCGTCGTCGCTCCGCGCGACGGTTACGGCGGAAGCATCCGGCTTGGAGTAGTTGCCGCCGACTGCAACGAGATGATGCGTGTCACGACAGGCGAGTGAGAAGATCCCGGCTGCCGCGACACCTGCCTTGATTGGTGTTTCCACGACCGACCAGTTCCGGCCTCCATCAGAAGAGTGGAAGACCCGCGACGCCGCCGCACCACCCGTGCCCAGCCATGCGTCATTGGGTCCGCATGTGACCAGCGAGGTCCCACTCGCCGCGAACGCCCCTTCTCCGGGGAGAGCTGGTGGGAGTCCGGCATCGGGAATTCGAGACCAGTGCTGGCCGCCGTCGTTCGTTTCGAGAATTACGAAGCGGCCGTTCATCGGATCGCCGACCGCCAGCCCATGACGCGAGTCGAAGAAGGCCATACCGTCGAGGAAGGCACCCTTGCTTTCGTCCTGATACTGGAGCGTCCAGGTCCTGCCCCGATCCGTGGTTCGGTAGATGAGCGCAGTGTCCTGAGCCGACACCATCAGGAGCGCTGTATCGAGCGAGAATGCGTGGACGGCTCGAAAATCGAACGATCCTGCTGCTGTAACGTTGCCGGGGTGCCAGCTTCGCCCGGCATCGTTACTCCACGCAAACGTCGCCCTGGTTCCGCTGATCCAGACGACGTTGCTGTCGACGATACTCATCCCACGAAACGAGGCGTCGGTCCCGGGATTCCGCGGGCTCCACTGAGCCTGAGCAGCTGAGGCGAAGGTGGCGGAGAACGTGATTGCGAGTGCAATCGAGAGGGTGATCGCAGCGCTTCGGCGCGACGAAACGATGGTAAGCGATGGCCGTGGAATCATACGGAATAATCTACGACTGCCCGCCGTCGCATCGTTTCACTTTCGGTATCCATTCGGTATACTTCCCATCATGCTACGGCTCAAGAGTGGCGGGCGGCAGCTTCCGCTGTTTCCACCGGATGTCGAACGGTCGTTCGAGATGCTACCGGCGTTGGGTGAGCAGGGCGACATACGTTATTTCGCCACGCGTGCGCGGTCCGTTCTCAACCCTCCTGAAGTGACCGGGATGAACTTCTGGTCAGTGAACCCGTACGTCGGCTGCGCGTTCGGTTGCACCTATTGCTACGCCAGATACGCGCACCGTTACGTGATGGAGCGCGCGGCGGACCACGATCGTCTGGAAGACGGGCTCTCCGACGATTTCGAGAGCATGGCTCCCTGGCTGGCGTTCGAGCGAAGAATCTTCGTCAAGCGCGACGCGCCGGAGATTCTCGCACGCGCGCTCCGCACAGGTGGCGAGCGGTATCTCGGTCTCATAAACGGCGACACGATACTCATCGGCTCGGCGACCGACCCTTATCAACCGGCAGAGCGGCGCTTTCGCGTGACGCGCAGGATTCTGGAAGTGCTGGCGGAGCACCCCGGGCTCAACATAGTGATCATCAGCAAGAGTCCGCTGATCACACGCGACGTGGATCTGCTCAAGCGTATTGCGCGCCACTCACGCATTCACGTTCAGATCTCGCTCATCACGGTCGATCGCGAGCTCGCACGACGGGTGGAGCCGCGCTCGCCAACGCCGGATTCACGACTGCGCGCGATCGCACGTCTGCGCGATGCGGGGATCGAGACGGGCGTGAACTGCATGCCAGTTCTTCCTGGCATCACCGACGATCCAGCCGCGCTGGATGAGCTCGTGCGTCGTGTCGCCGAGGCGGGCGCCGTTCGGATCGGTGCGTGCGCACTGAGACTCGATCGAAGCGCGCGGCTGCGGTATCTGCCGTTCATCGAGCAGGAATTCCCCGAGCTGGCCGCGCGTTATCACGCGAGCTACTCCCACGGCCGGAATGTGGGGGAGAAATATCGTGAAGGACTGGCCGAGCATTTCGCTGTGTTGCGCGCGAAATACGGCATCGGCGACGGAACGCGGTACTGAAAAGCGCGAGTATCAGGCGCGCTCGAGTCCCACGAGCGTCGACACATTGTCGCTCGGGATGTAGCAATGGAGTCCACACGGGACGAGACCGGCGTCACGAATGATCCGCCGGTACGACGCGCGGGATTCGGCATGCCAGCCTGTAGTGTCGCCTTCGACTTCATCCTCCGACGCGAATATCTCCAGGTATGCAAGTCCCGCCGTACGGTCGGCGATGTTGCGAATCGCGCGTATCATTACATCACGCGGCAGGTAGTTGATGACGCTGCAACACACCACCATGTCGAAGCTGCGATCGGGCAGGAGCCGCGGCAGATCATCTACTGTTCCCTGCACGATGTTGCGGCGCTTGCCGAAACGACGCACTGCATATGCGCTCGGATCGACACCCTGATATCGTACCGACGGACGAAGTGTCCTGAGTACGGGTCGCCAGCGTCCCTCACCAGCGCCGACATCCAGCACGGAGCGGACCGGATGCGCGAGCACGTACTCCGTCGCGGCCACGGCGAAGCTGATCAGTCGCTTGAGATCGGCGGTCGATCCCACACGATGCTTGGGATGGCGGTACCACTTGTCGAAGTAGCCGCCGTCAAAACGCTTCTGTTTAATCACGATGTGGGATCAGTCGAACGTAAGTCGAACAAAATCAGTCGTCGGCATTGCTGCGACGCACGCGCTTCTTCTCTGAAAGTTTGCGTTTGTCATCGAGCCGCGCCTGCTTCGCCGCACGGCTCGGCCGCGTCTTTCTGCGTGCCTTGGGGATGACGAGCGCGCGCCGCACCATGTCGCCAAGCCGCGTTTCGGCCAGCTCGCGATTCTGCAGTTGACTGCGCGTATCGCTCGCTACGACGCGGAGCTCGCCGTCGTCACTCAGGCGAGAAGCGAGGCGCGTGATGAGACGCGCACGATCTTCATCGCTCAATACTTGCGACGACGCGACGTTCCACGTGATCTCTACGCGCGTGGATGTCTTGTTGACGTGCTGACCGCCCGCGCCTGATGCTCGTGTCGCGCGCACTCCGAGCTCGGCGCGCGGGATCGCGAGCCTGTCATTCACACGCAGTGCGCGCTCGTCCTCGCCGTCAGCAGCGGAAGATCTTGTCGCCATCGAAGCGGCCGTTCTCGATGAATATGCCGGACGTGTATCGGCCGGCAACGATACTACCGGCCATGTATATGCCGGGCACGTTGGTCTCGAGCGTATCGGGATTCACCGACGCACGTTCGGTATCTGGCTCCAACTCGATACCCAGTCGCCGAAACAGCGCGAAGTCCGCGCGAAATCCCGTCAGTGCGTACACCCGATCCGCGTGCAGCGCCTCTTCCATTCCCTCGGCGTTGCGTATGATCACTGCGCCGTGTTCGATTCGCAACACCGTCGCGCCAAGCCGCGCGGAGATCTCGCCAGCGGCAATTCGATTTTCGATGTCGGGTTTGACCCAGTACTTGACGCTTGCTGGAAACACGGTGCCGCGATATACCAGCGTAACGCGAGCGCCGGCGCGAAACAGCTCCAGTGCTGCCTCAACCGCTGAGTTGCGTCCGCCGATGACCACGACATCCAGCCCGAAGCTGCGATGTGGCTCGTCAAAATAGTGGTGGACAAACGGAAGCGACTCGCCAGGTACGTCCATGAGATTGGGCTCACCGAAATATCCGGTCGCCAGCACAAGACGCTTGCAGCCGATGACAGTCTCGCCACTCGGCGTCGCAACTGTGCACTGAATTATGTCATCAACGCGTTGCGCGGTCACGAGTCTCGTGTAGGTCCGGACGCGCAGCTTATCGGTACGTACCACACCGCGATAGTACTTGAGAGCTTCCTCACGAGTGGGCTTCTGTCCCACGGAGACGAACGGATGGCCACCGATCTCCAGCAGCTCCGGCGTGGTGAAGAATCCCATGCCAATGGGGTAACGCACGATCGAATCGGCGATGGCGCCGGCTTCGATTATGAGCGGATCGATCCCGCACTTTCTGGCTGAAATCGCGCACGCCAGCCCGATGGGACCGCCGCCAGCGATTATCGTATCTTCAAACTGGTTCTTCTGCATAATGAATAATTCTAACCATCGACGAACAGAGGATTACGATGAACGTTGCCAGGGCGCGGGTGCTTGTAACAGGCGGGTCGAGCGGAATTGGAAAGGCGACGGCTCTCGCACTGACCGAGCTGGGCGCACGAGTGGCGATCTGCGGACGGGACCGCGCGAGTATCGAGAAGGTCGCCGGTGAGATCGGCGCCAGCCCATTCGTCGCGGACGTGAGCCACGAAGCCGACGTCGTTGCGCTCATTCCAAAGGTGATCGACGCGCTCGGCGGCTACGACGCGCTCATCAACAACGCCGGGTTCGGCCGTTTTGCGCCGCTGCTCGAGACAACCGTCGATGACATGCGGGCGGTATGGGAGACGAACGTGCTCGGCGCGACGCTCGCCGCACGCGAGTCGGCCAGGTACTTCATCAAGCAATCGTATGGCAACATCGTGAACGTCGCATCGACATCGGCGGCGCACGGCTCGGCAAACGGGTCGGCTTACTCCTCGTCCAAGTTCGCCCTTGCATCGCTCACGGAATGCTGGCGCGCGGAGCTGCGGAAGAGCAACATTCGCGTGATGCAGATCAATCCTAGCGAGGTGCTGACCGACTTCGCGCATCGCGCCCGCGGAACGGAACGTGCGGACAATCCGAGCAAGTTGCGCGGCTCGGATATCGCCGCCGCCATCGTGGGCATGCTTGCCCTGGACGACCGTGCCATGATAACCGAGCTGACGGTGTGGGCGAGCAACCCGCGCGATTAGACTGCCGGGGTTCCCTGCAAACCGATCGCCTCTGCAGAGCCTTGTAGCGCGGCAACTACGAACGCAATGTGCTCGTCGAGGTCGACACCGAGCTCCTGTGCGCCCTGAACGACGTCCTCGCGACTCACGCCGCGCGCGAACGCCTTGTCCTTCATCTTCTTCCGTACCGAGCGAGGCTCGACGTCGTGCACGGACCTCGATGGCTTGACGAGCGCTGTCGCGGTGATGAGTCCGGTCAGCTCATCCACCGCGAAGAGTGTGCGCGACATCAGAGTGGTCCGCGGTGTGCCGGTGTACGCTGCGTGACCCATGATCGCGTCGAGAACATCCTCGGGGTATCCGAGTGCGCGCAGGATTCTCACGCCCTCACTCGGATGCTCTTCCGTCGCGGACCGATTCGCGTTTGGGAAACGCTCGTAATCGAAGTCATGCATCAGGCCGGCTAGCCCCCATCGTTCCACATCCTCGCCATGGTGAGTGGCGTAGGCGCGCATGGCCGCTTCCACTCCAAGCATGTGCTTCCGAAGCGATTCCGATGGCGTGTATTCGTACATCAGCGCAACTGCGGCGTCGCGCGTGGGGAGTGGCGAGTTGCTCATGTCGATTGCTCGTGCCAACTGGCGGTGACGGTAAACGTCGCACAAAAAAACGACGGTACGAGTGATTTTCGTACCGTCGCTGAATATACTGCGCTGCCAGTCGCAATCCGTGCGACGTAACTCTAACGCGCTACCGGGGCGGAATCTGCAACGTGACCTCATCGCCGCGTGTCACGAGGATCGAGCTACTGACCGACGGACGAAGTCCGCCGATCGGATCTGCAATGAAGCGCAGCGAGGTATTCGCTCCAATCAGGACATCGGACGGGATCTTCATTTTCGTAACGGTCGCGGCGGTCGCCGTACCGAGACGAATTCTCTGGCCACCAGGGTCGCGAACGACATATACATCCATGTCCAGGGAACCCTGATTGTCCACCTTGAGCGTGGTAACCTGTTCCGGGGCGGCCGCGCCGCCGGCGCCCGACGAGGAAGCGTTGTTGCACGCCACGGCGCCCCCCAGACACGTCAAACTGAGAGCGAGTGCAACTGCCTTGAAGCGCATTTGTTTCTCCTGATCACGATTTATCCGGCCATAGCGCATTCCTCGCGCCAGAACCGGTTTTCAACCGTTACCCCACGATGCGCCGCTGGATACTCTCGGGCTCGTAGGTAACCTCCCGGGCAGGTTTATCATCGCGGACGCCGAGGAATATCGGCTGGCGAAGGCGGCCATCGGCGGTCCATTCGCTGAACTTCACTTCGACAACCACTTTCGGCCTTACCCACGTCGCTGGCTCGTTTGTTCGTGGCTCCTCTTCAAACGGCGACGTCTTTCGGATCAACGGGTCGAGGCGTTGGCGCATCGCTCGAAGGCCTTCGCGAGTGAAGCCGCCGCCCATGTGGCCGGCGTAGATCAACTTGGCGCGCGCGTCGTAGTATCCCAGCAGAAGAGCGCCGATGTCCTTGCGGCTTTTGCGTGGCGCGGTGAAGCCGCCGACGACGAACTCCTGCTCGAAGTCGATCTTGAGCTTGAGCCATGCGTCGGATCGAGCACCGGGCGTGTAGCGCGCGTCGGTGCGTTTTGCAATGACGCCTTCCCAGCCTTTATCCGTTGCGCGTTTAAGCATCGCGCTACCATCTCGTCTCGTCGGCGAGAGACGAATGTGTCGGGCGACGGGATCGGCGGCACGGCCGCGTTTGGTCGTCGCCAGCCCGGCAAAGAGTGATTCGAGATGCTCGCGGCGATCTGTCCAGGGGAGCCGAGTGAGGTTTGTGCCGTCGTCGCTCAGGATATCGAAGGCAATGAGTGCGGCAGGCATGTGTTGAGCCGCGGCCGCGATGTCATCGGCGCCTTTCAGATGCATGCGGCTCTGCAGAGCCTGGAATCGAGCAGGCTCGCCGCGCAGCAGGGCA
This sequence comes from uncultured Gemmatimonadales bacterium, assembly GCA_963707505.1. Classification (GTDB taxonomy): domain Bacteria; phylum Gemmatimonadota; class Gemmatimonadetes; order Gemmatimonadales; family Gemmatimonadaceae; genus Fen-1247. The sequence goes on from CAVPQB010000002.1 coordinate 49,526, forward strand.
ACGATCTCTCCATCGAGTGTGAATGGCTGACCAAGTTGCACACCCAGCTCGGCGAGCGCCGCAGTGATTTCAGGAAACTGCCGCGCCTTGTCGTTTCCATTTCGAGTCATGAGGCGCACACCGCGTGCTGTTACTTGTGCGACTGCTCGGACGCCGTCGTACTTGGGCTCGAAAGTCCAGCTCCGGCCGGTGGGGATTTCGTGACCCACACTGGCGTACATGGGCTCGGGTCCCGGACGGGTGTCGCCGACAGGCGGGCTCATGGCAGCGTCGCGGCTACTTGAGCGGATTGCTCTGCCATGATCCATACATCGGGTTCGGAAGAGCGAAGAAAGTGTCGCCGAATCTGGCGAAGGCGCTTTCAGGCTCACTCCGAATTGCCTGGGAAAGGTGCGGAAAATCCTGGATGTTATCGCCAACCCATTCGAGGACTGCTATCGCCGGGAAGCCGGGCGACGCGGTACCGTTCTGCACGGCGTCGAAGCGCGGGTTCTTGTCATCGTTGTCGGTCTTGCACACAACCAGATCCGCCTTGATCGAGACCCGATCGAGGTTGGCGCGGGTGGCTGGACATCCCTTGTCGCTTCGATTGCTGACGATCACAACCTTGCCACCGAGCTGATGCACGCGGCTGGTGAACGTGACAGCTCCGGGAAGTGCCGGCGCGCGTCCGGCCGCTACCCAGGCATCCCAGGCATTGGCATCGAACGATCCGCCGAACGGTACACGGGCTAACTCATAATCCGAGTTGTCGAGAACAGTTTCGTCGGCGTCCAGAATCACACCCCACGATCCCGGCGCGAGGCCAGCGGAGAGGGACTCGAGCCTGTTGGCTGCAGCGCGATACGTCTCGATGAAGATCGCGGCGTGCTCGGCGGATACACGGGACCACTGGACGTCGCGCGCGGTAGTTGTTGAGCCCGTGCTGCGGCTGGTGTCGCGGCGACGTTGGGCATTGGCGCGCAGGCACCGAGTCCGACTGAAAACAGGATTGGCGAGAGCGGTAGCGGACGAGCGAGTTGTCATGGATTTCGGTTGAGAGTCTGGTCGAACGATCGTTCGGATCAGTACGGTATCACAAATATTGTATTCTACATTCGGCACTTCTCTTGCTTCCTTTCTCGTTTGCAAGGACCGGGCTTCACCGGCCTTCACGAGGAGATGGGTAACATGGCTAGCGTCTGGAAAGGGTCACTCAGCTTCGGTCTCGTGAGCATTCCGGTCGAGCTACGTCCGGCCGTGAGGGAAGACCACGTCAGCTTCCGCCTTCTGTACAAGAAGGACCTCTCACCGGTAAAGTACGAGCGCTTCTCCGCAAAGGGAGATGGGCCGCTCGCGTGGGATGACATCGTGAAGGGATTCGAGTTCGAGAAGGGGCAGTACGTCGTACTCACCGACCAGGATTTCAAGGCAGCGGCGCTTGGTAAATCGACGTCGATCGAGATTCTGGATTTCGTGGAGCAGGCCGAGATCGATCCGCGATACTTCGAGACGCCATACTACCTGACGCCCACCAAGGGCGGCGAGAAGCCATACGCGCTGCTGCGCGCTGCAATCAGCAATACGAACGTCGTGGGAATCGGGAAGATCGTGATGCGTAACACGCAGCATCTCGTGGGCATCAAGGCGAGCGGCGACGCGTTGATGCTGGAGATAATGCGGTTCGCGAACGAGCTGGTGGAGACCGACGAGCTTCACTTCCCCAAACGTGCCGACGTGCGGCCACAGGAGCTCCACATGGCGGAGCAGCTGGTGCACAACCTTGCGGCCGATTTCGACCCTGATAAGTACACCGACGAATACCGCGCGAATCTCATGAAGATCATTCGCGCGAAGATGAGCGGCAAGAAGGTGAAGGGTGTGCGGACGACAGCCGCAGCCACGCACGACGACAAGGTCATCGACCTCATGGCGCGTCTGCGTGAGAGTCTTGCAGAAGGCAAGAAGAAGCCAGCACGAGCAGCGCGAGCAGCACGAGCACGCAGGAAGACTGCGACGCGCCGGAAGAAGAGCGCGTAGGCGCCGGAAAAGCGCGCGAGGCGCCGGAAGCGCGCGGAGGCGCCGAGGGTGCGTGGCGCGGCTTCACACTCGCCGCGCCGGAGCGTATGCTTCACTGGTGTGGCGCATCCATCGTACCGACTTGCAACATACGTCTCCCGCGGTAGCGGGAACGACGGCCTGAGGAAACGACGATCATGTCGTTCCGTCTTCTAGTTGCATGGCTGCTCCTCGGCAGCGGCATCGCGACTCCAGCAATCAACGCACAGCAAGTGAAATATCCCCAGACGCATCGCGGCGCGGTTTCCGACGACTACTTCGGAACCCGGGTCCCGGATCCGTACCGCTGGATGGAAGATCTGAACAGTCCGCAAACCGCGGCGTGGATCGGCGAACAGAATCACTTCACCAACTCGTTCCTGGCGCAGTTCCCGTTGCGCGACACGCTGCGCAACCGACTGACGGAGCTTTTCAACTACGCACGCGTGACGGTGCCGCAGATGATTCCCGGAAAGCGACTTTTCTACCGGCGCAACGCGGGTCTCCAGAACCAGGCGGTGCTCTACGTGCGCGACGGTGTGGATGGCACGCCGCGCGCCGTGCTCGATCCCAATACGCTCTCCGCTGACGGATCGATCGCATTGCAGGAATCGGCTCCGTCTCCCGATGGACGCTACCTCGCCTACGCACTCGCGCAGGGTGGCGCAGACTGGCGCACGGTACACATTCGCGACGTTGCATCGGGTCAGGATGTAGCCGATACGTTGCGCTGGGTGCGTTTCTCGGAGCTTTCATGGACGCGCGATGGTCGTGGGTTTTTCTACTCGCGCTATCCAGAGCCGCCTGCCGGCAGGGCGTTATCCGCAGCACTATCCGGGCACGCAGTCTACTATCACACCGTGGGCACGCCCCAGGCAGACGATCGTGCGATCCTTGGCGGTGGCGAGCTCGTCCGTTACTTCGTGGGATGCAACGTCAGCGACGACGGCCGTTACGTGTTCTGCACCGCAAGCGCGGGCGCAGACAACAGGAACCGGTTGTACTTCGCTGATCTGGCTGATCCCATGCATCCGAGCGTGAGCACTCCACTCACTTCGATCGTGAGCCAGGATCTCGCACAATTTCACGTAATCGGCAACGTCGGCTCTACCGCGTACATTCTGACCGACGAGGGCTCGCCACGCCGTCGTATCGTGTCGCTGGATCTTGCGACTGCAGACCGCGCGCACATGCGTACCGTAATTCCGGAATCGAACTTCGCTATAGAATCGGCGACAATGGCCGGCGGCCGAATCGTCGTTCAGTATCTCGAGGATGTGAAGAGCATCGTACGCGTTTTCGACGTTCTGGGCAAACCCCTCGGCGCAATTCCGTTGCCGGGGGTGGGTACGGTGAGCGGACTGAGCGCACGGAATGACACGCCGGAGATGTTCTATGCATTCACGTCGCCACTCGTTCCGACGAGTGTGTACCAGTTCAACGTGGAGTCTCACGAGACCAGACCGTTCGAGCGGACCAGGCTGACGTTCGATCCAGCGACGTACGAGACCCGTCAGGTCTTCGCGACTTCGAAAGACGGTACGAAGATCCCGCTCTTCATCACAATGAAGAGGGGAACGGTGTTGGACGGCTCGCATCCGACAATCCTGTACGCGTATGGTGGCTTCGACGTCAGTGTGCTGCCAGCGTTCAGCCCCGCAATTCCGGCATGGGTAGAGCGTGGGGGCATCTACGTAACCGCGAACATTCGCGGCGGCGGTGAATATGGTGAGGCATGGCACGAGGCGGGCATGCTCGCAAGGAAGCAGAACGTGTTCGACGATTTCGTCGCCGCAGCGGAATATCTGGTTACGGAACGATACACGTCGGCGCGCAAGTTGATCATGCAGGGCGGGTCGAACGGCGGACTACTTGTCGGCGCGGTTACAACACAGCGTCCCGACCTGTTCGCTGTCGCACTTCCCGCTGTCGGCGTGATGGACATGCTTCGCTACGACAGGTTCACCGGCGGAGCCGCATGGGCCACAGAATATGGATCGTCGTCGGACTCGGCGATGTTCCCGGTGCTGCTCAAGTACTCGCCGTTGCAGAACATCCGGGCCGGAACGTGCTATCCCGCGACGCTTGCAACTACTGCGGACCATGACGATCGTGTGGTGCCGAGTCATACGTACAAGTACGTAGCGGCATTACAGGCGGCACAGGCGTGTCCGAGGCCGGTGATGGTGAGGAGTCGAGACCCAGAGCAGTCACGGTTACCGGCCGACGATGAAGCTCATCGCGGAGATTGCGGACGAGCTGACGTTTGCACTGGTGAACACGCCCTGAGATCAGGCGCGTGTCGTACGCGCCATTACCATCTGTAATTCCAGGCAAAGGTCATCGCGCGTCCGCCGCTCATCTGAGATACGCCAACGGGAAGCAGCCACCTGTCGATAGCATTGTGCGGATGTGCTCGCGCGTACCGGACGACCACTCTGGATACGAGCGTCCCGACTGCTGCGCCGGCTACGACGTCACTTGCCCAATGCTTGTCCTCATAGATTCGTGCAGCCCCGACAAGGGACGCGGATGTAAATAGTACGGGCGTCCACAGATGGGACGCATGTGGCCACAGGTATCCGATCTCCTGGCTTACAGCAGACGCTGCGGCAAACGCCGTCGTGACGTGACCCGATGGGAACGACGTGTAGTTGTCATCGTGAAATCCGCGACCGAATTTGTACATGTGCGGATTCGTGTCGCTGCTGACGAATGGGCGAGCACGGCCGGCGAATCCCTTGATCGCCAGTGTGGTGAGCCCGGCCGCACCTATGGACTCGATCGTACGGAGTCCGAGCTCCGCTGAGCGTGGCGAATCTTCGACCCGTCCATACACGTACGTCGCGCCAGCGATGATGATTGAGCCTGGCTCGCCGAGCACGCGGAAGCCGGTCATCGTGTGCCTGAGTGCGGTGTTGTTCTGCAGCGACTGCCGTTGTGATTCGACTGCAATGTGGCGGTCCAACGGCATGACCGCCGCAGTGCCCAGCACGAATGCAGCCGCAGTGATCGCATCGCGTCGACTCAGGACATCGCTGTGATGGACCGATGTATCACTTATGGCGTCTTGTATGGCCTCTTGCGCGGCAACAGATGCGGTCGGAAGAATTGCAAGTGAGATGAATACAGCGACCAACGCGATGCCATGGCGGCGACCTTTCATGCCGTCAATTGTAACCGTTTTACCTTACGCATAGATGTCAGCTCGAGTTAGCGGGATCTCCGAGCTGCCGTCATCCCTGCGTTTCGCCAACAACAACTGATCTATCGCCAGCCGCCCGGAAGCGAATCCATATGCTGAAGCAGCCATGTACAGCCGCCAGATCCTGTAGATCTCCTCTCCCACAGATGCCACGGCGGTAGCACGCTCGGCTTCCAGCCTCTGCACCCACTTGCGCAACGTGAGCGCGTAGTGCTCGCGTAGCGACTCCGCATCGCGCGTCTCGAAGCCGGCAGCTTCGGCGGTCGAAACGACTTCTGCGAGCTCAGGCAATTCACCGTCAGGGAACACATAGGTGTTGATGAAGGCGTTATCGCCCCACACTCTCTCGAAAACCCGATCACGAAGCTTGGGTTTCTGGTTGCCAGCCGCGTGGACGATTCCGTGGTTCAACAGCAGCCCGCCGGGCCGCAGATACTTGAAGAGCCGCTCGAAATACACGGGCAGCTTGGCGCGCCCCACGTGCTCGACCATGCCGACGCTGGCAATCTTATCGAAATCTTGATCTGCCGTCAGATGGCGGTAGTCGCGCACCTCGACCGTGCAGCGCGATTCGAGGCCTTTTTCCCGGATTCGCTCCCGTGCAAATGCAGCCTGTTCGTAACTGAGCGTTATCCCGAGGGCGTTGACGCCAAAGCGCTCGGCAGCATGCATTATGAGACCGCCCCAGCCGCAGCCCACGTCCAGCATTTTTTCTCCAGGGCTCAGTCGGAGCTTTCGGCAGATGTGCTCAAGCTTGGCTTCCTGCGCGTCGTCGAGCGATGCATCGATGTTTGTGAAGTAGCCACAGGAATAGACCATTCGTTTATCAAGCCAGAGCTTGTAGAAGTCATTGCCGACGTCGTAATGAGATCTCACGGCTGCGGCGTCGCGCTCCGGGGTATGAAGCGCGCCGGTCTCGGGTGCTCTGACGACTGGATGTGGGGCCGGCGTATCGCCGACGGGAAGAGTCAGTAGCGCGCGGGTAAGCCGCGCGAGGCGGAATGGACTGGCGAGGCCGCCCCTCAGATTGCGTTCGAGCGCGGTGGCCCGCTCGATATCGCCAATGACGTCGAAATCGGCTGCGATGAAGGCTTCGCAGATGGAAAGCTCGAATGGGGGACGCAACATCCGGCGCAGCGTGCCGGGATGGTTCAGCACGAGCGTGAAGGCGGGCGTAGCATCGTTGGCGCCATCGACCTCTCCGTTCCAGAACTGGACTGCGAAGGTTCGTTGCTCGGGGGGCCCGAAAAGAAGCTCGAGGGCGGTACGTGCGGCTTCGAACTCACCGGAGGTTTTCGGGTAGATCGGGGGGGTGGGAGTCGGCGCCTGGTGGGCGTTAGCAACTGCGGAAGTTTGTGCCGGGTCGTCTATCAGGCGGCGGCGTGTGCGTGCCTGCTTGCGATCAATACCAGTACCCATGTGGCCATGCACTCCATGAGCGCCCAAGGCGCGAATGTGGTTCCCAAACCCATGTTGCATAAATCGCGCAGCGGCCGCTGGGCGAGGTCAGGATCGGAGAACGTCGGCGGCCGGAAGGCAATTCCAAACGTTTTGGCGTAGCAACCTGTAATGATGTTAGAAGAGGCCGAATATTTTTCGACCTCTCCGGCGGAACGCCGGAAACGCAGAGGCCTGCGGACGCTGCTAGACTGGCAGCGACGGCACACGGTGCCCGCCGCGGGCCGGTACAAACAACTTTCATGACAATTCAATTGCAGCCTAGAGGAATTTCCGGCCGTTGGGGCGTCAGCACCGCAGGACGGACAGGAGGCCTGCTTCTTCTGATTCTGGGAGTCGCACTCCTTCCCGTCGTTGCCGCAGGGGCACAGGGCGCCACGAAGACTCAGGATTCCGTGAGCGCCGGCACTCAGCCGGTCACGCTCTCGGAGGCCATCCGGCTCGCGCAGCAAAACTCGCCGGCGGCGATTGGCGCGCGCGGCAGTGTGGAATCGGGCAGGGTGGCTGTCCGCACCGCTTACGGCGCGTTTTTGCCAAGCATCACGGCGAGCTTTGGCGCAGGTCGCCAGTTCACCGGTGCAGGATCACTTACGCGCGTGAACTCTGCGGGTGAGACTGTAACCATCGCTGGCGATAAATGGAACTACAGCAATTCGCTGGGATTCAGCGCTCAGTTGTTCAACTTCCAGAACTTTCCGAATCTCAATGCCGCGAAGGCCGAGGCTGCAGCGGCTACACAGGGCGCGGTCACGCAATCGTTCACAATCGCGCTGAACGTGGAGCAGCAGTTCTATGCGTCGCTCTCGGCGCTCGAGAGTGAAGAAGCAGCACGCACCCAACTGGCGCAGGCGGTTCAGCAACTGGATGCGTCGCGCCGGCGTGTTGTAGCGGGTGCCGCGACTGCGTCTGATTCACTGACTGCGGTCGTGCAGATTGCAAATGCGCAGCTGGCACTTCGCTCTGCGCAGAATGCGAGGCGCGACGCCAACGCGACGCTCACCCGACTCGTGGGATCGAGCGTGCCACTTTCAGCTGCGCTCAACGATCCAGAAGTCACAGCGCGCGACACGGTGCAGATCGACAGTGCCGCAGTTGTCGCACGAGCAGAGGCTGCGCCCAATATTGCTCAGGACGTTTATCTGCTGACTGCCGCCGAACAGCGACGCAAGGCAGCACGCGCCGCGTACCTGCCGACAATCAGCGCCAACTACTCACGCGGCGGGAGTGGCGCCGGAGCATATGGGCTTGGCAACGACCCTTTCATATACACCGGACAGCTCAACTTCTCAATGAGCATACCGATTTTCAATGGATTCCAGAGGGAAGGACAGTTGGCGAACGCCACCATCAATCAGGCCAACGCTGCGGCGACGCTGCGGGACGCCAAGCTGGCGGCGCAACAACTATCCGTGCAGTACATCGACGCACTTCGTCTCGGGCAGGAGCAGGTCCTGGTCCAGACGGCCTCGATTGCCGCGGCAACTGAAAACGTGCGCGTGGTGCAGCAGCGGTACAATCTCGGACTATCAACGATCGTAGACTTGCTCACAGCTCAGACGACATTGAACCAGGCACAAGCAAACCTCATCGCCGCGCGCAACACAGTACGGTTGGCAACGGCGCAGATCGAAGCACTCATTGGGCAGCCACTCGTCACCGTCACAACCGGATCGAACGGAGTCACACGATGAACGGACGTACCAAGCTGCTCCTCGTATTGGCGGTAACGTCAATCGGCGCTTGCAGCAAGAAAAAGAATGACCAGGCAGCGGTCCCCACGGTTCAGATCGCACGTCGCGACATCATCGTCACGGCCCAGGCAACGGGAACCGTAGAGCCGGAAGATACGGTGCCTGTGAAGTCTCAGGCATCGGGCCTCGTAATGAAGATGCCGGTAGAAATCGGCCAGGTTGTCAAACCCGGCGATTTGCTGGTGCAGATCGACACGCGCACTCTGAACAACGATTATCAGCGCACCAAATCTGCTGAAGCGGCTGCGGAGGCGAACGTCACGGTTACCAAGGCCGCGCTGCAGCGCGCGAATGATCTCTATGCCCAGAAGGTGATAACGGCCGACGAGCACGAGACGGCAATCATCAATGCCGCCAACGCAACGTGCGCAGCTGGTCGCTGCGCAGGCCGCGCTCAGCACTGCACAACAGAACCTGGACTACGCCACGCTCCGGTCGCAGGTATCTGGTACGGTCATCAGCAAGACCGCCGCTGTCGGGACGGTCGTTTCATCGGCCACATCGAACGTTGGTGGTGGTAGCACGATCCTCACCGTGGCCGATCTGCATCATGTTCGCATGCAGGCACTCGTCAACGAGACGGACGTCGGCAACGTTCACGAAGGCATGCCGGTCTCGGTCACGATCGATGCGTTCCCCGGCCGCACGTTCGCCGGCACTGTGGAGAAGGTTCAGCCGCAGGCTGTCATCCAGAACAGCGTTACCATGTTCCCGGTTCTCGTCTCACTGCCAAACACGGACCTGGCGCTGCTCCCAGGCATGAACGGCGAAGTTTCCATCATAACGCAGCAGCGGCGTAATGTGATCGCGGTGCCGAACGACGCTGTGAGAAGCATGAAGGATGCAGTTGATATCGGCGCAGAGCTGAACATCAGTCAGGACACGATGGACGCCCTTGGCGTGCGCCGCGGTGGCGGGTTTGGTGGAGGAGGCGCTGGTGGCGCTCCTGGGGCTGGTGCCGCCGGTGGCGGAGGCGGTGCCCGTGCCGGCGGAGCTCGGGGTGGCCGCAGTGGCGGCGCTGGCGGCGGCGCTGGCGGCGCTGGCGGCGGTGGGTTCGGAGGCGGCATCACGGTGCCGGATTCCGTTTGCACTGGCGTAATGGCCAAGCTCAACAAGGTCAATGCGCGCGCCCTGCTCGATTCCATACGCACCCAGACACGTGCTGGCACGATTGATTCGACAACAGCCCGCAAGAAGACGGAAGCGATCTTCAAGAGTGCGAGCGTCGCGGCCGACACTGCGCGTGCATGCATGCGTGCAGCGTTCGCCGGCGGTGGCACGGGCGCCATTGGTGCACCCGTTGTAGCATTCGTGAAGACGCCGACGGGATGGTCGCCGCGGATGGTACGACTCGGAGTCAGCGACTTCGATTACACCGAAGTCATCAGCGGACTGAAGGAAGGCGATGAGGTCGGGCTTCTCGCGACTATCGCTCTCCAGGCGTCGCGCGACAAGTCGAGCGCGCGCGCAAGATCGATGGTTGGTGGTGCATTGCCAGGTGGAAGCAGTACGACCCGGCCAGCCGCTGGTGGAGGCGGAGGAGGTGGACGTCCAAGATGATGCCTGTTGGAGAAACCCTATCGATCGCGATGACGGCGCTCCGAGCCAACAAAATGCGCTCGGTGCTCACGATGCTTGGCGTCGTTATCGGCGTCGGAGCTGTCATTGCGATGGTGGCGATCGGAAATGGAGCCCAGGAGGCCGTGAAGGCACGGATATCCGCGCTCGGAACAACTCTGATTTCGATCTCGCCGGGACAGATCTTTTCGCGCGGTCTGGCGTCGAGCACCGACCGCGCGAAGTTGACGATGGCGGATGCCGAAGCACTCCGGACGAATGCGAAGCTCATCACGCAGGTCGAGCCGGAAATGCAGAAGACAGCTCAGGTGCAGTATCTCAACAAGAACACCAGCACCGACATCTACGGCACCACTCCGAATTATCCGCAGGTTCGCCTCTACACCGTCGCGTCCGGACGCATGTTCACGAACGCGGAGGACAAGGGCAGCCAACTGGTCGCGGTGCTCGGCGACGCCGTACTTCAGGACCTCGGTATCACGAATGGCGAGTCAGTCATTGGTGAGACCATTCGAATCCAGGGGATTCAGTTCAGGATCATCGGAACGCTGGCGCCAAAGGGTCAGGGCACCGGATTCGGTAATCCCGATGACGAAGTCCTCATCCCCATCACGACGATGCGTTACCGCATCTATGGAAGGGATCAGCTACGTACGATCAATGTGCTCGCTCCGAACGACTCGCTGGTAACGGCGACGATGGCCGAGGCGCAGTCGATCCTCGCGCGCGCGCATCGACTCCGGCCGGGCGCGGAGAGCGACGTCAACATTCGAAGTCAGGCCGACTTCCTCAACACACTCGGGGAGACGACGGCGACCTTTACGTACCTGCTTGCCGGCATTGCAGCGGTCAGTCTGATCGTCGGCGGAATCGGTATAATGAACATCATGCTCGTGTCGGTGACTGAGCGCACACGTGAGATCGGTGTGCGGAAGGCGCTTGGCGCGACACGACTGAACATCCTGCTCCAGTTCCTGATCGAGGCCGTGGTGCTCTGCATGCTGGGGGGCATCGGCGGGATTCTGATTGGAGGTGGAGGGGCACTGGCGATGACGAAGATCGCCAACTGGAACGCATCTATCTCGGTGAGCGCAGTCCTCGTTGCATTCGCGTTCTCCGCCGTCGTGGGGATATTGTTCGGAGTGTGGCCTGCGCGCCGCGCAGCTTCACTGAACCCGATCGACGCACTGCGCTACGAGTAGCGCGCACGAGTTGTTCGAAGTGAAAGGGGGCTCTGCATCCGCAGAGCCCCCTTTTGTCGTCATGGTGTAGCCAGCCCTATAGCGTGAAGCGCCATATCTCCTCGCCACTAGTCGGATCTGGAACCCGTCGCGCGGTCACCCGAAACACCCGCTCGATGAGTTCGGTAGAGAGCTCGCGTGCATCGTCGGCTTCCTTTGCAAGACGGCCATTCTCCATCAGAAAGAATGCATCTCCGTAGTGGAACGCGACGTTCATGTCGTGAAGAATCGCAACGACAGTGCATTCATGTGCTAGCAATTCACGCGCAACGTCCAGCAGATGGATCTGATAGTGAACGTCGAGGCTCGCGGTTGGTTCATCCAGAAAGAGATAGTTGTGAGGCGATGCGCCATCGTAGCTCCAAATCTGCGCGAGTACGCGCGCCAGCTGCACCTTCTGCTGCTCGCCGCCGGAAAGCGTCGGGTAGTGTTGCGCGCGACGCTCGAGCATTCCCACCATCTCGAGCGCGCGATCGACGATCTCGATGTCGTGAGCCCTCGGAGAGCGACCGTAATGCGGATACCGACCCATCAGAACCACATCCCGAACCGGCAGGGGAAAGGCGAGTTCGACGTGCTGCGACAGCACCGCGCGCCTCCGCGCCAGCTCGGTCGGTTCAAAATCGCGTACCGATTTTCCCTCGTACGTAACCTGGCCGGCCGAGGGACGCAACAGACCAGTCGCGATCTTGAGCAGTGATGACTTTCCGGCGCCGTTCGGTCCCAGAATTACGTTGAAGCGGCCACGACGGAAACGCGCAGTTACGTCGTCGAGAATCAGATTGCCGCCAGCACGATAGCTGGCTCCGACAACTTCAACCATAGAAGCTCGCCGCGCCGCGCCGTTGCTGCCGCAGCAGGATCCAGAGAAATACCGGCGCGCCCACAACTGCCGTTATGATTCCCACCGGCAGCTCCGCCGGTGGAATTATCATGCGCGCCACGACGTCGACTATCGACATCATCACCGCGCCCAGCAATGCGGACGCGGGAATCAGGAATGTGTAATCAGAAGACTTGAGCATTCTCAACACGTGTGGAATAACGAGTCCAACGAAAGCGATGACACCAACCATCGCAGTTGCAACGGCCACCATCACCGTGTTGACGATGATGAGCCGCAGGATGAGCTTCTCGGGTTCCGCACCGAGAAAGGCAGCCTCGTCCTCGCCCAGCATGAGAGCATTGAGCGACTTTCCGTGCCGAACGGCAACGGCAAAGCATCCAGCGAACGCCACAGCCACCATCACGACACCGCGCCAATCGGCTGTGGTGAAGGTGCCAAGGTTCCAGAAGGTGATATTGCGGGCCTGTGGATCGCGTGCGATGTACGAGAGAAAACCGGTCCCTGCTCCGCATACGGCATTCACTGCGATCCCGGCCAGCAGCAACGTGAAGACGTTGACCTTCCCGAACGAAGTGGAAACACGGTACACCAGCATGGTCGCGGCGAACGCGCCGATAAATGCCATTACGGGAACCGCCAGCGATCCGAGCGGCCGCGCCAGCGCGCTCGTGGTTCCAAACACGAACACCAGTGATGCGCCGAGCGCCGCACCTGCGGAAGTACCTGCGAGTCCCGGCTCTACGATCGGGTTGCGGAATATTCCCTGCATCAACGTGCCAGACACGCCCAGCACGGCTCCGGTCAATGCGGCGAGGAACACGCGCGGCAATCTGAGCTGAAGAAACACGTTCCGGCTGAGCGTGTCGGATGGCGCCGTCGTGATCCATCCGAGCCCTTCGCCAATGTGTCGCACCATCTCCGACGGAGTGAACGTGAACGCGCCGATTCCCGCCGAGGCGATGAGCGACGCGAGCAGAACGACTCCGAGAATAGAGTATGTTCCAGAATAGGCCGAGCGGTTCAGCATTTCATGAATGGTAATCGGATTTGGATGACTTGTTGAATGGAGAAATCAGCGTGTAGCAGTTGGATGACACTGGCGACAGTAATGATTGCATGTGGTCCGCATATCACTCTGCCGTCGGTCCCGATGCGTCTCGCCGATCAATCGGACTCGGCCGGTGTCGCACTCGCAACCGCACTGGCGCCGGTGCTCCACATACAGCGCGACGAGCCATTTGCGCTCGAGCGCGTGGTCGCGGTGCTTCATCCGACACGTCCCATCATCGCGTACCATCTGCTCTGGAGCCACGACATCAACGGACAGTGGGTGCCATGGTCCAAGGCGAGCGACGCGGAGGAAGTCTGGGTCGGTTATGATCGACGCACACGTCTCCCGACAGATCTCTGGACATACTGGCACGGCGACATACTGCACACACCGTGGTCGGCCAAGGGAATGCCACAAATTTCCGTGCAGTGGGGCAAGCACGGCAGCCTGCCCTACAACGTGATCGAGAGCGACCTGCCACGTTCTCGTACGCTCAATCTGTTCTATGCCGCAGAGTTTTTGCTGCTACCCGATATCTGGCTCGGCAAGGCTAGCCATGGCGGTCCGGGGGGATTCTTTCACAGCTACGCCCGATACCGGGAGTTCTCTCGTATCGTCCCGCTGCAGGGCCGCCTGGATGCCGTAGTTACGACCGACGACCCCAGATCGATTCTACGATTGATCTTCGGGCCCCACCACGCAGACAAGCAGGCATGGCCGCGTGGGCACCCGCACTAACAAAGCATAAACAGTTCATAAACAGTCCTAATGTAAGTCGGCCGCTGGCGTCGAATGTGCGGAAGTGCAAACGTCAACGAGCCGTTCTGTGACTACGATACCGACCCCTCGCCTGGCGCTCGCCAGCGCGACCTTACTCGCTTGTGCGATCGGTTGCAGCGACAAATATGCCGATCCCAACCTGACGGCGCCGCCTGAGCCGCTCGCCGTCAGGATGATCAACACCAATCCGGGCCTTTCCGACGCCGCTGAAGTCGCCTTCATGCACGGCACCGCAGATTCGGTGCGCGCGCACTACGCGTCTTCTGACAGCAGCGACGTTGGAGTTACACCCTGGTCCCGTACTGACCAGGGAACACTCTCCCTGATCGGTCTACGCGCGGGAACATCCTACAACGTGACGCTGGAAGCACGTCGCGGCGAAACTTCCGTGCTCGGGCCCGGCGCATCTTACACATCGCCTCCATTACCGCAGGCACTCGCCGGCGTAAGCATGACGCTGGTGTCTGGCACGTCGCCAACGTCCGGCTACACGCTCACCGCCATCTCCGGCATCGCCGGTCACGGCTACCTCATCGCATTTGATGGGGCCGGAAACATCCGTTGGTACCATGACTGTGGCCCGTCGTACGTGCAGGAAGCGAAGCAGCAGACCAACGGCGACATGACCGTGTACGTGGGCAATTCGAGGGGAGGCGATCCCGACCCTGGTGCATTCGTCGAGATCACACCAAAAGGCGACTCGGTAAGGAGTATCACCGCAACGGGCAGTGAGTACACCGACGGTCACGAGCTGATCGTCACAAGCGACGCAAGCGGAGCGCATACCGCGGACTATCTGTATGGATACGACATCCGCGATGTCGATCAGTCAGCGTATGGCGGAGGCACCGATGACCAGATTGCGGGGCATCAACTCATTCGGATCAGCGCAACCGGCGCGGTCGACACGCTCATGCAGGGATGGGCATACTGGACCCCTACCGATAAGGTCGATCCTCCCCTCGACGACCAGTCCATCGACCATCCCAACGCCATCGATTTCGACCTTGACGGCGGTATCATAGCGTCGTTTCGCAACCTCGGTGCGATCGTAAAGATCGATCCGAACACACACAAGGTCCTCTGGCAACTCGGCGGCGCGCGCAATCAATTCACGTTTATCAACGATCCGCTAAACGGGTTCAGCGGGCAACATTCAGTGCGTGTGTTACCGAACGGCCATTTCCTCGTGTTCGACAACGGCGTGTCCAATACACCCGGAGTGTCGCGGGCCGTCGAATACGCTGTCGATGAATCCGCGAAGACCGCGACCATGGTGTGGCAGTACCTCCCACAACCATCCGTGTTCAATCAGTTCACCGGATCGGTGCAGCGACTTGCGAGCGGTAATACGGTAGTCGCGTGGACCAACTTCGGCCTTATCGACGAAGTCGCCCCAAGCGGCGCGCTCGTGAATCGTATGCAGCTCAACTCCGCACCCGGCGTCGCCGCTACCGCAGCGTATCGGGCAATTCGTATCGACAACCTGTATCGATACGTCAAACCATGATTGCCATGCTACCGGTCAACGAGGCGCCGGTTGTCCACCGGGATTCCAGTGCGGCACCGGGCCATCCGCCAGGATTCGCACCGCCTTCACACCAGCCATAATGACGCGCGTCATGTGATCGAAATCGATACGTGACAGCTCATCGGACGGCTTGTGGTAGTCCGTGTGCATGTTGTAGCTGGACAGCGTGTGTGCCGGAATGCCCATCTGCGCATATGCGATGTTGTCACTTCGCTCGAAGAAGTGCTGGTCCGGTCTCTTGTCGGCAACAATTGGCAGGCTCGCTGCCGTGAACGTGGCGCCCATCGTCGAGCGGTCGTAACCCGTCAGCCATGCGTGTCCCACTCCACCTGACAACGAGTCCGGACGACCAATCATCTCGATCTCGAGATTCGACACGATCGCCTTGAGCGCAACCGGCGGATGCTGGATGAACCAGCGAGTACCTAACAGGCCAACTTCCTCGCCTGTCGTTGCAACGAAGAGAATGCTCCGGTGTGGCGCACGGCCCGCCGCGATCGATCTGGCGATCTCGAGGACCGCAGTCGTGCCGGAAGCATCGTCATCGGCGCCGTTGTAGATCGAATCGCCGTCAACGGGCTTGCCAATGCCGAGGTGGTCGTAGTGAGCGTCGACGAGCACGACTTCCTGGGAGAGTGCCGGATCACTTCCGCGGATCATCCCTACCACGTTGACTCCAAGCTTGCGATGGTCGGCGGGAAAGGTGTCCAGTGCCGCGAAACTGGCCGCCAGCGTCAGCCGCTCCTGCCCGTTGGCCCGGCGCGTGATGGCGATCGGAACGCGCTGGAAATAGCCACTATCACCCTGTGGAACCAACCCGATCGACCTCATTTGCCCAGCGATGAATGCCGCGGCCTTCGCGGAGCCCGGCGAGGCGGTCATGCGCCCTTCCATGGAGTCGTCAGCCAGCGCCGACATGACCGCCCGCACCTGCGATCCGGCCACCATATCCTGATCCTGCGCCGCTGACGTCGCTGATTGTCTTGAAACGCCAGTGGATGCACACGCAATGGCCCCGAAAATGGCCATCACGCCGGTCGTACCCAGGCATCGTTTTATCATTCTATTCATCTACTGATGTCTCACTCGAATGAAATTCCGCTGTAACAGGAACAGATCCAGTCACAAACGCGGTGGAATTGTCGTGCATATTGGTCATCAATGCAACGTGCTACAGTTAAGGCGAGCGCCAAGCTCGGACTTCTTGTCGTCATACTGGCAGCGACTTTCATCGTCGCGCGCCATCTTGGGCTGTCGCACGGGGGGATGATCAAATTCGCCCAGCGTGCGCGGGCGCTGCGCGATGCCCCGTACGCTGTGCCGCTCTTCCTTCTCGTTTATGCAGTCGCCGGCACACTGGGCGTGCCCGGCTCAGTCCTTACGCTTACGGGCGGAGCAGTGTTCGGCTTCGAGCTGGGCACGCTCCTCAACTGGATCGGGGCCTCGATCGCCGCGATCGGTGGCTACTGGCTCGCGAGGTTGCTCGGCAAGGATGCCGTCGAGCGACTCGGCGGGAGAAAGATCTACGCCCTCGAAAAGCTGGCCGATGCTCACGCTTTTTCTACGGTCCTCCGGCTGCGGCTGATACCCGTGCTGCCGTTCAACGCCCTGAATTTCGCCTGCGGCCTCGTCGGGCTCGATTTCGCGTCGTATGTCGCTGGCACAATGATCGGGGACTTGCCGGTGACAGCCGCCTACACCTACTTCGCCGACGCCTTGCTGTCCGGCGTGGCCGGCGCCCGGCGCACTGCATTGTTCCACGCGTCAATCGCCGGTGCACTTCTGATCGCTCCTCTCCTTCGTCCCCGGGCTGATCAAACGGGCGAGGGAACGCCGGGCGAAAGAAATCCGCGAGAAAGAAAGTCAAGCTTGACACGCAGTTGAGTGAGATATAGTGTATTAGGCAACTGGTACACCATAACACCCTTGTTATGCTAATCTCGCTGGATCCACAAGACACCAGGCCCATCTACATCCAGATCGTGGATGAGGTACGACGTGCGCTCGTTCTCGGCACGCTGGCGCCGGACGGCCCTCTCCCATCGGTCAGGGATCTCGCTGTCAAGCTGCGAGTCAATCCGAACACCGTGAGCCAGGCTTATCGTGAGCTCGAGCGGCAGGGGATGGTTTACGTGCGCCGAGGACAGGGGACGTATGCGTCACCAGGTCAGACGGATGGAGCGGAGCGTCGCGCACTGGCTCGAGGGGTTGCGCAGCGAGCCCTGCATGACGCAAGACGCAACGGGCTTGGAGTGGATGAGCTCGTCGACGCAATCCGAAGCTACGAAGGCCAACGCAAGCACGAGGAACCACTATGACGAGCTCCCTACCAACGCGACTCCGCGACGGCGAGCTCGCCGTCGATACGCGAGGACTCACCAAGCGATTCGGTGATCAGGTCGCACTGAACGACGTGACGCTGCAGGTTCCGACAGGTGCTGTCTATCTGCTAGTTGGACCGAATGGCGCGGGCAAGAGCACGACGCTCAAGGTGCTGCTCGATCTGGTGCGCGCCGAGCAGGGAGCCGCCGAGGTGTTCGGACTGGACACGCGGGAACGTGCGCCGGAAGTACGCGCGAACGTCGGCTACGTGCCGGAGCGTCCCGATTGGGGATATGGATGGATGCGCGTCGGTCGTCTGCTGGGGCATCATGCGCTGTACTATCCAACATGGGACGCGAGCTACGCCGCAAGGCTCGCGCAGAAGTTCGAGCTGCGCCTGGACCGGAAGATGGGAGTGTTGTCCAAGGGACAGGCACGTCGCGTTCATCTCACCATGGCGCTCGCGCATCGTCCGCCGCTTCTACTGCTCGATGAGCCGACCGACGGTCTCGATCCATTCATGCGCGACGAGACGCTCGGCGTAATCGCCGACCATCTTGCGGAATCTCCAACGACGGTCGTGCTCTCGACGCATCACGTGGAAGAAGTCGAGGGGTTGGCGGATCACATCGGTGTGCTGCGCAACGGCGAGCTACGCGCGCAGATGTCGCGCGATGATCTCAACGCCAACCTGCGCCGATACCGTGTGGAAGTGCCCGATGGATGGAGTGGCGTCGCGTCGCTCAATGGTACCGTGCTTCGTCGCGTCACAGCGCCGCGCGAGGTCCAGTGGACTGTGTGGGGACAGGAAGCCGAGATAGTTCAGAAACTGTCCGGCTCGGGAGGAACAGTACGCGAAGTCGTGCCGCTTTCACTGATCGACGCAACGCTCGCTCTTCTCAACCCGAACGACTGACATACGATGACATCCACATCATTGCATCCAACGCCATCGTCGCGGACCGTGGCGACCGAGCAGTTCCGCGCCGTGGGATTGGCTCTGCGGACGGAGATGATCTTCTTCATCTGTGTGCTGATCCTTTTATCCGTGTTGATAATCGGCAACACGATCCACGGAGTACAGGCTCATCCGGCCGGACACTGGCATACGGGCTTCACTTATGGCGCGCCGGTCGCGGTTCCGATATTCCTGATCGCGTTGCTCATTCCATTCGGTGTCTGGCGGGCTGAAGATCCATCACGGCGTGCATACCACTGGTCAATGCCGGTGGCGAGAGGGCCACACACCATCGCAAAAGTATTTGCGGGCTGGGCGTGGATGATGATTGCGGCAGCAGTCTATCTCGCGTTCGTGATCGCACTGGCGATGATAGTGCCGAAGATTACGGGAGAGGCAGTCCGTCTGGGTGACACGGCTGGATGGGAGTGGGTCGTTGCATTCACTGCACCGACACTTGGATATCTACTCACATCGATCGCTGTAATCGGCAGCGATCACGCGTGGCGCTGGATCGGTGGCCTGTATGTCGGCTACTGGGTGCTCATTGGCTGCCTATCCGCATTCGGGATGCAGGACGCCGGTCACGCGGTACGGACGATCACTGACGGAGCCTACGGGCTGAACGCCGCAATGATCGGCGCCGCGCGTGACGCGGCTAGTGCGTCATCGGGACGCATGGTAGTTCGCGGGTTGAGCATGAGCAACTGGTTGATCGCGATGCCGCTATGGATCGTCGCCTCGGCGATAGGAGTCACGATAGCATCATATCGCCATCGCGAGTAATCGCGACGTGGCTATACAACCAGTTCGGCGAACAACGCGTCCAGCTCGGCATTGACGTCGGCGGTGACGCCCTCGTGCACGGGACCACTCTGAATCACGTCAGAGCGCGGAGCGGTCAGCCAGTGGAATCGCTCGGATGGAGACCCGAAGGCGAGTGTCCCGCCTTCGCCCTCGGAATTGCACACTGCTCTGTACGTCATCAGGTAGCGCATCAACAACTCGACGTCCACGTGCGGCGCGCGCGCAGACAGCGCCGCACGCTCAACCAGTACACGCATTCCGACGAACTCAACGGTTGGCGCGTGCAAGATGACGCCGACCGGTACCGACGACCCGATGTGAACGTGCGGCACGACACGGAGCACGGCGAAGTTGTACGGGATGGTGCGCGCAGGGGTCGTCATCTGCCCATCACCTGCGCGCGGTGCGTTGACGCGGCACGTCGGTGAGCCGCTCGGCTCGCATTCTGCTGGCGGTCTCCGCAAACGCGCGCGGTGCGGCGAGACGCGTCGTGAGATATTCGACGTAACGTGCGCGCGCCGCAGCAGTGGTATCTCCGTCAGCCCTGTACGCCTCGTCTTCCAGCAAACCGTCAGGAATGCGAGCGATGATGTCTCTCAATACATCTCCGCCGAGCATCGCCGCCATCTCAGCATCCACGGCGCTCACGTCGGCCGCGTGCGTCAGCAGCACGTGGTCACGAATCAAAGGGAATGGCGATTGCATGCGCGCCGTGTTCACGGATTGCCAATCATGATGGGCATAGAGCGCAGCACCATGGTCGATGAGCCACGGACTGCGCTCCCAGATCATGAGATTGGTGTTGCGTGCGGTACGATCGGGGTTCGTCAGAAACGCATCGAGCCAAACGATCCGCGTGGCAAGAGGAACGGGTATGAGCTCGCCCGCTGCGGTCGCGTCGAAGTTGAACGCACCGTCGAGATAACGAAGGCCGACGTTGATGCCGTGACTCTTCCGCAGTACCTCGCCGATCTCCGGATCTGGCTCGCTGCGCCCAAATGTCTCCGAGACGTGCACGAGTGCGAGCGATGGCACGGGAAGACCGAGTGCGTCGGCCAACATCCCACCGATGAGCTCGGCGACAAGAGCCTTCGCACCCTGCCCAGCCCCGCGGAACTTGACGACAAACATGCCGTCGTCCGTGTCCACTACGGCCGGAAGCGAGCCACCCTCACGTAGTGGCTGGACGTATCTCTGCGCAGCGAGAGTGGGTAATGAATTCGGGCTCGGCATTGAGGAGAATATAGCGCGCCGGGTGGTTCCGGCGCTCATATTCTCACCGGTATTGCATCGCTATGCGGCCACTTCGCTCGAACGGTGAGCGGCGGCGGACACACCAGCCGTCATCACCTGCGCAGAGAACCGTTCCATCTCTTCGAGCTGCGGGCTGCACTGCAGCAGTAGAAGATCGACTCCAGCATCGGCGAATCTTCCACGCGCGTCGCGACCTGCTCGGGAGTTCCAGTCAGCCCCGCGCGAAGACCGCGATTCGACACCGAGTAATCCTCGAGGCTGACGCGCTGCTCGAGCTTCGTGTTTGCGATCCAGTCTGATAGTTCCCATAGCCGGGTGAGCCTGGTGCTACCTTCGTGATGCGCGCGATCTCCTCGCGTACTTCCGCTTCCTGTCGCGCACGATCGCATACGCGGCAACGCCGAATTGCAGCGGCGGCAGCTCGATACCGAGCGCTTCGCTCGCCTGTTCGCGCCGGCGACGCATGTCCGCGATCTTCGGCGCGATGCGCTCCGGCGGATCGCCGTGCATGACGTACGCGTCGCACTGGCGCGCGATCAGCGCTTCGCCGCCTCCGACTCGCCGCCGGCGTAGATCGTCGGACGCGGACGCTCCGCACGCGAAACGGGCTTCGGCTCGAGAACCAGATCGTCGATCGTGTAGTACTTCCCGCTATAGTCGAGCTTCGCCTCGCGCCACGCGCGCTCACGACGTCGAGCCACTCGCTCGTGCGCGCGTAGCGATCGTCGTGCTCGTCGAATGCGACGCCGTAGCGACGCGCTTCGTCCTTCCACCAGGCCGACACGACGTTGAGCGCGAGGCGACCGTTCGAGATGCGATCGATGTTCGCCGCCTGCTTCGCGAGAATCGCCGGCGGATGAAACGACGGACGCACGGCGACCATCAGCTCGAGCGTTCGCGTCACCGCCGCGAGTGCCGCCGCGGTCGACCACGCGTCGAGCGACGGCGCCTCGATTCCCTTGATGTCGTTGAGCAGTAGCTCGGCGACGAGCGTGATGTCGTAGCCGATCTCTTCGCTGCGCTGCGCGAGCCGCTTGACGTAGTCCCACGACGCCTCCATGTCCTCGTCCTCGACGTTGCGCAGCCAGCCGCCGAACACCGGAAGCCAGTAGCCGTATCGCATCACGCCACCTCTTCCGCAACGACGCCAGCGCGCTCGGCCAGATAGTCGACAAGCCGCACGAACGGATCGAAGCCGATCACGTTCTGCGCGTCGGCGACGAAGTTCGAGAGCGCGTTGATGTCGTAGAAGTAGTGCTTGCCATCGCGATCGTCGACGAGATACTCGATGCCGCCGACGTCCAGATGCGCCGCGCGCGAGATCTCCTCGACCTGTGCGATGATCTCGCGGCGGCGTCGCCGCTTCGACACGCAGGCCGGTCTTCGGCGCATCGACCGCGCACGCGCCGCGCACGAGCTCGACGCCGTCCGTCGTCTGGCACGCGTCGGCCGGGCAGAGATCGAACGAGCCCGCCGCCGGATACACGTTGATCGCGTACAGGTATTTGCCGCCGAGCGTCTCGACGCGCGTGATGTGACCGTCGCGGAGCGGTGCCGCCTCCTGCACGAGCGCGGTGCCATCGATGCCCAGAACGACGTTCCCACTCGCGACTTCTCGCGCAGCGCTTCGGATGTCTCGTACCTCACGATGCCCGCGCCGCTACCGCCGATGTTCGCCTTCACGAGCACCGGATAGCGCAGGCCCTCGGCAGCGCGAACAGCCTGCGCTGGATTGTTGATCACGCGCGACCGCGGGTACGGCAGGCCGAGCGCCTCGAGCAGGTCGAGCTGCGACGCCTTTGACAGCTCGTAAGCGTAGCACTCGACTGCCGTTCACGACCGGAATGCCGAGCCGCTCGAGATGGCGCAGCCAGTGCAGCGTGTAGAACGTGGACTGCGCGTGGCCGCGCAGGTACGCCGACGGGCTCGCGCGATTGACGACGAGCGAATACGGTGCTGCCCGCTCGGACGGATCGAACGTGTGCGCGGCGGCGTCGAGTCGGACGTACGGAATGCCGCGTCGATCCAGCTCGGCGAAGAGCGGCCGGAACCAGTCCGGATGCTCGTGGTAGATCGCGATCGGTTTTGCTGCGAATGAATCGATGCTTGGCATGGCGGTTGTTCCGTGAGGCCGCCAACACGATTCGGTGCACCGCCAGTGAGAGTCTCTCCAAGCACTCACCGCTGGCAACGACAAAGCCCGGGCTACGTGTTGTCGCCCGGGCTATCTCGCGTTTTAGCTCATTTTTTTACGTGGCGGCAATTGGCGGCAAATCACCACGAAATCAGTTGTACTCTGATCGTAATCGGAACGCCGAGGCATGTCAACACGACCGAGTTTGCATGTCGCCGAAATTGCGTAACGGGTCGATGAGCGGACTTTACACGAGCACGAATGGTAGAGGGACTTAAAATCCCTCGTGGCTAATTGCCGGCGAGCACACGGTGAATGTCACTCGCATATGCCTTTCTATACGCATCGCTGAGACGACGATCGTCGCTGTCCAGACGATTTCTGTATTCCCGCGCGGTCGTTCGGGACGAGTCGGCGGTGCTGCCGCCGCCCTTCTCCTCGATCGCACGTGCGCGGCCATACCAGTAGTCGCGCTTCTCCTCGTGCCGATTGAACTCGTCTATGACAGAATGGTCGGCGGGGAAAGCTGGATCGAGGGGGATGGGCATCGAGGGCTCGGCGGAGGGATGGAAGGAGGCGGATTCGGCTCCTTCTGATTGCTCCGGACAAGCAACCGTGTTGAAAGGTACTACGTTGGCAGGGCCGTGACCCGATTCGGTTACGGATCCACGCCGGAAACGACCGGATAGTCGCTGTGGCGGCTCCAATCCTCGAATGAGCCATCGTACAGGCGAACCGGGACGCCAAGCCGCCGGAGCTGCACATAATCGACGCTGGCGGTCTGTCCGATGTGGCAATAAACGACGACCGGCTTGTCGAGCGACACACCAGCGGCGGTGAATCTCGCGCGGGCCTGTTCCGGTGTGAGATAGACGTTCGTTACGCTATCGGCCAGGGTCAGGAAATAGACGTTGCGGGCGCCTGGCACGTGGCCGACCCGAGCCGCGCTGTGACCTTGCGCCGAACCGTTGTAAAACTCGGGAGCGCGTGCGTCGACGATCGTCATGTTCCCGTCCGCGAGGTGCGCTCGAACGTAGGCACCGTTCGTTACGGCGTCTTCGCGCGGTGTGATGTGAAGACTTCCGCGCGCAATCCTCGGGGCCGTCATCTCGGACGCGCCACCGGCGGCCTTCCACGCGTCATATCCACCGTCGAGGATGTGCGTCCGATCGCCGAGTCCGATATAGTCGAGGGTAACGTAGGCTCGTGCGACCGGGCTCAGCCATCGCGACGTACTGTAAAGCACGATGGTGCTCCTGTCCGACACGCCAAGTGTCTCGAGGACCTTGCGCAGCGAATCCGCCGGAACCAGTTCCATCGTCAGAGCACCCTTGCTTCCATCGCCCGCGAAGATGGAATGAAAATCAAGCTTTCGCGCGCCTGGTATGTGACCGGATTCGTACGGATCTGGCGAGTCCATGCCAGACATCGTGAGATCGAGTATGACGAGATTCGGGTCGTCGACGTGAGCACGGAGCCACGCCGCCGTCACGACTATATCCGGCCTGGGTGACGGACGGCTGGACGGGGCGATCGCTGACAGCGATGCGAGTAGCAGGAGTCGAATCATGATTTGCGGTGTCTGGGGGACTGGTGTACCGGAGTCAATGATTCCACGCAGGTGGGATACGCACAATCGCAAATGCGACGAATGACGCCATGGAGCCGATGAACGACGCTCCTCCACGACGAGTCCGCGCGAGAATCCCGGGGCAACCATCGCAGGCGCAAGGGGTCTAATCTGGTGCAAGCTTCACTCTTGCGAGGAATGCGCCTCCCGCATATTGGTATCGCATGCGTCTCATAGTTGTAGAAGATGAACCGATCGCGCGTGATGGCCTCTGCGCCCTGCTCGCAGCCGAGCAATCGGTTGAGGTCGTCGGCTCGTTCGCGAGCGCCGAAGCGGCGCGGCGCGGAGTCCGCAGCGCCCTGCCTGACGGAATGTTCGTCGACGTCGAGATGCCCGGTGAAGGAGGCATGGACTTCGTGCGCTCCATACCTGCCGCTTCGCGTCCACACGTCGTCTTCGTAACCGCGCACGAGAACTACGCGGCGAAAGCGTTCGACGTCGAGGCAATCGACTATGTTCTCAAGCCGATAGATGAACGACGGCTCGCCGAGGCTGTCGAGCGTGTTCGACGGGCGATCGACACAGGTGCGAACGCGCGCATGCATGCACGTATGCATGCACGACTGAAAGAAGTGCTTGCAGACGGCCTTGAACATGATAGTGAATATCTCACACGGATATCCACGCGTGTCGGGGATAGGCTCGTTGTCGTGAAGCTGTCCGACGTATCATGGATCGAGGCCGATGGCGACTACATGCGCGTGCATTCGAAAGGGCGTGCGCTGCTCGTACGCATGACGATGCGAGAACTGGAGCGCCGTCTCGACCCTTCCCTGTTCATGAGAGCGCATCGATCGGCGCTCGTGAACATCGAGTTCGTAGCTGGCGTGGAGCTGCTTCCGCACGGCGAGCACGTAGCCATGTTGTGTGACGGCGCTCGGGTTCGTATTGGCAGAACCTACAGGTCGGCGTTGTTCGAGGCACTGGGAGAACGGACGTGAAAATACATCGCACTGCGATCACCGCTGCACTTGTCTCATTCTCCATCGCCACAGTACTCGGCATTATTGCCAGCGCGCATCATCATGCGATGATGATTGCGGAAGGAAGCCCAATGCCGTGGCGGCATGCTGCGGTGATGGAGATGCCATTCTGGTACGCTGCAGCGATACTGACTCCCGCACTCGTGTGGATACTGCATCGCCTTCCCGACCGCACGCATGGCCTGACGAGAGTGGCTGAACATGTAGCGATCGCACTGGCGTGGGTGACCTTGCAAACCGCGCTCGAGATGGGAGCGCGTACGATGCTTGGGACTGGTCTCAGCGGCCCCAGCCCCACGCTTTTGCAACTGATCGTCGACTCGCTCGCGAATGGATTTACGGGCAGGCTGCTCATATACGGCCAGGTGGTGGGAGCCATCTATGCCTTCACGTATTACGATCGGTATCGCGAGCGCGAGCTGGCAGCTGCGCAACTGGAGACGCAGCTTGCGGAGGCACGGCTGCGCATGTTGCGCATGCAGCTCAATCCGCACTTTCTATTCAATTCGATGAACACGATTGCTATGCTCGTCAGAGCTGGACGGTCATCGGAGTCCGTGACGATGCTCCTTGCATTGAGCACGTTGATGCGAGACGCGCTGCGCGATGACGCGCCTGACAGTGGCCCGC
Source organism: uncultured Gemmatimonadales bacterium (assembly GCA_963707505.1). Lineage (GTDB taxonomy): Bacteria > Gemmatimonadota > Gemmatimonadetes > Gemmatimonadales > Gemmatimonadaceae > Fen-1247. Next base: position 75,723 of record CAVPQB010000002.1, read on the forward strand.
TGGAAGATGAGCTGAACCTTCTCAACCGCTATGTCGGCGTCGAGCAGGTGCGCTTTGGTGGAAGGCTCGCCTTCGACGTTGACGTTCCCGAGTCGCTCATGACTGTAACGGTGCCGAGCTTTCTGTTGCAGCCACTCGTGGAGAACGCGATTCGGCATGGCCGAGCGGCGTCGGATGGCGCCGCAGCCATAGGGGTTCACGCGGAGCGTATTCAGGACAGGCTCGTGCTATCGGTCTGGGATGACGGAGCCGCGGTCACGGTTCCGGCCAACGAGCCGCACGAGCCGCACGAGCGGCACGAGCCGTGCGAGCCTCACGGCGTCGGCCTTACGAACGTGCGCGATCGTCTGCTGCAGCTTTACGGCGCGGCGCACTCGTTCGAGATCGGACGGATGGACAGCCGCACCATTGCGAGGATCTCGATTCCGATTCAGTTCGCGGCTGCGGTGAGCTGACTGAGGCATAATCAACATATATGTTGATTATGCATTATTATACATATGAGTTTAAGAATCTTCTACCTGGAGGTTGAATCATGCAGATTAAATCTATAGATTGAATTTATCCAACAGGAGAGCTCTCGTGGATTATCCCGTGCAGTCACCCGAACAGCTGGGCATCTACTTGCGCTCTCTGCGCAAGTCGCGTGGACTCACCCAGGGAGCACTCGGCAAAATGCTCGGAGTTTCTACGGCACGAGTCGCGTACATCGAACATCATCCTGGCACGGTCGGGAGCGGACAACTCCTTAAAATCCTGCACTTGCTCGGCGCACATCTCTACCTGGATGACGGAACGGCCAAACGTGACGCGCGCGCCAACACGCGGCAGCCAACAGCTGTAGGCGAGTGGTGATGGCCCGAGCCATCAAGGCCCTCGATGTCTGGATGAACGGAGAACGTGTCGGAGTCTGGCAACCAAGCCGATCGGGGAATCCGACCTTTCAATACCACGAAGAGTGGCTCGCATCGGACATGGCTCGCCCGATCTCGCTATCGCTTCCATTCACGCCGGGGAATGAGCCACATCGAGGAGAATACGTCTCCGCTTGGTTCGACAATCTGCTCCCCGATAGCGAGCCGATTCGGAAGCGCATTGGGCAGCGATTTCACACGCCATCTCTGCAGACATTCGATCTTCTTGCTTCAATTGGAAGAGACTGCGTAGGCGCTGTACAGATCGTTCCTGCCGGCGTCGATCCAGGCGACGTGAGACGTATCGACGCCGAGCAGATGACGGATGCCGAAGTCGCCGCTGTGCTGCGCGGTGTCACCGTGTCGCAGCCGTTTGGCGCGAACGATGACGACGAGCTCCGGATCTCCATCGCCGGTGCCCAGGAGAAAACGGCACTTCTGCGTATCGGTGACCGCTGGCATCGACCGCGAGGTGCCACGCCGACAACACATATTCTGAAGCTACCTCTCGGCCTGATCGGGAACATGCGCGCGAACATGCGCGACTCCGTTGAGAACGAGTGGCTGTGTCTTGAATTCCTTCGTCTGCTCGGGCTCCCCGTGGCCAATGCCTCGATCGCGTCCTTCGAAGACGATGTGAGCGATGAAAAGGCACTGGTGGTCGAACGCTTCGATCGACAGCGCGTAAGTGCGACGGCAGATACGCCGGAGTGGATCGTACGCCTGCCGCAGGAAGACTTCTGTCAGGCAACCCGAACACCGCCTGACAGGAGATACGAAGGCGACGGCGGTCCCGGTATTTCGACAGGCCTCGCGTTGCTTGGCGGTGGAGAGAGATACCACGACGACGCTCTGACGTTCGCCAAGGCCCAACTGGCATTCTGGCTTCTGGCGGCGCCTGACGGGCACGCGAAGAACTTCTCCGTCTTTCTCAGGCGCAGCGGACACATCATGACGCCGCTTTACGATGTGTTGTCGGCGTGGCCAATCATCGGCAGAGGACCGAACAAATGGGCGCAGCAGGATGTCAAGCTGGCAATGGCATTGCGCGGCAGACACACGCATCGTCGTCTACACGAGATTGCCACTCGGCATTGGCGCTCGTTGGCCGCGAAAACCGGAACGAGGAACGCGTTCCAGCAAATGGTCTCGATGGTGGATACCGTCGACTCCGCGCTCGATGCGCTGGAGTCCTCTCTCGATGCCAACTTTCCCGAGCACGTGTGGTCGAGTATATCGAAAGGCGTCCGGTCGCAACGAGTCCGCTTCAAGAAGGGGCTCGAACATGGCAACGTCGGTGATACGATGCTCGCGTAGCGTCGAACCAGAGGCACCGGTCGGAATCGAACCGACGAATAGGAGATTTGCAGGTTTCGACCGGGGTTTGCGACCTGTTGGAAACCTCTGCGATCGTCGGTGGCACCCGGTAGATATCGAGCTGACCTTTGCGATCCGTCAGGATACGATGCGCGGACTTGCGCCTTTATGTACCCGAAAGGTGACGTGAGCCCCGAAAGCTGATCCAAAAGTTAGGTTGGTCCTCGAGCAAGGAGGACCGATGCGGAAGAGCAGATTTACGAACGAACGATCGGGGCGGCTATATCGCTTGGCGCGGGCTCAAAAAGTGATATAATTTACACATACCCACATTATTGTGATTATTTTTCGCGATTAGTGAATGAATTAGGGCTTTTTCGATTCGTAAGAACCGAAAGCACCAAAGGTGAATAAATGTCTGATCGAAACACTATGCGTGATGGAATTTCACAGAATGTGATGTCTTTTCACGGACGTCCACTCCCCGAACTTGCCTCACCTGTCGGATACGCCCGGCTCATCCACCTGTATGACCTTCAGCTGCCCATCCCGCCTAGGCTAGCTGCCGTAGCGGTGCGGCACCACCCACAGTCAACCGACGAATGGTTGTTGGTTACCCCCAGACACAGGCCCGAGGAGACGCTGGCAGGGCAGTTGGAGTTTGCGCTCAAGTGGGAGGGCGTTGATCTCGGCGTAATCAACGCTCTGACCATGATTGTCCCGCCGGTAGAATTTGAGGCACTCATCCGAGCAACGCCGACCGGCAGCTACGCACGAAGGATTTGGTTCTTATATGAGTGGCTCACAGGTCAAACACTGGCACTTCCGAATGCGGGGAAGGTCCGTGCGGTGCCAGTGCTGAACCCGGTCCAGCAGTTCGCCCTTTCGAAGGGGACCATGTCGACACGACATCGCGTCATCGACAACCTTCCCGGTACGCGTGCATTCAGCCCACTTGTACGAAGGACGCAGGCCCTCAACGCAGTTGCCGCAAAACAGTTAAACCGCCGGGCCCGCGAGGTGCTGGGCCGCACGCATGGCGACGTCATCGCGAGAGCAGCTGCATTTCTGCTCCTGAGCGATAGCCGCTCGTCTTTCGACATCGAGGGCGAGCACCCTTCGCGCCAGAGGACTGCGCGCTGGGCTCAGGCGATCGGGCAAGCTGGCGCTCGCCCGTTGAGCATCGACGAACTCGAACGCCTCCAGCAAATCGTCATTGGCGATGCCCGCTTCGTCCATCTCGGACTGAGGGAAGACGGCGGTTTTGTTGGCGACCATGACCGTCTCACCCAGGAGCCATTACCCGAGCACATAAGTGCACGTGCCAAAGACCTCCGAGATCTACTCACCGGGGTCGTCGACTATGTATCCCGAGCCGTGGCAGGAGGTCTCGACCCTGTAGTTGCAGCAGCAACCGCGGCGTTCGGCTTTGTGTACATCCATCCATTCGAAGACGGCAATGGTCGACTACACAGATGGTTGATCCATCATGCGTTGGCGATCACCGGTTATAACCCGCCCGGCGTCGTCTTTCCGGTAAGCGCAGCAATACTTCGTGAGCTTGATACCTACAAGCGCGTGCTCGAATCGTATTCCAAGCCGCTACTTCCATACATCAATTGGGAACCCACCGAACGCGGCAACGTGAACGTGCTGAACGAGACGGCTCAATATTACCGATACTTCGATGCCACCGCGCATGCCGAGTTTCTGTATCAGTGTGTCGCTACGACGGTGGAGCGGGACCTTCCAGACGAAGTTGCGTATCTCGAAGGCTATGATCGATTCGCGGCACGAGTACAGCTGATTGTAGACTTGCCAGCTCGCATGGTCGAGCTACTGCATGGCTTCCTGCAACAGGGACACGGTCATTTTTCCAAACGGGCGAGGGAGAAGGAGTTCGCAGCACTTACGGAAGAAGAAGTCAGAAGCATCGAGCAACTCTACGCGGACTGCTTCACGCGCGAGCCCGCATCAAACACTCCAGTAACTCAGGAGAACAACGCTGCGGCTGCATCCTCGCCGCCCTCTGCGGCTGTGCTCTCCCCACTCCCAATATCGTTGCAACGGGGGCAACTGGTCGCCATCGCACGGCAACTTGTCACTCCAGTCGACATTCCAGCGCTAATAGCAGAAGGAATTATCGCGAAAGCGCGCGGCGCATGGTACGAAGTGATCGATGGGAAACGGTTGCCAGAACACGTCACCGCGCAAATTCACGAGTTCCGATTAGAAGTGGGAGAACAAGGGCAGCAACGCCAATTCGTCAAGATTCCACCGGTTCGCAAGAAAGCCCTGCGTCTTTATCGAGAACTCACGGGAGAAGACGCACCTATCGTTCCCCGCGAACCACGCACATAAATTCGCATTGACACGACGAATTCGGTGCTCGGCCCATTATGCGCACGACACGAGTGGAGTATGTAGCGAGTCACAATCCGGACCGCTCTATCAACCCGAGACCGCGCCCTTGCAGGACCACACCCGCGCGCGACAGAGCGAAATACGCTTAGTCGTTTGCGAAGCCGAGCGTAAACTCAGATAGCTATGCCACGTAGTCGGTGTTAGCACTTCCCCGCCCACGCTTCGGGAGCAAGAGGTCGCCGGTTCAAATCCGGCCACCCGACTGTGTAAGATGAAGCCTCACGGCGCGCTGCCCGAGCCGTTCAGCAACTATTCAACCTTCCTTACGCTGTCTCAGGATTCGAGGACACCGGCGCCCGAGCTTCAAGGGGCCAGTCATCCGCATTGAAGCCGTACGATGATTATCTCACGGCCGGGCCTCGCATCTATTCAGTCGAGACGCGACGCGCGTCGGATGTCAGACGCATTCACGGCGAGGGGAGAGGGGTTAAGGGAAACCATGGCTTCGTACCCTGTTTTTGCACCCAATCCCATTGCACAGCAATGGCGCTGCGCTCTAAATTGGCTTCCCACAATCACTTGCTCAGAGGCACCGGTCGGAATCGAACCGACGAATAGGAGATTTGCAGGTTTCGACCGGGGTTTGCGATCCATTGCTAATCTCTCCGATATTACCACGCGACGCCCGGGCCAATCGTGGTGGCTTCTTGCGATCCATGAGGATGCGATGCGTCCATATGCGGCGATATGTACCCCGGGTGTACCCAACTTCGAGCGAACTCTAAAAACTGAGGATTCTTGTCGACGGGCGGCCTGAGGCACGCCTGAGTGTATGGATCTGAAATTTGGCGTCGCTACCTGATAAGAGCCTGTCGCCGGGCCGGATGCCTGTGGAGACGCTGCCGATCAGGTGCGGTTCCTAGCTCGCCCCCCAGGTCTTTCCTTGCTTCGTGCATCCACATACGGCGTCCTCGAAACCGGCTTCATGACAAATCTTCGCTGCGACGACCGGATCATCCGGTTTGGCGTACTGTGCCGAACGTCCATGCGCGCTGCGGGACGGTGTCGCGCGACCAATCGAGAGCGTGCGACAGTGGAACGTTAAGGGTCAGTGTGCGACACGAGACTACATAGTTAAAGCGACTGCGTTCTGAGGGCTCAGTTGAAAGTCACCGTGCTTGGCTCGTGCACCTGATAGTTCCGCGTACAACCCTTCTGCTGTAACCAGTCGACGATGGGAACCTCGTTCTACAATTTCTCCGCCATCCACCACGCAGATTTCATCGGCGTCCTCGATAGTACTTAACCGATGCGCGACGACTAAAACGGTACGGCCGACTCTAAGGCGTTCCATAGCGCGCTGAATAAATCGCTCACCGAGCGCGTCGATAGCCGACGTAGCCTCGTCAAATAACACGATCGGAGCGTTACGCAGGAATGCTCGCGCGATTGCGATCCGCTGTCGTTGACCGCCGCTCAGCGTCATTCCTCCCTCGCCGACGAGTGTGTTCAGCCCGTCAGGCAACTGCATTGCAAACTCGTTGACATATGCATCGGCCGCCGCCCTGTGGACCTCATCTTCTGTGGCACTAAGGCGTCCGTACAGGATATTCTCACGAATCGTTCCATAGAAGAGCTGGACTTCTTGAGGCACCAGAGCGATATGCGCCCGAAGAGATCTAATTGTGAGTTTCCGAATATCAGTTCCATCAATGCAGATTGTCCCTTGCGATGGATCAGCGAAACGCAGGACTAAATTGACAATTGTAGATTTGCCCGCCCCGCTGACTCCAACGAGTGCGATTGTCTTGCCGGGCGACGCCACGAGCGTCACGCCGCGCAAGACTGTGCGCTGGTTCCCGTAACCAAACCATACGTTGTTAAAGCGAATTTCCCCATACGGATTGACTAAGACTCGTGCGTCCGAAGCGTCGACGACATCCGGCATCGCGTCGAGAAGTTCGAAGATGCGCACGGAAGCGCCGGTCGCTGCGCTTGTTGTGCTGTAGACTTGAGTCAATTCGGAGAAACACTGAGCAATAGTTTGCGAGTAAAAAAGAAAGGCAATCACATCTCCCGCAGACAGTCGTCCAGCGATGACCTCTCGTCCTCCGAACCAAAAGAGCGCCACCAGCGAAAGGACCGAAATGAACTCGATTACCGCACCGAATACGGCGCCCGTATATGCGACTCGACATGACTTTTGGAAAACCCCGTCAACTTCTTTTCGATATCGCTGTGCCTCGAACGGCTCGCGTGTGAACGCCTTGACAATACGGATCGACACCAATGATTCGTGGGCGACCGCGCTAGCCTTTGCTAGGCCGTCTTGTACATCACGCGATAAGAACCGTACCCGCCGGCCAAAGTGCTTAGAAGTGAGAGTCGCAGCTGGGGCGCTTAATAACGTAATGACAGCCAGACGCCAATTGAGTGTGAGCATCACCCCAAGGGCGCCAACAAGTTTCGCAGATTGCAATATGGCGGCGATAATTACGTCGGTCACCACAGTACGGACGGCCGCAACATCGCTTGTGAGACGTGATGATAGGTCGCCTATACGTTCGGATGCAAAGTAGGACACGCCGAGACTCTGCAAGTGTTCGTACACTCGCGCTCGAAGATCGGCGACGATGCGTTCACCCGTGGTTTTGAGCAATACACCACCGAGTGCCGAAAGGGCGCTTCGCGACGCAAGTAATGCGAGAAGCCAGACAGCGACGACAGTCAACTGCGCTGCGTTCCGATTCGTAAGCACTGAATCAAGTAACTTCTTCAAGCCCAGCGGAAAGACTAAGCCAACAAGGGCTCCGCTTACGGCAAGTGTTCCGGCCACGCTAATCCGTTTCCAATGACCGCGCCCAATGAAGAACAAGCGCCTCCATGGCACCGTACTGTTCAGCGGGGAACGACGAGACTTAGCGTTACGAGCCTCATCGTTCGCCATTATGCGAATCATAGGCTCACCGTAGAACGCATACGGCTCCCAGAGACCTCCGTGTCGCAGGCCGCCACACCCACTTCGCTCCAACCTCGTGAGTGCACGCCGGTGTCGAACAATTCGTCAAGCATCAAGTAACGCGGCGTCGAAGGATACGTGAGCCTGTGGAGAAATAAGCCAATCCCCGCTGAACCCATCCCGTAGTCGCAGCTCACGCGAAGTAGTTCACTACCAGGAAATGCATACCCCCCAAGGCGGTCCATTCGATGCTTTAGGATGAACTCGGCGAGATGGTAGGCATTCGTGCGATAGCGCTCGTCACCGAATACCGAATACATATCAAGTAGTAGTTCGCCGTATCCCGATGCTCCGTAGTCGTGCCAGAGTTTGTTGGTGTGGCGATTGGCGACGGTATGAGCACATTGTTCCAGGAAGGCGCGAATGTCCTGGTCACCTGTCGCTCGGACGTATCTAAGGGCCGCCGTCCCTATTCCAGCTGTGCCGTGCCGGATATGCGGCGACTTCGGACCGCTGACGCGTGCATTAACATTAGCAAACCAGATCAGTCGCGTATCAACTTCCTGCCGCTGGCCAATCTCGAAGTTCAGCGCTCGTCGCGCGAGGGCCATCCAGGCTTCCTCACGTGTGGCGAGGCTGAGATAAGTCAGGAACAAGGCTATCCCACTCGCCCCGTGACCGTAACCAATCGGTGTTCCGCCGTCCTCGGGCCAGGAGGCAGCCGCGCCTTCGTACTTGGCAGATCTCGCGAGCGCGTTCCCGATAGTAATCGCAGTATCTAATCCACGCTCGTCGCCTGCCTTCAGCCAGTAGTGAAGGTTAGCAAGTCCCCATCCAGCTTGACCGTAATACAATCCCGTGACATCCGTTGACGTAGGGGATAGTGGGGTCCCGTGCGCGGCCTCAAATACGGTGCGAGCATCATCATGCAGGCCCAAATCAAGAAGTGTAACTGCCAAACCGCCGAGACCCACGTGCAATCCACGAGGGGCAAGTCGTCGGCGCCAATTGCGACGAATCCACGTAATCGCATCATGGGGCACTTCACCTGATTCCCTCCACAGAAAGTATGCGGTACCGGCTGCACCGTATTGCACACTAATGGCGTTTGTGGAAAAAATATCTCCAGACGCGGGCCAGAGCCGGTCCGTCCGTTCCGGTGTGGCAGCGGCACGAATGTGCCGACTTAAGCCACGCAAAGTCTCCACCACGCCGTCCTGCAACGCCTGGGATGGAGCTTCTCTTTCTGGCACAACGGGCCGTGGCTCATGGTCTTCCACACGTGCCGTCGACCGCAAAAGAGCCGTGTCCACCGAGTCAAGGAGCGCCATTGCCTCCCGCAGGTTCCACCGGGACGAAGGATCCTCATCTAGAAGCCCTTCTACCACACGAAGGAGGACATCAGGCAATTCGAAGTCCTTCAGCGTGAGCATTAGCGAATCGAGGACTCCACGTTTGTTCAACGGAAGGCCTGACGCTGAAAAAGCAATCATGTCAACAATTAAGGCACCGAGAGCATAATAGTCGTCTTGTGGGGATGGTGTCTTGCTACGAAGTTGTGCTTCTGACGCATAGCCGGTCGTCCAACCCGAAATCACCTTATCGTTCCGGTCTGTTTCGAAAGAAAGTTCCAAGTCGATGAATCGCACGTGTTCCGTATCAAGTGTGAACATGACGTTCGACTTGGTTAAGTCGCGGAGAATTACGTTGTGAGCGTGAACGATCTCCAAGCCCTCCGCGATTTTCTTTATTGTTGCCCGTAATTTGTCGAACATGGCGGCAGGAGTTGTTTGCGCATTGCTGCCGTGTGTAAAGTTGATCGCGTACCCCCACAGCGACTCCGCATCCAATCGCTCTTGCACCAAGAACCAGTGCTCCCACTCCTGAAACAACTCGATGAAGCGTGGTGTGAAGCCTGTGGGTCCAAGCTTCGTCAGAATGCGTGCTTCTTTGCGAAGAATGGCGAGCGGATTGTACCCGGAGGCGCGCGTCCCGAGTCTCGGGCGAGTCTCACGAATTATTACGTTCTTGCCGCTGTGCGTGTCAACGGCTCCATAGATGCCGCCGATACTTGAAAACCGCTCGGCACTTGTGACACGATAGCGATTGTTGAGAAGTACTCCATCTTCACCCGGCTTAGTAATCGGCGGATCGTTCGAGACTGTGTCCGTCACCCAGGGAGGAAGTGCAAAGTACGCCTGCCGATCGTCACTCACACATTCTCCCGATGGTCCTACAAGTAACGGAGTGCGTGTGCCCGATGGTCCCACGAAAGGGCGCGGCGAATGTTCTCCATACCTGTAGAACACAACCTTACTATCGCGAAACGGCCGATCAGATAGGATGTAGGGTCCTTCCATGCCCGCGGTGAGAGTGCTGCAGGCCTCCAGCAGACTGAAAAACTGATCGTCGTCGCTTGGATAAATCGTAATAAACTTTCCCGCACCAGTGCGTGGCCAGTTCTTGTTAAGGCTTAAATCCAACATGGCCGGATCAGAGCAGAACTTGAACGGAACGCTGCGTCTATTCAACTCCGGCACAATTTGCGCTAGAGTCGATATCGCCGTTGAGCTGACGGCCGAAATGTGGATTTTCCAACCCTGTTCAAGAAACTTGTGCCCTGCTGGGGTGCACTGGGTCCAGAAACCGACACAGTGTATTTCCCAAGATTCGTCGATGCGCTCACGAACAACATCGCCATACTCGCTCTTCGGCTTGTACTGGCTGATAGCTTCGAAATATTCCGAATCAAGCAACGTATAAAAGTAAGCTGGATTATCGCTAACCACGTGAATCTCGGCGTGAAGGTAAAGTCCTGCCTCGTGAGCACTTCGGTGCTGTGGATCGGCGAGTCATTGCGAGGTCTCGCCGGCAATACACTATCGCGTTTCCCTAAGGCAAACCCGGGGGTGAGCTACCGGAACGCCTGTTAATCGCTGCGCTGCTTACGTACCGCGGGCGACATACGGCGTCCCAATAGCGCCCCAGAATCGAGGTCAGAACGAGGTCGTAGTGGAACTAAGATTCGACGAGCAACTCTGGTCAGATACACAACTCACCCCGGAGCCAAGGCACGGATCTAGGGGCGACGAATCCAGAGTCTGAAGTGAAAGGACGATCGACATGGTTGGAATTCCTGAAAGATGGTAAGAGATGATGGGGTTGATTGGTTATCGGAGTGACAACCAATCAACATTCCACCGCGTGCAACGAATGGTGATTTCTTAGTCGATCGTTGTATCTGCCGAACTAAGATGAGAGTCACAGCTGGCGTTAGAAGAGCAGCTGACGCTTGACAGGATGCAGGGATCCATACCTGGCTTTGCAGCGATCTGCTGTAGTGCTAGCACGTTATACATAGGAGCCTCTCTTTGTTGGATTATGAAGAATTGCCTTAACAGAGAACACCGCCGCCGCCGGTTTTTCCGACAGCGAATGGATTGATCTATACCGTTGTGTCTGTCGTGCTGTTTTGGGAAATGCAGCTGTTGTGCGACTCGCAGCTGACATTCGACATCAAACATGGATCAAGCGCCGAAATAGTTAGCTGTTGGAGCCTAAGTACGTGTATCATTGGTTCTGTTCCTAGTTAATTGTGAGTATTGCAGGCGATGCGTACCAACCGCGACTTAGGCGATTGTGGTATCCATACCACTTATCATTGAGACGCAGCTCAACTCCGAGCTACAGCTAACCGCTGAGAAATTGCATGGATCGAGGGACGATTGATGCAACTGCTGAAGAGCCAGAACACTGTACACGTAACCTCCGTAGCTGATGGTGTGTGACCGCGCGGTATGACATGACGTGTCGTCATGTGTGCTCGGTCGGTTGAACGAATCTCACGCGATCTTGAAGTTCGCGTGATGCCAAAATCGGTCTAAGAGCTGCGTGTTCCGGCCAATCACAACAGACGCGTGGTTCGTTTCGGCGTCGTCATTCCTTTGTCGATCGGGTTGATTTTGATTGCATCTGGCCCGATGGCGTTCGTTCGTGCATACTTATAGATGCTGATGCGCTCCGCTCTGATCAGAGTGCGAATCGCAGCTCTATCCTCAGACGCTTGGCTTGGCCGACCATGAACCAACCGGAGCCCGACCCGAACATCGGAAGCGGAAAGCGCGTGCTCGTCGCAGACGATCAAGTGCATGTCGTACACGCAATTCGGCTGATGCTGAAAACAGCGGGATATTCGGTCGATACGGCAACAAGTGTTGCGGAAGCACAAACTGCTCTCGACCTAAAACACTACGATCTACTGTTATTGGACTTGAACTACACTGCAGATACAACGTCCGGGCGCGAAGGTCTTGATCTTCTGCCGTCGATTCACAGAAGACATCCGACCCTTCCAGTTGTAGTCATGACAGCTTGGGGTTCCGTCCCAAGCGCAGTCGAAGCCGTTCGCGCCGGGGCGGTGAATTATGTGGAAAAGCCGTGGGACAACAGAAAGCTGCTAACGATCGTCGCGCTGCATACTGGACGGTCGATCAGTCACGCTGAGGCGGGCGCGCAGAGCGAAACTGGTACTACGGCGTCTTTATTACCAGACATGATGTATCGGTCCGCGGCGATGGAGCGGATATTGGCGCTTGCCGCCCGCATCGCGCCGTCCGACGCCAACGTTCTGATTACAGGCGAGCATGGTACCGGTAAAGAATTGCTTGCAAGGTGGATACACGTCAACTCTCCTCGGCGAAACGAATCCTTTATTGCTGTCAATATGGGTGGCCTTCCAGAAGGCGTGGTCGAAAGTGAATTGTTCGGCCACGTGCGAGGTGCATATACTGACGCGAAATCGGATCGGACGGGGCGGTTTGAACTTGCGAACAAGGGCTCGCTCTTTCTAGATGAAATTGCCAATACCCCTCTATCGCTTCAGGCAAAGCTCCTGAGAGTACTGCAAACCGGTGACGTCGAAAAAGTGGGCGCGTCGACTCCCAGTCACGTGGACATCCGTGTGATCGCTGCCACGAACGTGAATCCGCGGCTTGAGGTCGTAGCAGGCCGCTTTCGGGAAGACTTGCTGTTCCGACTCAACACGATCGCGATTCATTTGCCGCCGCTTAGAGAGCGGCTGGAGGATCTGGAATTACTCGCAACCCATTTCTTGTTGCGTCACGCCGGACGGTACGGACGGACATTCTCCGGCTTCAGTGAGTCGGCACTTACTGCACTCCGGCAATATCCCTGGCCGGGGAATGTCCGAGAACTAGATCATGTAGTCGAGAGGTCTGTTCTTCTAGCGGACGGGACTCAAGTGGATGTGACTGATCTCATTCCCGACGCAACGGATCCACAGGTGGCTCTCGAGAATGGGACGCTCGATGACGTTGAGCGGATTATGATTCGCCGCGCCCTCGAGCGCGCGGGTGGAAACGTGGCTCAGGCCGCTAAGGCGCTAGGCGTCAGTAGAAGCGCGCTGTACCGGCGAATGTCAAACGAGCCTAATAAATGAGGAAAGACAAGCGCATACCAAGTATCCCTTGGTCCGACCGTCGATTCGGACTCTTGGTCATCGCGAGCACTGCTCCTCTCGCGGTTCTTGCGTTCGGAGCGGTCGCGTATCTTGTTGATGAGCGCTTATTAATTCGCCAACACACACTATTCGCTGTGGGGACAGCCTTAGTCGTGGTGGTTGCATTATGGTTGTGGTCTATAGCACACCTTTGGCGTATCGTCATCTGGCCATTGCGAACGTTATCCAATGGAATTGCCGCGATCCGCCAGCATGACTATGCAATACGGCTTAAGCGAAACAACCCGAGTGATGCACTTGGCCTGGCGTTCGTTGAGCTCAACCTGTTAGCAGAAACACTGATGGATGAGCGCACCCATGCGGTGGAGGCGCAGGCACTCGTGGCGACTGTATTAGAAGAAATTGACGTGGCGGTATTTGCATTCGATAGTGGTACACACATGCGATTCGTGAATCGCCGCGCCGAATTGCTTCTCGGTCGAACGACCGGGGAGCTCACACTTTGTGCTGCGAGTGAGCTCGGATTGGGTTTTTGTCTTGAGGGCCCGCCGGATCGCACAATGACGATCCCTCTAGACGGAGGCTCCAGCCGGTGGAGAGTCCGACGCAGCAGCTTTCGCCAAGACGGTTTACCGCATCAACTGGTAACGCTTAGTGATGTCGGGTCAACACTTCGTGCAGAAGAGCAATCGGCCTGGCAGCGCCTGGTCCGCGTCCTCGGGCACGAAATCAACAACTCGCTTGGACCAATCCGTTCTATTGCCGATACGCTTGCGTCCTTACTTGCTCGCACATCTCGACCGTTGGACTGGGAAGAAGATGCAACCGCCGGTCTAGAAGTCATACGGGATCGGGCTACAGGCCTTAGTCGATTCCTTGAGTCATACTCTCTCCTCGCGCGCCTTCCTCGACCTTTACCCACAGTGGTTCGTATTGGTGACGTCATCTCCCATGTGGTACGGCTAGAACAACGCGTAGCGATTGAGGTTCGCGGTGATCCTGAACTGCGGGTTCGCGTGGACAGTGATCAGCTTCAGCATTTGCTGATTAACCTAGTCCGGAATGCATGTGATGCCCTCGCAGCCGCACCAGGTCACATCCAAGTAGGTTGGCAACGCCACAACACCGATCTTGATTTGACAGTAACGGATTCGGGGTCAGGCGTTGCCAATATGGCGAACCTCTTTGTCCCGTTCTTCACTACGAAAGGCACTGGATCTGGCATAGGACTAGCTTTGAGTCGACAGATTGCAGAGAATCACGGAGGGACACTCACCCTCGCCAACCGAGCAGATTCACCAGGAGCCATAGCGCGACTGCTCATCCCAAACGCCGTCGTCAATGTGTAGAAGCGTTCGTCCTGTGACGGAACCACGTGTGTCATGAAAGACCAAACACTTTGATGTAACTGCGCGCTGCATTTAAGCGCGCGAAGTCCCGCGACTTCATTCAGACGTAAGTTGTCCGGCGCGGTTGCGCTTAGCTGACGGGAAAGATTAGACGGGGAGGTGCTATGCCGTCGCCGCTGCTTGAGACGGCATGTGCCCGCGTAGCTGGGGACACACATGCGAATGGATCCGCTATCAAGTTGAAGTCACCCTCACGAGAACAACACTTATATCCCGATTTTGTTCGATTATGGGATTCGCAGTCCCGAATCCGAACAAATTGCCTGTCTTCGTAACGGGACCCGTGGATTCCTTGTTCCGTTAAGATTAGGCGTAGCATAGACTTACCGAACAACGCCTCAGCGCTAGGCGAAGCGGCACAAGGTTTCCATTGATTGGTCCACGTGAAACCTAATCTTACATCGTCGCGCGATTTCTTAGATGTCGCTCAAATGGAGTCAGAGGATCACCGCGGCAACGCGAGTTCGACCTCGACTGGCGACCCTTTCGCAAGCCACCACCCGCACGCCATTGGCGTAATGGATGTCCCGCGGACTCGCACCGGGACCGCAACGCGCCGCGCTTGGACAATTGGGGGAGGGGCCGCTGTTGTCATGTTGATTATTGCAGGTCTTACCACACGCCACTCTGGCACCGCATCGGTTGAGCGGTCAGCCATTTGGATCGATACCGTGCGACGTGGAGATATGGTACGCGAGGTGCGCGCGCCCGGCGTCCTTGCACCGGAGCGCTTGCATATAATCGCAGCGGCGAGCCCCGGTCGGGTCGATATGATTTTCGTTCGCCCTGGAACCGCCGTTGTTGATTCGACTACGCTCGCCATTCTTAGTAATCCGGACGTGCAGCTCGAAGCAGTGAGTGCAAACGAACAAGTGTCTAACGCGGAGGCCGCGCTTGTTGCTTTAGAGACAAGCCTTGAAAGCCAGCGCCTAGCACAGGTGGGCGTCGTAGCGAGTGCGCGCAGCAGCTCCACTAGCGCGGTCCGTACTGCCGCAGCCACAACAGAGCTGGGTCGACGAGGCTTTGCCGCGTCGCTCGATGTAAGCAAAGCAACGGACCAAGCTGCCGAAATGGAGACACGACTGAAGGCAGAAGAATCTCGCTTGAGGCTAATTGAGACGTCTACTCATAGTCAGCTTCAACTTCAACGTGACCAGATTCAACGCCTCAAAGACGTCGCCAAATACCAAACGGATCGCCTAGCGGCAATGCGGATTACCTCAGGGAGTAGTGGGGTAGTGCAAGAAATTCCGCTTTCGCTAGGGCAATGGGTCACGCCCGGGACCTTACTTGCGAAAGTGGTTGACCCTACCCGCCTGAAGGCCGTGCTTAGAGTGCCAGCGACCGAGGCTGATGAGATAACAATTGGCAAACGCGTCGTTGTCGACACGCACACTGGCAAGATACGTGGTCAAGTAAGCCGACTCGACCCCGGAGTAAGTGAAGGTACGGTGGGTATAGATATCACTTTCGACGATACGCTTCCAAGGGGGGCACGCGTTGATATGAGCATCGACGGATCAGTTGTAATCGATCGTATTGTAAACGCCCTTTACATGAATCGCCCAGCGGGCACGAGTGGAAATAGCTCCGCCACTGTCTTTGTTCTTTCACCAGATGGGAAGAGTGCTATCCCACGCGTCGTTCAACTAGGACGACTGTCAGCAACAACCATTGAAGTTCTAAAAGGCCTTAATCCCGGGGACAAGGTAATTGTATCGGACATGAGCGCGTTCGCCCGCGCACAGGAAGTAGCGGTACACTGAGACGCATGACTACGTCGATTTCAGACGACTAATGATTGGACGATAACTGATATGCGCATAAAAGATGTCAATGATCATCTTCACGCTAATCGCGCCGCAGTATTCTATGGCGTATGGAGCATTCTATGCTAGTCAACGAAGTAACGCCGATCACACCGCAACTCGCCGATACTGTGTTAGTAAAGTTAACAAATGTAGGTAAGGTATTTTCCACTGATGAAATCGAGACTCATGCACTTTCACGAGTGCAGCTAACTATCGAACGTGGAGAGTACGTTGCCATAGCTGGTCCATCTGGGTGTGGCAAGTCTACTCTGCTCTCGATTCTCGGCCTGTTGGAACGACCATCATCGGGGGACTATTACTTGGATGGGAACGACATTCGAAGTCTCGATCGTGCCCAACGTGCACACATCCGTAACCGCTACCTCGGGTTCGTCTTTCAGGCGTTTAACCTGATTGGCGATATGACAGTGTACGAGAACGTTGAACTTCCGTTGACGTATCGTGAGAAGACGGAGAGTCGACGCCGTGAAGCGGTTGAAGAAGCCCTGGAGCGAGTCGGAATGTCGCACCGACAGAAGCACTACCCAGCTCAGCTGTCTGGCGGACAGCAGCAGCGTGTCGCGGTTGCGCGAGCCGTCACCGGCAAGCCGGCGCTACTTCTAGCGGACGAGCCAACCGGCAACTTGGATTCGACTAATAGCGAGTCCGTAATGAGTCTTCTCAGTCAATTTCACTCTCAAGGTACAACCGTGTGCATAGTAACGCACGATCCCCGGTTCGCTGCACATGCAACTCGAACTATTCGACTATTTGACGGCAATATCGTCGATGAGAAACTTGCGCACTCGGGACCCATCTGATTCACGAATATTCGCCGACTCAAGTCACGGGACGCAACGGATATCTGGCTAGGTCACCGAAGGTCTTATCGCGTGGCGCAATATACGACTTCGCTCCCCGACTTATAGCAGCAACAAACCATTGGAGGTTGTGAATGCACGGGTGGATAAATGATACGCGGTATGCACTCCGGCGGATGCGGCGACATGGCGGTCTCATACTGATCGCGACGGGAACGCTCGCGATTGGTATCGGGACAATTATTGCGCTTATGTCCATTGCACGACCGGTGATACTAGCACCACTACCCTTTCCTGATGGGAACGCGCTAGTCGCGGTGAAGCAGAACAATCCGATGCTGGGAGGCATTAACTCTTTCTCGACGGGGAATTATTTGGCGCTCGTACGATCGACACATTCGCTTTCATCTGTCGGCGCATACACGCCGATCGATCGTACATTGACCGGGCAGGGAGCGCCTCGCGTGTTGCACGGTGCACGCGTAACGCCTTCTTTCATCGGGGTGCTCGGAGTGCAGCCGGTATCGGGTTCCACTTTCTCCCTCACGGATAGTATTCCAGGTGATCCGAGAGGTATGATCGTTGGCGACAACCCTACCGTTTTGCTCAGCTACGCAACATGGACCCAGGTATTTGGGCGCGGAGATGTAGTCGGTAGCAGCATTGCGCTTGATGGTAAGCCGTATCGAGTTGTAGGAGTAATGCCTGCCGGGTTTGCAATACCCGATCACGCTGACTTCTGGGTGCCGATGGTATTCGGAGCAATAGCGCCGGTAGATTGGGGAACGTTTTCCCTAGGCGTTGTTGGCCGACTTGCCGCTGGGAGTTCCCAAGCAGCTGCACAAACCGAGCTGAACACTATCGCTACGCATCTCCACGATCGTGGTGGTCGGATCAATCACGACCTCACATTTCCTCTTACATCACTGAAAGAGAGCCTGCTCGGTGATTACGGCGTAGCTGTGATCGCGCTGTTATGTGTGTCCATTGCAATGCTCGTGTTGATTTGCGCAAACTTAGGAACCATGCTGTTGGCTCAGGGGATTGAGCGGACAGGTGAGTTGGCGGTCCGTTCCGCGCTCGGAAGTCCTCGATGGCAGGTAATGCGTCCTTTAATGCTAGAAAGTATGAGTCTAGCGATCGTGGGCGCTTTCGCTGGTTGTGCACTAGCGCCGGTAATTATTGCGGGTTTAGTCGCAGTAGCCCCTTCGGGAATTCTGACGGTTTGGAATATTCATACAGACATAACAGCAGTTGGCATCGGTGTTGGTGCAGCGATTATTAGCGGATTGCTCTTTGGCGTTGGGCCTGCTTTTCACCTTGCCAGAATGGCAGAAAACCCCCGTACGTTAATGCACGGCCGAGCAGTGGTAGGCAACCGAGTGCAGCGGCGGTTCCAAGGCCCACTCGTCGCATTGCAGCTGGCAATCGCGGTGGTTCTTGTCACTGGGACCTTTGGCCTCGGCAAAGTCTACCACCAATTGGTGACGCGCCCAATCGGCGTCGACCCGCAAGGCGTGGTCACCGCGGACCTGACCTTGCCTGGCGACCGATACTCTACGCCGCAAGCGGTAACCACCTTTGCTGCGACCGCTGCGCGCCAGTTTTCACACACAGGCGAGGTCAGTGATGTTGCCGTCGCCTTGAGGTTGCCTGTGCTTGATTCTGGAGGAGGGGTCTGGGCACACGTTGGCTCTAGTAGGCCAAAGGAGAACGACGGTTCGCCCGAAGTAACCTTCAATGTCATTACCGCTGACTATTTCCGCGTGCTGAATGTACCAATTCAACGCGGTCAGGCCTTCCAAGCAGACGCCGGAAATGAACCGAGCGTAGTGGTGAGTGAAAGTTTCGCTCGCTCGTTCTTCGGAACGTCCGACCCGATTGGTCAGTACGTGACACTAACACCTTGGCCGACTACTCCACGCCGGGTTATAGGGGTTGCGGGCGATGTGTTACAAGGAGGAATGCGAGGGGCGACTCAACCGGCAGTATACGTAACATACGATCAGGTGAAGAACTTTCCCCTTCCAACTATGCACCTGCTCGTTAAAGGGCGTAACAACAAAGCCGTGTCCCTCTCTCTAGTTCAGCAGCAACTCTTGCAGATAGATCCATTGCTTGCATTTGGAGTAATCGCGCCGCTCACTGCGCGTGTGCAAGCGTTGTCGCGTGACAACCTGGTCACATTGTGGCTTGTTGGAATGTTTGGGCTTTTAGGGCTCGCGCTCGCGAGCGCAGGCACCTATGCCGTTACATCGCTCAACATAGCCCAACAAACCCGGGAGATAGGAATTCGCGGGGCGCTAGGTGCCTCGCCGCGACAACTTTGGCATCTGTTGCTCGCGCGCGTGAGTCGGCGCGCCTTCATTGGAATTGGCTGCGGCGTGATAGCAACGTTTGTGTTATACGTGACAACACCTCGCTGGATACCACTCGGGGGACGAGACCTGCTTTATGTCCTTGCGCCGACCACAATAGTATTGATTGGTACTTCGTTCGCCGCTATCGCGATTCCGTTGTGGCGCGCCACGCAAGCGGAGCCGGCGGAAGCTCTGCGGCGCAGTGATGGATAGCTGTATAGCAAGGCAATCAAATGTCATCGCCGGTTTCCGCTAACCCCTGGAGCGTCGAAATGCTATACCGCTTGGGATCAACGTGGTGCGGCAGTGTTACGAATACCCCAGGAGTTATGTCTTTGGCAGTTAGACAGCTGAGTGCATTCGTTTGTACAATTCTCTTATGGCACGCATCTGTTACCGCCGCCCAAAGCGGCCCGCGATCGCTGACTCAAGCAACGGCTGAATTCCCGTCTATAACGCAAATAGGAATCTGGCCCGATCGTTGGGATGATAGCGACGGTCTTGTGTACAGTGATAAGACCGCTGGCACAGACGAGTGGCGCTCTCTATGTATTCGCGATGGATCGTCGGTGCCACTTCTTGGACCTCGTAAATGCAACGCAAGCCCGATGTTATTCACCCACACTGATTTCGCATTCGGACCCGTGGTAGACGCCCATCAGAAAGAGTGCAAGATATGCCGATTCGACGCGTGGTACCTTGATTTCGCGAGCGACACGTCTATCGCTGTAAGACAGTCTTCCAGCTTATTTATTGTTAATCGCAGAACCGGCCGAGTCTTAGCCCGTGAACACATTCAGCCACACACCTGGTCGGCTCAAGACGCAGAGCATGGAGTAGCGGGACCACGTTTCTCTGGGAATTACTCCAACGTCGCATTCGTTCGTGGATTCAACATCTATGTGCGGACAGTCGGGTCTGGTGGTGCGTATCGTGTAACTGCTGATGGACATGAGATGCGGCGACACGGACTGTCAGATTGGATCTACACGGAGGAATTTGGTCAGGGTGAAGGGTTATGGTGGTCACCTAACGCACGATACCTTGCGTTTGTCACTTTGGACGAGAGTCGAGTGCGACGAGTGAATGTGACGCGTCGCTTCGAAAAGGGTGAGCTCGATTCGTATCGCTACGCGTTACCAGGGGAGCCGATCGCGCGACCATCGCTGAGCGTCGTAAATCTTCGCACTCATCACGTAGCGAGACTATGGTCGGCACCCGCGCAAGACGGATACATCCTAGCGCCCACCTGGACAGGCGCACATGGTGAGATCGCCTTTGAGTGGCTGACCAGGGACCAACGTAGCATTTCGTTGATTTCGATCAATGCTAGCACCGGTCGGGTGCGACAACTGGCTCATGAATCCGATCGATCGTACTTGGAGGCGCGGATCCGGCCAGTATTCTTCGGGAAAGGTCGCTTCTTTTTGTGGCCATCCGAGCGCTCCGGTGTCATGGCTCTCTACCTATACGACAGACAAAACGACAGTTACCGGCTTGTCAGTGGCACAAGTCGAAGCCCAGTGACAAGTATCGATGGAGTGGACGAAACCGGTTGGGTGTATTTCACCGCAGCTACGAACGACGGTCTTGAACGACAGAGTTTTCGCACATCAATTACGGGTGGGGAGCCGACCAAACTGACGTTGGAAAAAGGTACTCACCGAGTCGTGCTAAGTCCATCGCGGCACTTCTTCTTGGACTACTGGTCGTCGAAAGAGCAGCCGCTAACTGTTAGTGTGCGCGCCGTTGACGGTAATTGGTTTCGTTTGCTTGGCGTAACGGATATCCATCAAAGCCGACCGTCGCGTGCGGCTACCACAGTTCTAGAGACTGTGATAGCTGCGGATGGCTACACCAGACTGAATGCGCAGGTGCTCTTCCCAGCGGATTTCGACACTGCCAGACGCTATCCGCTGGTACTCTACGTTTATGGTGGTCCGCACGCGCAGCTCGTCCGGGACCAGTACGGCACGGATGCCGCAATGGAGCGACTAACTCAAAGCGGATTTGTTGTTTTGGTCGCCGATAACAGAGGGACTGCGAACCGCGATCGAGCCTTCGGTCGCGCTACATATCTTGGGCTCGGCCAAGTAGATCTAGCGGATCAAATCGCGGCGGTACAACAAGTCCTCCGGCAGTATCCGCAACTTGATAAAACGCGCGTCGGTGTATATGGCGGATCTTTTGGTGGGTACCTATCGATCCTGGCGCTCACTCACGCACCATGTCTATTTGCGGCGGGCGTTTCGATGTTTCCGGTAACAGATTGGGCTCTCTACGACGCAGCCTACTCTGAACGGTATCTGAAGCAGCCAAAAGACGCTCCACTCGCATACCAGAAGGGATCGGCTCTTACTTCGATTAATCGACTCTCTGGGCATTTGCTACTCATGTTCGGCAGCGCAGATCCAAACGTCCACGTCATCCATAGCTTGGCTGCAATCCGGGTTGCGGCACAAAATAGAAAGGCCATTGATGTCGTTGAATTTCCTGACATGGCGCATGGCACGACACCGGCCGCTATGGATAGCGTGATCACTACAGGGATTAATTATCTACGCGGGCATCTACTGCCTTCAGGTATAGCTGTCGAGTTGAAACAAGGGACCGACGGTTCGAGAGGAGCTCCCGCATTCGGAATGGCATGCGACGGTACGGCAGGATCAAACACAGAACCTTCTGCCTTTCAAGCGATGGATTTGCTTGGCAAAGTCTCTAACATCGATCGTCAGCGTGCTCTCGGGCATGCTCCCTATATTCAGGTCACACAATGAGCGCGGTTATCGGGCTTCTTAGCGACCGCACGTGGGAAGCTTGGTCGAGCGTGATAAGAGGATCCACATCAAGCGAATTATCTATTGCAACATCCTTTGAGCGTGTAGCTTCTCTTGAGGAGATGCTAATGAGAGTGCGTACCCGCCAATCTAGGCTGTTTATCGTGGATGCGGCGGCCGTTAATCCAATTACCTTACAAGAGTATCACCAGCAAATCGTCAATACCGATGTTCCGTTCGCCGTTTACGTTGGGCAAGCGGGGGAGCGGCTTGGCGGTATGCTCAGACTTGCGACATGCGATCGCTGTCGGTTCGTGCTTGACCCACCGCACGGGAACGGCTGGATCGACCTAGTAGCGTGGTACCACGAAACAGTGAGTACTGAACTTGGCACGCGTCTCCTCGACATCATCGCGCCTATTGTGGAGCAGCTGCCTTATATGATGAAACGAAACATCCAACAGTTGTTAAAGACTGGTGGGCCCTGGATCGAAGTGCAGCAGCTAGCCTGCGACAGCGCACTCTCAGTCCGTTCTCTGAGTCGGGTGTGCAGTAATGTTGGCCTGGCGCCGCCTCACGTGATCATTGCTGCAGCTCGACTTCTCCAGGCGTATCGCTTGACTACTACGACAAATTATTCCGTCGCGAGAGTCTCAAGAAGCTGTGGGTACGACTCGCTTAGAGCAGCGAATCGGCACGCTCGTAGGGTGTGTGGTAAATCATTGACACATCTTCGAACCATGCACGATGACACTCTGGTTTTAACGCGTCTGGCTGACACGCTTCTGAGAAGTAGCGATGCCGATTACCTACAGGCGCTTGATGGTACTGATGTTTTTAGCCGAGTTATGGTGCCATGTCCTGCATAACTCGGAACAGTCATCGCGCCAATCACAATGAGCGTATTACCAGCTCCACAGCAGTGTTTGTTGGCATTATCTGGAACCAAAGTAACATTCGCAGCGACACTCTTATGGGAGCATCGGTGTTCGCAAGAGCGACGGGCAGTCGAGCTAATCGGCGTCTTCCTCGTAACGTCGCCTCGCAGCTATTCGAGAGCGTTTGTAGAACTCGTCATACAAGTCGTATGCTTTTGCACGTGACAATCCGGCCGCCCGGAGTGCAATCGCTGTCGGATCTCGATAAAGCGACAAAACCGCCAAGAGAAAGTGATCTGGTCCAACGAGGCCGCTACCCAACATTGCAGCCTCTTCGCCCGCGCGGCGTACCAAAGCCTTTAGTTGAACCGTTTCGTGGTGCCATGGACGATACCAATGGGGCTGCTCCGGCGCTTCGACTGGCGGCACGCTAGGAATGAACCTGTCCAGTGCGATCCCTGTTGCAGCCCAAAGCATACTCTGTGACGGAGTCTGACTTGCGATCGCAACCACCACTGCGAGGCTTGCCGGGGCTGAAGAATGTTCCTTCAGCCAAGCGGCAGCGTCATCGATAACGTACTTGCTACTTCCACTTACTCGCCTTTTGCCCATCAGCATTTGAACCTCCGTAATATGCATTAAGAGTTCTATGCATGAGACACCTAATTGAATGGTTGGGTTGCCGTTTGCAAGTACCAGATACTGCCGGTGTCGAAGCAGCCATGTTTAAGGCTACTAATGACAGTACGCACAAGTCAGATCTTTTCTTTCATTGACTATGATTTTATCAATGGACTCGTCGGGGCCGCAGGATACGCACTTTAGCGACCGCCCACCGAGTTCACGCGAAAAATTGTTCGACGAATCGTAGATCTGTTATCCAACTTTGCGGAGATTTCAAACACCGAGATCGAGTAGCGTACAGCACCGGGAATGTTGGCGCCCCTGACACATGTACTCTATCCGTGTGGCTACTATAACGTTGGATTAGCACATGGCATTCCCGGGATTATCTGCGTGCTCGCTAATTTCCTGAGCGCTGGCGAAGATGCGACACGTGTCAAGGCACTATTGACTGGCACTGTGAATTGGCTACGTGCGCAAGACCAACACGTCCCGAACCCGTCAGGTTTTGCTTGATACGTAACAAACGACTGCCCTCCAACAGGTTCCGCACGTCTTGCGTGGTGTTATGGCGACCATGGAATTGCTGTTGCACTCCGAATCGCTGGCAATGTCATGGATTGTGTTGACTGGGTTCTCGCCGCGGAAAATATCGAGAGATTCGCGGTTGTAGCAAATGCGATTCACGAAGATTTCGCTTCGGGGTTTACTGACGCCGCTCTTTGCCATGGAGCTGGCGGGCTGCCACATATATACAACCGGCTCTACCAAGTTACCGACACTTACCGCAGCCCGCACCGATGTGTTTGATTGCGTCGAGCGCTTCTACAATCCGGAGGCACTCAACCCTGGGCTACCTGAGCCCTATGGACTTCGAGCAGCAAGCACGTGTAGCTTAGCCGTGTGTCCACGGAACCGGCAGCAACTCCACCGCTCGGCTCTATCAACGAACTTTTTGACTCACACCACTAGCCTCATCGAAGGCGCGGCGTATTCATGAGCAACGACCCGACTGACAGTAAAGCATTTGACGCCCGCGCGGTACCAGATAGAACTGTATCGATGGACCAAGACGAGAGTGCGGCATCCCGTGCCGCAGACGCCACGCTCTCAACTTCCGAGCCACCTGCCGTATTAGCGCTCCAAGCGCTTCTTACCGAGCTTGACGCCGACCCTAGTCTCACGTCAGAGGAAGATTGCGCGGCAAAGCTCCGTGCGCTGCGCGAGTACTACACGACTGCAGACGTGTCGGCGCCTGATGCATTCTTCGCGGAGCTCATCGCCTTTTCGGTTCACGCACCGTACCCGGACACACCCTCCCGCTGGGGAACGTACTTTGGCCCTATCATGACGGGCCAGACAGCGACCGGAGAGCCGTGGGAATCACCGAGCCGAGCAGATATCACGGACGAAATGCTCTTATACTGGCGTCGGCGTGCGCCTGAGGCACGGAATCCCATTATGCGTGCGCGGTATGCCGATCTCGTGTGGGAGCTACCACCAGTTCTGAATCATCTGAATGATCGCCAACGTGACGCGGCGTTTGCTCGGGCGGCGATCGATGCGTACCTCGAAGCTACGTCACCACGCTGGTATGATCACGAAATGGTTGCTAAGCACCGAGTCGAGCGTGCCCTCGCACTTAGCGCGCTTCTTCGTGATCCAGAACGGATTGTCCGTTCACGCGACGCACTCGTCGACTTGGAGGACTCGATTGCAAGTGACGAGTTTGCCGATCTTTGGGGCGTTAGCTTCGACACACTTGTTGAGTCTCCCAGCAAACACATTCCCGTCCCCGATGCTCTCCGAGACCGCCTCGTCGATGATCTGGAGCAGCGACTTACGAGATTTGCTAGCGGGCCGCCAGACCAGTATCACCCGAACGGTCCCGAAGCAGCGGCACTACGCCTAGCGGAGCATTATCGCCGACAGAACCGCCTCGGAGACGTGGAGCGCGTGCTCGTGGCTTACGAGATTGTCGTTTTGCGGATGGAAGGGACGGCGGCTCCGCTGGTGGCTGCGCACTCGGTTGAGCAGCTTTACAGGACATATGTCAATTTTGGTCTGCGTGACCGGGCCGACGCTCTGAACGCAATAATACAACGGCTTGGCAAGGCGACTCATGAAGCCATGAGCGAGCACACGGTGTCTGTGGAGATATCTCGCGAGAAGGTTGACGCCTACTTCGACGAGCTACTTGAGGGAGACCCAGCGGAAGTTCTCGGACGAATCATGGTCCAATTTCTCCCCCGCCGAGCGCAGATCCAGGCACAAGTTCTTGATCTAGCGAAGAAGACACCTTTTCTGGCGATGCTCGGTCGGAAAATCACCGATGCGAGCGGGCGTACGATTGCAATCATCGGTTCCGTTGACGAGGATATCAACGGAAATGTTGTGCGCCAAATGGCAGAGAACCTCCGTATTGGCGCTGGCTTCCTCCATGAGGCTTTCCACCGTGGTTTAGAACGGACTTCATTTACCCGTGACGACCTGATGGCTGCGGTGTTCGAGTCTGCCGTCATCCGTCAAGATCGGCGCACAATAGTTGAGCGTGGCCTCCGGGCAGCGCTAGACGGGGATGATCTCATCGCCGCGCACTTGCTCATTCCGCAGGTCGAAGCAGGTCTCCGTGAAGCAGCAGGCCTTACCGGCGTCGCAATCTACAAAGCACGCCAGGGTGGTGGGCTGCAGCTTCGGGTGCTGGATGATTTGCTCCGCGATCATGGGATGACAGAGGCTCTGGGGGAGGATCTCACATTCTATTTCCGCGCGTTGTTCACAGACCAGCGCGCATGGAACCTGCGAAACACGGTCGCTCACGGCTTACTTGCCGCCGATGCATTCGGTCCGGTCGCATCTGATAGGCTCATTCACGCATTCCTAATGTTAGGCGGGGTTCGTGCTGTCGAAGACGGAGGCGACAAGGAGGCTGCTGATGTCGCAACAGACGAATTCGGAGACTCACCGTAAACATTGTGAAGGCGAGCCTCCGCTACTCATGGTTCTGACGATCTCCAATTGCGTACTGCCAGGCCCACAGTCATTACATTTGGCAGTATTCTCATCGGAGCACCCACGTTCTCGACTTGCTGTATCGCACGTACGACTGCTTCGCGCACCGTACACAGCTGTCGAGCACGGATACAAACTCCCGTAGCGTCGGGTTTTTACGTTGCTGCCATCCAGCAGGCGTTTAGCGAGTCACTCCCCTCAAACAGTACAATCCGTCGCGCGCTCCGGAACAAGTCTGTGCCGAACTCGGTCCGGTTCGAGTTGGAGCGATGCAGGTCGGCAATGACTTGCGGCTGCCCCGGTATCCCTAGGTCGGACGCCTCCGAGCTACACCTTCATCCAAATACGATCAGAACCCATTTTCACAATTGGCGCGAGTACGAAATGCTGGCATCTGCAATGAGATTGACTGGCGCACGGCGATCCGCACTGCAGGCGGAACGGCGCGCTCCAGCTTCCAGCAGCGCACCATTGTCAATTGCGACCTGTTCACAGGTGCAGCAACATTCCTAAGGAACAAAAGAAGATAGAGTGCGCTACCGACTCGCCGGCGGCAACACTCCCCGACCGTCCTTTGTCACTCTCTCACTCTCAGAGCGCCACCATCCGTCGATACTCTCCGTCCCGGTGAGTCCTACAAACTCTGGCACTCGCGCAAGCACCGCGTCGCTCGCGCCAGTTACCTTTGCAAATTTGAGTAATCCCGGTATCCCGGAACGGCGGAAGATTGCCTGAACGATCAACGCATCAGTTGTGTACATAGCATCGCTTGCAGCAGAACCGCCAGGAGCACCACCATGCAGTAGCTGAGCTATCGTGACAGTGGGGTGATCCGATTGGTACTTCCGCAACAACGGATACATCTGTAATGCGGGGTGTCCGTCGTGACCACCGAGCCATACTGCAACCCCTTCGTTGAATAAGGCGTTCCCGGGGTGTAAGGTTGGCGAGAGTACTACATGCACGAATTCGTGCAGATAGTCTTCGCCCACTCTTGGATCTCCAATCAGGACGATCCCCGAGGGCGGGATTGAACGCCCGCCAAATCCTGTGTCTGGGCCTGAGCCATCAGGAAAGAAGTCGAGGCCAACAGCGCGCCATGCCTCATCGGTCGAAGCTGTGACATAGGCGTCGATATGCGCTGGCGGCGTCACGGCGAAGAGCTTGGCGACCGAGTCGACGAATCGAGCAGTCTCGGTCGCCTTGCTGGGAGATTCTTTCTGACCGGGAGCGTACCAGAATGTGATTCGCCCAACATCCCGCCTCCGCCAATCACGCGTGACTCGAGGGAGAGCATTCGCCAGTTGCCATCCAAAAGGTGATCCTGGCGCCCGTACGGCGAACAGCCGTTGAAGTGCCAGCGCAGACACAGGCTTGCCGCTCGTCGAGCTCGTCGCGTGTAAGATCTTCACAGCATAAACGCTGTCTCCAGGGAATGCGGGAGTAACGGCGACGATTGTAGCATTGAAACCCTGGTAAGCGGTCAATGCAATGTCGCCGAATCCCGCATCAAGCTTGGTCCCCATACTCCACAACCCACGAGCGCGAGCGGATGAATCCGGCTTTGCCAGATAAGCACTGGTGAGCGAGACGATGCTATGGACTTCGGCTATCGTAGTGTCCACACCGAATCCAATGCCGATAGCCTTCGCGGGAACTTGCGCGTCGGCGCGCGAAGAAGGTACGAACGACGTCGCAACAAGAGCTACAGCGATACAAAATTGACGACAGGCTAAATGGCGAACCATGCTCGCCCCTCCATGAGACATCGAGTTCATGCCCACAAGGCGCAATTCACGAAAGTGAATTGCGCCTTGCTCTTTCACTCTTGGCAAGTAGTGTAAGGACGATACACGCCACCATTACGTTTGTCGATGATTCGCAATCAACTCGGCTGTCGGCCTAGAATTGGACTCATCAGTGGGGGAACGTCGCGGATCCTTAAGTCATTACCTGTCCATCAAACGGGGTATACACTCCAAAAAAAAGCCGCGGAATTTTACGGAGATATTCTTTCCTCTACCTTCTTCCCCGCATGCGTAGCCGCCGCTAGGACCGCCGGTGTCTTGCCTCTCGGAAATACAGTCGCGGACGTTGACCATCTTCCATGTGGGTCGCCGCCAATGATGAAGAGTACGGGTTCGGGACAGTTGTAGAGGTAGGATCCTGCAATGCGTCGCATCGAATTATGATCTTTGGGGCTGGGTGTCGGAGCCGCACTCGGATGGAAGTGCCACTCGCCGAGATAGAAGCCCTCTCCCTGTCGCCAGTAGTGGTCCAGCATGCGTTGGAGTCCATTAACGCCTCTGTAGAACCACGTCGAGCCGAACTTCGAGTCAATGGAGGGAGAAGTAATTCGATCTACGATCGCGCAATCGTGCCCATCGCTGTAATGACCGATGAGAATTCCTCCAGTCTCCCGTGAGCGAGCTCGCACGCACTCTTCGAGCATCAATTTCACACTAGCATCGCCAACGCATAGGCCGAAACGCAAGTCTTCAGACCAGTGTTCCAGATCAGACACTGAGCACACGCCGGAGTCCCAAGAATAGACCATTTTCTTCCACGCGCTCAAATACCACAAGCTCAGATGCATCCGACTCTGACTGCACAAGCTCTACCAGATGCTGCAGTGCGGATGATGCCAATATCCACACTTCATCACCGCGCGCTGGGAATACCGGATGCCAGCAACCGACACCTTCGCGAGGCCACTCTGCGTCGCGAAACCGCTCTGCTTGTCGATCGAGCCATGGGCGTAACGCAGTCAACATATCCTCCATTGGAAATGATTCGCCAATAGAAAAGAACGAAAACCCTGCCCATGCGAATAGTCCAAGCGAAATTGAGACAAATATCTTCGGGCTGTTCCACCGGTACGTAGACAGCGCATGAGCGACCGCATTCTCGCCTGTGGCATCAATAACGATGTCCGCCGTGCGCAACGACGCATGGGATAGCTCGTCATCTGGTGGGAATGCCTGAGTGATTGCACGGACTTCAGTACTGGCTGATATTGCGTTGAGTCGATTCGCAAGCGCTGCGGCCTTAAAGCTGCCTACGTCCGACAGCGTGAGCGTATGGCGGACGAGATTTCCCGCCATTACGAGGTCGTGATCGTATACGGTCAGGCGACGCAACCCACCGCGCACCAGCATATCTCCTATAGCCGACCCAAGCGCACCAGCACCGATCAAGACCACCTCTGCGTCGGTCAGTACTTCAGGAAGCTGCCCGCGTGCGGCCACTGTATCCGCATGCCAATTTTCGGAATGGAGCCATGTTAGCGAACATTCGTCACGGAAGGCCGCCAATCGGGTCACGTCGGTGGGGCGTGCTCGTCCGGGTCTGAACCCAGGCGATGACATACCTGTTTCGATAGGAATCTCAGGTAGTTGTAGCGCCTGCCAGAACATGTTCCTCGCCGCGCCATCCACCACTGCCGGAATCGGGAAGCCAACCAAGAGGCGCGACGCACCGCCAAAGCGTGTGCGCTCCAGAAGCCGCTGCAGCGCCTCGTCTAGATTGATATCTTGCTCGGCTGCTGCTCGGCGAAGTTCACCCCAAGTCATCGGAGCCTTCCACGGCTCGATGTGCGGGGTTCCATTGAACCGAAGCCACAATCCATCTTCGGACGGACGCTCAGGATCGTTGATATAAGTACCCCAACGTGGCGCGTACACCTCGCGGCCTCCCGGATCGTGGAAGCTTGTCGCGACCAGCACCGGTGGCCGCTGCCGAAGCCGCACTAGTCTGACCACACCATAGCGGGCCTTCTCACCATCCCATGTCTCCAGCGAATCGACGTTCTCGCCGAACGCGACGAGCGGCTTCGGTAACGAGCCGAAGTCCGGGAGCTCGAATGGGTCACCGGGCCGAACGAGCTCGCCACACGCCGCCACTTCAAGCCATCGGCGTGTTCGCTCCAGCCGCCAACGTAGGCGCCCGGCGACTGAAAATGGTTCCCGGCCGACGCCTTGGCGGCCCAAGGCACGTACGCCTGTGTCGACGCAGATTCGCCCAGTTCGCCAAGGGCGACCGACGTT
This sequence comes from uncultured Gemmatimonadales bacterium, assembly GCA_963707505.1. Classification (GTDB taxonomy): domain Bacteria; phylum Gemmatimonadota; class Gemmatimonadetes; order Gemmatimonadales; family Gemmatimonadaceae; genus Fen-1247. Next base: position 106,494 of record CAVPQB010000002.1, read on the forward strand.
GGCTGGACGGTTCAAAAGCTGGTGCGGAAATGTGGCTTCGACACTGTTCCGCATGGCCGGCTGGAGATGGATGTAACCCCACGGATATGTGGCTTCGACAAGCACCACCCAGTCGCTTCGCTTGGGCACACCGTGCCCTTCAGTAGGAATGGTGAATCGACAGCGTATCGTCCAGCAGCGCTCGACAGTGTTCCATTGCCACGCATCGAGCACATCGACGCCATCGAGCACATCGAGTGCGTCACGCGCATCGTTGAGTGCTTGCGAAGGTACAGGCGCTGCTAACTCGGGCGACAGCCGGCGCCTTAACCCCATCGCTCTCCAGACGTTGGGATGATCGTCGGTCCGCCCCGTGGAGAATACCCGCCATCGTCACCTCCTTCGTTATTCCCACCGCGCGCAGGTCCAAGTGGAAATGTCGTGCCGAAGAGTTTCTGCCAAAGCTGCGTCGCCGTCTCGCGAGAGTCGCTATCGAATGCCTGCCTAGCGATGGATGCGGCTGGCTCGATCTTCTCATAAAACACCTTAAAGTCGGCGGGAGTAAGACGATGAAGAACATTGTGAGCTGGCACCCCATGATCCGAAACAACGGGAGTGCGCTCGAGCGCGACATCAATCTTATATCGGCGCACCATCTCTTCGAGCGCTAACGTCACGCCTTCTGCAACGCTCGAAATGCTGTTCGGACAGCAGACGCCGATCAGATGTTCGACCGGATATCCCTTGGGATATTTCGGTTCTGGATTGATCCGTCTCCACCACTTAACCGCTTTCACCACGTTCACGTAGTGCTTGCTACATGCCCGGTTTTTATCCCAGGTGAACCTAATCTGCTCCAGCGGATTCGTATCGTCCCATTCCTTGGCATCGCGATCAGGAATGCGGAGCGGGTCGAGTTTCCACTGTGGGGTCTGCCCTGCGCGCTGTAGGCGATTAGCACGCATCGCGCTCGGTACCCACTCCAGCGACGGTTGCCAATCTTCCTCGTCTAGCGCCGCTTCAGAACGAATGCTTTCGGCGCGGAGTGCTTTGGCGAGTATCTCAGACGGAGCTGACGTCACCACAACGTCAAGGCTCACTTGGGACATCGTAATGCCAATCGAGCGGCCTTGGAATTCCCATTTCCCCGCATAATGCGTGTTAAGAAAAGGAACGAAGACATTCATCGCCTGTTGTGGCGTGTACTCGGCCTCAGACAGGGTGGTGACAACGACGATGTCCACGTCAGCACGGTTGTCGTTCTTGGGCCGCGTCGCCGTTTTGCGTCGGTAGCTGCCTTGCAGAAAATCGCCGATGATGACGCCTTTCATCGTTGCATGGCTGTTGAGACGCTCCCGTAATAACCGGTGGGCATCTCGCAGTTCGGCTTCTTGACTTGTCGTCAGCCGAATATCTGCGAGGAACTTGTCAAACTGAGATTTTAGATCCACGACTAGGTACCCCTCCAGAAATCGTGGTTAATGGAAACGGTAGAGACACAGAAGGTGTATACGCCGTGGGCTGAGTCCGATCGAAGTCGTGCTCATACATTATGCAGCGCCCCCAAACACGCGCGACCTGGCCCAAAAAGAACATCAGTCCGTTGGGGGCCGCGCCAAAGACGTGCACTACTGCGTTGCGCGGACGTTGCTGTTGCGCTGCTGCAACTATCTCAGCCGCGTCGTCAGCCAAGCGACGCGCGTGCGCTGCATCGCGAATCGATCCGCTGCCAGTACCACTACACGGATTTAATTCAATGATTTGTCCAACGGCTGGCAGATGCTCGCGAATGAACAATTCGGCCTCGGCGATCGCCGCCCGCGACACGCTCAGGACGACCGCGACATCGGGTGCGCCGGTAAGTTCGATAACACGCTGTGTCCAGACATGCTCGTCATGGCATGGGGGGCCGTCGGCAAGACACCATGTCGTGCGCCCGTTCACACCGCGTTGGACCGGGTTAGCAACGACACCCGTCTTCGGATCGAGGCACCACCCTGCGGTGAATGCAACGGACAAGTGCGTATCCAGATGCAGGTCGACCGCTTCCGCACCGTTTATCGCATCTTGGAGGTAGTCCCGCACCGCTGGTGCCAACTGTTTGTTCCAAAGCGATGCGTCGCGGATATTCCGACCATCAAAATGCGGCAAGAGACACAGAATGCGCTCTGTTTCGTCGTCCATGTTTTCCGCCCAACGCCGAAAGCTCCGAATCCCGATCTGACGACCTGCCTCTCGCGCTGTCGCAGGTCGCGGCTGATGTAAGCCTTCTCGGGCAATCACCTCGGCAAGTTGGTCGCGTGTAAACTGACGCTGTCCTGTCTGCATCAATTTTCCCGGCAACCCATCGTACAGATTGGCCACTTTCCCATCAGGATATGGCTTCATCCCAGCGTTGATCAGTAGCGGATTCAAGTACCTGAGCAGTCCGTCGAGCGGTGGATGGCTCGTCCGAATACGCAATGTCCGAAGCACCAGAAACAGCTCCTCGTCAGTACTAAGACCGAGGTGGGACCGCCACATGGCGCGCGTGCGTCCCATCTTGCTCTTTGGGCCACCGGCTGCCAATCGGTCAAGGCGCAGGGACTCGTTTGCGTTGCTGTAGAGTTCTCCCAAGACGTCGTCGTGGGCAATCGGCCACGGTGCAAGGATGATGAACCTCGCCTCGCGGCCGGTAGGCGCGTGCCGCCGCTGGGCGTCGCGGAGCCGTTGCAGGAGCGAAACCATCTCAGCTCCGATAAAGGCTGGGTCGGTCAGGGCTGCTGCAGTGAACGCGCCATCCTGGGCGACGTGAAACTTGACCTGGAAGTAGTCCGCACGGACGTCGGGGTCCGTCCCGTCACGGTGCATACCACCATAGAACACCGCGACGTCGTCAAAGACACGTATCCCATCGACTTCAAATCCCACGGCCGTGACAATGGGGTTGTCCTGGAATAATCGGGTCGCCTCCGTCCAAAAGACTCGGGCTTGATATTCGTCGCCTTGGAGACGCGGAACGATTGCGTTCGCCATGTCAGAGATGACGGCTGGGGAAACTGAGCTACTGCGGTTGACACTGGGTATCGATAATATACCGAAAAAAACCCGGCACTACCTCCTTATGAATCCGTGTTAGGCCCTCGCTGCCTCACCGCACAATTAGGAAGGTCTGGTCTCTTCTAATCGGCGCCATGGTGGTGCCTTTCGATTTTTGTGAGGAACCAGCCTGCAGCAACCGGGGGCAACCTGCCTTAATTGGCGTGCCGATCCAGGGGGCCCGTTAGCCGCCCCGACGCATGGCTAGACTGTCTAGAGAGCTACAGGGTCGTCGACGTACCCGTCCCACATATCCCGGCAGCTTGGCGTCTGGATTGTGTCCTCAACCTAGGGAAAACGTCCCAAAAAGGCGCGCAAATGGCCTGTGACGGAGCTAGTGACCTAGTGATAATATTCACACATATTTATACTTCAGTGAATATTTTTCGCAACTAGTGAATAAAGTGGGCTTATTTTTTTGCCTATCCACCTTGCATTCTCCTTGAGTGACTAATTGTCTAATAAAGAATTAAAAAGTGAAGGAATTTCACGGAGCGTGATGTCTTTTCACGGACGGCCACTCCATGAGCCTGCCTCGCCTGTCGGCTACGCCGGGCTCATTCGCCTGTATGACCTCCAGCTCCCTCTGCCGCCCAGACTAGCGGCCGTAGCGGAGCGGCACCATCCACGGTCAAGCCCAGAATGGCTGCTGGTTACCCCCCGACACAGGCCCGAGGAGACACTGGCAGGACAGTTGGAGTTTGCGCTCAAGTGGGAGGGCGTTGATCTCGGCGTAATCAACGCTCTGGCCAAGATTGTCCCGCCGGCAGAATTTGAGACACTCATCCAAGCAACGCCGACCGGCAGCTACGCACGGAGGATTTGGTTCTTGTACGAGTGGCTCACCGGTCAAACACTGGCACTTCCGAATGCGGGGAAGGTCCGTGCGGCGCCAGTGCTAAACCCGACTCAGCAGTTTGCCCTTTCGAAGGGGGCCATGTCGACACGCCACCGCGTCATCGACAACCTTCCTGGTACGCGTGCGTTCAGCCCACTCGTACGCAGGACTCCGGCCCTCAATACAGTTGCCGCAAAACAGTTAAACCGCCGAGCTCGCGAAGTACTGGGCCGCACGCATGGCGACGTCATTGCGAGAGCTGCGGCATTTCTGCTCCTGAGCGATAGCCGCTCCTCGTTCGACATCGAAGGCGAGCGTCCTTCGCGCCAGAGGACTGCGCGCTGGGCGCAGGCGATCGGGCAAGCGGGCGCTCGACCGTTGAGTCTCGATGAACTCGAACGCCTCCAGCAAATCGTCATTGGCGATGCCCGCTTCGTCCATCTCGGACTGAGGGAAGACGGCGGTTTTGTTGGCGATCGTGACCGCCTCACCCAGGAGCCATTACCCGAGCACATAAGTGCACGCGCCAAAGACCTCCGAGACCTACTCACCGGGGTCGTCGACTATGTGTCCCGAGCCGTTGCAGGAGGTCTCGACCCTGTAGTTGCAGCAGCAACCGCGGCGTTCGGCTTTGTGTACATCCATCCATTCGAAGACGGCAATGGTCGACTACACAGATGGTTGATCCATCATGCGTTGGCGATCGCCGGCTATAACCCGCCCGGCGTCGTCTTTCCGGTAAGCGCAGCAATACTTCGTGAGCTTGATACCTACAAGCGCGTGCTCGAATCGTACTCCAAGCCGCTACTTCCATACATCAATTGGGAACCCACCGAACGCGGCAACGTGAACGTGCTGAACGAGACGGCTCAATATTACCGATACTTCGATGCCACCGCGCATGCCGAGTTTCTGTATCAGTGTGTCGCTACGACGGTGGAGCGGGACCTTCCAGACGAAGTTGCGTATCTCGAAGGCTATGATCGATTCGCGGCACGAGTACAGCTGATTGTAGACTTGCCAGCTCGCATGGTCGAGCTACTGCATGGCTTCCTGCAACAGGGACACGGTCATTTTTCCAAACGGGCGAGGGAGAAGGAGTTCGCAGCACTTACGGAAGAAGAAGTCAGAAGCATCGAGCAACTCTACGCGGACTGCTTCACGCGCGAGCCCGCATCAAACACTCCAGTAACTCAGGAGAACAACGCTGCGGCTGCATCCTCGCCGCCCTCTGCGGCTGTGCTCTCCCCACTCCCAATATCGTTGCAACGGGGGCAACTGGTCGCCATCGCACGGCAACTTGTCACTCCAGTCGACATTCCAGCGCTAATAGCGGAAGGAATTATCGCGAAAGCGCGCGGCGCATGGTACGAAGTGATCGATGGGAAACGGTTGCCAGAACACGTCACCGCGCAAATTCACGAGTTCCGATTAGAAGTCGGAGAACAAGGGCAGCAACGTCAATTCGTGAAGATCCCACCGGTTCGTAAAAAAGCCGTGCGCCTGTATCGAGAACTCACGGGAGAAGACGCGCCCATCGTTCCCGAGGAACCGCGCACATAAATTCGCATTGACACGACGAATTCGGTGCTCGGCCGATTATGTGCGCGACACGAGTGGAGTATGTAGCGAGTCACAATGCGGACCGCCCTATCAACCCGAGACCGCGCCCTTGCAGGACCGCACCCGCGCGCGACAGAGTGAAATACGCTTAGTCGTTTGCGAAGCCGAGCGTAAACTCAGATAGCTATGCCACGTAGTCGGTGTTAGCACTTCCCCGCCCACGCTTCGGGGAGCAAGAGGTCGCCGGTTCAAATCCGGCCACCCGACTGTGTAAGATGAAGCCTCACGGCGCGCTGCCCGAGCCGTTCAGCAACTATTCAACCTTCCTTACGCTGTCTCAGGATTCGAGGACACCGGCGCCCGAGCTTCAAGGGGCCAGTCATCCGCATTGAAGCCGTACGATGATTATCTCACGGCCGGGCCTCGCATCTATTCGGTCGGAGACGCGACGCGCGTCGGATGTCAGACGCATTCACGGCGAGGGGAGAGGGGTTAAGGGAAACCATGGCTTCGTACCCTGTTTTGTACCCAATCCCATCGCACAACAATGGCACTGCGCTCTAAATTGGCTTCCCGCAACCACTTACCAGAGGCACCGGTCAGAATCGAACTGACGAATAGGAGATTTGCAGTCTCCCGCCTTACCACTTGGCCACGGTGCCGTTAACTGCTAACGGTCAGTCCACAAACCTAACCGCCTCACCGCCTCCTTCCCACCCCATTCGCGTCGTCACTCACCCATGAGCTGGCGCAGCGTCGCCAGGTTCAGCGAGTGCCCACCGTTGAAGGCGTGCATCGCGTATGGTACCCCACTGCTCTCGAGAACTGCCCGCTGCTCTTCCACGGCATCCTCGCCGATGAACCTGTCCCGCGTCCCGTACACCATGTCGATGGTGAGACGCGGCCTTCGCTCGGCGAGCGCGCGCAGGTTCACGTCCTGAGGGATGGCATGGGCCCACGGAACCAGGTTGTCGATCACCGCCGACCCGCGTGCGGCCCACCTCGAAACCGCCGGCCCGCCCTGCGAGAAGCCCAGCGCATGCACCCGGATCCGGTCCCGATCGACGCCATGGCTGGCCAGCTCCTCCAGGATCCGCTCATACAGCTTGTCCAGATAGTTGACAATGTCAACTATCTCCGTCTCCCTGTCCTCGCGGGTCAGCCACAGCGCCCCGACCTTGCTGGCGCCTGAATGGCCAGGTCTCGTATCGAGGTAGAACTTGGACAGGCCCTCGGGGACCACGATCAGTCTCGAATCGGCTTCCAGAGGCTGGAAAGGAACGGCAAAATCGGCCGCCAGCTGACTGAAGCCGTGCAGAACTACCCACAGATCCCGGACGAGAGGGTTCGGCGTGCCGATCTGGTAGTAGCGAGCGGTCTTTACGACCGGAAAGTGGATGGGTATGAGTGGTTGCATGTGACGTTGGTCGGTTAGGCCCAATTATAGCGTTATCCCCGCCTCTGAGGCTGGCCAACCCGGGACATGTCGGGCGCACCGGCCAGCGGGAATTCCTTCGCCCGCCAATTCTACTCAATCCGACGTGTCGCTTCGTCTCAAGCTCACAGCTGCCCTCGGGGTAGCACTCGTAATTCTGCTCGTCGGTGTCGCGTCACTCTATGCACTGAGGCAATCGACCAACGCCGCAGCCGCGGTCGAGCATTCGGAGATGGTTCGAGTGCAGCTGGAGCGCGCGCTCACGACCATTGTGAACGCCGAAACAGGCCAGCGCGGCTACCTCATCACACAGGACACCGACTACCTCGCACCGTACACTTCCGCGCGCACGGACCTGGACCACGAGATTGCATCGATCCGCGCGCTCACCGCAGACAGTCCGCTCCAGCAAAGTCGCATCGACTCGCTGGCGCTCATAGCGGACGCCAAGCTGGTCACTATGAACGAAACCGTAGTGTTGACGCAATCGGGCAATCGCGACTCCGCGCTCAAGATCGTCATGACGGGGCGCGGGGCCGAGCTGACGCGCCGTGCACGCAGCATGATCGACGAGATGGAAGCGACGCAGGCAGAGCAGCTCACAGAGCGCATCAACATCTACAACAGCCGAAAGCTTGCCGTAACGCTCGTGACGGTCATCGGCAGTCTGCTCGCTGCCACGCTCTCCATTCTCACGATGCTGTGGCTGCGCAGCGGGATAAAACAGCTGGAGGAGGCCAAGGATACGATCGAGGACCAATCGGTGAAGTTGGGGGATGAGCTGAGCAGATCGCAGTCGCTCACAGACAGGCTCGCAGCCAGCAACGATGATCTGCAACAGGCGAACACCGCTGCCGAGAGCGCGCGCGTGCGCTTCGAGCAACTGCTACAGTCGACGGACGAGGCGATTTTCGGAATGGACGCCGCTGGCATGTGTACTTTCATCAACGCGTCGGGCGCGCGGTTGCTCGGCTACGAGCGTAACGAATTGCTCGGCAGAAACATGCATGAAGTCCTGCATCACCACCGCGCCGATGGATCTCCATACCCGATCGAGCAATGCCCCATACACAAGGCGATGCTCGATGGAACTTCAGTTCGAATTGCAGATGAGGTGTTCTGGACTCGTACCGGTCGCGGGGTGCCGGTGGAGTACACTTCATCGCCAATCCTGAGCAGCGGCCGAACCGTTGGTGCGGTGATCGCCTTCAATGACATCACCTTTCGCAAGCGCGCCGAGCGCGAGCGCGAGCGTCTCATCGGCGCACTTGCACGCAGCAATCAGGAACTGGACCAGTTCGCGTACGTTGCATCGCACGATCTCAAGGCGCCGCTGCGTGGCATCGCGAACCTGTCACAATGGATCGAGGAGGATCTGGGCGACAACGTTCCACCGGACGTCTCGGAGAAGATGGCACTCGTACGGGGCCGCGTGCAGCGACTGGAATCGCTCATCGACGGTATTCTGCAGTACTCCCGCGCCGGCCGCGTGCGCTCGGCGGTCGAGCCCGTCGACGTGGAGCTGCTCGTGAAGGATGTGGTCGAGCTGTTGGCACCACCGCCAGACGTCACCGTTACGATCGAAGCTGGCATGCCGACGATCAGGACCGAGCGCACGCCGCTTCAACAGGTGTTCATGAACCTCATCAACAACGCGATCAAGTACAACCGGCGTCCTGGTGCCCGAATCACGGTATCGTCGCGCGACGCGGGCAATATGTATGCATTCAGTGTCACGGACAACGGCCCGGGAATCGAGCCGGAATATCACGACCGAATCTTCGGCATCTTCCAGACGCTCGAATCGCGTGACCGGGTCGAGGGTACTGGTATAGGACTATCCGTGGTAAAGAAAACCGTCGAGCTACACGGTGGGTCGGTAACCGTACATTCCGCGCTCGGGGAAGGAGCTATCTTCACTTTTGAATGGCCCAAGAGCGCCGAGGAGACAACCGCAGCATGAGTATCGAACGAACGCTGAATCTGGTCCTCGTCGAAGATGACGAGATTGACGTGATGAATGTCCGACGAGCTCTGGAGCGCGCGCACGTGACGAACCCGGTGTTCGTGGCGCACAACGGACTCGAGGGGTTGGAGCTGCTTCGTAGCAACACCGTGCCGAAGGATCGGCGGCTCGTGCTGCTCGATCTCAACATGCCGAGGATGAATGGAATCGAGTTCCTCCGCGAGCTCAGGAAGGATCCATCCCTGCGTTCCACACCCGTCGTGGTGTTGACAACATCGGACGACGATCGCGACAAGATTCAGGCATACGACCTGAACGTCGCGGGATATCTGCTCAAGCCGGTGACGTTCGTCAACTTCGTGGATGTGATGGCGGCGCTCAACAAGTACTGGGCGCTGGTCGAGCTACCCGAGCTGCGTTGACACGTCACTGATGACTTCGTGCACGAGCCTGCGTTGAGCATGCAACCGCTGTCGATCTTGCTGGTTGACGATGACGAGGTGGACAGGCTTGCTCTTCGCCGCGCGCTCGGCAAGGCGAGCCTCGGCGAGCTCCTGATCGTCGAAGCGGAGCGGGCGCGCGATGCGTTCACGCAGATCACGAACAAATCGTTCGATTGTGCCTTCTTCGATTTCCGCCTGCCCGATCGTGACGGTGTGACGTTGTTGCGCGATGTGCGGATGGCGGGCGTGCATACTCCTGTCATCGTGCTGACGGGGTTCGGCGATGAGCAGACGGTACTTGATGCAATGAAGGCAGGTGCGACCGATTACGTCGCCAAGTCTGCCGTCTCGCCAGAACGTATCGGGCAGGTAGTACGCTCAGCTGTGCGGTTGGCCGCGGCCGAACGGCAAGCAGACGCGGCTCGGGCGGCACATGAGCGCTACGCGAATCAGCTACTCGGGTTGACTGATGCAGCAGTTGCTGTCAACCGTGCGGAGAACGTTTGCGACCTGCTCGACGCGGCCGCCATGCATGCGTGCCTCATCACAGGCGCGCCGGCGGCGTGTGTCACACTCGGCAGAAGCGCGATGAGCGATCTTTTCGATGATGATGACAAGGACGGCTGGTATTCGGTCGACGGTAATGCGCCGCAGGACATATCCTCGCCAATAGAGATTCCACTCCCTGGTCGCGGCGATCAGCCTATCGGCAAGATCATGCTGGAGGTGTGGGCACATCGTGGGAGTGACGTCGCGGTATTGAATCAGCTTGCGCGTCTGGTTGGTGGCGCACTCGAGACCGTACGACTCTACCGCGCGGCGCAACGCGCGACTCAGGCGCGGAATGACGTACTGGCGATCGTCTCGCACGATCTTCGCAATCCGCTGCACACGATTGTTCTCAGTGCGTCGTATCTGGCCGAGGTGTTTCTTCAGGACCTGCCGGAAGCGGCACTTCAGCAGACGCAGATCATACGGCGCGCGGTCGATCGTGCAAACCGGCTGATTCAGGACCTGCTCGACGTCTCACGAATCGACGCGGGGGCATTCTCCGTGGCCAGTGAGCCGATCGCGCCGGAAGTGCTGCTCGCCGACGCATGCGAAGCGATGGCGCCCGCCGCTGGCGCCGCAAATGTGCAGCTCGCCTGTTGCAGTGACGATACCGATCTGCCCGACGTGATGGCGGATCGCGAGCGGCTGCAACAGGTATTCAGCAATCTCATCGGAAATGCGATAAAATTCACACCGGCCGGCGGAAGGATCGACGTCACTGCGAGCGCCAACGGCCCATTCAATGTCCGCTTCTCCGTTCGTGATAGCGGACCGGGCATGAGTCCGGAGAATTTGCCACACATCTTCGACAGGTTCTGGCAGGCGACCCATGGTGAGCGTACTGGTGCAGGGCTGGGACTCGCGATCGCCAAGGGGATCGTCGAAGCTCATGACGGCACGATCTGGGCGCGTAGCGAACCGGGACACGGTGCCGAGATCGCGTTCGACCTGCCCGTGGCATGAACGACGGATTGCGAAGCATCGATCGCACCGCCAGCGCACGCGCGTATCACCATGACTGAACGAAAACACGGCATATCAGCTCCAAAGACGGATAGCAAGATCAGCGGAGAGGATTGGTACGGCCGGGACATCTCGGGCCAGATCCACGAGCGAGTTGCGTTCATCGATCTCGGGTTGACGGAGACAATCGATACCGGCGCGACATTCAACGAATGCACATTTCGACGTACCAGGTTCAACGCGTCGGCTCATACCGATGCAGCGTTCGTGAACTGTACATTCGTGGGGTGTAGTTTCTTCGATGTGACCTTCACTGGATGCAAGCTCGTCGGAAGCATGTTCGACCGATGCAGCTTCGATCTCATGAAGGTCGATGGAGGGAACTGGTCCTTCGTCGGCCTGCCAGGCGCTGACCTGCGCACCGCGTCATTCAATGACGTGCGGATGCGAGAAGCAGATCTCACCGGAGCTCGATGTCACGGTTCGATCATTCGCGGCGTCGATCTGTCGGGTGCGTGGTTACACAGTGCCGATCTTTCAGAGTGTGACTTACGCGGAAGTGACCTGAGTTCGCTCGAGCCGGCCACCGTCGAGCTCAAGGGAGCGATCATTACAATGAGTCAGGCGACCGCCATCGCGATGGCGCTCGGCCTGGACGTGCAGGCCGAATAGAGCTACGAAGACTGTACGACCGCTGTTGCGTTGAGTGCTTCACGCACCTTCGCGGTAAGACCTTCCGGTGTGAATGGCTTCTGAATAAAGACACTTCCGGAATCGACCAGCCTCTGGCGGAGCGATGTCTGCTCCGTATATCCCGACATCACCAGCACCGCGATGTTCGGCTCGCGCTCCCGGATTCGTGTCGTCAGCTCACCGCCGCTCATCTCCGGCATGATCATGTCAGTCAACAGTAGGTCGACGCTGTGTCCGATCCTGTCGTGAATTGCGAGCGCCTCGCCACCATCGGCCGCAGAGTAGATGGTGTAGCCAGCACGCTCCAGGATGCGGGTAGCTGTCGTGCGCACTGCGTCGTCGTCTTCAACCAGTAGAATTGTCTCCGCGCCGCGCGTGACCGTGCTCACCGGGGCGTTAGCGACATTCGCCTCTGGCTCCGACTGTACGAGCGGTAGATAGACCTTGAATGTTGCGCCGATTCCCGGCTCGCTCTGCACCGCGATATAACCGCCGGACTGTGTGATGATGCCATGGGCGGTCGATAGACCAAGTCCGGTTCCCTTTCCATACTCCTTGGTCGTGAAGAATGGCTCGAAGATCCGCGACTGAATCGATTGTGGGATACCGCAACCTGTATCGCTCACGGCGAGTGTCACGTAGTCACCCGGCGCGGCCCCAGCGCACTCACTGCCATCCACGCCGTCGAGTCGGGCATCTCTGGTCTCGATGACGAGCTCGCCGCCTTCGGGCATTGCATCGCGGGCGTTGACTATGAGATTCATCAGCACCTGCTCCAGCTGGCCGGGATCTGCGTTGACCCATCCAAGCGATCGATCGAGTGTCAGGACGACCTTGATATCTGCCGGAAGGACGCGGCGCAGCATCTGCTCCATCCCTTCCACCACCTCGTTGAGATCGAGCACGCGCGGCTCCAACATCTGCTGACGACTGAATGCAAGCAATTGACGCGTGAGCACGCCAGCACGATCGGCAGCGCTCATTATCTCCTTGATGTCGGGGCGGATCGGCTCGTCCTTGGGAAGCTCGGAGAGAAGTAGCCCGGCGTATCCTGTAACGACGGTCAGAAGATTGTTGAAGTCGTGCGCGATTCCACCGGCGAGTTGGCCGACGGCGTCCATCTTCTGAGCATGCCGCAACTGAGCCTCGAGCTTCGCACGCTCGGAAAGATCAGCCGCCAGCAACACGAACCCGCTCGGTTCCGATTGTGCGTTTCTGACAACGCCGACCGAAAGGCTCAGATCAACCAGAGAACCATCGCGGCGCATGCGCTGTGCATGGACGTCGATGAACCGTCCCTCGCGCAATGCCCGTGTGCGACTGCGCGCAATTTCTGGCAACATTGTTTCCGATGCGAGTGGGTATGGCTTGCCGATGACTTCCTCGGCTGTCCAACCAAACAGTCGCTCGGCGGCACCGTTCCACTGCATCACCTGGAGGTTCAGATCTGTCGCTATTATCGCCACTGGCGAACTGTCGAACAGAGCGCGAATGAACTCGTTCGATGCACGCAATGCGCTTTCCGCTTCCTTACGTGCGTCGATGTCGCGACTTGCAGTCACCAGCTCGATCACGTTGCCCCACACCGGATCGCGTATCGCACGCCCAGTGGTCTCCAGCCAGATGGAACGACCATCGGCGTGACGCAAGCGATGCTCCACGCGGTACGCCCCGTCCGTCACACGCAACTGGTCGAGGATTTGATCCATTGTAGTTGGATCATCGTTGCCGCTCAACTCGGTGAGATGTCGACCTTCCAGTTGGCGCGGCCGATAACCGAGAGTTTGATATACGGCGGGCGACACGTACACGATGCGGCCGTCCGGAGCATGGCGCACGATGATGTCCGTCGCGTTGTCAGCCAGTAGTCGATACCGAACTTCGGATTCCGCCGTTTCTCGATGCTTGCGCTCACGCGAGGTCTGGCGGCGCGCGATTGTGATGATCGCGATCATGAAGATGATCGCCGCCGCAGTGGACAACTCCGTGGCAAGCCTGGAGTCCACTGATGCGAATACAACGTCTGTCAGTTCTCGGCGGCGCAGCCCCCACGGCATATCATCGATGCGCGTCGCGAATTCGACACGCGAGTCAGAGACTGTGGCGGTGGTGTCCGGCTGTACCAGGAAAGCCGCGCGCGCCGATCGAGGGGCCAGCGCCGCCGGCCACGCGCCCTGGAGCCTGCCACGCGCGCGATCGGGGGTTAGCGTGAGCTCGTAGATCGAATCGTCGATCCCCGCGACGAGAGAGGCTGCTTCGGTTGCAGTGCGGTCTGACCACGCGGAGATAACAGTCAGCAGCGGCGCAGCATCGCTGGTGAGCACTACCGACCCGATGATCCGACCGGTGATCGGGCTCTGGCCGGTCCGTGGTGGAGCGGCAATGACGCGGTGCGCGAATGCGACCGCGAGTTTCTGCGGGCCCAGTGGGAATGGTCCGACTATCCGCCCGGAATCGGTAGCGAGCGATGCCATCGCCGCCTTTCGAACCGCGGCAGGCGGGGGTTGAGAGGAAATTGTTCCGACAACATTTCCCCGGCGGTCCAGGAGCCAGACTCCGTTGAATCCATGGAGCTGGTTGAGCGTTGTCATGCTCTGCGTCAGCCTGCTCCTGATGGAATCTGGCGACGGTACGGGATGCGTCGGCCGCGGAATACCAAACAGCTCGCTGCTCTGACCAGCCGAGATCGCCAGCAGTTTCGCATCGGCTTGGCGCGGCCGGAGCCAGTTGGATGCGTTGGCGCCGGCGAGGCGAGCGATCATGGACGACCGCGTTGCCCAGGAGTGCACGGAATCCTGACGGAGGATATGCCGGCGCAGAGCAGCAGCGGATGCGAAACTGACCGTAGTCGCCGCAATTATCGCGACGGTCCGCCATGGACGGCTACGGAATGATTCCACAAGCTGCAACTGGTCCTCAGGCATCAGATTGTCCTGGGAAATAAAAAGTGCTTGGCTCGGACTAAGACAGTCAAACGGATGCTTACGCTACGGCCGGATCTCCTTCTGAGGTCTCGGCGCCTTGCAACCAGACTTGACCGCTGCTGGTAATCGGCAGCGCAGTTTCCACTCGATCACCACATCCCCAATCTATCTCCCCTTATTCCGCCCGCCATCGCTACACGCGATCCTTCGGCCGCAGGACCAGACCCAGGCTCACAAGGGCCAGTATCAGTGCAATCCATTGCACCCACTGCACGGAGGTTTCGGAGGTTACTGGTGCCGACGAGGCGATCGAATCAACGGGCGCGATAGTCGTGACGGACGCCGGGGTCCTGGATCCCTTCTCACCAGTCCAATCGACGCGCTCGATGCCCGTGTAGGTCTGGTAAACCGGCCAGATCAGTTGCGTTGCCGTCTTGGGGTTCGCCGCCATGAATGGGAACTCCACAAATCGTTGCGGCGCGAGCGTGCCTGTCCACACCGCCCCCACGATTCGTTTCGCCGAATCGGTAAGAATCTGGAGCTGCCATCCGGGAACGTCCTCGAATGCGGTGATGCGCACTCCATCGGGGAAATGGATCTCCACCCGTGTCGTGGCGACCGCCTTCTCATTCGGAACACGCAGCACGTAACGCTCGTACGCGCCGGTCGCAGATTTCTTGGGATACACGACAGCGTGCGCCAACGCGATCGACGGCGCTAGCGATGCAATCGCGCTGACCAGTATGAGTACATGAAGCAAGCGACGCTGGACGTTCATTGATCGGATGTGTGAATGTGTGAAGAAGAGTGCACTACTGCGTGATGCGGAGGCGATACATACGCGAGCAATCCTCCGAGCAACACGACGATACACATCACCGCGACTTCGCTGCGTATCGCAGCGGTAAAGCGGCCGGAAATGGCGGCTCCGTTTGCCAGACGGGGCAACACCCGATAGCGATGATTAGCGCCGAAGGCAAGGAGAACAAGAAGCCCCACGATCTTGGCGAGCAACACTGCGCCATACGCAGACCGGAACAGATCCCATGGGGATGACATGAACAGCAACGCTTGCAACACGCCAGAAAGGATTACCGCGATTGCGGCAACGAGTGCAATCGTCGAGACACGTAACGCATCGCGTATGAATGTGTCAGTCGCGTCGCGATCATACGCAATGAGATAGAGCAACGCGCCGAGCCACGCTCCGCCCGCCAGAAGATGCAGTGCCCTTGCCGGCTCGGTCCACATCGGGTCGATTGCTGCCGAATGACCGCTCGCACCGCTCACCACGAGTGCAGCAACCGCGAAGAACAGCGCAAGCCGCGGACGCCTCGCGATCGCAACGGCCCACAGAACGAGGATGGCGAGTCCGGTACGCCAGATCTCGATCCTCCCGATGCTGCTTGCAAGAAGCGCCGATGTCGAATCACTTGCAAGCCGGTGATCCGGCGTCGCATTCATGATCCAGGCGCCGAAGTGCAACGCGAGTAGAATCGCCGCAGCGATCGAGAGCCGGGTCGCAAGTCGTGCCGGTCTGCGCTGCACGCGCACAGTCGCCGTGCGCGGCCACGACAGGCAGAAAAGCAAACCCGCGACCGCCATGAGAAATCCGAGTCCGAGCCCGCGCAGCGCGGCTGGCACGATCGGAGCTCCGATAACGGTCGGGCCCCAGGTCGATGGTGTGTTCAGAGCGGCGGGCGAAACCGGCGGAGCCTGTGCAGAGGAATCGCCTATCCAGAAGATGATATTGCCTTCGACCGGATGACCGTCGGCCGAAACGACTCGCCATACAAGCCGATAGGATCCCGGTGCGAGCGATCCGACCGGCGCAGCTATCGCGTGTACGTCATGCGGATCTCCGGCAACGACAAGCCGCGTGACGCTGCCGTCATCCGCGACGAGCGAAAGTCGCGCCAGCGTCGGCTCGATTTCCTCACTGAACAGCAGGCGCACGCGTGACGGCCCAACCGACAGATGCGCGTTGGCGGCCGGCGCGGAGCTTACGAGCGAGGCATGCGCGTGCGCGACGGACCTGGTGGCAAACAGCATGACCAGGCTACCGAAAACGACGAATGCAACACTCTGCACACATGCCATGCACCGCGCGTGCGCAAAATGGCGTACGTTCGTTCGTTTCGCGCTGGTCACGTGTGGCATACTACAGCGAATACTTCACGCCCGCCACAACGGTACGCTGCGGAAATGGATGAAACAGAAAGTACTTTCGGTCGAGAAGATTATCGACTCCGACAGACGCTCCCCAGTGACGATCGACCCGGAAACTTGCGCGCGCATCCATTACGAACCACTCGCTGAATCCCTGATACGTGTTGGGGTTGACGTCCGTGTTATCCAGCGTGGTAAACATCTTGTCGCTGTAGCGCCCCGCAAGCGAGAAGGCGATTCGCGTATCAGGGTGATAGGTGGCCAGAAATGTCGCGCGCCACTTTGGTATGTTCGGCAGAAACTTGCCAACCGCAGTACCCGCCTGCGCCGATGCGCTCGCGCGCCCCGAGAGTGCAAGTGTACGTGCGTCGAGATATGTCACGCTTCCGGACAGATCCAGTCCGTGAAACAGTATTCCCGTGCTGTTACCGGTCAGCTCGACACCACGCGCCCTCACATGATCGACGTTGGAGAGAAACGAGTACAACGTCGGTGAGCTCGGCACGAGCGGAAGAAACTGCGAGATGATCGCGTCGTGCACGTCGTCCTGGAACAGCGACAGCTGCACGTCTCCGCGAGCGAAGGAACGTGTTGCACGCAGCTCGGCGGCCAGATCGTTGTCCGGCTTCAGGTCCGGATCCGGCGACGTGAACGTCGCGCCAGTCGAGACGAGCTGATACAGCTCCGCGGGTGTTGCAAAGCGATACGCTTTCGCGACAGACGCGGTGATCTTCCAATCCGGAGCTGCATCCCATGCAAGTACCGCCTTGGGCGAAAACTTCGACGATGTGACTGTGGGTTGAATGATGCTCGTGGATCCGTTCACGTTGAATCCGTCGTAACCACGCCAATCCTCGTAGCGACCACCCAGGGTGAGATTCACGGTTGGACTGATGAGCCAATGCTCCTGCGCCCACAACGCGTACGTGCGCGTCTTGCCGTCGCCCTCGGTCGCTACCGTAGTAAGCGGGCCATTGCGCCAGTCGGGAGTGTTGAATGTCGGGTTCGCAAGCGCGTAACGGTCCGCGTGCACACCGAACGTCACCGTATGTCTCGCGCCCGGACCTCCGCGATGCCACGCGCCCTTGAGATCGAGCGTGGACCAGCCGGTGCCATCCAGCACAGCGACCTTGCCCGCGGTTCCGAACGACGCACCGCCCGACACTGTCCCCGGTGTGCGTTGCCGATCCTTGTCGTACTGATACAGCGTCCCAACAGCTTCGAAGTCCCAATCGCTCTTCGTATCGGTCCGAAGTGAGAAACTCTGCGACGTATGTGTCTCGTCGAGAGCGTAGAAACCGCTCGCGAACCCCGTTTGTCCGCCGAATGTCGGTTGACCAGAGTCAGCCAGATACGTATCCACGCTCGACTTTCCGTCATTGTGCCAGAAGCCGACCGTGTACGCCGCACGAAGCACGGGCGTGATATCGTACGCGAGCTTGATCTTCCCGTTGGTCATTCCGGTGTGAAGCAGACCCGACGCCCCGGGTACGTTGGTCGGCGCACCAAGCTTGTTCGCGCTCGCGTAACCACCAGTGGCACCGGTCGGTAGGCTGGCGCTCGTGACGTAGAGCAGCGGCTGACTCTGGCTGTTCTGGTAGCTGCCGCTTACCCAGAACGAGAACTTGCCGAACCGGTCCCCGACGGTGGCGTTGGTCTGCGAGGTCCCGAAACTTCTGTCGGTCCCGTAGAGATTGAAGTGCTGCAGCGCCTGCGTCTGCTGCACCGATCCTTCGAGCGAGCTGGGCTGGCGCGTCGTGATCTCCATGACTGCGCCCATCGAGTTGCCTGGGTACGCAGCTGAGAAAGGCCCATACATCATGTCGATGCGCGCGATCTCCTCAGGAGATATGAGACCCCATCGCGGTCCGCCGATCGTGTTGTTGTTGGCGATCAGCGCGGAAAGCGGAACGCCGTCGGCGAATACCAGACTGCGCGCACTGGAGCTCACGCCCCAGACGCGCGTTCCGATCGTCGCCTGCGTGTCACCGTAGTTCCGCTTGCGAATATAGATGCTCGGCAGATACTTCACCGCGTCTTCGGGATCGACGAGATTGACCGTCTCCTTCGCCTTCTGGGCGGTTATGCTCGCCGTCACTGGCAACGTGAGAAGCTGGAGCGGAGCGACGTGAGTTTCGCTACCGCGCTTCGCCGTAACCTGGACGGCACGGAGCTTTGCGGTGCTGTCTCGGGCGGTGGTGTCACGGACCGGCTGTTGAGCAGCCGGACTGGTCTGTGCACCCAATCGCCCTGCATGCGCCAACAGGCACGCAATAGCTATCAGCAGCACCGAGTGCCGCTTGAATGTCCTACCCAACAATTGCGAAATCATTTATATGGCTCTGAAAACGGCCGGCCGCACTCGCGCGCGCACCTTCCGTGAATCGGTTGTAGTACACGACACCGGGCGTCGGATGACGCACTGGTGATGATCGAGTGATGTTATGTGATGATGTTCGTACGAGTAACGCCACCACATTCCATGGCGCGTGAGCCGTACGCGAGCTACGCTGTCGAGCTGCCGATCAGCGCGTCAGATCGAGAGCGCTACGGGAGGACCGTTGGCGAACGGGTGCGCGTAGGGCACCGTCGCGACGGGAGTGCTCACATCACACGACGGTGCGATCGTCGCGTATTCCATGGTCCTGCTGGCAGCCACGTCCGCGCGCGCGGAAGCCGGCACCAACACCGGCGGCGCACAACAACAATCGCTGAGACAGGTGCAGGTTGTGCCAGACCCCTGCGACGGCGTTTCATGATGGCCAGTGCGCTGGGCAGTGCCGCTCTGCGCCGTGGTACCGCCAGCCATCCCCGGCATTTCGGGCATGCCAACCATCTGCGCTGCGTTGCCACCGTGCATGGCGCACGGGTGCAGCATCATGGGCTCGGTCACTGCAACACCGAGCCAGATGCCCCACATGGCGGTAACTATGCGAATCCAGAGAGCGCGTCGCATCCCGAAACTTACAGAAGAACCTTTGCAAAAGACATCCTCGTCCGCTCGGGAATGGCGCGCCCGGGGCGAATCGGTGGTGAAACCGCCGACAAAGTGGTCAGGCGATCTCTGACCGGATGATGATCTTCGGCTCCTTCGGGCGGCCTGGCTTCGGAGTGAGCCAGTCGTTCGAGCCGACGGACGGAGGTACCCTGCGAATGATAAATTCCGGGATGATCCTGAATCAGCTGTTCACAGATCTATTCGTCCCTGGTGTATCGATCGCAGAGAAGGTTCTGCGCACCGTTCTGGTATACGGCTTTCTCGTCATCCTGCTGAGAGTGGCCGGCAAGCGTACACTCGGGCAGGTCACATCGTTCGATCTCGTAGTTCTGCTGTTGCTGTCGAATACCGTGCAGAACGCGATAATCGGCAACGACAACTCACTCCTTGGTGGTCTGATTGGTGCAGTTGTGCTGATCGTGGGTGACTACGTGGTTGTCAGGGCGTTGTACAATCACAGAAAGTTGGATCGCGTAATCGAAGGAGCCACGTCGGTGCTGGTTCACCACGGCAAGTTCGTGGACGCAAACATGAAGCATCAGTTGATCACGCGGGCGGAACTCGAAGCCGACATGCGCAAACAGGGCATCGCGCACATGTCAGATGTGCGCTGCGCGCGAATCGAGACTGGCGGTGCAATCACTTTCGAGCTCGAAAGCCCTACGGAACATGAAAGGCATCTCACTGATCTCGTCGCACGACTCGAGCGAATCGAGACCATGTTGGAAAGACTGGAAGCGTCGGGCAATGATCAGCAGGCCGATGCATAACCGCACGGAGCACGGGTGAGGATCTGGCACGGACGACACGCTGCACCCTTGATCGCCATCTGGCTATTCGCGTTGATCGTCGCGGCGATTCTCTACAGGATCGAGGACATTCAGCCTGCGCTGTCGGATCTCATCCGGCCAGTCTACGTCATTTTGCTTGCGCTGGCCGTGCTGGTCACGTGGAAGTGGTTCCGAGCGCGCGCAATCGGGACGCAGCACGATCGCAGGCAGGCTGATCGCAGACATACGGATCGGCGCGAGGACAGCGACGCCGATCTCTGATCATGACTACGCCGCTACGGCGTTCTTTACTCCGGTGAGCTGCTCGTTTACCCAGGTCAGAGACTTGGTATAGAGCCAGGCCATCTGCATCGGCAGCACGCCCAGCGACGACGCGAGCACATCAACCTGGTCCCACTCGCCACGCTGGTACGCATCTGCGAGCAACAACGGCTCGGCGTACGGACCACTTCCCTCCATTACAGCCTGGCGAATCTCGTCCGATATACTGACGCGCGCCAGCACGTCGCGCATGGGCATGCGCAGAAGCACGTCGAGCATGGAGAACAATCCAGTCATGAACAACGCCTGCGGATGCCGTACCTGTGGACTGGATTCCGCGATCAACTCGCAGAGGCGTGCACGCAACAGCGCCGCGTACACGAGCTGATCGGTGACATCGTTGCCTGTCACCATCGACGAGACCATGAGCAGCGCGAGCCAGCGATACAACATCTGGCGCCCAACGATGCGGATCGCATAGCCGATCGAGTCGATTCCGCGGCCACCAACCGACGCGGAATTCACGATGCGCAATAGCTTGTACGTGAGCGTTGGATCGGAACGGAAGCCGCTCTCGATAGATGCATCCGGTGTCTCGTGATCGCGCAACATGTTGAGCAGACGCAGCATCGCCGTCTGTCCTACCTCGATCTCCTTGCGCGTCACGAGCTCGGGACGGCGATAGAAGTATCCTTGAAAGAGATCGAAGCCGAGCTTCATGCACTCCTGGTGCATGTCCATCGTCTCGACGCGCTCTGCGAGAATCTGCACCTTGAACGGCCGCAAACGCCGCATCAACGCGGCCAGCTCGCCCGGCTTTCTATGTAGTACGTCGAGTTTGACGATGCCGACGGTGTGAAGCAATGCGTCGAATGACGGATCGTCCACGTAATCGTCGAGCGCGAGCTGGTACCCGCTCTGCGTGAGGCGCCGACAGGCCGAGACGACCGCGGGGTCGTTTCCGACTGTTTCGAGTACTTCGATCACGACCTTCTGCGGCGGAAGAAGCTCGACCTGACCATCGAGCAGAAACTCGCGCGTGCAATTCACGAACGCGCGGTGGCCGTCCGTGAGGTCATCGAGACCGATATCGAGGAAGGAGTGAATCACCGTATCGGTGCACATCGCGTCAGCGGCGGCGCCGTCCGCGATCGTGGACAGCGCCGTATTCCGGTAGAGCAGCTCATATCCGGAAAGCCGGTCGTGCCGGTCGAAGATTGGCTGGCGTGCAACGAATACGTCAATCATGGCGTGCCAACGATTTAGGGCTCCGATAATTGGTGAACTTCATCTAATTATCGGCTTCACGGCGTACGGAGTCGCAAATTCTGCATCCGTTGGCACGCCAGCCCACACTAACCCCGACAGACCCCGACTAGGCGGCCGACTTCAACGCGGCGAAGAGACCTCCGACCGCGCGGATCACGTCTTCATTACCCTCGCGCATGAGGGCGGCGAGGATGTGCTTGCAGACCGTGTCGCGCCACAGGTAATCGCCACAATCGCATCGCGGATGCGCCGCTGAATAGATGTCCACCCAGTGCTCCGACTGCCCACCCACGATCCGATAACGGCCATATCCAACATGCTCGGCGCGGAGTCCAAGTGCTCGTTCCAGACGAGCAACGTCAGCTCCCGGACCCTCGAAATCGAGCGCCGGCAGCAATACAATCTGATCCGGTTCCATCGTACTAACTCCTTTGATATCAATCACTTACCGAACAAGATTGATACCCGGAACATCAGATTAAGTTTCTTCGAACATTCGTTCGAAAACTATCTCCCGACACCGGCGAACATGACCGGACCTGTAGGTGCAGGCATGCCTCCCTCGGGCTCTTCGGTCACCGCGACCCGCCGTAGAGTACCGGGCTCCATCGGGTGTTTGGAAGCCACCACCGCTGATCCGGTGGAGTCCGGCATGAAGGTGCCGACCGAGACCGGGGTGGTAGTTCCGCGTGCCATCAGCCACACCTGATAGACCTTCCCGCGGGCGGGAGGCTTCACGTTGGACGCATACAATATGAACATCTGCTTCTTCTGGTCCCAGAACATACGAGCCATGGGCGAGGCATCGGCGTAGCTCATCAGGTCGATGACCCGCGTGTGCATTCCGGTCAGCGCTGAGATGAGACTGTCTTTTTGTGCGACAGAGATTCGTAGCTGAGCGACCTGTGCCTCGAGACTCGAATCGTGCATCGCGCTCGCGGTCCCGGTACTCCCGGCCTGCGATCGGTTTCGCCAGCTGTAAATACCGAACGCCGCAATGACCAGTGCGGCTGCGATAGCCAGGCCGCCGACTATTCGTCCCATCGGCAGGCGGTTGCGTGGCTCGAACGGAATCACATGTAGCGGAGTGTGTCGAGCCTGAGCGTTCCCGTGCGGTGCCGGCGCTGCTTGGTGGCGCGACGGCGACGGCGACGCAGGCCTGCTCGGCCTGACGGGTCTGGCGATTTGCTGATGGCTCTCTGCTGTGGCGTCCGACGACTGTGCCTGGCGCCCGACATTGGTTGCGGCCGCGCGCGCGACGAGTCGCGAACGAATCCCTGCCGAGCGACCGCGATTCATTTGCTGCATGGGCGCGAGCCGCGCGAGCTCGGCGACCACAGCTTCCATGGCGGCAAGCTCCGCGGAGACAGCCGGATCTACTGACGCGGCGGTGTAGAGCGCTGCTTCCTCCTGCGGCCCGAGCGCGCCGAGCGCCGCACTGGCCACATCGAACGCGGGCTCCGGCTCGTTGAGTGGAGTCGGAGACGCAGGGTGCCCGGGGGTTGGCTGGTCATGCGCGCCATCGTTGCCGGCGTTTGCATCCTGCAGGTGTTCGTTATGCGGTTCTTTGTTTTCGCTCATGCTCTGCTCTCTCGCAGGCCCACCAACTTGTCGCGCAATTTCTGCATGCCGAGCCGCATTCTAGTCTTGATGGTGCCGAGCGGCTCGCCGAGGAATTCGGCGATTTCGGATTGGCTGAAGCCGCGGAAGTAAGCCAGGTCGAGCGCACGGCGCTGGTCTTCAGGAAGCTCCTGCAGCGCCGCGTGTACCAGAATTCTGCGCTCATTGCTTTCGACGTCCTGCGACGGATCGGGAGCCGGGTCGCGAAGAATGCTCAGATCGGCGGCGATGTCCTCGCGGTTGCGCTTGCGACTACGGAGTCGATCGAGCGCGCGACTGCGCGCGATGGTCAGAATCCACGTTCGCACAGTACCACGCGACGCATCGTATGATGAAGCACGCTGCCATACCTGCCAGAATGTTTCCTCCACGACGTCCTCCGCACCATCAGCGTCCTTGAGGAGATGAGCCACCATCGAGTAAACTGGCTGCGCCCAGCTATCGTACAGCGCTGCCAGAGCTGACTCATCGCCCCCGGCGATCCGCCGGACGAGGGATAAATCGTCGCTGGGCGTAGCGATGGCTGGTCGTGTGGTGTACGTCGGTTCCTGCCGCGACGGATTCATTGCGAGGGAATCTACCCCGCCACGCCCGGGTGGGCCATGCGGCGGACTGTGCGGATTCGCGGCGGCGGAGCGCGTTACGAAGGGAATCGGTTCGCGTCCCTATATAAGGAAGATCCTGAGCGAGCGGCGTGGCGACGCAGCGTAGTGGCGAGGTTACGACGTCGACGATCGCCGCTCAAAACGGAGAACAGGTGGCATGGTAAAGATCCTTGGTATGACCGGCTCGTTCGTTTTCAGCTCGGTAGGGTGGTGGCTTGGCGCATTTGTTGGGACGATGACGGCGTGCATGCTGTCGATCGTCGGCATTGGCGTGGGGATGTATATCGGCCGCCGGATAGCGAACGATTTCTTCTAGTCGTTGATGCAGTGATTCTGCAGTAATTCGATCCAGCGAGCGCCAACCAGATTGGCCGCCTCCCGTTCACTCATGCGAGGTTTGAGCATGATGAAAAGACCGTCGTTCATGCGAGTGTTGTGCGGCTGTGTGATCGCCGCGTCTTGTGGCGCCGCCACGCCTGACAGTATCCCGCTTCTGGCGCAGGGCTCGACACCGAGGAAGGCGCTGGTGAATGTGACGGGAGAGTTTCGCGAGGATGGATCGTGTCAGGTCTTCGCCGACGGTAAGCCCGTTTTCAATCCATCTGACAGTGCCCAGACGACGTACATTCACGACGCAACAATGAATCTCGCGCCTGGCGGATTTGATGCGCATGAATTGTGGTGTGCGCCGAGCGGTCCGGAACAGCCCACGATACCGCCGATCGATCTTCAGGCGCGATCGTTCGTGGTTCTGCTCTACGCTCCGAACGGGCAGCTGGCACAGCCTCGGACGTATGACGTGCGAGCCGGCATACCTACGTCGGAGGCCGCGAATCGTCTCGTCGGAACAGGATTGTTCGGAATGAGTCCTCAGGTGACAGAAGACTCAGTGCCGATCCAGATCGGGCTGGTATATCTGATGGGAATTCGGGGGACGGTGGACATAATCCGTGTCGACGCCAACCGGGTGGTGGCGAAGTTCGCATTCGGTGCACAACCGGCGCGATCACTCTGAGCTCGGAGTAGTGGTGAGATGACGCGCCGGTGTCGGGACGCGTGACGCGGGACGCGTGACGCCAAACGCCGGATGCGACCGCGATCAGTATTTCGCGAGGTAATTGTCCAGCTCCCACTTGCTCACCTGCATCATGTACTCGCGCCACTCCTCACGCTTCGCAGCGAGAAAGTGGCGTGTGACGTGCGGGCCGAGCGCGTCACGAACGACGTCGTCCTTCTCGAGCTCGTCGCAGGCTTCGTTGAGATCGTGAGGAAGGTCGTCGATGCGCAGGCGCCGGCGCTCGCGGTGTGACATCTCCCAGATGTTCTCGTTGACGGGCTCGCGGTAATCGGCGCGCGTTTCGATCCCGTCCAGGCCGGCGGCCAGCATCACGGCCAGCGCGAGATACGGATTGGCCGACGGGTCCGGCGCGCGATGCTCCACGCGCGTGCCGATCTTGCGGCGCGCGGGAATGCGCAGCATCGGAGATCGGTTGCGCATCGACCACGCGACATTGGCTGGCGCTTCGTATCCGGTGAGAAGCCGCTTGTAGGAATTGACGAGCGGGTTGGTGATAGCCGTGCACGCGCGCGCGTGCTTGAGCAGACCGCCGATGTAATGAAGCGCGGTCTCGCTGAGCTCGTACTGGCCCGCGGCGTCATAAAATGCGTTCTCGCTGCCGCGAAACAGCGACTGGTGCGTGTGCATTCCGCTGCCGCTCTGGCCGAAGATCGGTTTGGGCATGAACGAGGCGACGAGGCCGAACTGCTGAGCCACGTATTTGACGACAAACCGGAACGTCGTGATGTTGTCGGCAGTGCGCAGAGCATCGGCGTAGCGAAAATCGATCTCGTGCTGACCGTGCGCTACCTCATGATGCGCGGCCTCGACCTCGAATCCCATCTTCTCCAGCGCCACCACAATCGCTCGGCGCGCGTCCTCCCCGAGGTCGGATGGAGCGAGATCGAAATAGCTCCCGACGTCGTGGGTGGCGGTGGAGACGTTACCTCCGGCACCCGGCCGGAACATGAAGAATTCGGCCTCCATGCCAGCATTCATGCGGAAGCCCATGGCCTCCGCCTTCGCGACCGCGCGCTTGAGAACCCAGCGAGGATCTCCCTCGAAGTGATCGCCATCGGGGGTGTGCACATCGCAGATGACCCGAGCGACCCTGGCATCGGGGTCCCCCCAGGGATATACCTGGAAAGTGGACAGGTCCGGGACAAGGAGCATGTCGGACTCCTCGACGCGCACGAACCCTTCTATTGAGGAGCCGTCGAACATGATGTCGCCGTCGAGGGCCTTCTCGATCTGGGAGGAAGGGATCTCGACGTTCTTGTTGATGCCCAGGATATCGGTGAATTGGAGCCTGAGGAATCGGACACCTTGTTTCTTTGTGATGTCCAAAATTTCCTGTTTTTGCATTTTTTAGTCTCGTTTGCTTGCGATTGGCGACTTAAATATGCAGATTGAGACCTCAGTTGTGCAAGTTTTGCAATTTTCCCATAACACCAGGCCTCGCAGCCGACCCCCACAAATGCCTACCGCCCGCCAGCTAGCTGTCCAGGACATCTCCGCCCGCGTTACCGACGAATCCTCCACACCCGTGCCTCTCCGCACGTCCGAATATTTTGGCGTCAACACCTTTGGCGCGCGCCAGATGCGCGAGAAGCTTCCCAAGGAGATCTACGTCAAGCTTCTCTCGGCGGTTCGCCAGGGGAAGAAACTCGATCGCGACATCGCGCCGACGGTCGCGCAGGTGATCAAGGACTGGGCGGTGTCGCGCGGGGTGACCCACTTCACTCACTGGTTCCAACCGCAGACCGGACTGACAGCAGAAAAGCACGATGCGTTCCTCACGTTCGACGACGAGTTGGAGCCGATGGAGTCGTTTTCAGCGGCGCAGCTAATTCAGAGCGAGCCGGACGCATCGAGCTTTCCGTCAGGCGGATTGCGCGCGACGTGGGAGGCGAGAGGCTATACGGCGTGGAACCCTGCGAGCCCGGTGTTCATCGTCGAGAGTGCCGGAGCACGCACGCTGTGCGTTCCATCGGTATTCATTGGCTACAACGGCGAGGCGCTCGATGAGATGACGCCGCTGCTGCGCAGCTCCGACGTCCTGTCACAGAAGGCGACCGAGCTGCTCGAGCTGATGGGCGACAGGGGCGTACGGCGAGTCTACACGACGCTTGGCGCGGAGCAGGAATATTTCCTGATCGACCGTACGCTGTTCGCGATGCGACCGGATCTGGTGATGGCGGGACGTACGCTGATCGGCGCTGCACCATCGCGCGGGCAGCAGTTGGAGGATCACTACTTCGGCGGAATTCCGGAGCGCGTGCAGGCGTGCATCGCAGAAGTGGAACACGAGCTGTACAAGCTGAGCGTGCCGATCGTCACACGACACAACGAAGTTGCACCGTGCCAGTTCGAGATGGCGCCGATGTTCGAGGAGACCGACATCGCCGTCGATCACAATCAGATAGTGATGGCGACGCTGCGGCGCATCGCATTGCGTCACGGCCTGCAGGCGTTGCTCGCGGAAAAGCCGTTCGCTGGTGTGAACGGAAGCGGCAAGCACTGCAACTGGTCGATGGCGGTGCGGTCGGACGATCCGGCGCTCGATGGTGTCAACCTGCTCAAGCCGGGCAAGACGCCGCATCAGAACATTCGCTTCCTGCTCTTTCTCGCGGCAGTGCTGCAGGGCGTGAACAAGCATGCGGGTCTTCTTCGCGCGGCTATCGCAACGTCCGGCAACGAGCACAGGCTCGGCGCGAACGAGGCGCCGCCGGCGATCATCTCGGTATTCATGGGCACCATGCTCACGCGCGTGATCGACGAGATCATCGACGGCAAGAGCACCAAGAGCGCCGATCAGCAGATGATCGGGCTCGGCGTCGCCAAGTTGCCGGAGATCGAGAAGGACAACACCGATCGCAACCGCACGTCACCGTTCGCGTTCACGGGGCAGAAGTTCGAATTCCGCGCGGTCGGCTCGAGTCAGAGCATCGCCTTCCCGATCGTTCTGTTGAACGCCGCAGTCGCCGAGGCGATTTCTGATATTACCGAAGAACTGCGTGAGGAATTGAAGGATGGGAAGCGTGACGCGAAGTCGATCGACGACGCCGTGCTGAAAGTCGTGCGCAAGTCGTTCAAGGAGAGCACTCCGGTTCGGTTCGAGGGAAACAACTACTCCGCCGACTGGGTGAAGGAGGCGGAGAAGCGCGGCCTGCTGAATCTGCGCCGTACGCCGGAAGGGTTGCAGCAGCTCGTCACCAAGCAGTCACGCAAGATGCTCACATCGCTCGGCATCTTCACGAACGAGGAACTGGACTCGCGATATCACGTGCGACTCGAGCGCTACACCAAGGACATGCTGATCGAGCTCCATACGCTGTGCGAAATGGTCGATACACTCGTCATTCCGGCCGTGCTTGGTTACGTCGGATCGCTCTCCAGCACGGCAGCGCAGGCGAAGGCCGCCGGAATCACGGTCATCCCGCAGATTGGAATCGCCAACAAGATTGGCGCGACGATCGAGCAGCTGCTCAAGCGACACGAGAAACTTGTCGGCGTGATTGCGAAGGCCGAATCGATGCACGACGATCCGGGTGCGCAGGCGAAGCTGCTCACGAGCGCAGGTGCGGATGCGATGGCCGAAGTGCGCGAAAAGTGCGACGAGCTGGAGCTGATGGTGTGCGACAGCGATTGGCCGCTGCCGAAGTACCGCGAGATGTTGTTTCCGGTTTGATGAAACCGACTCCAGGATTGCGTCAAGCATATTGCTGACGCAATCCTGGAGCACTAAACAGGCCGTAGCTGCCTACTTCGGAGGGGCTTGACGTCCAATCCCGTACGGATACACGACTCTAATGCCGATCAGGACGCCTATGAGTGCAACAGGCAGCACCCACATAGCTGGCACAAACTGATTCGCAAGGTCATGAACAACGCTAAACGCGCCGGCGAAACCGAACACGATGTAACCAATCGCCAAGCCAATCTCTGGCCAGGGTTTACCCTCGCGAATGTCCTCAATGAGGAGCATTGTTCCAACACCGGCAATCACCAGCGCAATCGTAAGTAGCACATGAAGAAATCGTTCGCGACCGGTGCCTGGTGCGGCTAACCCTATGACAATAGCGAGCGGAAGTGAAAGCGCCATTGCCCAGTTGCGAACTCGTGATGGTTTCGGCATTTCAAGCCTCCATGGACAAATCAATGCAGTATTCGCCATCTGCGGTGCATTGCCAACCACTACCGTAGGAAGCTATAAATTCCTCAATTACCTCGTTCAGCGACGTAAAGTCTACACTTTCAGTGCCATCGTCCGACCAGTACGACCCGCTGGCGCCGGCTGAATTATCAGCAATTCCATGTGCATGGCGGCACGCACTTAGATCGTTTTGGAGTTGATTGAGTTCCCAAAGTTCGTAGATATAGTATCCTACGCTGAACGCTGTAACCCCACATGCGATAACTGCTACCGGCGTTAATACGCCCCCGCTTCCCACCGCCGCCAGTATCGCTTCACCACAGTCGGCAACCTCAAAGGGTGTTCCATAACCCTCGACGAACAGCTTCCCAAGAACGTAATTGTAGTGGTTCTGGATCTTGTCGCACTCTGGCGTTTCGTCGTGCAAACCACCGTCATACCAACCATCGTCAAAACCCCATGGATTTTCAAATTCGTCCGCCTTCGCTTCGTCGGGAAGGAACGTTGACTCCGCAAAACTCTCAGCGCTTTTTAATACTTGCCTCAACGTGGCGAGAGCACGACCTTTCCGTGGGTGTCCCGAGGAGTCGTTTAGGAACGCAACGGCAGTATCCGCGAAGTTCCAGGACTGATTGATCTCGGCCAGGGGTGTGCCAGTAGAGTCAAAGGCTAAAATATGAATCTTCTTGGGTGTCCAATGGCCGCCCCGCCACGCGTGCCGCATCCCCATCACAAGGGTTGGCTTCCCGTCAACGAAGATGAACATCTGCCGGGCAGGCGAACCTGGCAGTTCGTCGTCGTCATGTAGTGTGGCAACTGAAATGACGTGCCCAGAGCGTGAATCTCGATGAGACACGACTTCATGCCGGCCGTGGAAGCGCGTGTCCGGACTACCAGCACCCAAGCGGTTCAACGCTGGCAGCAGAGTTCCGCGCGATGCTGAAACCAGGGCGCTACTTCCGATCAGATGAGCACATGGGCCGACGCCGATGAGTGCTTGAACCTTTACATCAGAATCGGCCCGAGGTGACGGCTGCCAACCAAACATATCACCCTTCTGAACCGACTTTACATCCTGCGCATCCTTTGTTATAACAGTTCCCTTCGGAGTGAAATATCGGATCTCAGATGTTACTTGGGCAGCCATGAGTACAGCGTCTCCATCCATTGTGTCAAGGTGCTTCGGATCAGTCGGTGTATCAGAACAGGCTGATACAAGCACCATCACAGACACTGTAGCAACGACTACGCTCGAAAATATGCATCGATTACACATCCGATCAACGACAACCCTACCTTTGAGCTACTCATCGCCAACTCCTAGAAAAAGGGAGGACAGAAAAGCTGCTACGGAGGGAAAATGACGGCCGCCAACGAATATGTACCCTTATTCGGGTAGCGCTAGTGCTAATTCAAGACAAAGGATGCGATTTTGAGACAATAGACGGGACGCCAAGTACTTCTAACCGTACGCAAGCACAGGTGGGTCACGATCACCAATTTTGAGGGAGAATTACATTCGCAACTGCCTCGGGAGCGAGGTAGGCATTTTCGAAAGCCTATGTCGCAGTACGTCCGTGCCGTTTAAGTCCGTGGCGGCATGCATCGAGATTGCTCACCTACTCGACCAAACCATCTTTCCCTTCTCACTCAATACTTCACTTCCGAGCCGTAGCACGCCATCAATCAATACGTCGATATCGGACATCCTCGCGCGGTGATTCACGTTCGCAACTCGAATTGCGAACCGACCGTTCAGTACCGTGCTCGATGGAACTGCGAGGCCGGATTCCTGAATGCGAAGCAAGACTTCGGTATTGATTGCGTCGAGCATTTCATCGGCGACACCGGCGGGTGCGTAGCGGAGGCACGCGATGTTGAGTGGCGCGGGCGCAAGCAGCTCGAGATCCGGATGGGCCTCGACGCGCCCCGCGAGATAGCGTATCTGCGCGACGTTCTGCTCAACCATGCGCACGAGCTTGTCGACGCCATCGGCCTTGAGCGACAACCAGGCCTTGAGCGCCTTGAAGCCGCGCGTGAGATCGATGCCGCGATCGGCAAACGGCAGACCGCCAGCAATGACGCCTCGCGTCGCGGCGGCAAGATAGCTGGCTGGTGCCGCGTACGTCGCCATGTGCACTTCCGGATCACGCACGAGCACGCACGCGCACTCGAACGGAAGGTCACCCCACTTGTGCAGATCGAAGCCGAGTGAGTCGGCACGTTCGAGGCCTGCAACTTGTGGGCGCAGTTCATCCGACAGGTAGGCGAGCGCGCCGAATGCGCCATCGACGTGGAACCACAGATTCTCGCGCCGGCAAAATTCGGCGATCGCAGTGAGATCGTCGGATGCTCCCGTGTTCACCGTGCCAGCTGTACCGACGACGCAGAACGGTGTCAATCCAGCAGCGCGATCCGCCGCAACCATCTCGGCGAGCGCTGCCATTTCGATTCGGTAATTCGAGTCCACGGGCACACGCCGGAACGCTCTGTCGCCCAGGCCCATGAATTCGGTGGCCTTGCGCGCCCAGCCGTGAGTCTCGGAAGATCCGTAGAACACGAATGGACCGCGCTGTGGCGCGTCCGGCCATTGTTGTACACCGTCCTCGCGCACGTCGATGCCCAGCTCGCGCGCTTTCGCAAAGCGCGCAACGCCGAGTGCGAGTGTGCTTGCCATGGTGCCACCGGTAACGAGAACTCCACTTCCGCCTGGCATTCCGAGCAGTTCAGCCAGCCAGTCTATCAACTGTTGCTCCACCAGCGCTGGCGCCTGATTGAAACCAGCCATGTGCGGATTCAGTCCTGAGGCGAGCATGTCGGCCATCATTCCAAGTGGCGTTCCGTTTCCCTTCACCCAACCGAAGAATCGTGGGTGCAGATTGCCGTCGGGATACGGGAGCACGTTCTGGACGAAATCACGATACGCCGCTTCCGCACCGACACCCGTGCGTGGAATCGGCTCCGCGAGCGCCTCTCGCACCGACGCCGGCATCTCACGCCATGCGGGCTGCTCGCGCAGGCTCTCCAGGTGACCGAGCATGTCGTCCACCATGCGGTGCGACAGCGCGCGAAAATTTTCCCATTCTTCTGGTGAAGCCGGGTCGAAGGTTTCTTCAGGCGGATTGTTGGGGGACGTCATCTCGTATTGGTTCAGATCTGCATCGCAAGCGACACGCGATGCCTGAAAGAACATAGTGGGCGGACGGCGAGATTCGCCAATGCTGCCCGGCGAGGCATTTACGGGCGGGGCTGGATATTGCGTAACCATGTTGTTACATATTCCTGCATGCCTCGTGTCATTCCCCGGACAGACCCGTTCCACGCCGTCGCCGATCCCACGCGGCGGGCGATCCTGGACCGCTTACGGCGCGGTGCCGTGCCGGCGAGCGAGATCGCTGCCGGTTTCAGGATAAGCCGCCCCGCCGTGTCGCGACATCTGCGTGTATTGCGCGATGCGCGCCTGGTGCGCGAGCAGCGCGGTGGCGGAATCGACGGGCGACAGCGCGTCTACGAGCTGACACCGGCGCCGCTCACCGATGTAGCGAAGTGGATTGCCGGCTACCAGAAGTTCTGGCCGTCCAATCTCGCGAATCTCAAACGGCATATCGAGGGTAGTACGGATTGGACCTTCGACCGCCCCCCGGAGAAACCTCAGTCATGACCCACGCAGCGACATTCGAACTCGCGGAGGCTCCGCACGTAGAAAAGGACAGAGACTGCAATAACGATCACGATACCATCGAGACTCGGAACGCTTGCACGTTCAAGGCATGAGCGGCGCATGCTCATCTGCGCCGCGTAGCACCTGTCACGCACGATCGATCAACACACAACTGATAGAACGATGTCGACCCTCTACACACCTTACGTCATCGAGCGATCTTCTCGCGGAGAACACACATACGATGTGTTTTCGCGACTCCTCATGGATCGCATCATCTTCCTGGGAACGCCGGTCACTGACGACGTCGCGAACGTCATCATAGCGCAGCTGCTCTTCCTCGAAGCGGACAACGCCGAGCGCGACGTACATCTCTACATCAACTCGCCCGGCGGATCGGTATCAGCCGGACTCGCGATCTACGACACCATGCAATTCATGAAGGCGCCCGTGAACACCATCTGCATGGGATTCGCGGCGAGCATCAGCTGCTTTCTGCTCGCTGGTGGACGCGCCGGCAAGCGGTCTGCGCTACCGCACTCGCGCATCATGCAACACCAGCCGTCACAGTCCGGCGGTGGCGGCACGGCGTCGGACGTCGAGATTCAGGCACGCGAGATCGTGTTCCTGCGCCGTAAGGTAAACGAGCTCATGGCAAAGCATACCGGCCGCCCATTGGAGCAGATCGAGCATGACTTCGATCGCGACAACTACATGTCCGCCGAGCAGGCAAAGGAATACGGAATCATCGACCACGTCGTGACGCACAAGGGCGAGGTCGTCGAAGCGAGTAGAGAGCTGGCGGTTACGGCGTAACGGGTCACTCCGCTACGCCGCGGGCACTGCCCCGCCCGGCGTCAGCTTGTCGATGGCACCCGGAAGCACCTGCGCCAGCTTCGCGGAGAGTTCTTCTGGCGGGATGCCGAACTTCGCCGCAAGCTGCGTCATCGCATCCGAACCCAGCGCCGCGTGGAGCTGATCTCCGGTTATCGGCTCGTTCGTGCCGGTGCCGACCCATGACTTCACCGTACTGCCCAGCCCCTGCGACTCCAGCTGGCTGACTATTCCCTGCACGCCGCCATGCTTCTCGATCAGGCCATTGACGACAGTTGCCATCTCGGCGCCGACGACGCCACCCAGTAATCCGTCGAACAGTCCCATGGTTTCTCCCGGCGCGGAGGTGGTCCCGTCAGTCGGACGGGCGATTTGAAGTTGCGCGTCGTTCCCGTCCTTCGCTACCGCCCGTCCGACGATTATGGTTATGTTGTCCGTGCCACCGCCATCGAGCGCGTCCTGCAGCAATCCTTCGCACGCCTCGCGCGCGGACGTCATTCCGCGAAGCCGCTCAGCGATCCGCGCGTCGGAAACGTGTTTGGTGAGACCATCGCTGCAGATGAGATGAATGTTCTCCCAACTTGCCGCGAGGCGCGTGACCACTGGCGCCGTCTGCTCGCCGCCCAGCGAGCTGGACAGCACGTTCGCCCACGGCGACGCGAGTGCTACCGGGCGCGTCATCACTCCCTGGTCGATGAACTCCTGCGCCATCGTCTGATCACGCGTGATCTGCGTCAGCACGTTGTTCCGGAACAGGTAGTAACGTGAATCGCCAACCTGGAGCAGATAGATCCACGGCCACACGCCGATCCACAACGTCAGTGTCGTAGCCATTCCGCGCAGGTCGCTGTCATCGCGCGCGCGCTGCAGCACCGCGTCGTGACTGGTTGTTGCGGCCTTCTGCAGCACGTCCACAAAGTCCTCTGCCTGTGCGTCGGACTGGTAGTAGCAGAGCGCGCTGTGTATCACGTATTGTGTGACCGCTTCGAGCGCTATCCGACTGGCCTCCTCGCCAGCGAGCTGTCCGCCGACTCCGTCGGCGACCATTGCAATGAAGCCGGCGCGCTCGTTGCTCGCGCGAAGCTGCTCGGCTTCCGGAAGTGAAGTCGCCTTGATGTCGAGATGCTTGCGGAGGGACCCCAGCAGGAAATGATCTTCGTTCGTCTTGCGAACCTTGCCGGGGTGCGTCAGCCCCCATACATCGATCTCTTCATCGAGCGGCTTGCGCGGCGTGGACGACTCGTCATCATCTGCCACTTGCAGTTCACCAGGTATGAAGCTGTGAGTCAGGCCGACAGCGTCGGGCGAAAGGTCCAAAATGCCGACAAGGGCGAATATACGCTGGCTGCCGACGGGCAGCTACGCCGGCTGTACGCCGGCCGCCCACTGGCTGTTCGGCTGCTGGACCGGCGACGATCGACACCCCCATTCTCATTTGACCCGGGACCTGTTAACTCGCCTGAGCAGCAGCCAGCACCGGAAATCTTACACTCGCATGACCGTAGCCAGAGATTCAACACCCACGACCCGTGATTCGATCCGCCCTACCCCATCCACGCCGGTTGGCAGCTCCGGCCGCGGCATGGCCTACCTGGCGCTCGCGGCAGCTGGCTGCTCGTGGGGGACGGGTTTCTACTTCGCCAAGGTCGCGCTCACGGAGATGGGCGTCGGCCACATGCTGGTGTACCGCTTCGCGTTCGGGTGCCTGGGCCTGCTGCCTGTCGCATTCCGCATTCGCGCCCTGCCGCGAGCCTCCGACGTCCTGCTCTTTTTCGTAGCGGCCGCACTTTACATACCGATCCAGTTTCTGGTGCAGTTCGAAGGACTCGCACGCACGACTGCCTCGCACGCATCGTTGATGGTGGGCACACTCCCACTGACACTTGCAATAGCCGCGGTCATCTTCACCAAAGAGCGCCTGGATCGCGTCGGATGGTCGATGATAGTCGTCTCGACGATCGGCGCGATACTCATCGTGCTGACGGCACATGAGGCGAACGGCGCCGCCGGTGGGCCGAGCCTGATCGGTGATCTGCTCGTGCTCGGCTCGCTGTTCGCGGGCGTCGCCTGGGTGCTCGTGACGCAACGCGTGATGCACGCGGGGCACGGCTACTCCGCGGTTGCGATGACTGTTTACGTGGTTTTTCTGGGCAGCGCGATGCTATTCCTGTGGGTGTTCGCTCGCCGATGGCCCGCCTCCCGTGCATCTCTCCACGCACGTATGGCTGGCGCTGGCGGCCCAGGGATTCCTCGCGACGACCGCGGCAACACTGCTCTGGAACTGGGGCCTCAGGAGAGTACCGGCAGCCCGCGCCGGCATCTTCGTCAATTTCGAGCCGGTAGTGGGGTCGATACTCGGCGTCACACTGCTAGGCGAGTCGCTGGGACCGGTTGCGATCTTCGGGGGCCTTCTGATCGTCGGTGCGGCCACCATATTCTCACTGAGAAAACCGGCCACACACGAGGCTCAGAGCATGGTCGCGTAAGGCGACGCCATCCTCGGCAGCGGGTGCGGCTCCAACGACGTATTCATTGCGTCCTTTCCAGCCACCGCAACGATCATGTACAAGCTCGCATCATTCAGTCTGACACGACAATTCAGTGCAGTCGCACTGTTGTCCGCATGCGTTCTGGCTCCAACAGCGCAGTTGACCGCGCAACGCGTTGAAGTCTCCTTCCCCTCGAGCGTGCACGCGACACCGATCACCGGACGCCTGATCCTCATCGTCGCCCAGGACTCCGCTCGCGAGCCGCGCTTTCGTGCGGGTGGATACGGTGGAACGCAGCCATTCTTCGGACTGGACGTTTCCGCTCTCGCTCCCGGCGCAACCGCAACGATCGACGCATCAACGGCCGGATACCCGTTCACGCTCGCGCAGCTTCCCGCCGGCGATTATTACGTGCAGGCGGTGATGAACGTGTACACGCAGTTCCATCGCGCCGACGGGCACGTCATCTGGGGACACATGGACCAGTGGGAGGGACAACACTGGAACACATCGCCCGGAAATCTCGTGAGCAATGTGCAACGCGTGCATGTCGGCGCGGGCAACCCACTGAACGTCAAACTGTCGCTCTCGCGCGTGCTCCCGCCTGTCACCATGCCCGCAGACACCAGGTGGGTCAAGCACGTGAAGATCCAGAGCAAGCTGCTCTCCACGTTCTGGGGTCAGCCGATATTCATCGGCGCGACGATTCTTCTTCCGAAAGATTACGACAGTCATCCCACCGCGCACTATCCCGCGATCTACCAGCAGGACCACTTCTCGCTCGCGCCGGCATTCGGATTCACGACCGACAGCGGCGCGAGTTACACGGCAGAGCGCACCATGCTCAAGGCACGCACGGATGGTCGCGAGCCTGGATTCGATTTCTACAAGTCGTGGAACTCGAGCAACTTTCCGCGCATGATCGGCGTGAAGTTCCAGCATCCGACGATCTACTACGATGATTCGTACGCCGTGAATTCACCGAACAACGGCCCATACGGCGATGCCCTGCTCACCGAGCTGATCCCGTACATCGAGTCGCACTTCCGCGCGATTCCAAAGCCATATGCGCGCGTACTCACGGGCGGCTCGACGGGCGGATGGGAGTCGATCGCACTTCAGGTTCTGCATCCTGATTTCTTCAACGGAACGTGGACGCTGTATCCCGATCCGGTAGACTTCAGCCGTCTGCAGCTCGTGGATGCATATGCCGACACGAGCGCATTCGTCGAGAACGACAATCCGATCGTGGTGACGCCACGCTACATGAGTCGCTCGTCCGAAGGACAGCCCCAAACGACGCAGCGCGACCTGAGCAAGATCGAATCCGTGCTCGGAAGCCACGAGCGCTCTGGCCAGCAGTTCAATGCATGGGACGCTGCATGGGGCCCCGTCGGCGCCGACGGCTACCCGCGCCCGTTATGGAACAAGACCACCGGCACGATCGATCGCTCGGTCGCAACGTACTGGCGCGACCATTTCGACCTGCGCTACATACTCTCGAAGAACTGGGCGACCATCGGCCCCAAACTGCAGGGCAAGCTTCACGTGTACGTCGGCGACATGGACAATTATTATCTGAACCTCGCCGTCTATCGCCTCAACGATTTTCTCGCATCGACGTCATCACCGAAGTCCGACGCGGTATTCCAGTACGGCCGCCCGATGAAGGGGCACGGCTGGCAGCCGATGAGCGACGCCGAGATGGTCCGCATGATGTCGAAGCGCATCACGGAGTCGGCACCGAAGGGAGCGGACGTGACGTCGTGGAAATACTGATCGGGTAAGCGATAGAAAGGGAAAGGGGGGTCAGAGTGGTCTTTCTCGCGAACGCGAGAAAGACCACTCTGACCCCCCTTTTCCTGCCCCCCTTTCCACTCCTACGCAGCCACGTCTACGTGTTTCATGTTCGGAAGAAAGCCGGTGAGCAG
Organism: uncultured Gemmatimonadales bacterium; assembly: GCA_963707505.1. Lineage (GTDB taxonomy): Bacteria > Gemmatimonadota > Gemmatimonadetes > Gemmatimonadales > Gemmatimonadaceae > Fen-1247. The sequence goes on from CAVPQB010000002.1 coordinate 144,769, forward strand.
TCCCACCGCTGGCAGATACGAGCAGACCTTGTACACATAGTCGATGCTGGTGTGGTCGGCGAGCTGGCCCAGGAATGCTGCACCAATTCCGCCAACACCGAATGCGAGACCGAAGAACAGGCCGGAGATCATCCCCACCTTGCCTGGCACCAATTCCTGCGCGAACACGATGATCGCCGAAAATGCCGAAGCGAGCACGAGACCAATCACCACGCTCAGGATCTCGGTCCAGAACAGATTTGCGTACGGCAGCAGCAACGTGAATGGAAGCACGCCAAGTATGGAGCACCAGATCACGAGCTTCCGGCCGTACCGGTCACCGATCGGGCCGCCGATGATCGTACCGGCCGCAACGGCGCCCAGAAACACGAACAGGTGGATCTGCGAGCTCTGTACCGATACGTGGAACTTGTTGATCAGATAGAAAGCGTAGTAGCTGCTGAGACTCGCGAGATAGAAATATTTGGAGAACAGCAGCGCCATCAAAATGAGTAGCGCGAACTGAACTTTCCGACGCGACAGCGTGACGTGATCAGCATCTGCCCTTCGGGCGCGTGCCGGTGAAACCACCGATCGATTCGCGCCGTACCAGGTGCCAACGTTCCACAGTACAACGATTCCGATGAGCGCCGCGGCGGAGAACCAGGCGATGCTCGACTGTCCGAACGGAAGCACTATGAACGCGGCAAGCAGTGGGCCGATAGCGGAACCGGCATTTCCGCCAACCTGAAACATCGACTGCGCAAATCCATGGCGTCCGCCGGATGCCATGCGCGCGACACGTGATGATTCAGGATGAAACACTGATGACCCGACGCCCACCATCGACGCGGCAACCAACAGTGCGGGAAAACTCCCAGCTCTCGACAACAGCAGCAGGCCGAGCAATGTGAAGCTCATTCCGACAACGAGCGAGTAGGGCTGGGGCCGATGATCGGTGTACAGGCCAACCAGTGGCTGCAGCATCGACGCTGTCATCTGATATGCCAGCGTGATGAGTCCGATCTGCGCGAAGTTGAGCCTGTAGCTCGTCTTCAGCATTGGGTAGATCGCGGGCAGGAGCGACTGCATCATGTCATTCAGCAGATGACAGAACGCAATCGCTCCTAGGATCTTGATGGTCGCGCCAGTGGTGGCGTGGAATTCCTTGCTGCTAGTGGTTGCCAATCAGCTCTCGCGTGCTGTCAAGCAGTTCACCAACAAATATCGCGAGATTCATGACCACAAACGCAGTCCTGCTTCGATTCTACCGCCTGCCCTGCAACACAGCGATCCCCGAGCTTATCGCGACAACCAGCAGCATGATCGAAACCAGAATCGTCCCTATCCCAATCGATACATGCGATGTCAGAGCTGCGTTTCGTCCAGCGTCGTGACCAACAGTCAGTATCACGAGCGGGACCATCACTATGCCTACCAGGGCAAGCACCGCGTCCGCGATCAGCGCCCGGCTCTCACGCAGAGCCAGCGAGGCTGCAACGCCGACAATTGGAACCAGAAACAACACCAGCGCGAAGATGTTCAACCCGAAATCCGTCTTCGTCAGGAAGAGCAGTGTTTCCGGCTCTCCCGAGCCGGCGAGTGACAGACGCACGAACGGAAAGAGAAGCATGAACGCGAGCGTGACGGCGAATATCGTACCGGCCACTGGTGGCACCATCGCATGAAAGTGCCTTGGCCGGCCGGAACCTGCGTATTCCACGACTACCTCCTTGACTGTGGACCTATCGAATCATCGTGCATAGGCCGTGCTCGCGCTAGCGGAGAAATACACAACACGCAAAAAAAGGGCGGCCATACCAGGCCGCCCTCGAATCGTTACGCCGTCGACAGGACGTTACCAGCCAGTCGCTGACCAGAAGCTCGCGAAGAGATCGGTGCTTTCCGACCATGGCATCTCCCCCAGGGCACCAGCGCTAGCCAGCTCGCCGAAGCTCCCCAAATGGATATGCGGGTCTGGTATCGCCGCGGCCAGAAATCGTGCTGTTGCCGGATCGGCGACGGGTGCCGGACTTATGGTGATCGAAACGCACTGGGTTCCATCGGCTGCGGTCACCACTGGAAGCCGAATCGTGGTGCGCTCACCCGGAGCGAGCGCTGGTATCGCCGTCTGTCTTGCGAGACTGAGATGGTTGCGCGGTGCGACCGAAACCATCGAAACAGGCGCCTCGATCGTTCCACGGTTCTCGATCACGAGAGTGACCACATCCGAAGCAGCGTGCGCGGCTTCCGAGGGCATGACCGCCGACACTATCGCGAGTGAGTAATCACCGCAGTCGGAGATGCAGTTTCGCGCCGAGGAGCTGGTCGAGCGCGTCTGCGTGGATTGATGAGGCGGTGCCGGCTGCTCGGCGACGCGAACCGCAGAAGTGGAACGCCGAACGTTCCGCTGAGCAAGGAGCTGCGAAGGTGCTTGGAGCGAGGCGGCGGCCAATGCCACGCCCAACGACAATCCAAAAGTGCGCATACAATACCGGGGTTGAAGTCTTCCCAGGTAAGTCTCGGCTGAATCTGGGCTTACTTGACCAGCGTCGCCACATGGGAATACTTCGTCGTCCTGCAAGGAGCTTCTGGCACATTACACGCAGCAATTCATCGGCCATGACAAAATCCACAGCAGCGATCTGCATGCTCGCGATCGCACTCGGTGCGTGCAGTCGCAGCGCCGTACAAAAGGAAGATACGTCGTCCGGAGCACCGCCAACTGGGTCCGGAAGCGCACAGACCATCACGGCAACAACTCAACAACCACCAGGGAACAAGGCAATGGCGTTCAAACTCATGTCGTCCGCGTTCAGCGAAGGCGGCAACATCCCCACCAAGTACACCTGCTCGGGCGAGGACACGTCACCACCGCTGGCGTGGTCCGACGCGCCGGAGGGAACGCGCAGCTTCGCGCTCATCGTGGATGATCCCGACGCACCAGATCCAGCCGCGCCGAAGATGACTTACGTCCACTGGGTGGCGTACAACATCCCGGCCGCAACCACCAAGCTCGCGGAAGGCGCGGGCAAGGGTGCAATGCCCGCAGGAACGGGCGATGGCTACAACGACTGGAAGAAACCGGAATACGGCGGCCCATGCCCTCCAATCGGGCGGCACCGCTACTTCTTCAAGCTGAGCGCGCTCGACACGACACTCGAACTCTCACGACCGACCAAGGCCGACCTGGAGGCCGCGATGAAGGGCCACGTGCTGGGCACCGCGCAACTGATGGGTACGTACCAGAAGACCAAGTAGAAGCAACCTCGCGACGATGTACCAGCTCGTGTAACCGCTCGTGTAACCGATCGTGTAACCGCTCGCGTAACACCCATGGATCGTGGCGGTCCGGCGCTCTGCGCGCGACATTATACCGCCATGCACACGATCCCATTCGCAACGAGCGCGGCGCGACGTATTCTCCGCGCCGCGCTCGTGCTCGCTCCGCTAGCGGGCGCTCCGCTCGCAACAGCTCACGCACAGCACGCAGACACGACAGCGCTGCGACACGTGCTGGACTCCATCGCCGATGCGCACCATGGCACGGTGGGCTACAGCGTGATCGATCTCGATGACGGTGATCGCATCTCGCGACGCGGAGATGAAACATTTCCTACCGCATCGCTCATCAAGGTCGGAATACTCGTCACGCTCTACGATCAGGTCGCGAAGGGCAAGATCTCGCTTGATGACCTCGTCACGGTTCTCAAGATCGATCAGGTGCCAGGCTCGGGAATCGTGCAGTTCCTCCACAACGGAACCGAGCTGTCGATCCACGACGCAGCATGGCTCATGATCACGCTGAGCGACAATACTGCGACCAATCTCATCCTCGATCGCATCGCCATACGCCCCATGTGGGACAAGATGGAATCACTCGGCCTGCATCACACCAAGGTCCACGCGAAGGTGTTCAAGCGAAACACCAGCGTCGCGATGGACAGCTCCGTCAAGTACGGACTTGGCGTTACGACGCCTGATGAGATGGCGCACCTCTTCGAGCTGATCGCTGAGGGCAAGGCGGTGAATCCGCAGGCGGACTCGGCGATGCTCTACATCCTCGAGCACAACGAGGATCAGACTCTGCTGCAGCGCTATCTCGACGGCGTGCGCGCCGCCCACAAGACCGGCGCGGACGATGCCGTGCGCACCGAATGCTCGCTGTTCTATCTCAGGCATCGCGTGATCGCATGCGTGTTGACGAAGGACAACAAGGACACTCGCTGGGTTCTGGACAGCGAGCCGCAATTGACGATGGGCCGCATGGGCTACGCGATATTCCAGGCATGGGGACCAGCTCCGCGCCCGCCTGCGGTAAAATGATTCCGCCGGCGGGTTTCTGCGATCACATATAGGACGTACTCGCGTCTAGATTTACCCGCACGATGTCATCAGATCAGCCACAATCCCAGCCACAATCCACGCCGTCCGTCTGCCCGCGCTGCTCAGCGCCGGGCACGGGCCGCTTCTGCACCGAATGCGGCGCACCGCTCAACAGCGCTCCGTGCGCCTCGTGCGGGCAGCCACTAACTCCCGGCTCGAAGTTCTGCCACCACTGCGGCGCCATCGCCGGCGCGGCCGCCGCTCCAGCTGCGACCGGCGGCGGAGCGACCCTGGCCAATACGCTTCCCTGGGCAGTTGCCGCTATCGCCTTTCTCACGCTCTTCGCGATGCTCGCGAGCCGGGGATTCAACGCCAGGCGCGGATCGTCCGTGGACGCGCCGATGAACGCGCTACCCAACCCCACGGTCGACGCCGGTCCGGCCGGCGCGATGGGCGGTGGCGATCCATCCGCTGCCCCGTTCGCGGGCGCCGCTGGCGCAGCAGGTGGCGCAGCCGGTGGTGTTCGCGCCCCGGACATCTCCCAGCTTTCCCCAACCGACATCGCCAACCGGCTATTTGATCGCGTTATGCGACTAAATGACCAGGGGAAGGCCGATTCGGTCGCCTTCTTCGCCCCGATGGCGGTGCAGGCCTATCAGATGGTGGAGCAGGAGCAGGGTCATCCGCTCGACGCCGATCAGCGCTTCGACGTCGGACGCATTGGCGAGGTCGCTGGCGCGCTGCAGATTGCGAAGGCACAGGCGGACACGATTCTGCAGCAACAGCCGGATCATCTGCTGGGACTGCTGCTCGCGGCGCAGGCTGCCAAGCTGTCGGGAAACACTGCCGCGCTCAATCAGTACAAGGCCACGTTCGAGCGGGTCAAGGCGCGTGAGCTCGCCAAGAATCTGCCCGAGTACAAGCGACACAAGGCAGACATAGACGCCGGCGTGTAAGGCCCGCTCTCAAACGCACACCATTTATTAAATGACGACGATCCACCTCGCTCACTCGCCCGATTCGGATGACGCATTCATGTTCTACGCACTCGCGTCGGGCAAGATCGAGACTGATGGCATAAAGTACGTACACGAGCTGCAGGACATAGAATCGCTGAACCAACGGGCGCGCCGAGCGGAGTTGGAGGTTACGGCCGTGTCGATTCATGCCTATGCGTACCTGTCCGATGCCTACGCATTGCTCCCTCACGGCGCCTCCATGGGCGACCGCTACGGGCCCAAGCTCGTCGCTCGGACGCCCATGACGCGCGCGGAAACCGTTGGCAAGCGTATCGCCATCCCCGGACCGCTCACCTCGGCGTATCTCGCGCTCAGGCTGTACCAGCCTGATTTCATCGCGGTCCCGACGCATTTTGACAAGATCGAGCAGGCCGTGCTCGGCGGCGACGTCGACGCCGGCTTGCTGATTCACGAAGGGCAGCTAACGTATGCCGATGACGGGCTGCATCTTGTCGAAGATATGGGCGAGTGGTGGTTCCAGGAGACCGGCCTTCCGCTTCCACTAGGCGGAAACATCGTGCGCAAGGACCTTGGGCCGGAGCTGATAGCCAAGGTTTCGCGGCATTTAAAACAGAGCATTGCCTACGGCCTCGATAACCGAAAGGCAGCGCTGGACCACTCGATGACGGTACGCCCGTGGGCTCGAGCGCGACAAGGCGGACGAGTTTGTCGGCATGTACGTGAACGACTGGACGCTTGACTATGGCCCGCGGGGACGCGAGGCTGTTAAACTGCTCCTTGACCGCGGCGTGAAAGCGGGTATCATCACGCGCGACGTGCAAGTCGAATTCTCGGACTGATCGCTCACACGCAATCAGCACGCATGGTAGTTGCGACGAATAATTGAGATCCTGATCGAAGTGCAATGCTCGCGTGTATAGAAGGCACGCGACGTGCAACGCGCGACAGAGACATCTGAAATCCCCAGACAGGAGAGGGCAATGCCCAGCAGAGACGAGGTGCCAGAGACGTTCCGCTTCGCGGACGACGATGACGACGACCTCGGCGGATACGGCGGAGGCAGTCGGAGCCGCCGTTCACGTTACGATGAAGACGATGATGAGGAAGGCGGCTGGAGCATAAACAGCGACAACAGCGACCAGCTCTGGGATAGCGCAGAAGACATCGACGAGGACGACGAGGACGCCGTAGAGGGCGAAGCTGGTGCCGAGGACGAAGAGCCGGATCTGTTTCCCACGAGCGCGGCTCAGAACATGGGGATCGAAGACATCGACGACGATGAAACCGGTCCACTCGTGCGTGCTCCAGGGCGCCGCGGTCGTCCGAAAGGCTCGGGTAAGAAGAACACATCTTCTGGCGGTGGCTCGATCTTCGAATCGCTGGACTCGTCGCTCAACATCCCTCCCAAAAGCCCGGTCGTCGACGACGATATCGAGGAGCTCGAGGATGAGCTGGATGATCTCGATGACGTTGATATCGACGAGGTAATTATCATCGAGCCGATTCCATCAAAGCTGGCCGGCAAAGGGCGCGCGGCAAAGCGACGCCAGCCAAATCGGCAAGCAAGCCCGCCGCGAAACCCGCAGCGAAGCCCGCAGCGAAAACGGCTCCCAAGGCATCGAAAACAGCTCACAAGAGCGCTGCCAAACCGGCAGCTAAAAAGGCGGCGAAGCCTGCTGCAAAGTCGCATGCAACGTCGCATGCAACGTCGCATCAACGTCCCATGCGAAGGCGGCTGCCAAGCCGGCCGCGAAGAAGACCGTTGCCAAGAAAGCGGCTGTAAAGAAAACAGTAAGCGCGCATAAAGGCGCCAGTAAGAAGACAGCCAAGAAATCTTCGGCTCATAAGCCGGCGGCGCGCAAATCGGCGCCAACTGCGAAGAAGTCGGGTAAGACTTCAGCAAAAAAGAGCACGAGTCACAAGACGACCCATAAGGCCGGCCGCTCGTCCAGCCGGTCAACGGGGCGCTCGCGGCGCTGATTTCGATCGGGTTGGATTCATCTGTATCGATCGACGAAGAAGGCCCCTTCGGGGGCCTTCTTCGTATCATTCAATCGTACTATTCGACACTTTCAGCCTCTTCCGCGCGGCCCGGTATGTGCCAGCGGTAGATGAACAGACACTTCGACGACGCTCCGATCATGGCTCGACACAGCATTGAACCGCATCGTCCCGATGACGATGGTGATGAATTGAGCAACGATACCGGCTCCTCGTTCTGGCGCAGGTTGTTCGTATCGGGCGGGGCGCTACTCGGCGCTGCGGCAGCTTATAACGCCTACGCCAAGCGCGGCGTCGACAGGATTCCGAATTTCATAGGTGGCGAGGAAGGCGGCTGGAGCTGGCGCGGCCGGCGGATATCGTTCACCAAGCGGGGCGAGGGGCCCGGCGCTGCTCCTGATCCATGGAATTCACGCGGCGGCATGGTCGTACGAGTGGCGCCACAATGTCGATTACCTCGCCCGCGATCACACGGTCTACACGATCGACCTGCTCGGCTTCGGCCGGTCCGACCGGCCCGCGATCCGGTACACGCTCGCGCACGTACATCGCTCTCATATCCGACTTTGTCGCGCAGGTCATTGGCGGACCCTGCATCCTCGTAGCGAATTCGCTCAGCGCCGGCCTACGCGATTATACTGGGAGCGCGTGATCCGCATCGTTTCCCTGCACTGGCGCTGATCCAGCCGACCGGACTGACGCGTCTCAACGATGCGCCCGGTGTCGGCGGCGACGCGGGGCGCATCGCGATCGATGCACCGGTGGTGGGAACTGCTGCGTTCAACGCCCTCGTGTCGCGGCGCGAGCTGCGGCATTTTCTGGAAGAGGCCTACGCCGACAACACGCTCGTGACCGACGAGCTGGTCGCACCAGCTACGACGTCTCGCATCAGCGCGGGGCGCGACATGCGCCGGCGGCGTTCATCGCCGGCCATCTCAACATCGACGTGCGGCGCGCGCTCCGACGACTACATCAGCCGGCGCTGTTATTTTGGGGCGAGGAGGCGCAGATCGCGCCTGTCGAAGAGATCCGCGGCTTCCGATCGCTCAAGCCGGACTTCGACGTCCACATCCTCTCGCCAGCCGGCGATCTACCGCAGGACGAGCGTCCAGACGATTTTAACGTTATCCTATCCACATGGCTGAATCGCCGGTTGCCCTCCTCCGCGCCCACGCACGACACGCTCCCTGGAATGCCAGAGGCCTCGCCGCTCACGCCGCCAGTCTTGTAGACTCGGCGGGCATTCGTCCGACGAACGCGTCGGCGCGCGCAGCGCCGTCCGCGCGATCGGTTCGGTTCTACGTTTCCGCAGGATCTGATCGATCGGCCGGAAGGTACCGGCACGGCGGCGACGTATCATTATCGGCACCTGCTTCAGCTGCTCGACGGTCAAGATCCGGCAGCGCGAAGGGCAATCGCTCGATGCGATCAAGAAGGAAGTGCTGCACACTCACCGGCGACGTGCTGGAGAAGCGCGTGGCGGGATCGCTCGAGCCCGCACTCGTCGTTCGCGCTGACGAAGTGGCGCTGCAGGGCGACGAGCCGGCCACGTGGCGCCGAGTGCTGGTCGCGGACGGAATCGAGCTGCACGTGCGCGAGGATTCCGGCGTTGCGCGCGACGATGTCGTGATGGCGATGCGCGAAGCAGTGCGCGCTGCGATCGGAAGGAACGGGCGCGCGTCGTAGGCGCGGAGACGACCACCAGGACGGAGTGCGGAGAGTGCCGTGGGACGGAGTGGCACGGAGCGGGGACATCGGAGTCGGGACGGAGTGGGGACGTGGAGTACGATGGCGTTCGTGAGTGTGATGACGGCAAGCGGGAGTAATGATGTTACGGCGCGTTCGACCAGCTCCACCTTCTCCTCCCGATTCCACACCGTAACGATGAAACCAATCAGGATTACTCGCGCCGCCCACCAGCGTCGTCCATTTTGGAATCTCGTGAATACCCGGGTAGATAGCGCCGCAGAGTATCGTTGCGCCCACCGGCTCGCCGAGCATCGTGAGATTGACGATGTAAGCAGGGAGGTGCTCCAGGGCCCAGTTCATTCCCGTATGACCGAGCAGCATTCGGCCCGAGTGCGAGCGCGACGAATATCATGAGATCGCGCGGTGGTTGAGGCGCGACGTGTATTCCTGAAACAGCAGCTATGCACAGCAGTGTGACGAGCGCAGCGCTGTACACCAGCGCAACGTAGGACCATGCGCCCAGCCGCGAGCGCAATCTGCGTCCAACAACCATGTACAGCGCGGCTGCAAGCGCGGCGCCTACGGAGAGCGCGTTCCCCAGCAGCGGATTCGGTGTTGCAACCGTCGCGGCGCCATTCATGAAATCCGGCACGGTTATCGAGATAGCGCCGAGCGTAGCGATGGTCAGTCCGATAATCTGCCGCCGGCTCGGCGCTTCGTGCGCGATGAAGATCGACAGTATCGCGACGAAGCCAGGCTGAAGACTCGTCACGAGAGTAGTCGACGCCGCGATCGTCGTGAGATGAAGCGATGCATTCCAGGACCAGAAGTGCAGCGCCAGCACCGCGCCTGCGCCGACGGCGAGGAACCATTCAAAGCGCTTGAGCTGTGCGAACTGTCTCCACTCGCCGGTCGCCGCAAGCAGCGCGCCGATCACGATCAGCGAGAACGCGATGCGTCCAATGGCGATCGCCAACGGATCTGCGGAGGACAGTCGCGTTAGCGGTCCGGCGAAGGAAATACCGAGAAGCGATGCGCCAAGTACCCAGCCGGGCGCGATTCGCGGTCCGGCACGCTCGGCGATCGTGTCGTTAGTCGGGTGACCCATGCGCCAAGATAACAGCACACGGGTCGGTCGCGCTCGACGATACGCCAAAGAGATAGCGATCGAACCACGCCATGTCCTCTTCCACCTTCCGGCGTTGATGAACGTACTTGCTCGGACTGTGCGCCTCGCCGGGGAAGATGATGTAGCGCACCGGAACCTTGCCAAGCTGCTGAAGGGTTCGGAAGTACGTCCATCCCTGGCCCGGCGGGACTTGCGTGTCTTCGGTGCCCTGGTAGATGATCGTCGGCGTGCGGACGTTCTGGAACCTGAACACCGGCGACTTCTTCACGTACAACTCGGGGTTGTCCCACGGGCTCGAGCCAAAATAATAGTTGTCGTAAGACGCGCCGAAATGAACGTTGCCCCAATCGCTGAACCACTCGACGTCGCCGGACGCTGCCGACGCGGCCTTGAATCGTTGGTCTATCGTGGTGAGCTGCGCGGTTAGAATGGCGCCGTAGCTGTGGCCCATGGTGCCCAGCTTTGCGGTATCGGCAAGTCCGCGTGCGACGACGTACGCGACACCGCGTTCCAGATCCGGAGTCTCGAGATCGTAGATGTTGCCGCAACAGATCGACTCGACCCAGTGGAGGCCGTAGCGACTGCTGCCGTGGTAATTCACCTGAAGGGTGAACGCACCTTTCTGATTGAACAGAAGACGAGGATATGACCATGTCTGCTTCCATTCATCGAGATCAGCGAGCGCGGGGCCGCCGTGTATCGTGAGAATCAGCGGATATCGCCTGCCAGGAGTGTACTGGAGAGGATAGGTGAGGATACCTTCGACCTGTTCGTCGCGCGCACCCTTCCAGTGGACGATCTCGACCCTGGGCTGCGGCTTGTCGCGGAATGACGGATTGAGGTTGGTAAGCTGAGTATCCGCTGTGATGTTTGCCCCATCGAGTGTGGCGCCATACAACTGCGGCGGCACATTGGCGCGTGTGTATCTGTACACGAGTGTGCGCGCGTCGGGCGAGACATCGATATCGAATGCGTTTGCCGCATGCGATCCTGAAATCAGGGCTCGCGTCCATGTAGCGCTGGTGCCGGTGCCGTGTCTGACGTACCGCGCTGGCTGCACGAAGACCCCATTACCTAGATTCGCCACCACCCCATCGGGAGTCGCGCGCAGACCACCAGCCACCCCGCGCGGCCACGAGTGGTCCACGGCAACAGTCTTGCCGCTGGCCACGTCGTAGTAGTCGAGCGTCTCGATGGTCGCGGTGCGATATCGCGGGCTTGTCGTTGTGTCATTCGTGAAGTAGAAGCCGGCGCCGTCCGGCGCCCACGTGACATTGTATGGAATGGTGCGCTTGCCGTCGAAGATCACGCGGCTTTCGCCGGTGCGCAGATTCGTCAATCTGGTTATCGACGGAATCTTCTGATCGTAACCTGCTGAGAGCGATCGCTCGTGAACGGTTATCGCAGTCGAACCGTCGGGCGAGATGGTAAAGTCCTCGATCCAGTCCTTGTTATCAGTAAGCTGATGGATCTGCTGTGTTGCGACGGCGAGTGAGAAAAGGCGCACAGGCGATTCATGAACTGAATCATCGACTACCCGTGAATCATCCTTTCGGTCGCGCATCAGGCGCTGGTATGCGGACGGCGCTTCGGCTGCCGCGAATACCATGGTATCACGTGCAGTCCAGACGTAGTCGTCGATGCCGTTCTCCAGCTTCGTTACCGGCCACGGCTCGCCCCCGCGCACATCGATGATCCACAACTGAGTCGATGCTGCGTGCGAATCGGCGAATCCGTTCGGCAGCGGCCGCGAGCTCAAGAACGATATCCGCGTTCCGTCGGGCGACCAGTGCAGTGACGATACGGAATAATCACCGCGCGTGAGCTGAAGTACCGTGCCACCATGTGTAGGTGCCACGTAGACGTTTGCCGCAGCGCGACCTGACACAGTAGCTCATCGCGGTCTGGATCCACGCCACGTTCTGTCCGTCTGGCGAGATGCGAAAGCTGCGCGCATCCTGCGACAGGAGCAGATCATCGGCGGTCCAGACACGTGGATCAACGTTCGCGCACCTTGCTCGTGTCGAGTCGGTCTCTTGCGCTGTGATTGGCTGCGGATGCGCGATGAACAGCGCCGCTGTGGCCATACACAACTTGACAGTTGATTGCGTCACCGCCGGTTCCTTGTCGAATGCATACCGACCAAAATGATACCAACAACTCCTGAATTGCAAACGCGGGGCACGCCCTAATGGACGTGCCCCGCGCTCATACCACTCCCGTTTTAGTAACCAGGATTCTGCGTTATTCCCGGTGCCGTATCGATCTCACGCTGTGGGATCGGGAACAGCGTCATGTTCGCGGGTATGCCGAGAGTCGAGGCCGCGACTCCTCGGCGCACGAGATCCGGCCATCTGTCACCTTCGAATGCCAGCTCGAGACGACGCTCCTTGTAGATCGAGTTGAGGACGTCAGCCTGAGTGCGTCCAGTGCGCGGATCGGGCGCAAGTCCGGCGCGCACACGGGTCTGATTGTACTCGTCCACCGCTTCCGGAAGCTTGTTCATCTGCGCGAGTGCCTCTGCGCGAATGAGTATCACTTCACCCAGGCGGATCACATGAACATGCTCCGCGCCGACCGCCGTGGCATATCTGGCAGCGTACACGCGCCTGCCATCGAGACCGATGGAATACTGACCTCTCGCGTCGGCGGGCGCGTAGGCAGCGATCTTGCCGCCGGATGCGGGATCGAATGCAGAGATGATGCTCGCCGTCGGTGCCACCTCATACCTACCGCCGAGGTTCTTCGTGAGGTAGTAGTAGCCAACCTCGTTGTACTGAGCGGGTGTGAAGAGCACACGGAAGATGTCTTCCGACGTGGATGTACCGGTCGCCGTGAACAGGTCTGCGAATGTCGGTGTGAGCGTGTAGCCCATTCCCTCCACCTTCGCCGCAGCTGCTTCTGCGCCGACCCAATCACCCATGTACAGTCTGACGCGAGCATCGATCGCATACGCAGCACCGAGCGATGCCTGGGTGGTCTGATTGGTATTGGTGATCAGGGTCTCTGCCTTGCCGAGATCGGCCAGTATCTGCTTGTACACGTCCGTCGGCGTCGAGCGCGTAATCTGTGCTGCCTGTGTGACCGACGTGACCGGTTCGAGGCGAAGTGGAACACCCCCCCACAGACGGACGAGGTTGTGGTAATCGAGTGCGCGCAGGAAATACGCCTCGCCCAGGATCTCGTTCTTGTCGCCGCTGGCCATACCGGTGACGTTCGGGACCTTTGTTATGATCTCGTTCACCCGATTTACATCGTCGTAGATCGCGTTCCACATCGTCGTGACTTCGGCGTTGTCCGCCGTCATCTTGTTCGCGTCACCGTCCGCGTACGCTGTGAGCGTACCGGTTGCGGTACCGTTGTCGGACACGACTTCCGGGAAGTCGACGTACGACTCGCCGTAGTACGACAGGCTCTGGAGCCCGGCGTACGCGCCGTTCATCGCCGAGTGCGCGCCAGCAGCATCCGCGATGGCGGTTGCCTCCGGGACTGTGCTGTGTGGTGTCACGTCCAGTATCGAGCTGCATCCCGCGACCGCGAGCGGGAGCGCCATGAGCAGTAATCTGGGTCGCATCAGTGAATTGGCTCGTGATTGATTTCGCATGTCAGGCCTCATTTTTACCACTCGCTCGAAATGCCGACCGAGTAGGTGCGGGCAAGTGGATAGGCATAAAAGTCGGTTCCGAGCCCGATGCTCGATTTTGATCCGTTGCTGTTGACGTCGGGGTTGTAGCCCCTGTAGCCGGTGAACGTGGCCAGGTTGTGGCCAGACACGTACAGTCGAGTGTTGTGGAGACCACCAAGCCACGACACCGATCCCGGAAGCCGGTAACCAACCGTTATCTCCTGAAGACGCGTGTACGAACCGGACTCGAGCATGCGCGTCGAAACAGTGCGCGCACCGGAAACTCCGTCGAAGCTCGCGCGTGGCTCGCTCGTGATGTCGCCGGGCTTCTGCCAACGGTTCAATACGTAGTCCAGCTTGTTGTCGTACGCATATCCGCCATCGTCCGCGAACAGACGCATCGCGTTGAAGATCTTGTTGCCACCGCTGAACTGGAGGAAGCCGCGGAGGTCGAAATTCTTCCACGTAAACGAGTTGGTGAAGCCACCCCAGTAGGTCGGCGAAGCATTGCCGGCCACGATACGATCAGCGGCGGTGACGGAGCCGTCACCGTTGGTGTCCTGGTAAACCGCGTCGCCAGTCTTCGGATCGACGCCCGTGAACTTCTGAAGGTAGAACGCACCAAGTGGCGCGCCGACGATCACAGCGTTCACGCTACGAACTCCGCCGAACAGCGGCTGGTTGCCGTACAACGCCGTGACCACGTTCTTGTTGGTCGAGAACGAGAAGTCCGTGCTCCAGGAAAGATCCCCCGGATTCTTCGCTACGAGATTTTGCGTGGTAAGCTGCCATTCCATGCCGGTGTTCTTAACGTCACCAACATTGTCGAAGAACTGCGTGAAGCCGCTCGTGCCCGTGATGGGACGGTTCACCAACAGGTTCGTCGTCTTCTTGCTGTAGTAATCTCCAATGAGCGCGATACGCCCGCTGAACATGTTCCAGTCGAATCCGAAGTCGGTTTCCTTGGTCTGCTCCCACTTCAGATCCGGGTTCGCAAAATTGTTCGGCGAGATTCCAGGTGCCGTGCCATAGTTCGCCGCGCCGAACGTCGCCAGGTAGGCGTAGTTGCTGATGCCCTGATTTCCGGTCACGCCGAAGCTGCCGCGCAACTTGATTGAGCCGAGGCGCGTGAGGGCGTGGAAGAACGGCTCGTTCGTGATTACCCACCCGGCAGAGATCGCCGGGAACGTGCCGTACTTGTTGTTCTGACCGAATCGCGATGATCCATCCTTGCGCAGACTCGCGGTGAGCAGGTAGCGATCCAGGAAGGAGAAGTTGGCGCGCGAGAAGTACGACACCAGATTGTTCTGGCTGCGGCTCGCGTCGTAACTCGTTATGCTCGCCGCGCTTCCCGCATCGTGCAACTCCGGACTGCTGAACTGCTCGCCACGCAGGAAGTTGAGCTCGTCGTTGTTGCGCTCCGTGCTGGCGCCGGCGGTCAGCGTGTAGTTGCTGTTTGCGCCGATCCTGCCGTTGTACGTAAGGAATCCTTCTCCCAGAAAACGGTTGCCGGTGCTGTAACCGGACTTGCCTATGCCGTTGGCACTCTGTGCATAGGTTCCAAGCACCAGCGGCGACTCCCAGTCGCGCTCGTGCAGATTGAGAACATCCGCACCGGCACGTCCGGTGAATATCAACGAATTGGTGAGAGTGTATTTCGCCTCCACGTTCGCCAGGGTGCGCTGCGTGGTTGTCGGCGAGCTGTTGTACGTTGCAAGCGCAACACTGTTCGGATATTCCAGGCCGTCGTCCGGATTCGTGAACGTGCCATTCGCATTGCGCACGGGGAACTGCGGCTGGTTGCCGATCGCGTTTGTAACGATTCCTGTCAGCGACCCGTCGCCCTGGATTCGATAATTCTGCTCGTGAGTGAGTCCGACCGAAGTGCTCACGGAGAGACGATCGGTCGCGTCGAAGTCCAGATTCGCGCGAGCATTGGCCCGTTGATACGATGACCCGATGACGATTCCCTTCTGATTGAAGTACGTGCCGGACACGTAGTACTTCATCCTGTCGCTTCCGCCTGACATCGCGAGATTCATATTCTGAATCGGCGTCTGGCGGAAAATCGCGTCCTGCCAGTTGGTATTCGTCGTGTCGTCGACACCAACGACCAGGCCGTAGTCGGCGGGATCGTACCCGTCGTTTACGGCACCTTCAGCCATGTATGCGACGTACTGCTTCCCGGTCAGCATCGGCAGCTTCTTCGATACCTGCTGCATACCGGTGTAAGCGTCGAAGCTGATGCGCGCCTTTCCTGCCTGGCCGCGCTTGGTAGTGATGAGGATGACGCCGTTCGATGCGCGCGACCCGTAGATCGCGGCCGATGCGGCGTCCTTCAGCACGGTGATGGACTCGATCTCGTCCGGATTGAGTGCGGTGACACCGGTAAGGCCCTGACCGCTGAAGCCAAGTTGCGAGAAATCCTCCTGCTGGATCGGCACACCGTCAACGACATACAGCGGCTGATTGCTCGCCGACACGGATGACGATCCGCGAATGCGCACCGAGATACCGTTACCGGGGTTGCCGGCGTTCTGTGTCACCTGCACTCCGGGCACCTTGCCCTGCAGTGCTGCATCGACTCCTGACACCGGAGTGTTCACGATGTCGGAGCCACTCACGGTGCTCAATGCGCCGCTCACGTCTCGCCTGCTGCTCGAGCCGTAACCGATCACGACTACCTGCGAAAGCGAAGTCGCGATCGGATGCAGCGCGAAATCGCCGTTCGCGGTGACTCCTGCACCAACCGTTATCTCATGCGTCACCGGCGCGAAGCCGATACGCTGTGCGCGCACGCTCACGGTCGACGCGTTAACACCTCTGATCACGTACACACCCAAATCGTTGGTGATCGCGCCAAGCGTCGTCCCAACAACCTGCACCTGCGCACCTGTTATCGGCTGCTGGGTCGATGAGTCACTCACTGTACCTCGAATGACTCCCGTCCCTTGCGCCTGCGCCTGCTGCGGCGATGCCGCCGCGAAAAGCGCGACTCCGACAACGGTGGCGATACAGTATCTCCACACGTAACTGACAGATTTCACGAGCGTTCCTCCGGTAAAAGTATCAGACCAGCACTGTGACGATGTTGAACACGACACTCGGCGCTCATTACGGCACGCACGAACGTTGTGTTGAGATTGGAACACGGAGATCATCCTCCTCTCGATGGAAGTGTTGCCTTTCCGGTTCTCGGATTGAAGGTGCTTCCAGCTGGTAGTACGGAAACGTGCATGCCCACAGCGCCAAGCCTCGGCGCACCTGGTGGAGTGACGGTCGCGTTGCGTGCGTCGAACACGATCGCCGCGCTCGCGCCGAGCACCTGCCAGTGTCCGTCGGGATAAACCCGGAGCGCAGTGCCCTCGTCGATGCCGACGCCGATGAACGATGGCCGCTCGAGTATCACGCTGATCAACCGGTTCTCGCGCATGCGCTTGATGAAGTGCTGATCGACGATCGCGTTGTGCAGAAACCCGAGGCCGGGAATGACCTCGATGATGTCCCGTCCGATACGCTTGGATGAATTCCCCGAATCAACCGCCGCCTTCATTCCGGGGAAAAACTGATTGCCGGTGAGCATCGAGTCGCTCATGATGGCGGCGCCCGCAGACGTTCCGCCAATGACCGCACCCGCGCGATAACGCTCGTGGATGGCGCGCAGTGCCTTCGATCCCTGCAGCGCCCGGGTGATCCGCACCTGATCGCCGCCGGGAAACCAGATTCCTGTGGCAGTGCCGATCAGCTTCACTATCGAATCCGCGTCAGCCTGAGCGCGCGTTATGTCGATCACGAAGGACTGCGCGCCCATGCTATCGAGCTGCGCCTTCTTTTCCGGACCGGTTGTCGTATCCTCGCTCGCCATAGGAAAGATCGCAATGCGAGCGTGACCCGGCCCGCCGGCGAGCGCGATGAACTCCGTCACGAGTGACTCTGGCTGAGTGCCGCCGCCAACGATGAACAGATTACCCTTCACCGCCTGTGATGCCGTGGCCTGCGCAGTCGCTGCAGTCATCGGAGCGACGAGCGTCGCGCATGCGAGCGACACCGCGCACATCATGCGGCGTGAAGAACGCGGAAGTACCGTTGTCGAGCGAGCTCGAACCGTGGTGCACGTACTTGTTGTGTGGAACTGGCCCATATCGTTCACCGTGTTGTTGCAGTTACGCGCGATTTTCTTGCGCTCAGAGGCGTCGCTACAGATTCGCGCTTGCGTGTGATGGTCGGCGCGTCGAGCATTGCCTGAGTGGCGCCAAGTCGCCGCGAGATCCGATCGGCCGCACTGCGCACGGGGTCGACCATCTCGCGTAAGACATTCGGTCTCAGCCGCACACTCGGCCCGTTGACACTGATCGCCGCCACGACCGTTCCGAAGTGATTGCGTACCGGCGCCGCGAGCGCCGTGAAGCCGACTTCGAGCTCGTCTGCTGCGATCGCGTATCCCTGCTCGCGCACCTGCGCAAGCTCGCGGTCCAGCTCCCGTCTCGACACCACCGTCCTGGGCGTGCGCTTGGTGAGTGGTGCGTGTTCCGCCGGCTGAGTGAAGGCGAGCAGCACCTTCCCGGTGGACGTCGCGTGCGCGGGCCAGCGCATTCCGAGCTCGGGCGTGCCGCCGAGTATGAAATGCCCCTGCAGCTCGCTGATGATCAGGGTTTCATGTCCGACGAGTACCTCGAGCGTCATCGTCTCGCCGGTCAGCTCAACCAGCTGGACCAGCTCGTCGTGTGCTGCGGCGCTCAGATCTGTCGAGCCGAGCGCGGAGGTGCCGAGCGTTATGAGCTCAGGTCCGAGACGATACGCGCCACTCGCCGTATTTCGCACCACCATCCCTTCGGCTTCGAGCGCGCCAAGCAGCCTGAATATCGCGGCCTTGTTGATGCCGAGCAGCAGGGACAGATCCGTTACGCCGTAGCCCTGCGTGGCGCCGGCCATCGCCTTGAGAATGGCGATCGCCCGCACGACGGCCTGGGTGCCGGGAGGGGTCTGGGTATTGGAACGCTGTTTCATGAAACGCGGTTACAATGTACCCGGGACGTAAGATCGTCAAGTACTTATTAATTCTTGCCCGTCTGGATGTCCTGTTTATCCTTGCTTGCCCCCGGTGTCCCCGCCCGCTACTCTCTCGGAACGTGGATACGCCTCCCAGTTTCAAAACGCCTGTCAAAACGGCTGTCAAAACGCCTTTCAACGCGCCTTTCAACGCGCCGGCCTGGGCCGAGAACCTGTCGTCTGCCTCATTCCCCAAATTCGAGGGCGACGCGGAAACAGATGTATGCGTGGTGGGGCTCGGGGGGTCCGGGTTGTCCTGCATCCACGAGCTGCGCAGGCTTGGACAGCGTGTCGTCGGTCTCGACGCGGATGTCGTTGGGGGCGGTGCCGCGGGGCGCAACGGCGGCTTTCTGCTCGCCGGACCGGTCACGTTCTACCACAATGCGGTCGCGGCGCTTGGTGGCGAGCGTGCCCGATCCATCTACAAACTCACGCTGGATGAGATGGACCGCATCGCGGAAGACGCACCGGGAACGGTACGACGCTGCGGCTCGTTGAGACTCGCGAGTTCCGAAGCGGAAGAGCGTGATTGCGATCTGCAGCTAGCGGCGATGCGCGCCGACGGGCTCGCGGTGACGCCGTATGTCGGCTCCGAAGGTCGAGGGCTGCTCTTTCCAGCCGACGGGTCATTCAATCCGCTTGCACGTTGCCGAGTTCTCGCGCGACGTGCAACGGAGATCGGCGCGACGCTGCACGAGCATTCACGCGTAGTGTCGTTCGGGAATGGCGAAGTGCGCACGAACGACGGGATTGTTCGCTGCAAGCACGTCATCATCGCGATCGACGGCGGTCTGGAGTGCGTTGTGCCGGAGCTTGTGGGACGTGTGCGCACGGCGCGATTGCAGATGCTGGCCACGGGCCCAGCGCCGGACGTCGACATTCCTCGTCCGGTGTATAGCCGGTGGGGATACGATTACTGGCAGCAGCTGGATGACCATCGCGTCGTTATCGGCGGATGCAGAGACAGGTTCGTCGACGACGAGTGGACGACAGATACCGATCCGACCGACCAGGTGCAGCAGTGCATCGAGCAGGTCTTGCGCGAGGCGGTCGGCGTGCGGCAGCCAGTGCGACACAGATGGGCGGCCGCAGTTTCGTATTCGGCCGGTGTTCTTCCAGTGATGGATCAGGTACGGCCCGGTGTGTGGGCGATCGGCGGTTACAATGGAACGGGAAACGTGATCGGCGCGTTATACGGACGCATGGTGGCGCAGATTGCGGTCACGGGGACGTCCGATCTGCTGCCCGCGCTCGCGCCGAATGTGTAGATGGGATAGAACGTCATCCCTGCGAACACTGTTTGCATGTCACCGCGTGAGCCGATAGATCAGCACGGCAGCGCGTGCAGTCGCGGGGCCGATCGATCTCAGATCGACTCGCTCGTCCGGACTGTGTGATGCGAATCCGATGACGCCGAGTCCGTCCAGTGCATCGACGCGGTCAGAGATGAAGGAGATGTCGCCAGCGCCGCGCTCGCCGGGATCGAGCGGCTCGATCGCGCCCTGGCCCAGCGCTCTGCTCACCGAATCGAGCGTCGCAAGGAGCGCATAGTTGCCCTTTGTCGGTGGCATGGCTGGATTGCCATCTTCGAACGTGATGGTCGCGGACGTTCCCGGAAGATGATGTGCGACGATGTCGCGCATCGCGTTGCGGGCGCTCGCTTCCTGTTCGTTGGAGATGAAGCGAAGATCGCCGCGCGCGACGGCGCTGCGTGAGATGATGTTGTCCTTGCCTGATGTCGTACCGGCGATCCGCGCGGAGTCATAGGTGACGTCGGTGCCGCCGACAATGATCGCGGGATTGAAGGTGAGATATTTCTCTCCCGACAGCTTCTCCCGAAACTCGTTAAGGATGCGAGCAGCTTCGTAGATCGCACCGTCGCCGGCACTTGCTGTGAAAATTCCGGATGAGTGCGATTGCTTGCCCGTGACGGTGAGGGTCCAGCCACTCATTCCGCGCCGCGCGATGGTTCCCTTGCCGGCATCTTCCTCGAAGCCGAGCGCGATGTCGCTGCGGCTCGCGGCGTCGATGAGAGATTTGCGCGACTCCTTGAAGAGCGGGCCTGCGTCTTCCTCGTCTCCGGTAAGCGCCACGATGATCTGCGTATTGTCGAGTGCGCCGATGCTCTTGAGCGCCTTCAGTGCGTACAGAATCACAACGTCACCGCCCTTCATATCGCTGCTGCCGGCGCCAGACGCGAGAGTGTCGAGCCGCACGAACTTCTCGCCTTCACCCTCGAATACCGTGTCGAGATGTCCGAGCAGCAGAACGCGTTTCCCCTTCTTTCCCCTGTGCTCGGCGTACAGATGTCCGGCGCGGCCGACAGCGTCGGGCAGCGTCACCCAGGTGGTGTCCATACCGATCGATGCGAACTCGCCAGCGAAGAGACGACCGACTGCACGAACGCCCTTGAGATTGAGGGTGCCGCTGTTGATGTCGACGGCTTTTTCGAGCAGCGCCTGCTGCTCGGATTCGTGGGCATGGACGTAGTCGACGAGTTTTTGCTCGACTGACGATAGACGTGGCGTCGACGCCGCAGTCTTCGTGCTCTGCGCCGCTGCGCTGCCTGCGACGGTCGTCGCAGTCGCTATTGCGATTATAAGTGAGCTGGCGATCGGGAACTTGCAGGATGTCATGATATTCCGGAAACGGGGCAGGTAGGCTATCCTATCGCGTGCACGGAATGTCGCAAGCGGAAGTGTGAACGTCAACGTCGCCATACTTCGCAGTACATCGCCGTAGATCGCCATCCCGCCCGGCACACATTCAGGAACATCCCTACATCAGATACCGCGCGCCGCGCTCTCCGCGCAAATGCTCGGCGAGCACTCGACGTGCTTCCGCGGCTTCGTCTTCTGACAACCAATCCGCGGCGACGATCCGCTTTCCTCTGCCTTCCACCGCGAGCGCGACACGACCGGCGCGCATTACCAGCAATGCGCCAGATCCGCGCGGACGCGAGAGCGGGTCGCGGTCCATGCCTTCGAGCGCGAGGGTGTATGGATTGGCGGGATCGCTCGAGGCGATGACTACGAACGGGGATTCCTGCGCATCCGAGCCCGCTACTTCGCGCAATCGCTCGACTGCATCCGGCAGGGCGAATTGCGCACCGGCAAGTCCGCGCACGAAGTAACCGCGACGAACCTCGCCGCGAAATTCCAGTCGCTTGAGCTCGTCGTAGATCGTGCGCCAGGACACTGGCGGACGCTCGCGACGCCACCAGTCGCGCGACACGACTCCGTACCGCTCCAGCCATTTGCGCGCGATCGCAGCTGCACGATCATCCGCATCGAGCGGACGGCCAAGTACGCCGGGCTTGTTCACCAGCGACCAGCGTCCAGTCCATGCGGACATTCCGCCGGAACGACCGGGCCGATCAGGACGCGTCCATTTCGGGAGACGGCGCAGATTTGGGCGACGCTGTCGCACCTGGCGGTCCGTTCCGTCAAGGAAACTCGACGGAAGCCAGCGCTCGGGATCATATGCAGGGTTCGGCATGATGGGCTTCCATCGCAGCACCTGCCGCATCGCTTCGACAGTGTCGTTCGTGACGAGACCGAGCGCCGACGAGCTCGCGCAATGCCTCGCGCAGCGACAGCGGTGAAAGCGAAATCGTCGCCTGCAGATCGGTGATGAAGGACGCGCCTTCCTGAACTATCACGTCGTAAACGATGCGCGCATTTGCGCTCAGCTCCGCAATTACGGACTCGTCGGGCGGTTGCAGCCACACGCCGCCTCTGCCACGCTCGATGAATCGCATGCGCGATAGAGCAATCACTTCTGCATCGCCATCGCGATTCCCCTCCCCGATCCATACCGGCTCACCACCCGACATCCACTCGGCGAGCCACGCGAAATTGTAATCGCGAACACGCGACTTGAGATAATCGCGCTCCCAACCCACTGCGGGACGCGCGCAGTCCGTAAAGCTGGCGCAGCGCGGTCTCCACGCCACCTGCTACCATCGAGCTGGTCCCGTGGATCCACATGCTGCCAGCGTGAGAGAAATGCAGCGAACGCTGGCATCTCCACCGCCGCGATCTGCTTGCGCAGCGCAGCGAGCGCTCGGCGACGCGCAATCTCTGCGGTGCGGCGAGAGAGATATTCAATTCCGCTCACCTCCGGTCTGAAGCGACCAACGACAACGCGGCCGCGCTTGCGCCATTCGTCCATTATCGTCTCGATCCAGCGCACCGGCCATCCGTACCGCTCGTGGATCTCGTCAACGGTGACAGGGCCGGCGAGCGCTACGTACCTGGCGAGAAGACCACGCCGGCCGCCTTCTCCGGGACCATAGTCCGATGCGCGCGCTGGATCCGTGCTCGTCTCGAGGTTGTTCTTTCGGCGCTCGACGATCTCCCAGAGCGCTTTCAGTGTCTCGTCGTCATGCTCGACGTTGCCCATCACTTCGTCCAGCATCGCGCGATCGAGTGACAGCAGCGCGGCTCGTTGCTCGGCGCGCGGCGTATCGTCGCCGTAGAGCCAGTCCATCACGAAGCCGAACTGCAGGCTCGCCGCAAATGGCGATGGCACGTCGGTCTGCACACTGTGGATGCGCGATGCGTCCGTCTTCCGATCGCCGCAGCACGTCCTTCAGCGATTCGATGTCGAATGCGTCCTGCAGCACCTCGCGATACGTCTCGACCAGAATCGGGAAGCTCGGGAACTCGCGCACGGTCTGCAGCAGGTCCAGCGCCTTGAGCCGTTGCAGCCAGAGCGGCATGCGCTCGTTCGGCATTCCCGCGCGGCAACAGCAGGGCGCGTGCCGGCATTCATTCGGAAGCGCGCACCGAACAGCGATGACGAGCCGACTTCCTCCATCACGAGTTGTTCAGCTTCCGCAGCGCTGACAGTCCGATGCAGCGACTTGAACCGGCGGCGGCGATCCCGAGATCCGGCATGCGGAGCATGATGCCATCGTCGGTGGTCTGAACCTGCACGTCCACGCCGTCGAGCGATTCGCGCGCGCGATGCGCGAGCGCCATCGCCCATGGTGCGTTCACTCTTCCGCCGAACGCGGCGTGGATCACGACGCGCACCGAGCCCGTCTCGTCGCGAAAGTGCTCGACGACGATGGTGCGGTCGTCGGGTACGACGCCTGTCGCAGCGACGTTGCGATGTCGATGTACTTGCGCAACGTGAGTTGATCGTCGCCTCATCACATCCGTAGCGCGCGGTGAGCTCATCGTCGCTCACGCCGGCCTCAGCCAGCTCGCGGCGCAGCTCGCCGACGCGTGCGCTGAGCGCCAGGGATCGCGCCGAGTACTCGCCGTGCCAGAACGGCATCCGCGCCGGAGCGCCTGGTGCGGGCGTCAC
Organism: uncultured Gemmatimonadales bacterium; assembly: GCA_963707505.1. GTDB lineage: Bacteria > Gemmatimonadota > Gemmatimonadetes > Gemmatimonadales > Gemmatimonadaceae > Fen-1247. The sequence continues at coordinate 168,863 of CAVPQB010000002.1, forward strand.
GACCACGCGGTCGTGACCGATCTCCGCAATGCGCCACGTGGTCGATCCGAGCTGGAACACGTCGCCGACGCGCGACTCGTGCACGAATTCCTCGTCCAGCTCGCCGAGCCGCGTGCGGTCGGCAAGATTCACCGTGTAGAGACCGCGATCCGGGATCGTGCCGCCGGATATCACCGCCGTCATTCGCGCTCGCGCGTGATGCCGGTCAGCCTGTTCGTCGCGCGATCGAACGTGATGCGTGCCTCCAGCTCCGCCGCGACTTCGGACGGATACTTGCCGGACAGCATCGCGACGACCTCGTCGATACGCGCGCACGTGGCAGTGCGTGGTACGGATACGATCGCCGGACGAGCTCGAACAGCTCGTCCGCATCCCAGTCGTCGACCGATACGGCCGCGACTATCACCTGCGCCAAGAACGTCGAGCGCATTCTGCACGACGCGTGTCGGCTCGACCTCGCCTGCGCGCATCGCCGCGACTATCGCCGCGGTCTCCATCGCGTCGTCGCGAAAGGTCGGGACAAAGACACCGCGGCTCGCAACACCCAGAGTATGTCCCGCACGTCCCACACGCTGCAGCGCCGCCGAGACCCGCTTTGGAGATTGAAGCTGGATCACGAGATCCACGCTGCCGATGTCGATACCCAGCTCGAGCGAGCTCGTGGTTACAGTGCACGCAGCTCGCCGGCCTTGAGACGCTGTTCCAGCCCGAGCCGTCGTTCGCGCGCTATGGAACCGTGATACGGTTGCGCGATCTCCTCTTCCGCCAGTGTGTTCACACGCGCTGCTATACGCTCGGCCTGCGCCCGATTGTTCACGAACACGAGTGTCGTGCGAGCGTTGCGTGTTTCGTTCAGCACGAGCTGTGCAACTGAAGGCCAGACGCTGCCATCGACCCTGGCGAGATCCGGAACCGGAGATCGCACCGACAGCTGCAGCTCCTTGGCGAGTCCGCAATCCACGACTCGAAACCTTGCGATTGGTGCCGCCGAGGAAGCGAGCTATTTCGTCGAGGGGGCGTTGCGTAGCCGACAGACCTATTCGCTGTGGACCTTCCGAAGTGGGAGTGAGCTGAACAAGCCGTTCCATCGTAACGGCCAGATGCGCTCCGCGCTTGGTCCCTGCGACGGCGTGTATCTCGTCGAGAATCACGGTACGCGTCGATGCGAACATTCCGCGCCCGCGCAGCGACGTCAGCATGATGTTGAGCGATTCAGGCGTCGTTATGAGAATGTGCGGCGATTTGCGGATCATGCGCTGGCGCTGGCTTGCCGGTGTGTCGCCAGTGCGCACCGCGACGCGTATCTCGGGAAAGGCCAGTCCGGCCTGCTCGAATCTCCTGCGCAGCTCGGCGAGTGGCCGTTCCAGATTGCGCTGGATGTCGTTGTTGAGCGCCTTGAGAGGCGACACGTACAGCAGATGCACACCGTTCGCGAGTGGCGCTGCGAGCCCCTCGACGATGAGCGCGTTCAGCTCCCAGAGAAAGGCGGCGAGCGTCTTACCGGTTCCGGTCGGCGCGAGGATCAGAGCATGGTCGCCGCTCGCAATTACTGGCCATCCCTGAATCTGCGGCGGCGACGGCGCACCGAGAGTCTCGGTGAACCATTCGCGCACGATGGGATGGAAGCCGGCCAGGGGATCGGTCGGCGACACGGTTGATTTAGCCTTCATTCCCGCGGAAACCCGAATTCGTCATTCCCGCGAAAGCGGCGCGGAGACTCGTCATTCCCGCGAAAGCGGCGCAATGACGAATCCAAGAGCTTGTCCGGGAATGACGACATCGTGCGAAACAGGACGCGATCTACAGAACGCGCCACAGCTTCTCCGCTCCCCATTCGATCGTCCTCTCGTACAGTGACCGGTGCTCCCACTCGGGCAGCTTTATCTCTTTGGAATACTTGAGATCGTCCATGAAGACCGAATCCATCTGCGCGCCGAATCCGGTGTCCAGCACGTTGAGATTGGACTCGTTGTTGAACGCGAGCGAGCGGTTGTCGAAGTTCATGGAGCCCACCGATGCCCACAGTCCATCGGCGACTATCGTCTTGGAGTGAATCATCGTAGGAGTGTACTCGTAGATGTGCACGCCGCCGCGCAACATCTCCTCATAATACGCGCGCCCTGCGAACACCGTAGTCTTCACGTCGCTCTTGTCGCCAGCGGTGATCACACGCACATCGACCCCTCGCTTCACGGCGTCGATCAGCATGGTGCGAAACTCTGCGTCGGGCACGAAGTACGAATTGGTTATGTAGAGAGTCTTCTGCGCGCTGGTGATTGTGAGCGCGAGAAAGCGCTCGGCGATCGTGCTTCCCACCGCCGGAGTCGTGTACATCAATCCCGCGACGGTTTTGCCGACCGGTTCGAAGATGGCCGGCGGAAAGAACATGTCGCCGGTGAGCAGCACTCCCGTAGCCTCGGCCCATCCCGCAGCGAATGCAGCCTGGAGTGCCGCGACTGCCGGCCCTTCGAAGCGTACGTTCGACTCGCGCCACTGCCTGTCGTGATGTCCGTCACCCTGCCAGTAATCGGCGAGACCGAATCCGCCCGTGTAGCCGATGTGGCCGTCGATGACGACGACGCGCACGTGCGAGCGCGTCGCTGCGCGGTTGAGCGTGTACCATCGGATGGTCCGCAGCCATGCAACGCGTCCGCCCGCGGCGCGCACCTTGTCGACGAAATCCGTCTTGCGCAGCGGACCCGATCCGAAGGCGTCGAGCAGCACCAGGACGCGAACTCCCGCGCGCGCGCGCTCGACCAGACGATCGCGCATCTCATCCGCGATCCTGCCGGGCTCGGAGTAGTACATCTGCACGGTGAGCGTGTGCTTCGCCGATGATATGTCCTTCCACAATCGCGGATACGTCCCTTCACCGTTCAGGCAGAGCGTGACCGAGTTGCCGCGCGAGATGTGCGTGCTGCTGTACAGCTCCATCGTTTCGGCGAAGAGCGAATCGCCCACGGCAGGGGGACGGTCGGACGTGCCTGGCGCGATGACCGTGCGCACCGGCGTACCGTGCGTCACCGACAGAACACCAATCAGCACCATCGCGAGAATGACGACAATGACCGCTATCTCGCCGGCGTACCTCAGAAGTGCCATCAATGATCCGTCACTCGGCTTGTGAATGGTCTGGTCTCCGGTTGCTCGACGCCACAGGTTCACCATTCCCTATTCACTTCCCGTTCCACTTCCCTCTTCCAAGCGTGCAGGTATCGCCTATTCTATAGGTATGCATCTGGCAGTGCCCGGCCGACGGCCGACGAGCAAGACAGTCGCCCTCGACCGGTCGCTCGAAGCCCTCCCCCTCTTCCGCCTCAGTGACTCGGCGGACGAGGGCGCGATAACGTACGCCCCGGCGGGGGGTGGCCGCTGGCGAGTGCTGCCTGCACCCGGCGACAGGCTACCGGGTACTTTTGATCAGGACGTTTACGTCGAGATCCTGCACCGCTTCGGGGAGGCTGGCTTCCCCGCCGATGGTGTCGTTCGCTTCACCCTTCACTCGTTCCTCCGATCGATCGGCCGGAAGGTGGACGGCCGCACGTACGAGCAGCTCAGATCCGCGCTGAACCGGCTGGAGCGGACGAGACTTGAATCGAGCGGCGCCTACGAGATCGCTTCCGAACGACCGTTCGAAGGGACTTTCACCCTCCTCAGCTCGGTCTCGATCCAGCGGCGCAGGTTGACCGATCGGGACCAGTTGGCTCTTTTCTCAGCACTTTCGGCATCGGAGCCGGGCGACGCCCGGGTAGTAGTATCACCGCAGCTTCGCGCGAACATCGCGGCTGGCAACACCATCTCGTTATCGCTCCAGCACTATGGCAGTCTGTCCAACCCGGTCGCTCGGCGGCTGTACCGGCTGCTGGCCACGGCCAGATCACAGGACCATATCACCTGGCGCATCTCTCTTGGACAATTGGCTTCGCAATTGCCTCTTACTCAGCGATATCCTTCTCATCTGCAGCGGGTACTACAACCGGCGCACGAGATGCTCATCGCCGCGGGACTTCTTAGAGACGCATCGTTTCACCAGCTCGACCGTGAGTGGCACGTGGACTACGTGCTGGCAACACGGAACACTATAGCCCCGTAGTTTTACAACCACTTATGCGTAAACCTCGCGTCCTACATCTGGCCGTCCTCGGGGCGGTCATGCTTCCCCTCGTTGCAGGGGCCTTTGTCTATCAGCAGCACGAAACGGTCGCCAGCGCTCAGCTGCTCGACGAAGTGCTGAGAATCACCGCCTCGCGCTACGTCGATAGCGTCGGCTCCAACGCGCTCTACGAGAAGGCCGCAACCGGGCTCGTGAAGGAGCTGAACGATCCCTATTCCGTTCTGTTCACCAAGAAGGAATTCGACCAGTTCAGCCAGCAGACCGGTGGCAAGTACGGCGGAATCGGCATGGAGATCGCGCCGACCAGCGGCTTCATCACCGTGCAGCGCGTATTCCCGCACACGCCGGCCTCAGCTGGCGGAGTGATGGAAGGCGACAGGATTCTCCAGATCGACACCGCAAACGCGCGCGGCTGGACCAGCGCCCAGGTATCGGACAAGCTCAAGGGCGATCCCGGCACCAAGGTGAGCGTCAAGTTCGGACGCGCCGGCGTCGCCGATCCGATTCCGGTGACGTTCACGCGCGCCATCGTGCACATCCCGGCCGTACCGTACACGCTCGTGTTCGGAAACGTCGGCTACATCCCGTTGCAGCAGTTCAACGAGACGGCGACGCAGGAAGTGAGCGACGCGATCACTGACGTCACCAAGGCCGGTGCGAATCGCATCGTCTTCGACATGCGTGGCAATCCTGGCGGCTTCCTTGACCAGGCTATCTCCACCAGCAACCTGTTCCTCCCGCAGGGCCAGTCCATACTCAGCGTTCGCGGACGCACGGGTGAAGTCGAGGCCTACAGCGCGACCGATGCGCCCAAGGAGCCGAAGATTCCGATAGTCGTGCTCGTTGACGGTCACACGGCATCTGCATCGGAGATCGTCGCGGGCTCGCTGCAGGATCATGACCGTGCGCTCATCATGGGCACCACTTCATTCGGAAAGGGACTTGTGCAGAGTCTCTTCAAGCTGGATGGCGGCTACGCGCTCAAGATGACGACGGCCAAGTGGTATACGCCGAGTGGCCGGTCGATTCAGAAGGAGCGCAAGCTGCTGCCTGATGGAGAGTTCGTCGAGGTGATGCCTGACTCGCTCGAGACCGACTCGGCGCGTCGTGCGCGTCCGCAGTACAAGAGCGATGCAGGCCGCATCGTGTACGGCGGTGGTGGCATCACGCCTGACATCATCGTCAAGCCTGACACACTGAGCACGCCGGAACAGAACCTGCTCAAGAGCCTGGCACCGAAGTCGCAGATCTTCGCCCAGGCGATGCAGGATTACGCCGCGGAGATGAAGGGCAAGGTGAAGCCCAACTTCACAGTTACGCCGGAGATGCGGAACACATTCCTCGCGCAGTTGAAGAAGAAGGGTGTGACAGTCGATTCGACGTTGCTTGCGAAGGGCGCGGGTACCGAGCTCGACCGTATCATCGGGCAGCGCATCACGACGATGGCGTTCGGCGATTCCGCGGCCAAGCGCAAGTATCTCGACGACGACAATCAGCTTCAGAAGGCGATCGCGACGTTGAAGGGCGTACAGAACACGCAGGGACTTTTCGCTCTGGCGCAGAAGGCGCAGGGCGTGGCATCCAACCGGTAACGCGCATCGAAAACGCGCCGTGACAGAAGAACCTGAAGCGCGCGCGGTCGAAATCGGCGTGGTGCGCCACTCGCTGAGCCTTGCAATTCTTGCAGTGCTCGCGGTGGTCTACACGCTGTACTTCGGCCGCGCGTTTTTCATACCCATATTTTTTGCCCTCGAGCTCAACTTTCTGTTGAGCCCCGCGATTCGCTGGGCGCGGAGAGTGTTGCGTCTTCCCGCACCGCTCACATCGGCCGTTCTGATACTTGCGCTTGCCGGTGGTCTTGGGCTTGGTGTGTACGAGCTCGCCGCGCCCGCTCAGGGATGGATCACGTCTGCGCCGGCGACGCTCAAGCAGGCTGGCGACAAGCTTCACAAGATCATGAAGCCGATGGAGCAGGTGTCGCGCACCGCCGAGCAGATGGACAAGGTGAGTATTGTGCCGAGCGGAGGTACGCAGCCACGCACGGTCGTCGTTGCAGGGCCGAGTTTGGGATCGCGCTTTTTCGGGACGACGCAGAGTGTGGTGGCTGCGTTGCTGGAGGTGCTCGTACTGCTCTTCTTCCTGCTCGCTGCGGGCGATCTCTTCTTGCAGAAGACGATCAAGGTTGCGGCGCGGCCTGCGAGCCAGCGAGTCGCGGTGGAAGTTGCGCGGCAGATTGAAGGATCGATCTCGCGCTATCTCGTGACGTCGGCGTTGCTCAACCTCGCCGAAGGCGCCGTGTTCACCGGTGATCATGTACCTGCTCAAGATGCCGAACCCGTTTCTGTGGGGCGCGCTTGTCACGTGTCTCGAGTTCATACCGTACATCGGCGCGCTCACTCTCGTTACGATACTCACCATTGCGTCGCTCACCGTGTTCGACAACGTCGCGCACGCGCTGATCGTGCCTGGGACATTCGTTGCGCTGAACCTGATTCAGGGGAATCTCATCGGGCCGATGGTGATGGGGCATCGACTGTCGTTGAATCCGGTCGCCATATTCATTGGAGTGGCGTTCTGGTGGGAGATCTGGGGGATAGCCGGCGCGTTTATCGCGGTTCCAATGCTGGCGTCGCTCAAGATCGTGTGCGATCATGTCGTGTGGCTGGAGGGAGTCGGCGAATTCCTGGGCCAACGCGACAAGGACGAGCGGCGGGTTGTGGTGCGACCGGTAACAACAACGTGAGAGATGGCGACTACAAGCAAGAAACCAAACAGGACTGCAAGTAGCACGACGACGAGTAACACGCCTGAGAAGTTCACCGGATTCAGACCTGCGGCGCTGACGTTTCTGCGGAGTCTCGCGCGGAACAACAAGCGCGAGTGGTTCGAGGCGAATCGGTCGCGATACGAATCCGAAGTAAAGCTCCCGCTGCAGGTGCTGGTCGAGGAGATCGACGCGCGGCTCGGCGAGATCGCGCCGGAGATGGTGGGGAATCCCAAGCGCTCGATCTTCCGCATCTATCGTGACGTGCGGTTCTCGAAGGACAAGTCGCCGTACAAGACCAACGCTGCGGCGTGGTTCTATCATCGCGATGCGGGGCATGCTGTTGGTACTGCTGCCGTGCATGGTGGCGCGGGATTCTATTTTCAGATCGCGCCGGGGGAGTGCATGGTTGCGGGCGGGATCTGGATGCCTCCTGGTGCTGCTTTGAAAACGTTGCGTGAAGCGATCGCGGATGATCCGGATGAGCTTCGATCCATACTGCGACAGGCGGCGTTCAAGCGGGCGTTTGGTGCGTTGAGTGACGAGGCGGTGTTGAAGCGGACGCCGCGTGCGTTCGATCCGGAGCATCCTGCGGCTGACCTGCTGCGATATAAATCATTCACGGTCAGTCGCGAGCTTTCGGAATCCGACATGTCGAGCGCGAAGCTGCCGGACATGATCGCGAAGCAGTATGCGACGATGTTGCCGTTCGTGCGCTGGCTCAATCGCGTGCTCGGGCTTCCGGCGCACAGCCGGCGATAACGTCTCTTCCCCGCGATAGACGCCAAAGATGAGCGCCGTGACGACGCCGAGTGCGCAGAGCGGCGCCGAGTATGATCGGGCGCGGGAGCTGGTGCTGGAGTACGGGTGGAATTCCACTGCGTACCAGATACTGAATCCTGGGTTCGAGCTGTGGTTCTCCAGGGTGCATCCGGCGGTGGTTGGGTATGTACGAGCTGGCGGGCGACGAGTGGTGGGCGGTGCGCCGGTTGCTGCTGACTCCGATCTGCGCGACGTGGCTGAGGAATTCGAACGCGATTCACGCGCGGCGCATGCTGGTGTGGTTTACTTCGGCGCCGAAGAGCGGCTCGAGGCATTGTATCGCGGGACTAAAACCCACTCCGCGATATTGCTCGGCGCGCAGCCGTCGTGGGATCCTGAAGACTGGGCTGGTATCATCGCTACGCACTCGTCGTTGCGCGCGCAGTTGAATCGTGCGCGGAACAAGGGTGTGAGCGTTGCGTTGTGGCCGTCGGATCGGGCGGAACGGAGTCCCGAGCTCAAGACGTTGCTTCAGGAATGGTTGGGGACGAGAGGATTGCCGCCGCTGCATTTTCTGGTGGAGCCGGAGACGTTAGGGAATCTTCGGGATCGACGAGTTTTTGTTGCGACGCGTGGGGAGGTGCCGGTGGGGTTTCTGGTTGCGTCACCGATACCGGCTCGGCGCGGCTGGCTCACCGAACAGTTCGTGAGGGGGCGCGGGGCGCCGAATGGGACTGCGGAGCTGATGATCGACAGCGCGGTGCGGTGGGTGGCGGAGCAGACGTGCTGACTACGTGACGCTCGGACTGGCGCCGTTGTCGACTGCGGGCGTGGGGAACTTAACAGATCAAGATTTGTTGATACGTTTGGGATTCAAGTGGGTGCGGGCGCATGGGAGGCGGTTTTATAACTTCGGGGGGTTGGACAGTTTCAAGGCGAAGTTTGCGCCGGAGAGGTGGGAGGCGGTGTATGCGGTTGCGAACGAGGGGCGGTTTTCGATACGGTCGTTGTATGCGATCGCGTCGGCGTTTACGGAGGGGAGGCCGTTTAGTACGGTGGCGAGGGGGTTGGTGCAGGCGGGGAGGCAGGAGGTGAGGTGGATGGGGCGGACAGGATTGAGGCAGTGACCATCTTCGCGTTCGCGCACGCCGTCATGTCTTATACTGCGGAGATTGCAGCATAAGATGGCAACGGAGAAACGCGTACGATCGCGTAAGTCTCTCTGGCCCTAGGAGATGCGTCTTGCGCTCAGGGACTTGGTGCCCATCTTATACTGCGTGCTTGCAGTGTTTTTGAAGCAGAGCGTTGCAGCCTAATATGCGTTAGGCCTCAACAAACTCCGTTTCCGTGTACGATTGCCGCCAATAACATTTCTCACCCCGTTGTTCGTAAGTGAACGCGATGCGGCTGGGGAGCGCGTGGTCTTCAGAGCTCCCGGCTGGCTTGGCGAATTCCGACGTCCGCGCGAACGCCGTTATCGGCACGAGGGATTACGGCTTCACATCGAAGCTCCCGACGGGGATAAAGCGCAAGCCGCCCTGGATGCGATCTGGGCGGCGCTCGGAATACTTGAGTTCGAGGCCGGCGACGATCCGTACATGCTGGTATTCAGTCCGGGCGTTGAATATCGACCTGGTATCGACGCAAGGTCTGCGGTATCCACCTCCGCTTACTATCCGCGCTCAGTTGTTCGCGCTTGCGCGTTGGCCGCGAAGGCAGCTAGGCGGCGAGAAACCCAGTACGCCTTGGCCATCCTGCATCGCAGCATGGCGCTTCATTCCAACCACCCGATGGAGCTCGATCCAGATCACGCCCGTCACGTACGGCTTTCACCAAACCCGAGCGATCACGCGCGTTTCGCTTACGCCATTGTGACTGCCTATGCTGCACTCGAACAAATGGGATTAGAGGTAAGAGCATCACAGAAGAATCCATCCTTTATCAAGGGCGCGTGGAACCCGCCGGTCAAGAGCAATCTTGAAACGCGATTGACGGACGCCGGGGTGAATCTCGCAGATTCAGCTGTGTGGCACCTCCGGGGACCGCGCACTAGCATCGAGAAGGCACGAGGGTTACGGGCAGTTCGCCGAGCCAATTGGGCGTCGGGTGTGGTGCGAGACATTGAAGTCGACGTCACCGATGCCATCGCTGGGGCAAGCTGGCTACGTAGCAGAGTCTCAGCTCACAAGATTGGTGACCTAGCACGATCACTTTCGATTTATGACGTCGCGAACGTACAGTATCTAGTACGGCGGCTCTTCTTAGAGAAGCTCCGCATGTACCCGAAAGCACCGTCGCGACCTGAGGCCTAACGAACGCTGAAGCTGACAAGACGCTATTGAATAGTGGCGCCTGCGCCACTCTTATGAGACTTCTTTGCAGCTTAGCTAGGGCGTTATACCGCAACACGCATCGATGCTGAACCAAGCCGACCTCGAGTCGATTCAAAATACTCGGACCACCATCGCGAGCTGCTCGCGCATCCTGACGACGCCGGCTGCTTCTACTGCGGTGCGCTTTTCAAGCCGACCGAGATCATGGACTGGATCGATGGTCGGCAGGTCGAAACCGGTAGCACTGCGAATGGTGTAACCGCCCTTTGCCCGCGATGCGGGATTGACGCCGTCCTGCCTTCCGCCGCACCCTTCCCGCTTGACGAGTGTGTCTCCGCAATGCATCATCACTGGTTCGAGAAATGACGAGTGATTGTTCTCGCGCCGGCGGTATAACGAACGCTGAACCTGACAAAGGGGCTATTGAAGACGCTCGCGCCGCGAGCGTCCTTATATGATCCCTTTGCAGCTTAGCTAGGGCGTTAGCCAGCAACACACTTCCCAATCGTGACAATCCACGCGATTTCAGCAATCGGCCGCAGCGCTCTCTTGACCGAGATCGTAGTGAAGCTAACCGATGTTCCAGCGCCAGAGTTCATCACGTTCGATGACCGATTTCCCGCGATGGAGATCGCGGCGTGGCCGAGTGGGGCTGATCCATCCGAGCCGCCGATCTACACGGGCCGTGTTGTCCTCGTCGATGCCCAACGCGTTGTGTCCCAGACGATGCACGCAAGCGATCCATACCGAGGCCTCGGGATTCCGGAGGCATGCTTGCTCCTAGTCCGGACTATGCTGGCGCGACCGCTCTACTCAAGCACGAATGCGGAGACCCTGGCGTGGCTTAAGACAGAGTACCAGGCGCCCGAAGCAGAAAAGGTCTGGCGGCGTTTGGAACGTTGCGGATGGGCGAAATTCGACGCCGCGACGTATCGTTTTCTTTTACCCTAGTCGTCAGGCTGCCTCACTAGAACTACATCCTCTCGACCTGCCTGCTAACGCCAGCAACAGAGTTCCATGAAATGCCACCAATGCGGCACACCGGCCATGTTCCGGCAGGCCCTGACAACAAGATTCCGCTGTGCCTCGACTGCAACCTCAAGCTGCAGACGTTGCACACAAGGCAGCTCGCTGAGATGGAGCGCGCGCTTAACCATTCCGTAGAGCAGACGGAGTCCATCGCCGGGTTCCCACTAGGTGGGAAGTTCCCGCCACGACCACAACCCGCGTTACGCAGGGGGCGCGGCGCTTAACGACATCCGACGTCAGCGACAGCCAAGCGGGCGTTCTGAACACCGGATACCACCGGCTTCATCGACGCCGCTATCACCGTCGTTCGGAACGAAGGCGTCGGGAGCTCGCAACGGCGCTTTCGGATTTTACAGAAGAAAGTCGCCAAGGTCGGGATCTCACCGTCCAGCAAAGGCGCGAGGTCGTCGAATCGTCGTCAGCGCCGCCGCTACGGAAGCCGCGGTCTCCACAGCAACGACGGAAACCCGCTGTTGTGCGAGCGCTTATCGTGGACATAGTGCAGCTTGTGTCTGGCACGGCAGCGGTCGCCGAGCTCGGACATCGTACGGCCGCAGTAGTGAAAGCCTCCGGGCTTCCGCTGCTGAAAAGTTATCGCGCAGGCGCCTAGGGCCGAACGCAACGCTGAAGTGACGCTTCGTATGTTCGGATTGCGCCGGCTCCGAGCTGCGCCCCCAGCTAGTGGCGCTCTTACCAAACCCCGTTCCGGGGCGCAGGCTTAGCTAAGGCGTTAGGTGGCTCCCACACGTTTTCCTTAGCCCAAGGTCGCGAATGCTCACCCCCACCGCTCGTCGCTGGCAACTCCTGGAGCTCGTCCTCGCGGTCGCGGCTACGCTCTTCGCACTCAGTCGCAGCACTTCACGGGTGCTGGCAGGGCGACCGGTGGCATGGAGAGCTCGTGGGCGCTCCCCCTGCTCATCCTGGGCAACGCCATGCTCCTTGGTCCGGCTGGTGGCACACGCGCCGGCGGCTCGCCAACGTACTCGGAGTTGTTAGCGTCGTCGCTGCCCTTGCGATCCTCGTCGCAGAAGTGCGCACCCTCTGAGCCGCCGCCTAACGAACGTTGAAGCTGACAAGGGTACTTGCTCCAGTTCTGTAGACACTTTCACCTAACAATGGAGGTGTCATGCCACGCTCAGGGCCACGCACGGTCCACCGCTACACTGACGAGTTCAAGCTGACCGCTGTTCGTCTCAGCCAGCAGCCAGGAATTCAGGTACAGAGTGTCGCGGCCGCGCTGGAGATTCACCCGTTCATGTTGTCGAAGTGGCGAAAGGATGTACGCGACGGCCTGCTGCGAGGGCGAGTTCGGCCCGCCCCCAAACGCGGCCCAGCGCGGGAGCTCAAGCAGCTCCAAGCACTTGAGAAGGCCCATGCGCAGCTGCAGCTGGAGCACGATCTCCTAAAAAAAGCCATCCGGTTCTGCTCCGCGCGAAAGCAGACCGGTTCGCCTTTATCGCCACACTCCTCGCGCCCAACTCGCCGTTCAACGTGACTCAGCTTTGTCGATACTATGGGGTCACGCGAGGCGGATTCTATGCCTGGCGCAATCGCGCCGTCAGCCTACATGCGGAGCGGGATCGGGAGCTGCGTAGCGAGATTACTCGGTGCTTCGCTCTGCATCGTGGGCGCTATGGAAGTCCACGCATTCATCACGCGATGATCACATCGGGGTGGACGGTGAGCCGACGTCGCGTCGCGCGACTCATGCGAGAGGCAGGTCTGCGCGCGAAAGCTGTGCATGGTTATCGTGCGAAAGTTGGCACTCACCGATTCTACGGGCAGCATCCGAACCGATTACGGACTGTCCACGCCACAGCACCGGATCAAATCTGGGTTGGAGACATCACCTACATCGCCGTGGCGGGGACATGGCGCTACCTGGCCATCGTAATGGATCAGTACTCCCGCCGGATCTTGGCCTGGTCACTTAGTCGACGCCGCGACGCCCGCGTGACGCGAGCCGTCCTCACCGCGGCAGTAACGCGACGACGTCCGCCAGCCGGGTTGATCTTTCATAGCGATCGCGGCTCCGAATATCTCGCCGCACAGTTTGGCGACCGCGTTACGGCACTTGGCCTGCTGCAGAGCGCCAGTACGGCCGGTCCGGGAGACAATGCCCACATGGAGTCCTTCTTCCACTCTCTAAAAGCCGAAGTCACCCGCGGCGTAACCTACGATCAGGATACCGTGCTGCGCCGCGACATCGATAGCTACATGCGGTACTACAACACTACCCGGCAACACTCCGCGCTCGGATACCACTCACCGTGTGCCTTTGAACGCTTAGTATTGTAAACGTCGTGTCTACGAAACCGGAGCACGATCCTGGGCTGATCTGTGGAAGCTCGCTGCGCTTGCTATTGTTTTCACTCGTCCACAGCTTAGTTCTAGGCGTTATGCAGACAACCTGAATGTGGTGCGACGATCTTCCCGTTGAGTCTACGTGGGCCGCGCTGTGGCGTGGCTACATTCTTTGCGCTCGCTGTCGCGGCATCCGGACCGTCGCAGAATCGTGCCCGGCATGCGAGGCCCCGCCGCCGAGCCTCGCCCCGAGCGTAATCCGCACCGGAAGATGGGCAGGAGTTCGAAGTTGCAACGGCATTCATGGGCGCTGAGGGTCGGTATGAAGACTGGGTATTTCTGATTCTTCTAGAGCGGGAGTGGAAGCGATCGACGACGGATGACGCTCTCCTAACACGCATCTCTGAGCAACATCGACCGTCGGATCGCGCCGCCTTCGTCCTTCTCTTCTGGACGTACTTCGAGACCCGGTTTGAGAGATTGCTCAGACAGGGAATGGCCGCCATACCTGAGCCCATCGTGGCGGACCTTCTTCAGAGATACAGTTCGATTGGAGCTCGCCTAGATCGCTTGTATCGGGTTCTGTTTAGCACGACTTATTGGGCCGACCTTGAGGACTTGGGCTACGGTCAAGTCGCGGCGTTGCTTCGCGACGTCCAAGAGCGGCGCAATCGATTCGTGCATGGTCACCCCGAGGCCATTGACGACGCCATCGTCCAACGACTCGGAGAGGGCCTGAAAAGAGAGCACGAAGCGTGGATCGCCGCGTTCAATCGCAGGGCAGCTTTGTCGCCGTCCACAGATTCGTAACTCTCATGGCAGCGGCTAGCCATAGTCCGATCCAAGAGAGCTCCGCGGCGCAGAGATCTCGGCGGACCTCCAGCCATCGGTGCGTAATCTAGGCGCCCGCTTGCTCGCCGGCGCGGGTGCCGCCGACGTCCTCCCCCGCAAACACTGGTCGTTAGCCACATCACGCTCGACATAGCGCCGTCGCCTAACGCGCGGCTCATCCCCGACTCGGGGCGGATCGGGCAGGTCGCGACGCAGTCTCGATGATGAGCACGCCGCCCGCAGCATCGCGGCGGCGTTGACGCAACGCTTCCCATTGCCGAACTATTCGGCATCGAGGAGTATCGTTCGGAAGTTATGGACGTACTCAGTTTGCTGGCACCGGCGATTGCGCACCATCCCACGGCGTTGGGGGCACTCTCGGTAATACTCTCGCACTCCTTCACGCTCCTGCCGCTGTGGCGTTCGCTCCCGACGTAGCCGACCAGCGAACACGAGCGCTGCTCGCAGAGCTTGCGCGCGAATAGGCGCCCGCCGCCTCAAAGCGCACATTTTGTACAATCAGGCGATATCGCTGCGTTCCTCCGCCGCAGATTCAAGCGTGGAAGCCCGTCTTCAAGAGCAGACGAACTGGTCTCCGAGGTGCCGCAACGATGAGCACGGCACCGAGCGAAAACTAGAGCATCATGGCGTCGCGGCGAGAAGTGTGCGCCGAGATTGGCGTAGCCGTCAATTCACTGCCGCGGATTATTTCGCCACTCGGCGCGTATGCGCCTCCACTCTTCTCGCAACTCGGCTTCCATCTCTTTGGGCCGACTCTTTATCTACCTCGAAACGACACCACCAAACTGTGCTGTTCCAAAGGACGAAGTGGGCCCGACAAGCGTGCGTCCGCCAAACTGAGGACATAAGTGCGCAGCACCGCGATCAGTCATGCGAAGTCGCCACGCAGGGCCAGCGCGCAAATCCAGATTGATTGAGAGACATCGCCACGACCCGACGGGCATTTGAAGACGAGCGCCCTGTCACCATCTGGACGAACCGCAGAGCGGCTGGCTGGCTCCCCACGATCGCCGCCCGCGCTCTCCTGCCCCGAGACGGTGATGAGCGGCCGGTAACGAAATGGACCGGTTCTCATTTGGACAACCACACAGAAACGCAGTTACGCTGCCGGTGCATAGCGCTCTCGTAGGTCGTCTTCCGCAGCGCGAATTAAGTCGCTAGCAATGACATAGGCCAGCACACGCCGATCTCGACCGCCGTTGTCATCAAACGATGCAAAACGTAGCAACGCCGTCGCGACAGCAATCGCATACGCTGCCCTCTCCTCTCGACGATCCTTGGCGCAAGTCCGCACGGCTTTGATTGCCGCTGCTACGCTTTTCGCAAATCCGGACCGATCAATATTCTCGGCGGCCAACGGATACTGAAAAGCAGCTCGAATCGCGTCATCATCGGGAGCAACAGGCCAGTTCTCAGGCCAATAAAGTCTGCCGGAAACACGATACTTACCGTCGAGGCTGGCGGCATCCCAAACACGAGGAGCGTTTTGAGCAACCGTGGCGTAGTCGATAACCGCCACGTCTTTCGTTCCGACATGAACGAAAAGGTTTCCGGCGTGCAGATCTCCGTGAACTTTGCTCAAGTGACACTCGACGGGCGGTAAGCCCAGCAGATTAGCGCGTAGTTCAGGCCAGTTTGGCGATCCACGCGCACTCGCCTCGTCCGCGACTCGCGTCAGCTCTTCGGAATCACGAAGATACCGCAAATCCCTGAAAATCGGGCCGAGCTTTTCGTAGGATGTTTCGGAGATCTGATGAAATCGATCGAATGTATGACTAAAGAGCGACCCAATTACATCGAGCGCGCCTTCTGTGAGGCATTCAAGGAGAGGCTGCGAACGCGCGAGGAAACGATAGACGACAGCATTTCGGCTATGCCCATCACAGCTTCGCTGCTCAACTATTGGCGCGTACAAGCGCGACGGGATCGACTGCATCCTCGATGAGAGCAAAGCCCGATTTCTCCCGAGAGTTATCCGCTGTCTCAATCTTGACTACAAATTCGGTCGATGTTTGCTTCGCGTCCCTGGCGTTCATCGCGACACGCCAGGTTTCCGCGCTACTCCGGCCGACGCCTAGCTTGCGTAAGTACAGCGTTTCACAATCACGAAAGGCGCGCTGCAGGAGAGCCCTGCACTCGCCGTCATCGGGTTCGTCGCCTTCAAAACATAATTTCGTGTTAGCTGCCAACTCGAAACCAATCCCACCAACCAACGCCGCAACGGATTGCCACCGATTTTCCATGAATGGCTGCCACGATCCGACTCGCAAGCCCAATTGATCGATCATCCTTTCAAACTCTGCCAACTCAGCCTGAGTTGGCGGAGCAGCATCTCTACTTTCTGTGCGAGTCATTAACAGGATTCGCACCCCGTACGCTTCTGCGAGGCGTATCGCGGTCTTGGCGCGTTCGACGAAGCCAACAGTGTCGGCGACGGGGATGATCAGCGTGCGCGTGTTTGCAGCGTGGCATGCAAATGTTTCGCTATCTACCGCCATCACCGTGCACCGGCGATTGCTCTGGTCTTGCACCAAGGCACAAAGGGCTGCGTTCGCGTCGGGAGGTTCTGGCCATGCGACGATGTTTCGCTCCGTCGTGTTGGGTGGACGCCATGCTAGACTCCACCGAGGCGACCTGGGAACGGGAACAGATCGCCCTTGCAACGCGTCCCGTACGGAGAGCACACGGGGCACAATGGAGCGCGCTCCACGGTTGCGCGGCTAACAACCCCAGAATCGAACCGTAGAAGTTGATAGCGGCTCGCCATGGGGATTCCGGTGAAAGCGGACAGCATCATTGTCACGGCCATAGAGCTCGCGGTCGCGTTTAACGACACGACTGCCGGCTGAGGAACGACGTCATCAACGATATACCGATCGCGAGCCCGCTCATCCACAGTCATCAAGTCGCGACGTACCTGTTCCGAGTCTAGCACCTCGGCGCAGAGGAGGCACGGTTGACTCGGAGTCAGCATTTGTACGCGACCGACGATTCGCGTCAACTCTCGCCTG
>CAVPQB010000003.1:0-839439 GCA_963707505.1 uncultured Gemmatimonadales bacterium
TGAGCCATCAGCCAAACCCTTCCATTCTCGACTATGCGGCCACGAAGGGGGCCATCGTCACCTTCACGAAGGGGCTTGCAAAGGAGGTGATCAAGAAAGGGGTCCGAGCCAATGTCGTCGCTCCCGGACCCGTGTGGACTCCATTGATTGCTCAATCGTTCGACGAGAAGAGATCGGTAAATTTGCGCCGATTATCCAATAAGCGGACCCGGCGCAGCCCAAAGAGCTAGCGCCTGCCTATGTGTTTCTGGCTTCGGAAGAAGAAGCCGTATGTGAATGGCGAGGTGCTGGGTGTGACCGGCGGCGAGCCGCTCGGCTAAGGCGTCAAGCGGGACGAGGCGATCTTACGCAGCTTTGCGTTTGCTTGCCTGTCTCGCGCGTACGCGTTCGATGCGCGCGATGCGCCGCGCCGCGAGGTCGGCCGAGGTAGCGTCAACTCCCGGGGAACGAGTTGGTCGAAGCCGAGCTTGAGGGCCTCTTGGAAGCGCATCTTCATGCGTTTCCCGAGCTCCGAAAGCGCCTCGTCGGAGGCTTTCTCAGCGACCTTCGGAAACAACTCTTTTTCTTCCTCTTCCACGTGGTGATCGACGAGATCGCTCGCGGCCGTAACCTTGGCTGCGAACGACCCCTGCCTTTTTGGGTCTGCGGCCAGCAAGCGCCCCAGTGCGATCTCGGCGAGGGCGTGCTCTTCGATACTTTCCTCGATCATTTCGTGGTCGGCTTCGAGGGCGAACGGATAGAGAGCTGCGTCATGAGCATGTGCGCCGCTAGATTGTCGGCGAGCTCCCGGAGCGTTTCCTCTTTCGATCCTCTTCCCGATTCGAGTCGACGGAAGAGCATCTTTACCTTCTTATGCTGTTGAACCAATAGGTCAGTCGCTTTCATCGAAGTCCGCCTTTCGCGCGTGGTGACGCGCTTCGTGATTCGCAACTTCAATGCCGCCCAAAACGCGGCCGCTCGATCTCAAGCTGAAGCTCGCAAACGAGGCTCAGCTGATGCGGCTCGTTTCGAGTTGGCCCAGTGCACTACTGAACCGAGCGTTGCCCCATAGACGAGATGGGCAATCGTCATCGAAGTAGGTCTTCCAGGGCGATCCCGATGCGGCGGGGGCATGAGGCGAAGCGCTGGGATCCAGCCGTAATAGCTCAGAGCCCAGAGTCCGGCTCCGTAGCCGGCACCCAGGAGCATCGAACGAAGGAGCGAACGGCGTCGGTGGCTGCGGCACCAAAGAGGGCGCCCGCTGTGCTTCCATAGCCCCAATGCGCAGCGAGCGCGACCACGGTATCGAGTGTTCGAGGAGCCGGCCAAAAACCTATTGCTCGACGCAAATTGCGCACGATTTCGCGAGGCGGCGGCTCACCCAGCGCGCCCGCTTTCTTTGCCACCAAGAGGGCGGCGCTCATCGTCAGGGTGCCAAGCGCTCCACCGACGATGCCCGAAGCGATGGAACGAAGCGTCTCACGCGACCCTCGATCCTTTGGTAGTTTCACTTCGGCGCGCGCGCAACGGCGCGTTGGCTGGACCGTTCAACACCTCGCCCGTGGAGAGAAGCGCGAGCCGTGAGCAAAGGGCAGCTCCACTCTTTGACTTCCCTGTCCCAATGCACGATGCCGCCGAGGTGCGTGCACACCGCCGAGCACTCGTGCAAGGCGCCTTGAGGATCGCAATACACAGCGACCTTGTGCACGCCACGCTGCACGACTTGGCCTTCGCCGAGCGGCACCCTTTTCGTCGTGACGGCGGGCTCAGGCAGGAACCACTTGGCATATTCAGCGCACAGTTCCCGCTACATCCGGCCAGTATTCACGCGCCGCTCGCACTGTCTTTCGCGAGGGATCATAGAGTTTCGTGAATGGGTCATCGCGCCCTTGAACGAGGTCGGGCACTATTAATCCCGCTATTACGCCGTGCGTGATCCGCGTCCTGGAACTGGCCGGTCACCACATAGGGTTTTGCTGTGCGAAGGAGACCTCCCGATGTACGCGAGATAGTCGAACGGCTCGATCATGTTCTGACCAACGGTGCGTAGGTACGTCGAGGTTGCCGAACCTCTTCCGCGCCCATTGCTCCAGGCGCTCATAGCGCTGTTCTTCGTGGTTCGTCGTCCCGGTCTGATGGTCTTCGCCGCCGACGACGAGCTCGTCGAAGTCGGGTTCGACCGAAGCGATACGTACATAAGCGGCAAGGGTCTGCCAGATCTGAAGAGAGTCCATCCGAGATCGACCCTTTGGGGATGCGAAACGCGATGGACGCATACGATAAGCGGTTTGCTTGGTATGAAAGAAAAGGCGCGGAACGAAGGGACTGTTGGTTGCCACCACGATCACGTCGGCGCGGACCTCATAGCCTGTCGTCCGGATCTTATGCGGCGCAACCGCGGTCCAAATCGACCGCCATCGTATGCTCGTAGATTGACCCGCCGTCGCCTTTCGATCGCCGACGCAAGCCCTTTCAAATAGGCAAGCGGCTGGAAGCGTCCTTGGTTGGGAAACACGAGATGGTCCGGTATCGAAGCCGAGCCCTGGGACACGTTGAGCATCGAACCCCTGGCAAACAAGCGCGACGCGCGGCTCCGAGCTCTTTTTCGAGAACCTTCGTCGTGTGCTGGGGATCGAGGAAGAGGTAGCCATCGATCCTCGCGAAGTCGCACGCGATGGATTCGCGTTCTGCAATGGCTTGGATGTGATCAATCGCAATCGAATGGCTCTGGTACGCCAGGCGCGCTCCAGCTTCACCACGCGCTCGAGCTCGCTGAATCCGTCGTCGAGTGCGCTTGCAAGGTGCGCAGTCGTCTGCCCGGTTTCGCCGCCTCCTGTGCTGTGCGCTTCAAGAACGACGACGCGCTTGAGATCCTTTGAAGCGTATAGGCAACGCTCAGCCCGGCGATCCCAGCGCCATATCAACGCAGACGTCGCACCGGACGCTCTCGCGCAGGGGAGGTCGGTCTTCGGCGGGCTCACTCTTCCACAAGGAAACGGTTGATTCGCCAGCATCCATAGGTGCCTCTCGGCACGCGTTCGCAGCAAGGCACGGGCCACGTCGGACCTGGCGCCTGCCAATAAAACAACGAAGAACCGGATCGAAATGGCTCAATGAATGGAACTGTCGGGAACCCCAAGAGGGATCTCACGAAAAGCCGAGAGCGCGGAAGAGATCGGTGAAAAATCCACCTTCTTTTCCGGCCCCATACACACCTGCCGCGCGAAGATCCTCTTCTGACTGCTGGTCGAGCGTCGGCGAAGGCGGTGACGAACGTGGCGAGCTCATCGCGATCGAACCAGGTTCCGTGACTGTCGCAAACGTCGATCGAATGAATCGTGTCGGCGAGGGGAACTCTTGCAGCGCGTTCTTGCACTCGGGGCAGCTCACCAAAGGTCGGCGGTCGGGGGCGATGAGGGTGGGACCGAGCAGTGCGTCGGGCTGGCGAGGCCGACCTCGTTGTCGCGTACGTTCTCAAGTGTTCGACCGTCTTGTTGTCGATCGAAACACCGCTCATCGTCCATCCGTGAAACACGCACGCGCTCGATTGCGCCGCGCGTAGGCCATCCGCGCATCGGGGACAGAGAAGAGAGCGATCGACGCCGCCCTTCGGCGTCGTGATACGACGACGCGCTCGACAATGTGTTCGATCACTCTCGGCCCTGGCGCCGCCGTCGCTCCACAATAGGCACACGTCACGCTGTTCGTTACGGCTTCTGGCGGGGAGGGGCGCTCCACACTTGGGACAGGCAAGAGCGACGGTCATCGGGTGGAGCGTACTTGATTTGGCTGCTGGGGATGGTGCGCTAGCGAACGCACCGCCAAGATCGCCCAAGCCCGGCGTCGCGCTGGCCTACACTGAGCTCGTGCTGTCGACCGACGATCGCCGGCGGGTCCGGTTCTGGCGGCCCGACACGCCCTCGGTGACGGGCATGCTCCGGGTGGAGAACGAGGATCGCACGAGGATCACCTACGCCGAGCACTTCACGGTCGTGGTGGTGTACGAGGGCGCCTTCGACGGCTGGTACCGCGGCGGCGTGCGCACGCACGTCGCGGGCTCGCTCAAGCTCAAGGAGCCGGGCGAGGTCCACCGCGACCTGCGCGTCCACGCGCCGTTCACGCTGCAGGGCGCCGGGTTCGCGCCCGAGCTGGTCGCCGCCGCGGCCGATGCGATGGGCGTGCGCGGCGCCGCGTGCATTTCAGGGCGCCCGGCTTCGCCCCGGGGGAGCGCGCCGTCGCGGCTCGCGTTCGCCATGCACGACGCGCTGGTCCGCGAAGGCGCGCACCGAGATCGAGCGCGCCACGCTGGTCGCCGAGACGCTGAGCGAGATCCTCGGCGCCAGCCCTCGGCGTCGAGCGCGCGCGCGCCGCGGGCGGTGCGCCGCGCGCGCGCCTTCCTGCACGACGCGCTCGCCGACAAGATCACGCTCGACGAGCTCGCCGAGCACGCGGGGCTCGACAAGTTCCACCTGGTGCGCGCGTTTCGCCCCGAGGTCGGGCTGCCCCCCTACGAGTACCTGACCCACCTGCGCGTCTCGCGCGCCCGGGAGCTGCTCCGGCGCGGCGTGCTCGTCGCCGAGGCCGCGCAGGCGGTCGGCTTCTACGACGAGAGCCAGCTCCACCGGCACTTCCGGCGCATCGTCGGCGTCCCGCCGGGCGTCTACGCCCGGAGCTTCGGCGCCGCCGAGCGAACCCGCCAACATCGCCCAAGGCGAGCAGGCCTCCGGCGACGCATCCTCGCCGCATGAACGAACCCACTCGCAGTGAAGGCTACGCACACGCTCCCGCCACCATCCGCCTCGGCGACCTCGAGGTGCAGCGCATGGGCTACGGCGCCATGCGCCTGCCCGGCAAGGACGTCTGGGGCGAGCCCGACGATCCGGCGCGCGCGCGCAGCGTCCTGCGCCGCGCGGTGGAGCTGGGCATCAACTTCATCGACACCGCCTGGTACTACGGCCCGCTCGTCGCCAACCGGCTGATCGCCGAGGCGCTGCACCCGTACCCGCGCGATCTGGTGATCGCCACCAAGCTCGGCGGCAAGCGCCTGCCGGACAAGGGCTGGGCGCCCGCGCTCCGCCCCGAGGAGCTGCGCAAGGGCGCCGAGGACGATCTGCGCACGCTGCGGCTCGAGCGGCTCGACGTCGTGCACCTGCGCTACATGCCCGGCCGCCGGCGTCCCCTTCATGGAGTCGCTCGACGCGCTGCTCGCGATGCAGGCCGAGGGCAAGATCCGCCACCTGGCGCTCAGCAACGTCAACGTCGCGCGAGCTCGAGCAGGCGCTCGCGCGCACGCCCATCGTCGCCGTGCAGAACATGTTCAACGTCTCGGGCGGCGGCGGCGCGATCGCCAAGCACACCCACTCCGAGGTCGACGACCCCGAAGGCGTGCTCGAGCTCTGCACGCGGAAGAACATCGCCTACCTGCCGTTCTTCCCGCTCGCCGTCGGCAACGTCGCCCAAGACAAGCCCGCGCTCGCCGCGATCGCCGACAAGCACCGCGCCTCGCCCGCGCAGATCGCGCTCGCCTGGCTGCTCGCGCGCTCGCCGGTCATGCTGCCGATCCCCGGCACCAGCTCGGTCGAGCACCTCGAGGAGAACTGGGACGCCCGCCGCATCGCGCTCTCGCCCGACGAGGTCGCCGCGATCGCCAAGCAGGGCTAGGGGCGCCCGACGAAACGAGCCCCAACCTCGAAGCTATCGAAAGGGGACGAAGCGCTGCCCACGCTCAACAACAGGATACCAAGGGATTCGGCACTCGACCGTTCGTCAGATGGGTGATCGTTTGGACCGGCAGCGAACACGACGGAAAGAGCCCGTCGCGATGGGCTCTTCACGACCGTTCAGGAGTACGTAGATTCGAGTTTCTCGCTTGGTTTCGGTCGCACCCGTGGGGCGGCCACCTCGTACGTGAACGATGCGCCTCTCGATCGTGCGGATTGGGAGGCCCAGGATTTCGTTCATGGATGACGGTTATTCCTCTGACGCACCACGAGAGCAGAAAACGCGCGCTGTCGAAATAGAGGCGTCGCATACCTATCCAAACATAAAGGGCGGCCCGAGGAGCAAGCATCCAACGACCAAGAATCCAATGAGCGTCGCGGCCAACCGCCCATCGGCAAAGACGAAAAATGGATTGTCACGCTTCAAGCCATCTCGAATGGCCAACCCAAAGGGGGCTACGAAAAGAGCTCCTAGCGTTGAACTATGTACGGAAGCTCGTCCAAGTCTCGAAAAACCAACTTCATAACTTCCAAGCCCTCACGGATGAAACCCACGAGATCAATGTCCGTTGCGAACTATTCGACCTGGCGGATAACCTCTCATTGAGTTCGCACGACTCGATTGCGGGGCTCCGATCAGCCGAAAATTGGGCGAGGGCCGACAACTCAAGCTCACCGTCAACCTCTGAAATACTTCCAACCCACCGTTACGCGCCCTGCTTCAAAAACCTCCCCATCGCGCGTTCTTCCGCAACAGAGAAATCCCAATCCGTACGAGATGAACATCAACCGCCATTGCAGGATCGATCACGATCGTCGTCGCAGGATCGAACTGATCGGCGAGCCATGGCGGCGTCACTACCAGCTGGCCAACCCGATGCGCGTCGACGTTCGCGCGCCACTCGCTCCAGTCGATGGCAGGGACGTCCGTCACGTCAATGATCGCTGACGGATCAACTCCGTGCAGCGCGTCCACGACACGCGACGTATCGACGTCCGGCGGAAAATGCGTGACGAGAGCGTCTCCGTCCTCGTGCACTCCCTGCGACCCGCGTCGAACAACGCGCTCATCACCGCATCACGATCGGCGCACTGTTCAACTCGAACCGCGCGCCATTGCTGAGTCACGCGCCGAGCGATTCCTTGACCTTTGACCAGAAGCCGCGCTCGCGTTTGGTCGGCGCGAGCGGCCGGATGTCGTGAAGCTGCCGGAGGAGCTTGGCCTCCTCATCGCTCATGACGTCGGGCGTCCAGAGCTGCAGACGCACGTGCAGGTCGCCGGTACCCGACGCGTTGATGCGCGGCAGTCCGCGGCCGCGCAGGTGGAACACCTGGCCGCTCTGCGTGCCGGCGGGAATTCGCAGCGTCACCGATGCGCGTGACCGTCGGCACCTCGACGTCCGCGCCGAGCACGAGCTGCGGATAGGTGACGAGCACTTCGGTGTAGAGATCTTCGCCGTCGCGCTCGAAGCGTGGATCGTCCTCGACCTCGAACACGACGAGGATGTCGCCACGCGGACCGCCGCGCGGGCCACGTTGCCGACGCCGCGCATCGTCATGTACTGACCGGTCGCGACGCCAGCCGGAACCTTGATCGCGACCTGCTCTTCTCGCCGCGCATGCGTCCTTCGCCCCGGCACTTCTTGCACGGCGACGCGATGATCTGTCCGTCGCCCGCGCAGGTCGGGCACGGCGCGAACGCTGACGACCTGACCGAAGAACGATCGCTGCGCGCGACGCACTTCGCCCGCGCCCTCGCACGTCGGGCACGTGCTGCGACTGGTGCCCGGCTCGGCGCCGCTGCCCTCGCAGCGGTCGCACGGGTCGAGCAGCTTGACCGTGACCGGCTTCTCGACGCCGGTCGCGACTTCGGCGAGCGTGAGCGGCACCGCTGATGCTTGATGTCGGAGCCCGTGCGCGGACCGCTGCGCCCTGCCGCGACCGCCGAACAGATCGTCGAAGCCCGCCGAATCCGCCGAGGTCGCGCATGAAGATGTTGAGCGCTTCGGAGAGATCGACGTGGTGGAAGCCGCCGCCGCCGCCGCCGCGCAGCCCCGCCTCGCCGTAGCGATCGTACGCGGCGCGCTTTTGCGGATCGCGCAGCACGTCGTACGCTTCGGTGATCTCCTTGAACTTCTCCTCGGCTTCCTTCGAGCCGTTGTTGCGGTCCGGGTGGATACGTCATCGCCAGCTTGCGATACGCCTTCTTGATGTCGTCGTCCGACGCGCCGCGGTCGACGCCGAGCGTTTCATAAAAATCAGCCATGTTGCGTGATGCGGGTCGAGCGGATGCGTGCCACTTCGTAGCAGCGGAGTCGCGTGCGTCACTCGAGCAAATCGCTAGCAAGCGGGATGTGTGCTGCACGAGCGAGATGACCTTGTCGTACGGCATGCGCGTCGGACCGATGACGCCGATGACGCCCGTCGAGCGCGCCGACGTGATACTCGGCCGTCACGACGCGTGAACTCGTCGAGCGCGGATCGCCGTGCTCGTCGCCGATCGTGATGCACACGCCCGGCCGTTGTCGCTGCGCTTGCGCAGCGCGTCCGCGAGGTCGTGTCGGCGTCTCGGTGAGCGCCAGCAGCCGCCGCATGCTGTCTCGGCGCCGGCGAACTCCGGCTGCTCGGCGAGCACCGATGCCTGCACCGAGCGATGACGTCGTTCGCCGAATCGGCAGCGCGGCGTCGAACAGCTGCTCGCCCTCCTCGACGAAGATGTTGAGCAGCTCGGCCGCGCCGGCTCGGCTGCGTGTCGCGCAGCCGCTCGCGACAGCGACGCGCGAATCTCGCGCAGCGTGAGTCCGGCGAGCCGCTCGTTGAGCACGCGCGAGACTTCGGCGATCGCCGTCGTCGGCGATCTGACCCGCGACCTCGACGAAGATCGTGCGCACGCCACCGCCGCACCGAGCAGCGACGACGAGCAGGCGATCGGACGCAAGCCGAACCAGCTCGACGCGGTCGCAGGACGCTCGCGTCGAAGCGCGGCCCGAGCGCGACGCCGAGCTCCTGCGTGATGCACGCCGAGGCTCTGCGCGGCGCGACGCAGGATGTTCTCGACGGCCGAGCCGCCGCTGGCGATATCTGCAGCGCGAGGCGGTCGCGCTCTGCCGGCGTGACGACTTGCGCGCGGGCGAGGATCGAGTCGACGTACACGCGATACGCCACGTCGGTCGGAACTCGGCCGGCCGAGGTGTGCGGGTGGAAGAGATAGCCCTTCTCTTCCAGGTCGCTCATCGTGTTGCGGATGGTCGCCGGCGACACACCGAAGCCCGAACCGACGCGCAAGCTGACGCGACCCGGCGGGCTCGGCGGTTTCGACGTACGTCTGGATGACGGCCTCGAGCACCCGGCGCTCTCGGTCGGTCAGTTCGGCAAGTGCCATAAGTGCAATAGTATCAACGACTTCCGGCGAGTGTCAAGGCCGCTGCGAGCGCATCCAGGCGAAGCCAGCCAGTCGCGGTTAGAACGATCGTTCGGTTCGCGATCTCGCCCATCCGGCGTCGACCCAAGGACGAGCACGCTCGATTTCCGCATCGGTCGCGTGCAGACCGTCCGTCGGTACGCAGTCCTAGATACACCGACTCGGCCAGTCGGTTCTCCTCGGTGAGCGATTCCCGCTCTGCAACAACGCTGTCGCCGGAGCGCAAGCGCCTCTCCCAATCTGTATACGCCGCGACGTTCCAGCTACGGGCATCTCCGTCGAACGAGTGCGCGGACGGGCCGAGCGCCGCGTACGGTACGCCGGTCCAGTAGGACGAGTTGTGCCGCGAACGGCGCCGGGGCGCGCGAAGTTGGAGACTTCGTAGTGCTCGAAGCCGGCGGCGGCGAGCCTTTCGTGCGCCATCAGGAACTCGGCTTCGTAGCGCTCTTCTGGCGCCTCGACGACCTGGCCGCGGGCTCGCCAGCGGCCGAGCGGCGTGTGCGGCTCGATCGTGAGTCCGTACAGCGAGACGTGGTCGGGCTCGAGCGCGAGCGCGCGCTCCAGATCAGCGCTCCAGTCGCGCAGGAGCGACTCCGGGAGCGCGAAGATGAGATCGAGCGAGAGGTTGGCGATCCCGGCCGCACGCAGCGTCCCGATCGCCGCGCGCGATCCTGCGGAACCGCGTGGGTTCGGTGCATCCACTCGAGCACGGCGGGATCGAACGACTGCGCTCCGAGCGAGACGCGGTTCACTCCGGCCCCGACCCATGCCGCTGCGTCGTCAGGCGTGACGTCGTCCGGGTTCGCCTCGATGGTCATCTCGGCGCCAGCGGCGAGCGCGACGCGTTCCCGGACGAGTTCCACAACGTCGACCACACCAGCACCGAGCCGCGACGGAGTACCGCCGCCGAGATAGATCGTGTCGAGCTCCCAGCGACTCGTGTCGTGTCGCGCGAATCTCGAGTCGGCGATCGAGCTCCACGTACCGTGCGACCGGCACCGTACGTCGCACGGCGATGGAGAAATCGCAGTACGAGCAGCGGCGCGCGCAGAAGGGAACGTGGATGTAGAGGTGGCGCACGGGGTTGACCATCATCTTCGCGCTATCACTCCGCCCGCCGAGCACTCCAGTAGCCCCTGAATTTCCAGCTGCGTGAGCGCGGCGAGGCAACGGCTTGCGGGCCAGCCAGTGCGCGTGATGATCTCGTCTGCGCTGGCAGCTGCGTGTTGCGCGACGGCGTCCCATACCGTTGCCTCATCGCCACCCAGGGAGAGCGGTACGCGTGCATTCGCGGCGCGGTCAGATCCGCAAGCGCGAGTGCGTCGTCGATGCTGGCGATGACCTGAGCGCCATCGCGCAGCAGCTGATTGCGCGCCTGCGCTCTGTGGCGAGTCGATCGGTCCCGGCACGGCGGCGACGTTGCGGCCGAAATCTCCGGCGTATCCCGCGGTGATCAGCGCTCCACTCCTGGCACCTGCTTCGACGACGATCGTCAAACGGCAGAGCCCCGCGATGATACGGTTGCGCCGCGGGAAACATCCCTGAAAGGTCCCCGTGCCCGGGGCGAATTCCGACAGCACGACCCCATGTTCTGCGATCTCGTCGTGCAGCGCGGCGTGCGAGCGCGGATATACGATGTCGATTCCCGTGCCGAGCACGGCCGCGGTCGCACCGCCGCATTCCAGCGCGGCGCGGTGCGCGATTGCGTCGACGCCGAACGCCATGCCGCTCACGATGCACGCGCCGGCCGACGCGAGCGCGCTCGACAGCTCACGTGCGACACGCTCGCCGTATGCCGTTGGGTGGCGGCTACCGACTATCGCGACGCATGGCTGCGCGAGCACGCCAATGTCACCCGTGTAGTGCAGCGATTTGGGAGGCGACGAAATCGTGGTGAGCTCTGGCGGCCACTCATCCTCGTCGGGACGCGCGATCCTGAACGTGTGGCGCAGACTCACGGAAGTGGTGCGACCGTCTCGCTCGGCTTTGCTGCTTCTACCTTGAGACGGAGCAGTTCGCTCCACCACGCTGCGAGGAGCGGCGACAAGCCTTCGCGATCGGCTGCGCTGATCGACAGAACGCCGAACGCGTCGGGTGCTTCGATCGGTGGAACGTACTGTTCGCCGAGGAGATCCATCTTGGTGAACACGACGCAGTGCGGCTTGGCTGCGAGCTCCTCGCTGTACTTCGCAACTTCGGCGCGCAGCTGATCGTACTCCGCCTGCCAGTCCATCGCGTCGATTGGAATCAGGAACGCGAGAATGCGCGTACGCTCGATGTGCCGCAGGAACTGAAGGCCGAGTCCTCGTCCCTCGTGCGCGCCTTCGATGATGCCGGGGATGTCGGCGACGACGAAGGTGCGGTGGTCGCACAGCTGCACGACGCCGAGATTCGGCTGAAGCGTCGTGAACGGATAGTCGGCGATTTTGGGGCGCGCGGCGGAGATCACCGACAGCAGCGTGGACTTGCCGGCGTTCGGTTGTCCGACGAGTCCGACGTCGGCGATGAGCTTGAGCTCGAGCTCGAGCGTGCGCTCCTCGCCGTCCTCGCCCGGCTGCCACTCGCGCGGCGACTGATGCGTCGCGGTGGCGAAGAATGCGTTGCCCTTTCCGCCACGCCCGCCCTTCGCGACGATGAATTCCTCACCGTCGTCGAGAACTTCGCCGAGAATCTCGCCAGTATCCGCGTCGCGCACGATCGTGCCTGGCGGCACGGGCATGAAGATGTCCTCGCCGCTCTTGCCCGTCTTGTTGGATCCCATGCCGTGCTCGCCACGCTCGGCCGCCCACTCGTCGCGATACGTGTAGTCGAGCAGCGTGGCGAGGTTGGAGTCACCGCGCACGATCACGTCGCCGCCGCGGCCGCCGTCGCCGCCATCCGGGCCGCCCATGGGTACGAGACTTTCACGCCGGAACGACTGGCATCCGGAACCGCCCGTGCCCGCTATCGCGCGGACCGTCACCTTGTCTATGAACATCGTCAGCTCTCCTTGATTCGATTCAATTCTTCACGCGCCGCGGCGAGTGCCTCGCGCGAGACGATGTCGGTCAACGCCGATAACGTCAGTGCCAGATCATCCGGCGTTGCGCCACAGTTGAGCGCACCGCGCAGGTGCGACTTGAGCTGCGGGGTCTGTTCCGAGGCGGCACACGCGGCGACGATGCACAGCTCCCGTTGTACCAACGTCATTCCAGGCCGCGAGAGAACCTTTCCGTATCCGTCCATCACCATCCATGCGTCCAGCGCGGGATGCAGACGTCCCACCGCCTGGCGCAGCGCGTCGTACTTGTTGCCGTAAACCGTTCGGCACGCTTCCTCGCCCTGCAGGCGGTAGACATCAGGCGGTGGTGCCATGGTCGCAGCATCGTCCGCCGGAGCCGGCTCGCCGGTTACCTCGCGCCAGACACGCATCGAGTTAAGCGCGCGCGGGAACCCCGCGAACAAGTACGATTGCAGCAAAACCTCGTCCACCGCGCGCACCGACGCGACGCCGACGGCTTCCACCATCACGCGTCGCGTGAACGCCAGTGGCGCGCCCGCAACGGCCGCGGAGATACGAACGAGCGCACGCATCGAGTCGCTGAACAGCGTCTCGTGTTCAATGTTGGATTCCATAATGTGAACGATACGTCAAGTCACGCACTGCGCCACGGCGCATCTGTGCGCGACGAATCAGATCATTGCGCGAACGACTATCTCGCCCACGACCTCGTGGCGAGTATCGCGTACCGGCTTGCGAGCAATTTCGGCAAGCCGTTGTGGCAATGGATCAGGCAAGGCACCAAGGTGCTGCAACAGCGCCAGCAGTGCGGGATACTGCGCACGAGACGCTCCGTCCTCGACCTTGAGCGCTATCCCGATTCCGTCGCTCACGATCGCCGCGGAATGCACACCCTCCGCGCCGATCTTGCAGAGGACACCGGGCGCCTCGCTCATCACCACCGTGTCGAACCGATCAGTCCCACCAACAAGGAAGGGGTTGCAGATCATCGAGGTGCCGATACGCGCAGGAACTTCATCGCCCCTGTCCATCGCCGCCGCAAACCGCGCGAAGGCGCGCGCCATGGCCTCGAGGCTGATGCCGAACACCGGGACACCGCAGCCGTCACGCGCGATCCTGATCTGCGAGCGACTGGTGCCGGTCCAGTTCTCGATCGTTTGTACAATGGCCTGCTGCACCGGGTGGTCGAGATGATCATACCCTGCGGTGGGCCAGCCGGCGGTCTGGGCACAAGCAAGCATCGCCGCGTGCTTGCCGGAGCAGTTGTTGTGAAGCCGGGTCGTCCGGCCGCCCGATTCGCGCAACAGACGCTGTCCGCGCTGAGCCAGTGGCTCCGCAGCGCCGCATGCAAGATCACCCTCTTCCAGCCCCAGGTCGCTCAGCATCCGCTCGGCGATCGCGACATGTTCCGGCTCACCACCGTGCGACGCGCAGGCCAACGCGATCTCGTCTGCGCCCCAACCCAGCTCATCCAGATGGCCCGAGGTCATGAACGGAATGAGCTGGAACGGCTTGGCGCACGAGCGCCAGTACGTCTCCAGCTCCGGATTCCGGGCGTAGCCGATCAGGGTATCGTCCGCGACGATCGCGGCGGAAACGTGATGGACCGATTCCGCCGCGCTCCCGCGCGTGACGACTACATCGATATCATAGGAAGCGGCAGGACTCACCCCTTAAAATATCTTGATCGCTCCCTTGGTGTAGCGTTTCGGGTTCTTCTTGACGTCGGCGAGGATCTCGTTCAGGTGCTGGACGGCCTGGACCATCTGATTGTACAGGGTGGTATCGCTCAGGAGCTTGGATGCGGTTCCGTTGCCCTTGCTCAGCGATGCAACCAGCGTATCTGCGTGCGCGGTGACCGTCACGAGGTTGCTGTACAGCGAGTCATCCTGAAGCAGCTTTCCGGCCGTTCCCCTGCCCGAATTGAGCCTCGTCATGAGCGAATCGACCTGGCTGACCATCTGGGTGAGGTTGGTATAAAGCTGTGGGTCATCCAGGAGCCTGCCCACGGTGCCGTCCGGATTCTGAAGCCGCTTGAGAAGAGCGCTGGTCGATGCGAGCGTGGCGTTGAGCCTGTCGTACAGCCCGCGATCGGTGAGCAGCTTGCCGACGGTTCCGTTACCGCGCGCAACCGATTGGGTGAGTCCGCGCAGATCGTGCGTGAGACCGGCAACGTCGGTGAGTACGGCCGCAGCGCGCTGAATCATCACGTCGTATCCGATGGACGGTCCAAGCACCAGAGTATCGCCTTCGTGCAATGGGCGAAAGCGCGGCGTACCTGGCGTGATGTCGAAGAAGCGATCGCCGAGCAGACCCTGGTTGCGGAGCATGACGCGCGAGTCCATGCGTACCTGTTGCTGCAGAGCCTCATCGATCTGCACTGTGATCTTGAGATTGCGTGTCGTGTCGTTGTCCACGGGCAGGAACTCGATCTTGCTGATGGAGCCGGCAAGCTGGCCCGCGACGGTCACCTGTCCTCCCTCACGCAGCCCGCTTGCGTTGGGCACGAATGCATAGAGCGAATACCGGCGCGTGAACAGTCGCGCTGCCTCGCCGAGCCGGATGATTGCGTACGTGAGTATTGCTAGCGCGACGATCGCGAGTGCAGCGACACGCAACGCATCCCTGGTGATGATCTCGGAGCGTCTCATTCAGTAACCGCCGAGGAAGGTCTGGATGTACTCATCGTCCGACGCAGCCATCTCTTCGGGCGATCCGAAGAATACGATGTGTCGGTCGTGCAGCAGCGCGATCTTGCTTGCCATGCGAAATGCGGATCGGATGTCGTGCGAGACGACGACGCTCGTGACGTGCAGCTCGCGCTGCAACTTCATTATGAGCCTCGTGATGATGCCGGTCGTCAGCGGATCGAGGCCCGAGGTCGGCTCGTCGTAGAGCATGATCCCCGGATTGGCCGCCATTCCGCGCGCGATGCCGACGCGCTTCTGCATGCCGCCCGACAGCTCCGAGGGAGCGAGTTTCATCACCTGGTCGGGATCGAGGTCGACGAAGTCGAGCTTCTCGCGCACGCGCTCGCCGATCTCGTCGTCGCTGAGATCGGTGTGCTCGCGCAGCGGATATGCGACGTTCTCGAACACCGTCATCGAGTCGAAGAGCGCCGCGCCCTGGAAGACCATCCCCATGTTCTGGCGAATCCTGAGCGCCTCTTCGTAGGTCAGCTTTTCTATGTCCTTCCCGCCGACGCAGACCTCGCCGCGATCCGGGACGAGCAGGCGAAGGATCAGCTTGAGGATGGTCGATTTGCCGGTGCCCGATTCGCCGACGACCGTGACCGTCTCGCCCTTGTGCGCGGCGAACGATACGTCCTCGAGGATCGGGCGGTCGAAGGCGAGCCAGACGTGACGCAGCTCGATGACCGGCGTGTCCTGCAGCGGCGACGAGGTGTCCTGCTCCTCGTCAGCCTGAATCGCGTCGCGGATCGCGGCGCGCACGCGGTCCGTCTGTATCGCGTCCTCATCCTCGTCGCGATCGGTCATGACGGCAACACCGCAAGCAGCATCTGCGTGAGGAAGTAGTCGATGACGAGAATGAGAATGCTCGCCGTCACGACGGTGCGCGTCGTGGAAACGCCGACTCCCTCTGTGCCGCCGGTGGTCCGAAGTCCGAAGTAGCAGGCGGTGATCGAGATGATGCCGCCGAACACGAACGGCTTGATCAGACCCTGCACGAAGTCGTTCGGGATGATGCGCAGGATGAAGCCGCCGGACGCGATCTGCTCCCAGACGGTGCGCCAGTAGAGCGACGTGGGAAGCTGCCGATAGAACTTCGCGATGACGTTTCCGCCGACGATTCCCGCAACGTCGTTGATCACGGTGAGTACGGGGAGCATCATGAGCGCCGCGAGCAGACGCGGCGTGACGAGCTTCTTGATCGGATCGGTGCCGAGCGTGTTGAGCGCGTCGATCTGCTCGGTGACGCGCATGGAGCCGATCTGCGCCGCGATGCCCGAGCCGACGCGTCCGGCGACCATGAGGCCGGCGAGCACGGGACCGAGCTCGCGGATCATCGACGCCGTGACGAGGCGGCCGATGTACATCGTCGCGCCGAAGCGCTGCATCTGCACCGCGGACTGGAGCGCCAGCACCATCCCGGTGAAGAATCCGGTAAGAAGGACGATGCCGAGCGACTGGACGCCGATCGCGTCCATCTGCTGGATCACGTCGTCGCGATAGAACGGCGGGACGAAGATGAAGCGGATGGCGTTCCATGCAAGGATGAAAGCCTCCTGCAGGGAGAGGACTTTCTTGCGGGCCGCAGCGTTGATTCGTTCTAGTAAGGCCATCCGCTCCGTCAGAGGGCAAGGGACATGCCGACCGTAACTCGCCCGAATGCAGCTGGCGTGGGGTGTCCTTTGCCCATCCCCGGCAAAGGGCTAGCTTGGTAAGCGATGATCGAGACAATTCAGCGCCAGAGGCTCGTTGCACTGCTCGAATCGGCGAAAAGATATCATGTGGCGGTGGCGGGCGACGCCATGCTCGACGTGTATCTGGTCGGCGACGTCGAGCGAATCTCGCCGGAGGCGCCGGTTCCCGTAGTTCGCGTTCGGGAGCGCCGCCACGCCCTGGGCGGCGCCGCCAACGTCGCGCAGAACGTCCTCGCACTCGGCGCATCCTGCAGCATGGTCTGCACTGTCGGCTCGGACGCGGCAGGCAGAGAACTCACGAATATGCTGCAATGTGCCGGCGCGACTGTGACCGGGGTACTCCCGAGCTCCAAGCCGACGACGACCAAGACTCGAATCGTCGCGCGGGCGCAGCAGCTGGTGCGAGTTGACGAGGAGGACGATGTCGACGCTGACGGCGCCGACACCGAAGCGTTGATCGAGGCTGTTCGAACAACTGTTCGAGACGCCGATGCACTCGTTCTGGAAGACTACAACAAGGGAGTTCTGGCGCCAGCGGTAATCCGGGCTGCCATGGAGGCCGCGCTGGCGAAGGGAATTCCAGTGGTCGTGGATCCCAAGTTCCGAAATTTCTTCGAGTTTCGCGGGGCGACCGTATTCAAGCCGAACCGGCGGGAGCTGGAGTCAGCGGTCGGAGCGACGCTGGACATCGGCTCCCCTGCGGCGCTTCCGGCGACCTGCGCGCGACTGGGCGTCGAGCATCTGCTCCTCACGCTCGGCGAGCATGGCATGGTACTCGTATCGGCGGACGGTGAAGTCGGACGCATTCCCACGACGGCGCGCGAAGTGTACGACGTGGTGGGAGCGGGCGACACGGTGACCGCGTATCTCGCCACGATGCTGGCAGCGGGTGCCACCGCGTCGGAGGCGGCGGTCATCGCGAATTTCGCGGCTGGCGTCGAAGTCGGAAAGCTGGGCGCGGCTACGGTCGGCGTCGAGGAAGTGCTCGACGCATACGACGCATACGACGCGTTCAACAGCACAACCACACAACAGACCATCAATTGAAAAGTTTCACACGTGCGATTGCGATCGTTCTCGTTGCCGCTGCGTCGCTTGCGCTACCGCGATCGGCACGCGCACAGGCGTCGCTGTACGTCCCACTGGACGACATCGCATATCGATTCGCAGACGCACTGATCGCGCGCGGCGAGCTGCGCGGGGTGTCGCTGCTCGAGCGTCCCTACACGGCAGCGCAGATGTCCGCCGGCGCGGATACGGCACTTTCACACACGCATTCGGCGGTGATCCGATCATACGCGATTGCGCTGCGAACCGCGCTCGAGCGTTACGCAGTCAACGCAGCCGGCGCAACGACATCGGCGGATCAGCCGGCGTTCATAGCGAACGCCGACGTATTCAGCACCGCGCAGACATCGGGCCAGCGCGAGCTGATGCTGGCCGACACGAACCACAGCGTTACAGGCGGCGCGGGATTCCGGCTTGCGATGGTTGCGGGTCCCGTTGCGGCGATGATTCATCCGATCATCGACAACAGGCTCAATCACGACCCGGATTTCGCGGGCAAGCAGGACCGCGCGATCGCCGGCCGCACTGAAGATGCCTACTTGAGCGGACAGTGGAAGTACGGAACGTTGTTCGCCGGAAGAATGGCGCGGAACTGGGGCCCGTCGTCGTTGCAGGGATTGCAGCTCGGGAGCGCGCCGTACACGTATGATCAGTTGTACACACAGATCGGCACCGATCGCATTCACATGTCGGCGCTTGCGACACGACTGGACGATGATTTCCAGCCGGATGGCGTGTACGCACGGTACTTCTATACTCACCGTCTGTCAGTCAGATGGCGCGACCTGGAAGTCGGTACGTCGGAGGGATATCTCGCCTATGGTATCGGGCGATCGTACGATCCGTCACTGCTCAATCCGCTCAATATCTACGCGCTGTCGTGGCGCAATGAGCACGTTTCTGGCAATCTCACGATCGGCGGGACTGTTGCACTCCGAACCGGCAGGTTTGGTAATTACTCGGCGGAGCTGCTGCTCGGCAATCGACAGATCGATTCATGTCCTACACTCGCATGTCAGGAGCCTGCATCGTACGGATACTCGGCGACCGCGGAAGGCATTCCATTCCTTGGCGATCAGCGCCTGTTCGCGTCGTACTCGCGCCTGTCGGCGCTGGCGTATCGCGGAAAGGAAGGACCGGCTGCGCAGTACGCGAGCCTCGGTGTTGGGCTCGGGCAGCCGTTCAGTGATTACGACGAGGTGAAGGCCGGCGTGGATCTCGCACTCGTGCCATACACAACGGTGAGATTGTATGGCGCATTCAGGCGGCAGGGACAGGGAGATTTTCATCTTCCTTTTCCGACGCCGGCACAGTATTCCACAACGCCCGGATTTCTGGATGGCGTGGTGGAGCGTACAGCGCGAGTTGGAGTGGAAGGCGGTGGAATGATCGCACCCGGCGTCGAATTGACGGGAGACGTCGGCGTGAACCACAGCACGAACTCGGATCATCTGATCGGCGTGACGCGGAACGAGATTGCGGCGCGGGCGCGGTTCCAGTGGACTCCGAAGGGGATGACTTTCTAGCGCGGCGCGCAGATCATCGCACACTTTACCCGGCGACTTTCGTTCTCGACAACACCACGTTGTTGGAGTAATACTCGTAGCGCGTTGGCAGCAGGAAGTTGAGTAGCAGCGCCAGAAGGTTGAGTGGAAAGATGAACAACAACTGGAATACCACCTTCGACACGAACCTGTTCTTCGGGAATACGTAACGGCTCAGATATGCGATGAAGATCTGAGCCAGCGCCAGGATGTACGTTGTCGTTTTTCTCATCTCGAGCACGTCGAAAGCGTTGCGCTCGAGAACCGACTTGATGCCGAAGCTGGTGTATCTGGCGAAGTCGTACGGGATTTCATGCTCGTCCCATGCGAACGGGATCGAAAGCAGCAGATGGCCACCGGGTTTGATGACCCGCCTGATCTCAGTGAGCAGCTCGTCGATATTGAACACGTGCTCGAAGACTTCGAAGCACACGGCGGCGTCGAAATGGTTATCTGGAAATGGCAGCGTCTTTCCGTCGTAATAGACGTCGATTCTGCTGTCCTTGTGATCGTGCCCGGAAACCTGAACGTCGACGCCGACATAGCTGGAAGCATTGACGAACAGTGACTCGTACGGCTTGGAGCCGCATCCAAAATCGAGAATGTCGCCGCTCAATCGCGGGGCGAGGCTTGAAATATTCCGGTAGAGTCCGTCGCGGATGAAATAGACCGGACTTATGACTATGCCCAGCGGTGATGTTATAAAAGCTTCACGACGGAGTCGATTTACAAGTTTTTCAAACATGGCGAAGTATAGCTCTACGAGTTTCTTCCACCGGAGCCCAGTGGCGCCCGCGCAAAACTCCCAGTAATTTGGTCGGAAGAAAGCTGCAGTCTACTTTTGACATCAGTAGGACGGGGCAGAAGCTCAACGGTCGAGCAGTCGGCTCATAACCGTCAGGAAGTGGGTTCAACTCCCACCTGCCCTATTTTCCAACCGCAAGCAGTGTGGCCGAAGCGCGTGGCTTTGCGGCGAAGCGTCCGGTCAGGTAACGCGTGACCGGCCGCTCCAGGACGATGTGGAACACAACCCCCGCCACGGTCGCAATCAGCGCGATCACCAACAGAGTCCACGTCGTGGGCTCGATGTGTATTCGCTTCCCGAGCCTGATCGCGACGATAATGACCGGCAGGTGTGCAAGGTAGATTGCGTAAGAGGCATCTCCGAGCAGGCGAAGCAGCGGCGCGTGGAACGACGGCCGCCGAAGGTCCTGAACGGCAACGGCCAACACTATCAGCGCCGACGGCACTCCGTAGCGCAACACCTCGGCAACGTCGGGCGCGATCAGCGACTGATCGTGCGCCGCCGCAACGACCCACGCGACGAATCCGATCACGCCCCACGCCCATGGCGCAGATACCGTGCGGCCGAGGACCAAGGCAGCGATCGCCGACCCCGCAACGAATTCCAGGTTGTACGGGCTGAAAATGAATGAGATCGTGAACGGGAGCGCCGTCGGCGTCACCGCCTCGACCACGCCGGCGACGACGCTTCCAACGAACACCGCCGCGAGCAACGGCTTCCATATGCGACTGGGTAGTGCGATGGCCAGAGCGAACAGGATGTAGAATTTCAGCTCGTGCGACAGCGTCCACGCGGGCGGCACCAGCGGGAGAGCGCCGTTGATCGGCCACAGCAGATACGAGCGGAGAATGAACCAGGTGTTCATCTTCTCCGCGTGCACGGCGTGCGCGGTAAGCAGCGCGCCGATGAGGACGCCGGTCGTAACGATCCATAGCGGCGGATAAACGCGTATGAACCGCCTTGCCAGAAAGCGCCGGGTGGCCGCCGGCCGGCCGATGTCGTGCCTGTGCACGAGGTAGATGACGAAGCCGCTTATGACGAAGAAGAGGTCGACGCCAGCGTGGCCGAAGCGCCAGAATTCGAAAGTGCCTGCCGAACCCAGGTCGCGAAGCGCGATCTGACGAACGTGGTAGAAAACAACGAGGAGCGCAGCCGGACCGCGAAGCGCGTTCAGTCGCTCCAGGCGTGGATTGCGAGGCGTCGCAGGCCGGTCCTTATCCGGTGGCATGCGCCAAATCTATCGCCCGCCTGTTATCCGCCATTCTGACTCGTCTTCTCGTGTGGGCCCAGCCCTACCCCGTCACCGTGGCGGGCGGTATTTTACGAGGCTCCGGTTCACTACCGGCCGGTCGCGTAGCTCAGCTGGTTAGAGCGCTGCTTTCACACAGCAGAGGTCCGGGGTTCGAGTCCCTGCGCGACCACTCGCCTACCTTTCTCTCATCACAAACCAGAGCATGCGTGCTTTGAACCTCCGGTCACTCCTCGTGGCCGTTGTCGTATCCGGAGCGCCGGCACTAGCCGTGGCGCAGAATCCAACGTCGCAGCAGGCGCAGCAGATGCTGCAAAGCAATCCTGCGCTGCTCCAGCAACTGAGACAACGGATCATGACCAGCGGCATGACGCCGGATCAGGTACGGGCGCGGCTCAGAGAGGCGGGTTATCCGGAAAATCTGCTGGACGCCTACATGAGCGGCGGCGGCGTCGCCGGACTCGACCGCGAGCCAGGGTGACGTATTCAACGCGGTCCAGCAGCTCGGGATCGTTGACAGTGCCCAGGTCGATCTCCTGCGATGCGGGCTGAATCCGGATTCGTTGATGTACGCGGACACGCTTTTCAATGGCAGCCGCGGTGGCTCGATGGATACGACCAGCGGGTCACTAGGCTCGCTGAGTTCGCTGCGACCGCGCGGGACCAACCTTTCCGGCGGTGTGCAGGGACAGGATGCGTACATGTCGGACAGCGTTCGAAACAGCCGGCAGCGTCAGGCGCTCGCGCGCGCATGCAAGGCTCGCGCTGACTCGCTACACCGCCCGGAAGTGATTGCACAGTCGCAGCGCGACAGCGGATTCACGATATTCGGGCTCGACTTCTTCCGCCGCTCGACCACGCTGTTCAATCCAAACGTCGCGGGACCCGTCGACGCGAATTATCGCGTCGGCCCCGGTGATCAGCTCGTGCTCGTGCTCACCGGCGACGTCGAGGCGTCGTATCAGCTCGATGTGACGCGACAGGGCTTCATCGTCGTACCGCAGGTTGGCCAGATTTCGGTAAATGGCCTCACGCTCAGTCAGCTGAACGACGTGTTGTACGATCGACTGGGTCGCGTGTACTCTGGTGTCAGGCGAGGCGCAGGCGCCACTACGCACTTCTCGGTCACGCCGGCGAAGCTGCGCAGCAACATGGTGTTCGTCGTCGGCGACGTGATGGCGCCGGGAGCCTATCAGGTATCGGCCTCGGGGACACTGCTTTCGGCGCTGTATGCGGCCGGTGGTCCGACAGACAATGGAAGCCTGCGTGACCTGCAGGTTCGGCGCGGCGGCAAGTTGATCGCGAACATGGATTTCTACGACTACCTCGTCAACGGAGACGCGTCGCACGACATCCGCCTGGAGACAGGCG
Source organism: uncultured Gemmatimonadales bacterium (assembly GCA_963707505.1). Taxonomy (GTDB): domain Bacteria; phylum Gemmatimonadota; class Gemmatimonadetes; order Gemmatimonadales; family Gemmatimonadaceae; genus Fen-1247. The sequence continues at coordinate 22,543 of CAVPQB010000003.1, forward strand.
ACATCGTCTTCGTTCCCGTGCATCTTGCTCGGGTGCGGATCGTGGGAGAGGTAGTGCGCCCCGCGACTTACGAGATCAAGCCGACAGAAACGTTGGCCGACGCGCTGCGCTTTTCCGGCGGATTCAAGGCGACTGCGTCGCGCCAGCGCGTGCAGGTTGAGCGAATCGTACCACCGTCCGAGCGTACACCGGGCAGAGACCGCGTTACTACCGACATCGTCTCCGACGCGTTCCTCACCGGGACCGGACCCGCCGTTCCGGTCGAACCGGGCGACGTCATTCGCGTCTTCCCAGTCGCTACGCGCGTGCGCAATCGTGTAACGGTGCGTGGGAACGTGAACATGCCGGGTACGATTGGTCTCACACCAGGAATGACGGTCGCCGGCGCACTCAAGCTCGCGGGCGGCATCAAGCCGGATACGTACCTGGGCGAGGTTCTCATTACGCGCTTGAATCCTGATTCGACGCGCCAGCAGTTGCGCGCGACGTTGCGAGATTCATCCGGTGCTGTGGTGAACGATTTTCCGCTGCATGAGGACGACAATCTCACGGTGTATTCGGTGACGGACTTCCGTCCGGTTCGCTACGTGGCGATCAACGGCGCGGTCCGCAAGAGCGGGCAGTTTCCATATCGCGAAGGGATGACGATTCGCGATCTCGTGCTCGAGGCCGGCGGACTGGAACAGAGCGCGTTGCTCAACGAAGCACGCATCGCACGCCTTCCCGATGACAGAACGGGTACGGTGACGGCGCGTGAATTCACCATCCCACTCGACTCCAGTTACCTGTTCGAGCGTGGGCCAAACGGACAATACGCGGGCCCACCGGGACTTCCCGCGTCAGCCGGCCCGACGCCCGACGTGCAGCTCAAGCCATACGACAACGTGCTGATCCTGCGGCAGCCGGGCTGGGAGCTGCAACGCACCGTGACGGTCGCGGGAGAGGTGCGGTTCCCGGGCAAGTACACGTTGCTCAACAAGAACGAACACATCAGCGACGTGCTCAAGCGCGCTGGCGGCCTCACTCCGGAGGGTTACGCCAACGGCGTGACGTTCTACCGCCGCTCCAGCTCGATCGGCCGGATCGGCATCGAGCTTCCGGATGTGTTGAAAGATCCGAAGAGCCGGGACAATCTGCTTCTGGTGGACGGCGACTCGCTGTACATACCGCGCTTCAATGCGGTGGTGCGCGTCCAGGGTGAGGTGAACTCGCCAGTCGCGGTCACGTACTCGCCTGGCAAGGATCTCAATTACTACATTCGTGCCGCGGGCGGTGCGACACGGAAGGCCGATGTCGATCACGCGTACGTCACGCAACCGAACGGCAAGGTCGATGCAGAATCGCAACGGTTCCTGATTCCGGATTACATCCCGAAGCCGAAACCTGGCAGCGTTGTGTACGTGCCAGTGAACGATGGCAGCGGCGGCCCCAGCGTACTGACGATGCTTGGGTCGTTGACCGGAGTCGCGTCGAGCCTGCTCGCCGTGATCGCGCTGCTTCGCACACACTAAGCTCCTGAGATGCCGGACGTCGTGCCGATTGCGGAACCAAGCCTCGAGCCACTGACGCTTGCGCTGTGGACCGCCGGCGTACTCAACCGCTGGCGCACGGTAATCGTCAGCACGATCTGTGTGCTCGTACTCGCGCTGCTATCGACGGTGATCCTGCCGCCGGTCTACCGCGTCAGTGTGTCATTTGCACCCAATCCGAGCAGCTCATCCAAGCTGGGTGGCGCGATCAGCAGTCTGAGCTCAGGTGCGCTATCGAGTCTCGCGGGCGGAATGGGGCTTGGATCGGTTGGCGGGGAGCCGACCGAGTCACCGGAGTTCTACGCCGAGTTGATGCAGAGTCGCGAGCTGTTGACGAGACTGCTTCTCACAAAGATGCCGGATCCGCGCACGGGCGCTCGTGGCGACAGCGCGAGACTGGTGGATATCATGAAGTTGCGGTCCACCGACCCTGCGCGGCGCATCGAGCTCGGCGTCAAGGAACTTGGAAAATCCATGACGACCGAGTCCAACGTCCGGACGAACTTGATAAAGGTCACTGTCGAGGATCGTTACGCGACCGTCGCATCGCGGGAGGCCAACGCCGCGCTCGCTCTGGTCAATTCGTTCAATCTCGAGCAACGCACTTCGCGGGCACGTGCCAAGCGAATCTATCTCGAAGGTCGTACGGCAGAGGCAAAGAGAGATCTCACCACCGCGCAGGCGCGTTACCGCGACTTCCTGTCGTCCAACCGGCAGTGGCGCCTCTCGCCTACTCTGTCGTCGGACGAGGAGACGCTGCGTCGCAACGAGGACGTCGCATCCGACCTGTATCTCTCGCTCGAGAAGCAAGTCGAATCCGCGAAGCTCGACGAGTTCAACGATGCCGCGCTCATTACCGTCGTCGATTCTGCAGTAACGCCGGTCAAGGCGTACTGGCCGCGATTCAGTTTGCTGATTCCGGGCGCGATATTGCTCGGAATCTTCATCGGCGTCACGATTGCCGGAGTCGCCACAGTGTACGCGGACTGGAGCCGACGTGAGCCGATGGCAGCCCGCAAGCTTGCATCGGCAATAATGCGCCGGAAAGCACGCGCGGACGTGCCTCCGGTCGCGCGTCGTGCCTGAGACGCACGCGACTCGAGCGCGCTCGCTTCCCGCACGAGCGCTCCCATGGGTTCTCTGGGCACTCACGTTCCACATTCTCGGCATCGCGGTCCTCTTCGGCTACTTCAATCTTTCGATAAAGGTCGTTCAGGTAATTGCCGCATGGAAGGAAATTGCGGGACTGCTCCTGTTCATCATCGTCGTCGTGCGCGCAGCGACCGGCTGGGGACCACGCGTCGCCGTGTCCGCGGCCGATCTGTTCGCAGGCGTATGGATTGCTCTGGCAGTCGTATTCTTCGCCACGGAAAATGTGGTGTTGCGCGATTTCATCCCACTAAAAGCTGCCATCTTCGGCGTGCGCGACGCAGCCTTCTTCATGTTGTTCTACTTCGTGGGCCGAGCGACACCGGAGCTGGGTGACGACTACCGGTTCATGAAGCACGCATTCGCGGTGCTGGCGGTCACGTCCATCGTGGCGATCGCGGAGCAGATATTCGTCACTCCGCAAATGCTCGTTGCACTCGGCGTTGCTGCATACGTGCAGAATTTTCTGGGTGGCGTTGCGTTCACGCAGGGAAATGTGTACGGATTGCCGGACAACTACTGGAGCGAGATGGGCGGTCACATGGTGCGCCGCTCCGGCTCCGTATTCCTGTCCGGACAGGGCTTCGCAGTGGTGTTCATCGTACTGCTGCCACTCGCGACGCTGTGGCTACTCCAGAAAGGTGACAGGACGCGCTGGTTCCATCGTGTGCTGTATGCGGTCATCTGGATTGGTCTCATCGCGACATTCACCCGGACCGCCATTTTGGTTGCGGGCCTGCAGACGCTGATACTGTTCGCCATCCGGCGCCGCGTCACTGGCGCGGCGCTCGCCGCCAGCGTCGCCGTTGGCGCGCTGGTGGCCGGCGTGCTGGTATTTCCCTCACTCGCGACCTTCGTCTTCGAGACACTGACGTGGCAGAGCGGTAGCAGCGTCTCGCACCTCAAGGATTGGACCAATGGCATCACGGCATTTCTCGAACAGCCGTGGGGTTACGGGTTGGGTACGACGGATCAGACGGCTGTACGCGCGGGGCTCGAACCGCTCACGGCGGACAACGTGTATCTCAAGTACGCGGTCGAGCTCGGCCTGCCCGGCCTCGTCGCGCTGGTGGGTACGCTGGCCTGCATCGGCATGGCGGGCGTCCGCGCCGCGACGCGGAGCATCGCCGCGCCAGCACGTGATATGGGTGTCGCGGTAGCGCTCATCATACTTGGCGTCCTTGTCTATGGCATGACGAGTACGATGTTCAACGACCCAATGGTCGGCTATCTGGTGTTCTGGCTCGGCGGAACGACGGTTACACTCGCGCAGCGAGCGCCATCGCCACACAGCTCCAGGCTTGCGCTCAGTTATGCATGATCCGTCGTTTGGTGTCGTACTGCTCAACTGGAACGGCTACGCAGATACGGAAGCGGCGCTCGACTCGCTGTTGGCAGCCGACCCGCGTCCCGACCACGTCGTTGTGGTGGACAACGGTTCGCACGACGATTCCGTGCAACGGCTGAGCGCGTGGCGTGAACGCAACGAGCCGCGCGGCGATTCCGAGACACCTCGACGTTGGCTCACGATCATCGCGGAGGCAGAGAATCGGGGCTTTGCGATCGGCAACAACATCGGCCTCGATTGCCTCGCGACGAGCACTAACGTAACGCATTTTCTACTGCTCAACAACGACGCGACTATCGCGCCCGATTACTTCGCGCGTATGACCGACGCGATTCGCGAATATCCCGACTCGGCGTTGCTCGGCTGTACTATCTACTACCACCCCGACCGCGACAAGGTCTGGTTCGGCGGGGGGTACGAAGTCCCGTACCGTGCGCTCGTGCTGCACAGATACGAGCTGCCAGCCGATCACTCTCCGCATCCGACTCCGTTCGTCACAGGATGCGCGATGATGATAGCGCGCACGCTGTACGACGCCTGCGGCGGGCTCGCCGAATGCTATACACCGATTTACTGGGAAGACACCGAGTACTCCTTTCGCGCACGGAATGGTGGCTGGCGCGTGATGCTGGTACCGGCTGCGCGGGCTTATCACAGAGTTAGCGCAAGCATGGGGGGCGAGAAAGCCACGCCGCGCGCCGCGTTCCTGCAGAATCGCCATCGAGGGTATTACGTGCGTCGCAACTATCGCGGACTCGACCGCGTGACCGCGCTTACCTACCTGGTCGTCACAAAACCGGCGCGCTCGCTCGTCGAGCTGCTGCGCGGTCGTCCAGCCATGGGGAGCGCGATATTGCGCGGCTTCCTGCACGGCTTGACCGACGATCCTGCTTGATGGTCGATCGTAGCCAGTTCCGCGACTCGTATCATTATGCGCTGGCGGTGGCGAGTGAAATCGCCGCACCTGGATTGCGGCTCATCGCAAGAGCCGCGTCGAGATCGGCTCCAGCTCCGCCAGTAAGTTGGCGAACGGGCGTAATCATTGGCAGGGATCACATAGGCGACGTGCTCTACCGTACATGCTCGCTGGAAGCGCTGCAGAGAGGCTTGCCGGAGTGCCGCTGGTCATATCTGACGTCGGAGAGCGGCGCTGCCGTGCTTGCGGGCAATCCGGCGCTCGCTCAGGTCCTGCCATGGACGTCAGACAGCGACGAGGGACCACTCGATCCGGCGAAGCGCGATGAGTTGGCGAAGGAAATGTTCGACGTGGCGCTGTGCAGTGACAACATTGCACATCATCACGCGGTAATGCTCGCACTCAAGCTTGGGATTCCCAATCGCGTCGGATTCACGCGCAAAGGATTATCCGGACTGGTAACGTTGGGGATCGCTACCGAGGGTCCGACGTCTCATCCCGCCGCGTTCCGGCAGATGGTCGAATCTGTAACTGGAGTGCCTGACCCGTCGCCGTTGCGACCGAGGATCTATCCGTCGGCGAGCGATCTTCGCGCGGCCGATTCAGAGTGGCAGCGGTTGGCAATTGACGACGCGGAGTTTGTGATCGCATCCGCGGTGACGACGCGCCAGACGATTGGCGACTTTCCCCCCGGATTCTTTACCGATATCCTTCGCCGAGTGCTCGTGCTGGCACCCACGGCTCGCGTGCTACTCAGTGGTGCCGCGAACGACCGACCTGTTCTGGACGCAATCGCCGTCGAATTGGGAGATCGGGCAAATGTGTCAGCTGGCACGCTGCACCTGCTCGCGTACGGCGCGATGCTCAGGCGATGCGCAGTGTTCCTCGGCGCCGACTCAGGCCCGCGTCATCTCGCCAATGCCGCGACCATTCCCGTCTTCTTCGTGCGGAACATGGGTGCGACCGAGATCGGGAGCGGGAAATATTGCGCGACCGAAATCGACATCGCGCCACCCGGCGAGTATCTCTCGCCGCAAGAGATGAGACGGGCGCTCGAAACCGTCGACCGTGATGCTGTCGCTAACGCGGTGGTGTCTGCCGCGCGGCGGCAAGTTCGCGATAGCATCGCAGGTACGCCGAGCTGAACGAGTCGAAGGAGAAGTCACGCCGCACTCGATCAAGTCCAGCCTTCCCCATCCTCACGCGCGTCTCCCGATCGTGCAACAGACTTATTATTGCGCGAGCCATCGCATCGGCATCGCCTGGCGTGGTGAGTAGCCCTGTCACTCCGTTGGTCACCATCTCCGGAGCGCCACCGTGGTCAGTCGCGACAACGGGCAACGCGCTCGCCATGGCCTCGAGGATCGTCGTTGGAAGCGGATCGGGACGAAGTGACGGCTGTACGAAGACGTCGAACGTGCTCAGCAACGACGGTGTGTCCGCACAATATTCCTGAATCGTCACGCGATCGTTGATTCCGTAATCCCGCGCGGCAGCCCGCAGAATGTCCAGAGCGGCGAAATTTCCTTCCAGTACGCCGCCGGCGAAGACGAACTGAGCGTTGGGAACTACACTGCATACGGTTCTGGCCGCCTGGAGAAGCAGCTCCTGCCCCTTCCACGTTCCGGCGCGCCCGATCATTCCCACAACGACCCGCGCATCCTGGTTTGTGCCAGATTTCGCGTCGCGCGTCGGCGTGCATGATCTGCTCGCAAAGCGCGCAGGATCTATGCAATTGTATATCACAGATATCTTCGGCGCCGCGCCAGGTTGCGTATCGATGATGTGGTTTCTCACGGCGTTCGATACTGCAACCACGCTGTCGGACGATCGTGCGACCTTGCGCGAAAGCCACGTTCTCACCACATGCGGACGTTCGACGATCTCGGAAACATGCCACAGGTGTGGAACGTGCAACGCTCGCGCAACGCGGGCTCCAGTAAGGACAGTCGCAGTGTGTGAGTGAACCATCGCGATCTTACGATCACCAATTGCATCCATTGCTGTGCGGAGCGAGGCCGGTGCCTGTCCTAGCAGCCGCGCGAAGCCGGTTGGTGTCATGTACCGCCGGCGCAACACGGTGAGCGGAACCGAGTGTACTGGCACGCCGCGAGCGCGCAACCGTCCGCTGAGACGCATCTCTGGCGGAAGCTCCGAGCTGATGTCGTCCGGTACCAGCACCATCGCGTCGAATTCCGTCCCTTCCAGTGCACGCACGATCTCGTACAGCACATAGTCCGATCCATACCACTCATCGGCACCGTGCACGAAAAGAATCGTGCGGCGATTATCTGACATTCGGCCCGGGCACGAGAATGCGCGGATGTTTTCTCACGAACCTGGCCATGCCGTGCATGTGCCAGAGCGTGCGCCGGTCGAAGAACGTCTTGTCGGTCGCCGCCTGATGCTCGTGCATCGCTCGAGCATCGGGAGTCTGCCATACCGCCCAGCCGGCCTTCCACATCCGCCACGCGAGGTCGACGTCCTCGATGTACAGCGGGCGATAGCCAGGATCAAAGCCGCCGAGCTCCGTCCACGCAGCGCGACGTACGAAGAGACAGGCGCCGAGCGCCCAGTCGATCTTCCGGTCCTCCGTCGGTGGCGGAAGATAGTGCGCGGTCCGCGTGACTCGACCCTCGCCTACCAGTCGCCGGAGTGGTGTGCGTCGCAGTATGGTTCCACCCAGGCGCGGAAAGCGACGCGCCGACGGCTGCGGCGCGCCCGAGGGAAAGCTCAATAGCGGAGCGACGACTCCCGCATCTTCGTGCCGAGCCATCGCAGCCACCATCGCTGCAATGCAATCCGGCTCCAGTACGACATCGGGATTGAGAACGAGTCCAAAGTCAAAGCCGGTACTCGCGAGCGCGTCGTTGTGATTCTCGGCGAACCCGAATGGCGTTGCTCGTTTTAGAATCATCGCGTCGTGGATCAGCTCACGCGTCACGCGAGACGTGCTGTCATCCACGCCGTTGACGACGACCACTACTGTCAACTTTCCATCGAATCTCTGGGAGACGAGCGACTCCAGGCAGGCACGGATCTTGTCGCCCTCGCCGGTGGAAACGATCGATGCAGCGACGTGCGTCACTCGCACTCCCGTTTTCCGCGGACTGCGCTCATCACGCCGCCAATTCCGTGACTCGCCGCGTCCACAGCACCCGACGCAGTGACACCGGGACGATTCGGTTGGCAGCGAGGAGCAGCAGTGTGGTGTCGAGTGTGACGCGTGCGGTCCACGCTACGGCTGCTCCCGTTATACCGTACCGTCCGACCAGATACCACGCAAACGGAACGTGAATCACAAGCTCGATCATGTGAAACTTTGCCGGGACATCGGGCCGTCCAGCTGCTTCGAGAAATGTGTAAGGGATGTGCGCGATGGCATTGATGAGTACGCCGACCGAAAGGACGCGCAGCGCCATGGCGCCGTGCGCTGCGTAGTCCGGGCCCATCCAGACTTGTAGAATGACCGGAGCGAAGAAGAGCGCGATCGCTGCCGGAATGCTCATCATGATCAAAAGCGCACGCATGGACGATGCGAAGAGCCGGTCGATGCGACCCGCTGCCGCTACTACACCGAGTCCGGTCAAAAGCGGAAAAAGCGCGCTGATCAGACTGTTCGGAATCATGAGGAGGCGTGTTATTCCCTCGTACGGTGCCGTGTAATACCCGACTGCAGTAAGCCCGGATCGCGCTCCAAGCGCGAACCGATCGAAATAAACCAGCATCGGACTCACCACACCGGACACCGCGACCCATCCACCGAAACTGATGAGGCTCCGCAGCCTTCTCCAATCGCGCGGTGGCTCGACGCGAAAGCCGGGAATCACGCGTCGTATTGCATACAGCGTCGCAAGTGATGCGAGCGCGCGCCACGCCAGCACCCACATCAACATGTCAGGTAGCGAATGCCCCAGCCGGGCCAGAATCGCAGGAATGATTATCGATCCGGCCGACGCCGGAATCTTGATCGCGTTGCTCAGCGTGAAGTGCTGTGCACCTTCCAGCACACCGCGGAACGTCGTCAGCGCGAGTACCACCGGAAGATTCACCGCGACGACCACGAACAACAGCGACGCCTCGTCGATCAGTCCCGGATCCACACGAAACACGTGCTGTGCGAGACTTCCGGAGAAGTAGCTGAGTATCGCGGCTGCACAGCACCCGATGATGAGCTGCACGGAGAGCGACACGGAGGTTATCTGCGAGACATCCTCGGTGCCGCGTGCGATGGAATCGGCAACATAGCGCACCGTCGCCTTGCCCAGCCCCACGTCGAAGAGCGTCAGGTACTCGAGAAATGCCCAGCTGACACCCAGCAATCCGAATCGTGCCGGACCGAGTGCGTGCGTGAGTGTGGGCAGCACGATTGCGGCGACGACGAGCGGCACCGCGAGCCCAGCAAGATTGAGGAGTGCATTGCGCCCGACACGCGAACGCAGTGCACGAAATATTTCGTTGCTCAAGGCAGACGCACTACATCATCCGCTGCTTCCACGTGTTCGGCACCAACGGCGAGTCGATCTCGATCGGGAGATGGTACTGGAAAGGCCGAGTGCCGTTGGCGCGGATCCATTCGATGATGCTGCGGAGCCCGTCGCGGAGGGAGACCTTGGTCTCGTAGTCGAGCAGGCGTCGCGCCTTGTCCGCGGAGCACGTAGCGTAGCGCACCTCGCGTGGCCTCTCCGGCACGAAAATCGGATCCAGCGTGAAGTTCATCAGATCCGCGATCGTGTGCGCCAGCTCGAGGATGGAGATGTATTCCTCGTCGGGGCCGATGTTGATCACCTCGCCGGCGATTCCATCGCGCGTGCCCATCTTCATGAGAGGATCGACACAATCCTGCACGAAGGAGAAGCAACGCTTCTGACCGCCGTCGCCGTAAATGATCGGCTGCTCGCCCTTGAGCATGCGGTTGATCATGATGCTCGCGACGTTGCGATATGGATCGTCGTACTTCTGTTTGGGACCGATGATGTTGTGCGGCACCGCGATGGCGTATTCGAAGCCATGCGTATCTGCAACGTTCCTCACCAGCATCTCGGCCGCGTACTTGGCGATGCCGTACGGATCGACAGGCTGCGGCTTTGTGTCTTCGGTGAACGGAGCCTGCGCGTCGCCGTAGCGCGCCATGCTGGAACAGTTGATGAACCGGCCAACCCTGTTCGATGCGGCACCAACGAGCATGGCAGCGGTGTTCTGATAGACGTGCTGTGCGATGAGTGCCGGCGAAAACACGCTGAGACCTTCCGTAGCGATCGCCGCGCAGTGATAAACGAGATCGGAGCCGGCCATGAGCCGCTTCATCGCGCCGACGTCGCAACAGTCGGCCTGCTCGAACTGAATGCCCTCGGGCAGATTGGAGAGCTCGCCGCCGATCAGGTTATCGCAGCCCACGACGTGGGCGCCCTGCGCCACGTAGGACTCGGCGAGATGACTTCCGAGAAAACCGGCCGCGCCGGAGATGAACACTTGCATGGGCTGAATTTAGCGAGACGTGGCGGAAAACGCCCGCAGGAATGCGGCGCCGCTCACGCGGTCAGTACGCGCCGCTTCTGCTGAAAAGCACCGGGATCGTCTTCAGCATGATCTTGAAGTCGAGTGGTAGCGACCAGTGCTCGATGTACTCCCGGTCGTAGCGAACGACTTCCTCGAAATCCACCACGTCGCTGCGGCCATTCACCTGCCAGAGACCGGTGATACCGGGCTTGGCGTCGAGTCTGCGGAAGTGATGATCCTCATACGATTCCAGATCCGACTCGAAGAACGGCCGAGGGCCGACCAGCGACATGTCGCCGATGAGCACGTTCCAGCACTGGGGCAGCTCATCGATGCTCCACCGGCGGAGCCACGCGCCGAAGTGAGTCACGCGCGGATCGTTCGGAATCTTGAACAGGCGCGGATCGCCGGTGAGGTTGAGGTGGGCGAAGTCTTCCTTCTCGTCATCGGCGCCGACGCGCATCGTCCGGAACTTGAGCATCCGGAAGCGCTTGCCCCCCAGTCCGGCACGATCCTGCCAGAAAAAGATCGGACCTGGGGAATCCAGCCGGATCACCAGCGCGACAGCCGCCATGATCGGCGCCAGTATTACCACGGCGAGCGCGGCGCCGATCACATCCACGGCCCGCTTCACAACCAGTGCCTGCGCCTTGAGTAGCGGCGCCCCGAGCTCGAAGAACGGCTCGTCCTTGTGCCAGACGAGCAACGGCCGACGGCCGGCTATCTGCACCGACCTCGCGGGATACAGAAACTCACACCCTGCCGATAAACTGATGTCCAACACCTCACGGACCTGCTCTTCTTCGAGGTGCGACGCCACGATTACCGCCTCGGCGCCGACAGAGCTGATCGCGTGCGCAAGTCGCGTGAGAGCCTCACGCTGCTTCCCGTCGCGGCCCAGAGTCAGCGTCCCGATCGGCCGGTAGTCGCCGCCGAACTCGGTGGTCATCTGGTCGAAGTTCCACTGCTCCGCGTCGGCGCGCTCGACCACGATCGCCGGCGTCGCGCCATTGGGCCCCGGCCAGATCTCGCGCAGGAACCACTGCGTCAGTCGGCGCTCGGCGGCCAGAATGATCCAGAGTCCTGCCGCGACAACGACGAACAGTTGAAGGGCCACCAGTGGGCCGTGAATGGCCACCAGAGGCCACAGAAAGACCGCGGCCGCTACTCCCGAGGCCGCGGCGAGACGCGCGGCCTGATACAGATGCACGCCCCGGAAATAGTTTCCCGTGACGAGGAGGCTCGCGAGCAGAACGACTGCCGGAGCGGGACCGAACGGGGTCGGAATGCCGCCGAGAAGTGGGACGCTCTCCGAATTGGCAAGCGCCCAAACGATCGATTGGATGAGCAGAACTGCCGAAACGTCGGCGACGCCAAGCACGAGGAGGCGCTTGATGAGCCGGACTGCGTGCCGTCGGACCGCGATCGGGCGGCGTTGACGCAGTACGCGCGCCGGCCATTCAGCTGTTGCGCTGGGAGCTCGGCGGCCTGGTACGGTTTTGGGTAATGAATGGAGCCTTAATCGCTGCGCTGGCTCGGATGACGAATCAGGCGTCATGCAGATCGGGCGAAATTGATCGAACGGAGCGGTTGGACATCCTCGCCGGACGACCGGCGCAAGTATCCGGCCAGATGACCCGCTGTTCCAGCGGTTGCGTCACTTGAAGGGGGAATACGAGATGGAGACGCTCGTGTTGTGCACATCCACCATCGCCGCGCCCTTACAGCCGGAGATGTTCTGGAAGTTGTAGTTCAGCCTGTCGCCGAAGCTCACGTTGCCGGACAGATACCCTCCGCCAACATTGTGTCCTGCGCGAACGCCTGGCATGATTGACACGTCGTGATTGCAATACCCAAGATAGGCCGGCCACGTGAAGGTGCTTCGTACATCTTCGTTCCAGCGGATACGATTGAATGTTACACCAATCGATCCACCAGACCAGATGCGGTCGACAGCGAGCCACTGACTCGAGCCACCGGGGCCGAACGACGCGCCGATGGGTAGCCCGAGCTGAGTGTAGCCCTGAATCACCCGCCGGCTGGTATAAAAAACGCCGACAGGACGGTTCTTGAAGTCCCCGCTCTGCTCCAGCGTGGTCACCTCGCCCTGAACGCGAAACGTTGGTTTATCGATTGGTCCGGGCCGTCTGTACTGGAGACCGAGCGTGTACCCCTGCGAGTGGGTCGGATCGACGATGAAGTCATGCAGGGAGGCAGGCAGCTCCTGGCGCGCCCATTCGGTGTATGCCTCGAAACCATCGTCTGGAAATACCCATCGGGCGAAAAGAGAGAATAGCTGATCGCGGCCGCCGGGCGTGAGCGACGAATCTGACGGCAGGTGGTTGGCCGGCCGCCCGGTGTTGGCGAGGACGTCGAACCAGCGAAATGGGACAGACCCATATCCACTTGACGTCGCGTAAACGGCGCGGGTAACGCCCAGCGTGAGCGTGGGTTGAAACGCCGGCTGCCACGTGACCGCTGCTGCGGCAATCGAGCGCACGTCGTTCGCTTTCGTCGTATCGAAGAATTGCGATTCCGACAGCGCACCCACGAACCAGTGCGCTTCGAAGTCTCCAGCACGCGTTTTGAATGGGTGCGCGGTACGCATCTCCAATCTGGGAATTCCGGCCGCGTTGTCGCTCATGATTATCGCGTTACGAATACCGGGGCCCCACCACATGTTCTCCGAAGTGGCGCCGATCTCGATCGGACCGGTGTTGTACCAGATTCCTGACTGGCCGGGAATCACTCGTCCCATCGGGGAGCTGCTGAACCGCCATGGGAGATCCGCCGAATAGGGCTGCGCATACCAGCGATTCGCGAAACCACCGCCATCGCGGGACGCCGGAGCGAACGCGAGGTAGTAGTAATAACCGTTCTTGCGCGATATCTGGTCGAAGCGCGCGTTGATAGTCGTCCAGAACTCAGGTGCTATTACAACGCGAAGTCTTCCCGCTGAAAGCTCCGCTCCGCCAGTCAGGCGCGTGGAAACACCACGTCCGGCCCACATTCCGCCCTCGTTCAGGGACAGGGGAATCGCGCTGTTGACGGTCATGTGGACGTCTGGTGCCAGCCATTTGAGATGACCGCCGCGCCGGAACGAGAGTGCTGTCGCCGAAAAGAATCGTCGATGGCGACCGCACGAGGTACGCACCCAGATGGGACGTATCGCCCGCGAGCTGCGCCAGTCGAATTCGGTCGCTGGCGTCCGATGTCGGATATGTAACCGGACCGATCTGGCGTTGCGGCCTGGCAGACTGCGCCGGGAGTGGCAACGCCGTGACACCAAACGTGAGTGACAGCATCAGCGCCATCCACCGAGTGCGTAGCTGCGCGGCCTGCTCGTAGCGAGTAGATTGGGCCGAGCGATGCGACATACGTCGCATGGGCGGATCCGTCAGTTTCATTTGCGTCACCGATGCCAATTTACTCCAACAGGGTCACTCGCAACACCATCCGCAACACCATCCGCAATACCATCCGCGCGTCACTGGCTGTGGGCATCGGGCTGCTTGTCATGTCACAGACAGCTGTCGCACAGAGCGAATCCAGTGTTGCCGGCGCGCGAGGTGGAATCCCCGCAGGCTTCGAGCTCGACAACTACGTGCGCTACCTGCAGACGCTCGGGAAAGTACCGTTGGGCGCGTGGGGGCTGCGACCGTTCTCAGCTCCACAAGTCGATTCTTTGTCGAAGATTAGCGGAGCACACCCGTGGCAAAGGAGCTGGCTGTTCAAATCCGACAGCGCGCATCATTTCTCGGTGCTGCCACTCGCGGCCAACGTGGGATTCAACAGCGCGTTTCCGTGGGGCAGCAACGACGGAGCGGTATGGGCCGGACGCGGAGTGACCACGTCGTTGCAAGGCGGCGTTGCGGCCGCGTGGGGCCCTATATCGCTCGTACTGAATCCGGTAGTGTTCAGCGCGCAGAACTCATCGTTCAAGCTCCAGCCGAACGGCCAGACCGGTAACGGGCGATTTGCGAACGGGGATTTCCCCTCTGAAGTCGATCTGCCGCAGCGATTCGGGGACGGAGCTTACTCGCGCTTCGACTGGGGTCAGAGCACGTTGCGCATCGACTGGTTCGGTGTGTCCGCGGGATTCAGTACTGCAAATCAGTACTGGGGGCCGGCTACGGTTTTTCCCGTCATACTCGGTAACAACGCAGCTGGAATTCCCCACGCATTCCTCGGCACCGAGCGGCCAACGAACATCGGAATCGGAAAGGTCCAGGCGCGGGTGGTATACGGGCTCGAGCGACAGTCAGCGTTCTCCCCCGTCGTCGGGCCTGACACGTTCACCGACGCGAATCACGCGGGGACGAAGCGATTCATGTCGGGCCTCGTCGTAACGTTCTCGCCGGCGCCGATTCCCGGACTGGAGCTCGGTGCGGCGAGGTTCTTTCACCAGGCGTGGTTCGGGAGTATAGGGTCTGCGGAGCTGAAGTCTCCGTTCGAGGGAATCCTCAAGAGCTCGCTGCCCCGCGGAATCGCGCTGCCTGGGATCGACGACAAGGACGCGTTGAAGAATCAGCTGGCGTCGTTGTTTGGAAGGTGGGTGTTACCGCACAGCGGGTTCGAGTTGTATGCAGAGTACGGGCACGAGGATCACAACGCGGACATACGCGATCTGGAATCGGAGCCGGATCATTCACGGATAGCGATGGTGGGATTCAGGAAGGTGTTTGCGACGAGTGAAACGACGTTTCATGCGTTGAGAGCGGAGTATATCGACGGAACGGCACCGACGTTGGACGGCATCGGGATGAAGGCTTCATTTATGTGCACGGTCCGTTGCGGCAGGGACATACGGAGGACGGGCAGCCACTTGGTGCGGATGTCGGAGTCGGGTCGCCGGCGGGTGGCGCAGATTGCGTGGGAGACGTATTCGCCGAGCGGGCGAACGACTTGGTACGTGCAACGCACGGCACAGAACAATGAGCTCACACTACTTGCAACCGACACGGTGTCGACGCGAGCCTCTCACTTGTTTGCGACTGTTGGATACGACCGGCATCGAATGGGTCGCGCTGTGGATGTTTTTTACGGAGCATCCATTACCGCTGGAAAGCGTGGTGCAGAACTACAGCGCGAAGTCAACGTTAACGCGACACTCGGTCTGATTGCTCACATCCGATAGTGCGGGTGCCGTTAGGCGTGTAGCGCCGTTGTGTATTCAGCGCGAGATGCGGTCGCATCGTTTTCAGATCGTGCCTTAGCTTCCGCCATATACGAACGCAACAGCGCGATCACGATACCAAGCGCGAGGCCACCGAACAACGCCGTAATTACGCGTGCGATAATTCGGCGTGCATCGTGCTCGACCGGCGCCTCAGGCGGCTCGACGACTGTGAGGACGGGTGTGTCCCGGACCTCATCGATCTTCGCCTTCTCGAAGGCTTGAGCGAGTCCGGAAACGACACCCTGTTGCTGCGAGATAGCCCGTTCGAAACGATCTCGCTGCAACGCGAGGGTTGGCGCGCCGGCGGCACGATTCGACACGAGGAACGCCGCGAGTCTATCCTCATCCGCGCGCAGCTCAGCTTCGGCGCCATTGAGCTGTTGTTCAACGAAATTCCGCTCGGCCCGCGCCTGCGATTGCCGCTTTGCAAGGTTGAAGTCCTGAATCTGCGCTAACATCGCTGCAGCAATCTCACGCGAAAGTGCAGGGTCGATCGATGTTACACGGAGCACTACCAGACCCGATCGAGTCGAGACGGTGGCGTCGACCATATTGGTCAAAGCGCGCACGGCCTCGTCCAGTTGACGCGGCGCCGAGTGATCAGGATGCGCATATAGCTGGATGAGTGAGCCGGAGAATTTGCCGGTATCCGACATGAACTCGAATTTCTGGCGAACGACCGCCTCCAGTATGGGTCGCGTCTGCACGAGATCGGTATAAAATTGGGGTGACTGCGTCGGATCACCTTGTAGGGCGCTGAGCCCTAATTGTGCGGCGAGTCCACTGCCGAGGCTCTCGCCGCTCCGAGGTTGTGGAAAAAAAGTCAGCTCACTGGTGTAGGTGAGCGGCTTCAATAGCCCAAAAACACCGGTTGCAACGGCGATGACGCCGGTGACAAGCAGTATCAGGCGGCTCGACTGACGCAGCACTCGCCAGATTTCACCAAGCGAGATGGGCCGAATATCGTCCGGAGCGCTGGCCGGATTTCGCGAGAACGTTGGAGTAGGTGTCGCCGTCATTGTGGGATGCCTCAAACTTACGGAGTGGGAAGCGAAATACGATGCTCTCGGCGCCACAACTCAAACATTAGCAGCGCGTACAGCCGCTGCGCATTGTGAGCGCCGGCCCGCTGACCTGCAATCAGCGCCGTGACCGCGTCGGCGTTGAACGCCGCGGTCTGGCCGTCATCCAGGAGAACATCATGCAGCATCTCGCGCCAAGGGCCAGCAAACCAGGTCGCCAGGGGAATGGAGAACCCCTGCTTTCGCTTGCGATCGAAGCCAGTTGGGAGCCGTCGCGTTGCCAGCTCTCTGAGGAGAATCTTGCGCTTGCGGGCGGTCGCACGCAGCGTCGCTGGCACTCGCCCAAATGCAAACTCAACGACACGCCGATCGAGAAACGGCGCCCGGATTTCTAGTGACGCCATCATACTCGCGCGATCGACCTTGACCAGCAAGTCGTCCGGCAAATATGTAAGAAAGTCGACGCGCGCGCTTGCGGCAGCCGCGTTGCCTTCCGCTTCGCGAGCAAACTGCATCTTATCGCACTCCGGGCGTCCACTACCAGCTGTGGGCAGCCAATGACCTGCCAGGAGCAGCCTTGCATCAGGCGAGAACAGGAGATTTGCACGTGCGATACTCCCGGCGACGCTTTCGCCGAGCCCCATCGCCTGGTTGCGTCCCCGCGTGCCAATCGGACGGCGTTCTGCCGCGTGGGCAACCACTCGTCTCAACGGCGCTGGACTGAACGCTCTCGCGATCTGCTGTTGTCGCAACCATGAGTAATGCGGATAACCTCCGAACAGTTCGTCGCCCCCGTCGCCGCCTATTGCCACTGTGGCGAACGGCCGGATCAGTCGCGACACCAAGTAAGTAGGGACGGCAGAGGAATCACCGAGTGGCTCGTCATATTGACGCGCGAGCGTCGGCAGCATGTCAGCGCTCACATCGTCGGCTGATAGTTCGGTGTGGTTTGTGCCGAAATGAGCTGCAACGCGTGCGGCATGGGCGGATTCATCGAATGCGCTGTGCGCCGGAAACGTCACAGTGAACGTGCGAAGAGTGGAGCCGGCGACAGTGCTCGCGTATGCAGTGAGCAGACTCGAATCCAGTCCGCCGCTGAGCAGGACACCAATGGGGACGTCCGAAATCAATTGTCTACGAACGGCGTCGGAGAGCAGTACGTCGAGTTCGGCGACCAGGTCACCCGTGGAGCCGACTCGTCCGGATGGACACGGCAGTCGCCAATATGTCTGCTGCTCCCCGCCCGACACTCGCCCGTGCCACTCGAAGTGACCCGGCATAACCTTATGCACACCAGCGAAGATGCAGAGATCGCGTGGCACATAGCCGTAAGCCAGATACCATTCCATAGCATCTGCTGAGATCTCGCGTGGGAAGTCTCGATGTACGAGCATGGCCTTGAGCTCAGACGCGAAGGCCACGCCGTTCTGACTGCGCCACACATAAAGCGGCTTCTCACCGGCTCGGTCCCGTGCAAGCAACAGGCGGTTGGACCGCGCATCGTACGCGGCAATTGCGAACATTCCGTCTAGGCGACGAAGCGCGTCCTCGCCCCACTCCGCAATGGCATGGAGAACGACTTCCGTATCACCCGCTGACACGAACGTGTAACCGAGCGACCGAAGTTCCTCGCGGACTTCGCGAAAGTTGTAGATCTCGCCATTAAATACGATCGTGATCGAGCCGTCAGGGGTCGACATCGGCTGACTTGATGCATCTGACAGGTCGATGACAGCAAGCCGGCGATGCCCGAGTCCTACCGTACGATCGCTCGAGATCCATATCCCTTCCTGATCCGGCCCGCGATGCGCCAGACAGCTTGTGCCCGCGACGAGCCAGTCACGATCAGCGCCGCCGACGCGCATCTCACCCGCGATTCCACACATATCGGGCTTCTATCTCTTCATCGGATGAGTTGCTGCCGGAATTGGCCGCGGCGCGGCTATCCGCAGCCCAATCGCAATCCTGTAAACGATGTAGAGCATTCCGGCGATCATCAGCGCTCGAATGAAAGGTGGATCGCCGTACCAAAACCACATCAAACCGGAGCATACTGCAGCCGCCCAGATCCACCGGCCGCCAAAACCATTCAACATGCTCCAGCGCTCGATATTTGCAATGAGCCATCCCCACAGAAACAGAATTCCCGCGACACCCAATGCTCCGAAGTTCTTGAATGGCGTGACAACCGGGTGTAGACCGCCTGACGAAACTCCGGCCGGATCCTCGGACGCAAGACTCGTCCCCTTTTCGATGGGTCGTGACACGCCGATAGCTTTCGTGATGGGGCCAGGAGGAAGAGCCAGTACGTAGTCGACGTACGTTTCGCCGTAATGGTACTGCAAATCTCCGACGCGGTACTGCCATGCGGCACTGAGATTGGTCCACAACACAGCAGTCCACGTGCTTTGTGCCGAACCGAGTCGCACGATCTGAACGGGCGACAATGTCCGTACGAGTGTTGACGCGTTATACCGAATCGCACCCAAACCGACAAAAACGACGAGCGCCGCGACGCCGGGTGGAATCAACTTCACGATTCTCCTCCGGCTCACGGAAGCGGCGGGTGTGTCAGCCTTAAGTCCCGCTGGCGACGTAAGATAAAGCGCGGCGAACGCCGCCAACATGCCGCTGGACTCGCGATCGCCTCTCAGCAATTGCAGGAATATGACGACGTACGCCGCCGCCGCCGCGAGCACCCAGCCCTTCGCAGCTCGCACACCGACCTGGCTCTCACGCTCCGTATCCATGAACAGGAGTGCAAAGATGAGATACGAAACCATGTAAGCAGCACCGAAATTCAGCTTGTCAGCTACGCTGGTAGAGTTTGTGGCCGTGTCGAAGATCGTAGCCGACGGGCTCGCGACCCATGAAAAGGCGACTGCACCAACCAGCGCGAGCGCAAACGCGATCGGGTCAAGCGTGCGTTTTGGCGTTTGAACTGCGCGCAAGACGACGTCACCCACCGGCGGCACCACAAACAAGCCCGCTACAAGCCCCAGCAACCCGATCAACCCTACGTCTACCATCTGCGCAATCAATACCGGATCGGAGCTTACCTGGATGCCCCGCGCGGTGAACATCCAGACGTAATTGTTCTCGAAGAGATAACCGACGAGAATGCTGAAAGGTACGCCGTAGGCGAGCAACATCAGCCTCGGGTAGATGCTGAGCGGGGTCACCCGTATCGCCGCAACAGCGATAATGCACCCGCCGAGAAGCATGACTATCCCTACATGCAGTGGGACGACCCACCCGAGATTGAACAACGCTGCGAGCGTCGCTGCGCTGCCGAGCAGGAGCGTGACCAGCAGCGCTGAAAGTACGCGATTATTCAAAAGGTGAGGGTGACCGAGGCGCTGTGTGAGGGTATCCGATCCGCCAGAAAAGCAGGCTGCGATGCGGTGGTCAATGGATTAAAGTTAACTCCGCTGCCGGTGAGCGATCTACCGGCGGTAAACCCCTCACACCGGTCCAGATGCGAATCGGAGTAAACGCGCTCTTCCAAGCTCATGGAGGCAGCCTGGCCAATCTCACCCAGCTCCTCACCGAATGGAACCGGACCGGTGCCCTGGGCGACGACCAGCTGGTTATCTTCGCGAGCAGCGGGTCGGCCCAGCGACTACGTGATGTGATCCCAGCCCGGTGCGAATTGATCATCGTCGAGGCCGCAGACCGTGGGAGTCTCAGACGAGTTCTCGCCGAGCAGGTGAACCTGCCGTGGTTACTTGCAAAGCAACATATAGACGTACTCTTCTGCCCCGCGAATACAATCCCGCTAGCCACATCGGTGCCTTGTGTAACGAGACACATTTCAGAACGCGGCACCGTGCGCGATATTCGCGACGCGGGTATCGGTCTGCGTGTCCGCTGGCGAGTGCTCGGCTTCTTCATGCTCCTGTCTGCAAAGCGATCACGTCGCGTCATCTTTCTATCACGATACTTCCTCGATCTTTTTGTCGACAGATTTGAGTTCGATGCTCACCGCGGCATAGTTATTTACAGAACGGGTCCCTGGTATCCAGACCGGCGCGACACCCGACGCCAGACGCCACGAGGGAGATTTGTCAGTCGCGCACTTGTACCCGTACAAGAACCTTCTGGAGCTGATCGATGGATTCATCAGCGCACGACGGGCGCGATCCAATGACTGGACACTTATCCTGGCCGGCGCCGAATACGTTGGCGACTACGGCGCTAGAGTCCGCGCACGTCTTGCCCAGCTCGAAGTGGATGAGGCGGAAGTGCGCCTGCTTGGCGATGTCGCCGCGTCAGAAGTCAGCGCGCTGCTTGCCCGCTGCGAGATCTTTGCATTCTCATCCGTCTGCGAGAATTGTCCGACGGCACTCGTCGAAGCGTTGCGAATGGGCGTTGCGATCGCATGCTCTTCGGTGGGCGTCATGCCCGAAATCGCAGGCGACGCCGCCGCGTATTTTGATCCATATGCACCGGCAGACATTGCTCGTGTACTCGGGGGACTGATGGATGATCCGAAGCATCGCGACAATTTACGAGACGCGGCTGCCACGCGCGGAAAAGCGTTTCCGAGCCCCTCAGACGCGGCGACCATTACGCTTGCCACGATTCGTGCATCGGCCGGCTAAACTTTGCGGGTCGTGAGTCGCAACACAACGTACAACGCCAGCAACCCGACATAGGCGGCAACCAACCCACCGACGGGGACACGTCCACGCCAGAATAGCAACGCGCTCCCAAGCAGAGCCTCGACCGTGACGTAGCCGACGGTCACGCTCAGATGCGATCGCCATCTACGCGCCGCGCGCTGGTACACATGGTCGCGATGTGGTTTCCATGGACGCTCACCGCGAAGAAAGCCGCATCGCACAGAGTGCACGTGGCGTCGACGATGAATGGCGCGAGCAGAAACCCCCACCCGGTTAAACCAACCGTTGTCGCGCGGTGCGACGTGAGGGCGAGCACCGCTAGCAAAAATCCGAGCGTACCGCTTCCAACGTCCCCCATGAAGATCTTCGCCGGTGGACGATTCCACCACAGAAACCGCCGACTGCGGCCGCGATCACACTACAGCAGTAGGCTATTGCAATGTCGGTTGTGAATCCCAGAGCAATCGCGGCAAACACGCATGCGGACGCCGCTTGCGTCGCGGCAATTCCGTCCAGTCCATCCATGAAGTTGAAAAGATTGACCATCCAGACAATGGCGATCAGCGTGGCGAAGAGCCGGTTGAAGAGCCGATTGGACTCCCACCGAGCGCATGGATCGCCCACCACGCGGCCCCGATCTGGACGATGAAGCGCGTGCCGGGTGCGACGCTCATGCGATCGTCAAGCCACCCGATGAATGCGACAATGCTGCCGCCGACGACCAGCGCCGAGGCAAGTGGAGGTGGCACGAGGCCTAGCAGGTATCCAACGCCAACGGCGGCAAACGAAACGACGACGAACGCCAGTCCCCCGCCCCGCGGTACGGGGGCCACATGAGAACTGCGTTCGTTCGGAATATCCATCAGCCCGCTCGTCACGGCAACGCCTCGAATCCAGCCGGTAAGCGCTAGGGACGCAGCGAACGCGATTGCCAGAATCGCGATTAATTCCGTCGACATCAGCGACTCCGAAACCATGTCGCAGACCGTGCCAGTCCCTCGTCAGTTGAAAAGCGGGGCGCCCCCGTACGGCGCGAAATCAGGCATTGAATCAACCACGAGTGTTCCAGTTGCTCTGAGCACGTCCTCACGGGTTACTGGACTGAGCCATCCGCGCGACAGCGTTCCAATCAAACCGGCGGTACGAAGAATCGACAACGGAACGCGAACAACGCGAGTCGGCATGCCAAGCGATCCGGCAATCTTACGTACGAGATCTTCAGTGGACATGGGGGTGCGGTCCGCCGGATAAACGATCGGAGGGCCGTTGGCCGCACGGTCGCAGAGACGTCGAACACAATCGGCAACATTGCCGACGTACGCCACGTTCTGTCTATTGGTAACCCCGGCCAATGGAATCACACGATTCCGTGCCACCATTTCGTGAATACAGACCGGAGGGGCCGCCCGCGTATCCCCTCCCCATAAATCATCGGCGGACGGAGAATTAACAATTGTGTCGGTGTGCCAGCGAGCGTTTCGATCATGACATTCTCTCGACAGCACGCTTGCCGTGGGCGTACTCGTCACGGCCAACTGCCGCCGCGATCGAGCTGACCAGAACCACGGCACCTACACCAGCCGCTGACGCGGCGGACGCCGCCAGGGACGCGCTTCGCGCACAGCCAACGTCGTGTGATGCCGATCGCGTGATGACGCGTGAAACACGTGTGCAACACCAGCAGCGTGAACCAGTACGTCCGCGCCGTCGCACGCGTGCCGCAGCATCGGTTCGTCGCGAAAATCGTCCCACTGGACTTCCGCACTCCCCGCCGGAGCGTGACGCCCGGCCCTGACCAGTGCGCGCACTGTCCATCCGCAATCCAGCAAGGCGCGACACACGTGGCCGCCAATGAATCCGGTACTTCCCGTGACGACGGCTATTCGCATGCGACCTCGGTCTTCCGGTCCGCACAGCGTGTTCGCTAGCGACACGTATTGCGCCACTACAGCGCCGCGCGTGTAGAACTTCTCGGCCACAGCGCGTGCGCGCGCGCCAGCGGCTACGACCGCATAAGGATCGCTCGCCGCTGCCTCTACCGCACGTACGAGTGCCCGCACGTCGCCCGGTTCGACGATCCACCCGAGGCCATGCTCGGCGACGAGCTCAGCAACCTCCGACCGACGGTCAGCCACAACGATTATCGGCCGTCCGGCGCACATGACGTTGTACACTCGGCTCGGTACCGAGATGCCCGCCATTCCGTTCACAAAGGCGACCACCGAAACGTCCGCCGCTCCAAGCGTCTCAAGACAGTTGCTCGTGTCCAACGCGACCTCGCCACGATACGTTGCGCAGGTGCTCTGTCTCTATGGCTGCCTGAACGACGGAAAGCTTGGCTCCGTCACCAACGAACTGCCATTCGATACCAGAGTCGCGTGTCCGCCGCGCAGCCTCAATCAGCGTCTCGATGTCGTGCGTCCTTCCGATGTTGCCAAGATACTGCACGGTAAACCGCGGATTGGCTCCGCGCGTGATGGGGTGTACGACATCATCGTCGCCCCAATTGGGAATCACGATGACCTTTGTCGGGTCCTGCACTCTTGCTCTCGCATGGGTCGCCATGTCGCGGCCGAGCACGATGACTCGCATCGCATGAGCATACAGACGTCTCACCGCGCCAGCGATAGCGCGTTCCATCAGTCCGCCAGCGCTGATGAGGCCAACCGCGGTAAGCACGTCCGAATACACATCATGAACCAGCACGCTGTACGCTGCACCGCGCCACCGGCAGGCCAGCGCTACGAGGTAAGGAAGGAACGGCGGATTGGTTACTACGATCACGTGATCGCCGCGTCGCACCTTGCTCAACGTCTTTACAAACAATAACCACGACACCGACACGGAAAGGGCCAACCGTGAAGCGAGTACGTTCTTGTCCAGCACCGGCGGCGTAACACGAAACACGCGAACATGATTCCGACACTCGCTCGACGGCGCTCGCATCCCTCTTGCGGCGTAGGTCGGCTGACTGCAGATGACTCCCACCTTTCGCGTGTTCGCGACGCCCTCAGCGATCCCCGTGACGAAATGTCCGGTAGATACGTGCTCCGGAGCGTAAAGTTCTGACACGAACCAGAGCATCCCTTCCTTCGGCTCAGACATCGGATCGATAAACGACGTCCAAAAGTATCTGTTCGAGCGACCGGGCTTGCGCTTCTCTCGTAAGGCCGCTCGCCGCTTCAACCGCGGTATCGGGAAGACGTCCCCTGTGCCGCCAGTCTCCAAGCCATCCGCCGAGTAGCGACTCGACCTCAGACGAGTTGGTCGCAATGGAACCCGCAGCACGTCCGCGTATCAGGTCAGCTGCTACGCCGCATGCCATCCCGACGGCGAGGATGGGACGGTGCGCGCCAATGTATTCAAACAGCTTCGTGGTATAGACACCAGGCTGCGATGCATCATTCCAGAGGAGAAACAACAGGACGTCCGCGGATTGCTGAATTCGCAATGCCTCCGAATGTGACACCGCTGGGAGCACCGATACGCGGTCTCCCACGCCGAACGACCTCGCGCACGTCATGACGACGGCCGGATCCGAACCGACGAACGTCACATGCACTTCCGCCGCCCTGGGACCCATTCGCGCGAGTGCATCGAACAGGGGCGCAGGATCCTGGTACGAGCCGTATACGGTCCCGGTGTATATGATGTGAAAGACATCTCGCGGAAGCGTAGGGATTGCCCCGACCGCCGAATCCTGCGCGTCATAACCGTTGAGAACTATTGCGACCGGGACGCCAAACCTGTGAAGCGTTTCACCCAACGGCGCAGATACTGTTACAAGCGCACTCGCGGTCCGGAGGACCGCACTCTCCAATCGACGTTCGATGCGCTTGCGCCACGCCGGATACGGGTACGCATGGTTGTCAACCCACAGATCGCGGAGATCGCCTACCCACGGCACTCCGAGCCGCCGCGCTACTGCACGCGCGATTATCAGCGACGTGACAGGGCTCGAGCTTGCGAGAATGACGTCGGGGCGCCAGTCGCGTGTGAGCCGGCGCGCGGCGCGAAGCGCAAACGGAAACCAGCCGAACTGCCCATCGGGAAAGTACAGCACGCTACGCAGGATCCCAGCTGACGTCGGCGTTGCACGCACCGCGTTGCCACTGCTGCTGCGCCGCGACGTGCCGCGTCCCTGGATCATGTCCACGATTCGACGCGCGCCCCACCATCTGGTGTAGGTAACGTGATCCGGGGCGATCTCGACTGAGAGAGAGGCCGACGCAACACTCTGGTCTCGCGCCGAAATTACCCTGACATCATGCCCGAAGCGCGAAAGATAGGCTGCAAACTTGCCGGTCCGCACCGCCCCTGCCGAGTCGAAAGGCGGGAAGAAATAGGAAATGAGAAGCACGCGCACGATCAGGCGCGTTCCGATTTGCGGTGTCCGCGAACAATCAACAGATGCGACGTCAACGTAGCCCCGCCATGTCGTCCAGCATGGCAAGATAAGCCTGTCTCCATCCAGCCCAGTCGGCTCCGAAGGAAGTGTTGTGCCAGAGCAGGGTGAACGTTCCCTCGACATCGCGACAGCGACGTGCGAGCCTGGATACCGTCTCCATTGCGGCGACAGGCGTGAGACCGCGGTAAAAACGTAATGTCCCGTCCATGACGATCAACGGGATCTCTGTGAGATGGAGAGGATGATCACTCTCGATATCGAATACATTAAACGGATGGCATGTTCCGCAGCGGAACCCCTCACGGTCGGCGAAGCCCATCGAGGTATCGTACTCCAGACCGACAGCATCCAACGATCTCCACGTCTCGGGCACACACACGCGGAGATAATGCTGGCGGCTGCCTCTGATCGATGCCCGTGCCGACATCCGGGCATACTCCAACATTAGCGCCGCCCGGTCGCGCATCGTGTCATATCCCGCATGAAGGCCAATCTCGAATCCATCTGCGATAAGTCGTTCGATCAGTGAACGTGTGAAATGAGCGTCGATGTCGTAATCGCCGTTCCGGGGTGAAGGCTCTGCAGCAATAAAATAAAAGGCGCTCGACATACCACGTTCGCGAGATGCGGACGCAAGATCAAACACTCCGCGGACCGATTGCGACGCCTCTGCATTTCTGTATTCGCGCACAATTTGCCGCGTTGTCTGGAAGGCGCTTCCGATGTCTCTTCGGCGAACAACGTCACCCACAATCCGTCGCACGACGGAACGCCATCCGCGAGCCGTAAAGAGGCGATCAACATCATGGCTGAGCTGAACACGAAACGCCCCAACGCTTGGCCGCCAGTGTGGCGCGATACGCATGACCCACGCGCGAAGGACCAGCGCGTACTCGTCCACAACAGGGCAGTCGATGAATCCCTGCCGACCCGCGACGGATGCCGTTGCGGGAAAGCGTCCGTGCGCATCCACGCATGTACCGACGGTTTCTTCCCAACGCGACAACATGAAGAACGTCACTGCAATGATATCAATGTCGAACACTACTCCTGGGTTCGTGTCATGATGCCGTACGAACGATTCATTCTGTGCCACTGCCCTGACGAATACGAGCGGGACGGTGCGATCCGGGCCGTTGCCATCCGGATAAAGCGTTCCCGCGGCAACGTGCGCTATCGAACCGTCGGGGGCGCGGCACAATTCGTCAAACGCACCACCCGGAGCGCGATGTATGACTACGGTGAGGCTAGCGCCGGTCGCTGGCACGCTGTCCCCCCCATACACCAGCCTCACTGGCGCGTTGAGCGGATCGAATCCCGCGCGCCTCGCGAGTTCTGCCCACGCATACGCGACGGCAGCAGGCGTCAGATCGCTCGCCATCGGCAATCGTGGCGCGCCTAACGTCGTCGCCTCGCCAGGGCGGAAGCCTGACGAATGGCGCGATACATCAGATATGACGGCGACGTTATGCGCTCAAGGGCCGAGTATGATTCCGGGCGTGCTCCGAATGCGCGGACAAATCGTTCTACGGGCTCGAGCATGGACCCTTCGAAGTCAAATGCGGGCGCGACACTTGCCGCGAACTGGATCGCCGACCAGAGCACGAGCGCAGTCGCGCCGCTATTCCGAAGTGCCGGATCGCCGCCGCCCATGAGGTAATACGCCGAGCGTTTGTCCCACACGACGTACGCAACGGCGTGTGGCGTCCCATCCGCACCGCGTGCAACAAAAATACGTCGTGCATTTCTCGATGCGCACGCTGCATCCACTCGCGCGACCAGCGCGCGGTCGTAAGGAACCTTCATCCCCGCCGCGTAAAGGTCTTTTCGTGCACACCCCAAAATGCATCCAGCCCCTCGTCGACGTTCACAGTGACTCCGAGGCGCTCCGCCTTCCGAATATCGGTGCGAATATTATCGCGGAACCCCGCCCATACATTGTCGAGCCGGCTAAGGTCCGACAGCACGAATGTGTATCGCGTGGTCTGACTGAATCCAACCCACGCGAGAGGGGCCCAGTACGTGAAACCCCTGTGGCATCGTGCGCGTACTATATCGGACGCCGGAAGCGCCGACGCCAGCTCCGTCATTATATCCTTTTCCCGCGCCAGTCGCGTCGACAACTTGCCGCCTCCTGTCGGACCAAGGAGCACGCCGAGCCAGGGCGTCAGTGGTGGCATATCAATTAGTGTCCGACCGAAGGCGCGCCTCACGACGTATGGCCACGCGGCGTCGATGCGACCGTCTTTCGTCACAACGGCGTAGCCGTGGTGACCTGGCGCTACCGCATCGAGCCACCATGATGTGCAGAAAATGGACCCCTGCGGCGACATGGCGACGAAGTCATCATAGGCGTCGTTATCGATCATTCGCAGCCGACGACGGGTTCTTTTTCAATACGGCATGAAAACGGTATTCGTACCCGGACGACGAAAATGTCTCCACAGCAAATCCACTGCTCGTTGCCAGTCGCGCAACCTGGGATCGGTGATACCAGAGTCCGATTCCGTCATCCTTGCGCAGCAATTCCGTTGATACAAGTGAGTTGAGTGCACGGGATATCGAAAACGCTAAATCAGACCGCAACGCACCGCCGCGGTACGCCCACCGAAGCGACGCGTCCGGGATATTTGCGATGAGATAGGTACCGCCCGGACGTAGAATGCGCGACGCCTCCGCAATATTCAGTCGAAGATCGGCGAGAGAAAGGTATTGCGCCAGCTGATTGCAGAAAACAAACTCCGCAATGCCGTCAGCTAGCGGAACGTGCGTGGCGTCCGCGCGCGCAACCATGGCAGCCGGGGACTGTTCTCGAAAAGCCGCAGTCATGGCCTCGGAAAAATCCACGCCGACATACGACTCGAATGCGGCCGTCATGAATGTGAAAAGGTCTCCGCGCCCGCACCCGAGCTCGACTGCAAGATTTACGATCGGGGGCGCGTAGAGCAGCAGTTCCGAAGCGTAGAAACGCAACCAGTCGGGCTCGTTGTGACGATGCCCGGCGTTTGAGCGGCCCTGCCACATGGCAGACCAGTGATCGCGGTATGCCACTACTCGGGCCACGACAGCGCACGAACGATATTTCCAACCGCTCCCTGCGTGTAGTAACGTTCCACAACACTCGACGGATACTCAAATCCTGCCGGATCGCGGAATACCCTGAGAAGATCTTGAGGACTGTCTGCGCGCAGGGCATGCCCTCGGACCTCGAGGTCGCCGATGTTCTCCCAGGTCTGTAGCGGAAGGAACACGGTCGGCGTGCCCAACCCGACCGCTTCGAAGTGTGACGTCGACGAAATGCTGACGTGAACTCGCGCACGGGCGATTAGATCCAGCGACGAGATATCTGCGTCGTGACTCACGATGCTGACACGTGAGTCATGCCCCAGCACTCGCCGGAATATCTGGCGATCGCCCGAATACACCGGATGAATCTTGATGATGAGCTGCAGGTCACGGGGAGCGATATCGAGGAAATCCTTGAAGAAGGCAGCTGTCGCCTCGGGCTGAATGCCCTGTGCAGTGAACAAGACGGTCTTTCGGTCCCGAAGCGGAACGGTCGATCTTGCGCGCACACGGTCCAATGGAATGCTGCCGACCGCTGCCGCTCTACCCTGCCAGAACGACGTGGACTCGAGCTGCTCCGCCCAGTATGGACCGAACATCAGAAGTCGATCGGCGACCGGCATACCCTGTCGATGCTCGACCGCTGAGTCTGGCCAGAGATAAGCACCCTCGTTGAGGACGCCATGCTGCATATCTACAACCTCTGCGCCACATGCTTTCGCGGCGGCGATCATACCGTGCTCGCTCCAGTCGATCACAATCACCTGTCGCGGACGAACGCGCCTGAAGAACACATCATGGAGTCGCTTCGACCATGCGAAGTGAGCAAGCATCGATAGGAGCTCGCCTCGCCCCACCAGCCGTCGGCCAAACGCGCGGCGGAGCCGCTCGCTCAGCTCATCGGCAATCGGGCCAAGATCGCGCGGCGCCGCCAGCCTGCGTCCGATAGCCCCCGCAATCTGAATGCCGCCGGACGTTACGTAGCGGCTGCTGCGCTTGGGCCGCCGAACTGAGAACCGTTGATCATTCGGCGTCTCTAGTATCATCGACCCGGGCAGCGAGTCGACAACCTCCTGAACGAATGTGTCGCCGAATTGGCCAGCACCGACCTCGTGTGTCAGGCTCGTTGCATGTGTGCCAAACACGCGGTCAACGCGCGTTAGGCCCGCGTACGATATACCGTCGGCAGCGGCGTCTCGGAATCGATGCGCGACAGATGTGAGCGACCTCACATCGGCGCGATCCACGGCGAATGTAGCGCCAGTCAGCTTCGTGATCGCCACAGGGCGCACGATGGGCCACACCGACCATCCACGGTACGTCACGTCGAGCATGTCGTCGACCCGCTCGGCGTCGGCCACCATCGACTGAGCCTGCGGGTAGCTCATGGTCTCCTGCGGCCCGCCCATCAGCCAACGCCCGAGCTATGGGCCAAGCGATATTGCGATCCCTCGCCCCTCGTGCACATCATCGGCCCCATGCGATAAGACGACGCGTAGCGTCCCGGACAAAACGGCGCTCGCTACGACTGACGACGCCGACGGCGAGGAGCACTACGGGAAACATCGCGATCACGGCCACGTGCGCTACAACGGCAGCCCCTGTGCCGTAGCCTGCCATGCTAGCGATCCAATACAGCGCGCCAGCTGCAAGCGCAGCTCGCACAAGCCGCGCGTATTCGTACGGAACTCTGTAAACCCGCTGCGCAGCAACCCATGCGAAGACGAGAGTCGCTGCGTACGAGATGAGGGTCGTCCAAGCAGCGGCTATCACGCCATGCCGTGGCATAAGCCACAGGTTGAGTCCTACATTGAGAATGCCAGCTGCAATCGTAACCATTGGGATGAGCGCCGTTCGTTCGGCTACAAACAGGAAATTCGCGGGGACGAAATACATCCCCGCGAAGACGTACCCGCACACGATCCACGGCACGATTGGCGCCGCGCCGCTGTACCCGGGCGCCATCAGCATCAGCACAATATCCTGACCGAGAATTGCAAGCGCGAGACCCACTCCGAGAAGCACAATCGCGAATACACTCGCCAGGCGCGCCAACGAACCGGTCGCGCCGTTACCCTCCTCTGCAACACGCTTGTACACGAACGGCACCCAGGCGCTGTTCATCGAACCGGCAACGGTGTTTGCGATCGCGCCAAACTGAAATCCGAGCGCATATAATCCGATCGCAGCAGCCGGAACAAACCGTTCCAGCAGCACGCGGTCTGAAACATCGAGAACCCAGCCAGCCAACCCGTGCGGAACAAGCGGCAGTGAAAATGCGAGAGCCATCAAGAGAACTCGCCTGTCGACCGCGATCCGCAGCGATCTAAGCATGATGCCGCAATAAATAGCAGCCGCTGCCCCCGTGGATATGCACACCGCTAACAGGTATCCGCGCGCACCGTCGCCACGGATCACGACAAAGTACACTATGAGAGCTGCGGTCGCGACCGCCGAGCCGAGCGTCGCCGTTACGTACTGCACGGCTCGCTCCTGCACTTGCAGCAGAGCAAGTGGGACCAGGCTGAACGTACTGAAAAAGGCGGTCCAAATAGCCAGTCGCACGTAAGGATGAAACGGAACCTGCGGAACAAGCCAGGTAAACATCCCGCCACCGAACCGATCGGCGAGGATCGTCACGATCAATGCCGCAACTGCGATGCTCACCGCGATTGTCCCGTTCGTACGACTGCGCGTCGACTCATCCGTATCGGCGAAATAATACTTCGCTACCGCACCATGAAGCCCAAACGGCAGAATGATGCCGAGCACCGCTGTAATCGTTCCGCTCACCGCAACAACACCATAGTCGGCTGGCGTCAGAAATCTCGTGTAAAGCGGAAGAAGCAGAAACGTGATCGACCTGCCGAGCACGCTCCCAAAGCCATACACCAATGAACGACCTGCGAGTGATTTGATGTCAGCGACAATGCCCATGCTGCCTCCAGGGAGGCGATGCGACCGTGTCGTTCACCTGGCCACCCGCTGGATTCACGCTGTGCGCTCAGAGGCCGTTCGGCGAAGGCTCGACAGCGAACTGATCACCCGCGCTTGCTCGGATGCGGTAAGCCCGACGGAGGACGGCAGGCTGAGTGCAACACTGTTCAGGTACTCCGCGACCGAGCAATCCGTGCGCTCGGCGCCAGCATGCGCCGGTGATAGGTGGCATGGTTGCCACAAAGGGCGTGTCTGGATGCCCAGCTCCGCCAATCCGCGCATGACGCCACGACTCCCACCCTCGAAAGACACCGGGTCGACGAGGACCGTGAAAAGCCAGTGTGCACTCCACGCCCATTCAGCCTCACGCATTGGTGTGATACACGCGTCGGCGTCGAACGCATTGCGGTACGTTGCCGCAAGCGTGCGCTTCGCATCGAGGTGGTCGTTGAGACGCTCCATCTGGGCCAATCCAACGGCCGCGGCGATGTTGGTGAGTCGATAGTTGTAACCGACTTCGCCGTGCACGAACTCGATCGCATCGTCCTTGGCCTGCGTAGTCAGGTAGCGGGCTCGGCGTGCGAACATCTCGTTGCTGGTAACAATCATACCGCCACCGCCTGTCGTGATGAGCTTGTTGCCGTTGAAGCTGAAACACGCGATGTCGCCAATGCTTCCCACGGGGCGGTCGCGATATGTCGCGCCAAGGCTTTCGGTGGCGTCTTCAATGATCGCCAGATCGAACCGGTGCGCAATTTCGACAAGTCGATCCATGTCGACGGGATGCCCAAGTATGTGTACGGGAACAATCGCGCGGATACGGCGGCCGGTCGATTTGTTGTACAGCGCTCCATCGCGCCACGAGCAACGATTGTTGAGAAAGTCGATGGCCTTGTCGACGTCCATTTCCCAGTACTCTGGCTCGGCGTCCACGAACACGGGAAACGCGCCGACGTACCGGATCGCGTTGACAGGCGCGATGAACGTAAGCGTTGAGACGAGGACTTCGTCGCCTGCTTTGACTCCGGCAACCATAAGAGCGATGTGCAGCGCAGCCGTGCCGTTGACCGTGGCCACTGCGAACGGAACGCCAGCGTGCGCGGCTATACTTTGCTCAAAGCGGGTGACAAACGGGCCGACGCTCGAGACAAAATTCGTGTCGAGGCATTCCTTGACATAGCTCCATTCGTTCCCGCCGAGGTACGGAACGCAGAGCGGTATCTCTCCTTGTGGTACCGGCGCTCCCGGCTCTCTTGAACTAAACTGCATATGTCCCCGGGGAAAAACGTCCCATGTTACCGCGCATCCATTCCGCCGTCAAACGCAAACCGTCCTCAAGGGCGATCTGCGCCTCCCAACCCAAAAGCCTTCTGGCGGCCGACGGATCGGACTGAAGCACCATCACTTCGCTTTTGTCGGGGCGCAATCGTTCTGCCGCCTGCTCCGCAACGGCCTGCACGCCGCAAGCCCGGCACGCGGCATGGAACACGTCGCCGATCGATTCAGCACGGCCCGTCCCGAGATGGATCGTCATCCCATCAATCCCCACCGCCGTTGCCGAGGCAAGGAAGGCACGCACTGTATCGCTCACAAAAGTGAGATCGCGGCGTGGGGAAAGATTGCCCAGCGCGACGGTGCGCGAACCGGCAAGTAGCTGCGAGAGAATCGTTGGGATTACAGCGCGTGCGGACTGACGTGGACCATATGTATTGAATGGCCGCAATATCACGACCGGCAGGTCGAACGCACTGTAGTACGCCTCACAGAGCTTGTCGGCGCCGATTTTGGTGGCGCTATACGGTGACTGACCGCGTAACGGGTGCCCCTCGGTGATGGGGAGCGTTTCGGGTGTACCGTAGACTTCGCTCGTCGATGTCTGGATGAGCCTTGAACACCCGCTGCGTCGCGCGGCCTCGAGCACGTTCAACGTTCCAGTGATGTTTGTGTCGACGAAAGATGCGGGTGCCGCGTAGCTGTATGGAATGGCGATGAGTGCGGCTAAATGCATGATGATGTCAACACCGGCACACGCGCTCTCGACGAACCTGGCGTCACGAATGTCACCAAGACGCACGTCGATGGCCGACCTTACCTCCGACGAACTGGTATCGAGCCACCCCAATGAGCCGTTCGAGTTATACAGGCAAAAGGCGCGAACATCCGCACCTCGAGCTACCAGCGCCTCGGTCAAGTGACTTCCAATGAAACCGTCGGCGCCGGTTACGAGTACTCGCTTCCCTTCGAGATTCACGTCAGTCCCCGCGCGCGTACGAGTTCCTCTGGCCGACCGATATCCAGCCACTCCTCGTCAATCATGTAAGCTCCAACAGGACGGTCCATCGCAAGGCACGTATCGAATAGCGACGTGATTGGAAACGTTTCGCCGTGCGGCACCATCCGAATCGCCTCGGGCGAGAGTACATAGATTCCGGTGTTGATGAGTTTACGATCGACGGGCTTCTCCTGCAGCGCTATCAGTCTGTCCCCACTCACTGTCGCGGCACCGAACGGCACTTCGACGCTATAATGTCGCAGCCCCATGGTGGCGACGAACCGTCCACGGTCATGAAAATCTATCATGCTGCCGACGTCGCATTGCGTTACGAGATCGCCGTTCAGGACAAGCACGGGCTCATCCGGCACCGGTGTAAGCAGCGAAAGCGGCCCGCCGGTGCCGAGCGGTTCGGATTCGTGGAGATATGTAATCCGGCACCCAAACCGCGATCCGTCACCGAAATGCTCCTCAATCATGTGCGACAGGTAATTCACGGAAAAGTAGAACCGGTAAATTCCCGCACTCATGAGATGCAGCAACAATCGCTCGAGAATCGGACGCCCAGCCACTGTCACCATAGGCTTCGGTACCAAGTTGGTCAGTGGAGCGAGTCGTGTTCCGCGCCCACCCGCGAGAAGAATCGCGGCATTGGTCCGCGGCCGCGACGTCACCATGCGGCCAATGGTGTGGAGCCCGCAAAGACGCCCCTCGGCGTCGAGAATCGGAAGCTGCCCGATCCGCCTGGCTCGCATCAGGTCAAGCACTTCAGCGCGCCCGGTGGTACTTGACACCGACGAGAAGTTACGCTGCATCACCTCCGTCACCGGTGTCGAATCCAGATCGGCGTTACGAAGAAGCGCCCTGCGAAGGTCGCCGTCAGTGATTGCTCCGACCACTCGGCGTGTCTCCGGTTCACATACGAAGACGATTGCTTCCGCCCCAGCGTCGAGGGCGCGAAGCGCGTCGCGGAGTATGGCACTCGTTTCGATGACGAGCCGGGAAACCTCGGATCCATCGCCGCCCCACCGCATCACTTACCCGACCTGGCAACTGCCGTGTCGCCGTCACCGGTACTCACTTTTCGCATGACACGATCCACATTTCCACCACGTTCGACCCGCCATCGACTGTGCGAGACTGGACGTCGACGACGACGTTCCTGAAGTCGCAAAATAGTGTATTGATTTGCGCCCGCCCGAATAGCGATGAGAACCCCTTTCCCGCGAAAGGCCCTTCCATGATGTCGTCAAAACCACCCGGCTCGAGCTCCCGACCCAATCCCCAACCCCACGATCGATCCGTAAAAAGCGCTGACGAAAATCTGCCGCCTGATTTCAGCACGCGATGAACTTCGCTCAGAATTTGCAGACAATC
Organism: uncultured Gemmatimonadales bacterium; assembly: GCA_963707505.1. Lineage (GTDB taxonomy): Bacteria > Gemmatimonadota > Gemmatimonadetes > Gemmatimonadales > Gemmatimonadaceae > Fen-1247. Next base: position 57,870 of record CAVPQB010000003.1, read on the forward strand.
CGCAAACCGGTTTGCGTACACGCTGGCGTTGTCAATCACGCCATCAAAATATCCGTCGGGCCATGGCAACGACGACATATCGCCCACTCTGGCGTCAGCCTCAAGCCCTTCCGCCGCGAGTCTCGCGCGAAGCTGCGCGATCGCTGTTGCCGATCCGTCGATTGCCGAAACAGAAAACCCCTCGCGCGTAGCGAACCACGCGTTCGCTCCGGGGCCGGAGCCAAGATCGAGCAACGCGATCGAGCGCCGGTTGTCTGCCCGGTACCAATTACGCGCCACGAAGCGAACAACATGCTCAGGGGGGTACTTCCCCCATTCCTGGTTGCGGAACACCTGCTCCCATGCAGGATCCCACGCCGCAGGCTTATTCGAAGCAGCGCTCATATTGGCCTGGCAGATGGATGTCTATACGGAAGGAGCCAGTTCGCTGCGTCAACGCTGGATGCGGCCGCAGACAGGCTGTTGAATGCAGCGACGTCGATGACTACGCGAGCAGTATGGAACTGACGGGTCTCGCCGCCCACACTCCGCTTGAAGCGTAGAAGCGGATCGTCGTGCTGATGTGTCACCCCGCCACCGAGGTGCACGCCCGCCAATTCGAGCTTGGCTGCCCGCTCAATACCGGCCTGAACTAGCAAGTTGGCCGCAAAGTTAGGTGCATCCTCACGTCGCGCTGCAAGATGGTAGTGAGCCCAGCGCGGACCAAACAGAAATATCGCAGCGCTGACAAGCCCGTCCGAGTCCGTCGTTCCCACAATCTCCGCTCCTGGTATCATTCTCAGCGTCGCAAAATATTCGCTGCCGAAATTCAGTCGGCTCGGCGCCGACAGTCGGCCCATCGCCGATCGATACAGAGGAACGAAGGTATCCCATAACGCCGGCGTATTCCACTCGATGGTCGTGCCGGTTTTCCTCCCACGGTTCACCATGTTGCGATGCCGCGACCCTGCTCGTTCCCACGCGTCGGCAATGCCCCGGTCGAGGGGTACGTAAACCGTTTCCCGGTCAGCCCTAACGACGGCGTCCGCCGGCAACCATTGAACATTTTCTACAAGCGGGTGCATCCGGAAGAACGCTGCTACCGCACCTTCGGTGCGGCTGGCTTCGATCCACTCACGCCAGCCGCGGTCGAGAGCACGCGTAGGTGATCCCGGGCTGGCGAGAGGACCGCCGTAACCGTTGCAACTCTGGATGTCCCAACGATCCGTTCCAGGAATTGCAACGCGCATGCCCGGGACGAAAAGTTGCCGCCCGCCACAATCCGCCAGCGTCGCAACACCGATTCCGTCGCCAGCAACTTCGCAGAGTGTGTGATAGGCGGTCGTGAAATACGTGTCCGTAGCATCGTTCGTAAGCGCAGAGGCGGCCGCGTCCCATCTGGGGTCGGTAGTCCGCATCATCAGCGAATTGTCAGACAGCAACATCGTCGTCCGCAACAAGTGAGCTTTGTATCACGTCGCGCGCCAGAACACGCCCCACCCATCGATCTGCTTGATCGACCCCGATCCCCGCCTTCCCTGTGCGAAGCCCTGTAACGTGTTCCGGTGTCAGGCGGGTCCCCGCGGGGAGTGACTTGCTATACACGAGTACGCGACGCACGGCGCGAAGTGTATCGCGCTCGCTATCCATCACACGCTTTTCGCCCGTTCCCAGCATCGCCTCCGCACGCCGGACCGCTGCGCAGAGCGCTGCAAATTCCGCGGGATCGGCGGACGCACGGTGATCTGGCCCGGCCAGAGCACGGTCCAGCGTGATGTGCTTTTCCAGAATCGCGATGCCTACTCCAACCGCGACTACAGCGGCCACCGACCCCTGAGTGTGGTCGGAGAGCCCGACAGTAACACCCAGCGCTTCACGCAACGTCCGGATCGCGGCAAGATTCATCTCGGCCTCTGGAGCCGGATAGGCGCTCACACAGTGAAGGACTGCGACGTCCGGTGCGCCCGCTGATCTTACGACGTCAATACTACGGCTGACTTGATCAATCGACGCCATTCCTGTCGAAAGAATCACGGGAAGCCCGAGCGCGCCGACCTCACGCAAGTGCAGCACGTTGGTCAGCTCCGCCGAACCAACCTTGATTACGTCGACTCCCAGTGACGCGAGGAAACGCGCACTCTCGACGTCGTCGGGAGTACTCAGGAAATCAATACCGCGCTCGCGAGCATGATCACGCAGTTCTTGATGCCAAGCAAAAGGCAATTCAAGGCGCTTGAGCATCGCGTATTGGTCCGCGCCGCCACTCATCGCCTGATAATCGGCCATCGCCGCGCCCGGTGCACATATCAAATCGGTCAGCCAAGTCTGAAACTTGACCGCATCTGCCCCGCTGTCCGCCGCGGCATCAACGAGGGCGTGCGCCAATGCAAGATCGCCATTATGATTTACCCCCGCTTCGGCGATGATGTACGTTGCACCGTAGCTGATGAGCCTCTCTCCGATGCGCATCACAACCGGTCGGGTAATGAGCCCGGCAATGTGACTGCGCCTGCGCGAACGAGTGCGTCAAGTGCGTCAAATTGCCGCGGTGAATCCAGTGGCACGAACGGCACATCCTGCACAAGTTGCTTGCGCAGTCTGCCGCGGCGCCAGTTGTCGTCGGAAAGAATAGCCCGGCGTCGCCATGCGTATAGAGCTCCATTGATGATGTACGACGCGGGAACATCCTGTCGCCGCGTAAACTCCGAGGCTCCCGCGACCATATCTTCCAGGTAGCCGCCCCGCTCTACAACACAGTGCCAGAACGGATTCGCGTCGGGCTCGGTCACGCCCACAACTCCGTCGCAGGAAGAATCACCCTCAAGGCACTGCACTGCCTGGTCGATGTCAGCCGCCGAACGAAATGGGCTGGTCGGATCGAGCAATACTAGAGCGTCGTAACTCGACGCGTCGATCGTTTCCATCATCATCAACGCGTGCTGCAGCACGGGCCACATCGGCGTGGTATCGGTGGCCAGATGCGCCGGACGCATGAAAGGAACGTCAGCGCCGGCGGCCTTTGCGACACGCGCAATCTCCAAGTCGTCTGTCGAGACAATGGTGCGAGTGAGCCTACGAGCTCCTCGCGCCACTGCGACCGAGTACTCGATCAAGGGCCGATTGCCTAGCGGCCGAATGTTCTTCGCTGGTATTCCTTTTGAGCCACCACGCGCAGGTATCACACCAAGAACACGGATGAGCGACGGCGTCACAAAACCGGCCCGTCGTAGAAGGTTTTCATCAGGATGCCGTCAAGGTCCGTCTCCTTGAGGATCTGCTTGATTTTGTGCGATGCACCCGCTTCGCCGTACAACGATGCCTTTGGCGACAGCGTTGAGAGAAATTCTGGCAACATTGCGCGTGTGATTGCCGCGGTGATTTCCTCTTGCGTTTCACGCGAATCCAGCACCGACGGCGCCTTCAGCCTTCCGCGCTGCCGATCTCCAATGTTGACCGTCGGCGTACCAAGCGCCGGCGCCTCGATCAATCCGCTTGATGAATTGCCGATGACAACCGCCGCTGCCTTAACCGCGCTCAAATATCGAACCTGTCCGAGCGACGCCACCAGCACAGCTCGGTTATGGTGGCGTCCGACAAAGGTCTCCCACGCGGCATTGATCCGACTCCCGTCCGCATCAGCGTTGGCCTTCGTCACCAACAGGCGAGCCTGCGGAAACTGATCGAGCGCGCCCATTAGCTGAATCAGTGCGTCGTCCGGGCCATCAGTGGACCGCGTAACAGGATGAAACGTTATGACGAATAAAGGACCTGAACCGATGAGCCCAACCTCCGCAGCCAGGGCATCGGCGTCTAGAAGCGTCAACCGCTCTATATTGTCGAGTGCCGGCGCTCCCACCGTCCACACTCGACGGGGATCCTCACCCATTCGAATCACACGCCTTGCGTACGGCTCCGCGGCGACAAAATGCAGATGTGCCATCTTGGTAATCGCGTGTCGGATACCCTCGTCCACTGCGCCTTCCGTTACTTCGCCACCATGAATATGGGCTATCGGGATGTTGCAAAGCATGGCACTCTGCACCGCTGCAAGGATCTCGAAGCGATCTCCGAGTACTAGCAAGATATCTGGGTTTAGGTATTCATACGTATCTGCAAAACCAATTACCCCCAAGCCGAGCGACTTGCAGACGCCCACCTCGGTGTTGCTTGCAAGCAACGAATCCACACGCGCGACGATCCTGAACCCGTCCGCCTCGATCGCTCGGTACGTGGACCCGAACTCCGCGGCGAGATGTGCGCCGGTTACGACTAGTTGAAGTTCAAGATCAGGATCGTCGTCGATCTCACGAAGCACCCAGTACAACAAGCCATATTCGGCTCGCTGTCCCCGTCACAACGCAGATACGCCTTCGCGTTGCCACTATCCCCCCCTGCGCGCAGGAATGCACTGTACGTCCGTGCTATTCCATCCTGCAACGATACCGTGGGCTGCCATCCTGTTGCGAGCATCTTCGAGGAGTCGAGCAACTTCTGCGGCGTACCGTCTGGACGAGTCGTGTCCCACTGGACTGATCCCTCGTAGCCGACGACGTGCGCACAAACCGCAGCCAGCTCGCGGATCGTCAGGTCACTACCAGACCCGACGTTGAACAATCCCGTCACCTGCGATTTCATCATGCCGACTGCAGCGTCCGCCAGATCATCCACATACAGGAATTCCCGTCGTGCAGCGCCCGAGCCCCACAGATTGATCAAGCGAGGACGTCCGCTGGCGAGCGCCTGCTTCGCCTCGTGAAACCTTCGGATCATCGCGGGAAGGACGTGCGACGTCTCGAGATCGAAGTTATCCCCCGGTCCGTAAAGGTTCGTTGGCATGAGCGAGACCCAACGCGCGCCATATTGTCGTTCGGCATTTTCGACGAGTTTCAGTCCCGCGATTTTGGCAATCGCATACGCCTCATTTGTCGCTTCCAGTGGGCCGGTAAGTAAATACTCTTCCTTGATCGGCTGCGGAGCGAGTCTCGGATATATGCATGAACTGCCGAAAAAGATCACCCTCGGCGTGCGCACCGCATGTGCGGCTCCCAGAACGCTGTTCTGAATTGCGAGATTGTCGTAGAGGAAATCCCATCCGGCCGCTGCGTTGGCAGCTATTCCTCCAACGCGCGCCGCCGCAAGAAATACAATGTCGGGGCGCTCCGTCGCAAAGAACGCTGCTACGGCCCCCGAGTCTCGCAGATCGAGCTCCGATCGTTTACGCACGATGGGCTCAATCCCGTCTTTGTGTAGCGCACGTACGATAGCAGAGCCGACGAGCCCGTTGTGGCCTGCGACGAAGACACGCGGCTGATCCTTCGTCGTCATCCGAGTGCCGCTACAAGTGTCGCAAACGACCGATCAGCCGCGAAAGGCTCACCCGTCTGGAGCGCGGCCCGATCCGCATCGACCATCAGATCCACCAGCTCCGCAAAACGCACCGATGGCTCCCATCCTAACCGCTCTTTAGCCTTGGCAGCATCGCCAATCAGCAGATCTACTTCCGCGGGCCGGAAATAACGATGGTCCACAGCCAACACGACATTTCCAGTTGCCGCGTCAAGAGCCTTCTCATCGATCCCTTCGCCGACGAATTCGAGATCGATCCCAGCCCTCGCGAATGCCCGTGTTGCGAACTCGCGAACTGTGTGCGTCTCGCCGGTGGCAAGCACGTTTAATCGGCCGGCTGCGGCTGTTGCAACATTCGCCACATTCCGTCTATATAGTCCGGTGCGTAACCCCAGTCGCGCTTGGCATCCAGATTACCGAGGTACAATCGATCCTGCGCACCAGCCGCGATACGGACTGCCGCCATGGTAATCTTGCGCGTCACAAACGTCTCGCCGCGAAGCGGCGATTCGTGGTTAGAACAGAATGCCGCTCGAGGCGTGTATTCCGTACGATTCGCGATAGTTGATGGTTATCCAGTGACCATAGAGTTTGGCCACCGCATAGGGCGATCTGGGATAGAAAGGGGTGGTTTCGGACTGGGGCACGCCCTGCACCTTGCCATACATCTCTGACGTCGACGCCTGATAGAAGCGAACCCGATCCATCATCTTCAATATTCGCAGCGACTCGAGAAGTCTCAGCGTACCAACAGCGTCTGAATTGGCGGTATACTCGGGCGTCTCGAACGAAACCTGCACGTGGCTCTGCGCCGCCAGGTTGTAAATCTCGTCTGGCTGCGTCTCTTGAATGATGCGAATCAGGTTGGTCGCATCCGTCAGGTCACCGTAATGAAGATGAAATCGCGCATGCACATCGTGCGGGTCGGCGTAAATACCGTCCACACGCTGCGTGTTGAACATGGATGATCTGCGCTTGATCCCATGCACCTCGTAGCCCTTGAGGAGGAGAAGTCGCGCAAGATACGCTCCGTCCTGTCCGGTAACTCCGGTAATCAGTGCTGTCCTCACGCGGTAGCCGCGGCAGCCGGCGTCTCGGTGTACACCCGGTACCACTCCACGAATCTTGCAACGCCTTCCTCAATCGCAGTGCCTGGATGGAATCCGACGTCGCGTGCCAGATCGTCGACATCCGCATACGTCGCAGGCACGTCACCCGGCTGCATGTCCCGGAAGTCCTTGATGGCAGGTCGACCCAACTCTTCCTCCAGTACCTCAATCAGGCGAAGTAGCTGCACCGGATTGTTGTTGCCAATGTTGTATATCTGATAGGGCGCTTTGCTTGTCGCGGGATCCGGAGATGCGCCACTCCACATTGGATTTGGTCGCGCGGGCCGATCGAGCACACGCACGATTCCTTCGACGATGTCATCGACGTACGTGAAATCGCGCTGCATCTTCCCGTGGTTGAAGACCTGGATCGGCTTGCCTTCAAGAATTGCGCGTGCGAATAAGAACAGGGCCATGTCCGGACGGCCCCAAGGTCCATATACCGTGAAGAACCGAAGTCCGGTCGTTGGAACGGCAAATAAGTGAGCGTACGTGTGCGCCATCAGCTCATTCGCCTTCTTCGTGGCCGCATACATGCTGATCGGATGATCGACGTTGTGGTGCACGGAGAACGGCAACTGTGTATTGGCGCCGTAGACCGACGACGATGACGCGAACACGAGATGCCGTATGCCCACGTTCCGACATCCTTCCAGAACGTTGAGAAATCCGTCGACGTTGCTCCGTACATAGGACCGCGGGTTGGTCAATGAATATCGTACTCCCGCCTGCGCTGCCAGATTGACCACGCGATCAAAGGCGCGCAGTTCGAAAGAGGCCATCCATTGCGTCGGCGTCCTCAAGGTCGAGCTTCTTGAATTGGAAGCCGTCAAGTGCCATGAGACGTTGCAGCCGCGCATTCTTCAATCGCACGTCGTAGTACGCATTGAGATTGTCAACGCCGATCACCTCTTCCCCGCGCGCGATCAAGCGCTGAGTGAGGTGGTAACCAATAAATCCAGCGGCTCCAGTTACGAGAACGCGTGTCATGCTTTTTTATGACGAGTGAGATGATGTTCGCGCGCCCCGGACGAATGTCGCGTGACGCCATGTTGATGCCACGTGCACTCGGCATCGGTCGTCCATGTGATGTTTGCGGCGGGCAGCATTTAATGGTCTAGCGGCAGCGACACTCGCCGTCCATCACGCGCGGACAGGTAGATTCCCGTCAGCAGTTCCAGCGACTTGAGCCCTTCACGTCCATCTGTGTCAGGCTCGGCCCGGCCGCGCAATACGTCCAGCACGTTCTCATAGTACAGGGGGTGGCCGTGGCCGTATACGGATGTCGTCTCGTAGCTCGCACCGGTCACCAAGTCGTCATCCGGATCGCGATCGGCAAACTGCCATTGCTGGATCTCGTTCACGGCAACACCGCCAACGCGAACGGTGCCACGCTCGCCGATGATCGTGATCGAGCCCTCCGAGATTCCGCGGGTACGTGAGCATGGTGACGCTCATCGAACCCAGTGCACCCGAGCGCCACTTGATGCTGACGACGCCCGTATCCTCTACTTCGATATCCCGTGCGAGCGTTGCTGTGAATGCCTGCACGCTTTCAACCGGCCCAATAAGCCAGTCGAGAAGGTCGACATAGTGACTCGCCTGGTTCATGAACGCACCGCCGTCGAACTCCCAGGTACCGCGCCAAGCGGCGCTGTCGTAATAAGACTGCGGCCGGTTCCAGAACACATTCAACGCAACCATGTATATCCGCCCGAACCGGCGACGGTCGCACGCTCTTTTCAGAAGCTGCAGTGTGGAATTGCGCCGATTCTGTTTCACGACAAAAAGACGCACGCCAGCGGCGTCGCACGCCTTCACCATGCCGAGCGCGTCCGTCCATCGCGTCGCCATCGGCTTCTCGGTTACGACGTGCACTCCCTTGCCTGCTGCAATGGTTGCTTGCTGCGCATGGAGCCCGCTCGGCGTGCATAGCACCGCGACATCTGCGCCCGCCCGATCAAGCATTTCGTCGATGCGGTGAAAGCCCGCTGCGTTAGTGGATAGCACGGCGCGCTGGAGCGCATCTTCATGACATCGCACACACCCACGATTTCTGCGTCGCCCGCATGCGACCGAAGAGCTTCGAAATGCCGCTCCGCTATCCGCCCGCATCCAACGACCGCGAATTTGATCTTCCGGTCGGAACTGGGATTCAAAAATGGAATGGTGATGGGCACTCTCGAATGAACGTAGAAAAAAAGGCGCGCCGGCAGGGACGTCGCGGCGGTGCTCTGCAATTCGTCGATAACGCCGCCTCACCACCGGAGTACATTTGTGTGAAGCCTGTAAACATCGCCGATCACACCGTTCCAAGTCAACCAATCACGGGTATTGCCCTAGTCGGTGGCTTCGCTGGATCCGACTCCCAATGCACGCAGGGAGCGAGTGGGCGTGGCCGTTCGTTCCCGCGCACTCGCGATCTCCGAATCGGCGGAGAATCGGCTGCTCGAGCACCCTCTTGCAAGGTCGCTACTCGTGAGTGTGACGTACCGCACCGGTGGAAGGTCATTGTGGGGGTAACCCTGGCGACCGGGTCGCTCGAATTTTGTCTACCTGATAGCTTTCGCCCAGACCGCGAAGCTGAACGCCAGTAGCGGGGCCGCTCGTCGAACACGAACCCAATCGTGATGCGCCACTACCCACTTGTCCGCAATCGTTACCTGATCAGCATAGACGCTATCGGGCTAGCCATGGCTTCGACTTTGGCGTACACGCTCTGCATCAGTTCCCTCGGTAACTTCTCCGACGGCTACCGGACCATCCTGATCTTCGCGCTCATCGCGATCCCCATAAAACTGATAGTCTTTGCCGGAACCGGCCTCTATCGCCGTATCTGGAGCTACGCCAGCGTCGCCGAGCTCGAGCGTATCGTGGGCGGCCTCGTCATCGCCACCCTGTGTGCTGCAGCCGTCGGGGAGATCGTCGTTCCATTCCTCAAATTCACCTCGCACAGCGTCCCGCTCCCGATCCTGGCGATCGATAGTCTCCTCACCGGCGCCTTCATCATCACGCCGCGCCTCTTCTTCCGCATTCGTACCTGGCACGGCCAGCAGCGTCGTCGCAACGACGACGTTCGCGCCATCATCGTCGGTGCCGGCGCCGCCGGCCAGATGATCGCCAAGGAACTGCTGACGAACCCCAAGATGGGTCTCTACCCCGTCGCCTTCGTCGACGACGACGATCGCAAGGCCAACCATCGCCTCAATGACATTCCAGTCCTTGGTACGATAGCGGACATAGGACGCGTCGCCCATGAGCGCGACGCCGGTGCCCTCGTCATCGCAATCCCGTCAGCCCCCGGCTCCCTGACGCGCCGAGTAGTCCAGGCCGCCGCAGACGCTGGCCTCAAAACACGCACTCTCCCACCACTTTCGGACGTTCTGTCCGGTCGCGCATCGCCGTCGTCTCTCCGTGACGTCCAGATCGAGGACCTGCTCCGCCGCGAGCCGGTCCAGACCGACCTCGCGGCCGTCCGCAACCTCGGAAAGGGCCGCACGGTTCTCGTAACGGGCGCCGGCGGCTCCATCGGCAGCGAACTCTGCCGCCAGCTTGCCCAGCTCGAGCCCGCCATGCTCGTCATACTCGGCCACGGCGAGAATTCGATCTTCGACATCCAGGCGGAGCTCCGCACATCCCATCCGGGCGTCCCCGTCGTGCCCGTGATCGCAGACATCCGCGACGCCCAGCGCATGCATGCGATCTTCGACGACTGTCGTCCATACGCTGTCTTCCACGCCGCCGCACACAAGCATGTGCCGCTCATGGAAGAGAACGTCGTCGAGGCGATCACGAACAACATCCACGGCACCACGAATGTCGTGAACGCCGCGATCGACGCCGGCGTCGAGCACTTCGTCCTCATCTCGACCGACAAGGCGGTTCGCCCGACAAGTGTCATGGGCGCAACGAAACGCCTCGCCGAGCGTGTGGTGCAGCACGCAGCTGTGGCGCACGGGCGCAATTTCGTATCCGTACGCTTCGGAAACGTGCTGGGAAGCCGAGGCAGCGTCGTGCCGACGTTCTTCCGCCAGATACGCGCTGGCGGGCCCGTAACGGTCACTCATCCCGAGATGCGCCGCTACTTCATGACGATTCCGGAGTCGGTACAGCTGGTCCTCCAGGCCGGCACGCTAGGACTTGGCGGCGAGGTCTTCGTGCTCGACATGGGCGAGCCTGTCCGGATCGTCGATCTGGCTACCGATCTCATCCGACTCTGCGGCTTCGAGCCAGGCAAGGACATCGACGTTCAGTTCACTGGCATCCGGCCGGGCGAGAAGCTCTATGAGGAGATGTTCTTCCACGAGGAGCACGCAGTTCCAACGAACCATCCCAAGCTGCTACGCGCCAAGAAGGCCGGTATTCCCGAAGGCCTGATGCGTCGCATCGATCGGCTGGTCGCCGCAACCGACACGTCCGAGGAAGAGGAGCTGCGAGAGATGCTGGTAGCGCTGGTACCCGACTTCCAGCGCGAGGCCACCGGCAGCGACTACACGGCGCGCGACGTCATCCAGTTGCGCCGGACGGGCGACTTCCGCGCAAACAACGCATCGTCATAACGGCACGCGTCCGATGTTGTAAGGGTGGGCGCCCGTGCCTGCCCCTTATTAAACCTGGCCCCGCGGCAGCGTCAGTCTAAACCTCGATCCCACCCCTTCCTCGCTCTCGACGGTCAGATCGCCGTCCATCCTGCGCGCAAGATCGCGACTGATCGCCAGCCCCAATCCCGTGCCCTCTTTGGGATTTGCGAGGCTGCGGCCCACCTGCCTGAACGGCGCGAAAATCAGCTCCAATTCATGCGCGGGCATACCGATCCCTGTATCGCGTACCTCCGCCCAGACGTGATCTCCTTCGGCGCCGCACGCCAACGAGATCGTGCCGCCCTCCGCGGTGAACTTCACCGCATTCGATAGCAGATTGAGAAGGACCTGCTCGATCTTGAGCGGATCCCCCTCTGCCTTGAGCGCTGCATCGTGCTCCCCCAGCTCCAGCGTCAGCTGCTTTGCGTCAGCCTGGGGCGTTATCATCGTCACGACTGACTCGACGAGTTCGCACAGCGACACCGTCGTAATGTTGAATTCAACCTGCCCCGCTTCCAGCCGGCTGAAATTCAGAATGTCGTTGATCACACCCAGCAGGTGTCCCTGACTCCGTTGTATGCGTTCGAGATACACGTGCTGTTCCGCGGTCACGGGTCCGCTCACACCCATCTGCAGGAGTTGCGCATACCCTCCGATCGCGTTGAGCGGCGTGCGCAGCTCGTGCGACATCGCTGCAAGGAACTCGCTCTTCGCACGACTCGCCGCGGCCACCGCGCGCCGCTGCTCCTCGAGTTGTTCAGTCCTGAGCTGAAGTTGCTCCGCCAGAGTCCGCATCTCGCCGGCGCGCACCTCGGCGTCCACGCGGCCGGCCTCTTCGCGAGCAATCCGGCGCACCGCTTCGATCTCCCTGTCCTGTGCCACGCGCCGCTCGGTGAGATCGCGCGTAACCTTCGCGAAACCCGTCAGCCGTCCATCAGGCGTGCGCACCGCCGTTATGACGACACTCGCCCAAAATCTCGAGCCGTCCTTCCGGATGCGCCATCCTTCCTCCTCGTACACGCCAGTCTCGACCGCGATCGCGAGCTCGCGCGGTGGCTTGGTGTACTTCTCCGACTCGGGATAGAAAATGGAAAAGTGCGCCCCAATTATCTCGGCAGCGGTATAACCCTTGATCCGCTCGGCGCCCGCGTTCCAGGTGGTTATGTGCCCGTCTGGATCGAGCATGAAGATGGCATAGTCCTTTACGCTCTGGACCAGGAGCCTGAATCGCTCCTCGCTCTCGCGTAAGTCATCTTCGTTCAATTGACGCCGGTCGAAATTCGGTGTCGCCACATGCTGGGTAATGTCCATCACAACGGCTGCGAATGCAAGCTCTGATCCACGCGACCGCACGGCGATGCATCGGTTTGGGACGGGCTGTAGCACGATGGCCGCGGTACGGCGATCCCAGCGGTGTCCCGACTGTACGCCTCTAACCCATCGACTAATCGCATGGCGCGCTTGCGGCGACCACGTGCCCTCCATTGTTTAGTTTCCGCCGCGCACTCCCGACTCACTGCATTTACGTCCGAGCTGATTCATCACGTTCGTGAATGAGCGAGGCCGGCGGCAGAAAATCCCAGTGGGAGTGATACAGTCTTCGAACCCCAAGGAGGCACCAATGGGCGGCACGGAGAGGGTAACACCAAGGCGCGAGTTCATGCGTAACGTGGGTGTCGGCGCAGCGGCGATTGCAGTATCTGCGGTCGGACTACGAGTCGATGCCGAGCCGATCCTGGCCGGTGGTCCGGAAGACGAGGCGTGGCTGAAGCGACTCACAGGCAAACACAGACAGGTGTTCGACGCCGTCACCCCGAATGAAGGATGGGCTCTCGTCTTCGCGACCAACTTCATCGACATGAACATGCAGGCGTACGGACTCAGGCAGTCGGACGTAACAGCAGTGGTGGGACTGCGTCACATGGCGGCGCCGCTCGCACTGAACGATGCGATGTGGTCCAAGTACAAGCTCGGTGAGATGTTCAAGATCGACGACAGGAGCACGCACGCACCTGCCACGCGTAACGTATTCTCGCACCTGCAAACCGGCGACATGCCGATGGCCAGAGCAGGTGTCGAGGAGCTTCTCGCGCGAGGCGCCGTCGTCACGGTATGCAATGTGGCGCTCACCGTGATTAGCGGCATGGCCGCGACTGCCGCTGGATTGCCGCCGGAGAACGCAAAGGCTGAGTGGACCGCGAATCTCATTCCTGGCGTGGTGGTAGTCCCCGCTGGTGTGCTCGCGGTCAATCGCGCGCAGGAGAACCACTGCACGTACTGCTACGCGGGATGAGTTCGCATAGACTGCGATGGCGTGATTCCGTTCTCCACGGAATCACGCCATCGCAGTCTCGTGTCATCGCGCACATCCATCGTAAATCCGTGCGTCGCGGACGGGATGGAGGGAATCACGGACAGAGAGGGATTCGAACCCTCGATACGCTTTCACGTATACACGCTTTCCAGGCGTGCGCCTTCAACCGCTCGGCCACCTGTCCAACAGTAATTCGCTACTAATAAAGCACTGACAAAAAACGAAGCCGCCGTCCCGGTGCGTGACGGCGGCTCGAAAAAACGGACAGGGAGAGATTCGAACTCTCGATACCCTTGCAGGTATGCCGGTTTTCGAGACCGGTGCATTCAACCGCTCTGCCACCTGTCCAGATCGGGGTGGTGAGCCGCCGATTCCACAGCCTAGCAACATAGCCAGCCGGCACAGGCCAGTCAACGAAGCCACTCAGCCATTTATCCACATGAAACGATGACGCGTTTCCGTGGACCCCGCGCAACAGGTTGTTGTGACCGTCCCGCACAGTACACCGGGAACATCTGGCGGACAGGTCGACCGTGCTGGCCCGCGGACGCAGCGCGAACGTCGGCACGCTCAGCGTAACTCTTTGACACCAAACGTCTTGAGGCTCTTTCCAGGCAACACCGCGTAAAGCCGCCCCGCCATCGGTATGACAGTTGCCAACTGTCGGCACGCTTCACCGAGCCCCGCACCTCCTTCGACGCTTCTTACCAATCCGGAGAACGTTAATGCGTACGTCCCGTATCATCCGCACCACCTCCCTCGCGTTCGGCTGCTTTCTCGCCGCTTCCCCCCTCGTCGCGCAGTCGAACACCGGTGCCGGCATCTCGCCCGGTGCTTCGGATCCCAACTGGAGCGTCAGCTGGGCTGGCGCAACGGCCGGCCTCTCCACCGGCAGCGGCCAGGCCGTGGAAGTCGTCTCGCCTCCAGGTGCCTGGGCAAACACGTCGCCGACATCATTCTGGATCAGCACCAACTCGTCCGCCAGCCTTGCCGGCGGCACGGGCGACAACGTGCAGCGCTACAGTTATATCTGGACCGGCGACTTCACCAGCGGTTCGACTTCACCGCTGCAGATGACGGTGTGGACCGACAACTTCTTCCACAGCTTCACGTTCAACGGCGTCACCACGACCGTGACTCCCGATCCGGCGCCCGGTGACTTCAGTCAGCCGACGCCGCGCGTCTTCACTCTCGATCCAACTGCCGGCGCCAACACGCTCTCGCTGAACACCAGCGGCGATGGACAGACTGACGCCATCAACGTGAGCTTCACTTCGACCCCCGAGCCAAGCTCGATGGCTCTCCTCGGCACCGGCCTCATCGGTCTGGTTCCAATGATCCGCCGCAAGCGTAAGATCTGAATCTCCGTCGCTTAGGTTGATCAGAAAGCAAGAAAGGGAGCCGCTCATCCGCGGCTCCCTTTCTTGCTTTCGTCACAGACCTCTCCCCCCAACTTCAATCGCCGCGGCGCATCTCGAAGAATTCGGTGAGTACCGCGCCGCACTCGTTCTCGAGCGCGCCAGCAAGCACTTCGGGCCGATGATTCAGCTTCGGATGCCTCAATAGATCGCCTACAGATCCAGCCATCCCAGCCTTGACGTCCCACGCGCCAAACACGACTCGATCGACGCGCGCCAACACCATGGCACCGGCACACATCGCACACGGCTCAAGCGTCACGTAGAGCGTACAGCCTTCGAGTCGCCAGCTCCCCAACGCATGCGACGCATCGCGGATCGCAATCATCTCCGCGTGCGCCGTTGGGTCGTTGTCGCGCAGCGTTCGGTTCGCACCACGCCCGACTATCTGGTCGCCACGCACGACTACCGCGCCGACCGGAACTTCTCCGGCCGCCGCGGCCGCGCGCGCCAGTTCCAGTGCCTGACGCAGATACTCGACGTCCTGACTGCTACTTTGCGGCAGCTTCGCGCTCCGACTCGAACGTCAATCCGCGCGTCCCGTCAACGCCGACACGAATGGTGTCGCCCTCGACGAAGCGGCCTTCCAGCACGGCCATCGCGAGCGGATTCTGCAGCAGGCGCTGGATCGCTCGCTTGAGGGGCCGCGCGCCGAACGCCGCATCGTAACCCTCGTGCGCGAGATAGTGCTTCGCCTCCGGAGTGAGATCGATCTTCAACTTGCGATCGGCCAAGAGTTGATCGAGCCGGTTGAGCTGAAGATCCACGATGCGCGTGATCTGCTCCTCACCCAACGGCCGGAATACGATTATGTCATCCACGCGATTCAGAAATTCGGGCCGGAACTGCTGCCGCAGCACTGAGATCACCTGCTGTTCCACACGATCGAAATCACCGCCGGTATTCTCGAGTATGTACTGGCTCCCTACGTTCGATGTCATGATGATGACGGTGTTCTTGAAGTCCACTGTTCGGCCCTGCGAATCCGTGAGCCGCCCGTCATCCAGAATCTGCAACAGTATGTTGAACACATCGGGATGCGCCTTCTCTATCTCGTCAAAGAGCACGACAGAATATGGACGCCGGCGAATCGCTTCGGTGAGCTGCCCCCCTCCTCGAATCCAACATAACCGGGAGGCGCGCCGATCAATCGCGCGACGGCGTGCTTCTCCATGTACTCCGACATGTCAATGCGCGTCATCGCCTGCTCGTCGTCGAACAGGAACTCCGCGAGTGCGCGTGCAGTTTCCGTCTTTCCCACACCTGTCGGCCCGAGAAAAATGAACGAGCCGATCGGACGATTGGGGTCCTGCAACCCTGCACGCGAGCGTCTCACGGCGTTGGACACCGCTTCCACCGCTTCCATCTGACCGATGACACGGCTCGCGAGCACCGATTCGAGTTTGGTGAGACGCTCGCGCTCGCCTTCCATCATCCGCGATACGGGGATGCCGGTCCACTTCGCGACGATCTCGGCGACGTCGTCCGCGCCAACTTCCTCTTTCAGAAAACGCGCGCCACCAGTATTGCTCGACAGCGACTTCTCGGCGCTCGCCATCTGCTGCTCCAGCTGCGGAATGCGCCCATACGTGATCTCTGCCGCCTTGCCCAGATCGCCGCTGCGCGTCGCCTGCTCCGCTTCCGTGCGTGCCTGCTCGATCTGCTGCTTGATCTTGCCGACCGCGCCCAGCGATTCCTTTTCCTGCTGCCACTGCGCCTTCATCGCGCTGGAGCGCTCGCGTAGATCCGACAGATCCTTCTCTATGGTGTGCAGCCGCTCGACGGACGCAGGATCCTTCTCCTTCTGCAATGCCTGCCGCTCGATCTCCAGCTGCGTGACGCGACGCTCCACTTCGTCGATCTCCTGCGGCATCGAATCGATCTCGATCCGCAGACGCGACGCCGCCTCGTCGATCAGGTCGATCGCCTTGTCGGGGAGAAACCGATCGCCGATGTAACGATTGGACAGTGTCGCAGCAGCGACGACCGCGCCATCGGTGATACGCACGCCGTGATGCGACTCGTAACGCTCCTTGAGCCCGCGCAGAATCGCGATCGTACTCTCGACAGTGGGCTCACCAACGAATACCGGCTGAAAGCGACGCTCCAGCGCTGCGTCCTTCTCGATGTACTTGCGATACTCGTCGAGCGTCGTCGCGCCGACAACACGCAGCTCTCCGCGCGCGAGCATCGGCTTGAGCATGTTGCCGGCATCCATCGATCCTTCAGCCTTGCCCGCGCCGACGAGTGTGTGCAGCTCATCGATGAATACGACGAACAGACCTTCGCTCTCGATAATCTCCTTGAGCACTGCCTTGAGGCGCTCCTCGAACTCACCGCGATACTTCGCGCCTGCGATGAGTGCGCCGAGGTCGAGCGCGATGAGTCGCTTGTTGCGCAGACTCTCGGGAACGTCGCCGTTGATGATGCGCGTCGCGAGCCCTTCCGCGATTGCAGTCTTGCCGACACCCGGCTCGCCGATCAGCACCGGATTGTTCTTTGTCCTGCGCGACAGTACCTGCACCACACGGCGAATCTCCTCATCGCGACCGATGACAGGATCGAGCTTTCCCTTGCGCGCAGCTTCGGTAAGATCGCGCGTGTATTTCTGAAGCGCCTGGTACTGATTCTCGGGCGTCTGGTCCGTGACGCGGTGAGTGCCCCGAACTGCGGCGAGTGCATCGCGCAATGTCGCGTAGCTCGCACCCGCAGTCTGCAGGAGCGCACGGCTCTCGCTTCCCTTGACGTCTGAAAGCGCGAGCAGAAGGTGCTCGGTCGACACGTACTCGTCGCCCAGCTCCTTCGCGATCGCCTCGGCGCGGTCGAGTACCTGATTCAACTCCCGCGACAGCGATGGCTGCGCGTCACTCTGCTTGGGGTATCGGCCGGCCTCGCCGAGTGCGGCCTGGCGAAGCGCCTGAACACTTGCGCCCACCTTCTGAAGGATGGGCACAACGATACCCTCGTCCTGGTCCAGCAGGGCGAGGAGAAGATGGAGATCGTAAACCAGCGGGTTGCCGGCCTGCCGAGCGCGCGTAACCGCGTCGTTCAGCGCCTCTCCAGATTTGATGGTGAGTTTGTCTTGGCTGATCATGCCCGAATAATGTGCAATCGCGGTGCCTTGGATGTCTGCCGAAACGGCAGGCAGTGCCGCAGGGCGCGGATATATATCCGCGCGCGGCCTTTTTTACGGGCGATCGAGCTCGATTGCTACCGCCGCGCCCTGTCCTGCGGCCTGAAGCACACGTCGATCATCCACGGCGTCAGGTCCGACGTCACCGCTTTGATTGCATCCCGGCTCACCGGCGTGTGCGCGTCGAACGCGGCTGTCTGAACCGCCGACTTGAGCGTAACCAGCATCGTCTGAGGGGGGACGCCAGTGGAGTACATGGCCATGCACGCCTCCTTCACAGCGAAGCGAACCTCGTCCCGCGTGGCGTCGTGCTCCAGGTACCGGCGGAGCGTCGCGACCAGGGCAATCACTTCCGGGCTATCGCTGGTCATGCAACATGGTTGCACCAAGTTCGATTTTGCGCCAGCCCAAAGATTCAGTCATGAGGCGGAGCGCGTTCCGGCGGAGCTGACCGCCGGAGCGCGTAGCGACGTCAAACGCCGTCGAGTACTCTCGCGGTCCGCAGTTCGCTCTGTATCTTCTGGACATGGAAACGGGTCGCGGCGGAGCCGCAGTGCCACAGTGGCGTGCGCTATGTAACGACGACGAGATCGGACGCGCTCACTATCTCGACGCAGCGATGGCGCTCGCTCGCATCCACGCCGGCGTCGCACTGGACTGGGCGGGCGATATTGCAACGCTGGGCAGCACCGCCCGGTTGCCGGACGGCCGGGTCTATCGCGTCGAACCGTCTGGTCCTCGCGAAGTTGCGAAGTAGCGAAGACAGAGAGGCGCGGCGAGCGGTGCGGCGAGACGCACGGCGGGAGCGGTCGGGGGATGGCATGATCGAAGGCATAGTGGCGATGTTCGCGCCGTTCACCGCGTTGTCGAAACAGCTCCAGACGCTGTTCCAGCTCGAGCGTCCGCCGGCGGTACGCAAGGAGCACGGCAGGCTCGAGATTCTGTTGCGCGGTACCGGAATGACCGATGCGCCAATCTCAGAGCGGGTCGCGACCGCGCATCAGATATCGGACGCCGCGCGCCCGCTGATCCGCGAGCACCGCAAACGCGAGCACAGACGCTACGCCGACCGGGCAATCGCCGTAAGCTTCGAAGATGAGCAGGTGATGGATGCGGGGATCGCCACGTCGAGGTTCACCTACGTCGCGCTGATGCCGCACGACTGACAAAAAAATAGGGGCCGCCGAATGTGGTCATTCGCGTACCCCTATCTTCCATGAATCATCTTTTTCGTCACCGGCCTTCCGTCTATCTCCAACCGATAGAGATAGATGCCAGGTGGCGCATCCTGCCCTGTCCGGGAGTTCTTGGCGTCCCAGTACCCTGTGTACTGTCCGCACGATAACTCCACGCCCTCCAATGGCGCCCCACCAGCGACGCTCCCGGTTCCGCCTTGCAATACGGGTACTGCCACGACCTGCGACAAAATGTTGTACACCCGCAAGGTGACCCGGTAAACGCGACTCGGATCCGAACACGTGGGGTAATCTCCCACCGTGAAGGGCATCCGCGTCTCTGAAACGAAAGGATTGGGACTGTTCTGCCCCAACTCCGATCCAGACCCGCGATCCCGTCCGGTCCCGGGCATATTCGCCTGGCCGGCCGCCGATCGCGGCGCGAGCGCGCTGAATGCAAGCACCCCGATGAGTGCTGCCCAACGCAACCCCATTTTTTTACTCCAGGCTGACTAGAAAGTGTCCTTGAACTGACTCCTGAACGATTGTTCGACTCAATACATCCTACTCAAGCGCGAAGATACTGCCCAATAATCCGGAGCGCCAGAGCCGTTTCGACCCAACATGATGATTTCCATGCGCCGGACCACGAGCCCTGCCAGTGAACCTGCCAGTGAACCTGCCAGTGAACCTGCCACGCGACCTACTTCGATACTGTCACCAGAACCTACCAAACACCCCCGCACCGTCCGATGTTCCGGTAACGTACGCGGACTGATGAGCTTCGACTGCCAGCTAGTGCCGGCTCAGTATTCTGACGCTCTCTGGCCATCCAATGTTTCAACGAGAAGACTCGTCGATTCACTACTACACAGATATGATGCAGGTGTCACGCCACGAGATCAGGGCTTTGGCGCTCGCCGGCATCTGCTAGCGTCTGCACGGACTATCCCCGCGGAGCGAAAGGCTGGGCGCCAAAATCGCTCTCCCAGGCGGCAAACGCGCGGAGTGGCCTGTCGTCGGATACAACGTGCTCCCGCACGAACTCGCGCAGCAGACGCTGGTGCGCCCTGCCCTCCGCCGCACCGAGCCCGGTAACGACCTCTCCGGCCTGCCACCGCCGCAGCGTGTCGCGTGCGGATGGCGGAAGCTTGCGCACCACGGCGGCGAGGCGCGCACAATCTTCGCACAAGGCACCGCCGGCTGGATGCGAGAACGTCACGGTCGCGTCTCGCGATACCTCGGAGTGACAGGTTGCGCACACATCCAGCGATGGAGTGAAGCCAGCATCGGCGATCATCCGCCACGCGCCCGCAAGCGCGCGCTCCATTACCGAATCGCCCGACGCAACGGCGAGCGCGTCCAGCGTCGTCGATAGACCGTCGAACATCGCCGCGTTCGCTTCGTCTCCCGCAACACGAAGCGCCAGCTCCGCGAGCGCCGACGCGGCAGTGAAGCGCGACATTTCCAGTGCGAGTCCGGCCCGCGACGACGTCACGTCGAACGCGCCGAGTGTGTGGAGCTCACGCGTAGGCTTGATGTAGATCTGCGCCTCACCCTCGGCGAAGAGGTCGACGCCCGTGCCAACGCGACCACGAGTGCGCCGCGCACCTTTCGCAATCACGGATTGCACGCCCGCCTCGCGCGTCATGAGTCGCAGCACGCGCGAGGTTTCCAGATAGTCGAAAGCGTGAAGAACTATCGCCTGCGTGACGACGAGCGGCATCGTCGAAATCTAATCCGATGCCACTCGCCGTTCCTGTTACGCCAACCTGCAAATCACCCCGTAAATCACCGCGTGGCAGATAGCTTCGCGCCTATCAGGATCGCGCGACCCGGCGCAGGAAAGTTGAATACGTCCTGATACCGCCGATCCAGAAGGTTGTCGATGCGCGCGGTCAACGATACCATCGTGGCATCGGTTCTGAAGACGCGCAGACTGCCGGACAGCCCCATCTTCACGTATGACGGAAGAGTGACGGTCGGCGACGGAAACTGCGAGAAGTCCATGTCAGGACGCTTGCCGACATAGTTTGCCGACGCCCCTACACTCCATTCGCTCGAGCGCGCGTAGAAGAGTGACGCGGTGCCAGAATGACTGGGCCGGCGGAGCAGCGCGTCACCCGGCATCTGCGATCCTGCATAACCCGGCGGCACGGCGAACACTTGTGCGATGGTCTGCATGTAGCTCGCAGACCCGGTGAAACCGAACGGCAATGTGGCGTCCACCTCGCCCTGATACCCCTTCGATCGCGCCTGCGTCAGGTTGCTGTAATACGACGGCGTGAGTTGCACGAAGTCCGGCGGCCCCCCGAACGTTCCCGACACGTACTGAATCTGATTGCTGAATCGCTGGTCGAACGCACCGACGCTCGCGCGCACTCGACCATCGAACAGCGTCTGAATCAATCCCACGTCGAGCGAGTGCGATTGCTCCGGCTGCAACGAGGGGTTTCCAATGTTGAATGCCGATCCCTGCGTCTCGTCGAACGAGGGTGCGTTGAAGCCGGTTCCATAGGCTCCGCGAAGCCGCGCACCGCTCCACAGTGCCAGAGTCCCGCCGGCATGGTACGTGTTGACACTGTGAAAATCTGAATGCTCGTCATGTCGCGCACTCAGATCGTACGAGAAGAGCGAAACAGGATTCCCCTGGAGAGCGATGTAATACCCGCGTGTGATGCGATGGTCGTCGGAGCCGGGCGTTACGACGGTAGTCCCGCTGGCCGGATCCACAGCGTAGTTGACGGTCACCAACCGCGATCGCTGCCCCTCGACCTGATACTGTGCTCCTACCGTCGCGGTGCCAAGCTGGCCGAGCGCCGCTTCAACGCGGCCTTCGGCGAACCTGCGATAGCCGGCTGACGGCGATGATGTCTTTGAAAGCGGGGCTGCGGCCATACCCGATGCCTTCGTGTCCTCGGACAGTCCATGAACCTCGTTGTCGCCGCCAATGAGACGCAACCGCACGCCCGATGCAACTCTGCGCGATGCATCGAGACCCGCTACGAGCCTGTGCTCTCTGGTATAAGAGTTCGTATCGGTTGGCGCGCCCGTGAAATCCGTCGGGAAATGATATACGGAGCCGGTGTATCGCGTAGTCAGCGATATTTCCGATTGTTCGTCGGGACGAAGCTGCAGCGATCCGTTCAGGTCACCGTTCTGGTACGCGTTGTTGAATGCGTACACTCCATCCGTTGCGTGCCAGGCGCCGCCAATCGAGTATCCAGCTGCAGGCGCGCCGCCCCGGAGGGATACGGATTCATCATGCGAGCCGTATGTCCCTGCACGCGCGTCCGCGTCGAGCGTTGTGGGGCCCGCACCGCGCCTCGTGAATATCTGAATCACGCCGCTCACTGCGTCTGCGCCGTACAACGCGCTCGACGGTCCGTAAACGATCTCGATCCGGTCGACGTTGTCCATCGACAGATTCTCGAAGAATTGAGTTCCGCCCACTGAATTGATTGGGGTTCCGTCGATCAGAACCTTGGTGTACCGGCTCTCTCCGCCACGAAGGAAGAGCGATGTCACGCCACCGTAAGATCCGCTCTGAGCGATCGTCGCGCCCGGCGCCTCACGCAACGCCTCGGCGACCGTGACTATGCCGCGCGCGCGCAGCTCGTCACCCTTGAGTACGGTGACCGGCTGACTGAGCGACGAAGATGGCGTCGGGAGCGTCGTCGCCGTTACGATCACGGGTTCGAGCGACGCAGTCGTATCCGCGCGCTGCGCCAGCGCTGTCGCGGGCAGCAGCGCAATTAACGAAAGTGTCAACTTGTTCATTGTATTTATATGAGTGGTGTCATGTTGAGCGACGTAATGGGACCAGCATCGGAGCGTTAACCGCCGGATCGCGCGTGACGACCAGCGGCCAGTCGTACACACGCTCCAGCAGCTCGCCGCGCATCACGGCCTCCGGTGCTCCTGTTGCGACCACGGCGCCGTGGTGCAACAGGACCATCGAAGTCGCAAAGCGCGCGACGAGATTCAATTGATGACTCACGAGCAGTACGGCAGCGCCGGACTCCGCGAGAGACACCGCCAACTGAAAGATCTGCATCTCGTGGCCGACATCCAGAAACGACGTCGGCTCGTCCAGAACGAGCGCGTCGCCGCCCTGCGCAAGCGCGCGAGCGACCCGCACTCTCTGCCACTCGCCACCGGACAATTCATCGGTGACTCTTCCCAGCAACGGCTCCACGCCGGCTCGTTGCGCAGCAGCCAATACCGCGTCGGAATCGCCGGAGGCCGCAGATCCCCATGCACCGGTGTGGGGATAGCGTCCGAGCGCGATGTATTCAGCGACGTTGCGCGCGAACGTAGTATCCTCGCGCTGAGTCACGACGGCACATCGCCGCGCAAGCTCACGACGGGGGATCTCGGTCACGTCTGTACCATCGATGGTGATACGACCCGACATGAGTGGGACACGACCGAGCAGTGCCCGGACGAGAGTACTCTTGCCGCTGCCGTTCGGACCGACGATGGCCGTAACCGCGCCGCGATCCGCGCGCAATGATACGCCCGCTACAACGGGCTTTGCGGTCGGATCGTACGCGACGGTGACGTTCTCATATGCAATCACCGCATCCTCCTGAGCTGAATCAGAAAGAATGGAACACCGAGCACTGCTGTCACGGCGCCAAGCGGAAGCTCCGACGGCGGAATTACCACACGTGCCAGGAGGTCGGAGGCGACGACGAGCGTTGCGCCGATTATCGCGCAACCCGCGAGCATCGCGCGCTGGCGTGACAAGCCGAATGCACGCGCCATGTGTGGCACGACGAGTCCAACGAATCCGATCAGGCCAGCAGCTGCAACAGTTGCCGCCGCCAGTAGAGCACTCGCCAGGAACGCGCGTCGCGTCGCGCGGTGGACGTCCACGCCGAGTCCTGCGGCGGAGTCCTCGCCCAGCGTCAGTACGTCGATCTCGGGTGCATACGCAACCAGATAGGCGACACCGGCCGCGACATACAATCCCAGCCATGCAACCGTGTACCACGTAGCGTCCGCGACCGAGCCCATCATCCACCACAGCGCGCCACGAATCGTATTCGGCGAAACGTTCGCGAGCAGAATCATGATCAACGCATTCGCAAATGCGCCCACGACCACGCCAGCCATCAGCAATACACGAACGTCTGTGTGACCCGATCGCCCGGCCCCGCGCGCGACGCCGATGGCAAGCAAAACGGCAATGCCGGCTCCGACAAACGCGAGCAGCGGCCACACCGCCGACGATGCGCCCAACATCATCGCCGCGACCGCACCGACAGCTGCGCCGCCCGATACGCCCAGCAGGTACGGCTCGGCGAGCGGATTGCGTAACGTCGCCTGTAGCGTCGTACCGCTGGTGCCGAGTGCGACCCCAACGAGCGCGGCGAGAACGACCCGCGGCAACCGGAGCGTCACGACAATGGAGTGCGCCGCCGCCGGTGCATCGCTGGTCAGCGCCGCAAGAACCTGCAGTGGTGAAAGCGATACCGTACCGAGTGCGACGCCGAGCACACAAACCGCAACCAACAGCAGCGCGCCAATCCACCAGTGCCACGCACGATGGACGATCACGGCAGGACGATCCCCGGATGGAGCGCGCGTGCGAGTACCGTCGCAGCAGATCCCATCTGCACCGACGGCCTGAGAATCATCGTGAGCGGAATCCGAATCACATGATTCTGCGTGATCGCCGGAACGGCCTGCCACACGCCGCGGAGAGGCGCGTCGCTTCCGCCTTCGCCGCCGCGAACCACAAAATCGGGATTCTTCGATATCACGTCTTCGATCGAGACGATCGGTGACGGTTGCGGCAGATATGCATACACGTTGCGCGCACCGGCAATGGTCAGCAGTTCGTTCATGAAGCTTCCCCCGCCGACCACCATCGGCGACGTATCGATCATCGGCCACACGACGGTCGGCTGATGCAACCCACTTGTCGCGGCTGCCACTCGCCGAAGCGACGCCGCCACAGTATCCACAACTACTGCGGCGCGCACGCTGTCACCAAGCACTCGGCCCAGCAGTCTCACCGAGCGATCGAAGTCGGCGATGCGATCGATTCGGAGAGAGATCGTGTGTATTCCCGCGCTTTCCAGTCGTTCGGCGGCCGCGCGGTTGTCCTCGCTTGCGTACAGCAGCACGAGGTCGGGATGTGCTGCAACTATCTTCTCGACGTTGGGTCCGATTCCATTTCCCATGTCCGGAATCGTCCGGGCCGAGTCCGGCCATTCGTCCCAGTGTGACCTGCCTATGAGCAGCGATCCCGCGCCAATTGCAAAGATTGTCTCCGTCGTCGTCGGATTGAGTGAGACGACGCGGCCGGGATGCGTTGCAAACGAGATCGAGCGCCCGAAGTCGTCACGAACAGTCGGAGCAGCAACGTTCGCCGAATTGCGTGACGGCGCGGAGTCGCGCGTTGCGTCTCGTGTGCAGGACGCGCCGAGAATCGCGAGCGCGACGCATGCCGAGACCCGGATTGCGGATCTGTAGGATGACATCACTGTATCGCCGAGACTGACTGTCCTGAAACGCAAAACGGGCATCCTTTTTCGAAGGAAGCCCGCAACGTATGTACGAAATCGACAGGCGACGACGTACAACGCCACCAGCCCTCCCCCGAGGGTCTGTGAGATGTGGCGCGGACGAAGGTCGTCTCCTGGCTCCGGGCCGTCGCATCTCCCTTCCCGGCCAGCTCAGCCAGTGGGACCTCAGATACGCGTACTGCCCGTTACAGTGGCGGGGCCGCGCCGGCATTTCACCGGCTTCCGTGTCCCCCGACCGCGAAAATCAATTATGCCGTGAAGCTACCTGCGCCTGAGCGCGCGCGCAAGCGTTACGGTCATCGCGCCTCCGATCAGGAGCGTCAGTCCGGCGACGAACAGGAGCGCAGGAGGCTGTTTCACTTCTGGAACGCTCACGACCGCGACTGCATTTGCCGGAACATCCGACGCGAGATATCGTCGGAACTGATGACCTTCTATCGCGACTGGTGCGACTGCGGCCAGTCGCGCACCGCTCACGACGGCAGTCGAATCCTCGACGAGAACCTCGAACACTACTGCACCCTGCTCGAACGGAATCTTGAGAGGAAACGCGTCGGCCGGAAGATCGTAATGAAATGCAAGCTGCTTCATCCCGGGTGCGAACGGCGCGTACACCAGTGCACGTGAATTTGCGAAGCGTACGGCAGCTGCCGGAATGTCGCCGTCCGCGACCAGTGGTGTGCTGGCGTCGGATGGAAGTCCCGACGACCATACCGCACCTGCATCCGACTCGTTTCGTGCAACACGAGTTACCGACGTGTCGTTGGAGAGCTCGAACACTTCGGTGACGGTACGCAAACCATCAGGCGCTGCGCGACTCACGATGAGGTGGCGCCCACGGATTGTCATCGGCACGTGATGGGACGTCGTATCGAATACGACTATCTCTCCGTCATCGCCGCTTTCGTCGCCCGCATTCAGCGGATGCGAAAAGTACGCGACACCGTCGTGCGAAGACGATACGAAGTAGATCGCATCGGTGGCTCCGGTGCGCTTGTACTTGAATGCGTAATGACCCGATCCGTTGGTATGCGTGGAATCCACCGGGCCGGCGTGATCCGTGCCCACGCGATGCAGCGTGACCCACGTGCCGGCTACCGCGACGACGGAATCGCCGCCAGGTTTGACGACGCGGCCTGAAACGCTCGAGCTTTCCTGAGCGCCGCATACTGCCGCAATCATTAGCGCGACCAGCGCGCCGAAAATTCTAGAGCCGGAACTTGCCAAAATCTTCCGGCCTGAGGTTTTCGAGATACGCCTTGAGCTGCTCCGGCGACATCGGCCTGAATTCCGGGTCGATCTGGAGCTCCGCGAGGGTCTCCGATTCGTCCAGCACTGCACTCGTGAGCAGCTCCTCGCTCACGAAAATCGGCGCGTTGAATCGCAACGCGAGCGCGATACCATCGGACGGCCGCGCGTCCACCACGACGCTTCCATCGCGACTGGCGAGTTGCAGCTCGGCGTGGTATGTGCGCGCGACTATTCGTGTGACGCTCACGCGCATCAGAGTCGCGCCCAGTTGCGTGATGATGTTCTTGCACAGATCGTGCGTGAGCGGACGCTCGCGATGCATCTGATGCATCTCGATGACGATCGACTCCGCTTCAGGCTGGCCTATCCAGATCGGCAACAACCGCTCGCCGTCCTTTTCCCGGAGGATCACGACGTACGCATTGGAAGTCCGATCCAGCCCGAGGCGCATCACCTCGACTTCGAGCAGTGCCATGGCTGGAAGATAATGGCGGTATGCAGAGCCCGTCATCCCCGCGAAAGCTCTCCCAGACTCGTCATCCCCGCGAAAGCGGGGATCCATGGACGATGTTGTAGGCACAGCATCCATCCTCGCAGGTGACACCGTTTGCAAATGAAAGGCCGACCTCCTGCTTTTCCAGGAGATCGGCTACGCCCTGCAGCGAGACGGTGTTGAATCCGATCGTGATCGGTGGCCCCCGCGTTCGCGGGGGTGACGAAGGCTTGGCTTCTCCTAAACCGCCTTCTTCAACGCCGCCGCGCGATCGGTCCGTTCCCACGTGAACAATGTCGCAGCGTTCCGTCCGCGCCCGATCTTTTCCGGCGTCCGGCCAAAGTGCCCGTACGACGCAGTCGGCGTGTAGATCGGCTTGCGCAGATCCAGCGCAGTGATGATCCCCCGCGGCGTGAGGTCGAACACCTCGTTCACTGCGCGAGTGATCGCGGAATCGGGCACCGTACCCGTTCCGAACGTGTCGACCATCACCGACACCGGCTCGCGCAACGCCGATCGCGTACGCGAGCTGCACCTCGCACCGGCGCGCCAGCTTGGCGGCGACGATGTTCTTTGCAACCCAACGCGCCGCGTAGCACGCCGAGCGGTCGACCTTGGACGGATCCTTTCCCGAGAACGCGCCGCCACCGTGCCGACCCATTCCACCGTACGTATCGACGATGATCTTGCGTCCCGTGAGACCAGCGTCGCCCTGAGGGCCGCCGATCACGAAACGACCCGTCGGATTGATGTGATACTTGATGCCGCGTCCGCGCATCTCCTTGGGGATGTTCGGCTCGATCACCTCCGACATGATCGCCTGGCGCAGGCGACGCGTCGATATGTCGTCGCTGTGTTGAGTCGAGACCACGACCGTATCAACCGCGATGGGGATGTGATCTTCGTACACGACTGTGACCTGCGCCTTGCCGTCCGGACGCAGCCATTTTTTTCCGCCAGCGCGACGATAGTCCGCAAGCGACTGCGTGATGCGGTGCGCCAGCTGGATCGGGAGCGGCATCAACTCCGGCGTTTCATCGCTGGCATAACCGAACATCATTCCCTGATCACCGGCTCCGCCCGTATCGACGCCCTGCGCGATATCCGGCGACTGACGGTCGATGGTGCTCATTACCGCGCACGTCTTGCAATCGAAGCCGAAGGCCGCGTCGGTGTAGCCGATGCGTGCGATCGTCTCGCGGACGATGTCCGGCACCGGAACGTAAGTATCAGTCGTTATCTCGCCGGCGACGACCGCGAGACCAGTCGTCACCAGCGTCTCGCACGCTACGCGCGCGGCGGCGTCATCGGTGAGAATCGCATCGAGGATCGCATCGGAAATCTGGTCGGCGATCTTGTCGGGGTGACCTTCGGTTACGGATTCGGACGTGAAAAGATGGCGTTCGGACACAATATCATTGATAGGGGCAAGACGGGGATGACCTGCTACCAGCCGATGCGGCGGGAAGGCCGACTATTTCCGTCAAGCCGGATGAACGGATGGATCAATCGCCGGCGTCTCCAAACATATCCAGATCACCCTTGACGGGCAATCCGTACCGCAGAAACGGGGCGTCGCCGAAGGCAGATCGGATGGCGCTGCGGAGCACCTGCTCCACTTCCTCGGCGGTTCCGGCCAGCATCGCTGAATCAGCCGCGGCACGGGCCACATCCACGCTTATGCCGCGGATGACCCGTTTCACCAGCGCGACCGACGGTGCGCCAACGCTCAGCTGGCGAACCCCCAGCCCGATGAGCGCGAACGCCATCAAGGGCTGCGACGCCATCTCGCCACAGACAGCCACTTCCAGGCCTGCGGCTGTGCCGGCCTGTACGGTACGCCGGATCAGCCGCAAGACCGACGGATGCAACGGCGTGAAGCGCGCGGCCAGATTCACGTTGCCGCGATCGACGGCGAGCGTGTACTGCACGAGATCGTTGGTACCGATGCTGAAGAACGCGACTTCGGGTGCCAGGATGTCGGCACCGATCGCCGCAGCTGGAGTCTCGACCATCACACCAAGCGGCACATCGCTGCGATGCTCGACACCGCGCGCAGTGAGCTCGTCGGATGCCTCCTTCAGCAGCCGTCGCGCCGCCCGCACTTCATCCAGCGTCACGATCAACGGCAGCATGATGCGCACGTCGCCGAACATCGCTGCTCGTAACAGTGCACGCAGCTGAGTCTTGAACAGCTCGGGCTCGTCCAGGCAGACGCGAATCGCGCGCCAGCCAAGGAACGGATTTGCCTCGGTCGCATAACCGCGAATCGGCAGCTTGTCGCCACCAACATCGAATGTGCGGATTACGACAGGATGTTTCCCGAATGCGCGCACCACGCCCTGATACGCGCGGAACTGCTCGTCTTCGTCCGGCATCGTTGCGCGACCGACGGCGAGGAATTCGGTGCGCATCAGCCCCACGCCTTCCGCACCGCTTCCAGCGGCGGCGGCGGCCTCGTCGGGCAGGTCCACATTCGCGCGCAGGACGATTCGCACTCCGTCCAGCGTAACCGGTTCCGCAGTCGCGATCTCGCGCATCGCTGCATCGTCCGACGCGTCGCGCACCGCGCGCTCGGCGTATGCCGCAATCTGCGCTTCGGTTGGATTCGGAACGACGACGCCCAGCGACCCATCGAGGATTACGCGATCTCCCGGATGCAACTGAGTCGTCGCATCGCGCAGCCCAACCACCGCTGGGAGACCCAGAGATCGGGCGAGAATGGCAACGTGCGAGGTTCGCGTACCGGCGTCTGTCGCAATGGCCGCTATCGCGTCGCGATCCAGCTGCACCGTGAGGCTGGGCGTCAGATCGTGTGTGACAAGTATCGCGTTGGAACCCTTTGGCAGATCCACCGGATCGTGATCAGCGAGACCGAGCAACATCGACAACACGCGGATGTGAACGTCGGTGAGATCGGCAACGCGCTCGCGCAGCATCTGATGTGTGTGTCGCGCAAAGCTCTGACGCCAGTCCGCCATGACGAGATCGAACGCCTTCTCCGCACCGAGGTTCTGATGAATCAGAGAGCGCACGTTGTCCAGCAGCTCGGCGTCGTCGAGCATTGCGAGCTGCACATCGAAGATGGCAGCCTCCTCCTCGCCGGCGTGAGCGCTGACGCGCTCCCGGATCTGGCCAAGCCGCGTGCGAGCTCGTGCGACCACATCTTCGAATCGAGCGATTTCGGGGCCGACCTGCTCGTCCGAGATGATGCGCTGGCGAACCTGCGGTACTTCCCAACGGAGAAGATGTACCGGTCCTACGACGATGCCAGGCG
This sequence comes from uncultured Gemmatimonadales bacterium, assembly GCA_963707505.1. Classification (GTDB taxonomy): domain Bacteria; phylum Gemmatimonadota; class Gemmatimonadetes; order Gemmatimonadales; family Gemmatimonadaceae; genus Fen-1247. Next base: position 88,484 of record CAVPQB010000003.1, read on the forward strand.
AAGCCGGCAGACCGACGATGGGGCGCGGCACCTACCGCTCCCCGAACTTTGTGGCCACTAGCTGCGCCAGTGCATCGATCGCGGCATCCGCATCCGGTCCCGTTGCGCGCAGAATTATCTCCGAGCCGCACTCGGCGGCCAGCATCATCACTCCCATGATGCTCTTGCCATTAACCTCGAGATCGTCGCGTACGATTGTAACATTGCTGGTGAACTTGCCGGCCGTCTTGACTATCTCGGCGGCAGGTCGCGCGTGGACTCCGTTCTTGTTCACGATCGTAACCGTTCGCTCCGCCATCAACGTGCCACCGAGTAGAGGACAAAAATCGCCAGCACTCCGAGCGCGGCGCGCCAACCCGTTGCACGCGCGCCAAAACGAGCAAGAATGACCGCACCGATCACCGCGACGACTGCTACGCCACCGGCGAGAACGCGTCCTGGTCCAATGATGCGCTGCAATGCGAGCGGAAGAATCAGTCCGGCCAGCACCGCTGAAATTCGTGCCAGAGCAGCCGGCCACTCCCTGAAAAACGGGATTCGCAAGGGCGGGCGCAACACGCATGCCGCTTCTGAGCCCCACACGAAGCCCCCACGCCCTCAGCGCAACATGTCCAACGTTGTAGACGCCCAGAAAGATACACACCACTGCTAGCGGACCCGCTCCGAGGGCGAACGCGGTCAGAGCAATCAGCGAGCAGAGCGGGAGCCAGCCGGCCCAGACGAGCTGGTCACCGACGCTGCCAAGCGGACCACACAGGGCGGTCCTGAATCGCTCGATACGGGCTGGGTTTTCGCCATCCAGCTCCGCCCGGGCCAGCGAACCCACCGCCACACCGGCGAGATACGGATGCGCATTGAAGTAGCGTGCCTGGCGGGCCATCGCCGTGTGATATCGATCTTCAGGTAGATCCTTGAGCAACGGTTTCATGCTGAACGCGATCCCGTTGCCGAGCATGGTCTCGTAATTCCACGAACCCTGCACGGCGAACAACCGGAGGAACGCGGCGGTGATGGCAGCGTTGCCGACCGGCGCCGGAGTTCCCGGATCGCGACGCGCCCACTTGTGCACCTGTGGCGCCGTCATTGCAGCAGCAACAGTGCGGTGCCGGCGCCAAGTCCGAGCACGAAGAGCCAACCTGCGCGCGCCGCGCCGTGCGTGATTGTCCAGATCGCGCCGGCGGCCACGGTCGCCGCAAGCGCGGTCACGACAGCGCGTGAATAGATCGCATTGACGCCCCAGATCGCAACAATCTCCTGCGACAGCGGAAACAGTATTACGAGCGCAACGAATGTCACGACGAAGCCGCGCACGAGATCCATCGTCAGGCCGCGCAATTGCAGACTGTCAACGGCCGATGGCGAGCCCGCGTCGATGGCCGTGCGCATCCGTCGCGCCTGATGTCCGTTCCACGTGCGCACCCACACCATGCTTCGGCTGCTGAACACTGCGGTTGCGAGCGCCATGAACATCGCGACCGGGAGCGCACCAGCCGCGCCCTGTGGCTGGCCAGCCATCACCACTCCACCGACGACGCCAGCGGTTCCCCACTCCGCGTAACGCGATGCGCCGAACGGAAGCGTCTCGAGCGCGATGAGCTCGAGCACCGCACCGATCAGGAGGCCCGCTGCCGGTCGCCCGACGAACGCGCCGCCAAGTGTGGCGGACACGAGAGGGCGCGAAAACATCATCTGCGGAAAGCTTACCATGTCCAACCCGATCACTGCTCCGAGCAGTGATACAGGCACTATGCTGAAGAGGACCGACTCGATTGTCACGTCATGCATCCGCGTAGCATCTCTTCCAGCGTGCGACTCGGCGCGGACGGAACGTCCTGCGCAGTGACGATGACGCCAAGCTCCGCCATGCTGCGCAGATCCTGTTCTTCAGTTTTGGTGAGGAACACGTAGCGCATCTTCTGGGCGCGGTCCTCGCGATGATGAATGCCGCCCACGTTCACCGACGTGATTGGCAACACCGACGTGCGCGCGAGCTGCAGCATCGCCTCCACGGTTCCCGTGAGCACCATTCCCGTGCGACGATCAGATGCGTACTTCGCGATCTCCCGCGCCGCGTCGCTCGTCGACGCGAAATAGACGTCCATGCTCGGCGGAACACCGAGGCGGTAGAGCTCCTGCTCCCAGTCGGATTCTGCGACCACGTCGTCGACCAGAACGATGAAGTCAAGATTTAGTGGCTGCCCCCAGCCAACGACGACCTGTCCGTGTATCAACCGGTCGTCGATTCGGTAAAGCGCTATTGGCATTCAGATCGCGAGGGAAGCAATGGCTGCGCGCCCCTTCTCGACCGCACGTGCAGTCGATTCACCTGCGGGCATCTGTGCGTCGCAGAATACGAAGTCCATCAGCGCGGCGAGGCTGACGCCAGTGACAACGATGAGACCGGGTGTATCGTGCTGCACGCGGCGCGCGGCAAATGTCGCGCTGCCGCCGGGAAGGTCCGTGAACACCACGCGGACGCCGTGCAGCGCGAGCAGATCGCGCAGGCCGCTTTCGATTTCCTCACGCCCCAACCCAAGGTTGGAGAAAGGAATGAGAGCATTGCCGCGTCCCGTAATCTGCTCGACCGCGGAGACCAGACCGCCTGGAAGTGCACCGTGTCCGGCGACAATCGCGCGCGGCGCGACGTCAGGATCCATCTACTCGACATCCTCCTGCAGGTAGCGCCGGATCGCCGATGCCTTCTGCATCCGTTGAATCAGGCGCTCATTGAATTGTTCCGCCGGATTTATTCCGGAGTAGTGCAGAAGATGGTTCATGGCGATCACCTCCGCTATGACCGTGATGTTCTTTCCCGGATTCAGCGGCACGGTGATCTTGGGAATCTCCACGCCGAGTATGCTCGCCTGGGACGTGTCGAGACCCGTGCGTTCCACAGGCGCGTTCCGGTCCCAGGTTTCCAGATGTACCACGACTTCGATGCGCTTCTGCTGCCGCACCGAGCGAATGCCGAAGATGGACGGGATGTTGATGAGCCCGACGCCCCGAATTTCCATGTGGTGCGCCGCCATCTCGTGCGCGCGGCCGATGAGCAGGTCGTGACCGCGCCGGGAGACGATTACAAGGTCGTCGGCAACGAGACGATGGCCGCGCTCCACGAGATCGAGCACGCACTCGGATTTTCCTATTCCACTCGCGCCGGTAAAGAAGAGGCCCACTCCGTAAACGTCAGCGAGCGAGCCATGCAGCGTGGTTGTCGGAGCAAATAATTCTTCCAGCGCCGGTTTGACGCCACTGTAGAATTGAGCCGTCGATAGCGCTGTCCGAATCAGCGCCGTTTCCGCCTCACGCGCGCGCTCGCGCAATCCGTCCGGTGGCTCCTGCCCCTTTGTGATGAATACGGCCGGAAGATGAAACGAGAAGAACAGGTTGATGATCTCCTCGCGGCGAACGGGGTCGAGTGAGTTGAGATAACTCACCTCCGTCTCGCCCAGCACCTGCAGCCGATCCGATACGAAGCGTCCGACGTAACCCGACAGCGCCAGACCGGGACTGGAGATTTCCGGTCCCGGTAGAGGGCGCTGGAGTCCCACGCCGCCGCCCAGATCATCGAGTTGCAGCGGGTCGGCGAGCCGCTCAACCAGCTCGCCGACCGTGGGATGGCGCGTCACGCGCGCAGCTCTGCCTCGTGAACCTGCTTCTTCTTCGCAGACTTGAGACGCCGAATCTGCGCGTCCAGCTTGGCGATCGCGTTGGTCAACGCCGGCTCGTGATACTTCCCTTCACTCTTGGCGATCAGATTGTCGAAGTGCGGTGCACGTAGCACCAGTTCCACGGTCTTATTGACGCCGTCCTCACTAACCCACACGTCTGCGTCGACTGGTCTACCGAGATGCTCCATCAACTTCTGAACTCCCTCCGCCGCTTTCACGCGAAGTCCCTCAGTGATCTCAGCCTGATGTCCGTGGAATTGGATATCCATGCTACGCTCCCCTGGCTACATGTTGGAGGTGTGCCAACGTCTCTGCCGCTGCGCGTTCCCATGTAAAGGTTTCGGCGAAGCGGCGCGCGTTGGCTCCTAATGTCGTGACGAGCTCTGGCGAATCAAGCAACCCTCTCATGGCAGCCGCATACGCAGCCACATCCGAACCCGGGACAAGAAAACCGGTATCGCCATCCACCACCGACTCCCTGATGCCGGGCGAGTCCGCGGCAATTACCGGTGTACCACACGCAGCTGACTCCAAGTTACTGATTCCCCAGCCCTCTTTGGGAGAGGCAAGAACAGTCGCCCAGGAACGCCGCAGCAGCTCCCGCTTTCCCGCTTCCGTGATATACCCCAAAAACCGAACCCGATCCTCGATATTGAGTTTTGTCACAAGTGATTCCAGCCTGTCACGATCATCACCCTTGCCTGCAATCTCCAGGCGAGCGTCGCGTGCATCGAGCAATGCGAAGGCTTTTATAACGAGATCCACCCGCTTGTACCGCTTCAACCGGCCCAGATAAGAGAATAAAGGCATATCCGAACGTATGTTCGGATCCGGCGTGAGGGACTCTACATCCACCCCGTTGTATATGACCTCGATGCAATCGCCAGGGATGCCGCGAGTTACCAGGTCATCGCGGGTACTCAGGCTCACTGCCTGGAATGCAACGCCGCGGTAGCCGATGCCGAGTGGCCGTTCGGCGAGCCACGTCGCTGCGGCAACGGGCAGGGACTCCTCGCGAAAGGCGGTTGTGCCGAACAGATGGTGCGTGATGACCACGAGTTTGCGCGGCTTCCATCGCGGTGTGTAGAGTGGGATCTTGTTCAGATCCTCGACGACGATGTCGTAGGCGTGTTTCGCGACGAGCGTTTCGTATGCGCGATGCGCGTGTAGCGGAAAGGAGAAGCGCGAACCCACGCGATGCACGTGAATTCCGTCCAGTATTATGTCGCTCGCGGCACCGGCGAATCCGCTGCACAACAGATCGACATCGTGACCCTTTCTTACAATGCGGCCAAACACTTCATGGAGATGCAGCTCCGCGCCACCAGCGTGCGGGTTTTCACGATCCTGCCAGTTGATGACGAGGATGCGCAAGGCTCAGAGCATACCCTGCTGGCGCGCGTACGCGTCGAGCACTCCGTTCACGAAGCGCGCGCTCTGCTCGCTGCCGTAACGTTCTGCAAGCCGGACTGATTCCTTGATCACGACGCGCGGAGGTGTGATGCCCTGCAACAGTTCTGCAATCGCAAGTCGCAGCACCGATCGCTCGATCGCGCCGATGCGGCTCAGCCGCCAGTTGGTCGTTACTGCACTCAACGACTTGTCGATCTCTTCGCCGCGCGCGATCAGGATGCGAACGAGAAAGCCGGCGAAATGCTGCTCTTCCTGCGATACGACGAGATCGTCCCACACCTGCTGTGCAACGCGATCGAGCGCGGTGCCATCGCGCATGTCCCACGCATACAGCGCCTGCAGCGCGCGGGAGCGCGCGCGTGACTCAACCCTCATCAGCTGGCTCGATCTGATCCAGGACGTCGGTCGTCTCGAGCGCCGCTACTGCGGCATCCCAGCCCTTGTTTCCGTGTACCCCACCGGCGCGCGCGAGCGCCTGATCCATGGTGTCGCACGTGAGCAGCCCGAAGCCGATCGGAATCCCTGCATCGATGCACACGAGCGCGAGACCGCGAGACGCCTCACCCGCTACGAAATCGAAGTGCGGTGTATCGCCGCGGATGACTGCACCGAGTGCGACCAGCGCATCGTAGCGTCCGCTCTCGAGCGCTCGCCGCGCGGCGAGCGGCAGCTCCCACGCACCGGGCACCCAGACCACATCGATATCGTCGAACGCAACCTCGTGCGCGACAAGTGCTTCGAGCGCACCATCGACGAGCGGACGCGTAATTGTTTCGTTGAAGCGACTTGCGACCACTACCACACGTCGCCCCGAGCCGCGCGGTGTTCCGTTGAACTCTGCCATTAATTTCGTTTAGGTGCGTTGCACGCAGTTGCAGTGCATTACGGTTACGACGCGAGCAGATGCCCGAGCTTCGCCTGCTTGGTCTTCAGGTAATGCGCGTTTTCACTGGTGGACGGTGGAACTATCGGAACCCGATCATCGACCGCGAGCCCGTATCCTTCGAGTCCGACGAGCTTGCGCGGATTGTTCGTCAACACGCGCATCGACCGCAGGCCAAGATCCAGCAATATCTGCGCGCCTATTCCATAGTTGCGCAGGTCGGGGCCGAAGCCGAGTGCCTCGTTCGCCTCGACGGTGTCCTTCCCCTCGTCCTGTAGCTGGTATGCCTTGAGTTTGTTCAGGAGGCCGATGCCGCGCCCTTCCTGATCGAGATATACGATGACGCCACGTCCTTCCGCCTGGATCATCTCCATCGCGGTGTCGAGCTGCCAGCCGCAGTCGCAGCGCTGCGAGTGAAACACGTCGCCGGTAAGACACTTGGAGTGCATCCTGACGAGAACGCCCGACTCTCCCACTACGTGTCCATGTACGAGTGCTACGTGCTCGTGTTGATCGACATCATTGCGATAGCCGATGATACGCCACTCGCCGTGCTTCGTCGGAAGACGCGCCTCCGCAATTCGATGCACCAGTCGCTCGGTGCGCAGGCGGTATGCGACGAGCTGCGCAACGGTGACGAACGTGAGCTCGTGCTTACGGGCGAACAGCTCGAGCTGTGGTCTCCGAGCCGCGCTTCCGTCCTCGTTGAGTATCTCGCAGATCACACCCGCGGGACGCATGCCGGCGAGCCGCGCAAGATCGATCGCGGCCTCGGTATGGCCCACGCGTTGCAGCACGCCACCTTCGCGCGCACGCAGCGGAAACACGTGGCCCGGACGTCGGAGATCGCCGCGCGTCGTGCTCGGATCGACCGCCACTCGGATTGTCGCGGCACGGTCGTGCGCGCTGATGCCCGTCGTGACGCCGAAGCGCGGCGCAGCGTCGATACTGACCGTGAACGCGGTGCGTTGCTCTTCGGTATTGAAGTCGCTCATCTGCGGAAGATCGAGATGATCGGCGCGCTCGCCGGTCAACGCGAGACAGATGAGTCCGCCCGCCTTCCGAATCATGAAGTTCACGCCTTCGGCCGTGATGTGTTCGGCGGCGCAGATCAGATCGCCTTCGTTCTCTCGATCGTCGTCGTCAGCTACAATGACCATCTTTCCGGCGGCGATGTCGCGCAGCGCTTGCTCGATGGTTCCAAATTTGGGTTCAGGCAACTGGGACTCAGGCATCGACCGTCTCCGTATATGGGGTCAGCAGCCGCCGCACGTACTTCCCGATCATGTCAGCTTCAATGTGAACGCGCGCACCGCGGCGCAGATCGCCAAGAGTGGTGTGACGCAACGTGAATTCAATGAGCGATATCTGAAGAACGCGATCTGCCGGTAGAGCATTGACGGTGAGACTCACACCATCCACGGCAACGGAGCCGACTGGAACGAACGACGCGAACATGTCGGCTGACACATCGACGTCGATTATGAGAGCATCGGCCTCACGCCGTACTTCACGTACGACACCGACCTCATCGACATGCCCCTGGACCAGGTGCCCGCCGAGGCGGTCGCCGAGTCGCATGGCGCGCTCGAGATTGACGCGCGTGCCGACAGTCCAGCCGTCGATCGCGGTGCGGCCCAGGGTGGTGACGATCGCCGCGGCGGTGAACCAGCCATCGCCCGATTCCCGTACCGTGAGGCAGGCTCCGTTCACCGCTATACTTTCACCCGAAACCAGGGATTCGTAACCTGCACGAATCCGAAACTCCCGACCCGCGTCCGTATCGGCGACGCGATCGACGGTTCCGACCTCATCAATCAGTCCAGTAAACATTCTTCAAACAGCGTGCAGGGCATAAATAGTCATCAGGTCGTCGCCAAAGGCCTGGCGACGCAGTATCGGGATCCGGCGGACGTTCTCCGCTCGGCGAGGCGAAGTCGAAGAGAATGCCGCGAGCGCGCCTCCGCCCAATACTATAGGTGCTTGAAAGATAACCAGCCTGTCCACCAGCTCCGCGTCGAGCAGCGCCGACGCGAGCGATGCACCGCCCTCGACGAGCAGGGAGCGGATTCCACGTGTCCGGAGAGCTCGGAGCGATGCGGCAAGATCAGCCACGCGAACGAAGGTAACCGACTCGGTTTCCTCTAGAACGGACGTTCGACCGGCCGATAATTTGGCGTCTGGATCGAAGACCACACGCATGGGTTGGACTCTCGGCTGGATCGGGCCGCGCACCGTCAGCGACGGATGGTCGGTGGAGTAGGTCGTCGCGCCGACCGCGATGGCGTCCACACTGGCGCGAATACGGTGGACCTCCGCGCGAGAATCCTCGTTCGTGAGCCACGCCCGGGTGCGCTTGGAGTCCGCGATCGCGCCGTCGATCGAGAGCGCAAGCTTGAGCGTCACCCACGGACGATCCGACACGAACGAGTGAAAGAATGGCGCGTTGAGCTCGCGCGCTTCATTCTCCAGCAATCCGACATCGACGTCGATACCAGCTGCGCGCAGCCTCTCCGCCCCACCGCCCGAATCGGCGCCAGGATCGCGCGCAGCTATCACAACACGAGCAATTTTCGCGGCGATGACCGCATCGGAGCACGGTGGCGTCTTGCCGGTGTGATTGCACGGCTCGAGCGTGACGTACATCGTCGCGCCCTGTGCGGCACTTCCCGCACATGCGAGCGCGTTGATCTCGGCGTGCGCTTCGCCGTACCGCTCGTGCCACCCCTCACCGATTATTTCGCCGTTGCGCACGACGACTGCGCCGACCATTGGATTGGGCGCGGTCTGTCCCCAGCCACGCTCCGCGAGCGCCAGCGCGCGACGCATGAACTGTTCGTCGCGCGCATCCGTCATGCGCTCAGATTCCGAATCGAACGCCAAGTGCGCCGTAGGTCTGAGCCGAGCCGGGAGCAGCGCCGGCGAACGAGTTGTACGTCGGTACGCTTACCGAGTTCGTCCGGCCAATCTCACCAATGAACTTGATGATTGGAAGGTTCAGTGTCGCGTCGAGGAAGTACGTCGTGCGCGTGAGCTTCTGCTTCATCGATATCGGGCCGAGTGCCTCTCCCGGTGTCCCAACGCCCGCCACGCCACGTGCGGCAACGTAGCCGCTTCCGGTCGCACTCGAGCTGTAGCGGTCCTGGCCGACGCCAGCTGCGAGCCCGAGCATGAGGAGACTCTTGCTCGCAACCAGCCTGTATGAATCGGTGCTGACATCGACGTTCTTGAGATTGAGCGAGTCGCCACCGCCGTCATTGGCTGCGAGGTCGACTGTCGGAAGGCCGCGATGGAGATACGTGACCGAAATTCCAGGGAACAGTATGCTCTCCTGAATTATTCCAACGCGCACACCGCCACCGAATTTCACAGATCCGTTCGGCGTATTGAGATGAACACCGGACGCATCGAGTGAGGGCAGATAGCTGGCGCTGCCAAGCAGATCGATTCCACCGACGTTCGTGACGCCGAGCGGAATACCGCGAAACAGGCCAATTGCGATGTCGGCCTGCGGAATGCCTGCAAGTTGCGACTGTGTCGGATACTCATCCGAACGAGCACCGGTCGTCGCGGGTGTGACCTTGTCGACACGCGGAATGTTCGAGTTGACCAGATTCGCGCGGCCGCTGATGTAGATGTGGCCAAGCCCACCAAGTGTTCCGCCCACACCGAGCGTCGCATTACCGCCGGAGATGATGACCCCCAACTGTGGCGCGAGATACTGGAAGACGTCGATCGCCTTCTGGCACGCATCCTGGGTAACGATGGAAGAACACTGCGAGTTTACAGTTCTCTGCGCGGCAAGCGGCACGGAAAAGAAAAGCAGCGATGCCGCGATGAGTGATGCGATCTTCGTTGACCTGATCTTCATTGATTCTCCTGACGGGGCCTATTCGAGAACAACGCGTCCGGAGCCCGGACGAACTTCGCCGAGTCTCCATGCGGCAATTCCCGCGCGCGCTGCGTGTTGAATGACTGGATCGACCTCGCTGCCGTCACAGATCACGATCATCCCGACACCCATGTTGAACGATCGGAACATATCGCCGACCGGAACGTCGCCCGCGCGTCCCAACTCGCGGAAGAGCGCTGGTGTTTCCCAGCTGGCAAGGCTTACGATGGCGTCGAGCGCGGGCGGTAGCGCGCGATCCAGATTGCCAGGAATCCCACCGCCGGTTATGTGTGCCATTGCGTGCACACGATCCAGTACCGGACCGACCGCAGCAAGATAGGACGCGTGCACCGCGAGCAGCGCGTCGGCGACGGTCACGTCCATTCCTGGAAACGTATCAGTGGCGTGAAGTTTCATCCGGTCGTGAACGATACGTCGCGCAAGCGAGTATCCGTTCGTGTGCAACCCGGTGCTCGCGAGCGCGACGAGTGCGTCGCCGTTGCGAACGCGGTCCGGCCCGAGCACTGAATCCTCGCTCACGCAGCCGACGATGAAGCCCGCTAGATCGTAGTCTGGTGGGGTGTAGATGCCAGGCATCTCCGCCGTCTCGCCGCCCAGCAGCGCACAGCCGTTTTCCTTGCAGCCAGCTGCAACGCCGGACACTACGGCCTCCACGATCGCCGGTACAAGCTTGCCGAACGCGACGTAATCGAGAAAAAAGAGAGGCCTGGCACCCTGGACGAGAATGTCGTTCACGCAGTGATTGACCAGATCGTGTCCGACAGTGTCGTGCCGTTCAGCTTCGATCGCGACCTTGGTTTTGGTGCCGACACCATCTGCGGATGCGACGAGGAGGGGCTTCGCGACATCCGTAGGAACACGAAACATTCCACCGAACGCTCCGAACGCGCCGCGGACGCCAGCGGTGTAGGTGGATTCGACGAGCTTCCTTATCCGCCGCTTGGCGTCATCGCTGGCATCGATGTCGACTCCGGCTGCGCGATAGTCGAGCGGTGCATTTGCATCGGTCGCGTGGGCGCGCGAATCACTCGTCACGCGCTCACATCCTCCTCGAACGCAACCAGCTGCTTGAAAGCGTGCACACGCTCGCCCAGTTCCGCGCGCGTGACGGTCATCAGCCGTTCGATCGAGAACTTCTCCACCGCAAACGAACCCATCGCACATCCGTAAATGACTGCACGTCGCATATTGGCGTCGCTCAGGTCGCCTGTTTGGGCAAGATAACCGATGAAGCCGCCCGCGAACGAATCCCCCGCACCTGTGGGATCGAACACCGACTCGAGCGGATATGCTGGCGCGAAGAAGATGTTGTTCTCTCTGAACAGGAAAGCACCGTGCTCGCCCTTCTTGATGATCACGTGCCTGGGGCCATGCGCCATTATCCACCGAGCCGCCTGCACAAGGTTGCTCTGCTCCGTGAGCTGCCGCGCTTCCGCGTCGTTCAGCGTCAAAAGATCCACGTGTCCGAGCAGCTCGATCAACTCGGGGCGACGGCTCTCGATCCAGAAGTTCATCGTGTCGGATGCGACGAGGCGCGGCCGCTCGACCTGCTTCAGTACGGCGAGCTGGAGTCGCGGATCGATGTTCGCGAGAAAGAGAAAGTCCGGTTTGGCAAAACGCGCGGGAATCTTCGGCTCGAAATTCGAGAACACACCCAGATGCGTTTCGAGTGTCTCGGCAGAATTGAGATCGTGACGGTAGCGTCCGCGCCACCGGAACGAGCTGCCGTCAACCTGCTCTATGCCTCCCAGGTCGACGTTGCGCCTCTCGAGCTCGCGCAGACGGTCCATCGGATAGTCGTTACCAACGACACCGACGACCTGCACGTCAGTCAGATGACTCGCGGCGGCAGAAAAGAAAGTTGCGGAGCCGCCGAGCACGTCGTCGGCCTTGCCGAACGGCGTTTCGACGGAATCCAGCGCGACCGATCCAACGACGAGAACGGACATCAGAGTTGTGTGGAAGTTATTGACACCGCAACGTTTGCGATCAAATCAGTGGTCACATCCGCTCCGGCGCGGCGATTCCGAGGAGGTGCAGAGTGTTGCGGATCACGATCTGTGCCGCACGAGCCAGTGCAAGACGCGCGGACATGACAGGCTCGGGCTCACCGAGAACGTGATGCTTGTGATACCACTGATGCGCGAGTCGCGCGGTTTCCAGAGCGTACGATGTGATGCGGTGCGGCTCCAGTGCCGCGGCAGCGCCACGCACCTCGGCCGGAAAATCGATCAGCTGCTTGATGAGCGCCTGTTCTTCCGGCTCCGTGAGCACGCTGAGATCGACCGACGACATATCCATCTGTGACGCATCGATCTCGCCAACGCGAAAGATTCCGCTCATTCGTGCGTGCGCCATCTGCAGATAGTAGACCGGGTTCTCATCCGACTGCCTGCGAGCGAGATCGACGTCGAAGATCAGTGGGCTGTCGCCCTTCCGCATCAGGAAGAAGAAGCGCACTGCATCGCGCCCCACCCAGTCGATCAGGTCGCGCACCGTCACGTAGCTTCCGGCCCGCTTGGAGATCTTGACCTCCTCGCCATCCTTCACCACCGTCACGAGCTGGTGCAGCACGTACTCGGGATAGCCTTCCGGAATCCCCAGATCCAGCGCGCGCAAGCCGGCGCGCACGCGCGTTGTAGTGCCGTGATGATCGGCACCCTGCACGTTGATCGCACGGGTAAAGCCTCGCTCCCACTTTGTGAGATGGTACGCGACGTCCGGCACGAAGTACGTGAATGTTCCGTCGCGCTTTCGCATCACGCGATCCTTGTCGTCGCCGTACTCCACGGTGCGCAGCCACAGCGCGCCCTCGCTCTCGTACGTCTGCCCCTTCTCGATGAGACGCTCCACGGCCTGCTGAACCTTGCCATCGGTATAGAGACTCGACTCCAGATAATACGTGTCGAACTTCACACCGAACGCCTGCATGTCCAGATCCTGCTCTGCACGCAACACGCGCACAGCGAACTCCCGTACGCCTTCGTTCACGGCACCATCGTAGTGCAATGCAATTTCGCGCACATAGTCGCCGTGGTATCCGCCGGTTGGAATCGCCGCTTCACCACCCTCCGCGTCGATGTGTGCGCGCACACTCAGCTCGAGATTGTCGATCTGAACACCCGCATCGTTGTAATAGAACTCGCGCGAAACGTTCCAGCCGGTCCACTCGAGCAACGACGAGATAGCATCACCGAGCGCAGCCTGACGGCCGTGACCGACGTGCAGCGGACCGGTTGGATTGGCAGAGACGAACTCGACTACTACGGGAGCGTTGGCACCATCGGATGCACGACCGTAAATCTCGTTGCCAACGACGATGCCGCGAACGGTTGCAGCGACAGCGCCGGGATCCAGCCGGAAATTCAGGAATCCCGGTCCGGCAATCTCGATGCGGTCGACGCCCGCGTCGGCGAGATTGATATTGTCCCGAATCGCAATCGCGATCTCTGCTGGCTTGCGGCGGAGCGGACGCGCCAGCACCATCGCGATGTTGCTGGCCCAGTCCGCGAGAGCGGGGTCTCGCGGACGCTCCAGCAACGGCTCGACGTCTTCGGGCGCGCCGATGCTCAGCGCCGCCCGTTTCAGCTCGGCGCGGATACGATCAGAAAAATTCACTCCGACGCCTTTGTCGGAGTCACCGGCTTCGCTGGCGTTTCCGATGCCTTGCGTGGCGCATCGCCGCTCGGCTTGGTGTCTGCGGCGCCGGACCCGGCGCCGGACGATGCCGAGTCGCTCTTGGACTCCGACGACGCGGTGGACGCGCTTCCTTCGCCAGTGGACGCAGCGGGACCGGATTCCTTGCTTGACTCCGACGTTTTGCGGCCGGCGTTCGTCTGATCCTTCTTACCGTCCTTGCCGTAGTCGGTGATGTAAAACCCGGTTCCATGGAAGACGAGCCCAGCGCCTGCCGACATCTGGCGCTCGGCGGGCTCGCCGCATACCGGACACGGAACAACCGTGGGAGCGGATGCCATGGACCGGAAGAATTTGTCGAAATCATGCCCTTGAGGGCACGTGAACTCGTACGTAGGCACTTGAGGAGGGGTTGGTGCAGTCGTTCAATTTACGAGACCGCGAGGGCTACCTCAACGGTTACGAGGAGAGTTTAGAGCGCCGGATTATAGACACCCCAGCACGCGGCCAGCGTATCCGATATCTCTCCAACCGTCGCCCGCGCTCGCACGGCATCGATGATGAGAGGCATGAGCTGGGTATTGGCCCCTGCGATTTGGCCTGCAGCTTCACGGAGGACGGCCAGTGATTCGGAGACGCGCGCGCTGTCACGCGCCGCCCGCACAGCAGCAACTTTCCGAACCTGCTCGCGCTCCAGTGCAGAGTAATCGGGCGATGGTATGACTGGCGGCTCGGCGTCATCAGCGAACTTGTTGACACCGACGATCGTCGTCGCGCCAGCTTCGACCCTGAGCTGGAACTCGTATGCGCTTCGGGCGATCTCTTCCTGAAAGAATCCAGCTGCGACGGCGCGCTCAGCACCGCCGATGTCGTCGACTTTCGCGATCAGATCCATCGCGCGGCTCTCCAACTGGTCCGTCAGCGCCTCGACGTAGTAGCTCCCTGCGAGCGGATCCACCGTGTTTGCGATCCCGGATTCGTATCCGATTATCTGCTGCGTTCGCAAGGCAAGTGTTGCAGCTTCGGCGGTCGGAAGCGCCAACGCCTCGTCATATCCGTTGGTGTGAAGCGATTGAGTACCGCCCAGCGTCGCCGCCAACGCCTGCACGGTAACGCGCACGACATTGTTGAGCGGCTGTTGCGCCATCAGTGTCACGCCACCAGTCTGTGTGTGGAAGCGCATTCTGCAGCTTGCTTCGCTTGCACCGAACCTGTCTCGCATGATTCGCGCGTACATGCGCCGAGCAGCGCGGAACTTCGCGACTTCCTCGAACAGATCGTTATGCGACGCGAAAAAGAAGGAGAGGCGCGGCGCGAACGCGTCGATCTCGAGACCGGTGGAGATCGCTCGTTTTACGTATTCGATCGCGTTGGCGAAGGTGAAGGCGAGCTCCTGCACCGCAGTCGCGCCAGCTTCGCGAATGTGGTAGCCGGAGATCGAGATCGGATTCCAGCGAGGCACTTCATCAGCGCAGAAGCGGAATATCTCCGCGATCAGATCGAGGCTCGGGCCGGGTGGATAGATGTACGTCCCTCGTGCGATGTATTCCTTGAGCAGATCATTCTGGATCGTTCCGCTCAATACCGAACGAGATATTCCCCGCTCTTCCGCAACGACGATGTACATGGCGAGCAGCGTCGACGCTGTCGCATTGATCGTCATCGATGTCGAAACTGTTTCCAGCGGAAGATCCGCCAGCAGCGCATGCATGTCCTCGACCGTGTCGATTGCGACTCCGGCGCGCCCAACTTCGCCCAACGCTCGCGGAGAATCGGAGTCGATACCCATCTGCGTCGGGAGATCGAACGCGACGGATAGCCCGGTCTGTCCGCGCTCCAGCAGTAGGCGAAAGCGTGTGTTGGTCTCTTCCGCAGTACCGAATCCGGCGTACTGCCGCATCGTCCACAAGCGCCCACGGTACATGCTCGCCTGAACGCCGCGAGTGAACGGATACTTGCCGGGATCACCCAGGTCGCGATCGTAATCGGTGGCAGCATCCGCTGGGCGATACACTACCTGAACCGGAATACCGGACGGAGTCTCGCGGCCGGAATCGACTTTCCTGCCGCTCACCGGCGGCCGTCCGGAAACATCACGCAACAGCGAGGCTCGATAATTACGCTTGCTCTGCGAGCACGGGGCGCGACAGCATCAGATCGGCCGTCATGACGTCGTGCTTGCTGCCGATGAACAACGGCGTGCGCTGGTGCAGCTCGGTTGGCTCGACGTCGAGAATGCGGATCGATCCGTTGCTGCCGAGTCCGCCTGCCTGCTCGACGATGAAGGCGAGCGGATTTGCTTCGTAGAGCAAACGCAGCTTGCCACGCGGGTTGTTCTCGTTGGCGGGATATGCGAACAGACCGCCGCCCAGCAAGTTGCGATGAAAATCGGCGACGAGTGATCCCACGTATCGCACACTCATCGGGTCGCGCATGCCGTCGAGGCCGCGATAACGGCGCATAAGCGCGCGGACGTCCTCATCCCACACCTGTTCGTACGAATCGTTGACGGAGAGATACCTGCCATGCTCCGGAATTCTGATGTTCGGATGCGACAGCAGAAATTCGCCGATCTGCGGATCCAGTGTGAAGCCGTGCACACCCTGACCGGTGGTGTAGACCATCATCGTGCTGGAGCCGTAAATCACATAGCCGGCGGCGACCTGACGGCGGCCCGGTTGCAGCATGTCCTCCATCTCGCCGCGAGCACCGCGCGTGATCTTGCGCAGAACGGAGAAGATGGTCCCCACCGGAACGTTGACGTCGATGTTGGACGATCCGTCCAGCGGATCGAACAGGAGACAGTACTTGCCGCAGCGGAAGTTGTCGGGGATCTGGATGATGTCGGGTTCTTCCTCCGACGCCATCGCACAGAGGCGGCCGCTGTGATCCAGCGCCTTGATGATCATGTCGTTGGCGAGCACGTCCAGCTTCTGCTGGATCTCGCCCTGAACATTTTCGTTTTCGGTGGCGCCGATTATGTCAGCCAGACCGGCCATACGGACCTTGTTGGCGATCATCTTCGCCGCAAGCGCTATGTCGTACAGCAACCCGGACAACTCACCGGTCGCTTCAGGATACAGGTGTTCCTGCTCGATGATGTACCGCTCGATTGTTACGACGGACGTCGCTGTGTGCTTGACCATAACACCTCCTCGGCGAACTGATCGGCCTCTACTTCGAAACGGTTCCGCGAATAGCCACGGCACACGGATTCCCAAAGGTAACGTATGGCAAATGTTTTGTCCCGTCTGTACTGGCGGACATGACCCAATTCGTGGAGAAGAAGCCGGACTGAAGGCGGCCCCGCCGGCGACAGAAAGACCGTACTGCCAAAGGTGATCCCCGCGACCGAACCTCGGCCAAGAAACCACCCGCCAACACGCAGCGGAAAACCGCCACGCCGCCACGACACCGATGCCAATTCGGGAAATGCGGAGATGACGTCGTGCGGAAGCGCAAACGGCATACCGATAGTTTCCCGAAGCATCGCACGCAGTGCTACGCGGACGCCGCCGCTCACGCGAGCCACACCGTCAAACAGGTTGCGCAGGCCGCAACGGCCATGGATCGTCCGGGGAAGCGACTGGTGCATGCCACCACCACACCGACGGCCGCGATCATCGACAACAGAACGCCGACGGGCGACATCGTGACGGCTACGGCCGCATAAGGAAGCGACGCCGCAAACCGCGCGATCGCCTCGAACGCGACGAGCAACGGATGAGCTGCCAGCGCGACGAAGCGGGCTGCAGCCGGCCATGGCGCGAGCACCAGCGCAAGAAAGAGCATCGGCTGCGCGATCGCAATAACCGGATCAGCTGCGAGATTGGTGAGCGGAGCCACCAGGCTGAGGCGGCCAAACCAGCACGCAACGAGGGGCGCCGTGACGAGCGTCGCCACACCTGAAACAACCAGCGACTGCACCACTCCGCGGCGCCATCCGCCCAGTCGCGCAATTCGCCCACGTTTCGCCACGGCACCGGCCGCGATTACAGCCGCCATTCCGGCCATGCTGAGCTGATACCCGACGTCCAACGCGTTCTCCGGCTTCACGAGTGGAACGATACCGCCCAGCGCGAGAATACTCCACCGTGACGAGTGCCGCTGACACGCGTGCGAGGCGGTTGCGACGCACACCATCACTGCGGAGCGCAACGCAGGCGCGGGAAATCCCAGCACGAAGACGTAGCCCATTATCGTTGCGGCAGTAACGAACGAACCGATTCGGCCCGGCACTCTCGCGATTCCAAGCAGCAGTACCAGCGATGCCGCCACGATCGACACGTGCAGACCCGAGATCGCGAGCATGTGAACGATTCCAGCGTCCGCGTAGGCCCGTTTGACGTCGCGCGGAATCTCGCTCTGGTCCGCGACGAGCAACGCCTTCGCGATGGGTGCGTCGAGAGCAAACGCGGAATCGATCGCGCGGCTCGCACGCAGCCGCAGCTTCTCTCCGAGCTCTGTCGAGTCTGTCTTGACGGCAAAGCCGGGACCGGTATGCGGTCGGGGTCCCGATGCCGCAATAGCGCACGATGCTGCGAAGTACAACACGCACGCGGCAGGCACGAAATCGACCGCGGCCAGCCACGCAATCGCACCGCAAGCGCCGAGCGAGACTTGCCATGGCAGCGAGTAACCAGCGGCCAGTCCGCCAAGCACGAATGCGAGCACCCACATTATCATCGGCACATGCGACTCGGCGTTGAGATCGCACATGGTACATCCAAAATCACGTGCGCGCGTTACCGTGCACGCGCAGGCTGACGCGAATTACCGCATCGGAAGCGGCTCACGCGAACGCACGACGACTCCGGTGAATGTCGATCCGGTAGTTCCGGTCAGCTCGACGTCCACATACTCGCCGATCATCTCGGCGCCGCCCGGAATGATGACTGTCTTGAAGTCGCGCGTCCGCGCCTGCAACAACCCTCCGCGACGTGCTTCCTTCTCGACCAACACCTCACGTCGCTCGCCCAGTCTCGCCATGTTGCGCGCGCGCGAAGCTTCGCGGACGACCGAGATCAACTGTGCAAGCCTGTCGCTGGCCACCTCATCCGAGATCGCCAGCTCGGCGGGCAGTCGCGCCGCGGGCGTTCCGTCACGCATCGAGAACTTGAACGTGTATGCGTCATCGAAGCCGACCTCGCGCACCGCGGTCAATGTCTCCGCAAATTCATCGTCGCTCTCACCCGGGAACCCCACGATGATATCGGTAGTCAGCGCGATCCCTGGAATCGCGGCGCGCAACCTTGCTGCGCATTCGAAGTAGGACTCGCGCGTGTAGCGTCGCAGCATCCGCTTGAGTGTGCGCGATGATCCGGATTGCATCGGAAGATGCACGTGCTCACAAACAGCCGGTGTGGTTGCCATCGCCTCGATCACGCGATCGCTGAAGTCGTTAGGGTGGGGACTCGTGAAGCGGAGGCGACGAATCCCGTCGACACATCCTACCGCGCGAAGCAGATCGGCGAAATCGTACGTGCCATCGGTATAGGAATTGACGGTCTGACCAAGCAGCACGATCTCCGACATGCCGTCCGCGACTACGCTTTCCGTTTCACGCACCACGTCCGCCAGCGCGCGACTGCGCTCCGGACCGCGCGTGTACGGAACGATGCAATACGTACATCGGTAGTCGCAACCACGCTGCACGGGGATCCAGGCCTTCACCTTGTCGAACCGGCGCGGCTTGAAATCCTCGTAGTGCTCTTCCATGTCGAAATCCGTCGCCGACGTCCTGACTCCATGGCGTGCGTTATCGATCAGAGTCGGTAACGCGCGATATCCGTCAGGGCCGATCACGATACTCACGTGCGGAGTGCGTTCGAGCAGCGTCGGCCCCAGCCGTTGAGCCATGCACCCGGTTACACCCATCACCGCCGTAGGCGACATGTGTCGCTTGAGCTCACCCAGACGTCCAATCACACGCTGCTCGGCGTGATCGCGAATGGCGCAAGTGTTGATGAGAATCACGTCGGCGCCGTCCGGGCCATCAACCGCGTCGTAACCGGAAGCCGTGAGCTTGCCGAGCATGAGCTCGGTGTCGCTCACGTTCATCTGGCAGCCGTACGTCTCGATGTAAACTGTGGGTCTGGTCATGCGCTTAACGAGGTTCCTTTTGCGGGTGCGTTGGCAGCTGAACGTAGAACGTGCTCCCTTCGCCTGTAACGCTGCGCACCCAGATGCGGCCGCCGTGCGCTTCCACGACGAGTTTGCAGAACGCGAGGCCGAGCCCCGAGCTACGCACTCGCGGCACATGTCCCGCCTTTACGCGTCCGAATTTCTGGAATATCAGATCGTGAAATTCTTCCGGGATCCCTGGACCGTTGTCCTGAATTCCGAATAGCACTCCGTCATCCTCACCGCGCGCGGTGATTCGCAACTCGATAGCGCGCCCGGAATGCGTCAGGGCGTTCTGAAGGATGTTGGAGAATACGCGCTTCAGCAGCGGCTTGTCAGCCTCGAACGTAGCTGCGTCCTCCGAGACTGAGATTACTACCGAAGCAGCTTCCTGAGTGAAGCGCACATTCCACTCGTGGAGAACCTCCGCGATGAATGCACCGGGCGCGATTTCCTGACGCTCGAGCATGATCCCGGTCTCCTCGACCTTCGCGACCTCGAGTAGATCGCCAATAAGACCGAGCAGCTCTTCCGCCTTGGTCTCGGCGTCGCTCAGCGCCTTGCGCTGATCGAGCGATACAGCGCCGAAGTCACCGTCGCCAACCATCTCGAGCGTCGCGAGCACGGACGTGAGCGGAGTCTTGAGATCGTGAACGATCATCTTCATGAGATCGTCGCGCACCTTCTCGAGCTCGCGCAACTTGCGATAGCTGTCCTCCAGCGCGTCGGTCGCGGCCTTGAGCTTGAGCAGACTGCGTACGCGGGCGCCGAGCACGAGGCGATTGTGTGGCTTGGTGAGAAAATCGTCCCCACCAGCCTCGATGCCCTTCACACGATCGGTCGTGTCATTGAGCGCCGTGACGAAGATCACGGGAATGCGAGCCGTGCGTGCGTCACGCTTGAGGCGGCGACACACTTCGAATCCGGTGGACCGATGATCGACACCGAGCTCTCCGGCAGGCATCGCTACGTCGAGGATGCACAGATCCGGATGATGCTCGATGCATGCAGCGATCGCGCTCGGACCATCGACCGCCGCGACAGTGCGGAAACCAAGAGTCTGCAACTGGTCGAACAGAAGCTCCACGTTCGCCGGCACGTCATCGGCGACGAGAATGAGAGGTGGCTCCTGCTCGGTATCCATTCGTCGTTTACGGATGCACCTGCAGCCCGAAGCTGAGGTTGTAGCCGTGCTCACTCACGCCGGTGACTCCCGTGCGTGCTTCGTGCAACAGTGCCATGTCGAGTGTTACGCGGTCGAATGCGATCGGAATTCCGATGCCGCCACCGAATGACGTTTCCTGAATCGCCGACGTCCCGACCGCGAACGGAAGCGTTCTCCGGCGTACTCCGAGACGCACGAGGATCGGAAAGCCGCCCCCGATACGTGGACCGCTGGATTCGACACCCAGACTCAGGTCATTTGCGTCGACCGCGACCGTATGCGCGTAACTCAGATCACCGAGCTGACTCCACGTCTCGTGCGATGCGCGAGCCGCTATCATCGTTCCCGGAATCCCGGTGAACGCGAGCGATCCCGAATAACGCGTCGGTATCGTGCCCGTGGTAAGTAGCGAATCGTTCGCGAACATCCTGGCCGTTCCGCCCTTCCGTCCGCTGACCGCGATGCTCAGCGTCGGCAACAGAGCCGCTTCCATTCCGACCGATACTGCCTTTCCTGAAAAACTCACCTGGTTGAGCTGCGTGATGTTCTGAAACCTGGTGGTGTCCGGGAATATTTCGTTGGATGTGAGACGCATCGATCCCGGGAACGTGTGCACGCCGACTCCGAATCGCAGGCGAGCGTTGACGGCATACGCCAGTGCAAGCCGTACGTCCGTGATCGCCCCCTCGCTCTTCAGCGTTTCGTTGAACGCGACCGTGTCGCCGGGATTGGGACCGAAAGGCTGCGTGCGTGCGCGTGCCGTTTCCCACGTGCGATCGAGGAACGTGGACGCAGAGATGCCGAGCACGAACTGTCCGTTCAACGGAAGCACACCGCCGATGTTCGGCATCCGCGCCAGTGTCGTCGATGATGACTGCCCGTTCGTCGTAACTGTCCTGAACTCGGGATCGTACTGCGCGTACACCTGCGCCGCCGTCCGAATTGCGAGCGCCGCAGGATTGATCGGAGACCGCGCGTCGATCTCGCCGACCGCGCCCGCGGTGCCGAGCGCGCGCGTGCTGAGCTCACCCGGAGGGTAACCCAGACCCTGAGAGCTGAGCGATCCCTGACCGTGGAGCGTGGAGGCCGTCAGAGCGGTGGCGGCAACCACGGCAATCAAGAATCTGTTACTCATGGAACGCCAATCCGGGCACGAGGTGTGTAGCTGATGCGAAGCTTCGGTCTCAACGTCGGATCCGACGACGATGAATAGAAGAATGCCTGTTGTGCGGAAAAATCTTCCTGGAGACTCTGCAGTACTATCGCGCGCGGAAGCTGCGCCGCGGTCTGCACTGCCCAGTATTTGAATGCGGGTCCGATCTGAACCTCACGAACGCCAGACGTCCCCGGAGGAGTTCTGAGGGGCGACAATCCCAGCACGCTGACCGGCGCCACTATCTGCGCCGCTTTTGACGGATCGACGACACCCGGACCGGCCAGCACAAGGAATGGCTGGATCGCCATGGAGTCGGTGGGATCGGGAGAAGCACTCGCCTGTTGCGTGAGAACGAGCGTCGCGGCAACAACGAGCGACGAGTCCGAGATCGATGGAGGAATGTTGAACGACAGATACGCTCGCGTACCCGGCAGTCCGCCAACCGTGAGAATTCCCGGTGGTGGCGGTGGTGTCCCCTTCACTACGATCGTGAAGTCGGCAACGCTCTGTGCGATGGAGAGATTATCTACCGGAGTGAGCGAATACGGCGCCATCACCACCGGAGCGACGCTGGTGTCTTTCGAGATGCGCATAGAAAGCCTCGACGAGAATCCCGATTCGCCCGACAGCACGCGGAACTCCACCGACTTTGATGCAGCGACCTGTAATCCCAATCGCAATCGCGCCCTGGCCTGCGCCTTGGCGAGAACGAACGCCGTCGGCAGCTGTATTCGTACCGAATCCACGAGCGTGCCCGGCGCGAACTGCGTCGACGTGATGAGACGTGCCGGCGTGAAGAGCGGAGCCACTGCCGCGGCCGAGGTATCATCTACGGCCGTAACGTCATCGACATCGTAGACGGAAACGGTTACCGGAACACCCACCTTGAACGCCGCACTGTCCACGTACAGACGCAGAATCGCGCTGTCCGCGTAATTGATCGGAACGCCGGTGTCGGTCGCGCTCGTGACGGTCCTCGAGGGCAGCGTGTCGAACCGGATGATGACACGCGTATCCAGCGTATCGCCGCGACTGGCGAGCAACATCTCGGGCTCGGTTCCCTTGCCCAGTCCGCCCAACACTGTCGAGTCGATCTTGACTGCATCGAGTGTCACGGTCGTGATCTGCACGGACTGATCGACACACGTGAGCGGGCAACCCGCCGAGCTGTCCAGTTTCTCCGTACAAGCGGTCGCCACGAGAGCGAGCATGGTCGTGACGGCGACTGCCGCACAGGACCGGCTAAAACTCCATCTCTTCAATATCACTCCGTAAATCGGTTCGATTCATCCAGCTTGAACTGGTGCGGAAGAAGATCCGCGAGCGACCATTCGGTGGTCTCGCCGTTCAGTCCATGGCTCACTATACGCAGTGCCGGAGCAAACTCCGACAGTGCTTGCCGGCAGGCGCCACACGGCGCAGCCGGCTCCGTCGCATCGCTCACCAGCACCAATTCAGCAAATTCGCGCTCGCCCGCGCTGACCGCCGCGACAAGCGCCGATCGCTCGGCGCAGATTCCAACACCGAACGAGGCGTTCTCGACGTTCGCCCCGCCATACACGTTTCCAGCGCTGCTCCGGAGAGCTGCACCGACATGAAAGTGCGAGTACGGCGCGTATGCGTTCGCGCGCGCGTCCTCCGCGACATTCCTGAGAGACTTTGTGCTCAACGCAGCACCTGCATCAGAAACGAAGTTCCCGCGCCCCGGAATTCCAACCCGAACCACTCCGCGACGGTTGCACCAAGATCCGCAAACGTGGCTCGGTGCCCTATTGTATTGCCCGTCCGGATCGCAGAACCGAACACGAGAACCGGAACGTTCTCACGCGCGTGGTCGGTCGAAGCAGTTGTAGGGTCGTTGCCGTGGTCGGCGGTGATAAACAGCAGATCTTCCTCGCGAAGGGCACGCCTCAGCGTTGGAAGCGCCGCGTCAAATTCCCGCAGCGCTCCGAAAAAGCCCGGTACGTTGTTCCTGTGGCCGTAAAGTTGGTCGAAATCTACAAGGTTGGCGAAGAGAAACCCGGTATCGGCCGTACTTCCCAGCCACTGCTGGATCAAACGAATTCCTTCGGCGTTTCCAGAGGTGTGCTTTGACTTGATCGACCTCCCGGCGAAAAGGTCGTCGACCTTCCCGACCCCGCTCCGCTCGATCCCAGCCGCAGCAAGCGCATCGAGCAGCGTCTCCGACGGCGGTTGGACCGAGAAATCCCGCCGGTTGGCTGTCCGGCTGAACGAGCCGGCCTCCCCCACGAACGGCCGCGCAATTACCCGCGAAACATTGTTCGGCTCAACCAGTAACGCTCGCGCTGCTTCGCAGCCGGCGTAAAGCTCAGGCAAAGGGATAACCCCCTCGTGCGCTGCGATCTGGAAGACCGAATCGGCGGATGTGTACACGATCCATGAGCCGGTGCGCAGATGCTCCTCGCCGAATCTGGCGATCACGTCAGTCCCGCTGCCCACAACGTTCCCGATGACACGACGTCCCGTGCGGTCGGAAAACTCAGCAAGCAACGGCGCTGGAAATCCGGACGGATAGGTCGGGAACGGCGTCGTAATCGTGACTCCGGCGATTTCCCAATGGCCAGTCGTGCTGTCCTTTCCAGCGGCTCTGGGTGACATGACACCCACCGCGGCATCAGGTTGAGCCACAGCACCTAACCCGTTGATGGGGTGTATGTTACCAAGACCAGCCTCATGTAGATTCTCAAGTCGTTCCGGAGCCATCTTTTCGATCACATGGCCAAGCGTATCGCTTCCGGCATCACCGTAAGCCGCCGAGTCCGGCGCCTCACCGATTCCCGCCCCGTCGAGCACGATTATCGCCGCGCGTCGCGCCATCGACTCGTCAGGCCTCTACGTACCGGCGGTCCAACCGCTCGGCGAACCCGGTGAGAAGCTCATACGGCGACATTCCGGCCAGCCCTGCGATCCCTTCGACGGTGAGCTCTGCTCCACAATCACCACCGATCAGCGTGATCACGTCGCCCACGTTGCATGGCACGTCTGTCACGTCGAACATCGTCATGTCCATGGTTACCAGGCCGCGTTGGGGGATCCGACTGGAGTGCAACATCGCCGTCGCGCGATCAGAAAGAGCGCGCGGGTAGCCGTCGCCATACCCGACAGAAGCCGTTGCGATCCGCTCTCGGCGCTTTGCGCTGTACATCGCGCCGTAGCTGACCGTGTCGCCTGGCTCGACCCACCGGATATCCACAATGCGGGCACGCAGACTCACTACGTGGCGGGCATCCAGGCCGAGTCCCCTGCCTACCCCGTAAAGGA
The DNA here is from genome assembly GCA_963707505.1 of uncultured Gemmatimonadales bacterium. Lineage (GTDB taxonomy): Bacteria > Gemmatimonadota > Gemmatimonadetes > Gemmatimonadales > Gemmatimonadaceae > Fen-1247. The sequence goes on from CAVPQB010000003.1 coordinate 113,726, forward strand.
AAACGCCCGGCCGTATGGCGCCCCAACGTCCGCGTCCACTCACCCCGCGCGCCGCTGCGGCACTGTTATCCACGTGAAGTAGCGGGATCTCGACGCCGAGGCTCGCAATCGCATCCAGGAAACGGACTACTTGCGCCTGCGCCGAAGCGGTGTCCGATTCGGCAGAATGGAAGTGCGTGAACGCGGCAGCCGGCGGCGACTTGCGCACGACATCGCGGAGGGCTGTGATGTCACGCCAGGCTGCACCGGCGCGGTTCATTCCGGTATCGATTGAAAGATGGTACGGCTTTTCGGTACGGGCCCAGGCAGCGATGGCATCGACGTCGCCCAGCGTGAGCGTGAGATCCGCAGCCGCTGCGCGCTGGTACTCCTCCGCGAGCACGGGAGTGAACACGATGACGGGACGAACGATGCCAAGCTCGCGGAGCTGTTCGCCTTCACCGATCGAGGCCACTCCATACGCAACCGGCTCCAGCGGTTCGAGCGCGCCAACCACGCCTGCGACGCCCACGCCATAGGCATTCGCCTTCACCATCGGAATCAGCGGAAGGCCGGTTTGCCGCTGCAGCTCGGCGGCATTCTGGCGCAACGCCGCAATGCTCACGTCGAGCCAGGCGCGCGCAGGTAGCGGGTATATTAGGGTTTCTTCCACAGCCTTATAAGATAATGTCACGTGACGTTGGACTGGATGACACGCTGGAGCTGATGCGCGATCTGCGCAGGCGCTGCGACTGGGACGCGGCGCAGACTCATGAAACTCTTCGCCCTTACCTGATCGAGGAAGCGCACGAGCTGGATGAGGCGATCCAGACCGGGAACGACGCGCTCATGCGCGAGGAGCTCGGCGACGTCTTGCTGCAGGTGCTCTTTCATTCTGTGCTCGCCGAGGAGCGGGGCGCGTTCACGTTCAGCGACGTTGCGAGCGCACTGATAACGAAGATGAAGGGACGACATCCACATCTCTATGGCGAGGGCGTGAAGGAGCCATGGGAGAAGATGAAATCGAAACGTCGTGAGTCCCTGGCCGACGGACTCCCCGTTGCCCTGCCGTCGCTTCATCGCGCACAGCGGTTGCAGGATCGTGCCGCCGGCGTTGGCTTCGACTGGCCCGATTGGCGCGGCGCAGCTGAAAAGGTCAGCGAGGAGCTGGACGAAGCCCGAGAGCTTCTCGATGAGCTACCAGAGCGCCCAATTGGCGCAGCACCTGTGCACGACGAGGCGCACGAGCGCATCGCTGAAGAACTTGGCGACCTGCTATTTGCGTGCGTTAATCTGTGCCGGAAGGCTCACGTCCACGCATCGCTCGCCCTGGACCGCGCAAACCTGAAATTCCAGCACCGATTCGAGCAGGTCGAGCAGCTCGCGCGCGAGCGCGGTATCGTGGTCGGCCAGGCGTCGCTGGCCGAGCTGGATGCGTTATGGGATGAGGTAAAACGGACGTAGCACGCCGACGGTCATGGCCGCAACCGATACATCGTGCGCGGGAACGCGATTGCCTCGCGAATGTGCGGAATACCGCACACCCACGCGACCAATCGCTCAAGTCCCAGGCCGAATCCCGAGTGCACGAACGTCCCGTAGCGTCGCAGATCGAGATACCAGTCGTACGCCTCGATCGGTAGCCCTTCGTCCTTTATCCGCTGCACCATGCGGTCATAGTCGTCCTCGCGCTGCGACCCCCCGATTATCTCGCCGTAACCTTCTGGTGCCAGCATGTCGCTGCAGAGCACCGTGCGCGGGTCTGCCGGGTTCTCCTTCATGTAGAAGGCCTTGGCTTCCTTGGGGTAGTTGACGATGAAGATCGGCCGGTCGTAGTCCGCAACCAGCAGCGACTCGTCTTCGGCGCCGAGATCGTCGCCCCACTTCACTTCACTGCCCTTGGTCTGAAGAGTGCCGACTGCGTCGGTGTAGTCGATGCGCGGAAACGGCGCTCGGATCGATTCGAGCTTGGAAACGTCCCGCTCGAGCAGCGCCAGTTCGCTGACGCAACGCTCGACGGCGCGGCGCACCACGTATTCGATCATCTCTTCCTGCAGGCGCATGCTGTCGGCGGAGTCGAAGAACGCCATCTCCGGCTCCAACATCCAGAACTCGGTAAGATGACGCCGCGTCTTGGACTTTTCCGCACGGAACGTCGGCCCAAAAGTGTAGATCTTGCCCAACGCCGCCGCGGCCGCCTCGCCGTAAAGCTGGCCCGTCTGCGCGAGATATGCGTTACCCTCGTCGAAATATTCCGTGGCGAACAGCCCGCTCCGCTCGCCGATGGCGCTTGTCAGAATGGGGGTATCGACGCGCACGAACTCGCGCTCGTAAAAGAAGTCGTTCAACGCCTGCTCTATCTCGGCGCGAACCCGCGCGATCGCCACCTGACGTGGGCTGCGCAGCCACAGATGCCTGTGATCGAGCAGAAAATCGATTCCATGCTCCTTGGGCTGAATCGGATAATCGCTCGGACTCGCCCCGAGAATAGTCATATTTGTGACCCCGACCTCGACACCACCCGGTGCCCGCGCGTCGGCACGAACTTCGCCCTCGATCTCGACGGAGGTCTCCAGGGTAAGCGACTGAAAGGTCCCCCAGGCCGCGTCGCCGACTACTTTCTGAACGACAACGCATTGCAGGGTGCCACTTCCGTCGCGTAGGACGATGAAGGCAACTTTCCCGGAGGATCGCAGGTGAGCTACCCAGCCGCGTACATGCACCGTTTCGCCAATGTGGTGAGGCAGGCTGGAAATCGTTTGATACTGGGATGACATTTGGGCGTTCGAGAGAGTCGTGGGCAGCCGAATAGAATACCGAACCTTCTGGGGCGAGGCAACCGCACGTGATGCCTGCGCTCACGCTTCGACGCCGGCTTGCCATAGGTACGGTCGGCATCGCGATCGTACTGGCGCTTCCGCTGGTCGTCGCAGTGCGCTCGCTGGAGCGCGTCCACAAGACGACTCTTGAACTGCGAAACGGCGCTTTTGCGGCGTCGTTGTTGATTGGCAGTCTCCGCCAGGGCACTGACGATCTTCGCCGCGCAGAGGATGCGTTGGTTTACGTCGGGACGCCCGAGACGCAGGATCGCATGATGGCGCAGATCGCGACCATGCGAACGCTTGCTGACTCGCTGGACAGTTTCTCGCTCAAGTCTGCGTCAGTCAACGTCAGGCTCGCGCTCGATTCGCTGAGCGTGCTCGCGAACGAGGAATACGAGCGCTCGAGCGCTGCGAAGCACGATGCGGCGGAAGTCATCTCGACTCAGTGGGTGCGCCCGCGATTCGCGATCATCGAGCAGACTATAGGATCGTCTGAGCAGGTGCTGCGACAACGATCGCGCGATAGCGTCAACGCTGCGACGGACGATACCGCCGCAGCGGAGCGCGCGGCGATCAGCGCGATGATAATCGCAATTCTGCTGGCGGGTCTCATCAGTCTGTGGCTGATCAGATCGATCACGCGACCGGTGTTCGATCTCGAGACGGGAATGCATGCAGTTGCGAGCGGAGACTTCACGCGAAAGCTCAGCGTGCGTCCGAACAGAAAGGACGAGTTTGGACGATTGTCGGAAAGTTACGAGGCAATGGCCAACCGTCTCGCGCAGCTCGACCGGTTGAAAGCCGAGTTCGTCTCAGTCGCATCGCACGAGCTCAAAACGCCTATCAACGTCATACTCGGCTACGTCGAGCTGCTCGAAGATGGCATCTACGGGAAGCTGCAGGATCAGCAGCGCGAGGTTTGCGAGACGATCGCCGCTCAGGCACGTAACCTCACACGTCTGGTCCGCAGGCTGCTCGACGTGAGCCGCTTCGAGGCGGGCGGCGGTGCGTTGGAATGCCGTCAGCTCAACCTGGGACGATTCCTTGACACGCTTCAATCGTCGTTCAGTGTGCTGGCGATGCAGCGAAGCGTTCACTTCCAGGTGGACAGATCCGACGGCCTGCCCACCGAAGTCCGCTGGGATGAGGACCGAATGAGCGAGGTCGTGGGCAACCTGCTTTCCAACGCGTTCAAGTTCACGCCGCGGGGCGGCAGGGTCGAGTTGTCAGCGGAGGCGCAGGACGACGACATTGTGATCGAGGTCAGGGACACCGGTGCCGGAATTCCTCCCGAGCAGCTACCGCGTATCTTTCAGAAGTTCTATCAGGCAGACAATCAGGCAAAGGCTTCTGCAAAGGGCACAGGGTTGGGCCTTGCTATCGCGAAGGAAATTGTGGAAGCACACGGAGGAAGCATTACGGCAACCAGCATCGCGGGCCAGGGCGCGACATTCCGGATAACGATGCCGGTAGCGTCCGACGTTCGCAGGAGCGGCCAGTTCCCGGTCCACACGATCGCTTCGTGATGAACGTCCGGGTTTACGCAATTGCAATCGCAGCCGCGGCCACGTTGTCCGGGTGCGGTTATCGCATCGTGCACAATCCCGACATCGTAGCGAAACGTGTCGCGACCGACTCGACCACGATTGTCGCGCTTCAGCAACAGCTTTCAGCGCTCAGGGTGCAGTGCCTCGCCGATTCGGTAAGACTGGAGGGCGAGCTGAGCTCCGCGCGTGCGGCGGCGGCAGCCGTGGTCGTTCCTCCGCCACCGCCGGTCTCCGATTCAGTGTCAAAGGCGCGCGCCGCAGAGATCGCGAGTCTCAAGGATCAACTCGCGAAGGTCAGCGCCGAGCTCGATCGCATCAAGAGACGGTTGGCGAACCCGAGGCCATAGTCGGGCCTCGATTGCATCTCAAGTGTGAAGCACGGATGCATCCGGCCTTCACACTCGCAACGACATCCAGGCTGGTGATTGGCATTGCGTCATCCCACCCGGAACAACTCCAGCGCCCTGGAATACCGTGCCGTCAATACGCGCTTGATGCCGGCGTTCTCGGGCGCAACAAGTTCCGGATCTGCGCCAAGCACTCGCTCCGCTTCTTCGCGCGCGATAAGATTCAGAGCTTCATCACGTAGCGGGTCGGCGATCTGAAACATCGCCTCACCGCTCTGACGCTGCCCAAATAAATCGCCCATTCCGCGCAACCTGAGATCCTGTCGCGCGATCTCGAAGCCGTCGTCGGTCCCGGTGAAGACAGCCAGACGCTCCGCAGACTCGTCTCCGACATCGCCGAGCAGAATGCAGTACGCAGCCTCGGCGCCACGTCCGACGCGACCACGCAGTTGATGCAGCTGCGAGAGACCGAATCGCTCGGGATGCTCGATCAGCATCACGGTGGCGTTCGGAACGTCGATGCCGACTTCGATGACCGTAGTTGCGACGAGAATATCGATCTCACCATCGCGAAACGCGCGCATCACACGATCACGCTCGTCGGATGCGACGCGCCCGTGCAGTAGCGCCATCCGGCGATCTGCGAACACCGATGCGGATAGTTGGTCGAACATGACCGTCGCCGCCTTCAGGTCCATCTTCTCCGACTCCTCGATCACCGGATAGACGATGTATGCCTGGCGTCCAGACTCGATCTGATGCCGCACGAACGAGAATACGCGGCCGCGCGCCGATTCCGCGCGCGACACCGTGGTGATCGGCAACCGTCCCGCGGGGCGCTCGTCGAGTGTGCTCACATCCAGATCGCCGTAAGTCGTGAGCGCCAGCGAGCGCGGAATCGGAGTCGCGCTCATGAGGAGCGTATCGGGTGCTTCTCCCTTCCCCGCTATGGCTTCACGCTGCTCCACACCGAATCGGTGCTGTTCATCTATCGCAACGAAGCCCAGCTGCGCAAACTGCGCGCTCTGCTGCACCAGCGCGTGCGTACCGACAACGATTACAGGCTCCGCACTCGCCATGCGTGCGAGGACTGCTTTTCTTTCGCGCGCACCCAGGCTTCCCGTCAGCAACAGGGGTTCGATTCCGAGCGGTGCCAGCAGCGTCGTGAAAGTGCGCAGATGTTGCTCAGCGAGCAGCTCTGTCGGTGCCATGAGCGCGGCCTGATAACCGTTTTCCAGGGCCAGGAGGGCCGCGAACAGCGCGACGATAGTCTTGCCGCTTCCCACGTCGCCCTGCAGCAAACGGTGCATGCGCCGCGGGCTGCACATGTCCGCAACTATCTCGCGTAGCGCGTGCGCCTGCGCACTCGTGAGCGTGTATGGCAGCTGTTCGCGCAACGCCGAGGTGAGCTTGCGATGATTCTCGAATCGGATGCCACCTCGCTCTTCCCGGGCCAGCCGGTTCGCACGGCGCTGCAACAGCTGCACAAAGAACAGCTCATCGAATGCAAGACGCTCGCGCCCACGCTCAGCCTCGGCGATCGACGTTGGACGATGCACCATTCGGAATGCATCCGCCAGCCGGACAACGTGTGCGCGACCAAGCAACTGCGATGACAGCTCGTCCTCCACCAAGGGCAACAGCGCGTCCAGATGGGCGTCGATGAGTGAGCGTAGAACCTTGAACGAGATCCCCTCGGTCGCCGGATAGACCGACAACACGCGTCCACCGCTCGTCGGATTCTCGTCGGGTCCGAGATTGACGTATTCGCGCGGAGCGAGCTGACGCCCGTGAAAAAAACGTACCGGCCCGCTCAACAGCAAAGTGTCGTCCTTGTGTATGACACGATCGAGAAACGGCTGACCTGGCCACGACACCTCGATGATCCCGCTGTCGTCGCGCACGACAGCCTGGAATATTCGCAATCCCTTGCGCGTCGGTATCACGCCCTTGGAGATAACGCGGCCGATAACGGTCGCGTCCATCCCGGGCTCGAGCGACGAGATGTGCCTTATCGTGCTTGCATCCTCGTAGCGGCGCGGCACGTGCCACAACAGGTCGCCAGCTGTGATGATGCCGAGCTTGCGCAGCGACTCCGCACGCGCTGGCCCAACACCCTTGAGAAAATTGATCGGCGTATCGAGCCGCAGACGCGCGGACATCGGCGATGGTACGCCGCTTCGCGCCATCAGTCGCCCAGGACCTCGCGAGAAAAACGCGCCGCGTCGAATGCGACGAGGTCGCTCGCCTTCTCGCCGACGCCAACGAATTTCACGGGCACATCGATGGCTTCATGGACTGCGACAACCACTCCGCCGCGCGCGGTGCCATCGAGTTTCGTGATTACAAGACCGGTGAGCGGAACGGAGGCCGCGAATGTCTTCGCCTGACTCACCGCGTTCTGGCCGATAGTGCCATCCAGCACGAGCAGCGTTTCATGCGGCGCACCGGGAAGTCGCTTCGCAATGACACGATTCACCTTGCGCAGCTCTTCCATCAGGCTGTCGCTCGTGTGCAACCGTCCGGCGGTATCCACGATCACGACGTCAACGCCACGCGTGATACCGGCTTCCACGGCATTGTAAGCAACCGACGCCGGATCCGATCGCTCCGCGCCACCGACGAACTCTGCTCCGGTTCTCTCCGCCCACACACGGAGCTGATCGATCGCGCCCGCGCGAAACGTGTCCGCCGCGCCCACCAGCACCGTCTTGCCCTGTGCACGCAACGCGCTGGAAATTTTCCCGATGAATGTCGTCTTCCCCGCACCATTCACCCCGACGATCAGCATCACAAGCGGCTTGCTCTCGGCGGCGCGAAGCGCGGGGTCGGCACTGCCAGCACGTAGCGCGTTCTCGATCCCCTTGCTGAGCGCCGTCTTGAACTCGTCGCTCGTCCGGATCTGACCGCGCTGCGCCTGGCGCGAGATCTCATCGACGAGCCGCAGCGTTACGGGAACACCAAAGTCCGACTGAAGCAGGATCTCCTCGACCTGCTCGAGCGACCCTTTGTCGACCCCGCCTCTCGCGATGACCGCGACGTCGGTGAGGGCAACGTCCTTGATCCGTTGCCATAGCGACCGCCTGGGGACGTCGCCTTCTTTACGAGACAGAAATGCCATTTTGGGGGAAATCCGGGCGCAGCCGAGCCCGGTTGGATAAGTCAAAAACGTACAGTCGCCACCGGGTGGTGGCGTGACACGAGCGAATCTGACAGTAATTTACCCTGAACGCGCGGTCGAGAGATCAAGCGAACTGTCTCTGGCACAGTCCTTCCAGCGACGATCTCTCCTACAGGAAGGTCCGAATGTATATCATCATTGCAGCCATAGTATTCGCAGCGATCGCGCTCCTCGTCATGGTTGATCTGCGGAAGCGCCGCCACCGGAGGCGCAGATACCCGGCCCAGCCGGACGGAGTGCGCACCTGCGTATCGTGCGGGAAGGTGCTACGAGCAGGGGCGACCGATTGCAGTCACTGCGGCGCCGATTCGGTTGTGATCGTCGTCTGACATTGCGCACTCGCGGCCAAAAAAAGATCCCGCTGGAGACGTACTCCAGCGGGATCTTGTGCCTTCTGTATCGTCGAGCGCAGATCAGCGCATCGCAACCTGTTTGGGTTCACCCGAATGCGCCATGACGGCGAGCGTATGCGCGCGGATCTCGTTGAACAGTGCTGTCTCGGAACTGCTGAGTGACGCACCACTCTGACCTTTCAGCGCAAGCTTGGGATCGCGTGCAACGCCGTGCACTCGGATCTCGAAGTGAAGATGCGGACCCGTCGCCCATCCCGTCATACCGACGTAACCGATGGTCTCGCCCATCTTCACATGAGTGCCTGAGTGAATTCCCCGTGCGAATCTGCTCATGTGTCCGTAGCGGCTGACCATACCGTTGCTGTGACGGATGTCGATCATGTTGCCGTAGCCGCCAACGCGTCCTGCCGTCACGATCACACCATCGCCGATTGCGTGTACCGGCGTTCCCATCGCTGCTGCGTAATCAGTACCAGTGTGATTGCGCCACGTTCCGAAGATCGGGTGCTCACGCAATCCGAACACTGATGATATACGGCGAAAATTTACCGGTGTGCGAAGGAACGTCGACGTCAACGACTTGCCGTGACCGTCGAACCATTCGCTGCCGGAGTTGTTGCTCTTGAAGTGAATCGCTTCGATTATCTCGTCGCCAAGTGAGAGCTTGGCGCCGAGGATCTTGTTGACGATCACCTTTCCGTTGGGCTGCTGCAAGCGCTCGACGAGCACGTGAAACGTGTCACCGTCATCGAGATCGCGCGACATGTCCACGCGATGCTCGAAGATGTCAGCGAGGTTCCATGCAATCGAGCGACGCTGTGCTGCCGGCAGCTCGCCCTGGCCCATGTGCTCCAGGGAGGCGGAGAGCGAGGAGTGAATGGTTCCGGTCAACGCCACGGTATCCACGCCCGGCGACAATGTCGCCTCGACAACCACGGGCCGGAAGCTGATCTCCGGCGCAGACGGGCCTGGCGTTGAAACAATAACTGGATCGAGGGTGGTGACCGCAGCTGCGGCAATCGCCCTGTTTGTCGCGGCAAGCGCGGCTGAATCTGTGACCGGCGCAGAAGAGGCTACGGGGGGCGTGAAGAGAATTGCCACCCATGCCATCAACCCGATTATTCCATATGTGCCGGCGCGCGCTGCTACTTCCTTCAATCCATCTGCCTCCGAATAAAGGTCGGGATCTCCATATCGCTTAGTTCCTGGTCCCGACCGTCATTCGAAGACGACCCCGGGTTGAACGACGTCACTCGTCTTGGAATCTCTGGTATTGCAGCGGGGGTCGGACGAATCGGACCACCGTTGGCCGGCGCCTGGTTGGGGCGCACCGTTCTCGTAGAATGAAGCGGAATCACCGGCGCACCACGAACCGGATGCTGAATGGTGCTACCGAATACTGGCTGAGGGGCACTACTCGCGATGCCGCGATCAAATCCGGTCGCAATGACCGTAACGCGAATCTCGCCGTGCATCGCGGGCTCATGAACGGCACCGAAAATGATCTCGGCTTCCTCGCCCACGGCTTCGTGAACTATCTCGTTGATCTGATGAACTTCACCGAGCGTGAGGTCCTCGCCGCCCGTAATGTTGACAAGTACGCCGGTCGCGCCGGAGATCGAAACGTTGTCGAGCAACGGGCTCGCAATCGCCTGCTGTGCAGCCTCGACTGCGCGATTTTCGCCGCGGCCGATTCCGGTGCCCATCAGCGCCGAACCACCGTTCTGCATGACCGTGCGCACGTCGGCAAAATCGACGTTCACGAGTCCCGTGACGGAGATCAGTGACGAGATGCCCTGCGTCGCGTGGAGCAGAACCTCGTCAGCTTTCTTGAGCGCCTCCTGAAACGGAATCCCCTTGCCTACCACAGCGAGCAGACGCTCGTTCGGCACGACGATCATCGTATCGACGTTCTTCCGCATCTCGGCGATACCGAGCTCGGCCTGTCGCATCCGCTTGCGTCCCTCGAAGAGGAACGGCTTGGTGACGATGCCAACAGTGAGAGCGCCAGCCTGACGCGCAAGCTCACAGACGACGGGCGCCGCGCCAGTGCCCGTGCCGCCACCCATTCCGCACGTCACAAAGACGAGATCGGCATGGGTCATCGCGCGCAGCACCTCGTCGCGATTTTCCTCGATTGCCTGGCGACCAACCTCCGGGCGCGCGCCTGCTCCAAGGCCGCGCGTAAGCTTCTTGCCTATCTGAAGCTTCACGTCCGATTTCGAGTTGAGAAGAGCCTGGGCATCCGTATTGACCGAGACGAACTCAACGCCTTCAAGGCGCTCCTCGATCATTCTGTTAACAGCGTTGCCACCGCCACCGCCGACGCCGACAACCTTCATCCGCGCGTTCTGCGATGTGTTCTCCTCAAACTCAAATATCATCGCGGTATGCACTCCTAGGCGGGTGGGATCGTATGGACGGGCTAATATACGTGAAAGACACGCTCCCGACCATGCCCAATTGACGATCGAACGCTGGACATTTCACACATAAAATGTTTAGCAGTTTTTCCACACGATTTTATTTTCCGACAGCTTTGCGACATCAAACGCCAGCGGGGCTTCTCGCTTGACCGTTGACATCCGATCCGCCGGCCAGGGCCGTTCACGGCGGAGCAAGAAGCTCTTTAGAAGAAATCTTCCAGCCAGTTCTTCATCCGCTTGGCGAGCTTGTCAACGCCGGGCGCGTTGAACGAGTTCCGCTTGGCGCTCGGACCGCCGCCGTCCGCGACAAGACGATTGGCACCATATAACGCGAGGCCGACCGCAGTCGCGAACCGCGGCGCTTCCACGGAATCACTGAGCCCGCCGACGTGCTCGCCCGGGACGCCTACCCGCACGCCAGTGCCAAACACGCTTGCCGCAAGCTCGGTAATCCCTTCCATGGCCGCGCCGCCGCCAGTCAGCACAATCCCGCCAGCGAGCCGCGAGCCGTAGCCCGCCCCATGTATCTCCCGGTGGACCATGTCGAAGATCTCATCCATGCGTTGATGGATGATGTGCGCCAGCAGCTCACGCGGGATCTGCCTGTCACCCTGCGCCACGGTGCTGGGCAGCTGGATGACATCAGCGGGATCGACCATCGGCTCGTATGCGCTGCCGTAACGCTCCTTCAGTCGCTCTGCGTCCGATTGCGTCACGCCCAGTCCGTGCACGATGTCGTTCGTCACGATGTTGCCACCGAAGCCGAGCGTCGCGAGATGCCGGATCTTACCCTCGTGAAATATCGCGATGTCGGTTGTTCCAGCGCCGAGCTCGACGAGCGCAACGCCCAGCTCCTTCTCGTCTTCCGTGAGAACGGCCAGCGCGCTTGCAAGCGGCTCCAGAACGAGGTCACGCACACGATAGCCAGCCCGCTCCACACTCTTGCGCAGATTCATTGCAGGCGAGCTGCCGATCGTCACCAGGTACATCTCGGTCTCGAGACGAGTGCCGATCATGCCGATCGGATCGCGCACACCGGCGTTCTTGTCGACAGTGTACTCCTGCGGAATCGCGTGCAACAGCTCGCGATCCTGCGGGATCGCCTGCGCGCGCGCTACATCATTGGCACGGTCAACGTCGGCGCGTGATATCTCCTCGCCGTTCACCGCGACGATTCCGGTACTGCTCATCGCGTGCACGTGCTCGCCGGCTATGCCAGCGTATATCGTCTCGATTCTCGTGCCCGCCATTCGCTCGGCGTCCTGCATCGCTTTCTGAATCGAGCGGGTCGTCTCCTCGATGTCGGACACGATTCCGCGGCGAAGTCCGGTTGTGCGAGCCTGACCGACGCCGAGGATCCGGATCGTCGGGTGACGGTCGCCAATCGCTTCCGCGATGATGGCAGTGGTCTTCGCAGAGCCTATGTCCAGCCCGGCAACTACGCGTTCAACGTTCATTCAAGCCTTGCGACAACCTGATCGCGATAACGGATGTCCAACTCTGCTGCCCGCTCATTGCGGCGGGCCAGGTCGGATTCAACGGGAAAGATATCCCGGAAGCGTTGCGGGGCCACCCCCGCCGACGCTCGCACACGCAATGATGAGTTTAGCGTGAATACCAGGTCGTGCCCATCCGGCGCGACCTCGCTGATCAGTCCGAACATTTTGGGATCGATCGCACGCAGGTCCCCAACGAGCCGGAGCGCATCGCGATCCGGTGCCGTCACCACTGGCAGGTCCAGATTCGCTGTGCTTGGATCGATCGGCAGCGCGCGCCCGGCAGAATCGTACGGCTGGAGCCCATCTCCGCGTGGCACGAGTGCGACCGGCATGTTCTCTCTGATGGTGATTATCAGCGTTCCGGGAAACCGGCGAGTGATCTGGACATCTGCGACTTGTGGATGCGATCTGAGGCGCGCCTCGAGCGGAGCTATGTCATCGACGATCGACCGAAGCGTATCCACTCGCAGCCGCGCAACCACATCGTCCGGCTGAAGGTACCGCACACCGCGAATCTCGAGCTTCCTGACATGGAAGTACGTCATCCGGTGCATCGCCGCCCGGCCCCATTTGGGGGCCGTGACCAGTGCCGCTGCAAGGATGATCCCGGCCAGGTACCGATAGCCGGGTTTCTTGAGTCGCTCGGGAAACTTCAAGATTTTTTGGTTGACGACACCAGAATGTCGCGCAGCTCGTGAGCCGTTCGCGTGATGTCGCCCGCGCCAACGGTCATTACAACATCACCCGCACGCACTTCGCTGGATAGGGCCTGGGCAAGCGCCGGTCTCTCCCCGCGCCACGTCAAGGTGCCACCGGCCGCAGCAATCGCGCGCTCGACCAGATCCGAGCTGACGCCCGGGATCGCCTGCTCGCGCGCCGGGTACAGCTCGGTGAGGAAGATCGCGTCGGCACCGGACAGCGCGCTCCCAAACTCGCTCGCGAAATCGCGCGTCCGAGTGTAGAGATGCGGCTGGAAGGCAAGCACGAGGCGGCGACCTGGAAAGGTGGCCCTGGCAGCCTGTATCGTGGCCGCGATCTCGGTGGGATGATGGGCATAGTCGTCCACGATCGAGACACCGCCGACCTCGGCGATTCGCTGAAACCTCCGTTCCACGCCCGCAAACTCCGCAAGCCCCGCTACCAATTGCGCGGGCTCGACGCCGAGCGCGATCCCCGATCCGATCGCCGCCAGAGCATTCCGCACGTTGTGCATGCCGGGCACGCGCAGTGTCGCGTCGCATTTTTTCTCGCCGTCGTAGAAAACGACGAAGGTCGAACCGCCATTCACCGGACGAACGTCGCGCGCGACGAGCCGTGCGTCAGGCGAATTCAATCCGTACCGGATCACCTCGGCGGTCGCGGGCAGCACCAGCGAGTTGGCGCCGGTGTCATCGGCGCAGAGCACTATCGCGCGCGCGCCGCTCACGTATCGACTGAACGTCGCGCGAATGTCGGCCAGATCGGTGTAGATGTCGAGGTGATCTGCCTCGACGTTCGTGACGACGGCGATGGCCGGATCGAGGGCGAGGAACGACCGGTCATATTCATCGGCCTCGACCACGAACAGCCGATCGGAGCCGAACGACATGTTGCCGTCCCATTCCGCGACGCGGCCACCAGCAATTCCTGTGGGGTCGAGGCCGGCCGAGCGGAGGGCTGTGGTGGTCATTACCGTCGTCGTCGTCTTGCCGTGGGTGCCGGCGATTCCCACCACGTCGCCCGACGACACGGCGGCGCCCAGGGCTTCCGCACGACGGATGACGGCGATCCCGGCCTCGTGCGCTGCCAGCAGCTCTGGATGGTCGCGCCCCATCGCCGATGTGAATACGACGGCCCGCGCGCCAGCGACGTGCGCTGGTCGAATGACCTTCCATGACGTCGATACCCAACCGGCCCAGATCGGCTCGCGCCGCAGCCGGATTGGTATCGCATCCAGTGACCTTGACACCGCGGCGCGCGAACAGCTCCGCGAGCGCGCTCATGCCGGCCCCGGCGATGCCGACGAAGTGAACCGGACGGTCGTCGCCGCCGGAAAACACATCATAACTCACTTGAAGCAATCCATCCCAAGTATTTTAATCGCAATATCTTGCGCTGCATGAGGTCGAGCGCGCATCAATGTTTTTTCACGCATCTCACCGCGTAGGGTGGCGTCGGTTGCGAGTCGCGTCACCATGGCTCCAAGGGATTCAGGCGTGAGCGCATCCTGCTGAATCATTACTGCGGCGCCGGAGGCGGCGATGGCCCGGGCATTCTGCGTCTGATGATCGGCGGCGGCAGTTGGTAGCGGGACAAGAATCGCTGGAATCCCCCACGCGGACAGCTCTGCCGTGGTCATCGCTCCAGCCCGGGTGAGCGCCAGATCCGCCGCGCAGTAGGCCGACGCCATGTCCGAGATGTACGGAACCACGCGTACCGAAGCACGCTCATACCGAGCATACTTTCCGAAGTTCGCCGGCCCGGTCGCCCAGATCACACGGATCTCCTTGCCGGTTCGAGCCAGCCATTTCGCCACGACCCGGTTGATTCCCTCCGCCCCCTGGCTACCTCCGAAGACGAGCAGCGCGGGGGCCGACGTATCCGTAAACCCCCACCGAGCCGCCGCCTGCTGGCCGGACGGTCGTTCGTTCAGCGGGGTCGGAGGGGCAATCGGATTGCCGGATTCGAATACTTCCGTTCGATGGCTCAGACGAAGCGCGCGCGCCGCTTCCGGGAATCCGAGGTGGAGTTGAGCTGCGCGAGGGGCGAACCAGCGAACCGTGAGGCCTGGAACGCTATTCTGGTCCTGGATCACGATCGGAATCCGCCGCTTTGCCGCGACGCCGAGCGCGATACCCGCCGCATATCCCCCGGTCGCGACCAACGCGCGGGGCGACCGCTCGGCGGCGATCCGGACAATTCGACGCCAGCTGCCCGTCGACGCCATGATCGTTCGCCAGTTTCGCCACGGCTGTGACCGGTAGAGCGGATGCAGGTTCAACAGCTCGTACTCGAACTCGGTTTCGGGCAGGATATTCCGCTCGATCCCGCGCTCGGCGCCGATAAAAAACGGGGTTACTCGCGAATCGGCCGCGACCATCGCACGGGCGATGGCCAGCGCTGGATAGAGGTGACCGCCGCTGCCGCCGCCGGCAAAGAGAACGTTCACTGTTCCGCAGTCCGTAGAGGGTTGGTCGCGCCTTCCCCGATCACCCGCTCGCGCTCACTCCCGATGTTGATCAGGATCCCGGTCATCGCGAGGGTGAGCAGCATGCTGGTGCGTCCGTAAGATATGAATGGAAGCGCAAGCCCCGTATTCGGAAGCAGCCCGATAGTGACCCCAATGTGGAGAAATGCGCTGATCACGATCGTAGCGACGATTCCCACAGCCACCAGCTGCTGGAACTTGGACCGCGCGGCACGAGCTATACGGAAGCCCAGATAGGCATACGCCGCGAACCCGAGCACCAGCAACGCGAGCCCGATGAAGCCACGTTCTTCACCGATGTTGGCAGCAATGAAGTCGTCGTACGCAAACGGAAGGAATCCGTACTGCTGCCTTCCCTGCCCGAATCCGACGCCGAGCAGTCCGCCGGAGCCGATTGCGATGAGCGACTGCCGCGCCTGATAGTCCACATGCGGAGCGACACCAGGATTGAAGAATGCCGTCATTCGCAGCATTACGTACTGCAGTTTTTCCGCCCTGGAGTAAAGCGCGGGAATCGCGATCGCCACGAGCGCGACGAAATGGCCGATCCGAACGCCGGCAGCGAACAGAATGATTCCCATGATCAGCGTATAGAACATTGCCGACGACAGGTCCGGTTCGACGTACACCAGCACGTCCAGCAGGCCGACGATCACAAGGAACGGAAACAACCCCTTGCTCAGGCGGCGCATCGCGTCGCCTTTCTTGACTACGAGCATCGAGGTCCAGATCACGAGGGCTAGCTTTGCGGCCTCGGATGGCTGCATGCTGGAGCCGAACAGATACCGGCGCGCGCCGTGGATTCGCGGAGCCCAGCGAATCGTGAAGGGCAGTATGACGATAACGAGCAGGACGAGACACACGATCATTGCTGGCCATGCAAGGTCATACCATCGCTCAGCGTCGAACTTCGCAGCAAACGCGAAGAGCACGAGTCCGAGTGCCATTCCGCCCAGCTGCCGCAGCATGTAATACGCGCCATTGTGCCCCGCCTGCAGTGCCACGATGCTGCTTGCGCTGTAAACCGTAACCAGACCGAACGCGAGAAAGACGAGTGTCAGCATCGTCAGCACGCGCGCTTCCCACGTCATGTGCCAGCGATACCTCACGTGCTTGACCGCTTCAGCCATCGCCGAGTGCCGCGCAGCTCGCGGAAGCGTTGACCGCGCTCCACGTAGTTGTTGAACATGTCGTAGCTGGAGCATGCGGGCGACAGCAGGACCGCATCGCCGCTCACGGCAACACCGCGGGCTGCTGCGATGACTTCTTCGAATGTGCCATCGACGCGTGTCAGCGCGACGCCGTCGGCCAGATCGTGTTGCACCAGCGGAGCGGCCTCGCCGAATGCAATCACGTGCTTGACGTGTTGCGCAATCGGCCCCAGTAGCGCAGTGTACGGCTCGCCCTTGTGGCGCCCGCCGAGCAGCAGAACGGTCGGCCGCGTCATTCCCTGCACGGCCACGAGAGTCGAGGCGACGTTTGTGGCCTTGGAATCATTGATCCACTCGATGCCGTTCCACTCGCCGACCACTTCGAGCCGGTTGGGCATCGCGCGAAATGAGCGCAGCGTATCCGCTATCGCCTGGCGAGCCTTGTGCGTGCGGAAGTCGTCCGATGCAGCCATGACGGCGAGCGACGCCGCCAGTGCGTTGGCGACGTTGTGATCGCCCAGCAAATGCAGGTCATCACGCGGCAGGAGCGGAGCACCGAAGACGACGAGGGAATCGGCTGTGCGGTCGTACCATGCGTCCGACTGCTTCGCGATGCTGAAGCGAAAGTGCTCGCCCGCCACTCCTTGCGCCATGTCGAGCGAGGCGGGATCATCCGCATTCAGCACCCAGCGCGATTGTGACGTGGCGTTGCGAAAGAGGAGAGCCTTATCTGCGAAATAATCGCCGACAGCCGCGTAGCGATCCAGATGATCGGCGCTCAGGTTCGTGAGCACACCAACGTCGGGCGCGATGCTCGGCGTGTCGTGCAGTTGAAACGATGACAGCTCGAGCGATACCCAGTCAGGCTGCGGCTTGGCGAGTGCGACCTCCGACAGCGGCGTGCCGATGTTGCCCGCGTCGGGCGCAGTCACGCCAAGGCCTCGCAGGAGCTCTCCGATCAGCGCTGTGGTCGTCGTCTTGCCGTTCGTGCCGGTGACCGCGATGTAGCGAACGTTCGGCATGTAGCGAAGCGCGATCTCGATCTCACTCACGACAGCGCGTGACGCAATGCCGGCTGCGACGAGTGCTGGCGCGTTGGGTGGAACGCCCGGACTGACTACGACCAGCGCGGCGCGCGCTATTCGAGCGGCGTCGTGGCCGCCGATCTGAACGCTCGCGCCAAGCGTCGTAAGCCCGCGCGCGATATCAGCCAGCTTGGCCGACGCACCGTCGTCGCATGCGTACACTTCGTATCCGCGTGCACGAAGCAGGCCGGAGGCGGCGACACCGCTGCGTCCGAGCCCGATCACAACGATCTCGCCTGCTGTTGGCGGAATCATCGACTGCCTGGTCATCGCAGCTTGAGCGTGCTGAAGGCTAGGAATGCACAGAGGATGCCGATGATCCAGAACCTCACCACGACCTGCGACTCCGTCCACCCCTTCATCTCGAAGTGATGATGCAGCGGCGCGCGTCGAAATACACGATGCTCTCGTGCGTACTCGACGCCGTAGCGTTTTTTCCGATACTTGAACACATACCGCTGCAGAATCACCGACACCATCTCCGCGACGAACAAACCACCCACAAAGACGAGCAGGAACTCCGACTTCAGCAGCACTGCGATGGCTCCGAGCGCGCCGCCAAGCGCGAGCGAGCCCGTATCACCCATGAAGATTTCCGCCGGATGCGTGTTGAACCAGAGAAATCCGATGCACGCACCGAGTATGGACGCGCAGAACACTGTCAACTCGCCAGCGCCGCTCATGAAGAAAAGCCCGAGCGAGTGGCTCAGATCCACGCGTCCGATAACGTATGCGAAACCAGCGAACGTCAGTGCGGCAATCGCCACCAGACCCGTCGCGAGACCATCGAGACCGTCGGTCATGTTCACTGCATTGCTGGTACCGGTCATCACGAATGTGACGAACAGAACGTACAGCCACGCGAACGCCGGAGATAGCGGAATGATCAGAACGTACTTGTAGAACGGCAGCGTCGTCGACGCACCGGGGAGATTCGAGATCGGAAAATGCCAGACGTAAAGGCCGAGCGCGAGACCGAGTGCAATCTGGCCGGTAAGCTTGTACCGCTCGATCAAACCCCTGTTCGCTTCACCACGCGCTTTCTGGCGCAGCTTGAGGTAATCGTCAAGGAATCCGATCCCGCCCATCCATAACATCACAAAGACGCAAACCCAGATGTACCGATTCGTGAGACGGGCCCACAGGAGAGTCGGAAGTATGGTCGCGATCAGTATTATGAGACCGCCCATTGTGGGCGTGTTGGATTTGCCAGCATGACTGTCCGGCGTTCCCGCCCTCACCACCTGGGCGATACGATTGCGCCTCAGTGCGCCTATGATGATTGGCCCCACGAGGAACGACAGGAGGAGTGCGGTGACAGCTGCTCCCGCCGCGCGGAAGCTGATGTAATTGAATAGCCGCAGGAATCCAAGGTACGGACTGAGCGGAACGAGAAGGTAGTTCAGCAATCGTGGTTCGCCCAGCTGGTTATGTGTGGTAGGATCCGCTCGAGCTTCGCGCCGCGAGACGCCTTCAACAATATGGTCGCATCGTCCTGCAAATGCGGAGCTAGCTCGGACCACAGCTGGTCGACGTCGCTCGCGATCACGATCCGTTTATCATCTGGGGCGACTCGTCGAAGCGCAGCTGCAAACTCGCCGATTCCGCCGATGAGAGCCACGGGCGCAGCGACCGCCGCGCGCGCGACATCATCATGACAGCGGTCCGAGTTTGCACCCAGTTCAAGCATCGAGCCGAGCACCGCGACTTTCTGCATACCTGGTGCCGCGGTGAGCATATCGATCGCTGCGATTGCCGATCCGGGATTCGAATTGTACGCATCGTTGATGACGAGCGCACGTCCTACCGTCTGCCAGTTTGCACGCATCGGCGGCGGCGTGAGCGACGCGATGCCGCGAGCCGCATCCCCGGCACCGCATCCGACTTCGCGCGCCGCGGCGAGCGCAAGCATCAGATTCCTGAGATTGTGTGCACCGCGCAACGGTGAATGAATGGAAACGCCGTCGACAGTTGCCGTTCCAGTACCGTCGCTCTCCAGCTTCCAGGAGGTCGCGTGAACGTCGCCGTCGTCGAGTCCAGCCGTCACCAGGCGCAGCGGCGACGCTGCCGCCACGAGGCCAACATCGGACGAAGGGACTATTCCGACCGCGACACCATGAAACACCGATGTCTCCTCGCGCAGCACTCCAGCGAGATCGCCGAAGCCTTCGAGATGTTCCTCCGCGATCGACGTGACGATGGCGACGTCGGGGCGCGAGATATCACGCAGTATCGCAATCTCGCCCGGTATGCTCGTACCAAGCTCGATGATTGCAACGTCGGACTCGGCGGGTAGCGCGAGAAGTGTCAGGGGCACGCCGATGCGATTGTTGAGATTGCCGCTGGTTGCGTGGACTGCGAGGCGCGATTCGAGTGCCGACCGCAATAGCTCCTTGGTGCTGGTCTTGCCGTTGCTCCCCGCGATCGCGATGACAGGGCCGCCCCAAGCCAGCCGTCTGAAGCGCGCGAGATCGCCGAGCGCGACGAGCGTGTCATCGACGAGGTAAATGGGAACGTTGAGCTCGCCGATTGCAACGGTGCGGCTCACGACCAGCGCACGCGCGCCTGCGGCAACAGCCTCTGCGAGAAAATCGTGCGCATCGAATCTATCACCGGCCAGCGCAACGAATATGTCGCCCGGGCGAAGCGATCGTGTGTCAGTCGACACGTTGCCAAGTGCGTGCGAGCCGCGCGGCGCACTGGTCGATATTCGCGACGCAAGCGCGTGAGCGAGCCTGTCAGCCGTCCAGAAGCCGTCGCTCAACTTGGGAGGCCCAGCAGTTCTGCGACTACCTGACGCTCATCGAACGGATGCTTCTCCGTGCCGACAACCTGGTACGTCTCGTGTCCCTTGCCCGCGAGCAGAATCGTGTCGCCCGGTCCAGCAACGTCGATCGCGCGCGCAATCGCCTTGCGACGATCGGTGACGCGATCGTGCGGCAACGACATGCCGCGCTCGATTTCATCGATGATCGCGTCGGGGTCTTCAGTGCGCGGATTGTCGCTCGTGACGATCACCTTATCGGCGCCTGCCTCAGCGGCCGCTCCCATGATTGGCCGCTTGCCAGGATCGCGATCGCCGCCAGCGCCGAATACGAGGATCAGCTTTCCCGAGACAAACGGCCGCAAAGCGGCAAGAGCTCGGACGAGCGCGTCGGGCGTATGAGCGTAGTCACGGATCACCGGCGGCTGTTCGGCGATCAGCTCCAGTCGTCCCGGTATCTGCGGAATGTTACGCAGCGAGTGCGCCAGTGCGCGCATCGGAATGCCAAGCGATAGAGCTGCACAAGCGGCCCCGAGCGCGTTGATGACATTGAAATCACCCACCAGCGGCAGCCGAACCTGCACCGCCTCATCGCCCATTCTCAACGTCCAGCTGCTTCCAGTGGCGTCGAACGCAACGTCTTCCGCGCGCACGTCGCCGGCGGTTAGTCCGTACGTCACGAGTCGCGGTGCGGCCGGAAGCGAGGTCCACTCCGATTGATCGGCGTTCACCACCGCAACACCGGTCGTCTTGAGGTAGGAGATGAGCTTCGCCTTGGCACCGAAGTACTCCTGCATCGTACCGTGGTAATCGAGATGATCCCGCGTAATGTTGGTGAACACTGCGGCGTCGAAGCTCATTCCGAATACGCGCGCCTGATCCAGCGCGTGCGATGACACTTCCATGGCAAGCGAGCGAATACCCATGTCGACCAGCTCACGCAGAACCCGCTGAAGCTCGTCCGGCCCCGGCGTCGTGAGACCGAGTCCGCCCGGAACGAGCCTGCCATCGGCGCCGACGAGAACGCCGAGTGTTCCGATGGACGCAGCAGGGGCAACCGGAAGATCGAGCAACGCACGCAGGATGTTGACGGTCGTCGTTTTGCCGTTGGTCCCGGTCACTGCGATTGCGCGCAGCGACAGCGCGGGATAGCCGTACCGTGCAGCAGCTGCGCGCGCGATCTCGATGCGCTTCGCAGCAACCATCGGATCCTTCGTGGCTCCGCTCAATGTGCAATACCCAATTTCACGACGCGGCCCGCCTCGAGCATCGTGCCGGCAACGGGCACCAGCGGCTCTGCAGCTCCGGCCACGAGCTCAACCCTGAAACCTGCCGCGTGCAACGCGCGAACCGCGGAGCGGAGCGGCAGTCCCGCGACGTCCGGCACCGCGCGGGGCGACACTACCGGGGGAATCGCGCGTGTTTTCGATGGCAGAGTCACGACGTAGGACTCACTCGTCCGCGGATCGGAATCCACCGGCGGAGTATGGGCCAGCGCGCGCAGCGAATCGGCCACGTCTGCACTATCGACCTTCTTTTCAGTTGCGAGCCGCACACGCTCCGCAGCCCTTCCGGCGGGCGTTGTGTCCGGGCGCGGAGCATGCACCGATGACGCGAGCTCGCCGCGATTGAGTGCGGCGTCACGCGCCGCGAGCGCTGCGCGCAGCACGACGTTGGTCACTCCTCCGGCAACAATTCCTCCGTAGAACCCCATCTGAGGATTGTCGAGCTTGACGAGAATCACGAATTGCGGCTTGTCATCCGGAAAAAGTCCAACGAACGACGCCGTGTACGAGCCTGCGATGTAGCGTCCGTGCGCGTTGCGAAGCGCGGTGCCGCTCTTTCCCGCAACATCGAGCGTCGCCAGATCGGCTTTTGTGGATGTTCCTCCCGCGACTACATCGCGCAACATCGTACGCACTTCTGCCGCGACCTCGGGAGTCATCACGCGGCGTACCAGCTGACGTTGCGCGGCGTAGCGAACCGTGCCATCGGCTGCACGGATCTCCTTCACGATGTGCGGCACGAGCAGCTCGCCGCCATTCGCGATCGAGCTGTATGCCGTGACCATCTGCAGCGGAGTAACTGACACTTCGTACCCCATGACTACCGACGCTGCCGATTGCGGCGTCCAGCCGCTCGGATCACGCACGACACCTGGCGATTCTGCCGGAAGTGCAACAGTCGTCTGTGTTCCGAAGCCCATATCGCGCAACATCTCGAACTTCTCCCGCACCGACATCCGATCCGCAAAACGAACAATGCCGACATTGCTCGAATGCTTGATCACGTCGGTGAGCGACAGGATCGACGGGTGCTCGTCCGCGTCGGTAATCGTACGTCCGTTGATCGTCAGATGACCGCCGTAGGTATCTACAGTCTGATCCGGGAGTGGCCCTGCCCAGCTGCAGCAACCGCGCTGCGACGAACGGCTTCATCGTCGAGCCAGGCTCGTACGGCTCAGTGACCGCCGTGTTCGCGACCGCAGCCGGATCGGCGCGGTTGCTCGCCATCGCAAGAACGTCGCCGGTGTTCGGATTCATCACGACGATGTCACCCCCATCGGCGTGCAGACTGTCGACCGCGACAGCCAGGGCGCGATCGCAGATCTCCTGCAGCTCGCGATTGATCGTGAGGACGACAGTGCTTCCGGGTGTCGGATCATCCGCATCGTCCGGCGCTGCGAGCGGACGGCCGCTCTTGTCACGCGCGACGCGCACCGTCGCCGTGTCACCGCGCAACAGCGAATCGAGCGCGAGCTCGATTCCGTCCAGCGCCTTTCCCTCAGGGGTGACTCTGCCAACGATCCGCCTGATACCACCGGACGTCGCGTAAACGCGGTCCATCACCGGCTTGGAGTACACGCCGCGCAGCGCGATAGCCGGTGCAACGGCATTGGGAAGAAATGCGCCGGGAACGTCCACCCACTTTCGCATGGTATCGAGCGACATCGAGACGAAACGCGGATCGACGCTGGCAAGCTTTAGATCGCGCGCGAGCGCGGCCCGATTTCTCACCTGGCGCGGCGCAACGCTGATGCGTACCATCTCCCTGCTCTCCACGAGCGGCCGCCCTGTGGCGTCGAGTATCTGTCCGCGCGGCGCAGGCAATCCTGATGACACATAGTGTTGCCGCTGGCCGATCTTGCTCCAGTAGTCACTACGAAACAGTTGCTCGTAACCGGCCTTCGCGATCAGCGCAAGCGCGAATACAAGCAGCACGCCGTGTACTATCGTGAGACGACCGGGGGTCTTCTGGGCCGTGCTCATCGCTGGATCGACCGGACCTGACGGTCATCGGGAATGCGCATCCCCAATTGCTGCACGATCGGGCCGAGCTGCGTGCGACTGGACTCGTCGCGTATGAGTGCGGAGAGACGTCCACGCTCGGCTTCCAGCTGCACGATGCGGCGATCCAGATCGGCCATTTGCCGCGCCTGAGTTATGCCGTAGCTGCGTCGCCAGATCACAGCGCTAGCGACGACTACAAAACCGATCAGTAACGCCGCCATGATCGTCCGTCCGCGCCGCTTGCGGGTGCGGCGCTTCGCCGCTGGCTTCCCGCGCGTCGTATCGCCAGACTTGCTCACGCGGCCTTTCGCCATGATCTGAGGTGAGCACTGCGCGCGCGGGGATTACGTGCGATCTCGACAGCGGTGGCGGTGATCGACTTCCGCGTGACCAGTGTGCCCAGCGCGACGCCGCCGCACGTGCAGACCGGCTGCCGTGGTGGACACGTGCATGCGGTGCTCCACGCGCGCATCGCGTGCTTGACCAGCCGGTCCTCTCCCGAGTGATACGCGATTATGCTGAGAGTGGCGCCCGGTGCCAGCATGTCACGCAGTATGGGAAGGACGCGCTCCAGTCCATTCAACTCGTCGTTCACCGCGATCCGTACCGCCTGAAAGAGGCGAGCGAAGTCGGCTGGACCAGCCGACGCGCCAAAAGCACCGCGAATCGCGCCGACCAGATCCTCGGCGATAACGAAGTCACGCGTCGAGCGTCGCCGGAGTATCTCGTTCGCGAGCCGGCGCGCGCGCGGCTCGTCGCCGTATTCGCGGAATATCCGCGTCAGCTCCTCAGGGCTAGCGGTATTGAGCAAGTCCGCGGCGGACTCGCCTGCCGCGGACATTCTCATGTCGAGCGCAACGCCGGGCCTGAACGAAAAGCCTCGTTCGTCGCGATCTATCTGCGATGATGAGACGCCGAGGTCTGCCAGAATTCCAGCAAACGACTCGTTCCGTAGTTCAGGGATCTCGTCGATATGCGTGAAGTCGCCCTTGACGGCGCGAAAGCGTCCTGCCTCGACAAAGGCTTTGAGCCGCGCGGTCGCCTCGGCGATAGCATCGCTGTCGCGGTCCACTCCGATAACTGATGCGCCGGCCTCAAGCAATGCGAGCGAATGGCCGCCACCGCCCAGCGTGCAGTCGAGTACCGACTCCGCGCTCCCGAGTGCGCCAAGCACCTCGGCGACCATGACCGGGTCATGGTATCCACTTTCGAACGATCGTTCAGTTATCGAGGACACGGTTGCTTTCCAAGATACGGCGGGCGTGGCGGGGGAGGCAGCCAATATACAAAAAACCGCCCCGGCGCGAACCGGGGCGGTTGGTGCAAACTAACGGGCTGTTGCAGCCCGCGGCGCTACTTGCAGAACTTCTTGACCTGCGCATCTGCGGCAGGCAGGAATTGGCTGATCACAGGGAGGAACTGGCCCGCGGCCGCCTTGTACTTGTCGTCCGTTGCGCCAGCCTGCAGGCCGGTCTGGGCGACGGCCAGATTCTCACGTGCGGTCTGAGCCAACGGGCAGCTCTTGGATGTGTTGGCTTCGTTGTAGGCGCTCTGCGCCACTGAGAAGGCAGACACGCCGGCGAGGAACTTGGCGTCCACCGACGGCTGGATGGCGTCGGAGAGCTGCAGCATCTTGATCGCCGCCTGGAACTGAGCGCGGTCCTTGGATGCATTGGCTGCCTTGTACATGTTGTTGCCCTGACCCAGCGCGTACTGTGCGATGGTGCTCTTGTCGGCGCCAGGCGCGGCCGCGGCACGTTGCAGAATCGCCGCAACGCTATCCTCCTGATTGGCCTGCGAGTAGCTGTCGGCGAGCAACAGGAGAGCCTGCGGGTTGTTCGGATTCGCAGCGATCGCACGCTTGAGCACGGCTACTGCCTCGGGAGCACGGTTCGCCTTGCGCAACGCGGACGCAAGCGAGAGCAGCAGATCGCCACTGTTCGGATACTTCTGCACGCCGGCCTGCAGCACGTTGATGGCCTGCGCGGAGTCGGCTGCCTGGTTCATGCTCAGATATGCTGCGGCCATGCGCGTGAAGTACGAGCTATCGGCAGCGGCGGTATCCGCGCGAATCAGCTCAGGCCCCGTCGTGACTGCCTGCTGCCAGTCCTGAGCGGCAAGATAGACGAGGAATGCAGTGCGGAGCAGCTGCGGATCGCCCGGTGAGCGGTCGAGCAACTCCTTGACGAGCGGCTCCGCTTCCTTGGCGTGACCGGATCCGGCGAGCTCGTTGACGACCTGACTGATGAGCTTGTCGTTGGTTGGATCGGCGCGGATGAGCGCGAGGAGTGTGGCGCGCGACTGTGCGCTGTCACCAATCACCTTGTACAGCTCGGTGTTGAACTTGAGAGCCGCGACGCTCTTGGGATCCTGCTGTGCGATCACGCGTGTTATGGCGAGCACCGAGTCAGCGAGCGCAACCGAGTCGGCGTGCGTCGTTGCCTTCTGGTATCGCGTGTACTGCACGTTGGCGGCGCAGAGACGAGCGAGCGTCGCCTGCGGATATGCGGCGATGCCCTTGTTGGCAGCCGCAAGAGCGCCGGCGACGTCGCCAGCACGAGCCTTGCTGATGCATTCCTTCTCGCCGTCGATTTGCTTTATCGCGTCGCGGACGGATTTCGCAATCGCGTCCATCGCGTCGCCGACCTTGCTGTTGGTGGCCGAAGGAAGCGCCTGCGAGAGCGTGTTATCGCGCGCCAGCACCATGCGCGCATTTACAGTATAAGCGCCGCTCGCTGCCTTCTCGACGGACCCCGTTATGTACTCATCGGCACGCAATAGATTCGCGAGTGCCTTCTCGTCGTTGGGCGCGAGTGGCTCGCTGGCTGAGAAGCCAGACTGCTCCAGCGTATTGTTGACATCCTTGGTCGGAAGGACGTAGACGTCCTTTGGATTGAACTTGTCCTTGAGCTGGTTACGAAGCTCATCGGCGGCCTTCGCGCCCGTGCCCTTTTCCTGACTCTGGAAGGTCATCACGGTAATGCGCGCTTTGGCATCCTGCGAATGAGCCGGCGTAACACCGGCTAATGCGAGGGCCGCGAGCGCCAAAGAATAACGTGCGTTCAACTGAGACTCCTCCAAATTGTAAACGTTTGTACACCACTACAAGGGGCCAGGTTCGCCAGCGGTCCGGCCATATCATGATGGGCGAGGAGGGATTCGAACCCCCGACATCCTGCGTGTAAGGCAGGCGCTCTAACCAGCTGAGCTACTCGCCCAAGTGCAGAAAATGCGCCGAAGCGTTTCTGCGCCCAAGCACGTTCTAGCGTTTGAGGATTGCAACTGGTATCAGGACACAGTAGGCGAGCACCAGAAGCACGGGGGCAAGAGTCTCACCGCCGCGCCAGAGATCGGCGTAGCCCACGATGAGAGTTATGGCCGCGAGCCCCCACCACATGAATCTGCGACTGGCAGGAATAGCCGCAGGAACGGTCGCGTTTGCCATATTCATGGTTTCTTTCGGCATAGACGCGAAGTGTACGGGCCGCGGACGCCGGGTGTCAAGCGAGTGGCCCTACCTTAATCTGTTGTTAATTGAACGGTCTCCAGGATGACCGTTTCATTCCCCTCGTGAAAGCCACGCGCGCCTCGGTGTCTCGCCGCGATCGGCAGTCGCCGCCATCTCGGCGCATTTGACGCTCCAGGGATTGAATTTGTTCACACCTGCGCCGCGTTTCCACACTGCCACCGCGCGCGAACGCTCGCCAGCGAGCCACAGTGCGTGCCCCAGCTCGAAGTACGCCTCCACGAGATTCGGCCCGAGCGTGATGGATCGCTCGAAGAAGATCTGCGCGTCCTCATACATCTCGCGCTCGGTGTAGACAAGTCCCAGGTAGAAGTTCGCGTACAACTTCGCACGAGCGTCCTCGTCCTGACGCAGCGCCTTTGACAAATGCTCGATCGCCTCGCCGAAGATTCCCTTTTTCAGGCAGATGTAACCGACGTTGATACGCGCAAGTGCGTTGGCTGGCTCGCGGCCGAGCACGTATTGAAAGTTCATCAACGCGGCATCGAGCTTGTCCTGAAGCATCTGCGCCCAACCCAGTAGTGACTGCCCTTCGGTGTTGGTCGGTGCAAGCTCCAGTGCACGCGACAGTGCTTCCTCGGCTCCTTCGTAATCGCCGAGCGAGATCTTGGACCAGCCGCGCTCGAGAAAAGTCGACGCTCCGATGTGATCCTCGTGCACCACCGGGCGCGTGCCGGCGAACTGCGGCGCCATGGCCGGCGACACGTTTCTCCGCGCCTTCCACTTCTCGACGAGATCGCGAATGTCGTCCTTCAGTCGCGTGAGCTGTCCGAGCGATCCGTCGACCGCGCGGTACACGTCCATCAGCGACGCCTTGAGAGCCGGATCGTCGCGCATCTGGCGCGACTCGATCTCGTGCTTCAACTGCTCGAAGGTGATCCGAAGATCGGCTACGCTGTCAGCCATTCCAGTCGCTCCTCAGGGACCATTCCGATTATCGCATTCGCCATCATGGATAGCGAAACCACGTGATCCGCACCGGCTTCCAGAAACGCCGCACGCGGCATTCCATATATAGCGGACGACGCCTCGTCCTGGACGATCGCACGCCCGCCACTCGATCTGATCTTTCGCAGACCGGCCGCTCCGTCGCGTCCCATCCCGGTGAGCACGACGCCGGTGCAGGCTGCGCCGAACACATCTGCAGCGGAGCTGAAGAGCACGTCGGCACACGGCGTCGCGCCTGAGCGGGGCTCGGCCGAGTGTTGCCGCAGAACCGCGGCACCGGCATCGCCGGCGCCGGCGCCGCTGCTGGCGATGCTCGTGTTGACTCCGCCACGCGCTATATACACCACGCCGGCGAAAAGCGGCATTCCATCCTCCGCTTCACGAACGCTGACGGTACTCGCACGCCCAAGGCGCTCGGCAAGCGCCGCCGTGAATTCAGCCGGGAGATGTTGCGCGATCACCACCGCTGCGGAGAGCGCAGCCGGAAGCTGTGGCACTATCTCCGCAAGCGCCCGCGGGCCCCCGGTGGACGACGCGACGACTACTATGTGCGTCGCCGCGGCGCGCTTTTGTGCTGGCACCGGCGGCACAGCGGCAGCTTCGCGCTGGACTACGACGGGCGGTGGTGCGAGCGTTGCCCGCGCTGCTGCACCAAGCGCAGCGATCAGGCGCTCGCGTACGATCGGGAGATCTAGGCTGACCGGCCCGGACGGCTTCCGTACGAATTCAACTGCACCGAGCTCGAGCGCGCGCAGCGTAGCGTCGCCGTATTGCGCGCCGCCCGCACTCAACACCACGACGGGGCGAGGCGACTCGGTCATGACGCGGCGGAGCACCGTCAACCCATCCAGCTTCGGCATCTCGAGGTCAAGGGTGACGATGTCCGGATCCAGCCGATCGATCTGTGTCATCGCATCGACACCGTCTCGCGCAATGCCGATCACTCTGAAATCCGGATGAGCGTCGATCATCTCCGCGATCAGCTTGCGCATGAACGCGCTGTCGTCCACGACCAGCACGCCATGGACGTGCGACGTTCGTGCGACGTTGCGTGCGACGTTGCGTGCGACGTTGACTCAGTCATAGCGGCTTGCGATAGATGCGCTCGCGTAGGTCCACTGGAACGAGATTCTTGCGCGCCCTTCCAAAAATCGTCTCGACGTGGCCCATGATCAGGTAGCCGCCGGGCCGCAGGGAGTCGAACAGCGAATCGACAAGAGCTTCCTGGGTAGCGCGATCCAGATAGATGACGACGTTGCGACACGCAACGAGATCGAACGCCCCGTCATCCGGCCGGTCTCGCAGTATGTCACGTCGCTCGAACCGTGTGATCGCGCGAATCGCGGCGATCACGGTTCTTCTGTCACCCACGCGCGGAAAGAGGTCGTCGAGTATTTCCGGCGCCGTATCCGTAAACGATGCCGGCAGATACGTCGCGCGATTCGCCGCATCGAGTGAACGGCGGTCTATATCGCTGCCCAGCACTGACACGCGGCCAAGGCGTCCAAGTGCACCGGTTGAGCGGGCATGCTCATGAAAGAGCGCCGCCAGCGAATACGCTTCCTCTCCCGACGCGCTGCCCGCGCTCCAGACCCTGACACGCGGAACACGATGCCACAGCTCCGGAACCACGCGCTGCGCCACAACGGCAAATGTGTTCGGATTACGGAAGAATCGCGTGACGTTCACGGTGAGCGTATCCATGAGCCGTTCGTATTCGCTGCTGTCGCTGTCGAGCAGATGGCCGTACTGGGCGTACGTCGCAGCACCACGCGCGCGCATGCGCACGGCGATGCGGCGACGTACGCAGCCGTCCTTGTAATTGGTGCAGCGAAAGTCACTCTCGCGCGCGATCTTCTCCGCGAGATCGCGAAAGCCGTCGTCGACGCCCGGATCGTTCTGCATTTCGATCATCACTGCGCGTCCAGCGTATGCGCACGACGGTACGCTTCCCTGGCCTCGTCGAAGCGGCCGTCGCGCTGCAACGAGTCGGCGAAGTTCCGATGCAGCTGAGGGAGCGTGGAATCCTCGATCAGTCCGCGCTCCAGAGTCCGCAGCGCGTCGTCAAAGTCACTGCGCGCCTCGTAGGCCACGGCGAGGTTGTTCCACAGAACGGCATACGATGGATACACCTGCACTGCCTCGCTCAGCAGTGCTATCGCGCGATCGAGATCGTTCACCATCGCCGCGGCGAGTCCCGCATAGTGGAACCAGACCGGGGGTGGCCTGCGCGTGCCCCACAGCGTTCGCGCTGCGGCGAGCGCTGCGTCGGCGGTCTCGTAATCTCTTGCCCCCACGGCCATGGCGGCTGCGTTGGTCTGTACCAACGGGTCGCCACGGCCGCCGTGGGACAGTGCGTCTGCCATCGCGGCGCGGGCGCGATCCATCTCGCCCATCTGCTCGTACGCGTACGCGAGATTCACAAACACCGCTGGACGCGACGCCTGCTGTTGCGTCACATAGCGCTCGAATGCGTGTGCGGCCGCGGGCCACTGCTCCTGCCTCAACGCGACGAGACCGAGGTAGAACGAAGCTTCCGGATCGTTCTCGCGCAACGCGTCGACGCGCCGGAACTCGCGCTGCGACTCCTCGTACATCCCCGTCTTGTAGAAGGCGACGCCGAGGTTGCGGTGCTCGGTCGCCTTGTCGTCGGTACGCGCCGGCGCGCGCGCACGCGTGCTTACACCTACGCGCATCATGTAGCCCGTCATCAGCAGACCGTACAGGGTCTTTGCGGTGATGAATTCGCCGAGCTTCGACTCTGCGATCAGCGCACTGACATCCCGCTGTCCGTCGACGAGCGGCACGAGCTTCTCCTCTTCCGCCGTGAGCTCGCGCTCGATCGCCATCATGCGATGACGATCCATGGCGTACACGATGTCGAACGTCGGAATCTTCTTCGCTATCAGCGCCCACTCATCGACGCGACGCGCACCTTCGAGGAGCAGCGATTGCGGATCTATCGAGTGCATGGGCACGCCCTCGTCCGGAGTCGCGCCCGGCTCGAAGTTGAACGTCCCCTGCGTCCACGTGAAGAGCAGATAGACCGCTTCTTCGGTGCTGAGATTGCGGTTGACGATCGACGCGTGAGAGATGGCGCCGTCGGCGAAGTAGATGTATCCGAAGTTGTTGGCGTAGGTCAGACCGAGACAGCCGGTCTTCTTCCCCATCGCGAGGAGCTGAAGCACATCTGGCAGACTTGCCTCGGTAAGGCTTCCGCGGATCGCCATCAGCGAAACTCTTCCATGATTCTGCCGGACAGCTCCGGCCACACGCGCACGACCTTCTCATCGTCGTTGAACGCAGATGGCGTCTCCGCGCTCTGACGTGCGCGCAGCTCTTCGACGCGCTGCGCGACGACGGACTGGAGATCCGTCAGAAAATCGTCGTACTCGGCGGTTTCGTCAGCCATGACTACGGAGATACACCTCGATCACCTCAAGCAACCCTGACTGCCGCGAGCATGGCGCCCAGGGAGCCCGCATCGGGCAACAAGAGAAAGTAACCAGGCAGTGAGCCCTCAGTCTGCCCGATCATGAATTCGGTCTCGACGCAGAACACGAAGCCGCCGGTATGGCCGGTCGCCCACGCGGTCTCAGCCAGCACTTCGCGTGCGGGGCCGACGCTGAGCGAGGGTGGAGAGGGCATCAGCCGCATCTTCATGAACTCGCTGAGCGCAGTCATGTACGCGCCAGCGAGGATGTTCCCCGCCTCGGTCAGCGCTGACGCCTCCAGCTCGCTCAGCGCAGCATCGGACGAAACCTCGCGCGTGAGCATCAGCGACGCGAGCTTGTGCGCGGTGACGAGCGGAAAGGCCAGAATGGTATGGCCATGCAGGCCACCGGTCATCTCCATCGGGACCAGGGCGATCAGTTCGTTAGAGCGTGAGATGAGAGGAGCAAGCTCGGCAAGCGGAGCGACGGTAATCGTCGGCACGCTGATCATGATCTTCGTTCCAGTCATCAACGAGAGCGCCGTTGCCGCGTGGGCCGCGCCAATGTTCGCGACCTCGCGAAGCGCGTCACGCTGAAGCTCGCTGAGTGCCTGCATGTCGGTGATGCTCATTACGGCTCCGCTAGATAAGACTATTTACGTCCACGATGAGCGCCGGAGACCCGTCACCCAGCACCGTTGCACCCGCGAACATGGATGATCCACCGCGCGGTGGATCGAAGCGCTTTACCACTACGTCCTGCTGGCCAACGAAGTCATCGACAATCAACGCCGCCCTGCGGCCGCGCGCCAGAACCGACACGCCAGGCATCCGCTCCGAGACACACGGCTCGATCCCAAACAATGCGCGCAAGACGACCACGCGCACGATCAAATCCCCAATACTCGTTTCGGTCCATTCGGCGCCACGAAATGCCGCTGCAGGCGGTTCGAACTGAAGCGTTTCCACTATGTGTGTGAACGGAATGGCAAACAACTCCTCCCCGACGCGCGCGATCAATGCCCGTACGATCGCGACGGAGAGCGGCAAGCGCAACGTTATCGCCGTGCCTCGATGCGCCACCGTTCTGATCTCGATTGTGCCGCCGAGCAGGCGAACGGCGGCATCAACAACGTCGAGGCCGACACCACGTCCGGAGATGTCAGTGACCGACGCCGCGGTGGAGAAGCCGGGATGCGCCAGCACGCGCAACAAAGTAACGTCGTCGAGCTCCTCCGTATCCCGGCCGACAATCCCCGCCGCTCTCGCACGCGCGAGCACGCTGTCCCGATCGATGCCACTTCCGTCGTCCGCTACACGAATCAGAACGTAACCCGCCTCGCGTTGGGCGCTCAGCGTCAACCGTCCGCGCGCAGACTTGCCGTTGCTCGCCCGCTCTTCCGCAGACTCGATCCCGTGATCCAGCGCGTTCCGAAGCAGATGCATCACGGGATCGCCAATGCGATCGAGAATCGAGCGATCCATTTCGATCTCGGCGCCATCCAGCGTAAAATCGACTTCCTTTCCCAGCGTTCGCGCAGTCTCGCGCACGAGTCGCGGAAAACGCTCGAAAACGTCTCCCACCGGAACCATGCGTGCACCCACGACCTGCTCGCGTAGCTCGCTCAACAGACGCGACGTGCTTGCAAACGCCGCAGCGATATTCTCGCCACCGACGTTGCGCAGCTCCCGTTCCAGCTGACCACGAGCGATCTCGATCTCACCGACGAGATTCATCAGCGAGTCGAGCCGGCTCGCGCGGATACGCACATGTGTTGCACGCTTGCGTGTCTGGCTCGCGGACGGATCGGTTGGTGTTGCATTTCCGTCCGCGACAGGTCCCGACGCCGGCCGCGTCACGGCAAGCTCTATTTCGCGTGCGAGTGCGTCGGCGTCGTCGATCAGGTCGCCAAGGGACGACGGGGTTATCTGCTCCTCACCGCGGCGCAGAAGGTCGAGCGCGGATTCAAGTGTGTCGGCCCGCCCAGTGACGACGGCGTAACCCATCGCCGCAGCCATCCCCTTGATGCTGTGTACCGCGCGAAACGCGGCCGCGATCGCATCAGCTGACGCCGGCGTACTCTCCAATTCCGCAAGCGCACCGCTCAGCTCGGCGACATGCTCGCGACCTTCGCTCAGGAAGAGATCGACGTACTTCGACAGGTCCACGGGATCGCGGCGCTGGCGGAGAGCTAGCCCAGCACTCGCTGCACGGCTTCGAGCACGCGGCTGGGCTGGAACGGTTTGACGACGAAGTCCTTCGCACCAGCCTGAATCGCATCGACGACGAGCGCCTGCTGTCCCATCGCGCTGCACATCACGACACGCGCTCGCGGATCGAACGCCGTGATCTCGCGCACTGCATCGATGCCGCCCATGTCAGGCATGACGATGTCCATCGTAACGAGATCGGGGCGCAGCTCCTTGTACTTCGCGACCGCCTTGGTTCCGGTATCAGCCTCGCCCACGATGGTGAAGCCAGCCTGCTGCAATATGTCCGAAAGCATCGTGCGCATGAACACCGCGTCATCGCACACCAGAACCGTGTGGCTCATTCATCCTCCGAAATAGCGACGACGCGCATCGCAACGTCTCGCACGTCAAGTTCAGTGTAGCCTTCCTCAGGCCGTAATGCACGCACATCCGCGACCCGCTCCACAGCGAGTCCGACACCGCGTACTCCAACGTCGGCAATCAGCGCCATGCGCAGCGGTGCACCGGCGTCACCGGGATGCAGCACGGCACCTGCGTTCACTACGGTAACGATGCTGCCCCGGATGTTGATCAGACCGAGAACAGAATCAGGTGCTCCCGGAAGCCGGGTGACGCGACCGAGCGGTACGACCTCGCGCACAGCTGATACCTGACACGCGTACGCCCTGCCGGCAACGCGGAAGACGAGTGACCGATCATCGACGCCCGGGTCCAGGTCGCTCGCTGCGACAACCGAAGGCTGCGCGTCAGACGGGGAAATTGTAGAAGCCAAAGGTCGTCAAAGGATCGGGGTCAGCGTACAACTCGGGCGACTCGCCAAGCGCAGCGAGTGATTTGTGGAGATCGTCCGGCAGCGGAGAGCGAAAATCCAAATGCTCACCTGAAACCGGATGATGGAACTGAAGCCATGCAGCGTGCAGGAAGTGCCGCTTCGCAGGAAGTGCCGCGAGACGCCGTCCACCGCCGCCACCATATACATCGTCACCCACCACCGGATGGCCGACTGAAGAGAGATGCACCCTTATCTGGTGCGTCCGCCCGGTGTAAAGGTGAGCCCGAAGGAGGTCAACGCTGGCAAAGCGCGCAAGCCGGCGAAAATCCGTGCGTGCGTTCTTCCCTGTACTGACGATTGCCATACGCTTCCGGTCTCGCGGATCGCGCGCGATTGGTTGGTCCACGGATAGAGTATCGGCAACGAGATGGCCCCAGGCCATCACGGCGTACCGCCGTATTACACGTCTTGCCGCTATGGCGGCGCTCAGGCGCTGGTGTGCAACATCACTCTTGGCGACGATTAAAAGACCGGATGTCTCCTTGTCGAGGCGATGGACCAGCCCCGCCCTTTCCGGGCCGCCGCCCTCGGCGAGCTCACTGCCACGCCCCATCAGCGCGTTTACGAGGGTTCCCGTCCAGTTGCCCGGGGCGGGGTGAACGACCATTCCGGCAGCCTTGTCGACCACCAGCAGATCGGCGTCCTCGTACACGATCCTGAGTGGGATATCCTCGCCCTGGACGTCGCCGCGAGGCGATGCCGGAGCCGGTGTCGCGATCTCGATCAGGTCGTCGGCGGAGGCACGATAGGAGGCGCGCTCCCGGATGCCATTGACCGTAACATGCCCATTCGCGATGAGTGTGGCCGCCGCGGTTCTGGACTGGCCGAGTCTGGCGGCAACCAGCAGATCCAGTCGCGAGCCCGCCAGCTCGGCCGCGGCGAACGACTCAGACGTCGCTAGCGGCCGCTACCCTCGCCGCCTCGCGATCCTGCTGCAGGAAGACCCATCCAAGCAGTATCGCGCCAATGGTCACAGCAGAATCGGCAACGTTGAACGTCCAGAACCGATGGTCACCGAGGCCGACATCGATGAAATCGACGACGCCGACCGACCAGCGAATTCGGTCTATGAGATTGCCGATTGCACCCGCCGACACCAGCGCCACTGCAAGCACGCGAGTGTAATCACCCTCGCGAGTCGAGCGATACAGTGATGCGAGCACGCCGAGGGCGACGAGGGTCAGGGCTGTGAATATCCAACGCGACGCGGAGCCCAGATTGAAGCCGAACGCCGCGCCGGGATTGTAAGCCAGCGTGAACCGAACGACGTTGCCAACTATTTCGTGCGGCGTGTATGCCGGAGTGAGCGAATACACAGCCATCGCCTTGGACGTGACGTCGAGCGCCACCACGACGATTATGACGCACCAGAAAATCCAGGGGTTGGCGGCCCCTGGACGTACGTCGTCAGGCTGACCGTTTGGCATCTTCCTCACGCTGTTTGCACTCGATGCAGTAACGCGCATGCGGCAACGCGTCGAGCCGCTCGAACATGAGCGGAGCATGGCAGTTCATGCACTTGCCGTAATTGTCAGGATCGCGGTACAGCCTGCGAAGAGCCTGATCGATGTGCCAGAGGAAGCGACCCTCCTGGCTCGCGAAAAGGAACGCCTTCTCGCGCTCCATCGCATCAGTGCCCTGGTCAGCCATATGAAATGAATAGGCGCTCTCGCTGCCGCCGTCCTGGGCGGACACGTTGAAAGCGTCGCTGTAATTACCAAGTTCCTTCACGACCCTCGAGCGCTCCTCGAGCAACCTCTTTTCGAAGTGTTTCAGGAACTGCTCACGCGTCATCGTCTTGGGCTTCTTGGCCCGTGTGGCGCTCGGTGTCATAGTGATCCAATCCTGGTTAATGTGACGTCGGCGGCAAGCCCGTCGAGGTCGAGGTGGTACGCCGGATGTGTCCCGTCGAGCAGCGGAACAGAATGTAACTCCGGGGCGAGAACCTCCGCGGAAATCCACTCGCGGTGCGCGGCCACCGCTTCTGTCAGCTCGGCACCGCCAGCGACCGTCAGAACGATCCTGTCGCTCACGGCGAAGCCCAGTTCCTTACGCAACCGCTGTACCCGATTCACGAGTTCGCGAGAGATGCCCTCACGACGAAGCTCGGGTGTGATGGTTGGATCGATCGCTGCGACGTAGCCGTCCCCGTACTTGACGATGAGATCGCCACTGGCCCGCCGGACGATCGTGACGTCTTCCAGAGCAAGCTCGTGCGCCTGGGTCGCGGTGGCGATCGTTACGGTCTCGCCATGCTCGAAGGCGGCGAGCGTGTCGGAGCCGAGCGCAGCTACGAGCGCGGCAGCTTGCGGCGTTTCCTTTGCGAATTTCTTACCCAGAGTCCTGAAGTTTGGTTTCGCCTCCAGGGTGACGAAATCATCCGCAGAGGAGGCGAAATCGACGCGCTTGACGTTGAGCTCGGAAGCAATGAGTGGTACGACACTGCGCAGAACGTCATCCGCAGCGTGAGTCGAAACCACGCAAAGCACGGACGCCAGCGGCTGCCTCACCTTGATACTGACTTCCTCGCGCGCCGCGCGGCCGAGCGTCGCGAGAGCGCGCACGTCAGCCATCGCTCGCTCGAGCTCGGCGTCGATGCGCGTAGGCTCGGAGCGTACGTACGGCGCAACGTGAACCGACTCGCCCGTCAGCTCCTGATGAATCCAGTCGCTCACGAATGGCGCGAAGGGCGCCAGCAATCGACACGTAACGGTGAGTATCTCATGCAACGTCGCGAATGCGGCGCGGTTGTCACTCGTGTCGACATCGTAGAAGCGATGACGATTCAGCCTGACGTACCAGTTGGAGACGTCGTCCATGAAAAAATCCATGACCGCGTTCACCGCATGGGTCGCCTGATACTCGCGAAGCAGCTGATCGCAGCGCTGCTCGACGTTGGACAGCCGCGACAGCACCCAGCGATCGATCGGTTGACGGTCATCCGGCGCGGGATCATCGAGCGATGGCGACCAACCGAAGTTGGCGTAGGTCGCGAATATCCCGCTGTACACGTTCTTGAGCGTGAGCAGGAAGCGACCGATCGTCTCGCGAATCAATGATTCGTCGAACCGGCGCGGCAGCCATACCTGACTCGACGCGACGAGGAACATTCGCACCGCATCCGCGCCATGTGTCTCGAGAACCTTCCATGGCTCGACGGCATTACCGCGGCTCTTGGACATCTTGACACCGTCCTTGTCGAGAACGAGGTCGTTCACGACGACGCTCCGATACGGCGCGGCATTGCCGGCGGTGTCGCTGAGCGAACTGCCGAGGCCGGTCGCGATCGCCAGAAGCGAATAGAACCAGCCACGCGTCTGATCGACACCTTCGGCAATCAGATCCGCGGGATAGTGGCGTGCAAAAGTGTCGCGCCGCTCGAATGGATAGTGCCATTGCGCGAACGGCATCGAGCCGGAATCGAACCACGTGTCGATCACTTCCGGCACGCGGCGCATCGTACCATGTCCTGACGGGGCGGGCCACGTGTAGTGATCGATGAACGGCTTGTGCGGATCGAAGTCGGCCGGGAGCGCGTGGCCGACGCGTGCCGCGAGGTCTGCATAGCTACCGATTACGTCGATCTCCGTCGGATCCGTATCGTTCACCCAGACAGGAAGCGGCGTGCCCCAATATCTGTCGCGCGATATCGCCCAGTCGATGTTGTTCTCCAGCCATTCACCGAAGCGACCTGAGCCAACTTCGGGCGGATGCCAGTCGACCGAGGCGTTGCGTCGCAGCATGTCGTCCTTGAAGCCGGTGGTGCGCACGAACCACGACGTGCGTGCGTAATACAGCAACGGCGTATCGCAGCGCCAGCAGTGCGGATAACTGTGCTCGTACTGCTGCACCTTCCACAGAGTACCACGACGCTTGAGCTCGTCGATGATGACCTTGTCGGCGTCCTTGACCCACATGCCACCGACCAGCGGCAACGTGTCGGGAAAGCGTCCGCGTGCATCGACGGGCTGCAAAAACGACAGTCCGTGTCGCTTGCCCGCGGCGTAATCATCCGCGCCGAAAGCGGGCGCCATGTGCACGACGCCGGATCCGTCCTCGGCCGTGACGAACGACTCACCGACGATTATCTCGTGCGCGCCGTCGCTCATCGCTACCCAATCGAGCGGGCGATGATAGCGGAGACCAACGAGCTCGGCGCCAGCGAAGCTGGAAATCTCCTTCCAGCGATCAGCGTGATCCTCGCCCAGCAGCGCGTTGACGCGAGCTTCCGCGAGTATGAGCGATCCCTCGCCGTCCTTGCCGATGCGAACCAACTCGACGTACTGCAGCGTCGGATTCACGGCGAGCGCCACGTTGGAAACGAGCGTCCACGGCGTGGTCGTCCAAACAAGGATTCTGCGCGGAGTCGCCGAAGTTCCCTGCAACGTCAACGCGACATATGCGCTCGGATCCTTTACAGTCTTGTAGCCCTGCGCAACTTCGTGCGAGGAGAGCGCAGTCCCGCAGCGCGGGCAGTACGGCAGAATCTTGTGCCCGCGGTACAGCAGATCGCGCTCGAACAGCGTCTTCAACGCCCACCACACGCTCTCGACGTAGGTGTTCGTGTACGTGATATAGGGATCGTCGTAATCCAGCCAGTAACCGATGCGCTCGCTGAGACGCTTCCAGTCCTCACCGTACCTGAACACGCTTTCCTTGCACAGCGCATTGAACTTCTCGACACCGATGCGCTCGATCTCCTGCTTGCCGGAGATTCCGAGCTGCTTCTCGACTTCGATCTCCACCGGAAGTCCGTGCGTGTCCCAGCCCGCCTTTCGCGTGACATGAAAACCCGACATCGAGCGATGACGGCAGAAGAGATCCTTGACCGTTCGCGCGAAAACGTGGTGGATGCCAGGACGTCCGTTGGCGGTCGGCGGTCCCTCGAAGAAAACGAACTCGGGGCGGCCAGCGCTGTCGCGCTGAATACGCCTGAACAATTCTTCTTCGGACCAGCGCGCGAGAACTTCCTGCTCCAGCCCGTCAGCTGCCCGGTCAGCCGGCAACAACCGATAACGCGTCACTACGGGCGCTTCCTGTGCTCCCAAGACTCTACTCCCCTGTGCCGGGAACCGGACGTTCCGATGCGTCGATTTCCGAGAGGTGGCGCGTGATCAACGTGCGCATCTGCGACAGATAGCTGCGTCGCGCGCGTTCCAGCACTGCAAGCTCGTCCTGCACGCGTCGCACTTCCGCGCGCACCTCGTCCAGGAGGCGCTCGCCCTCCCCCTGCGCCTCTCTCACGATGAGCATCGCCTCGCGCTCCGCCTGCTCCTTGGTCTCCTGACGAAGCTGCTGCGCCGAAACGAGAGCGTCGTTGAGTGCACGATCACGCTCGCGAAATGCGCGCAGCTGCTCGTGGAACGAGCGCGCCTTCTGGTCCAGGTCCTGATTGATGCGCGTGAGCCGCTCCATCTCCTCCGCGACCTGATCGCGAAACTGGTCGACGCGCGCAGGATCGTACCCGCGCAGGGCGCGTCCGAAATCAAAGCGCCGGACATCGAGTGGCGTCAGATGGAATGCTTCATCAATCATAGATCGCGAGCTCCAAAGAGAGCGGTGCCGAGCCGGACCAGTGTGGCCCCTTCTTCGACAGCTATCTCATAGTCGTTAGACATCCCCATGGACAGCTCGGTAGCCGGGTGACCCGCATCCGCCAGAACCTGACGAGCGTGTCGTGCACCGGCGAACGTCTGTCGCAACACAAGCTCGGATGCATCCAACGGAGCCATCGTCATCGCACCGACGACGCGAATACCCGGCATGCCCGTCAAACGATCCGCTTCTGCACGCAACTCCTCGGGCGAGAATCCGCCCTTGCTAGCCTCCCCCGATGCGTTGACCTGAATCAATGCGTCCACCGCGCGCTTGCGCTTCAATCCAAAGTCGCAGACCGCGTCGGCGAGACGCCTGCTGTCGAGCGAATGCAGCAACGCAAAGTGCTCCAGCTCGTGGACCTTGTTTCGCTGCAGATGGCCAATGAGATGCCACACAACTGGCACATCCACCTGCGCCATCTTCTCCAACGCTTCCTGAATCCGGTTCTCGCCACAGTCGGGGACACCTGCCTCCCACGCCTCGACGGCGGCCTCGGGACCATGTGTCTTGGTCACGGCAACGAGCTTCACGTTCTGGCCGTGTCCTCCGCGTGCGGCCGCGGCCGCCAGGAGTCCACGGATCTCCGCGACCCTCTCGGGGAGATTCGGAAAATGCATAGCCATGAAATTTAACTACGGCGAGGTGGCGAAAGGCTGTGGCGGCGCGTAGCCTGCGGGCAGCCCGCCCGAGCGACGGACTCGCATCGGCGAGCCGTAACCGGTCGTGGCCAGCCGTGGCCGCTCGTCGCCGGCCCAGCCCCGACCAGGAAAAACCGGCCCCTTCAACTTGCGCCCGAAAGGATATATCTTTCCATCCGGATGAACGGATCAATGCCTACCATCTTCGATCGGCTTACAGCGCTCTCCGATCCCACCCGGAGCAGGCTGCTGGCGCTGCTCGACCGGCACGAGCTCACGGTCACGGAGCTATGTGCGGTCACGCAGCTTCCGCAGTCCACGGTCAGCCGGCACCTCAAGGTCCTCGGCGACGGCGGGTGGGTCACATCGCGGGCGGATGGTACCAGCCGCCGCTATCGGGCGATGGCCGACCGCCTCGATCCCGCAGGGCGGAGGCTCTGGACGCTCGTGCGCGAGCAGGTGAGCGCGGCACCATCGGCCCAGAACGACACGCAACGACTGCGTTCGGTATTGGCCGAGCGACGTAGCGCGTCGCAGGAGTTCTTCTCCACCGCTGCCGGCCAGTGGGACAGGCTTCGGGGCGATCTGTTCGGCACGCGCGCCGATCTCGTGGGACTGCTCGGGCTGCTGGACGAAAGCTGGTTCGTCGCCGACCTCGGCTGCGGCACGGGACAGGTGTCGGAGATGCTGGCCCCGTTCGTCGCACAGGTAATCGCGGTGGACGAGTCGCCGGCAATGCTGAGCGCAGCGCGCAAGCGGCTCAAGGGTTACGACAATGTCTCACTCCGCGAGGGCGACCTCGGCGCCCTCCCGATAGACGACGAGTCGCTCGATGCCGCGCTGATCTTTCTGGTGCTCCACTACACTGCCGATCCCGCGGAAGTACTGACTGAAGTATGCAGAGTCCTGAAGCCGGAAGGACGCGTGCTCGTGGTGGACATGATGCCGCACGAGCGCTCGGAGTTTCGCAACATCATGGGACACGTGTGGCAGGGTTTTGGCGCGGATGAACTGTCGCGCTGGGCCGAGCAGGCAGGATTGTACGACCTCCGGTACCATCCGCTTCCCGCGGATCCGGTAGCGAAGGGACCGACGCTGTTCGCTGCGTCAGCGCGCCGTCCGTTGCGCGCAAAGGCGAACACTGCGGCGAGCGACACGTCGTCGCAGCGCATTTCGACGAAGCCGGTTTCGGCTGCTTCACCAACAACCTCGCGTACCACAAAACCGAAAGCCGGTGCACGCGCTGGCGATTCACAACTGACCTGAGATAGCAATGGCCACTACAGCTTCACCACGCTCATCAACGACAAAAGAGAACGCAGGCATCGACCGTCCGGCATTCAAGGTCGCCGACATCTCTCTCGCCGAGTTTGGACGCAAGGAGATTCGCCTCGCCGAGCAGGAAATGCCGGGACTGATGGCGCTTCGCGCGGAGTACAAGGGGAAAAAGCCGCTGACGGGCGCGCGCATCATGGGCTCGCTGCACATGACGGTGCAGACAGCGGTGCTGATCGAAACGCTCACCGAGCTCGGCGCCGACGTGCGCTGGGTGAGCTGCAACATCTTCTCGACGCAGGACCACGCGGCTGCGGCTGTTGCGGTTGGCAAGAACGGCACGGCCGACAATCCGAACGGAATTGCCGTATTCGCATGGAAGGGCGAGACGCTGGAAGAGTACTGGTGGTGCACCGAGCAGGCGTTGATGTGGCCCGATGGCGGCGGACCGAACCTGCTACTGGATGATGGCGGAGATGCGACGCTACTGGTTCACCGTGGCGCTGATTACGAAGCGGCAGGCAAGATCCCCGAGTTCAATCCGGCAGCTGACGCGGAGGAATGGGGAGTCATTCTCGATCTGCTTCGCGCTCAGGCCGTCAGCAACCCTGGGCGCTGGACGCGCGTCGCGGCTGACATCCGTGGTGTATCGGAAGAGACGACGACTGGCGTGCACCGTCTGTACGAGATGATGAAGGCCGGTACGCTTCGATTCCCCGCGATCAACGTCAACGACGCGGTGACGAAGAGCAAGTTCGACAACCTGTACGGTTGCCGGCACTCGCTCACGGACGGAATCCTCCGCGCGAGTGACGTGATGCTCGCCGGCAAGGTCGCGGTCGTCTTCGGATATGGTGACGTCGGCAAGGGTTGCGCGCAGTCGCTGCGCGGTCAGGGCGCACGCGTGATCATCACCGAGATCGATCCGATCTGTGCGCTGCAGGCTGCGATGGAAGGTTATCAGGTGACAACACTGAACGAGGTCGTATCGCACTGCCGACATCTTCATCACCGCGACGGGCAACAAGAACATCATCACCGTCGACGACATGGCGAGGATGAAGGACAAGGCGATCGTCGGCAACATCGGTCACTTCGACAACGAGATCGACATGGCCGGTCTCAAGAAGAAAGGGATTACTCGCGTCAACATCAAGCCGCAGTATGACGAGTTTGTCTTTCCTGACGGCCACTCCGTAATGATTCTGGCTGAAGGCCGTCTTCTCAACCTTGGATGCGCGACGGGTCATCCGAGCTTCGTGATGTCGGCGTCGTTCACCAACCAGGTGATGGCGCAGCTGGAGCTGCACACGAACGCGGACAAGCTCGAGAAGAAGGTCTATACGCTTCCCAAGCACCTGGACGAAAAGGTTGCCCGGTTGCATCTCGACAAGCTCGGCGTGAAGCTGACGAGGCTATCGAAGGATCAGGCTGATTACATCGGAGTTCCGCTTGACGGGCCGTACAAGCCGGACCATTACCGGTACTAGGCCTGGATCGTGTTGAGAGTCGTCATTCCCGACATACCGTCATTCCCGCGAAAGCGGGAATGACGGCTTCCAATAAGGATCTCCCCAATCGTATTTCATCGCTGGATGAATGGCGACTTGACTACATCCCTGCCCTGTTCCGCGGCGTTCTTCTCCAAGTTCGCGAGAGTTGGACGCCTGCCTCGCCACTCGCTCACGAAGTTTGAGTCCAACAGGTGATGCCTGCGTTGCAGTTCGGCGCGATACCATTCGGGTGGTAACAGCGGGATCGTCACAATAGTTACGTCGCGGCGCATCCCGAGAACTTCCTGCATGTACCAGAGGGGATAGGTGTCGTTGTCGCCGTTCGCCAGGAACACCGCGTTCTGAGGCACGGCGCCAAGTATCGCCCTGGAACCCCGCTCCGCGCGCTGCTGTTCATCGTGGCGGATCGCATGCACTGCCGACCAGTTGAGCGCACCGGGAAGCGCAGCTATGGCAACCGCCGCGACGAGGATCGGGCCTGTCTTGACGGATCCCTGGCGGCGGTGTGCGATCCGGCGTGCAAGCTGCACGGCGCCGAATCCCGCCCATGCTCCCCAACACACGAACGCCCACGTGAAGAAATAATCGCGATCGCGCGCTTCGTGCGGAACACCTGGCGGTATGATACCGGCGCCGTATGATGCGCCCGCGCGGAGATTGAGATATAGTACGACGCCGATGCTGGTGGTGATCAGAAGTACCATCCACGTGAGCCAGCTTGCGCGATCGATCGACCTGTGGCGTATCGACCCGTAAATGCCAAGCAGCGCATACAGCACGGTCGCCGATGTACGCGCGAACGTCGGGCCGGGATCCGGGCCGAGCCCCAGTGCCACCTGCCAGTCAGCGTACTCCAGCACATTGCCAAACTGCAGCCATAGTGGCGCGCGACGGGGCCAGAGCGGTGCGACGTCGTACTGATGTCGTTGGATTACATCTATCAACGCCCCGATCGACGCTGGGTTGCCCTGATTGATTGCAGGATCATGCCACGCACGAAGCAACATGAACAGAACGACCGAACCGCCGACGAGGGATAGTACCAGGCCGAGAGCCAGGTATCGCGCTCTGGGCTTCTCGCGCGCGGAGAAGAATGCGTACAGCGCGGCTGGTACGACCAGCAGTGATGTCAGATGCAGCGACCATCCCAGTCCGCACGCATAGAGCGTGAGCAGAACCCAACGCGCGCCGAGTGTCAGGGCGTACTGTCGGGCGCACCACAGGATCGCGAATGCGCCGAACAGAGCGCACGCATATACCTCGGTTTCCGTGGCATTGAGCCACACGGTCGACATGAAACCGGCGGTGAGCGCACCAGCGAACGCCGCGAGCCCGTCACCCGTGGCGCGCCAGAAGATGTTTGCAACGAGGCCAAACGCAGTT
Source organism: uncultured Gemmatimonadales bacterium (assembly GCA_963707505.1). Lineage (GTDB taxonomy): Bacteria > Gemmatimonadota > Gemmatimonadetes > Gemmatimonadales > Gemmatimonadaceae > Fen-1247. The sequence goes on from CAVPQB010000003.1 coordinate 158,718, forward strand.
GCGGTAGCGAGCGCGGAGAACGCATTGACCGCGATCGTGAATCCGACCACGGGCGACGCGATCATGCTCCAAACGTGCGCCATCAGCACGAAGAGCGGAGTTCCAGGCGGATGCGGAATTCCGAGCGAATGAATCGCTGCCAGAAATTCACCCGCGTCCCAGTACGTCATCCCCCTCGCCAGTGTCAGGCAGTAGACGACGAACAGTAATGCTGCCGCGGCGACGTCGGGCCTGACGACGCGCAGGGTCGCGCCGCGAACGCGTGTCACGCGCGCATTTCGCCCGCTGTTACGTGATCGTTGGTGAGACGTGGCATCTGACCGCCGAGTATCTCACGCAATTCGAGCGTGGTTAGCGAGTGATACATCGTTCCCTTGTAGGCGACTGATATCGAAGCGTTCTCCTCGCTCACTACGACGACGAGTGAATCGGTCTCCTCGCTCAGTCCGAGCGCGGCGCGGTGACGCGTGCCCATCATGCGATCGGGCAACGCGGACTGCGAAAGTGGAAGTATGCATCCGGCGCCGACAATGACGTTACCGCGAATTATCACAGCCCCGTCGTGCAGCGGCGTGTACGGCGTGAAGATCGTGACGATGAGGTCGGACGACGCGTTTGCCTGCAACTCTGTTCCGGTATCCGCATACTCGGTCAGGGTCATATCCTGCTCCAGCACGATAATCGCGCCATGCGACGACCGGCTCAGGCGATCCACGGCATCCACGACTTCCTCGGCGATCTCGATTCGCGGAACGCGGCGCAGGAAGCGCGCGGTGCGTGGATTACGCATGCGGTAGAAGATCGCGCGCACCTCGGGCTGGAAAAGGATGAGCGCCGCGATCACCGCCAACTCGATCCACGTCACGCACCCGCCCCGAGGATTGCGGCGGCGGCATCGAGCGCGTGGCGATTGTCCCGCACATCGTGCACGCGGAACCAGGTCGCGCCGAGGGTCAGCGCGACCACGTTTGCTCCGATGGTCCCTGCGTCCCGCTCAGCTGGCTTCGTCACGCCTGTCAACTCTCCAATGAACCGTTTGCGCGATGCGCCAACCATCACCTGAAAGTCAAGGTCGGCCAATCGCGCAAGATGCGCAAGTGCCTGCACAGAATGCTCGGTACGCTTGGAGAATCCGACGCCTGGATCGAGTACTATCCGGTCCCGAGCGACGCCAGCCGCGAGCGCTTTTTTTGCCGCTGGCTCGAGCTCCCGGATGATCTCGCCCATCACATCGCCGTAGCCAGCATTCTCGTAGCTGGCCATGTTCCCCACATTACCGCGTGAGTGCATGAGCACGAGCGTACATCCCGCGGATGCGCAAACGTCCGCGATGCGAGTATCCAGTCGAAGCGCGGAAACGTCGTTGACGACCGTCGCCCCCGCTACAACGGCAGCGGCCGCGACTTCGAATTTTACCGTGTCCACCGCGACGCGCGTGGACGGCCAGCGTTTCACGATCTCGTCGATTACCGGTAGTACCCGTGCGATCTCATCGGCGAACTCAACCGGCGTAGCGCCCGGCCGGGTCGACTCGCCCCCGACCTCGATCACGTCCGCTCCATCCTGGATCATCCGACCTGCATGATCGATCGCCTGATGGAATGGTAAAAAATTACCCCCGTCGCTAAAGCTGTCGGGGGTAACGTTGAGTATTCCGACTATAGTCGGCTTAGGCAGGTGCTATCTCGGGCCCGCCGAAGAGAGGCGGACGAGCCGGCTTCGGATTCGGGAGCGCCGTCGTAACCGGCACGGGCGGAGCCGGCGGCAGCGACGACGGCGCGCGCGGCGGAAGCGTCTCGCCACGTGCGAGCATCTTGACTTCGTCACCCGACAACGTTTCACGCTCGAGCAGCGCAGCCGCGACGGAGTGGAGAAGATCGATGTTTTCGGTCAACACGTCGGTGGCGCGTTGATAGGCTTCGCGAATCACCTTCGAGATTTCGGCGTCCACCGTCTGCGCCGTCTGGCTCGAGATGTGGCGTCTGCTCTGAATCTCACGACCCAGGAACAGCTCCTGCTCGTCATCGCCTACGAGGATCGGACCGACGACGTCGGACAATCCCCACTGCGACACGTATCTACGAGCGATGTTGGTCGCCTGCTGAATGTCGCTCGCTGCACCTGTCGTCACGTGCTCCTTTCCGAACACGAGCTCCTCGGCTGCGCGTCCGCCATACGCCTTGACGAGAGTAGCCTTCAACTGCTCGCGCGTGATGGAGACGCGATCGTCTTCCGGCAGCGTGAATGCGAGACCGAGAGCGCGGCCGCGCGGAACGATCGTGACCTTGTGAAGTGGATCGTTGCCCTTGACCTTGATCGCGCAGATTGCGTGTCCACCCTCGTGGTACGCCGTAAGCTTGCGCTCGGCGTCCTTCATCACCATGGACTTGCGCTCAGCGCCGAGCATGACCTTGTCCTTGGCGTCTTCCAGGTCGATCATGTAGACCTTGTCATGATTGCGGCGTGCAGCGAGCAGCGCGCCTTCGTTCATGAGATTGGCGAGATCGGCACCGGACATTCCCGGAGTTCCACGCGCGAGCGTGAAGATGTCGACGTCGTCGGCAACCGGCTTGTTGCGCATGTGAACGCGAAGGATTCCCTCGCGGCCACGCAGATCCGGCGCATCGACGACGATCTGTCGATCGAAGCGGCCTGGACGAAGGAGCGCTGGGTCGAGCACGTCCGGACGGTTGGTCGCCGCAATGAGAATCACGCCCTCGTTGGACTCGAAGCCGTCCATCTCGACCAGAAGCTGATTGAGCGTCTGCTCGCGCTCATCGTGACCACCACCCAGCCCGGCGCCGCGATGGCGTCCGACGGCGTCGATCTCGTCGATGAAGATGATGCACGGCGCATGCGCCTTGCCCTGCTCGAACAGGTCGCGCACGCGGCTTGCGCCGACGCCGACGAACATCTCGACGAAGTCAGAGCCCGACATCGAGAAGAACGGACGCGCCGCTTCACCAGCTACGGCGCGGGCGAGCAGAGTCTTTCCAGTACCGGGAGGTCCGACGAGCAGACAGCCCTTGGGGAGTCGGCCGCCGAGTTTCGTGAATTTCGCCGGATCCTTGAGGAATTCGATGATTTCCTGCAGTTCGACCTTGGCCTCGTCCGCGCCCGCGACGTCTGCGAAGGTGACCTTGGGCGAATCAGCAGTGAGCAGCTTCGCCTTGGATTTGCCGAATGAGAATGCTCGATTTCCGCCCGACTGCATCTGTCGGAACAGGAATATCCAGAACCCGATCAGCAGGAGGTACGGCAAAAACGTGAAGATGAAGCCGAGCGGCGAAGTGCGAGCGTCTTCGGCGTCGATCTGGACGTTGTGATTGCGCAGGCGGGCGACTTCTTCGGCTGAATTGTCGACCGGCAGGCGCGTGTTGAACTTCTTCACCGCCTTGCTCGCGCCGGCGACAGTTACGGGTTCCTTGAACTCGCCGACAATTGCGCGGCCACCCTGCACGGTGACCTTGCTGATGTTGTCACGGTCGAGCTCCTGCCCGTACTGGGTATAGGAGATGGTCGGCGCGGAATCAGCTCCGCCGCCCGAGTAGCTGATGAAGACTACGGGGATGAGGAGCAGGAGCACCCAGAGAGCCAGAGTTTTGGAAAACTTGGCCCAGCTGAAGGGCTTTTTGGGGCCGTTGCCGGATGGACGAGGGAGCGGCATCTATTCTAAACTCGCGATGTAAGGCAGGTGTCTGAAATCTTCTGCATGGTCGAGGCCGTATCCGACCAGGAACTCATGCGGAGCATCGAAACCGATGAAACGGGCGTCGTAGCGTAGCTGCGTAGCGATCCGCTTGTGCAACAACGCGCAGATCGATAGCGATTTGGGCTGGCGGACCGCCAGCAGGTCCATCAGGACGCTCAAGGTCCGTCCGGAGTCAATGATGTCTTCCACCAGAAGGATATGCTTCCCTTCCAGAGCCGTCTCGGGGTCATACAACAGTCGTACGTTACCGCTCGAAACCATGGATTCGCCGTAGCTCGCAGCCACCAGAAAATCCACTTGAAGCGGCCGAACGATCTGGCGGACCAGGTCGCTCAGAAATATGAAACTGCCTTTCAAAAGCCCAAGCACGAGTAGATCGCCGTCGGAATATTCCGCTGTAATCTCCTCGCCCAACTCTTTTACCCTGGCAGCGATGGTCGGCTCATCGAACGCGATGCGCGAGACCTTTCTGCCCAGAAGCCGGGGATCCGGGTCAACCATTCGCCGCAGTCTGACGGAACGTGATCGTCCTGCGGTCCATGAGGACCCGGACGCCGCCGGAAAGCTGAATCTGCTGGCCCGTCTCACCCTCTATAGTAAACGCTGCAAGCCTCTCGGTTCCGCGTCGATCGAGAACGATGCCGGCCCTGGCACACAGGGCAGGCCAGAGGAAACCAAGTGAAGCCGCAGGAAAAACTCGTAATTCACGTCTTTCGAACGAGTGACTTTCGGGGGAATCGCTCATCACATGAAAAGTAAGTGCAATGGCCTCCATTCGCGCCCGCCAGGCCGCAGCTTTTTCTGCGATCTCCAGAAGAGACGTCGAAAAACCGGGTGAGGCGAGTTCCATGGCTGGCAGGAGATCCAGGCGGACCCGATTGCGGAGATGCCGGCGGTCGGTGTTGGAGGGGTCGGTCACATAGGGGGTCCGATCCCCCTCGGCGTACTGCTCGATCTCGGCCCTGGTTGTCTCGATGAGCGGCCGTGCCACGGGGGAATCAGCAAGGAGACCGGCCAGCCCGCGGGGCCCGGCGCCGCGTAGCACCCGAATGAAAACAGTCTCGATCTGATCGTCCAGAGTGTGCGCGGTGACGACGGTCGCATCCAGCCTCGCGGCCACATCATTCAGGAAATTCCACCGTGCGGCCCGCCATTCCGATTCGGAGCTCGCCACCTTCTCTGCCCGGCCGGATACGCATCCGATACCGAGATGCAGCGCCTGCTCGGCGACGAGCGCGACCGCCTCCCGCGCAGCCGGTCCGGTGCCATGATCGAACGTCGCCACCGCCAGAGTATTGTGGTCAAGCGTCTCCGCGGCGGCGTCGAGCAGGATCATCGAGTCCATCCCGCCCGAGACCGCCAGCAGCCAGTTGCCAGGGCCGAGGGCCGCTACTCGCTGACGGATCCGCAACACGGTGTCGTGAATGGTACCCATGGTGTTAAGTTACCGGCTCGCCCTCGTGCGGCGAACATATTCACCTTCACACGGTCGTCAATCGATGCTGCAGGGACATTTGGGGGTTGAAACCAACGGACCTCTCGGACTCCTCTGGGTTTCTCTTGGCCTCATCGGCTTCTACATTGGACTGATCTGGCTCAACAGTCTGTTGGGGACCTTTCTCACGCCGCTCTTTCTCATTCCGGCGACGTGGCTCATGGACCACCTGAAGCGCCGCAAGGCAAAGCGTCAGGGGCATGAAGTAGCGGATTAGCAACGCAATTTGCGATGGCGACATAGCTCGCAAATCGCGAAACGTTTCATGGGCCCGGCGCGTACTTTGGACAATGCGCAATCGGGCTCTTTTTTTTATCGTAATTTTATCGGTGCGTCCGCTTTCTGCACAGCAAACGCACCAGCAGACCGACACCCTGTCCCTATCACTTAGCGAAGCGGTCACGCGCGCGGATCGTATCGGTGAGGAAGTGCGTGTTGCGCGCGCCAATCTCTCCATAACTCAGGCGCAGGCGACGATCGCTCGCGCGCCGGGATTGCCGCAGCTCCGCGTAAATGGTTCGGAAAATCGCACTGTACAGAGCGCGCGCGGTCAGGCAGTCGGCCAGGTATTCAATCAACCGTACAGTTACGCGGCCACGCTCAACGCGTCCCAGATTCTGTTTCAGGGCGGCCGCGTCCTCAATGCGGTGCGCGCATCGCGCGCGGCGACCGGCGCCTCAGCGCAGGAGCTGGAGGAAACACGGTCGCTCACCGGCCTGCAAACGCAGACGGCATACGTGAACGCGCTGTTCACGCATCGCATGGTGCAGATTCAGCAACAGAGCTACGAGCTCGCCTCGGCGCAGTTGCAGCAGGCCGAGCAGTTCGAGAAGGCTGGCAGGATGTCGCGCTACGATGTGTTGCGAGCGCGCGTCGCACTCGCCAACATCGAGCCGCTGGTGTTGCAGGCGCGAGAGAACGCGCAGGTCGCAGCGCTCGAGCTCAAGCGACTCGCGAACATTCCAGCTTCTCGTCCGCTCGCGCTCACAACGTCGATCGACTCTGTCGTCATACGCGACGTACTCGCTACGGTTGATACGGCCATCGGTCCTGACAATCGGCCCGCGCTCGCATCCGCTACACTCAACGCACGCGCTCGCGAGCTCGGCGTGTCAGTCGCACGCGCGGCGCTGTTTCCGACCGTCACGTTCAACTTCAACAGCGGATACGGCGCCTACCCGGTGAGCGGCGACATCTTTCCGCCGGGACGGGGAATCTTCAAGACCGTGTCGTGCGCGGCAGGCAGTGCGCCCGGCAAGGTGTGCACGGCGCAGAACGGCGGATGGTTCAGTGACCAATCCTTTGGATTCACCGTATCGTTTCCGCTTTTCGACGGTCTGCTCAGCAAGGGGAACATCGACCTTGCAGGCGCGCAGGCGCGTGTCGCGAAGGCGCAGCTCGCACAGACGCGCGAACAGGTTGCGAACGACGTCGAGACGGCCAAGGCCGATCTGTCGCGCGCTCGCGGGCAGTACACTGCGCAGCAGCAGAACGTCGCCGAGGCTGAAGAGGCGTACAAACTCGCGAGCCTGCGCTATTCGCGCGGGATGGCGACGCAGCTCGAAGTATCCGACGCACAACTTGCACTGACGACGGCGCAGACCAATCAGGCGCGCTCGCTCTACGACGTATACATAGCGGCGGTAGCCCTTGCGCAGACGCAGGGCCGCCCGCTTCCACTTCCTTCTACTGACAATGCAACCACTGCAGCATCGAGCGATGGCCTTGCGGCTCGCTAAGATCGCGCTCTCACTCGGCCTGACTGCGGCGACCATCGTCGTTGCGGGATGCGGCAACGATACGGCCGACGCGAAGGGCGTGCCTCCAACGGCGACCGGGTCCAAGGGTGGATCGAAGATCCGCAGCATTGCCGTCGCACCGTCGGATATCGCAACGGCGCAGCTGGGGTCACTCTCGGATGGTGTTCCGATAACCGGGCTGCTTCGTCCGCTCCAGAGCGTCGACATGCACGCGCGCATCGAGGGTGATCTCACCGGCGTTTACGTGCGCGAAGGACAGCACGTTCAACAAGGCCAGCTGCTCGCACAGTTCGAGGCCGTCGCGCAGGAGAGCGCCGCGGCGAGCGCACGCGCGGGGCAGTCAGCAGCAAAGGCCGACCTGTCGCAAGCCGAATGGAATTTCAAGCAGAGCGGCGATCTGTTCCATGCAGGCGCGATCTCGGAAGCAGACTATCGCGTCTCGCAGCAGGCGGTTGACGCGGCGCGTGCGCGGCTCGCTGCTACCGATGCCGCGCTTCAGCAAGCGAACATTGCGGCGCGCGACACGAAAGTGGTCGCACCAATCAGTGGTGTCATAGACAAGAAGCTGGTCGACATCGGCGAACACATAACGAAGGGTGCGTCGATATTCACGCTCGTTAGGAGCCAGACGCTCGAGCTCGCCGCGAACGTGCCGGAGCGACGTGCTTCATCCATCAGGATAGGTCAGAAGGTTTCGTTCGCCGCGCAGGGCCTTTCGTTCACCGGGAAGGTCGCGCGCGTGAGTCCGACCATCGATCCGACTACGCGCTCGATCACCGTGTACGTCGATGTCGACAATCCGGACGGAGCATTGAAGGGCAACAGTCTCGCCACCGGTGATGTGATTGCAAGTACCGTCAATGGCGTGCTGCTCGTACCGACCAGCGCGCTGCACCAGACGGCAGACAGTGGCAAGACCTACGTGTATCGCGTCAACACGGGTACTGTGGAGCAGGTATTCGTCAATCTCGGGATCGTGAACGACCAGGCAGCGCTGGCTCAGATCACTTCCGGACTCAAGACGGGCGATCAGGTCGTGGTCGGGAATGTCGGTACGCTTGCACCGGGCACCCAGATCCAGGTCATCGGCGGTGATCGCGGCGCGCGGAGAAAATAGCGGTGTTCATCTCCGACGTATCAATCAAACACCCGGTATTCGCCACCATGATGATGGTGGCGCTCGTCGTGCTCGGCATCGTCTCGTATCAACGCCTTGCGATCGACGAGTACCCCGATATCACCTACCCGACCGTCATCGTTCAGACGACGTACGCCGGATCATCGCCTGAAGTGATGGAGCGCGACGTGTCGCGTCCGATCGAAGAGGCGCTCAATACGGTCCAGGGGATCTACGAGCTCACGTCGACATCGATTGACGGAACCTCGCTCGTACGCGTGCAGTTGAATCTCGGCGTAGATGTGCTCGCGGCGCAACAGGACGTGCAGGCGAAGATCGCGCGCATTCGTCGTTCGCTGCCGCCGAACATCGACGAGCCGGTAGTTCGGCACTTCGATCCGAACGACTCGCCGATCATGTCGATCGCCGTGCAGAGTTCGACGCGGCCGATTCGAGAGCTCACCGACCTCGCAACCGAATCAATCACGCAACGCCTCGAAGCGGTGCCCGGTGTCGCAGCAGTAAACCTTTCCGGCGGTGAGCAGCGGACGATTCGCATCCAGCTCGATCCCAACGCGATGCGGTCGTATGGGTTGACTCCGCCTGACGTGATGACTGCGCTGCAGCGCGAAAATCAGGAAGTACCAGCCGGCCGGATCGACAAGGGCTCCGTCGAAACACTGGTCCGCATACGTGGTCGCATCATCGACCCCAAGGCGTTCGGCGGAATCGTCGTCGCAGTGCGCGGCGGATCGCCAGTGCATCTGCGCGATCTTGGCACGGTAATCGACGGATCGGCCGACAAGCGCACGGCGGCAATGCTCAACCGCGCGCCGACGGTCGCACTGGACATTCAGAAGATCGCCGGCTCCAACACTGTGGAAGTTGCAGATTCGGTCCACGCCGCAATCGCCGATCTCGACAACGTGTTACCCGGCGACGTGCGGCTCACGGTGATTCGGGACGACTCGCAGCGCATCCGCGAGTCGTTGTCCGACGTTCAGCTGAACATCATACTCGGCGCGGTCCTCACGATCGCGATCGTGTACCTGTTTCTCAATTCGTGGCGCTCGACGATCATAACGGGGCTCACGCTCCCTGTGAGCGTCATTTCAGCGTTCTTCGTGATGTGGCTGTTCAACTTCACGGTGAACACGATGACGCTGCTCGCGTTGTCGCTCGCGATCGGATTGCTGATAGATGACGCGATAGTCGTGCGCGAAAACATCGTGCGTCACGTACAGATGGGTAAGGACCACGTCAAGGCATCGATGGAAGGCACGGACGAGATCGGCATGGCCGTGATCTCGACCACACTCGCCGTCATGGCGGTGTTCGTACCCGTTGCCTTCATGGGCGGAATCATAGGAAAGATCTTCTTCCAGTTTGGAGTCACCGTCGCATTCGCGGTGCTCGTTTCGCTATTCGTGTCGTTCACACTCGATCCGATGCTGTCGAGTGTCTGGCCTGACCCGGAGCTCGAGCACGAGCTGGGGCATGCGGGAGAAGTGGATTACAGGAAGGTCCGTAATCCCATCCGCCGCGTCGCGCTGCGCTTCAACGCGTGGTTCGAGAAGGCCGCGGATCACTACCCTGCGTGGCTCGAGTGGGCGCTCAAGCATCGCGGCACCGTGATATTCGGCGCACTTGCGTCGGTTGCCGTCGCCGTGCTCATCACTGGCAAGCTTGGTTTCACATGGATGCCCGACACGAACTCGGACGAGTTCAGCGTCAACGTGCGCACCGCTCCTGGGTCGACGATCGAGTACACGACCGACAAGTCCGAGCAGGTTGCGGCGTTTCTGAGGAAGCAGCCGGAAACCGAGTTCACCTACACCACCATTGGCTCCGGATCCCGTGGCACGCCCAACGCCGGCTCGATCTACATCCGGCTCAAACCGGCAGCGAAGCGCTCCGCTTCGGTTCAGGACATTCAGAACCGGCTTCGCGGCGAGCTCAAGAAGATTCCCGGAATCACACCGACCATTCAGAACGCGTCGTCGATATTCGGCGGACGCGGCCAACCGATCTCTGTAAACGTACAGGGGCCTGAGGAGTCGCGTCTCAAGATCGCCGCCAACCAGGTACTCGAAGCGATCAAGGATGTACCTGGCATCGCCGAGGCGAACTCGAGCGATGACGGTAACATCCCGCAGCTGGACGTGGATGTGGATCGCGAACGAGCGTGGGCCTCCGGTGTCGGGATCGCATCTGTCGCATCCACACTGCAGCCGCTGTTCACGGGACAGCGCGCGACGCAATGGGAGGACGCCAACGGTTATTCGCACGACGTCATCGTTGTCTATCCGGATTCACTGCGCCAGTCGGTAAGCAACGTCGCTACGATACCCGTGCCGAGCAGCAACATCGATCCAACAACGGGCCGCCCCGTAATCATTCCACTTTCGCAGGTCGCCGACATCACACTCGGCACCGGTCCTCAACAGATCAGCCGCCGGAATCTGGAGCGGCAGATCGGAATATCCGCGGGCGTGCTGCCTGGCTATAATGTCGGCGACGTCGCCGCGCAGGTTCAGGTCGCCATCGATTCGCTCGGTCTCCCGCCTGGTTATCACACGGTCTTCGGCGGCGACGTGAAGAACCTGAACGAGACCAAGGGATATGTCGGCAGTGCGCTGCTGCTCGCGGTGGTGTTCATCTATCTCATCATTGCGTCGCTCTTCGGCTCCTTCCTGCAACCGCTGTCGATTCTGATGTCGCTGCCGCTCAGCTTCATCGGCGTCGCGCTGGCGCTGCTCGTGACCAAGGGGAATCTCAACATCATGAGCATGATCGGAATCATCATGCTGATGGGTCTCGTCGTCAAAAACGGAATCCTGCTCGTGGATTTCACGATTCTGAATCGCGGCGAGGGTGCAAGTCGGCACGATGCGCTCCTCAACGCGGGCCGCACGCGCTTGCGCCCGATCATCATGACGTCGATGGCGATGATCTTCGGAATGTTGCCTCTCGCACTCGCCATCGGGCCCGGCGCCGATCAGCGCGCTCCGCTGGCGCGTGCAGTGATCGGCGGCCTCGTTACGTCGACGTTGCTGACGCTATTCGTTGTCCCCGTCGTCTACACACTTATCGAGGATGCGACGGAATTCACCACGCGTAAAGCACCCGATAGAATTCGCGGTTTCGCAAGACGTTTTTCACGTAGTCGCGAGTCTCGGAAAACGGTATCCGCTCCGTGAATATCTCGGCGTCGTCGGCACCGCGCTTGGTCGACCATCGTGCAACGCGCGAGCCGCCCGCGTTGTAGGCGGCCAGCGATCTTGCAACGTTCGGCTGGCCTTTGAGCAGCGGTGCAAGATGCCGGATACCGATCTCGATGTTGATTCCGGGCTCGTAAAGCAGGGCCGGATCCCACGACGTGATGCCGGCGGACGGGGCGATGGACTTCCCCACCGCCGGCATCACCTGCATCAACCCGCGTGCACCGGCGGGTGATCTCGCGCCGGGATTGAAGTTCGACTCCTGCCGGATCAGACCCGCCACGAGTGCGGGGTCCAGTCCCGCTCTACGCGACTCCGCGACAATCGTGTCGCGTGCAGCCACCGGATAAATCAAGCGCCAGACGTCTGGTGTCGATCCTACTCTCGAGAGTGCGTCGCGGCCAAGCGCGATCGCGCGGGCAGCCTGGTCTGTTCCGGAAAATGCTGCGGCAGTCGCCAGCAGTCGCGTGCTGTCTGTCTTCGCGTCGCGGTAAAGTCTGTCATTTTCCATCTGTGCTTCGGACGACATGCCGAATCTGCGCAACAACGAGACCCGGAGCAGTGCACTGTCGACCGACGCGACGCGCGGAAAGCCTGCGGCTGTCTGCGACGAGTGCATGCTCTGCACTCCGAGTCTTGCCGCGGCCAGCGTTGCGTAGTAGGAAGTCGAGTCACGCTTGATCACTGCGCGCCATGCATCGCGCGCGGCTGTGCTATCACCCGCCTGATCGCGGGCGCGGCCGAGCCAGTATCCGGCAGCGAGCGCGTCACCGGATGAGGAGCCGGAGAGCGCCGCAAACTCCTTGACCGCTGATGAGGTCTGCCCGAGTATGAGCGCGACCATGGCCGCGTTGAATTCCGCCGGCGCAGCAAATCGGGTTGATGGAAAGCGCTTTATCAGTCCGAGCAGAGTGCGGCGACTGGCTGCATCGTCGCCGTCATCGGTTTGGAGATCGGCGGTGAGCGCGAGTGCCGCCGCCGCGCTTGTATCCGACGCATCGGACAGGGACCGAAGCGCCGAGCGGGCGCCGGAGTCGTCACCCGCGGCGAGGAGAGAGCGCGCGCGTTGATACCGCGCTGCATTCGCAAGTGACGCAGGTGAATTTACCGTTGCATACACCTCGGCCGCACGCTTGTCGGCGTTGGTTCTTGAAAGCGCCGTACCGAACGAGAACCTGTCGGTCTGGCTGAGTGAAGCGTCGTTGCTTGCCTCGAAGCCCGATCGCGCGCGTGGCCACAGACCGACGCGGGCCGCGGCGCGCGCGATCGCAAGTTGCTCGTCGGGCCTGGCGTCGGTAAACAACTTGTCGAATAACGACGTAGCCTCGCGGACCGCGTCGCCACTCGATGACGAGATGAAGGCGACGAGCGCAGTGCGGACGGAATCTCTCGCTGCGGCTCCGGTTGCGGCGCGAATCCGAAAGACGGTAACCGGAGCTGGCAATGCCTCATATGCCTTGAGAGCGCTGAGCGTGTCACCGAAGTGCTCGAGTGCAGCGGCTTCTACCCATGGAATTCGCTCTCGCGCCAATGGAAGCCGTACACGTGTATAGAGCTCCGCGCGCGCCGGCGAATCGGCTGTCGAAGCGGCGGCGCGCAGATACAGCCAGCTCGCTATCTCCGGCTGCGCACGCGCGCGCGCAAGCCATACCGTGGCGGCCGTATCTGCGGCGGCGTCCTGTCCGTGCGCGACGCCGCTGTCCGCATGCTCACATGCGACCGCCAGCAGCAGCGCGGCGATCGAGGCAAGCCTCATCGCCAAACGTGTCCGTCCCGCGCGACCAGCTCGTCTGCCTCTTTGGGACCCCAGGTGCCTGCCTCATACGTTGGAATCTGCCGATCCGCGCGACGTTGCCAGTAATCAAGCAACGGATCGATCACCGACCACTGCATATCGACTTCATCGCTGCGTGTGAACAATGTCTGATCCCCGACGAGGCAATCCAGTAGTAGCGTTTCGTAAGCCGGCGGAATGTCCTCGCCGAACGCTTCGGCGTACGAAAAGTCCATGTCGACACGGCTTATCTCGAGACCGGGCTCGAGCTCGTAAGCGGCGCCGGGAGTTTTCACTTCGAAGCGCAGCGCGATGCCGTCGTTGGGTTGAATGCGAATCACCAGTACGTTGGGGCGAACCCCGCCGGTATCTCCGCCAAACATGAGATCGGGCGGCGTACGGAACTGGAACGCGATCTCGGTGCAGCGCTTGGCGAGCCGCTTCCCCGACCGCAGATAGAACGGCACGCCCTGCCAGCGCCAGTTGTCGATGAATACGCGCAGCGCAGCATACGTCGGTGTGACGGAGCGTGGATCGACGCTCGGCTCCTGCCGGTATCCAATCACGTTCTTCCCGTCGATCGAGCCGGCGGTATACTGCGCTCGCACGGCCGCTGGATTCCCTTCCGCGAGAAGAGGACGAATCGAGCGCAGGACTTTCACCTTCTCGTCGCGGACCGCGTCACCGGCGGCGGCGATCGGCGGCTCCATCGCGGCCAACGTCAGCAGTTGAAGAAGATGGTTCTGGAACATATCGCGAACGACGCCAGCCTCCTCGTAGTATTTGCCACGTCCTTCCATTCCAACCGTCTCGGCGGCCGTGACCTGAATCTGCGAGATGTACTGGCGATTCCAGAGTGGCTCGAAGAGCGCATTGGCAAAGCGAAAGACGAGGATGTTCTGCACGCTTTCCTTGCCCAGGTAGTGATCGATGCGATACACCTGATGCTCGCCGAACCGCGCCAGCACGAGCTCGTTGAGCTCGCGCGCCGTCGAGAGACTGTGTCCGAATGGCTTCTCGATCACGACGCGAGTCCAGGGGCGATCGTCAGCCGACGACGAATGCGGCATCAACCCACTATCGGAAAGATGTGTCAGGGCGGAACGAAAGACGCTCGGCGGCACCGCGAGATAGAAGAGCACGTTGTTGTTCTTCAACTGGAGCGCATCGTGCACGTCCGCGAGCTCCTTCTTGATCATCTCATAGGTGGACGCGTCATCTATGTCACCCTTCGTGACAAAAGAGCGGGACTCCAGCCAGTCGAACACGGCTTCATCGAATCCGTGAATCTCGTCGGAGCCGGAGACGGCGTCGCGCATCTCCTTGCGAAATACGTCGTCTGTCGTGTCATCGCGCACGAGACCGAGCAGCGCAAAATCGTCCGACAGCAACTTCTGATGCGCGAGCTCGTAGATGGCGGGAAACAGCTTGCGTTTGGCGAGATCGCCGCCAGCGCCGAAGATGACCATCGTGCACGGATCTGCACGCTGGGCGTGACCACCGGTTACCTTCGCAGCGGCAGCCCGTACCGCACTTGGCGATACGTCGAGCTTTGGTGCGACGGACGCCGTCATGAATGCTTCACCGCGTGTCCGCCGAATTCGTTGCGCAACGCGGCGATCACCTTGGCGCCGAAGCTGTCGGGTTGGCGCGACCGGAGTCGCATCAGCAATGAAAGCGTGATGACGGGGGCCGGTACGTTGAGGTCGATGGCTTCCTGCACCGTCCAGCGTCCCTCCCCACTGTCTTCCACGTAGCCCTTGAGATCGGTGAGGTTGCCGTCGCGCGCGAATGCCTGTGCGGCGAGCTCATTGAGCCAGGAGCGGACGACGGAGCCCTGATTCCAGAGCGCCGAGATCTGCGCGAGATCGAGTTTGAACTCGCTCGACGCGTGTAGTATCTCGTAGCCTTCCGCGTACGCCTGCAGCATGCCGTATTCGATTCCATTGTGAACCATCTTCACATAATGCCCGGCTCCAGTGGGACCGACGTGAGCATATCCGTTCGGCGGCGCGAGTGTCGCAAACAACGGCTCGCACAGCTTGAACGTCGCGTCAGACGCGCCGACCATCTCGCAATAGCCTTCCTTCAATCCCCACACACCGCCGCTGGTGCCAGCGTCGACGAATTCGATTCCCTTCGCCGTCAATTCGATGTTGCGGCGCATCGTGTCGTGAAAGTTCGAGTTACCGCCGTCGATTATCACGTCGCCGCGATTGAGATGCTGTGCCAGGTCGTTGATCGTGTCGTCGGTCGGCTTGCCAGCGGGAACCATCACCCACACGATGCGTGGCGCCGAGAGCTTTGAGACCAGATCTGCGATGCCGCTGGAGGCGGTCGCACCGAGTGTCACGGTGTGCTGCACGGCGTCCGGGCTACGATCATAAGTCACGACGGAATGTCCGCCGCGAATGAGGCGCTCGGTCATGGCGCCACCCATCTTGCCGAGTCCGATCATTGCGAGTTGCATGATGTCTTTGTTTGGTGAGAGACGGTACTATTTTATTAACGCACGCCGAGCACGGCGAGGCCGTCGCGTACCGCGTTGGTGTCGGTTGCGTGAATGCAGTGTACGCCGCGGTCGCGGACCGGCGCAAGATTCTCCTCGCGATCGTCGATGAACACCGTGCGCTCCGGATCCGCGTGAGCTATTGCGAAGGTCCGGTCATAGAAGCTCGCATGGGGCTTCTGCGCTCCGACGTAGGCAGACGTCAGGAATGCATCGAAGATCGGGAGCAGGCCGAACAGCTTCACTCGAAACTCATTCAATTCCGCTGACTCGTTGTTCAGAGTCATCATGCGCCAGCGCTGCTTGGATGCAATGGCCGTCATCAGATCGAGCGCGGCGCGATTCGGAATACTCTGCGCGTACATGAAGTCTCTGAACTGCTCGCGCGTGAATGCGCGATTCTCGTTGAACACAGCGAAGTCGAGATATTCGTCGAGCGTCATTCGACCGCACTCCAGCGTGTCGACGGCCTCCTCGTGTCGTCGCTCGAACGGCTGGAATTCCAGGCCGAAGTGCCTCGCGGCGAGCGCGCGCTCGTTGTGATCCCATCCATTGGATCCGAGCACGCCGCCAACATCGCACAGGATGAGCTCGATCGCCATGTCACTCACTCGTGAGCACCGCGCGGGCCGGCGCGCCGTCACAGCCGACGAGCCTGATCGGCAGACAGTAGAAGTTGTACCGTCCTGCAGGAACGTCGTTGAGGTTGAGTCCTTCGACTATCACGACGTGGGCGCCGAGCAGGGTGAGATGCGTGCGATGGTGACCCGAGTGGAATTGCTCGATCGAGAGATAGTCGATGCCGACGAGCTTCACGCCGAGTCCCACGAGATACTCTGCGCCATCCGGAGCAAGATAGGTGTAGTCGTTGTGGAACGCGGGATCCTGGGTGAGATAGGCCGAATTTCGTGTCTTGAGGAGCACACGCTCCGTACCGGCGAGATCGTGCGCGGCGAGATCGGAACGCGTGACCGAGGTAGTCTCGGGGCCGTATTCCAGTACGATCGCGGGCCCCATCAAAGTTTCGAGCGGAATCTGGTCGACGCCTTTCCCGTCATTGAAAAAATGGCGCTCCGCGTCCACATGCGTGCCCGTATGCGACCCGAACGATACGTTCGATACGTTGGCTCCAGCACCCAGCGCGATGGATTGCTGGAGTGAGATGTGGATCTCCGGATTTCCGGGATAGACCAATCCCCCATCCCGAATCGGGACGCTCACGTCGTAGATTTTCGTCATACCTCCGTGCTAGCAACTGTCGTTCCGTGAATGGTCGTGCCGAGACTTGAGAACATGCGCCTATCGATGCCACAAATCGCCGTCGCCGTCTGCCTCATCGCCGGGATTCTGCCCGGTACCGCACAGGCTCAGCGCCGGGACCTCCGCGAAGAGCCCAGACCGACGATTTCCCGGTCGTCCAACGGAATATGGCTCCTCGATCTGCCACCCGCGATGGAGGACGCGTTGGACCGCTACAACCGCGACTTCGAGCCCTGGACGCAGCAGGATTATCGTGGCCTGCCGGACTACGAGCCCTCGCCGCGACAGGTGCCCTGGGCGGTGATCGGTGACTTCAACGGCGACGGGCGGCCCGATCTCGCGATAGCGGGGCGAACCGACCGGGATGTCGTTGTGGTCTTCGTTCTGTCGTCGGGCCGGAGCAAGTATCGCGCGTTCGACGCCGATCGTGAGCCGTACGACCCGGACGACCGGCTGTCCATCAGGCCGCCGCAGCTCACATATATGTATCCTGGGCGATATGTGGTCGCGGACCCGCGGCTGAACTATCCCCGCCAGCTGGTCGTGAGTCAGCCTGCGGTGCAGATCACGGGCGGCCGGCGGCAGGGTGCCGTGATCTACGTGGTCGAGAACAACGCGGTTGTGCCGTACTATCTCTCGGATCGAACCGCTGCGCCGCCAGCAGTCGGCGGCCGTCCGGGCGCGCGGCCGCAGGCGCCCCCAACGCGGCCTACGACGGGAAGCTCGGAGAACCCGTAGCGCTCAGTATGAAGCGCGGAATATCGGCGGTGAACGTCTCGCCCTCGTCATCGCCGGTCGCGCGCACGAAGAAGTACTGTCCTTCCATGTAGCCCTCGCCGCTCTTCAGTACGCAAAAGCTCTGGTACTCGTGCACTCGTCCCGGTGCAATCAGCGGCTGCTCTCCCACCACGCCGTCGCCAACGACTTCGGTGTCTTCACCGATCTCGTCGTGAATCAGCCAGCGGCGCGACAGCAACTGCGCCGGCCTGTCGCCAACGTTTTCGACACGCACGAAATACGCGAAGACGTAATGCTGCGCCGCCGGATCTGACTGGTCGCGCAGGTAAACGGGGCGAACTGTTATGCGAATGCCACTGGACATCCGGTAGAAGAACGGGGTGGTCACTCTGGCATTCCTACAGTGAATCGGGTGAAAAAATTCGTTGCGTGAGCGGTCCCCGCCTTCGCGGGGACGATGACAATATTACTACCAGATCGATACGGACTGTGCAGCGGGCCGCGCCATTGGAGCGCCAGTCTTGCA
Source organism: uncultured Gemmatimonadales bacterium (assembly GCA_963707505.1). GTDB lineage: Bacteria > Gemmatimonadota > Gemmatimonadetes > Gemmatimonadales > Gemmatimonadaceae > Fen-1247. The sequence goes on from CAVPQB010000003.1 coordinate 176,830, forward strand.
GCCCCACGCCGCGGCGAATGCCGGCATGTTCGAGAGCGGTGCATTCACGCGCCATTCCGCTGGACTGTGCGGGTCCGTAGCGATGCGGAGACGAGCTTCTTCCGGCCTGGTATTCGACCGCCATATCTGTGCCCACGCAAGGAAGAATCTCTGTTCAGGTGTAAAGCCGTCGATCTTCGTACGCGGCTTGTTGCCCAGCGCTTTCTCCATTGCAGTGTACGCTACTGTGAGGCCGCCGAGATCGCCGATGTTCTCGCCATTCGTGAGCTTGCCGTTCACGTGGAGTGAATCGAGAATCGTGTAGGTGTCGAACTGATCGGCGTACGCTGCGGTTTTCGCCTTGAAGCTCGCGAGATCGGCTTTGGTGAACCATGTCTTCAGATTGCCCTGTGCGTCGAACTGCGCACCCTGGTCATCGAATCCGTGGCTCATCTCGTGGCCGATTACGGCGCCCATTCCGCCGTAATTCACCGCGTCGTCGGCATTTGGGTCGAAGAACGGCGGCTGCATGATGCCGGCTGGAAACACGATTTCGTTCATCAACGGGTTGTAATACGCGTTGACGGTCGGCGGACTCATCCCCCAACGGGTGCGATCGACAGGCTTGTTGATGCGCGCGATGTCGTCCGCGTTGTTGAATGCGGCCACGGCGAGGCTGTTGTCGTAGTACGACGCACCCGGTTTGATATCCATCGCCGAGTAGTCCTTCCATTTGTCCGGGTAGCCGATCTTCTGCGTGAATGCGTCGAGCTTGGCGTACGCCATCCTGCGTGTGGAATCGCTCATCCATGGACGACTCGCAAGCCGCTCCCTGAACGTCGCCTTGATGTTGTTCACCATCGCCGTGGCGCGAGCCTTGGCTTCCGGCGTGAAGTAACGCTGCACGTAAGCCTTGCCGAGCGCCTCGCCCAGCGCGCGATCGGTTGCCGAGATGCAACGCTTGTAACGCGGCAATTGTTCCTTTGCACCCGACAGGTTCTGGCTGAACGCAAACGCCTCGTTGACGAACGGCGAGCTGAGCGTGTTCGCCGAGCGACTGACGAGATTCCACTTGAAGTACGTCTTCCAATCGCTTACCGGGACAGTCTTCAAGAGCGAGTCGACAGTCACGAGGAACCTGGGATTGGATACGTCGATCGCGGTAACGTTGCTGGCCTTCTCTGCCGCAAAGAGCGCGTTCCAGTCGAAATCAGGCGTCAGCGCCTGCAACTCGGCTGGCGTCTTGCGATTGTAGGTGATGTTCGGGTCGCGCATCTGCACTCGCGTGAGATGCGACGCAGCGATCGCAGTCTCGAGTGCAAGCACGCGCTGCGCATCGCTCGCGGCCTTGTCGGGCGCCTCGCCCACCAGCGCGAGATCGTTCGCGACGTGCTTGACGTAAGCGTCACGTAGCGCGACGGTATGCGCATCGGTCTTGAAATAGTAGTCGCGATCCGGCAGCCCGATGCCGCCCTGGCCGATCCCGCCAATCACCTCGCTGCTGTTTTTCGCGTCCTGCGTCGATCCGAATCGGAATACGACTCCGCGACCGGCCGCAGCCTGGGCGATGATGTATTTCTTCACATCCGCGGGCGTGGTCAATGCATCGATCTCGTCGAGCGACGCCTTGATCGGCGTGTAGCCTGCCTTCTCGATCGCAGCCGAGTCCATACACGCTGCGTAGAAGTCGCCGACCTTGCGAACGGCGGGGTCCGGGGCTGTCGTGCGACTTGCCGCAGCGTCGTCGAGCACGTGTCGCAAGTTCTCATTGTTCTTGTCGGCGAGCTCGTTGAACGCACCCCACTGCGAATACGCAGCGGGAATCGGATTCGCCTTCATCCAGCCGCCATTGGCGAACTGATAGAAGTTGGTGCACGGCGCGCAGGTGGTATCGAGGTTTATCGGATCGAGCGGCTTGGTCTGTCGATAGGTCTCCTGGGCGCCAGCGGTCGCGCCAGCGGTCGCGCCTGCGGTGCTGGCAATGAAGACGGCGATCAGTGCGATGCGGATTCGTTGCATGGCTGGCATGGCTCGGTGTTGGTGGATTGTGACTGTGCTACCGCTTGGCGGTCCGCTTTCCTTTCGCTTTCTTGCTGCGGCGTACCGGCTTGGACTTCAGGATGCTGCCTCTGCAATTCGGCGCGCCGCAGAGACACTTGTAGAACTTCTCGAGCTCGTCGTCGTTCTCGCCAGTGCGCTCGTACTGGTAGTCGTATGCGAGCTCCTCGCCAGGTTGTATCGTACGCACTGCCTCTATGAAGATTCGACCATCTTCAATCACCGCTTCGCAGTTGGGATCGCACGAGTGGTTGATGTAGATCGATTCGTTCCCATTCACTGCGCCGTCCACGACCTTCCTCGGCGTGAGCGTGAACAGGAAGGTGTGATGGCGCTTCATGCCGGTCTCGTCGTAGCGACTGTCGGCTTCGTCATTCGAGATGCGCTCGCCGGCGTATTCGATTATGCGCTGACCCTTCCGAATCCTGGTATGGGCGAATGCGCCCCTCCCCTGAATCCCCGACTGGCGCACGTCGAAGTAACGGGAATGCATGTTCGCAATCTTCGCCGTCGGATTGCGTACCACTTCTGCGGCTGGCTTGCGCGCTACCGTCTTCTTCTTACGGGCTGGCATCAGCTTTCTTCCGCCACGATCATCGCTCGGCATTCCCCGAAACCGATACGGACGCTTCCTTCACGCTCGCAATATCCACGCATTATCACTTCGTCTCCATCTTCGAGAAATTGTCTTTGCTCGCCGGTGGGCAGAGCAATGGGCTCTGCGCCGCGGCGCGTGATTTCGAGCAGGCATCCGCGCTCGTCCTTCCCCTGACCCGACACCGTTCCGCTCGCGATGAGATCGCCGGGCCGGAGGTCGCAGCCATTACTGGTGTGATGCGCGACCATCTGCGCCATGGTCCAGTACATATCCCTGAATGTACCATGGCTCAGGCGTACCGGCGCGATGTCAGCGTCGCGCATCTGCTGACTGGAGAGATACACTTCGAGCTGGATGTCGTAGCCCCCTTCCGCCTGATCGGTCTCGTCGTTCAGGTAATCCAGCGGCGCGGGATCGCCGGCCGGCCGTGCGAACGCCGGCACCCTGAACGGCTCCATCGCCTCGCGCGTCACGATGAATGGAGAGATGTTCGTCGCGAAGCTCTTGGAGAGGAAGGGGCCGAGTGGCTGATATTCCCACGACTGGATATCGCGTGCGGACCAATCGTTCACCAGACAGAACCCGAACAGAGTCTCTGACGCATCGGAGATCGGAATCCGATCGCCGAGTGCGTTGCCACGCGCGATGAATGCGCCGACCTCGAGCTCGTAGTCCAACTGACGGCAAGGACCGAACGTCGGCACAGCCTCGTTGGCGGGTTTGGTCTGTCCGTGTGGACGAACCACGGTTTCCTTGAGCGAAACCGAAGATGCGCGGCCGTGGTAGCCAATCGGCACCCACTTGTAGTTCGGCAACAACGGGTTGTCGGGGCGGAACATGCTCCCGACGTTCGTGGCGTGGTAGATCGACGCGTAGAAGTCGGTGTAGTTGCCGATGCGTGTCGGCATGTAGATGATCGCGCCATCCATCGGATGGAGCAGATTCCGAGGGAGGCGTATGCCGCGATGGGTGTGCCCGTTGCCGCTCAGCAGTGCACTCACTTCCGCACGTAGCGCGGAGAGGTGGTCGTCATCGACGGTCATCAGCTCGTTGAGCGTGGACTGCGCCGCGACGTACACTGCATCCGCAGCGCGTCCCGTGAACAGACTCTCGTCGGCGCAGACGGCGAGGTCGAGTATCTGATCACCGATCGCTATACCGCCGCGCGGAACCGCTTCTGCGTCGAACTCGCTGAACACGCAGAACGGGAGGTTCTGGATCGGGAAATCGCAGCCCGGCACGTTGGCGGACTCGACCCAACATGGCAGCGACGGATCGTGTGTGAGGTTTGTTGGCATTCAGGAGATTGAGAGGGCTCGGAGATCGTCTACCGGCTCGCGGAAGGAGCAGGAGCCGAACGAGATGATGAATCTCTGTCGCGCGTCGCGAATTACTGCGGTGGCGACGGAGTGGTTGTCGAACGCGACAGCAGCATCGGAGAAGTGAAAATCGTGTGGTGACTGCGACAGCAGCGCCGAAAGAACAACGCTCTCGTCGGCTCCATCCCACGCGAGTACCGCTGCTGTGAACATGTTGAGATAGCCGAACATCGTTCCGCGCGGCGCGTCGGCAGCGTAGGTGAGCGCATACTCCGCGCGCACCGGATGATGCAAGCCAGCCGTCAGCTTGAACGCAACGCGCGCGTCTCGGCAGCGGACCATGAACCGCACAACGTCTTTCGCATCCGGAAACGCAGTTTCCGTAACTCCTCCGGTGCGAGCTTTCGCAAAGCCGCTGCCTCGCTTGATCGCGTCCACCAACTCAAGGGGATCATCGCCGATCGGGATCTCGAAATAGGGCGCGAATTGCCGGGGCATGATGCTGCATGCTGCCGCGATCTCGGGCGCTGTCGACGCCTTGATCTCCAGTGCGTCGATCACTGCATGTCCGATTTCCGATTCGTTCCAGTGACGGCAGTTGAACTTGAGTGCGAGATCGACGTCGGCGCTGAGATCGGGACCTGGCAGCGCGCTCAGCCGCCATGGCTCACTCGTTGCGCCGCGCGGCAACAGCGGTGACGCAGCGTCGTCGAATTCACGGAGCCGCATCACGGGTACGACAAAGCGACCGAGCATCCTGCTGGCAGGGTCGCCGAGGTACCGGGCATAGGACAGCGTCGCCGCGGCCATGTCGAGCGCCGCGGGCGGAAACAGGCCGGCGTAATCCACCGCACCTGCCAGCAGAACTTCAAGGGCTTGCTTCATTCGCTGAGGGCGAAATCTATTGGATGGGACGGTCCCGGTCACGCCGGACGAGCGTCGATACCATAGTGAAAGTGGCCTGATTGCGTTGACAGGATGCCGCACCTGACTAGATTAGAAACTCTGACGCGGGGTGGAGCAGCCTGGTAGCTCGTCGGGCTCATAACCCGAAGGTCGCGGGTTCAAATCCCGCCCCCGCCATATGTGGAATTTCGACGGCCGGCCCCTCGGGCCGGCCGTCGTTACGTTGTACGGGAGAAGTATGGAGTGTACGGCAGGGTAGCTCAGCTGGTGAGAGCGCACGACTCATAATCGTGAGGTCGCGGGTTCGATCCCCGCCCCTGCTACTGCATCATAAAAACAAACCCGCCCGCGCTCACACGCTGGCGGGTTTGTTCATGTGCGGGTCCGGCGTACCCAATTGAAGGATCGATCGGCCGCAAGGCGATCACGGGCATCCGCACGGCGTTCGCTGAGCGGTAGCTGAGTGGTAGCTGAGTGGTAGCTCTGGCTCCTCCGGCGCCCTACCCCTACCTTACAGAATAGAATCGGCAATTCGTTCTCCCGGAGAGGACTATTGCGAGAGAGTAGTCTAGGCCTGACGGGCGTACTCGCCGATCGTTATGAGATCCAGCGCGAGATTGGCCGCGGTGGCATGGCCACGGTTTACCTCGCGCACGACCTGCGGCATGATTCCACTGTCGCGATCAAGGTGCTGCACCTGGAGCTCGCGGCATTTGTGGGCCACGCGCGTTTCGATCGCGAAATCCAGATCACCGCCCGGCTGCAGCATCCGAACATCCTCGCCATATTCGACTCCGGCCGTGCTGGCGACTTGCCCTTCTACGTCACACCGTACATCGAAGGGGAGTCACTGGCCGAGAGGCTGGCTCGCGAAAAGCAGCTCCCCCTGGATGACGCGCTGGGTATGGCGTGCGAGATTGCAGATGCGCTCGCCTATGCACATGCGCGCGGAATCGTCCATCGAGATATCAAGCCCGCGAACATCCTTCTCACGCACGGGCATGCAGTCGTCGCCGATTTCGGAATTGCTCATATCGCGGAGTCGAATCGTGACGGCAAGCTTACCGACAGCGGCTTCGCGGTCGGCACCGTTGCATACATGAGTCCCGAACAAGCATCCGGCGGCGCCGTCGACGGACGCAGCGACATCTACGGTCTGGGCTGTGTTCTGTACGAGATGCTCGCTGGCCAGCCACCGTTCAGCGGCGCAAATCCACAGGCGGTGATTGCAAGACACATGGTCGACCCTCCTCCACCGCTACGAGGTGTGCGCCCCTCTGTGAGCCCCGCGCTGGAGGCGGTCGTGTACAAGGCTATCGCCAAGGCGCCGGCCGATCGCTTCACCAACGCCGCTGAATTCAGAGATGCGCTCAAGCGGATGACCGCCCCGGCACCGGATGGTTCGGTAACTGGACGACACGCCGCGTGGTGGCGCAGCCGCCGATTGTGGCTCGGCGGTGGTGTTGGCCTTGTCGCCATACTCATCATGTTACTTGCACTGAACGGCCGGTGGATTCTATCCCGCCACGGAAGGACAGCTGATTCGTCGGGTCCACCCAATCTGGCGGACATCGCGGTGCTGTACTTCGACGACAACAGCCCCAGGCACGACATGGGCTATCTCGCAAGCGGGCTCACCGATGAGTTGATCCGCGAGCTCAGCGCCGTACCTGCATTGCATGTCATCTCGCGCGATGGCGTGCTCCCCTTCCGCGATCATCCAGTCGGACTCGACAGCCTCGTATCTGCACTACACGTGGGAACAGTGCTCACCGGTAGCGTACAGAAATCTGGTGCCCACGTTCGCATCAATGCGGAGCTGATCGATGCCATGACTGGAGACCATCTCGACAGTCGGACGATCGAGCACCCAATCGCAGATCTGTTCGCACTCGAGGATGATGTTTCGCAACAGGTTGTGACCATGCTCCGGACCCGGCTCGGGCGGCAACTTCGCGTGCAACAGACTCAGGAAGGTACGTCGAGTGTGCCGGCACGTGAGCTTCTGTTGCGCGCAGCCGAAGCGCGCGATGCAGCCGCAACGATTGCAACGGACAGTCATGCGGGCAACACACAGGACGCAATCGGTTTTCTCCAGCGGGCCGATTCGCTTCTCGCACAGGCAGAAACGGCGGATCCGCAGTGGATTCAACCCGTAATCGCGCGTGGCTGGCTGGCGTGGAGCATCGCCAGGCTACTGCCGGAATCTGCAGGCGCACGGCAGCTCGCGTTGGCACGCGATTACGCCCATGATGCGGTTCGTCGGGCACCACGTGATGCGGAGGCTTTGGAGCTACAGGGCACTGTCTACTGGGAACTTGCGAAGGCAGCGAGGGGCTCGGGCGCCGCACCGTACGTGATCTCCGCAGAACGGGACCTCCGATCCGCTGTCGGCATCCAGCCCACGCTCGCACGGAGTTGGGGCACACTGAGCGCGGTGTTGCGCTTCAAGGGCGACGCCGCAGAAGCGAATGTCGCCGCGCGACGCGCGCTTGAGGAGGATGCGTTCCTGCAGGATGCACCGTCGATTCTCGAAGCGCTCTACACGAGCGAACAACTACTCGGCGATTACGCATCTGCGCGGGAATCCTGCGATAACGGGCACCGCAGGTACCCAGCGGACTGGCGTTTCGTTCAGTGCAGGCTCACGCTAATGTCAGTCGATACAACTGCCGCCAATCCCAGGGAGGCATGGGCCCTCGTTGCCAAGCTGGACGCGATGGACCCCCCGGCGCAAGCGGCTGCGACCCGCGATCCGTACAATCCGATCTACTGGCGGATGGTCGCCGCACTCGTCTCCGCGCGAGCCGGACAGCGCGATACCGCGCGCGCCGTTATCGCATGGGCGACACGCAAAGTCGGCAATGATCCGGCACTGCGGCTCGACCTGAACTATGACGAAGCGTGCGTTAGACTTGCACTCGGCCAACCTGACGTGGCGTTGCGCTTGCTGACCGAGTACACGAAGGCACGCCCGACTCTCAAATCATACATCGGTCGTGATCCCCATTTCGCCGCGTTGCGGAACAACCCTACGTTCGCGCCAAAGTTCACAGCGATGATTCAAACTCCAACAAGGTAAGAGCCTCGAGAGCACCACTACGCCGGATACTCGTAAGCATGCGGCTTGTCGAGTCGGGCATGTGCAACATTGCCGCCACGCTGGTGTGATTGAAGGCTTTTCGCATTCGGACGGCCTCACTCACTGTCGCCATACGCGTATAGTAGGGCAACACGAATTTCTCGACCGCCGCCTCACTCCAGAATGCCGCATCGAACCGCACCGCGATGTCCGGCACGGGCTTTCCATCCGACGTGACCAGTGCAGGCTCGAGCGTGATCGAACGCAGTCGCGTTCGTTGCGGAACAGAATTGTTGGTCATGCACTCGAAGACAACTTCATCAGCATGGGGACGGTCCTGCGTGACCACAGGCCCGTCTGTTCCCCAGACCACATACGCCGGAACGTCGCGGACTCCGTCCACGGCCTCGGCGAGCCGGCGCAGGTCGCCGGCCGTCATTCGTCGCGCTTCCACATGCACATCCTCCACTTAGAGATGGATGCATCGGGCACTGCGGATGCTGAATGCTACCCGTCCCCACGCCGAGCCGCCAGTACGCGGCGTCGAGCATTTACGCCAGGTGATCAGCCGTTTGCCGCCCTGTCGCGGCGAGCTTACGGCTTTACGGTCGCTGAATCCTGAATGAAACGGTAAAGAATCTCGTTCCCCCGAATCATCCCGAACTCTTCCCGCGCGATCCGCTCCTGCGTCGCCGGATCGGTGCGAACCATCTTTTCCGCCTGCGTCAACGAATCGACCATGTGCTGGAGCGAATCGCCGCGTGCCGCGAGCTCCGAGATGCGGCGATGCTGGCGCACGATATCGAGTGTGCTGTACTCCCCCGCCTGCAGAGCGAACACGAGCGCGCCCACGATGAGCGCACCCCAGATCAGCCGTCCACGCATCAGTGGTAACGCTTACAGTCCGTACAGCGCGCCGCCAGGAAATTCGGCGAGATCGCCCAGTTCCTCTTCGATACGGAGCAGCTGGTTGTACTTCGCGATACGATCCGTGCGGCTCGCGGAGCCGGTCTTGATCTGTCCTGCGTTAGTCGCAACCGCCAGATCGGCGATGAACGTGTCCTCCGTCTCGCCGGATCGGTGCGAGATGATGCTCTGATAACCGTTGGCACGAGCAAGCTCGATCGCTTCGAGCGTTTCGGTGAGAGTTCCGATCTGGTTGACCTTGACCAGAATCGCGTTCGCGACGTCCTCGTTGATCCCGCGCGCGAGGTACTCGCTGTTCGTGACAAAAATGTCATCACCCACGAGTTGCACGCGATCGCCGAGCGCGGCCGTAAGCTGCGCCCAGCCGTCCCAATCGTTCTCGGCGAGTCCGTCCTCGATCGACACGATCGGGAACTTGTCGAGCCAGCTTGTATACAGCTCGATCATTCCGGCCGCATCGCGACTTCCACCGCCGCTCTTCTTGAATGTGTACTTGCCGCTCTTGTACAACTCCGAAGCGGCGACGTCGATGGCGAAGGCGACGTCCTTGCCAGCGCGGTAGCCCGCTGCCTCGACTGCTTCGACGAGCGCGTTGAGCGCCTCTTCGTCGTTCGGAAGATCAGGCGCGAAGCCACCCTCGTCGCCGACCGCAGTCGACAGTCCGCGCTTGCCCAGCACCTTCTTGAGGGCGTGAAATACTTCGGTGCCCATTCTTAGCGCGTTGGCAAAGTCCTTGGCGCCGACGGGAACTATCATGAACTCCTGAACGTCGACCGTGTTCGACGCGTGCGCGCCACCGTTCAGAACATTCATCATCGGCACCGGCATCACTCGCGCCATGGGACCGCCGACGTAGCGATACAGCGGGAGATCGAGCTCCGCTGCCGCCGCCCGAGCCGCGGCGAGCGACACGGCCAGAATCGAGTTCGCGCCGAGTCGCCCCTTGTTCTCCGTACCGTCGAGCGCGATCATCGTGCGATCGAGCGCCATCTGGTCCACAGCATCGAGACCGAGCACTTCGGGTTGGATCTCGTCCTCGATCGCCGCGACGGCCTTCTCGACGCCCTTGCCATTGTACCGGTCGGCGTCACCGTCGCGCAATTCGAGCGCCTCGTGCTCCCCCGTCGATGCGCCGCTCGGCACCGCTGCGCGCCCAGTTACACCGCTCTCGAGTGTGACGTCGGCTTCGACGGTCGGATTGCCGCGGCTATCCAGGATCTGGCGCGCGTTGATCTCGATGATTGCTGACATGGCTTCGTTATTTTCGGTTGAGGTAAAGATTATTCATGACTGTCTGCATACGACTGCGCACATCGTCAGCCAGTGTATCCCGGTCGTCGTAGGTGAGACCAACCGTTGGCACCTGCTCCAGGAGATAAACGTCGACGGGACCCGGATGCATCACCAGCTTCCTCTTGGGTAGAATGTCGATTGTTCCGTGGATGACGACCGGCACTATCGGCACGCCAGCCCTGATCGCAAGCACGAACGGTCCCTTTTTGAAGCGCCGGATCGCATAGTCGGTGCCGCGGGTCCCTTCCGGGAAAACTACCACGGAACTGCCGGATTTGATGCGCTCCGCCGCGACGTCGTACGCTCCAAACGCGGCCTTCTGGTTGGTCCGCTCCATGGGCACGGTGCCCAGCACCCGCAGCCCCGCGCCGAACACGGGAATCTTGAACAACTCGGCCTTGGCCACGAAGTTGTTGCGCGGCAACCAACCGACCAGGGCAAGAATGTCGAAGAGTGAAACGTGATTGCAGATGAAAATGAACGTTCCACCCTGTGGAAGTGCGTCCAGTCCGTGAAGGCGTACCTTCACACCACCTGCCCATAACGTATATCGTGCCCACGCACGCGGCAGCACGTCATAGATGCTGCCACGACGGTTCGGCACGCCAACGAGCGCGGACAGAATCAATATCGTTGCAAACACGACTGTGAGCACGCCGATCACAAGCATCGTCGCTATCGTACGAAGCAGTGCCATCACGCGACCCGGAAGTGATCGTAGCCGCGCGGCTCGATTTCCAGCCGCTTGCCCTGCGACGTTACAACGACTCCGGGCTCGCCATCGGAAACGCTCCCGATCGCAGTCAACGACACACCGAACCTCTTTCTGAATGCGTCGCAATCGAGCGGAATCGCCGACGTGAGCAACAGCTCGTACTCCTCGCCGCTCTGCACTGCAGCAACAGGGTCGACACCTTCGATTACCGGAACGCGATCGAGATCCAGCGTCATGTGCACGTTGCTCGCGGCGGCGACGTGCGCCGCGTCGGCCAGTAGTCCATCGGAGATGTCGATCGCGGCACGCGCACCACGTCCCGCTGCCCAGAGTGCTTCGCGCAATCGAGCATGAGGGTTGACGAACCGATCACGCCACGTCGCAAGCACCGGCGCTCCATCGATCAACGCGCGCACTGCGGCAGCGGGACCGCCGAACACGCCAGTTACATACACGTGATGCCCGGCACGTGCGGCGTCGCGCCGCAATGGGTCGCGCGTGTTTCCGAACGCTGTGATTGTAAGTGACAGTACCGCGCTCCGCGCAGTATCTCCGCCAAAGATCCGGACGCCGGCGGCAACAGCTGCGCGCGCAATCCCGTCGCCGAGCGCATCGAGGTTATCTCGCGATTCCGGCGGCGTTGCAAGCGCGACGAGAATTCCCATGCCGCTCGCCCCCATGGCCGCAAGATCACTGAGCGCGGCAGTCGTAGCACGATAGCCGATCTCTTCCAGCGTCAACCAATCTCGACGAAAGTGAACGTTGTCCACGGCAGTATCGGTGCTCATCGCGAGCATGTTGTCGCGCGGGACGTGAATCAGTGCGGAGTCATCGCCAATGCCCACCGCCAGCGAACCGAATCGGCGAATCAGCCGCCGGATGAATCTGAACTCCTCTCCCGGCCCAAACGCAATCTCGCCCCCGTGCGTCACGAAAGCCCGGGCAGCGACGCAAGAATCGGATACTGCGACGGTGCGCTGTCGACCGGCCACGCCTGCGGTAAACGGTCCAGCACGTCCGTCAGACGATAGCCCCGCACCCCCGGCGTGAGCTCTGCGGCACGCCCGTGCACCCAGGCAGCGCACGCAGCCGCAACTCCCGGCACGCATCCCTGAGCAAGCAACGTCGCGACGATACCGCCGAGCGCGTCGCCGCTGCCTCCGGTGGCGAGCGCCGCCGTACCGGACGCGATCACGTACCGCGTACCGTCCGGACTGGACACGACGGTTGGCGTTCCCTTGAGTAGGACAGTCGCATCAATTTTTCTTGATACGCCCAGCCCGATCTCGAAGCGATTGTCTGTCACGTACTTGACATCGCGGCCTGTAAGACGCGATAGCTCGCCGGGATGCGGCGTGATGATCGCCGGTCGTCCGCTCAACACTTCGCGCAGCGCATTCAGGTCGTCGGCATATGCACTAAGCGCGCCGGCATCGACCACAATCGGGCCACGCCAGTCCCTCATGAGTCCACGGATCAGGTCGCGCGTGGCGTCGTCAGTGCCGAGTCCCGGACCGATGAGCACGGCATCGGCCCAGTGCTGAATGGTCGACGACGCCTTCGCGAGCGGCGCGACGAGCGCTTCAGGAATACGAGTATGCATCGGGGCGACGTTGCCGGCGGCCGTACTCACCTGAACCAATCCGGCACCGCTTCTTAGCGCACCGGTCGCTGCCATGATCGCCGCACCGCCCATGTTGTCGCCACCTGCAACAACGGCGACGCTCTTGCGCGTTCCCTTGTGCGCGTCGGGCGCAATGCGCGGAACGTTGTCGTGCACAAAGGCAGCGTCGATGAGCACCGGAAGATTGGCTGGCAACGCACCAAGGCCGATGTCGACGACTACGATCTCGCCGCACGCCGCGCGAGAGATGAGACTCCCGCGCTTGCAACTGCCGAAGCTGATCGTGAGGTCAGCTACCACACTATCCTTCTCCGCACCGTGCGTCGCATTGACACCTGTCGGCAGGTCCAGCGCGATCACCGTGGCGCCGTCATGCCTGGCGCGTGCTATGTCGCGCGCGGCGTTCAAAATCACGCCGCGAAGTTCGCCGGTGCTGCCGGTGCCGAGCATCGCGTCGACCACGACGCCGGATACGAGGGGATCAGTACTGACGAGCCCGCTCACCTGCGCGCGTTCGGCTATCGCGTCCGCCGTGCGAGCCTGCACGATCTCGCGAACCCTTACCTTCACGCCGGCGGCGGCGAGTGCCGATGCCAGGGCCCAGCCGTCGCCGCCGTTGTTGCCGGGACCCGTGACTACCGTCGCACCTCGTCGCAGCTGATCCGGGTATTTGGCGCAGATTACCGATGCTGCATTGAACGCAGCCGCGCGCATCAGTGCACGCGACGGAACCCCTCCCGCTATCGCAGCCGCATCCAGAGCGGCTGATTCTTCACCATCTACGACGCGAACCGGCATTGATTCGTCGGACGCGGGTCAGACGAGCGCCTTGCCGTTCCACGGATAGCGACGCTCGAACGCCTCGACAAAATCGTACACGTCGCTGAACTGGTCGCGCGTATCGGTGGGCTGACTCGCGAGAAACCCCAGATCCACCAACGTGAATACGACTGATCCAATGTCGTCTGTAGAGGCGATACCCCATCGCTCGAGCACCACACGCGCCATGATCCCATACCGGTCGATCGCGAGATCGCGGCATGCAATGGCGAGCTCCCTTCCGGTAATGTGACGCCGTACCTGCAGCTGCGCCTGAGAATATTCCAGCGCGGCGAGAACGAACAGATATGCACCTTCCTCATACCTCGATTCGCGTTGCCGAATCTGCTCCATCACGCCATCGCGAAACGCGAGATCCGCCATCAGGCCTCATCCCGTTCTGCAAAGCTTCCCGGATACAACGGGAAGCGATCCGTGAGCGCGCGGACCTCTGCGCGAACTTCGCTCGACACCATGGCATCTTCGGGTGCCTTTGCAACGCGATCGATCAGCCCTGCGATCTGTCGCATCTCCGCTTCGCGCATTCCGCGCGTCGTGACCGCTGGAGTTCCAATGCGGACTCCGCTCGTCACGAATGGCGACTGCGTTTCCTTCGGAACGGTGTTCTTGTTGACGGTGATTGCGGCGCGATCCAGCGCCTGCTCCAGCACCTTGCCCGTCAATCCGCGATTGCGCAGATCGACCAACATGAGATGCGTGTCGGTGCCACCCGACACGATGTCCATGCCGCGATCCGCGAGCGCACCGGCGAGTGTCTGCGCATTTGCAATGATCTGCGCGCAGTACGTCCTGAACGACGGCTCCAGAGCTTCCTTGAGTGCAATCGCCTTCGCCGCTATGACGTGCTCGAGCGGGCCACCCTGCGTCCCGGGAAACATCGCCTTGTCGATCGCCTTCGCGTGCTCTGCCTTGCACAGAATGAGACCTCCGCGTGGACCGCGCAGCGTCTTGTGCGTCGTGGTGGTGACGGCGTCTGCGTATGGAACCGGTGACGGATGCAGTCCCGTTGCAACAAGTCCGGCGATGTGCGCCATGTCGACGAACAGCTTTGCACCGACCTCCTGCGCGATTTCAGCGAATGCGGCGAAATCGATTGTACGTGCGTACGCGCTTGCGCCCGCGATGATCATCTTCGGACGGCGCTCGCGCGCAATGGAGCGGAGCATGTCGTAGTCGATGTAACCAGCGTCGTTCACACCGTAGTGAATCGCGTCGTACAACAGACCCGAGAAATTGACCGGCGATCCGTGCGTGAGATGCCCGCCCTGCGACAGATCCAGACCAAGCACCAGATCGCCCGGCTTGAGGAAGGCGAGATACACGGCTGCGTTCGCCTGTGCACCCGAGTGAGGCTGCACGTTCGCGTGCTCGGCGCCGAACAGCTCCTTCGCGCGGTCGATCGCAATCTGCTCGACACGATCCACCACTTCGCAGCCACCATAGTAGCGCTTGCCGGGAAGCCCTTCGGCGTACTTGTTGGTGAGCGGAGTTCCCATCGCCTGAAGGACGGCGAGCGAGACGAAGTTCTCGCTCGCAATGAGCTCGAGACCGTGGCGCTGGCGCTCGGTCTCTTCGATGATCAGACGTGCGATATCCGGATCAAAATCCCAGACCGCACTCAGCTCGCCGGTTGCCGGCATGGTGGACACGCTCATCTCAACTACGACCTCTGGAAAACGGACGGAACAGCTCGCCGCGCCAGCGTGGACCGGGTGATCCACACTGGCGGACGAGAATTATCGAGCTACACCGCTCTACGTTGCGACCTCACGACTTGCGCGGCCACTGGGGCCACGTGCGCATCATTGAATTTACAGCCTGTAGCCGCCGCTCGGCGAGCCTGTCGGCCGCGCGATACGTCGGAATCCCATCCGTACGGGCGATCTCGAAGACGCCGAGCGTGGTGTCATAGATCTCGTCGGCCTTGCGGAAGGAGCGCTTTGCGTCCCAACCAGCCAGCTCGCTATACACGTTGATCACGCCGCCAGCGTTCGCAACGTAATCGGGTGCGTACAGAATGCCACGCTCCTGCAGCATGTCGCCGTGACGCTCTTCCAGCAGCTGGTTGTTGGCTGCTCCGGAGACGATCTCGACCTTGAGCTTGGGAATGGTCGCATCGTTGATGATCCCACCCAGCGCACACGGTGCGAAGATATCGGCCTCGACCGAATAAATCGCATCGCCTTCGACTGCGGTGGCGTTGGTTTCAGCCAATACCCATGCCACACGATCCGGATCGATGTCTGAGACGATTACTTTCGCCCCCGCCTTGTCCAGCGCCTTCGCGAGGTGACGGCCGACGTTGCCGCAGCCCTGAATGCTGACCGTCTTCCCTTCGAGATCGTCCGAATCCCAGCGGTACATCGCGGACGCCTGAATCGCGCGAAATACGCCGTGCGCTGTAACGGGCGATGGATCACCCGACTTGCCAGCAAGGCCCGCGACGTAGTCCGTCTCCATGTGGACGAAGTCCATGTCGGACGTGCTGGTGCCGACGTCTTCGGCGGTCACGTAACGGCCGCCGAGACTCTCGACGAACCGGCCGTGCGCACGGAAGATCATCTCACGTCGCGACGTGCGATTGTCACCGATGATGACGGACTTGCCGCCACCCAGGTTGAGGCCGGCGACTGCGTTCTTGTAGGTCATGCCGCGCGCGAGGCGCAGCGCGTCGGTTATCGCCTCCTCGTCACTCGCGTAGCTCCAGAAGCGAGTGCCACCGAGTGCGGGGCCCAGCGTCGTGTTGTGAATCGCGATGATGCCGCGATATCCGGATGACGGATCCGAGCACACGACCAACTGCTCGTGGCCCATTTCAGCGATTGTGTCGAACAGCTTCATGCGTAAAGCTCCCGTGCTATGACGATGCGTTGAATTTCCGACGTGCCTTCGTAGATCTCCGTGACCTTCGCGTCGCGGAACAGCTTTTCCACCGGATAGTCCTTGACGTAACCATAACCGCCAAAAACCTGAATCGCCTCGGTGGTGACCCACATGGCCGTCTCGCTCGCGAAGAGCTTGGCCATTGACGCAGCCTGTTTTGCGCTCGATGCATTCGCATCCTTGGCGCGCGCGGCCGCGTAGAGTAGCGCGCGCGCTGCGGAGATGCGCGTCGCCATGTTGGACAGCTTGAACTGGATTGCCTGAAAGTCCTTGATTGGCTCACCGAACTGGCGGCGCTCGGACGCGTACGCAACTGCGGCTTCGAACGCTGCGCGCGCTATTCCGAGCGCCTGAGCCGCAATTCCGAGCCGTCCTGCGTTGAGCGAGCGCATCGCGTAAACGTAGCCCATCGACGGATCGCCGAGCAGGTTGGCGCCCGGGACGCGCAGGCCGTCCAGAACCAGCTGGACGGTCGGCGAGGCGCGGAGACCCATCTTGTCTTCCTTCTTGCCGACGTGAAATCCTGACATGTCCGGCGTCACGATGAACGCGCCGATTCCGCGGCCGCCTTTCCGGTTACCGGCCGTATCGGTGCGCGCCTGAACCAGGATCACTCCCGCGTAGGGCCCGCTCGTGACCCACGCCTTGGTTCCGTTGAGGATCCAGTCGTCGCCGTCGCGAATGGCTTGAGCGGAGAGTGCGGCCGCATCCGAACCCGCTTCCGGCTCCGAAAGCGCGAATGCGCCGAGCAACTCGCCGCGAGCCATCGGCTTGAGAAATCGCTGCTTCTGCTCCTCACTCCCGAAGCTCGATAGCATCTGCGTGGGGAGCGAGTTGTGAACGCTCATCATTACCGCGACCGA
Organism: uncultured Gemmatimonadales bacterium; assembly: GCA_963707505.1. Lineage (GTDB taxonomy): Bacteria > Gemmatimonadota > Gemmatimonadetes > Gemmatimonadales > Gemmatimonadaceae > Fen-1247. The sequence continues at coordinate 193,917 of CAVPQB010000003.1, forward strand.
TGCGTCCGCAGCAGCGATCTCTTCAAGCGCTACAAGATACGTCACCGTATCCAGCGCGAGTCCATCGTATTCTTCGGCGGTCAACATGCCGAGGAATCCGAGATCGCCCAACTTCTTGACGAGCGTCGGCTCGAAGTACGAATCGGCGTCCCACTGTTTCGAGTAGGGGACGATCTCCGCTGCGGCGAAGTCGCGCGCTACGCGCTGTATCTCGCGCTGTTCTTCCGTCAGCGGAAAGAGATCAAGCATACTTGTAGAATCCGCGTCCCGTCTTGCGTCCCAGCCAGCCGGCCGCGACGTACTTCTTAAGAAGCGGGCATGGACGATACTTCGGATCGCCAAGTCCGTCGTGCATGACCTCCAGGATCGCGACGCATGTATCGAGGCCGATGAAGTCAGCGAGAGTGAGCGGGCCCATCGGATGATTCATCCCGAGCTGCATCACCGTATCGATCGCTTCCGGCGTTCCCACGCCCTCCATCACGCAATACACCGCCTCGTTGATCATTGGCATGAGAATGCGATTCGCGACGAAGCCGGGATAATCGCTCACCTCGACGGGCGTCTTGCCGAGCGCGCTGGCGAGTGAAACGACCTTCGCAGTGGTCTCGTTCGACGTCGCGAGACCGCGAATGATCTCGACCAGCTTCATCACCGGTACCGGATTCATGAAGTGCATCCCGACAACCTTTTCGGGACGCGCAGTCTTCGCGGCAATCTCGGTTATCGATATGGAGCTGGTGTTCGTCGCCAGAATTGCGTCCGGCTTCGCGAGCTTGTCGAGATCGGTGAAGATCCTGTACTTGAGCGCGACGTTCTCGGTTGCCGCCTCGACGATCAGCGACGCGTCACTCGCAGCCGCGAGATCGGTCGCGAGCGCGACATTGGACAACGTCGCGTCCTTCGCTGCCTGATCGATTGTTCCCTTCTTCAGCTGGCGGTCGAGATTCTTCTCGATCGTAGCCCGGCCGCGATCGAGCGCGGCCTGCGCGACGTCGATCATGGTCACACGGAACGACGCCGCGCGCGAATACGTGCGCGATCCCGTTGCCCATCTGCCCAGCGCCGATGACGGCGATCTTTTCACCCATTTACATGATCCTCTTGCAGTTCATTTCATTCGTCATCCCGCGAACGCGGGAATCCATTCGCAATCGTCATCCCCGCGAACGCGGGAATCCATTCGCAATCGTCATCCCCGCGAACGCGGGGATCCAAGTTGTTATTTGTGCGGTACTTCACTCTGCAGGCGCTCGCGATACCGTCCGTGAAGGTAGAACAGAAATACGAACATTCCCAGCGCGGCCGCCAGGCCGCCTTCCGGGCCCCACGATCCCCCGGTGAGCCAATCCGGTCCGTTGTCTATCACGTGATAGTTCGGTGCGGTCACACCCAGGCCGCTCACGGCGGTGTGAAGACCGGCGGCCATGGTCAGGTTCCATGCGAAGTGAGCCATCCACGCCGCGTACAGGCTCTCCGTGACGAGCAGTATCGTACCAAGAAAAAATCCCGCGATGATCACTGCCACGATCGTCTCGGGATCTGCGCCTGGATTGCGAAGGTGTAACAGTCCGAACGCAATACTCGTCGCGACGAGCGTGGTTTTCCATCCCACGGTCTCGCGCAACACCGCGAATACGTAACCGCGCATCAACAGCTCTTCCGCCGCGGCAGCGGGAAGAAGAAAGAGCGCCATCTGCGCCGCTGCGACAGCCCAATTTCCCTCCACCGCCGGAACGATGCGCAGCTCGTGCGTGGCCAGTAACACGACACACGGAGCGCCGATCGCAATCATCCCCATGAGAAAACCGCTGCTCAGCAACGCCGGTCGAGACGACGAGCGCCCCAGGCGCACGAAGTTCCAGTCGACACCATCCACCCATCGCAACGACACGAACGTCGCGATGAGTATCGCGAAGAAATCGATCCAGTAATACAGGATCGTACGCACGCCCGCGAGCGCTGCTCCCTGCAACCCCTGTACGAGTGCCGCGGCAACCACTGTCACCGCGACCCAGACGCTCAGGAAGATGAGAATGCGCCACGGAGCGCGAAGCTTTCGTTCTGACTGAGAAGCAAATACGAGAGATCGCGCGTCCAACAATCAGCTCGGCCGCTCTACGCTCATTGCGACCGCATTGCCACCGCCGAGGCATAACGTCGCGAGCCCCGTTCGCTTGCCACGATCCTTCAGCGCGTAGAGAAGGGTCGTGAGAATTCGTGCGCCGCTCGCACCGAGCGGATGGCCAAGTGCAATGGCACCACCATTCACGTTGACGCGAGCGGTGTCCCATGCGAGCCCGCGAGCGTCGGCAATCGATTGCGACGCGAACGCTTCGTTCGCTTCGATCAGATCGTAGTCACCGATCTTCGCACCGGTCTTCGCCATCAACTTCTCGACAGCGACGATCGGCGCGAAGAAGAGATCCTGCGGCTCGCCACCGCCGGTCGCATAACCGGTGATGCGAGCGAGTATCTCGATCTTGTGATCGATCGCGTACTGTTCACTCACGACGACCACCGCAGCCGCACCATCATTGAGAGTCGACGCGTTGCCGGCAGTCACGGTCAGCTCTTCGCTCCTGTCCTTGCCGGGAAATGCCGGACGCAGCTTCGCGAGAGATTCGACGGTGGTGTCCTTACGCGGTCCCTCATCAGTATCGATCGTGGTCGTCCCCTTTCGTCCCGCGATCTCGACAGGAACTATCTCCGGCTTGAACTTTCCAGCCTCGATCGCAGCCACGGCCTTGGAGTGCGACAGCGCCGCGAATACGTCCTGATCCTCACGCGTCGCCTTTGCCTTGCGAGCGGTATAATCGGCGTGGCTGCCCATGTGCACGTCGCAGAACGAGCACCACAAACCGTCTTTTATCAATCCATCGACCATCTTCTGATCGCCGAACTTCACGCCGCCGCGGTATCCGTTCACGTAGTACGGCGTGTTGGACATCGACTCCATGCCGCCTGCCACGACGACCTGCTCATCGCCCGCCTTGATCGATGCAGCCGCGAGCATCACCGCCTCGAGGCCCGAGCCGCATACCTTGTTGACGGTGAGCGCCGAGACGGTTCCGGGCAGCCCCGCCTTGAGCGCGGCCTGCCGCGCCGGCGCCTGACCGACTCCCGCTTGAAGGACGTTGCCCATGATGACGTTGCCCACGTCCGCGGGTGAAACGCCCGCTCGGGAAAGGGCGGCACGAATGGCGATCGCGCCGAGCTCCGTGGCTGAAAGTGGTGCAAGGCCGCCCAGGAAACGCCCGATAGGCGTCCTGGCGGCCGATACGATTACTGGTTGCCGGCTGAGGTCTGACATGGGTGGAAAGCTAATCGGAACGCTCCGAATTTTCCCCCACGCCGTGCGGTGACGCCGCGAACGCGCAAAATCAGGTGTGAGTGACCGCGAAGCGATCTCCGATTGCACGCGCCTCACAAAGTCGGTCAGAGGAGTGACTTCCTGCTTGCTCCCCGCGCCGCGAGTTCGTACGGCAACGCTCCCTTGCTCGGCTTCGCGCCCCCCTACCACCGCCATGTACGGGACCTTGAGCGTTTCAGCCTCACGAATCCTGTAGTTGAGGGTCTGGTTGCGGTCATCCAGATGTGCGCGCACTCCGGCCTCCACAAGCGCGTCGCGTACGATGCGCGCCGCCTCGAACTGTGCGTCGGAAATCGGCACTATGCGCACCTGCTCCGGCGCGAGCCAGAGCGGAAACGCGCCAGCGAAGTGCTCGATCAGAATCGCGATGAAGCGCTCGAACGATCCCAGAATCGCACGGTGAATGATGACCGGCCGGTGCGGCTGATTGTCCTCACCGGTGTAGCTCAGATCGAAGCGCTCGGGGTTCGCATAGTCGAGTTGAATCGTGCCGAGTTGCCATTGACGACCGATCGAATCGGTTACGTCGAAGTCGATCTTGGGACCGTAGAACGCGCCGTCGCCTTCCTTGAGCTCATACGGTAGTCCCGTGTTGATCAACGCAGCACGCAGCGACTCCTCGGCGCGATCCCACATCTCATCCGTGCCGACACGAAACTCAGGGCCGGGTCGAGTCGCGAACTTCGCCGTGTAGCTGAGCCCGAACACTCCGTAGCAATCGTTGACCATCTCGACCAGACTCTTCACCTCTTCGGTGATCTGCGATTCGGCGAGATAGATGTGCGCGTCGTCCTGCTGGAACTGACGCACGCGTGTGAGTCCCGACAGCGCGCCGGAAATCTCGTTGCGGTGCAACACGTCCTGTGTCGCGTAGCGCACGGGAAGCTCGCGATAGCTGTGCTTTCTGCTCCCGTACAGCACGTGGTGCGATGGGCAGTTCATCGGCTTGAGCGAGAAGTCGTGCTCGCCCGTCTCGTTGTCGAGGACGAGGAACATGTTCTCCTTGTACTTGCCCCAGTGCCCAGACTGCTCCCACAACGTCTTGTGATACAGCAGCGGCGTCTTCACTTCATCGTAGCCAGCCACGCGGAGCTTGGCGCGCATGAAGTCCACGAGGCCGTTATAGATGATGGTTCCGCGGTTGGTCCAGAACGCAGCGCCGGGCGCGATGGGATGGAACTGAAACAGGTCCAGCTCCTTGCCGAGCCTGCGATGGTCGCGCCGTTTGGCTTCCTCGATGCGATAGAGGTACGCCTCCAGATCTTCCTTTCGGAACCAGGCAGTTCCATAGATGCGCTGGAGCATCTGGCGCTTTTCATCTCCGCGCCAGTACGCTCCTGCCGTGCTCATCAGCTTGAAGTGCTTGAGGTACGAAGTATCCTGGACGTGCGGGTCCTCGGCACAAATCCGTAAACGGGCCGTCGGTGTAGGTCGAAATTACCTCGTCGTCATCCAATTCGGACAATCGTTCGAGTTTTAACGGATCGCCTTGGAACACTCGTTCGGCTGCCACACGATCGAGTTCTGCGCGGACGAAGGGGTATTTTTCGGACGCGATTTTGCGCATCTGCTTTTCGAACGCTTCGAGGTCTTCCGGAGTGAACGGATGGTCGACGCCGAAGTCGTAGTAGAAGCCGTCCTCGATCGACGGGCCGAAGCCGATCTGGGCGTCCGGACGGACACGCCGGACGGCGGTCGCAAGCAGGTGCGCGGTCGAGTGACGAAGAACAGCCAGGGCTTCCGGATCGCGCTCCGTGAGCACGCGGAACGACCCGCTCTTGCGGAGCGGTGTCATCAGATCCTGGATCTCACCGTTCACAGAGACCGCAATCGCGGCACGTAGCAGGCGTTCGCCAATGGATCCCACTACCTCTGACGGCAGCGTACCTTCGGGGATGGATCTTACGGAACCGTCGGGAAGCGTTAGCTCTAACAAGAAATCGTCTGATTGAGAGTTCGCCCGGGTGGCCTTCTTCTTGCCGCCTTCATGACGCGACACCATCTAATTAATCGAGCGTATGCGTAAGCTATCCTTTGAGGAAAACCTCCGCCACAGGTTGCGCGACCTCCCGCGCTTCCGTCACCAGGATGAACGTCCCAGCACGGGTGAGGGACTCGTGTACCTGGCGATCGGCGCGGTCGCAGGTATCGCTGCCGGCGTTGTGGTCGCGCAGAAATTCGGCGGCTTCGCTGCTCTCGCGACCAAGTTGCGCGAGCGACTCGGCGCAGAGGAGGAAGACGAGTTCGTCGCCGACGAATACGATGAGTACGACGAAGAGGATTACGACGGCGACGAGGATGAAGAAGAGGAGGAGCTATCGCCTCTGGAAGAGCTGGAGGAGCGCGTCCTCGAGGCGTATCACAACGATCCTATACTGAGCGAGCGAGCTATCGACATCGGCGCGATCGATGAGGGGATTATCGAGCTCACGGGTTGGGTGTATGCGGCAAGCGAGGCCGAGCACGCCGTGACCGTCGCACGGGGTACGCCCGGGGTCGATACGGTGCTCAACCGGCTTGCGGTACGAGCCGAGGAGGACCAGATGCACGATGCGGCTGACCGTTACGACGCGGGCGAGGATCGCCTCACAGAGGGACACTGGGAGGGCCAGGGCGTGGGGATGGGACGGAGGCGTCAGGGCAAATCCTCGGAAGCCGACAGGAACGAGGATCCGAAACCGAATCTGGAAGACAAGTGGATGAACGAGGAGGAGGCGTATCGCTCCGCTGCCGAGCCGGTGGATGAAATCGTGGCGCGGCACAAGCGACCGCCGTCGCATCGCGGCCGCGCGGATGGTTCGCCGGTTGCGCCGGGTGGTGTTCCCAAGGCGGATAACGTGGCGAATCCGGAAGAAGCGCCTCCCTCCACGTAGCGCCACCTGCCCAAATCGCGGCTGCCGACACGACGTCGCGATCTCGCCAGCTGTTCTGAGCGCAGCACTACCGTCAGGCGTTAAATTGGGCGTTGAATGACCACGCCCCCGACAGCTGAGATTCCAGCTCAGTACGATCCGGCGGCGACCGAGCGCGAGTGGTATGAGCGCTGGCTCGCCGCCGATGCATTTACGGCCGATGCCGCCCGCTCCAATCGTAGCGGCGGAGATCGCACGCCCTTCACGATAGTCATGCCGCCGCCGAACGTCACGGCGGTGCTGCACGTCGGCCACGGACTGAACAACACCGTGCAGGACGTGATCGCTCGCTGGCGCCGCATGTGCGGGGACGAAACGCTGTGGCTCCCGGGCACTGACCACGCGGGTATCGCGACACAGAACATCGTCGAGAAGTTGCTGGCGAGCGAGGGAAAGACGACGCTTCGATCTCGGTCGCGACGCGTTCATCGCTCGCACGATGGAGTTCGTCGCGGACACGGGCGGCGCGATCCTCGAACAGTTGCGATCGATCGGCGCGTCATGCGACTGGTCACGCACTGCATACACACTTTCGCCGGAGCTGTCGGTCGCGGTGCGCGAAGCGTTCGTGCTGCTGCACGAACGCGGTCTCATCTACCGTGGTCATCGCGTCATTCACTGGTGTCCGCGCTGTCTCACGTCGTTGAGCGACGAGGAAGCGGAGCACGACGAGGAAGCGGGCTCACTGTACCACATCAGGTACGCGATCGTGGGCGAGCCGGGCAAGTGGCTCACCGTTGCAACTACGCGCCCCGAAACAATGCTCGGCGACGTCGCACTGGCGGTGAATCCGGATGACGAGCGATACGCATCGCTGATCGGGCGGACTGTCATTCTTCCGATAGCGGAGATCGAGATTCCGATAATCGCGGATGCGTACGCCGATCCCGCGTTCGGTACCGGTGTCGTGAAGATCACGCCTGCTCACGATCCGAACGATTTCGAAGTGGGCAAGCGTCACGAGCTGGCGATGCCGGTGATCATGACGGCGGAAGGCAACCTCGATAACGTTACGGACGCCGAGGGACGTGTTCCACGCCGAGCTGCGTGGCGTGGAGAGGTTCGAGGCGCGCGACCGCATCGTGGCGATGCTCAAGGAAAGCGGCGCACTCGCGAAGGTGGAGGCACATCAACACGCCGTGCGGCATTGCTATCGTTGCGGAACGGTGGTCGAGCCGCGTCTGTCGGACCAGTGGTTCGTGCGGATGCGCGAGCTCGCCGCGCCGGCACTCGAAGGCGTGCGGACCGGGCGCATTCGCATCCTTCCCGAGCGCTGGGAAGCGGTGTACGTGAACTGGCTGGAAGGGATTCGCGACTGGAATATCTCGCGTCAACTCTGGTGGGGACATCGCATCCCCGTGTGGTATTGTGTGAATCGCGGCTGCGTGACCGTGAGCCGGACGGACGTCACGTCGTGTCCTGATTGCGGCGGTCCGGTACGACAGGACGAGGACGTCCTCGACACGTGGTTCTCTTCCTGGCTCTGGCCGTTTTCCACGCTTGGTTGGCCGAACGTGGATGCGGCGGATCTCAAGGCGTTTTATCCGACGGACGATCTCGTTACGGCACCGGAGATTCTGTTCTTCTGGGTCGCGCGAATGGTGATGGCGGGCTACGCCTTCATGGGCGATGCACCGTTTCACACGATCTATCTGCACGGAACAGTTCGCGATACCAACCATGTGAAGATGTCCAAGTCACTTGGCAATGGAATCGATCCGCTCGACGTCGTGCGCTTGTATGGTGCGGATGCGCTGCGCTACACGGTGATCTCGGGGATGGGAATGGGTGCGGACCTCGTGCTCGATCCGGGCGATCTCGACCGCTCATTCGCGCCGGGCCGCAATTTCGCGACGAAGCTCTGGAACATTGGACGCTTTCTTCTCACCAAGGTCGGCGACGCGCCCGTCGACTCCATCAGCGACATCGACGATTCGCGGCTCGCGCGCGCCGATCGCTGGATTCTCGATCGTCTCAATGTCGCGATTTCGGAATGCGACGCTGCGCTGGGACCCGCGCGTCCAACCGGCACGACATGGAATCAGAGCGAGCTGCACGCTGGACTCCGGTTGAACGAGTACGCGGAGACCGCGCGGCGCTTCGTGTGGAACGAGCTGGCCGACTGGTACCTCGAGAGCGTCAAGAGCCGAGTCGCGAGAGAAGGCGATGATCGTGACGTTGCGCGCGCGGTGCTCGTGCACGTCTTCGACGCCGCGTTGCGGCTGTTGCATCCGGTGATTCCATTCATTACGGAAGCGCTCTGGCAACGACTGCCGGAGCGCGAGGGAAAGGATTCTCCCCTGCTCTGCACCGCAGCGTGGCCGGTCGCCTCGCCCGTCCGTGCAGGAGCCGCGGAATTCGAGCGCGTGCGTGAATGCGTCGACGCGTTACGTGCAATGCGCGCGGAATATGGAGTTGCACCGGGCAAGGTCATCCACGCAGTCGTCGTGGCCACGACGACGCCGGAGCTATACATCACCGAAGCCGCGCTGATCGGACAGCTCGCACGTGCGACGGTTACCGTGTCTGGTAGAGTCGATGGGCCCGCCGTGCACGCGTTGCTCGCTGACGGAAGCGACCTCGTCATCTCGCTTGGTGGCCTTGTCGATCTCGAGCAGGAGCGACGCAAGCTCGAAGTCGAGTTGAATCAGTTGGAGGGGCAGCTCGCTGCACTACGCGGCAGACTCGCCAACGAGTCCTTTACCGCTCGTGCACCGGCGCACATCGTCGATGCCGAGCGTACCAAGGAGCGAGACTGGTCCGCGCGCGCTGACGCATTGCGCAACAAGGTCGTTACACTCGGGGTTGGTACTTGAGGATACGGCGCAGCAGCGTCTTCAATGCACTGGCGATGCTCGCGCTGTTCGCGTGCGCGTCTCCGGGCGTTCCGCCGGGCGGACCGGAGCGCCACACTCCGCCTGCAATCACGCGCATCCAGCCGGATACGAACAGCGTTGGCGTGCGCGGCAAGGAGTTCGTGATACACTTCGACGAGGTGATCTCCGAGCATCCTGCCGGCGCAACGACGCTCGCTGATCTGGTGCTGATATCGCCGCAGCGTGGAAAGCCTGACGTCGACTGGCATCGGTCATCGCTCAGTATTCATCCGCCCAAGGGTTGGCGGGCAAACACCACGTACACTGTCACGATACTGCCCGGCATAGCCGACCTGCGCGGCAACGTGCGCACGACGCCGACGGTCGTCACCTTTTCGACCGGCCCATCGATTCCGAACACGTCGATCCGGGGCACGATTTTCGACTGGCTTTCCGGGTTGCCTATCAATAGCGGTATGATCGAAGTGCGGCCGCAGAGCGATACATCGGTGGTGTACGTAACGGCCTCAGATTCGATCGGTCACTATCGCCTCGTCGGACTTCCACCCGCGCGCTATGAGGTTCGTGGCTATGCGGACGCCAACCGGAATCGCGGTCTCGATCCCGGCGAGGCATTCGACACGACGCGTGTCGATCTCGCCGACTCGCTCAACCTCGAGATACTCGCATTCGCGCACGACTCGACCGGACCCAAGCTCGGAAGTGTGAGCGTGCAGGACTCGGTCACGCTGAACGCGAACTTCGATACGCCGATCGATCCACGCATACCACTCACGCCAGCGGCGTTCACGCTGACCGCGCCGGATTCGTCGCGCGTCGTGATTGTTTCCGTGAAGGCGATGCAGCAGCAGGATACGGCTCACGCGATGCCCCTGCCGCCGCCCGTTCCGGCGCAACAATCGGTGATCCCGGTGCCACAGCGTCGTCCAGCACCAGCAAAGATCGTGTTGCCGAAGCCGACACGGCCCCTGCTCGCGCGCAACGTGATCATCGTCGTGGCGAAGCCGCTGCAGGCTGGTGCGACCTATCGGCTCGACGCGTTGAATGCGACCGGGCCGACCGGTCGCAAGCTGTCGTCCGACCGGACGTTCACCGTGCCGAAACTGGAAAAGCCAGCCGCAACGAAACAACCAGCGCCCAAGCCGACCGCATCTGATACCACTCGACGCGTGCGACCAGTGCGATGAGCAATGTCATGTGCATCGTCACGCGCCGTCGAACGCAACATCGCGCCCCGCCGGCGTTGATGAGCCAGCCGCCGACGACGGTCTTTCTGGATCGGGACGGAACCATCATTCGTGACGTGAGCTACCTGTCTCGCCCGGAGGATGTCGAGCTCCTTCCCGGCGCCGCGCATGCGATTGCACGCCTCAACAACGTTGGTATTCCGGTGATCGTGATCACGAATCAATCCGGTATCGCGCGCGGTCGTTTCACAGTGGACGACTATCTGCTCACGCAGCGGCGCCTTGACGAACTCCTGAACGAAAATGGCGCAGTGATCGACGCGACGTACTTCTGTCCGGATCATCCCGATTTCACGGGACCATGCGGTTGCCGGAAGCCTGGCGTTGAGCTGTTCGAGCGCGCCGCCATCGAACACGCACTGAACATGCGTGCACCGAGCTACGTTGGCGATCGGTGGCGCGACGTCGAACCCTTTCATCAGCTCGGCGGCACGCCGATTCTCATCAGTGGACCAGATACGCCGCCGGAAGATCTTGCGCGTGCGAACCACGATGAGGTGACCATCGTCGCCTCTCTTGCCGACGCGATCGACGTACTGCTTGGTGCGGACCAATCGTGAAAACGCGCATCGCGGTTCTTGCGTCCGGCGGAGGCACCAATCTGCAGGCGATCCTGGATCACTTTGCAGCACTGGGCGATGCGGCGTGCGGTGAAGTCGTTGTGGTGGCCTCCAATCGGTCAAGCGCGGGAGCGTTGGACCGAGCGCGCACTGCCGGAATCGAAGCACTCGTGTTCGATGCCCGCTCAGAAGACGATCTCATGCGCATCCTCACTGGACACAATATCCAGTTGATTGCGCTCGCCGGATATCTGCGCCTCGTGCCACCCGGGGTGATCGCGCACTACAGCGGCCGGATAGTAAACGTGCATCCCGGCCCGCTCCCCGCGTTTGGCGGCGCCGGCATGTACGGCGTGCGAGTGCACGAAGCGGTGCTTGCTGCAGGAGTGTCCGAGTCTGCGGTAACTGTGCACCTCGTCACTGACCAGTACGATGACGGCCACCCGCTCGCGACATGGCCCGTCCCCGTGCTCGAAAACGACACCCCCGATGTCCTCGCGGCACGGGTGCTGCGCGTCGAGCACATCATCTTCCCCCGAATCATCGATGCGCTTGCCGCTACTGTCGTTGCCGACGGTAGCACGCGCTGAATACGGACATACATCATGCCTCTCGCATTACTATCTGTCTCCGATAAAACAGGACTCGTGGAATTCGCACGCGGGCTCGTAGAGCTCGGCTGGGATCTCGTCTCCACCGGTGGAACATCGCCGCGCCCTGCGCACCGCGGGCCTCACCGTTCGCGACGTCAGCGATCTCACACAGTTCCCCGAAATGCTGGACGGACGTGTCAAGACACTGCATCCGCTGATTCACGGTGGACTGCTGGCGCGCCGGGATTCGGCGGAGCATGCCGAAACCGTTCGCATTCACGGCATCCCATGGATCGATCTCGTCGCCGTCAATCTGTATCCGTTCAGAGAGACCGCCGCGCGTGCCGACGTGAGCGCGGATGACGTGGTCGAGCAGATCGACATAGGTGGACCGGCGATGCTGCGATCGGCGGCAAAGAACTTCGACGCCGTAACTGTAATATGCGATCCAGCTGATTACTCTCGCGTCCTGGCAACGTTGCAGGCGAAGGACGACGACAGGGATCTGCGCAAGCGTCTCGCCGCAAAGGTGTTCGAGCACACCGCTGCTTACGACGGAGCGATCGCTGCATGGTTCGCGTCCGAGCGCGGCGACCGGTTCGCCGATTCGCTCGTGATTGCGCTCGAGCGGTCTCAGACGTTGAGATACGGCGAGAACCCGGGCCAACGTGCGGCGTTCTACGTCGAATCGAAGGGCCGGGGACTCGATGCGCTGGTGCAGCACGGCGGCAAGGAGTTGAGCTTCAACAACCTGCTCGACCTCGAAGGTGCGCTGCTCGCAGCCGATGCGTTCTCTGGACAGACGTGCTGCGCAATCATCAAGCACACCACGCCGTGCGGCCTCGCAATTGGGTCGTCACCACTCGAGGCCTATCAAAAGGCGCTCGCATGCGATCCGCAATCGGCGTTCGGCTCCGTAATCGCCTTTACCGCGCCAGTCGATACGGCGGCAGCCGAAGCGCTGTCCAGTCTCTTCGTAGAGTGCATCGTCGCTCCTTCGTTCTCGCCCGACGCTCTCGGCATACTCGGCAAGAAGAAAAATCTTCGCGTACTCGAAGGAACCGCTGTGTGGCCGAAGGGATCATTCGATTTCAAGCGTGTGCGCGGCGGTTTGCTTGTCCAGGACCGCGCGCCCGAGCCCGTTCCTTACGCTCACTGGAGAGTCGTTACCGACCGGACGCCGACCGATCGCGAGCGCGATGATCTCGCCTTCGCGTGGCAGGCTGTCGCGAGCGTCAAGTCGAATGCCATAGTGCTCGTGCGAGACGGCGCCACGATCGGGATCGGCGCCGGCCAGATGTCGCGCGTGGACGCGTCGTTCCTCTCCGTTCACAAGGCGCGCAACGCTGGCCACGAAACCGCCGGAGCAGCGCTTGGCTCCGACGCGTACTTCCCCTTCCGTGACGGCGTCGATCATGCCGCCGATGCCGGTGTTACGGCAATCGTCCAGCCCGGCGGTTCCATCAGAGACGCGGAAGTCATTGCGGCAGCGAACGAGCACGGGATCGCGATGGTATTTACCGGTCAACGCCAGTTCCGCCACTAGCCTATCTTTCTGCCCATGTCTGCAACCACAGCCACAATAACCGCGGAAGCCGATTACCGCCCGTCCTATGGGGCGGCCGCGATCGCGGCAACGCTAGTCTTCCTACTGTACCTCGTCACCCTGTCGCCATCCACGGCGATGTGGGACACGAGCGAGTACATCGCCGCAGCCTTTACCTTCGGCCTTCCGCACCCCCCTGGCAATCCGTTCTTCGTGATTCTCGGGCGGTTCTTCTCGATCCTGCCCATCGCGCCGAACGTGGCGATGCGAATCAACATCCTGGCTGCGCTGTGCAGCGCGGTGTCCGCAGGAATGTGGTTTCTGATTGCCGAGCGTGTGCTTGCTGGCTGGCTGCCGCGTAAGTGGCAACGGCTCGCGGGTGGCGCGCTCGCGGCACTCATCGGCTCGACAGCATTTACCGTGTGGGCGCAGTCGGTCGTCAACGAAAAAGTATATACCGTGTCGCTCGTCGGCATGGCGATTGTCGCATGGCTCACGGTGCGTTGGTGCGATGATCCCGACGGACCCAAGGCGGATCGTTTGCTGGTACTCGTCGCGTACTTGAGCGGACTCGGCTACGCCAACCACATGGCCGGCTTTCTTGCGTTGCCTGCGGTGTTTGTCGCGGTGCTGGTGATCCGTCCGCGCACCTTCCTGCGCTGGAAGCTGGTGCTGGCCGGACTGCTCGCAATAGCGCTTGGAATGACACCGTTCCTCACGCAGCCGATCCGGTCCGCGTACTTCCCGCGAATCAACGAAGGCGAAACTACGGGCTGCGTAACGAAGATTGCCGCCGATTGTACGTTCAGCAAGCTGACGTATGACCGGTTCATGTACAACTTCAACCGCACTCAGTACGGCAAGCCTGCGCTGACCGACCGACAGGTGCCGTTCACGGCGCAGATCGGAATGTGGTGGACGTACTTCCGGTGGCAGTGGCTGCGCGACGCGAACGGCACGCATGCGGCCGCGCAGGAAGTGCTCGCGTGGGTCTTTCTGGTACTCGGATTACTAGGCGGCTGGGTGCACTGGCAACGAGACCGACGAAGTTTCTGGTTCTTCGGCCCACTGATGTTCACGGTCACGCTGGTGCTGATCTACTACATGAACTTCAAGTACGGCTATTCGCAAGCACCCGAGCTTGGCGATGCCGTACCGCGAGAAGTGCGTGACCGAGATTATTTCTACCTGTGGAGCTTCAGCGCGTGGAGCGTGTGGGTGGCGCTCGGACTGTTCAACGTCTGGGAGCGACTCGCGCAGATGTTCGGATCGGATCCCGTTCGCATGGGCACCGAGACCGTGGAAGTCCCGCGTCAGTCGAGCTGGATGGCGGCCTCGCCGCTGCTCCTGCTCGCAGTGATTCCGCTGTGGGGCAACTGGAGCTCCGCATCGCGGCACGGGCAGACCGATACGCGCGACTTCGCGCACGATCTGCTCGAGTCCGTCGAGCCTTATGGCGTGCTGATCACCGTCGGCGACAACGACACCTTCCCGCTCTGGTACGCCCAGGAAGTGGAGCACGTAAGGCCCGACGTCACGGTACTGTGCACGTCGCTGCTCAACACCGACTGGTACACCCGTCAGCTGATTCGCAATCCGATTCGTCCGTACGACGTCAAAAACGGCCCACCCGCGTACGCCGATCGTACGTGGATGCGTCCGACGAAACCGATAATCGATCTCAGCTACATGCAATCGGACTCGGTCCCACCGGCGGTCGCACTCGACGCGCCGCAGGATCTCAACACCAAGAGTGGTTTTCACTTTTCCGTGCATCCCCGCGACCTTGGCGGTGGTTTTCATGGCCTCGAGCGCGCCGATCTGTTCGTGCTGTACATCATCCGCGATGCGTTTCCGTCGACGCCGGTGTACTTCAGCCGGACCGATGGCAGCTACCCGGACGAGATGGGCTTCGGCAACAATCTCCTGACGACCGGTCTGGCGCGGAAGCTGGTGGCGACTCCGCCGACTGCGTCCTCGACGATCGTGCATCTGCCAGGCGACGGGTGGTTCGACATCGCTACCACGTACTCACTCTGGACCAGGAGCTTCGACGCGCCCAAGTCACTCGCGGCCCGTCACGGCTGGGTGGACCGGCCGTCGGTCGGGATTCCGTACGTGTACGTTCGTACGGGTGCGGTGCTCTCCGAAGCGTTGCTCCAGGTCGGTCGCCAGGCTGATGCGCAGAAGGTCATGGCGACGACGCAGCGCATCGCCAGCGGTACCGGCCTCGCGGACCTTTTGACGGCACAGCAACAGCAATAGTTTTCGTGGTACGGCGCGGATACATCATCCGCGCCGGTTGTAGTGGAGGCGTGCCAGAGCGGTTTAATGGGTCAGTCTTGAAAACTGAAGAACCGAAAGGTTCCGTGGGTTCGAATCCCACCGCCTCCTTCCATTGTCATTCCCGGCATTTCCGCGATGACGATAGCATGCGGAATGACGACTTGCCGAAGCCTGGACTCCGACGTTCTAAACGTCCCCCAGGTGCGCCCGCGGAACGAGATAGTTCTTCACATAATCCCCCACCGCATCCGCAAGTGCAGTAATCGGCGCCGTGTACCCACTTTCCCGTACGCGCCCGATGTCAGCCTGCGTGAAGTACTGGTATCTCGCGCGTAGATCTTCCGGCATGTCAATGAACTTGATATTCGCCGGCTTTGCAAGCGCCGCAAATACAGCATTCGCGAGATCGATCCACGTGTTCGCATCTCCGCTACCAACATTGAACAACCCATTCGCACCATCAGTCGCCGCGAGATGCAGTGTCATGTCGACCGCGTCCTTCACATACAGAAAGTCGCGCTTCTGCTCGCCGTCCGCGTACTCCGGACGATAGCTCTTGAACAATCTTATCTCGCCCGTCTCCGCGATCTGATCGTACGCCTTGTTCACCAGGCTGCGCATCTCGCCTTTGTGATCTTCGTTCGGTCCGAAGATGTTGAAGAACTTGACGCCGGCGATCTTGCCGAGTATTCCGCGTTGCGCCGCGTACAGATCGAACATTTGCTTGGAGTATCCGTACATGTTGAGCGGACGCAACGTGTGCAGGTACGGCAGCGACGCATCGTCGCGCATCCCGGCCGTACCGTCGCCGTAGGTCGCGGCGGACGACGCGTACACGAACCGGCCGTTGGACGACAACGTCCACGCTGCGAGGTCTTTCGTGAACTGATAGTTGTTGCGCACGAGATACGCAGCGTCGAGCTCGGTCGTGGACGAGCACGCGCCCATGTGCAGCACTACGTCGAAGCGTCCGAGTGAGCCTGCGCCGAGTCGCGGCAGCAGATCGTCGGCTTCGAGATAATCCTCGAACGCGAGCGGTGCGAGGTTGCGCCACTTCTCGCTCGTCTCGAGAAAGTCAGCGATGACGATCCGCTCGCAACCGCGCCTGTTCAGCTCCCACACCAGCGCACTTCCGATGAAGCCGGCGCCGCCGGTGACCAGCACGCGCGCCCTTGAAAAGTCGATCATCCGCGGAATTTACAGCGCTGCGACGCTGGCGTTACCGGGGACGCGACGCCAGATCGGCTTCACGACGCGTCCGGATCGGACTGCGTAAACCAGGAGCCAAATTGATACGAGCGAAACGAGTACGGCCGGCAGCGAAGCCTCCGGTCCAAATCCTCCACCCGTTGCCCATGTGGGGCCGGACAGCGTGGATGTGAACAACCCGTGTGGAACGGTGCCGGAAACAGGCGCACCGAAAATGCCGGACTGCGTGAAATTCCACGCAGCGTGGAGCCCGATCGGCAACCACAGTCTCCGCGTGATCATGAACGCAGCGCCGAGTAGCAAGCCCGCCTCCAATGCAATCGCGAGCGCCGATGTGAGCGTTGCGTGGGGATTTGCGAGATGGCCCGCGCCGAACAGCGCCGACGAGAATGCGAGCGCACCCCAACTTCCGATCCACTCCTCCGTGATGCGGAAGATGACGCCGCGGAACAGTATCTCTTCCAGCACTCCAGCCCCGAGCGCGAAGACGAACGGCGACAGCATCATCGTCCAGTTGTTCACTCCGATTATGGTGTAATCACCGAGAGCCCAGATGATTCCGATCGTAACCGTGAACAGAACTGCACCGAGAAGGAACCCCGTCGCGAATCCTCCGAGTGCTGCGCCAGGCGCGAGCTCATAAATCTCTCGGCGCTCCACGACCCGTACATAGATCACGTACGCAACCGCAACGACGGTCGCGCCGATTACTTCGAAGAGCAAGGGTGGCTTTATCTTCAGTGCGATCAGCGCGAACAAGCATCCGCCGATCCACACAATTGCGATTGCAAGCCGCGTCGCTGGATATGCGAGCACCCTGCGCCAGCGACTGTCCTGCCCCTGCTCAATCGACTCCGCCATCCCCACGCTCCGTTTGTCGTTTTCCGGTCGGCTTGTACACGCCGCCGTCGAGCACTAACTTACACCGGCTCCAGGAGGGGTGGCCGAGAGGCTGAAGGCACCGGTTTGCTAAACCGGCATAGGGGGTCAACCTCTATCGAGGGTTCGAATCCCTCCCTCTCCGTGTATTTCACGCTAAGACGGGCTCGGTCCTTCATGACGGGCCCGTTCGCGTATCCATCATCTTTGTGATATGAGTTCTTACCCGCCAGCACGCGTTCGCTTCGCACCATCACCCACAGGATACCTGCACGTGGGCGGCGCGCGCACCGCCCTCTTCAACTGGCTGTATGTGCGCCGGTTCGGCGGTCAGTTCCTGCTCCGCGTGGAAGACACCGACAAGGTGCGCAGCACCGACGAGAGCACGCGTGCGATTTTCGATGGACTCGAATGGCTTGGTCTCAACTGGGACGAGCCCGTTGTATATCAGGGCGGTAACCTCGAGCGGCATCGCGCGGATGTCAAGCAACTGCTCGACGCCGGCCTCGCATATCGCGACTTCACACCGCAGAGTGTGCTCGACGAGCGGCGAGCGGCCGCGCAGGCGCGCGGCGAGATCTACAAGTACAAGCGCGAGTGGGCGGAAATTCCGCTGCACGAAGAGGAACAGCGACTCGAGCGCGGAGATCCGTACGTCGTGCGCTTCCGCGTTCCGGACGAACACGGCGTTACTGAATGGGATGATCTGGTTCACGAGCGCATCGCGTTCCCCAACAAGGACGTCGACGACTTCGTGATACTGCGCTCCGACCGCACACCGATCTACAACTTCGCAGTCGTGTCGGATGACATTGCGATGGGCGTCACACTCGTCATGCGCGGGGACGATCACATCTCCAACACGCCCAAGCAGATCATGCTGTACCGCGCGCTCGGCAAGGATCTTCCACGCTTCGCGCACCTGCCGATGATCCATGGGCTTGACGGAAAGAAGTTGAGCAAGCGTCACGGCGCGACTGCCGTCGGCGACTACCAGCACGAAGGCCTTCTGCCGCAGGCGATGCTCAACTTCCTCGCGTTGCTGGGCTGGTCGCCCGGCGGCGACCGCGAGGTGATGGCACTCACCGAGATGGTAGAGCTGTTCTCACCGGAAGGCCTGCAGCGCAAGGCGGCCATCTTCGATCCAAAAAAGCTCGAGTGGATGAACGGACAGCACATGTCGATGATGCCGCTCGCGGACCTGGAGCCTGTGGTAACGCGCGCAATAGTCGCAGCCGGCCTTGCGACGGGCGAGGAGCTCGCCGTACGCCACGACTGGTATCTCCAGCTCGTCGATCTGCTGCGCGTGCGTGCGCGCGTCGTGGACGACATAGTCCGCCAGGCGGCGCCCTACTTCGTGGATGACATTACGTATGATCCCGAAGCGGTCGCCAAGCAGTGGAAGGACAGGCCTGCCGCGCTGGCAATCCTCACCTCCACGCGTGAAGCACTGGCCGCCGTCCATTCATGGGATGCGGCTACCCTTGAAGCCGAGCTCAGGGGACTTGCGGAACGGCACGGAATTGGCGGCGGAAAGTTGTTTCAGCCGCTCAGAGTCGCACTGACAGGCCTTACCGTTAGCCCCGGCATCTTCGACGTACTGGTGATGCAGGGGCGCGACCGCGCGATCGCTCGCCTCGAACGGGCGATCGATTACCTTAATAATCCAAACAATGGTTGACCGGTCGAGAACAGTGCCGCATTTTTGTGTGCTACAGCGTACAACCCGAACCCTCACGGAGTGCTTATGTCTGAGCAATTGACACGTCTCGAAAGCTCAGTCTATCAGTACCTGCTCGATTTCACGGCTGAACATACGTATCAGCCAAGCATTCGCGACATCGGCAAGAAGTTTGAGATCAAGTCGACCAAGACAGTCTCGGATCTCTTGCAATCGCTTGCGCGCAAGGGATACATCGAGCGCGATCCGTCACGCTCGCGCGGAGTGCGACTGCTCGGCTTCAGCGGTGCCGCGCAATCAACTCCGGTTCCGTATTACGGACGTATTCACGCGGGCGAGCCCGCGCTGCTTCCGGAACATCGCGAAGGATTCATCACGATGGACCGGCGGTTCCTGCCATCCGATCGCGTATTCTTCCTGAAGGTGAAGGGAGAGAGTATGATCGGCCGTGCGATCGAGAGCGGCGACTTCGTGATGGTTGACCCTGCAGTTTCGGCCAAGGATGGCGATATGGTCGCCGCGCGTCTTGGCGACGAAGCCACGATCAAGACGCTCGCGCACGATGGGCAGACCGTGGTGTTGAAGGCGGCGAACCCGGCAGACCGCGACATTGTCGTGAATCCGCGCGACAGTTTCGGCGTGTTGGGAGTTGTATGCGGTGTGTTCAGGCCATTCACGGTACTCGAGACTGAGAGCGCGCAGACGGCGTCGTCGGGTATGGTTTCGTAACGTAGGCTTCGCCATCCCCGCGAACGCGGGCTCAAGGCTTCGTCATCACTGCGACAGCGGGTTCAAGTCTCGTCATCCCCGCGAAAGCGGGTTCAAGGCTCGTCATCCCCGCGAAAGCGGGGATCCATCTGCTGCCGACCAGCTTCCTGATACCGTCGCACTCGAAGATCGATAACATGGGTTCCCGCTTTCGCGGGAATGACAGACGTACAACTACTCCGGCTGCGACATCGCGTCCTGCGCAGCCTTTTTCTTGATCTCCTCGGCTTCCTTCCGCTCGCGCTCCTTACGCTCGCGGATGCTTCGTACAGCCTTCTCGAAGTCCGCGTCGTTGATTCCGCGCTGAGCCTGCTCGAAGATCTCGTCGTGGTTGGCGGTGAGTGTCCTGTTCCGCTGATACGTTGTCGGATTGCCGGTAACGTTGAGCGGCAGCATCGCGAGGACGGCTGTTGGAATCGAGAACGGACCGAGGTGGATGTACTTGCTGTCGATTCCGTACTTCTTCCCGCCCTTCTCGAACGTCCAGTCGCCCGGTTTCCTGCCGCCATTTGCGACGCGAACAGAATCGTTGAACGCGCCGATGTCGTTCGCGATCACGCTGTCGAGCCGCTGAACGTCGGTCTTGGGCGCACTCGCGATCTCGCCAGGCGCGACCCAGACGCGTGGATCCTCGTAACGCGGCTGAACACCGCGCAACTGTCCACCGCCACCAATGAGCGGACCGCTGGATGGGCCGATGGAATTGACCGGTGGTCCCTTGGGCGGCGGTGTGACAGTCGTCGGGACTTGCGTCGGCGCGGTCGGCATCTGCACCGCGCTCGGTTTTTTCGCCAGTCCGTCGCCGCCACTCCTGCCCGGGTTCGGCGGCAGATGATTCTTGGGCTGAGGTAACGCCAGAAACCCTACTCGCTCGACCACCGGCGCTGGCGCCGGGTGGCCGAACGAGAGGAAGTCCGGATGCCGTGACAGGATTGCCTGAATGAACAGAACCGCGACCACCACGTGAATGGCGATCGAGGTGATCCATGCACCCGACGGACGGCGGAATTGCATATCTACGCGAGCCTAGTCGTTGAACGAGGCCAGGACACGTCCGGCGCGTTTCGCAGCTTCGCGAATGCGCTCGGGCGACGTGATGAACGAGATACGGAAGAAACCCTCGCCGCCGGCGCCGAATGCGGCACCAGCCATCACGATCACACCTTCCTGCTCCATCAACTTGTCAGCGAACACCTTGCTCGGAATGTGGGGCGGCAAGGGAATCCAGAGGTACATCGCAGCCTTCGGAACGTCACACTTGAAGCCGTTCTCACGGAATGCGGCAACAGCTGCGTCCCGACGCTCCTTGAAGATCGCCACGTTCTTTGGAACGAACTCGTCGTGTACGTCCAGCGCAGCAGCTGCGGCGGCCTGAATCGCTAGATACGAGCCGGTATCGATGAACGACTTTACCGTTACCAGAGCGTGCACCAGCTCTTCGCGTCCGCATGCCCAGCCGCAACGCCAGCCGGTCATGTTGTACGTCTTGGACATTGAATGGAATTCGAGTGCGACATCACGAGCTCCCTCCACCTCGAAGATGCTCGGGGGTACATAGCCGTCGTATGCCATTTCGGAGTACGCGTTGTCGTACACGAGCACGATGTCGTGCTCCTTGCACTGTCTCACGACGCGCTCGAGGTATTCCATCGGAGCGATCGCAGCGGTCGGATTCCCTGGATAGTTCAGATAAAGAATCTTCGTCCGCGCGAGCACGTCGCTCGGCACTTCATCCAGATCGACGAGGAAGTTGTTGTCCGCACGCAGCTCGTAGCGGTAGGGCGTTCCATTGGACAGAATCGTTCCGCCCATGTACGCGTTGTAGCCTGGCTCCGGCATGATCGCGATAGTCACCCTTGTCGAGATAGGCGAGCGCCAGATGCGCGAGACCTTCCTTGGATCCGATGAGCGGAACGACTTCCTTGAGCGGATCGAAGCGTGACGCCGAACCGTTTTTTCATGAAGCGGACTATCGCTTCACGGTATTCCATCAGGCCCATCTCGAATCCGTAACGGCCCATCGCCGGCTCACGGATTGCGCGAGTCATTCGTTCCAGTGCGGCTTCGGGCGGTGGCAGGACGGCGTCGCCGGCACCCAGATCTATGAGGTCTACGCCGCGCGCGATCAACGCACGCTTCCTGTGCGGAATATCGGCCAGCGGGTACGGCGGAAGTTTTGTGATGCGTTCGTTGTAGGGAGGCACTCAGACGGTGTTGGTGACAGGGTTGCGCACTTTACTGAATCCAGGAATCTCTATTTCCACCACGTCGCCGGCGGTGAGCTTTCCGACACCCGCAGGGGTGCCGGTTGCAACCACGTCGCCCGGCTCCAGTGTCATGATCCCCGATATGTAGGATAGTAAATCCGGAATCGAGAAGACCATGTCCGAAGCAGCACCGCGTTGCCGTTCTACCCCGTTCACCCGGGTTAGTACCATCAGGGTTTTCAGGTCTTTCGGGGCGGCCGACTCCGGGCCGATCGCGCAGAAAGTGTCGAAGCCCTTGGCGCGGGTCCACTGGCCGTCGCTTTTTTGCAGGTCGCGCGCGGTGACGTCGTTGAGGGCGCAAATGCCCCGGATCGCCTTCGCCGCGTCCGCAGCGTCTGCGTGAGAGAGCCTCGAGCCGATCACCACACCGATCTCACCCTCGAATTCCACCTGATTCGACTGCGGGGGCAGGACAATCGACTCACCCTCGCGGATCACGCTCGAGGGCGGCTTGAGAAAAAGGAGGGGCTCTTTCGGGACCGCGTTGCCGAGCTCCTTCGCGTGTTCGGAGTAATTTCGGCCCACGCATACGATCTTGCCGGGGCGGCCAGTGGCAGGTTGTGTCATGCTGTTCAGGTCTTGCCGTAGAAGCGTTGAAGTTGACGCTCAAGCGCACTCCACGCTCCACTCATGCGCCTGGCGGGGGGAAGGTCGCGTAGAAGCTCACGGCCGTATCTCTTGGTGATTACGCGCGGATCGGCAATAATGATGGCGCCGCGGTCGGTGCCCGTGCGGATCAGCCGTCCGAAGCCCTGCTTGAGACGCAGTGACGCATGCGGCAGCATGTACTCGCCGAAGGCGTCACCGCCGCGTGCGGTAATCGCCTCACACTGCGCCGCCGTCACCGGCTCCGAGGGAACCCTGAACGGCAGTCGCGCGATTACGAGCGCGCGCAGTGCGTCGCCCGGCACATCGACACCTTCCCAGTACGACGACGTGCCAAGCAGTATCGCGTTGCCGGAATTGCGGAAGCGCTGCAGCAACGCATCACGCCCATCCTCTCCGTGAACGAGAAGAGTGAACTCATCCGCCAGATCGCTTCTCCGCAGTGATTCCGCTGCGGCGCGGACGTCGCGATGGCTCGTGAACAGCACGAACATTCCGCCACCCGATGCGCGCGCTACGTCCGCGATGATGCGCACGACAGCGTTGAAGTGACGCGCCGCATCTTCGTTCGGTGCGGGAACGTCGGTCGGAACGATGAGCAACGCCTGAGACTGGTAGTCGAACGGCGATGCGAATGCCGCGGTCACCGGTGTGATCGTGCTGCCGTCAAGTCCGAAACGCCGCGCGACGAATGCGAAATCGCCGTCGGTGCCGAGCGTGGCGCTCGTCACCACTGCGGTCTTCACGCGTGTGAAGAGATCGTCGCGCAGAATGGGGGCGAGATCGAGCGGTACCGCCGTCACCGCGATGTTGCCTTCCCGTCCCTTGACCTCGAGCCAGCGCACCATCGGCTCGACCGTGGCCGGTGGACGCAGCGCGAGCAGCAATCCGTCTGCTGACGCATCGAGTCTGCGCGCGACCGCGCGCAGCTCATTGACGAGCATCACCAGCGTATCGTCGCGCCGATCACCGCCCTGCAACCGATCGCTGACGAGAGTGAGACTCTCTCCCAGCACGCGCAGCTCGCGCAACAGATCCGTGAGCGCGATGTGGAGGCCGCCCTTCCACACGGGGTGTTGCGTGAAATCTTCGCTCATCCGCATCACCGGTGCCGCGTCGTTCTGAAGTACGGCGAGCAGTAGATCAAATACCAGATCGCTCTTCTCGCGCGACGCGCGCACGGCAGGTACGATGCGCTGCGTCACGACGTCGAGACTTGCGGTGCCGAGCAGATCGCGCGACGCCGAAAGGCGCTCGACGAGCGTTGTTACGAGTCCACGTCCGCGACGGTCCAATCTGTTGAAGAGTCGTTGCAATGTGCGCCGGGACGTCGTGACGCCAAGGTGCGCGGACGCAGCGTCTTCCAGGTGATGCCCTTCGTCTATCACCAGTCGCGTGTACGATGGAATCACTGCAGCGTCTTCCCAGTTGCCGGCTGCGCGTCGTACCGCGACGTCCGACATCAACAGATGATGATTCACCACTACGACGTCAGCCTGCGCAGCTTCACGGCGCGCCTTGAACAGAAAGCAGTCCTGAAAATGCG
Source organism: uncultured Gemmatimonadales bacterium (assembly GCA_963707505.1). Classification (GTDB taxonomy): domain Bacteria; phylum Gemmatimonadota; class Gemmatimonadetes; order Gemmatimonadales; family Gemmatimonadaceae; genus Fen-1247. Next base: position 218,227 of record CAVPQB010000003.1, read on the forward strand.
GGCACGCATTGCGTGTGCACAGATCCGGCTCCGCTGCAACTTCGTCCCACACCTCGCCGCGTGGCGGGGTTGCGAGATCGCTCAGCGATCCATCTTCCGTCGTCTCGCTCCACACGCGAATCTCTTCCAACGCCTCGCTCGCGTCATCGCCGACCAGACTCGGCCCGAGCAACGTTGCCTGCGCGAGACGCAGCTTGCAGAGATAGTTGCGCCAGCCCTTGAGCAGGGCGAATCGTACATTCTGCTCCGATGCGAGTGCATCGCGCAGAAACGGCAGATCCTTGCGGACGAGCTGCTCCTGCAGATTGATCGTGTTGGTAGAGACGACAGTACGCTCTCCGTTCGCCGCGGCCCAGCGGAGCGCAGGGATCAGATATCCCAGCGATTTTCCAACCCCGGTTCCCGCTTCCAGCAAACCGACGCCGCCCGTGTTGTAGAGCCCGACGACCGCCTCCGCCATCGCACGCTGAGTCGGGCGGTCCTCGAATCGTTGAGTGAACCGCTGCATCGCGCGCGCGACGGGCCCGTGTGGACCGAGATCGGCGGACACCAACGACGGATCCAGCACGCGAAGCTCACGCGTGTTGGCGGTCGTGGTAACCGGGATTTCCGATTCGGCGTATTCGTCCAGCACCATTCTCGTCGCCTCGGCGACGAGACTCAGCGGGGCGATCATCGGTCTTTTTTCGGGTTCAGAGCCACCCTGGGAACTTAATACACCTGACGAATCATCCGACCGGCCGTTTGCTGCGGCGTTGCGCCAGCAATCCGGCCAGATGATTCCGTCAGGTGATCCTAACCAGCCGGCGTGGAATCCGGCGGAGAATGCGCCAGCTTGTACGCGACGTTTCTGGGTACTCCAAGCTCGCCTGTGAGCCGCTCGATAATGTCGCGCGACGACGCTCCTTCAGAGCGCATCCGCGAGACCGTATCCCGCGCCTCGACCTCCGTTGGAGCGCGCTCCGCGGCACCGGCGATCACGAGCACGATCTCGCCCTTGATCCCCTCCCCCATGGCCTCGCTGAGTGACGCAATGGTTCCGCGGCGCACTTCCTCGAACCGCTTTGTGAGCTCACGTGCGAGAGCCGCCGCTCGGTCGCCGCAACCCGTCTCTACCAGATCCAGCAGCGTAGCTGCGATACGCTGCGGCGATTCGTACAGAATCGTAGTGAACGGAGAGCGCAGTATCGTGCGCAGCATGGCCTCGCGCTCTCCACCCTTGCGCGGAAGGAATCCCAGGAAGGTGAACTGTTCAGCCGAGATACCGGACGCAACGAGCGCGGACAGCAGCGCGGATGCGCCGGGAATGGGTATGACACGCAAGTCCGCTGCAAGTGCGGCCGCGACAAGCCGCGCGCCGGGATCGGACAGCAGGGGCGTGCCGGCGTCGGAGATGAGAGCTATCGACTCACCTTCGACCATGCGCTTGACGAGGCGCGGCGCTTCACGCGCTTCGTTGTGCTCATGGTAAGCGGTCATCGGCGTGTTGACGCCAAGGTGGTTCATCAACGTGCGCGAGTGTCGCGTGTCCTCCGCGACCACGACGCTGACCGACTTGAGCACTTCGATCGCGCGCAGTGTCATGTCACCAAGATTCCCGATGGGAGTGGCGACGATGTAGAGCGAGCCCTGGGACGCAGAAGGGGCGCTCATCCAATTACCACGACAAAACCGCGGTCAAATTGAACGAGCGCCCCTGGGACTGTACGACGGCACAGTTGCAACGCGAGTGCGTTGCGCTGTGATTACGCCGCGTGCTGCTGGAACTTCGCCGCGAGCTGAGCCTTGGGAACCGCACCCAGCACCTGATCGACGACCTTGCCGTTCTTGAAGAAGAGAATCAAGGGAATCGAGCGAACGCCGAAGCGCTGCGCGAGGCTCTGATTCTGATCCACATCGACTTTTGCCACCTTTGCCTTGCCAGCGTACTCACTGGCCAGCTCCTCGAGAACCGGGCCGACCATGCGGCACGGGCCACACCACGGAGCCCAGAAATCCACCACTGCGAGGCCGTCGTGCTTCTCGATCTCGCTCGAGAAGGTGGCGTCCGTAAGCTCCACTGAATTCGACATCTTATCTTTCTCCGCGGCAACCAGGCCGCTTATCGTGAGTGCAAAGTGCGTTCACGTGCTCACCTTCTAATCTAATCGCACAAGCAATGCCCGACCCCGACGCCTCAGCCCCGAAATCCGGGCGGACCGCCCACATAGCACACGTTGGAATCGCGGTGGAATCGCTGTCGGCCATTCTGCCCTTTTTCCGCGATGTGTTGCAGATGCCGGAGGTGCCCCTGGCCGATTCGGACGGGGCGCGCATAGCGGCAGTGGAGAGCGGCGAGTCGCTCATCGAGTTTCTGGAGCCGGCTGCCCCCGACACCCCGATCGGCAAGTACCTGGCGCGCCGCGGCCCGGGGATACATCACATTTGTGTTGCCGTACCAGATATTCACATTGCCTTGGAGCGGTGCCGAGCAGCCGGGATCCGGATTATCGACGCAACGCCGCGGCGCGGCGCCGAGGGCAAGCTGATCGCCTTTTTGCACCCATCTTCGACAGGTGGAGTGCTGGTGGAGTTATCGGAATAACGGACCTCTAGGGCGCCGATTTATCCGCGCCCGGCTCCCCTTACGCACTATGGGAACACGATGTGCCGACGGGAGTCGCTACATGTTTCCAGGGGAAGGCGGCGCCATCCCACAGAAATCCTTGACCGCTGCGATATCCAGATTCTCGACGTACCAACGCCCGTTCGGTCCGAGCACTGTGTAGACCGTTGGCGTCCGCGTCGTGCCGTCGCGCTGCAGCTCGACGCGCACCATGCGGCGCACTTCAGACGTTGGACTCTCGCCAAGAATCCGGAACGAGTTGGAATTGAAGTAGCACTGCAGGATCACCTCGCGCTTCTCCAGCTGCGCACGATCCATGTTGTCGCGTGCCGGCCCCTTCGACGTACCCCAGACCAGCGACATCGCCTGGAGATCCTGCGCGTGAACCGCGGCGAAGAAGCGTTCCACCGCCGCCGTGGATGTTTTGGCGCCGGGCGAATTGTCGACCGTGGACGTCGATGGCGGCGCCGCGGTATGACACGCGAGGGCTCCCACCACCATAAATGCAAGCAGTAACTTCTTCATTGGGAAGAAGTTATACTCCGGCCGAATATGCGAGCAAGCTACCAGCGCCTTTATGTGAACATCGACCACGTCGCGACGCTCAGGCAGGCGCGGCGCGGATACGAGCCTGACCCCGTCGAAGCCGCCCTGGTCTGCGAGGAAGTCGGCGTGGACGGGATCACCGCTCACCTCAGGGAGGATCGCCGCCATATCCAGGACGCCGACGTCGGAGTCCTGCGGGCCGCCATCCGGACTTATTTCAACCTCGAGCTCGCGTGCACCGACGAGATGGTGGCAATTGCGATCGCCAGCCGTCCGGATCAGGTAACCCTCGTCCCGGAGCGACGAGAGGAGGTGACCACAGAGGGAGGACTGGACGTCGTGAAGCACGCGACGCGTGTCGAGCGCGCGGTTTCCGCGCTGCGGGAGGCGGGTATCCGGACAAGTCTGTTCATCGGCCCGGACCAGGCCGCCGTTCGCATGTCGAAGCAGGTCCGCGCCGACGCGATCGAGCTTCACACCGGCGACTTCGCCAACCACCCAGGTGATCCGTTACCGCTCGCCGCATTGCGCGAGGCCGCGAGGCTCGCTGCCGAGCTCGAGCTTGCAGTACACGCGGGCCACGGCCTCACTGCGCGAAACCTCGGTCCTGTCGCCGAGATTCCCGAGATAGAGGAGCTCAACATCGGCCATTCGATAATCAGCCGCGCGGTGTTCATCGGGCTCCCGGCTGCTGTCGGTGAAATTCGGACCGCGATGGATTCTGTTCGTTGAAGAAACACCTCCGCGCGCTGCTCGGTGTCGCCATCAGCGCGGTGCTGTTGTGGTGGGTGTTGCGCGAAGTGAGTCTTGCGACTGTCATCCACGAGCTGTCGCAGTCGAATCCGTGGCTGTTCGCGATCGCAGTCGTGTGCGCGACGCTGATCTTTCCGCTGCGCGCGCGACGCTGGCGTACGATTCTGGATCCGATATACCCCAAGCTTCCGTTCGGTCCGCTCTGGCGCGCGACTGCGATCGGAATGATGGTGAACAATGTTGTTCCCGCGCGCGCCGGCGAGGTTGCGCGCGCGTACGTGCTCACGCGGGAGACACCGGTGCCGTTCTCGACGTCGATTGCATCGCTCGCTGTCGATCGCATCTTCGACGCGATAGTTCTGTTGCTGCTCGCGTTTCTCTCGGTACTGGATCCACGCTTTCCGGCACACGTTCAGGTGGGCGGACAGTCGATCGTGCGATGGGCGCTGGCCGGCGCGGTGCTGGTCGGCGTTGCGATACTGGTGCTGTATGCGCTGGTATTTTTCCCCGCACAGCTGATTCGTTTGTTCGAGTTGTTTGCGCGACGACTCTCGCCAAAAATGGAAGAGCGCGGCAAGGCTGCGCTCGTCACCTTCAGTCATGGACTGAGCGTGCTGCGCAGTCCGACGCACTTCGCGGCGGTACTGGGATGGACTATCGCGCACTGGCTGATGAACGCGCTCGGATGGTGGATTGCGATGCGCGCGGTGGGAATCCACGCGCCATTCTCAGCGGCGCTGCTGCTGCAGGCGATGGTCGCACTCGGCGTCGCGGTTCCGGCCGCGCCGGGATATTTCGGCGTGTTCGAGAAAGTTGCAGTGATCGGCCTCGCGATTTACGCGGTAGATCCATCGCTCGCGACAAGCTGGGCGCTCGGCTTCCATATCCTGTCATTCATTCCGATCACGGTCTTCGGCGCAGTGTACGCAGCGCGGCTGAATCTCAATCTCAAGGACCTGCAATCGCAGCAGGACGCAGAACAGAGTACTGCGTGAGCAGCAAGTGACGACCAGCGTTTCGGTGCGTGCGCAGGCGAAGCTGAATCTCTGGCTTCACGTCATGGCGCGCGAAGACAATGGATACCACACGATCGAAACGCTGTTTCATAAAATCGAACTGGCGGACGATGTAGCGTGACGCTCGCGCCGGTGGGCGATCGCGTTATCTCGTGCAGTGAAGACGTCGGGCAGGCGCATGAGAATCTCGCGTTTCGCGCCGCGCAGTTGTAATGCGGACCGCATCGACTGGCCCACCGGATTTCATATCGAGATCACCAAGCGGATCCCGTCGGGCGGCGGTCTCGGAGGCGGAAGCGCCGACGCTGCAGCCACGTTGCTGGCGCTGAACGCGATGTGTCCGCGCAAGCGTACCACGGCCGAACTCGCTGAGCTGGGCTCCCGGCTCGGTGCAGATGTCCCGTTCCTGGTAACGGGTGCGCTCAGCGCGCTCGCCTGGGGGCGCGGCGACCGGATGCTGGCGCTGCCAGCACTTCCCCAACGTCACGTCGCGCTGGTGATCCCTTCGTTTGGAATCAGCACCGCAGAGGCATACGCCTTGCCGCTGTTGGGGGATCGCCGGCCGGGACAGATCACGATGAGCGATCTGACGGACTGGACCGCGGTCGCCCGGCTGGCGCACAACGACCTGTCGGCATCGCCGGTGGCGCTGCGCCATCCGCTGCTACGCGAGGTCATCGCAACGCTCCGGGCCGCCGGAGCGTCGATCGCCGAGATGACCGGTTCCGGGTCGGTGCTCTTCGGAATATTCGACTCGCGAGCCGGATGTGGAGGCTCTGGAGCGGGCTACCGGGTGCCGGGTGGTGCTCACCCGGACCGCGCTCAACGTTGAAGGCGTGCGCCGCTTAGACTAGCTTGCAAGGCTGTTCTTTTTCTGCCCCCTCGTCCAATGGCAGGACATCGGTCTTTGGATCCGAGAATGGTGGTTCGAATCCACCGGGGGCAATGCAGTCGGGGGTACCCCCAAATAGCACCTCTTATTGACCGGCGCCACAGGCGTCATTAACCTTAAAGGCTGTACAAAAATGGACGGCCTGTCCGTACCGAGTCACGGCGCCAAGCTTCTCTCCGGAACCGCCAACAAGGCGCTCGCCGAGGAGATTGCGCGTCACATGGGGATCGAGCTGTGCAAGGAACACGTCGACGCGATTCGCGGACGGCGAGATCTTTGTCCGGATCGATGAAAACGTTCGCGGCAACGATGTGTTCATCGTTCAACCCACGAATCCGCCGGCTGACAACATCATGGAGCTGCTGCTCATGATCGACGCAGCCCTTCGCGCCTCCGCCGCTCGGATGACTGTGGTCATGCCGTACTACGGTTATTCGCGACAGGACCGAAAGGATCAACCGCGAGTTGCGATCGGCGCGAAGCTGGTGGCGAACATGATCCAGACGGCCGGCGCAGATCGAGTTGTGGGAGTGGATTTTCACCAGCATCAGCTTCAGGGGTTCTTCGACATTCCCGTCGATCACCTCTACGCCGCGCCGGTGTTTACCGCACACTACAGAAAGAAGCAGTTGCTGGACCCGGTCGTCGTCGCACCCGACGTTGGGAGCGCCAAGATGGCCCGTGGTTTCGCGAAGCGGCTCAACGCCACCTTCGCGATCATCGACAAGCGACGACCCAAGGCCAACGTGGCCGAAGTCGTCAACGTCGTTGGCGAGGTCGACGGCCGGGATTGTCTCCTGGTCGACGACATGATCGACACGGCGGGTACCATGTGTGAAGCGGCGCGCGCGCTCAAGGCTCTTGGCGCGCGTGACGTGTATGTCTGCGCAACGCATGCGCTGTTTTCCGGCCCCGCCGTGGAACGGCTCAGCAGTGCGCCGATCACGGAGGTGGCGGTGACCGATACCGTGTGCATTCCGCCGGAGCGAACGTTCCCGACGCTGAAGATACTTTCGGTCGGAGAGCTTCTCTCCAAGGCGATTCGTTACATCCACTCCGAGCAGTCGGTCAGCTCGCTATTTGAATAGGGGTCAAGCATGGCAACAGCATCACTCACCGCAACTCGCCGCACCGGCACCGGAAAGGGCAACGCCCGCTCGCTTCGTCGCGAGGGCCAGGTCCCTGCGGTCATCTACGGACATGCGCGCGAATCGCAGCCGCTCGCCGTCTCGGCGCGCGATCTCGAGAAGCTGCTGTCACACATCTCGGCCGACAACACGGTTGTCGAGCTGGCGGTAGAGGGCGCCACGTCCCGCGCACTCATTCGCGAGATCCAGCGCCATCCGTTCAAGCGCGCGATCCTGCACATCGACTTTCAGGAGATCGTCGCTGGCGAGATGATGACGGTGCGCGTCCCGCTCCGCCTCATCGGCACCCCGGTCGGCGTTCGTCTCGGCGGCGGCATCATCGATCACCCGCTTCGTGAGCTCACCATCTCGGTCGATCCGGCCAAGATGCCGAACCAGATCGAGATCGACATCACGGACCTCAACCTTGGCGACTCGATCCACGTGAGCGAGGTCAAGGTTCCAGACGGCGTCACCGTCCTGGACGATCCCGGCGCAGCAGTCGTCGTCATCGCAACGCCGCGCGCAGCGGTCGAAGCGGTTGCGGCGGAAGTCGAGCCGACGTCGGCCGAGCCGGAAGTCATTCGCGCCAAGAAGCCCGAAGAGGGTGCAGAGCCCGAGAAGAAGTAACTCACTCGTGCAACGTCAGAGGGCGGGCAACTCGCCCGCCCTTTTTCGTATCCGCGATCAATCGTGAAACTCACCCGTGAAACTCAGCCCGTGAAACTCATCGTCGGACTCGGCAACCCCGGCCGCGAATACGCGGCGACGCGCCACAACGTGGGCTGGTGGCTGGTGGATCACCTCGCCGAACGCTGGCACTTTGACGGCTGGCGGAAGGACGGCGACGCGCAGGTGTCGAGCGGAATGCTTGGCAACGTGAAAGTGCGGTTGATGAAGCCGCAGACGTTCATGAACCTGAGCGGCGACGCGCTGCGCCCCTACACGCGCCGCGCATTCTGGGCGCCGGCGACGGATCTGTTGGTGATCTCGGATGAAGTTGCGCTGCCGGTCGGACGGTATCGCACGCGCGCAAAGGGGAGTGCCGGTGGACACAACGGATTGAAGAGTGTCGAGCACGTGCTCAAGACACGGGATTACGCGCGCCTCCGCATCGGAGTCGGCCCAGCCGCCGATCGCGCGATAAGCGGAGATCTCGCAGACTTCGTGCTTGCGCCGTTCGGCAAGATGGAGCGCGAGGAGATAATGTCACTGCATGCCGTCGCTTACAGATGTGTGCGAGATCTGGGCGAAAGGTGACGTCGAAGCAGCCATGCGGTTGAACAACTAGGATGGGGACGGAGTGGGGACGGAGTGGGGACGGAGTGGGGACGGAGTGGGGACGGACTCCGCAGTATTGTACTTACATCGAAGATCAAATGTTAAAGCTCGGCATCGTAGGACTCCCAAACGTCGGAAAATCGACACTCTTCAACGCGCTTACGGCTGCGAGTGCGGAGGCGGCGAACTATCCGTTCTGCACCGTCGAGCCGAACGTCGGGATGGTGGAAGTTCCCGACGCGCGACTGGGCAAGCTCGCCGATATCGTTCATCCAAAAAAAATCGTTCCCGCTGTCGTGCAGTTCGTCGACATCGCCGGCCTGGTCAAGGGCGCGGCTGATGGTGAAGGACTTGGCAACAAGTTTCTCGCGAACATTCGCGAGACCGACGCGATCGTTCATGTCGTCCGCTGCTTCGACGATGAGGACGTGACGCACGTGATGGGCAGCGTCGATCCCGCGCGCGATCGCGAGGTGATCGAGTTCGAGCTCGCCATCGCGGACCTGGGAACACTCGAGAAGCGTCTCGACAAGACGCGTCGCACAGCCAAGACCGGCGACAAGGATGCAGCAGCAGAACTCGTCGTGCTGGAGCGGGCAAATGATTTCCTCAAGGAAGGACGTGGACTGTGGCACGCTTCACTCACGGCTCGACGAAAAGGAATTGCTCGCGCCACTGACGTTGTTGACCGTCAAGCCCGTATTGTATGCGGCGAACGTCAGCGACGCCGAGCTCACCGGCGAGGAAGGCAAGTATCTGACGGCACTACGCGCCGCGGTTGCCGCTAGCGGAGAAGAGGCGGAGATCGTTCCCTTCTCAGCCAAGATCGAGGCAGAGCTCGCGGAGCTGCCACCGGAAGATCGCGGAGACTTTCTCGCGTCGCTTGGACTGGAGAGCGCCGGACTGGATCGCCTCATTCGCGCCGGATATCACCTGCTCGGGCTGCAGACCTACTTCACCGCCGGAGAGCAGGAAGTCCGTGCGTGGACCATACATCGCGGTGACACGGCGCCACAGGCTGCCGGAGTGATCCACACCGACTTCGAGCGCGGCTTCATCAAGTCAGATACGGTCGCATTCGACGCCTTCATCGCGGATGGCGGGTGGAAGGATGCGCGCGAGAAGGGCGATGTGAGATCGGAAGGAAAGGAGTACGTTGTGAAGGATGGCGATGTGCTGCTATTCAAGTTCAACGTCTAGACAATGGATATCGGGCGCGTCAACGATGCGGTGAATGAGGGATGGGCGCATGTGCGCGACACTCCCGGATATCTATCGGAGCGTGAAGCACGATTCATCATGACGGCGCTCGCGCTTGCTCCCGCAGAAGGCGCGAACGTGGAGATCGGAAGCTTCAAGGGACGCTCGACAGTCGGGCTCGGAACCGTCGCGCGCATACTTGGGCTGGATCCCGTGCACGCGATCGATCCACACACATCGCCATCGGTGACCGATCCCAACCTGAATGGCGCGGCGACGTCGTACGATGATTTCATAACGCACGTTGAGCGCGCTGGTAGCAGCACACACGTCGTACCACACCGTGCCTTCTCGCACGACGTGGCAAGAACGTGGGCTAAGCCGATTCGTTTCCTATGGGTTGACGGTGACCATACGTACGACGGCGCACACGCGGACATCGAGATGTTCAAGCCGTTTCTCGCCGACGGTGCAGTCGTCGCGATGCACGATGTACTCGGCACATTCGAAGGCTCGCTTCGCGTATTCGTGGAAGATCTTCTCGACTCCGATGATTTTGGTCCCGCGGGGTTCAGCGGATCGATCGGCTGGGCGCAGTTTCGGCCGCGCGATGGGCATGCACTCGGATACCGCCTGCAACGTCGTTTGCTCGCGATACCTGCTCGCCGATTGATTCCGGTCGCACGGAGCGGGCGCAATCTCGCTGGTTGGAACAAGTACGTCTACAAGTTCTGGCGTCCGCTGGCGCCGCATGGGGATGTGAGAGCGGAACGGCTCGCAGGCAAGCTCCGAATCAAACCAGCGGATCTATAGCGAGATGCCCGCGATCAAGCCGAAGCGGGTTTAAACCGGACTTTGTAAATCGCGAATTCGACGGAGGGACCCCTGATAACGTGAATTCATCGCCGATTGGTCATTGTTCGTAGCAAACATACCCAGCATGTGATGGCGGGCAACCGTGACATGGCCCCCGTGGAGCTCGATGGTTGTCGTCGAAGGCGGTCCCATGCTATATTTCAAGGCTACACAAAAACCCATCCCTTCCCTCGGTTACGGCAACCACCCGGGGGCGGTTATGACCACAAGGAGGATTGCCAGCACATGACTCGTGAATACGAGGCGGTGTATATCTTCGATTCTGCACTCGAAGACGCCGCCATCACCGAGAAGCTGAGCCGCCATCACGGCCTGCTCAGTCTCACCGAAGACGCCAAGCTCGACATCTGGGGCCGCCGTCAGCTCGCCTACAAGATTGGCCGGCATGAGAATGGCTACTATGTCGTAGCGCGCTTCGCCGCCGACACGACGACGCTGCCCGAGTTCGAGCGCTCGCTCAAGCTCGATGACGGCGTCATCCGCTATCTCATCAGCCTCTACGAGCACGAGCTCGGCGTTCCCGCCGATCGTGTCGAAGCCAACGCCGCGCGCGCCCGCGCCCTGGCGGAAGAAGAAGACGACGAGGACGAGGACTAACCCATGGCCAGACGCAACAAGAAGGTCTCACCGGTTCTGGAAGCCGGCATCCGCTTCATCGACTACAAGGACGAGCGCTTTCTCAGCCGCTTCATTACCGAGAATGGCAAGATCCTTCCCGGGCGCCTGAGCGGCGTCGATGCTCGGCATCAGCGCCAGCTGGCGCGCGCCATCAAGCGTGCTCGCTACCTCGCCCTGCTTCCGTACACGAGGAGCCAGGGCGCGTAGTCAGGCGCTCGATCAAGCTGTGTCACGTCTCCTCGCACCTGGTTGGCGAGCCGCGCTCCTCGCGCTCTTCGCCTTCCTCGTGCTCCCGGACTTCCCGAGCGCGCTGCGGTCGGTAGTACCGATCACGGAAACGTGGATTCTGCTCGCTGCGACGCTCGCGGTTTGTGCGGCGCTGGGCTGGTGGAACGGTGGCGGCATCTGGCTGGCCGTCGTCGCGATTGTTCTGGCTTGGTATGCCGCCACAAGCCCCGTCGGACCGGGACCTGGCAGCTACCGATCACTGGTACACGGATGGACGCTGCTGCTGGCGGCGTCGTTCGGCCTCGCGTCGCTGCTGACGCCGGGCGACAAGTTTCTGATCAGGGCGCTGTCGGCTCTCGGAATCGCATCGGTCGTGGCGTTCGCGGTAACTATCTCGACGCCTGATGGGATTCCGTCGGTCCGGTCGGTGATGAAGACTGAGTTCAACCGCCGTACCGACGAAACCGTGGCTGTCGTGAACGACATGGCGGCATCTCCGGTTTGGCAGCGAGCGGTCGAGCGCAGTCCAAGCCTCGACAGTATGGTCAAGTCGAACGAGGCTGATCTGCGCACGATCGCGAGCCGCTCCGCGCGTACGGTTCCAGCGCTGGTAGCACTGGAGTCGCTGCTGGCTCTGGCGCTCGCGTGGGTGATCTATCACCGAGTCGCCTCGGCCGATCTTGGGCCGGCGCTCGGCGCGGTAAAGCAGTTTCGCTTCAACGATCAGCTCGTCTGGGGCCTGGCCGTTGGCGCGACGATCTTCTTCCTTCCGGTATTTGCGGAGGGACGGGACGCTGGACTGAACTTGCTGGTGTTTTTCGGTGCCCTGTATCTCTTTCGCGGTGTTGGCGTACTGTCGTTCATGACACGCGGAAAGTGGGCTGCGACGCTCCTGATCGTCATGACGGTCTTTGCGCCGCTCCTGCTCGGAGCGCTGGCGCTGGGTGTTGGTGTAGGCGATACGTGGATGGACTGGCGCACTCGCGCGAATGTGGATACGACCAGGTGATGGTCGACGTTCAACAAGACGTTCAACAAACGGAGTTGAGGTAAACATGGAAGTCATTCTTCGGCAGGCGGTCGAGAAGCTCGGCCACACAGGCGACGTCGTGAGCGTCTCGAACGGTTACGGCCGCAACTATCTCCTTCCCCGCGGCGTCGCGTATCTCGCGACCGAGGGCAACAAGCGCAAGATCGAGCAGGAGCGCCAGCGGCTCGAGACGGCCGAAGAGGCACGCCGCGGCTCAGCGCGCGAGCTCGCGGAGAAGCTGGAACAGGTATCGCTCACCTTCTCGGCGCGCGTGGGCGAGGAAGGCAAGCTGTTTGGCTCGGTCACGTCGAGCGATATCGCCGCTCAGCTCGCCGCCCAGGGGCTGCACGTTGAGAAGCGCCAGATCGAGCTTCACGAGCCCATCAAGGCCCTCGGCGTCTATCGCGTGCCTGTCCGACTGCACGCCGACGTACACCCCGAGATCAAGGTCTGGGTCATCAAGCAGTAGGGCGCGTAGGGAAGCCGTGCACGTCGGACGACGGCTTTCTCGGGGATGACGGCTGCCCTGTGACCCCTATCGGGGGATGGCGGGTCTTAACTGACCTCCATCCCCCGCCGTCATATAGCCACACACCGCGCCAGACCCGCCGCTCGTCCCGTAGTGCAAACGCCCGCGCTACCATTGGCGCACGAAATGCGGTTTCGTGTGTAGAATTAGCGCCGTGGAGTACACCGGGCGAAAATCGTAATCCGAATCCCGTTTCAGGAGTAGAATGGCCGCCACAACCGCTTCGACTTCCCTCGCCGCCGCGCAACGCGCAGCGGCCATATGTGTCGACGTAAAAGCGAACGACGTAGTTATCCTGAATCTCGAAGGTGTCAGCGACATGACTGATTGCTTTCTGATTGCAAGCGGCACTTCAGACACGCACGTGCGCTCGATCGCGGAGCACGTGATGGCCGAATTGCGCAAACAGGGAATGCGTGCGCATCACGTCGAGGGATTGAGTCAGGGGCGGTGGGTGCTTCTGGATTACGTCGATTTCCTGGTGCACATCTTTCATCCCACGTTGCGCGAGTTCTACCAGCTCGAGCGGCTGTGGGGCGACGCGGAAGTCGTCCCGGTCAAGGCTGAGCAAGTCACGGAGAGTATAAAATGACTGTCGCGTCGCGGGTGTTCGGAGTGCTGGCCGCTGCTGCGTTGCTGGTTTCCGCAGCACCGGCGAGCGCACAGCGTTACTTCGGGCAGAATCAGGTCAAATACCGTTACTTCCGCTGGCGTGTTCTGGAGACCGAGCACTTCCTGATTCACTACTATCCAGAAGAGAAGCTGCCCGTACACGACGCGGCACGCATGGCGGAGCGATCGTACTCCCGTCTTTCGCGCCTGCTGGGTCATCAGTTCCGCGAAAAGAAGCCGATCCTGCTCTACGCCTCGCGCCAGGATTTCGGTCAGAGCAACATCAACGGCGATCTCGGCGAGGGCGTCGGCGGCGTGACCGAGCCGATGCGCCAAAGAATCGAGCTTCCATTTACTGGCGACTACGACAGCTTCGAGCACGTGCTGACGCACGAGATGGTGCACCAGTTCCAGTTCGACGTGTTTGCGGAAGGCAAGGCTGGCGCGAACATCCAGAATCTCGAGCAGGTGAATCCTCCCGGATGGTTCATGGAAGGAATGGCCGAGTACCTGTCGCTCGGACCGAACCATCCGCTGACGACCATGTGGATCAGGAATGCCGTCGAGAACGGCAGCATGCCCACGATCAAGCAGATGACGGACGACCCGAACGACTACTTCCCCTATCGGTACGGTGAGGCGCTCTGGCGCTACATCGGCGAGCGCTGGGGCGACGGTGCGATCGGCGAGATACTGCAGAGCGTAACGACGATGGGGATCGACCGCGGCTTCGAGCACGAGCTCGGCATCACCCTTCCCCAGTTGAGCGACCAGTGGCGTGCAGCAACGCGTGAGGAATATCTTCCGCAGCTCGCGTCGATGCAGCGCGTGCGTGACTTCGCGACTCCGCTACTCACCCCGAAGATCACGGGGGGCTCGATCTTCATCGCGCCCGTGCTGTCACCGGACGGAAAGACCATCGCGTTCCTGTCGAACGGAAGCGTGAAGAAGGGCGAGATATTCATCGATCTTTACCTTGGCGACGCAACCACCGGCAAGCGAATCAAGCGCTTGGTAAAGACGACGACCAATCCTCGATTCGAGGAGCTGCGATTGCTGTATTCGCAGGGCTCCTTCTCGCCGGACAGCAAGAAATTCGCGTTCACGGCACAAACCGAAGGACGTGACGTACTCTCGATCGCGGACGTCGCAACCGGTGACGTGGTGCAGTACGACAAGCTTCCGCTGGACGGAGTGCTGAGTCCGTCATATTCACCCGACGGCAAGCACATCGTCTTCAGCGGCTTCGCCGACGGAATCACGGATCTCTACATCGTCGATGCCGATGGCAAGAATCTGCGCCGTCTCACGAGCGACCGTTATGGCGACGCGATGCCGTCGTGGTCCCCTGACGGTACGCGCATCGCATACGCCACGGACCGCGCGAGCACCGATCTCCCTTCGCTCAAGCTGGGCAAGATGCAGATCGCCGTGTACGACCTGCAGAGTGGTACGAGCGAAGTGCTTCCCGGACAGAAGGGACTCAGCATCAATCCGGTGTGGTCGCCGGACAGCAAGTCAATCGCATATGTGTCCGATCGTAATGGAACGCCCAACATCTACCTGCACGATCTCTCGTCGAATCAGGATCTGCGCGTAACTAATGTGCAGTCCGGAATCAGCCAGTTCACGGAGACGAGTCCCGTGATGAGCTGGTCGCGCGCGACTAACCGTCTTGCCTTCACTTACTTCGATCGCAACGACTTCACAGTCTGGTACATAGACAACCCGCAGCAGTACGCGACTGCGATTCCGGCACAGCCTGCTGCTACGGTCGCATCCGCTGGTGCACCCACGACGCCGGTTCGGGACTCGACGCCCGGTCGCGCGAGCAACGCGACCTCGACATACAGGTCCGCGAATGGCTCGCGCCAGTCCGGCACGCTATCGGAGGCCGAGAAGTCCGATAGCACCAACGTATCGAGCGTCGCGACGCTGCTGGCAGACCCGGTGACGGGCATGCCGGACACGCTCACGTTCAAGGATTATCCGTACCGCGTGAGCTTCCAGCCCGACTACATCTCGGGTGGCACGGTCGGCGTGTCGACGGGTGGGGGATATGGCACGCAGTATGGCGGCGGAACGACGCTCGTCTTCAGCGATCTCACGGGCGATCATCAGCTTGCGGTTGGTGGCGGCGTGTATGGTCGGATACAGGATGCAAGTCTGCTGCTCGCGTACGCGAACATGAGTCACCGCTGGCAGTACATAACAGGCGTATCGCAGGATGTTGCGTATCTCAACACGGCCGCGCAGGTATCACCAGATGGCACGCAGTACCAGTACCAGTTCCTCCGTTACGTGATGAGAAGTGCGTCGATTACCGCTGCGTATCCGTTGAACCGGTTCCAGCGGTTCGAGCTTGGACTCGGCGCAAGCGCGATCGGACGTGGTTTCGTTACGCAGACGTACGACATCTACGGCAATGCGTCGCAATCGAATGGGACGTCGCTCGGCACGCTGTCTTTCCTGTCACCCAACGCTGCGTACGTTACCGACAACTCTCTATTCGGCGTTACCGGGCCGGTAAGTGGGCGGCGCATGCGCTTCGCGGTATCGCCCGCGATCGGCAATCTCAAGTTCATCAACTACACGGCCGACTATCGGCGATACGATCCGGTCGTGTTCAATACGCTGACATTCGCGACACGCCTCTTCTTCGATGGCTCGTACGGACGCGACGCATACCAGCTTCCGATCTACGTGGGTAGTCCGGACTTCGTGCGCGGATACGACCAATCGAGTTTCTACGGTGGCTATTCGTGCTCGTCGTTCCTCAATACGGGCAGCGTGTATGCAAACGGCTGCTCGGCGCCGCAACTGATCGGAACGCGCGCGGTCGTATTCAACGAGGAGTTGCGGTTCCCCATCATCCGGCGCTTCGATCTTGGAGCACTTCCGATCGGAATACCGCCCGTTGACGGCGCACTGTTCTATGATGCGGGTCTTGCATGGAACGCGGGCCAGGCGATCCACTTCGCGCGGCCGCGCAACTTCAATCCGAACCTGGACATCGACAGATACTTCCTGCGCAGCTATGGCGGGACGATCCGCGTGAATCTGTTCAATCTCGCGATACTGAACTGGTCCGTGGCGCGGCCGCTGGACAGGCCGGGATATACGGGCTACAACTGGACGTTCTCGCTGGGCGTCGGTTATTAAGGACAGGCGCGGATACGTCCGCGCCCTGCCCTCGCTGCCATCGTCCACGCCTGCGACGCGACGGCGTTGAATCCGATCGTCCCCCGCGGCGCCAAGTCGCGGGCGACGATCGACGCACCTTCCCGCTGCTAAAACCGTCCCGGAGAGGCGTTTCATCGGTTAAATTCCCGCGGTGCACAGACGGCTCTCTATCTCCTTGTTGCTTCTCTCCGCGATTGCCTGCGGCCGAGAGCACAAAGCGAATACGGACACCGTAGGAAATGCGGCTCGCGCTGAGGCCGCCCGCGGTCCCGATCCAATTCTGATCCGGCTGCCCCGAAAGGGCGGCACCGTTCGCGCCTACCTATATCCGCGGCTCGATTCCGTCGTATGGACGGGCCATACGACCTCCATAGACCGCGTGCTCGGCTTCGATCCGGAAGGCGGCGCACTCGCCATCATCGACGCCAAGGGCCAGCCAGCACGCGTGGACCTTCGGATGAGCGGATCCGCGATTGCAACGAAGGCCCAGCTGACTTCGTTGACCGCCCCTACTGGAACGGACATATACGGAGTCGACGACAACGGAACAGTCATTCGGCTCACCCGTTCGGGGGACTGGAAGCTCACACCACCCTACCCTGCGCGCGCCGTCTTCCCGCAATCCGACGGCGGCCTGGTGATCGACGCCCAGCACGGAAACGATGCAGTTCTCTGGCTCGTACATCCGCCAGACACCAAGCTTCGTGACACAGTCACACTTCCCATCACCATGCGCGGCGTTCATGCACAGGTGGGCGACCGCGTTTATGTAGCAACCGATACCGCCCTCGTGGGGGTTCGTGGACGCGACCTGAGCGAGGTGCCACCGATCCGCGTGCGCGGACACATAGTCGCACTTGCCCCGACTCCAAGCGGCGACAGGATTTACGTGGCGACGACCGGCGACTCGTCGCTCGCTGTGGTCGACCGATACACGGACAAGGTCGCCTCAACGATTCAACTTCCCGGCGAGATCTCGGATCTCCGCATGGACGGGCTTGGTCGCTACGTGATTGCGCGCCCTGCCCGCGGTGATTCCGCCTGGGTTATCGCAGTTGCCACGAATCACGTGGTCGGGTCGGTCCGCACAAAGTGGACGGAAGATCTTCCCGCAACGGCTCCCGACGGCGCGATCGCGCTAAATTCGGGCCGGGACGTGATCTTCGTCGATGGCGAGACCCTGCAGGCAGTGCGCACAGTCGCCGGTGGTGCGAGCGACTTCTGGTACTTCACGTTCTGGAACGGATTCCGACCGCGTGCCGCTGGCGTGGATCAGCCCGTTTCGTTCGCAACCGCCGACACCACGACGAGCGATTCCGCACATCTTGCCGCGGATTCAGCACACGTTGCGACGGCCGACACAGCTGCGAAACCGCAACCTGCAACTCCAGTCGCCGCTGTACCACAGCCACCACAGCCGCCGCAACAGTTGCCGCACGAGCCGCCGCACCAGCCAACGCTGCCCGCGCTCACGCCTCCGCCCACAGCATCGGCCGCGGCGCCGTTCACCGTGTCGTTTGCAGCGCTACTCAACGAGAGCAAGGCGCGTACGCTCGCCGACAGCATCTCCGTCGCTGGCACGCGGGCTCGAGTAGTACCGTCGCAACGCGCCGGAACCACCATCTATCGCGTAGTACTTGGTCCATATCCGAATCGCGCGGCGGCTGAGCAGATCGGCCGCGATTCAAAGAGGTCCTACTGGGTATTTCCCGGACAGCCATGATCAAGACCACGCCAGTGTCGACGCCCGTGTCCACCGACACGGGGAATCACGGAACGGGTTGGGAAGCGGCGGGCCGACAGATCGCTCCGATGCTTGGCAGCTATTCCGCAGCCGTGATCACCGGCACTGACGCGCTCGCGGCGGCCCATGTCGCGATCGGAATCGGTCTCGCGGAAGCCGAGCATCGGCGGATCGCGATCGGCGATCTGGTGGGTGAGATCGAGCCGATTCAGGCGCTCGTAACGAGCGACGATCCGCACGGCATCTCGGACAGCTTCACCTTTGGCGTGTCGCTCAACAAGATCGCGCAGCCAATCGACACGACCGGGAACCTGTTCATCATGCCAAGCGGAACTGGCAGCGTTGCCGATCCGGAGATCTATCGCAACGCCCGCTGGCAGCGGCTCGCGAACGGCTTCCGCGAAGTCGGCGCGCTGCTGTTGCTGGTTGCACCGGCGGACGCTCCCGGCCTCAAGGAGCTGATCGATCAGCTGGATGGCGTCGTGCTGGTTGGTGCAACTCCGCTCGATTTTGCGCCGTACATCAACGTGCTGGCGCGAGTGCCGGCTGCACTGCACGCGCGGCCGCGCGGCGCGGCAAAGAATCCGCTGCCGATCTGGAAGATCGCGGCACTCCTGCTGCTGCTCGTCGCACTCGTCGGCGCCGGACTGTATTTCCGTTTCGCGAATGAAGCGTCAAGCAGGGCGAAGAAGCCTGCGTTCAGACAACCGGCGCCGGTGGTTGCGGCACCGCCCGTCGTGGCGCCCGTAGATTCGGTTACCGTTCCACCGCCCGCCAATCCGGCGGACTCAGCGGCTGC
This sequence comes from uncultured Gemmatimonadales bacterium, assembly GCA_963707505.1. Taxonomy (GTDB): domain Bacteria; phylum Gemmatimonadota; class Gemmatimonadetes; order Gemmatimonadales; family Gemmatimonadaceae; genus Fen-1247. The sequence continues at coordinate 237,266 of CAVPQB010000003.1, forward strand.
GTCCGCGTATGCTGTCGAGGTGACGGCATGGAATTCGAAGGACGACGCGAACGAGACACTCGCCCGCTTTCGCGACATCCTTCCGGCTGGCACGATTTCACCGGTACCGGTGGGTCCCAATCGTGATAGATATTTCAAGCTGATCGTCGGTGCATACCCGATGAGAAACGAAGCCGACGCGGAGCTCGCCGTGCTGCGCCACAAGAATGTTACTCCGACACCGCAGCTTGGCACTGTCGTGCGCACGCCGTACGCTCTGTTGATCGACAGCTCGGCCGTCGGACGGCCCAGTGAGCTCGTCAGGAAATACCCGGAAGCCAGAAAGTGGGGCTCATACGTCCTCGCACAGCAGGACGGGTCGCTCAAACTCTACGCGGGAGCCTTCGAGCGGCCGGAAGACGCGGCTGCGCTGATGCTCACGCTGCGTGCTGAAAAGCTTACACCTACACTCGTATATCGCACAGGGAGAACACCGTAATTGCGGTTGACCAAACTCGAGCTGCACGGATTCAAGTCGTTCGCCGATCACACTGAACTGGTCTTCGAGCCCGGAGCCACAGCAATCGTGGGCCCCAACGGCTCTGGCAAGTCCAACGTGTCGGACGCCGTGCGCTGGGTGTTGGGCGAGCAGCGTGCACGTACGCTGCGCGGCGGCAAGATGGAGGACGTGATCTTCCAGGGTTCTTCCGCGCGCAAGGCGGTGAACATTGCTGAAGTATCACTGCATTTCGACAACGAGGACGGCGGCTTCAACGTTCCGTTTCGCGAAGTCGTCATCACGCGCCGGCTGAGCCGGTCGGGTGAGAGCGACTACTTCATCAACCGCTCGGCCGCCAGACTGCGCGACATTCAGGACATGGTCCGCGGCACGGGACTCGGCGCTGATTCCGGTGTCGTGATCGAGTCACGCATGCTCGACGCGCTGCTCTCCGATCGTCCCGATGACCGTCGCGAGCTGTTCGAGGAAGCGGCAGGCATCGGTCTCTACCGCGATCGCAAGCGCAGCACGGAGCGCCGCCTGGAGGAGACTACGGTCGACCTCGCCCGACTCGGCGATCTCCTGAACGAGAAGGAGAGCCACGTTCGCTCCCTCGCTCGCCAGCGCAAGCGCGCCGAGCGACACGCGGAGCTGACGAGTCGTCGGTTTTCAGTGGACATCACGCTCGCAGCCCGCGAGATGGCCGCCTGGAGCGCAGAGCTGGACGAGCTTCGCGATCGGCTCGCCGCACTGCGTGAATCAGCGCCGACGGAGCACGAGCGTGTGTTCGCAGCAGAAGGGGCGCGCGATACGGCGCACGCCGCACGCGCGACTGCCGAAGGCGGCCGTAGCGAGCTCGCGCGCCTTGTTGGCGAGCAGCGCGAACGCGCACAGCAGCTTCGCGGCGAGATTGCCGTCGCCGAAGAGCGCCGCCGCAATGCGGCTGCTCATCGCGAGCGCGCGGAAGAGGAGCGGCGCGAGCGCGGCGATACTGCGCAACGGGTCGAGGCTGAGTTGTCGGAAGCAGCCGCTTCGCGCGCTCAGCTGGAGGCGGAGCTCTCCGCGCTCAGCGAGCAGCTCAGCGAGCGCACCACCAGCGAGGAAATCGCCAGGACGGCACTCTCGGCAGCGCGCGGCGCTGTGGAGCAGGCAGAGCGCCGCGCACGTGAGCTACGCGAGCAGGTCCACCGCCTGACGATGGACCACGATGCCGCCGAGCGCGAGCGACAGGATGTGCTCCGTCGTCACGAGGCGATCCGGAACGAGCAACTGCAGTTGTTCGATGCCGCGGAGCTCGTTGCGCGCGAAGTCGAGGATGCGCGCGTCGCGCTGGACGTCGCACGCGTTCGCGTGGTGGAGACCGCCGACATTCGCGACTCTGCCGAAGCCGACGTTCGAGCCGCGCGCGAGGCCGATTCGGCGGCACGCAGCGATGCACTGCGTGCGGAAGAAGCGCACGCGGCGCTGGAAGGCCGTGCGCACGCGCTGCAGGCGCTCGAGCGCGAGCGTGTGGGACTCGCGCCAGCGGCGGCAAAATTGCTGCGCGAGCGTGGCAAGTTCGCCGAGGGGGCCATCCTCGGCCCGCTCAGCGATTACATCAGTGCGGGCTCTGTTCCTGCCGCGCTCATCGAGCGATATCTGGGCGCGACGGTGCATGCTGTACTGGTGCGCGACCGCGCGGCCGCCGATACGATCCGCGCATGGCACGTCGCCACGCAGCCGGGTCCGCTGCTGTTGCTGCCCGTTGACGCAACGTTCGCGTCGACCTCGCAAACCGCACCCGACGATCTTGCCACGCTCGTCAACGCGACCGACCCTCTAGCCGCGGGCTGGGTACGCGCACTGCTCGGCGACGTTCGCGCGGTTGAGGAAGCCACTGCCTTCGTGGACGCGCGTGGTGCCGTATGGTTGCCCGCAAGCGTCGCTGGCCCGGGACCTCTACGTCGCCGCGCAGAGCTCACCGATATCACGCGTGAGATGGAGACCGCCGCCGCAAATCTTCGGAATGCCGCGGCAATCGCGGGCGGTGCGCGCGAGGCGCTCGATGTCGCGATGCAGGCATCCGCTGCTGCTGCAGACGCTGCCGCAATCGCTGCACGCGAGGCACGTCATGCGGAAGAGGGAGTGAATGAGATTCTGCGCCGTCATCAGCGTGCCACGCGTGAAGTGACCGAGGCGGATCTGGCGCTCGCCAAGCTCTCCGAGCGCGCTGAGGCGCTTGTCCAGCGCGGGACGGAGATCGACGCCGAGATCGCGCGCATCAATGATGCGGCACATGCACACGACGCAACGCTGGCGGAGCATCGTCGTGCGTTGAGCGAGGCGGAGAGCTCGCACGATCAAACGCGCGAGCTGCGGACCGCGGCTCAGGTGCAACAGGCGCAAGCGCAAGCCAGGCTGCAGGTCGTCACCGACCGCGAGCGTCGTCTTCGCGAGGAAGAGGTGATGGCGACATCGCGTCTCTCCGCGTTGCAGTCGGAGCTGAGCACGCTTTCGCAGGATGATGCCGCGCTCACTTCCCAACTTGCAGACTGGGCCCTCGATCTCGAAGCGCGCGACGGCGTATTGCGCGACACCGAAGCCCAGCTGTCCGACGCGGAGCGCGCGGTGCGGCTGGCGGACGAGGCGCTATCCGAAGCCGATCATGCTCTCGATCAGGTGCGACGGGACGCTGCGAATATTTCCGATCAGCTTCATGCCGCAGAGTTGCGCTACACCGAGTTATCCGGTCGCAGGACAGCGATCCGTGAGCGGCTCGAAACCGAATGGCGCCGACCGCTGGATGAATTGATGGCCGAATGCGTTCAGCTGGAAGACGAGGACGACTCGTTGCGGGCCGAAGCCGCGGACCTTCGTGCGCAACTCGAGTCGCTCGGCCAGGTCAATCCGCTCGCGATCGAGGAACACCAGGAGGAGAGCAAGGCTGTCGAATTTCTGCGCCAGCAGCGTGCCGATCTGGACGAGGCGCGGGCCAAGCTGCAGCAGGCGATCCGCGAGATCGACGCGACGGCGCGCGAGCTGTTCCTCACGACGTTCGTGCAGGTGCGCGAGAATTTCCGGAACATCTTCATGACGCTGTTTGGCGGTGGCGATTGCGACGTGCGTCTGGAGAATCCCGACGCGCCACTCGACGGCGACATCGAGATCCACGCGTCTCCGCGCGGCAAGAAGACGCAGCGAATTCATCTGCTCTCGAGCGGTGAGCGCGCGCTGGTTGCGCTGTCGCTGCTGTTCGGAATCTTCCTCACGAAGCCGAGCCCGTTCTGTCTCCTGGACGAGGTCGACGCTCCGCTCGACGATGCGAACATCGGACGCTTCGTGCGGATGCTGAACGAGTTCAAGGCGAACACGCAGTTCATCGTGATCACGCACAACCCGCGCACGACCACCGAAGCGGCTGATGCAGTTTACGGCGTGACGATGCAGGAGCCGGGCGTGTCGTCCATCGTCAGCGTCCGCATGCGCGGCCCCGCGGTGGAAGAGGCGATAGCGGATCTGCGCCTGCGACAAAGGCCGAGCCGGCGACGGCTGGAGTCTGATTGACTGAACGGGCCGACGCCGCATGCGGTTCGGCGCCACACCGAGATTGAGCGCATCATGCTTGTAGTCATGCGCCACGACGCGACCGCGACAGACGTCGATCGCGTAGTTGCGGTCATAAGGAGATGGGCTACGACGCGCAACCGATGCCGGGCGCGCAGCGCACGGCCGTCGGACTCGTCGGCAACGACGGACGCGTCGACGCCTCGCGGATCGAAGCGCTTGCCGGCGTCGTGCAAATCATTCACGTCACGCAGCCGTACAAGCAGGTGTCGCGCGAATGGCGGCCCGAGACCACCGTCGTCACGATCGCACCCGGCGTTTCGTTCGGCGGACAGGACGTGCCCGTGATAGCCGGACCATGCTCCGTGGAATCGGAAGAGCAGATCATTCGCGCTGCCGAGCTGGTGCGCGAGGCCGGCGGAACGGCGCTTCGCGGCGGCGCATTCAAGCCACGCAGCTCTCCGTACTCGTTCCAGGGACTCGGTCAAGAAGGCCTGAAGCTGCTCGCGCGGGCGCGCGAAGAAACCGGACTTCCGATCGTCACCGAGGCGATGGACGATGAGGGAGCGCGCATTGTGGCGAGAGCATGCCGACTGCATTCAGATCGGCGCGCGCAACATGCAGAACTATTCGCTGCTCAAGACGGTCGGGAAACTCGGGAAGCCGGTGCTGCTCAAGCGCGGGATGGCGGCGACGATCAACGATCTGCTTCTCAGCGCCGAGTACATTCTGGCCGAGGGCAACAGCCACGTGATTCTGTGCGAGCGCGGAGTTCGAAGCTTCGACCCGGCCGTCGCGCAACATGTTCGATCTCACGGCGATTCCGATCGTGCACGGGCTGTCGCACCTTCCGATCATCGCGGATCCGAGTCACGGCACGGGACTGCGCGACAAGGTTATTCCGATGGCGCGTGCAGCGGTCGCCGCTGGCGCCGACGGCATCATCGTCGAGATGCATCCCGAGCCCGATCGCGCGCTGTCGGATGGCGCGCAGTCGCTCTATCCCGATCAGTTCGCCGATCTCATGATCGAGCTCCGCGGTGTGGCGAAGGCAATCGGCCGTGCACTGCCAGCTTCGCCCGAGGCGTGACACGCACCCGCTCAGCGGAACGGTAGACGCCCGAGCGGGTACACGATAGCCATGAGATCACGTTACGTCGTGCCTGCACTCGCGCCGGCAATCCTCTGCATTACCGCATCACTCAGTGCGCAACGCCCAGAGGCAACACTTCAACGCGCGATCGCCGCGTATGCGAACGCTGAAACGATCGCCGTGCGCTTCGATCAGACTGTAACGAATCCGCTTACGGATCGAACATTGACGTCAAGCGGCGAGCTCATGCGCCGTCGCCCCAACCGGTTGTCAATCTCATTCGGGGGAACGAATCCTGATCGCATCGTCGCTGACGGAACGAATCTCTGGGTCTATCTCCCGAGCAGCGCACCAGGACAGGTGATCAAGCTTCCGGCGGCGGGTGAGAGTGGCATGCTCGTCGACCCGATGGGGCAGATACTTTCCGCGCCTGTGAGCAACTACGATGTCACCGACGCGGGCGCGAGTGTCGTCAGCGGCGAGGCAACGCACGCGATAACGCTGATACCCAAGTCACGTACCGCTCTCTTCACAAAGGCGACTCTCTGGATCGACGACACGGACGGACTGGTGCGTCAGCTCGAATCGACCGAGCCGAGCGGACTGGTACGGAAGATCACCGTGACGCGCTTCAGGACGAACGTCACGATCCCGCGATCAACGTTTCAGTTCACTCCCCCGCCGAACGTTCGCATCATCGATGGTGGCGGCATGGTGGGCGGTTAGGCTCGCCGCGGCGCGCGTCAGTGCGTCGTACACTGCGAGTGACTCCGGATCGTCGCGCAGCGCAGCACGATGGGCAGCGATTCCTTCGGCATCACCGCGTGCCGCTGGTCCCGTGAGAACGTTGCGTGGTGATCCATGCTCCAGATTCGAGACCGCGCCAGCCATGAGCCGCTGCACCACCTGCTCCGCCGTGCGCTCCTCGACTCCAGCATGGGTCAGAATGCGCGCGGCCAGGGCGGCGAGTACGACCGGAAAGTTGGACGCCATGACGGCAGCGGCGTGGTAGAACGCCTTTCCATTCGATGGAATGTTGACGGTTCGGGCGCCGATCGCTGCGGCCAGTCTGCGCGCAGCAGCGCACGCGGTCGGATCACCATCGATCCCCACCCATCCGTCGTGTAGCGCAGCAGCACCGCGCTCCGCCGTGGAAAACGGCGCGAGTGGGTGAAACGTCCCACCTGGTGATCCGGCGCTTCGAAGCTCCTCCAGGGCCGGCGGAGTAACCGTGCCCGACGTGTGAAGCACGATCGTACCGTGCGTCACCGGCGATCCCTTTTCGCGTGCGACGAGCGCGAGGGTGTGACAGGCCTCGTTGAGCTCACTGTCAGAAACCGCCAGGATTATGACATTGGCCTCGTTCATCACGCGCGGATATTCGCCGCTCGTCGTCGCACCATCGCGCGGCGTTCGTGCGTGTACTCCCAACACCTGCAAACCCGCACTTCTGAACGCATAGGCGAGGCCGCGCCCGACCTTCCCGGCGCCGATGATGAAGATCCGCTCGCTCACTCCCTCGGTCCGGCGCGCTGCATCTCTCCTGCTCTGTGCAGCGCGTCGGCCTGTGAACGCGAAGCACCAAGCAGTTGCTCCGCTGCGATCAACACCCGATCGTCCTGTGCTTTTCTCCGGAACTCGGCGTCCGCGCCGAAGACGTACCGCGCAACTTCATACGCGAACAGGCGCGAGACCAACGGTGCGGCGGCGTCGTACGTGCTGCGAGGGACATCCACCGAGCGCGCCTGCATGCGCTTGTAGATCTCATCGAGCATGGCTGGCGTAACCGCGAAGTCCGGCGACTTGATCGCGTTCGTTGCCTTGATCTCCAGCGCGTAGCCCGTCAGCGCGTCGTGAAATCGCGACACGTCCGTTCCCAGCGCATGCATGAGTGCGAGATTCTCCGGCGGTGCTGTGGTGTCACCAATCGCGACGTCCGGCGTAATTCCTCCACCACCGAGAACAGTCCGGCCACCATCCGTGTGATACTTCGGACGCGCAGGCTCCGAGTCTCCGTTATCTGCGTCGGGCTGTGGCGGAGGACGCGAGATGAATCGACCGAGCGGAGTGCGCCACCGAGCCGTTGTCAGTCGTACCGCGCCACCGGCCTGTACCGGGAATATGTGCTGCACACTTCCCTTGCCGTATGTCGTCATCCCAAGCACGACCGCGCGGTCATGATCCTGCAACGCACCTGCGACGACTTCGGCCGCACTCGCCGTTTTGTCGTCCACCAGTATTGCAATTGTCAGTTTTGGCCACCGCTGCGCTGCGCTATCCGTGAACACCACGTTGTCGGCGGAGTCACGTCCGGATGTGCTGGCGACGCGCTCGCCACGATCCAGAAAGAGATCCGCCACCGCGACTCCCTGGTCAAGCAACCCGCCAGGATTCGCGCGCAGGTCCAGCGCCAGCGATGTCGCGCCAGCACGGACCAGCGAATCGACCGTTGCCTTGAGCTCACGCGCCGTCGAATCACTGAAGACGCTCAACGCGACATAGCCAACATTGGATGACAGCAACGCTGCGCGCCTGATCGCACTGTGATGAATCGACGCACGCGTAAGCTTGAGCGTGACCGGACTCGCCGAGCCCGCATGCTGAATCGCGATCTCGACAACCGAGCCTGGCACGCCCCGCAACAGCTTCTGTACTTCCTCTGCTGTCCATCCGCTGACAGCCTTGCCGTCGATCTGCACGATGCGGTCGCCCGTGAGAACGCCAGCCTTCTCACCCGGGCCGCCCGGCAGCGGGTTCACGACAACGAGCGACCCGTCACGCACGTCCACCTGCAGTCCGATGCCGGCGTAGCTTCCCGACGTTCTCTCCGACAGGTTGTTCAGGCGCTCGGGCGTGAGGTACGCGTCGTACGGATCGTCCAGCTCCGACAGCATTCCGTCCAGCGCGAGTTGATACATGCGCGCGTCGCTGACCGTATCGACGTAGTTGTCGCGTACGATCGCACTCACCTGAGAGAACAGCCTTGTGCCGTTCACCCTGGTGGTGGTAGTGCCACGCTGAAACATCCACGCACCCGCGACGAGGGCGATCGCGAGAATCGCGGCGAGCACGATCGTCTTGGGGCGCGTCCTTCCGTTACTCACTTCGCTACCTCCTGCTCCAGCGCGGTCGTCAGCTCGGCGCCAAGTCGCGGCGCGTAGCCACCGATTGCAGCGACGATGCGACGAAACACATCGTCCGGTGGTCCACCCGCGTCGACGCTCACGATCGGGCCGCACTCTGGATGTCGCCGCTGCCATTCAGGTGTCGCGAAGTCGTCAAACGCGGCGGCGACGCGAGCATGAAATTCATCGCCAAGCTGCTCCATGTAGTCGTGCCCGGAGCGCTTACCCGCGCGTGCGAGGCCGTCATTGTCAGGAAGATGAAGCACGAGCGTAACCGCGGGGACGAGGTCTCCGACCGCCAACTGATTTGCCGCGCGCACCTCGTTCCCTGGAAGACCGCGTCCGTGAATCTGATACGCATAAGTCGAGAGAAAGAAACGATCCAGCACAACGACATCTCCAGCCGCGAGCGCGGGCCTGACCTGCTCGGTTACCAGCTGAGCGCGGGACGCCATGAAGAGGAGCGCTTCTGCACGCGCTGTTCTCGTCTGCGTCGGTGCCAGCAGGATATTTCGAACTGCTTCACCGAGTGAAGTGCCGCCCGGCTCGCGAAGATGCACGCAGCCGATCCCGCGGTGCGTGAGCTCAGCGACAAGGCGGCCAGCCTGTGTCGTTTTGCCGACACCCTCTGCCCCCTCGAACACTATGAGCTCTCCGCGCTTCACTTTACCCGTCTCAGCCAAGTGTGATTATGGAGCTCTGCGCGCCTTTCTGTATCCCTTCGGTGATCCAGTCATTCACGTGGCGCATGACCTTGTCGAGATTCTCCTGCGCAACAGCGACACGTTGATAGGACGGGGTGCTCTGCACCTTGGTGAGAAGCGCATCCAGCTGCTTCTCCATCTCCTCCGTCGGCTCCTCGCCCCGCTGCAGCATGGCCTGCGCCTCGCGCCTGAGCCTTTCCATCTGCCGTATCACGGTAGTGGCGTCAGTGTCCGCCGTCAGGGCTTCGTTCGCGCGCGTGACTGCGCGGTATTCGTCGCTCTGGCCGATCATTCTGCCCAACTCACGCGCCTTGTCTTCCAGTGCCACACATACCTCCTAGGAGCGCCGCGCGATGACGAACCGCTCGCGCCCCGCCAGGTCCAGCCGTACGGAGATCTCACGGTATCGCGGATCGACCGCCAGCGATTCGGCGGCGAGCGACGCCCGCCGCGCATCAACTTCGAGTGCAAGGATTCCGCCTTCGTGCAACAGATCGGCGGCGCCGCGGATTATCGCCACGGTGGCCGCCATTCCATCTGCGCCGCTCAACAGCGCGAGCGCCGGCTCCCAATCTCGCACACCAGCCGGCAGCTCGGCGGCCTCATGATATGCAATGTAAGGGGGATTCGATACGATTACCGCAGCGCGCAGATCTCTTATGGGGGCCAGCAACGCTCCGTGCCGAAATTCCACCGGCGCCCGGAGCGCTCCGGCCAGTCTGGACGCGTTCTGCCTGGCGACCGCCAGGGCATCCAGCGACACATCCGTCGCCACCACCCGGTCGAAGATCCCCTCGCTCGCCAGCGAAAGAGCGATCGCTCCCGAGCCGGTCCCAATGTCCACAGCCGTACCGCCCCTGTCGCCCGAAAGCTGCAGCACCTGCTCCACCAGCCCCTCCGTCTCGGGACGCGGAATCAGCACGCGTTCGTCCACGTCCAGCGTAAGATGCCTGAACGATGCGCGGCGCACTGCATACGCAAATGGAGCACCGGATCGCAGTCGCGCGATCGCGAGTCGCGCGGCGTGGCAAACCGAATCTTCCACCGCCTCGCTGCCGTTGGCACCGGGCCAGAATCGGGGCACATCCAGCAATGCGGCGATAACCTCCTGCGCAAGTCGCGGCGATGTGTCGCCGAGCAGCAGTTGCAGCTCGACCGCGAGTGCGCCAACACTGCGCACATCGGTCCGCGCGGTACCGCCGCTCATGTCACTCACCGCTCAGACGCTCCTCGACGTCGGCCATGCGGAGTGCGTCGATGAACGGCTCGATTCCGCCGTTCATGATGCTCGCAAGATCGTGCGACGTGAGTCCAATGCGATGATCCGTAACGCGACTCTGCGGAAAGTTGTACGTACGAATCTTTGCCGATCGGTCGCCGGTCCCGACCTGAGTCTTGCGCATGCGTGCACGCTCCGCTTCACGCTCGGCGAGTCGCGCGTCCAGCAGTCGCGCTCGCAGCACTTCCATTCCCTTGATCTTGTTCTGCAACTGCGATTTCTGATCCTGTTGCGATACGACCAGGCCAGATGGGATGTGCGTGATGCGCACCGCCGAGTCGGTGGTATTCACCGATTGCCCGCCCGGTCCGGATGAACGGAAAACGTCGATGCGGAGGTCCTTGTCCTCGATGCGCACATCGACTTCTTCAGCTTCCGGCAACACTGCGACAGTCGCAGCAGAAGTGTGAGTTCTTCCCTGGCTCTCAGTCACGGGAACGCGCTGCACACGGTGCACGCCAGACTCCCAGCGCATCGCGCCGAACGCTCCCGTTCCGATGATCTTGAAGATGACTTCCTTGACACCGCCGAGTGTGGCTTCGGAAAGCGAGATGATCTCGACGCGCCAGCGGCGCGCCTCACAGTAGCGTGTGTACATGCGCCATAGTTCCGCGGCGAACAGCGCAGCCTCGTCACCGCCAGTACCAGCACGGATTTCAACGATCGCGGGCCGGTCGTCGAGCGGATCTGGTGGCACGAGTGCCGGCTTGAGCTCGATTTCGATCTGCGCGATCTCGTCCGTGAGCCGCTCCTCTTCCGCGTGCGCTTCCGACGCCATCTCGGGGTCGTCCGAGTCCGCGAGCTCGAGTGCCTCTGCACGCTCGCGCTCCGCGCGCTCCAGGCGCTGCGCGAGCGACACGACAGTCTGAAGCTGGCGATGCTCGCGTCCCAGATCCGCGAGGAGTCTGGAGTCGCGCGCGGTCGCCGGATCGCTCAACTGGGCTTCGACTTCGGCTGCCCTGGCGACGGCGGTGACGAGGCGGTCTCGAAGGCTCATGGTCGGCGGACGGTCATTGTGGTGCGCTTAAAAAGATCACTCATCAAGCTAGCGGAAGAAGGTGCGCCGCTGGACGCCGGCGCAGTTGTCGGAAACACGAAAGCCCACGACATTCGTGGGCCTTCGGTAAATCGGAATACGAGCCGCTAAGCGGTCGCCTTCTCCTTTCGTCCGTACTTCTGACGGAAACGCTCTACGCGGCCGGCGGTATCGACCATCTTGGCCTTGCCCGTATAGAACGGATGGCAAACGGCGCAGATGTCGGTGCTGATGTTGGCGACCGTGGAGCGTGTCTCGAACGTATTGCCGCACGCACAGTGAACCTTCGCCGTGGCGTACAGTGGATGGATGTCTGGTTTCATTGGATTGACCTCGGGTGTGGCTAGCCTCTAAAGATAATCCGGCCGGGGATCGGATGGAAGCCACCCGCGGTAGCCACGGGTGTATCCCCGTACGGGCCCGGGGATTGCCCTATAACTCGGTCCAACCCAGAGGATCAGATGTTTTCCCGAGCTTCGCTCAGAGCCGCAGCCCTCGCCGTCGTCGGCGTGGCGGGATGCGCGTCGCTTCCCGGCCGGACCGAGGGCCCCACCGTTCCAATCACCGTCGAGGTCCGGAACAATCTGGCCCTCCCCACCGACCTCACGGTCTACGCCGTCACCCGATCCGGCGCGCGTACGCTACTCGGAAGTGTCCCTCCCGCTTCCACAAAAAGCTTCACATTCAAGCCAGTGTCGTTCTCCGAGCCATATCGCCTGCTCGCAACACGAGCGCTCCGCCGCGCGATTGCGTCCCAGGTATTTACCGTCGGATCGGACATGACTGGGAGAATCGTCTGGACAATGTCGCCCAACATCGTGGGTTTTGAGCAAGTCGACACCGATTCTACGGCAGCGTCCGACACCGGCAAAACGCCCTGAGCTTCACGCTTTAGCTACAGGTTTTAGCTACCAGCCGCCTTTCGACGGAGCCGCGAGCTGCGCCACGCAGCGAACACGAAGCCAACCGTAATGACGAGACAGAGCGCGCCGACCCAGTCGCCGATGAGCGTGTAGAGCGTGCGTTGCGACGTCACTTCGACGTCGTACGTCGCCGTACGCGGCACGAAGATCGGCGTCTCGGCGCGCACGCGTCCCGAGCGGATCGATCCAGCCCGAAATACCGGTGTTGGCTGCTCGCACGATCGGAATACGATTCTCGATCGCACGGAGCGACAGATGCGCGAAGTGCTGGTACGGCGCGTTGCTTCGCTGGAACCACGCATCGTTCGTGATGTTCAACAGAACCGAAGTTCCCTGCTTCGCGTAGTCGCGCGCCAGTTGCGGAAAAATCGATTCGTAGCAGATGAGTACGCCGGCCGTGCCGAACGCAAGATGAAACGGTTCTTCACTGGTTCCACGCCCAAAGCCGCCAAAATAGTTGACGCCCTGAAACCAATCGGGATTGAGGAACGGTACGCGCTCCACTATCGGAACGAGGAAATGCTTGCGATACGGCGGCTGCGGACTGACGTTACCGCGCGGATCGGTGAGCAGCGCGGCGTTGTAGTACGCGAACGGAAGAACTCGCGGATCGCTCGAGTCCATGAAGCCGACAACCATCGGCGTTGGATGTTCAGCGACCGCGGCACGTAGCGAGTCGAACCACGCGGGATACTGCCAGAGGAAACGGTCCAGCGCAGCCTCCGGCCACACGACGAGATCGGGCGACGAGCGCGCAACTTCTGTGCGGGTCATGGCCACGAGCTTTCGCAACGTGCGCCGATGGATTTTCAGTCGTGAGCTTTACTTCCTCGGGAATGTTGGGCTGTATGATCGCGATGCGCGCGAGCGGCCTGAGCTCTATGGTCGCCATGCGCCATTCACCGTACGCGCCCACGACAGCGAGCACGGCGACTGCGCCCACGATTCGCGCCGTCGCGCCGCGCCGGTTCGACCTGTACAACCACGCGTCGGCGACGAAGCCGTTCACGGCTGCGATACAGAACGATACGCCGCGCACCCCGCTCAGGTCCGCGACCTGAGCCAGCAGTGGCACGTGCGCGAACGCGAGTCCCAGCGGCAGCCACGGGAACGAAAGGTCACTCAGATAGTTGAGCGCCAACTCCGAAGCGGTCCAGACGATGGGCAACAGAATCGCGAGCGGCCATCCAGTCAGCTTGCGAGCGAAGTAAAGCGCTGCCATCGTCGCGCCCACCATCGGTGCAAGCCAGATGAGCGCGCCGATGTAGCCAAGGAGAGCGAGCTTGGTGTATAGCAACAGCGCGACCGCGATCCAGTACAGATTCGCGCCGTAGCCGATGAAGCCGAACCAGAATCCCGCGCGTGCCGCCTGCCACGCATGCCCTTCCCGGTCCGCCGAGTGCGTCACCATTACCGAGATCGGTACCAGGCACAGGAGCACTGGTACGACGAGATTGAACGGGGGAAACGATATCGCGAAGAGGGCCGCCGACGCGAGCGCCGCAAGCGCTTCAGTGCGACTCGGCACAATCCCGCCGGCGCGGATTTTCATCGCGCCGCGATACTGGCTGTCACGCTCTTCACTTCGTTCGTACGCTTCACGAACGAATTTCGCGTCCTTCTTCGGCGGACTTGTATACCGCCTCTACCAGCTTCTGTACCACCAGCTGATCTGATGGCGGCTTGTAAGGGGTCTCGTCGCGTACGAGTGCGATGAAATGCGCAATCTCCGCGCGGTAGCTCTGGATGAACGCACTCTCGCGCGCTGCGGCGCCGGTCGGCGAAACGTCGGTAGGTCTTCCGTTCAACAATTTCACGACGCGCAGAGGCGCAAGTCGCGCGCTTCCACGGGACGCTCTGGTCTCGAACCACCAGCGATCTTCCTCGCCGACATAGTTCCACGCAACGTCCGCGGTAAACAACACACCGCCAGCCAGCTCGATCTGCATCGCCATGCTGTCCTCCACCGCCGATGCGCCACGCCCACGGTCGAACTGCGCGCTCACCCGCACGGCCTCGGCGAAGTCAGTCAGCCAGAGCGCGAGATCGAGCAGCGGATAACCGAGATCGAGGAATGCGCCCCCGCCCGCCTCGGGACGCCGATAGCGCCAACCGCCCTGCTGTCCGCGAAACTGATAGTGGCCGCCGCGAATTCCAGTGATCGCGCCAAGCTCGCCGCCGCGCATGAAGCGCTGCAACTGCTGCACGTCGGTCCTGAACCGGTGGTTGTTGCCCACCACAATCTTGCGTCCGGCTTTCTCTGCCGTCGCGACTATTCTCTCGACGCCACGGGACGTGAGCGACAGCGGCCGCTCGCACAGGACATCGACGCCAGCTTTTATCGCAGCAAGCACATGCGGCTCGTGCAGATGGTTCGGCGTCGCGATGACCACTGCATCGACCTGATCGAAGTCGAACAGATCATCGATGTCGGTGAACACGTCGCGCACACCGAACCGATCGGCGAGAGAGCGCGCTTTGGGGCCGTCGTTGTCGCACAATGCGACGAGTGTCGCGCCTCTTGCCTTGGAAAGCAGCGGGAGATGCGCGATCTGCGAGATCGCTCCCGCCCCTACTACGGCGACTCTGATCGGCGGCGTGGATGCCATTACCTAAATTACTCGCCCGATCGTGGTTCCCGGATAGTACGTGTGAAGAATTGTCATCACGTCCTGGCCCGCGCGGGCGCGGGCGATCGCCCCCCACTGGTCCATGCCCACCCCATGACCGTTGCCGCTTCCGTTGATGGTCAGCTGCGTCAAACGTCCGCGTCTGTCGGTGCTCTCATCAAATGTGAACAGAGTGCTCGGGAGTATGTCGCCCCCGGGGGCACGCAGTATGAAGCGAACGTCGTTGCCGCGCACCGTGAACCGGCCGCGGTCGGTCTCGAATACGAGACCGGCCACACGTCCCGACCTCGTGCGACCCGTGACGGTAATCTTCTGCAGCGTCCCGATGCGACCGCGCTGAGCCGATGAATACTGCGGCAGATAGCGGTCCAGCAGTGATGCGAGCTCCGACGCGCTGAGCGTGCGGGTCCATCTGAACCGCGGCGAGTCCTCGCCATAGTAGTGATCGGTGCCCGGTATCCGGTCGCTCACCGATACGAGATACGGCTCGTCACCGCTTCGCCACACCTCGCTCGCAGCGGCAGTGACGCCGCCAGAGTTCGAATGATACGGTGCGTTGATCACTCGTCCGTCGTACATCATCACCATGTCGTGCGTCGCGGCAACGGCGGCGTCCGACAACGGCCGTTCCGCGTCAACACCGCCGTAAACCTGGTCCGCCACCGTCGCCAGCATGTCGTAGGGACGCGAGTCGTCCATACGCGTATATGCAAAGCTGCGCGCGGCTATCGCCTGCGCTTCCACGGCCGCACTTTCGATCGCGGTACGATCCGTACCGATCTCGAGCGGCACCACACCGCGCAGATAATCCTCCATGGCAACGCGATTTATCACAGACACGCCGTCGTTCGAGACAGCAATGCCTATCTCGCCGCGGTAGCGATGACCGTCGAATCCGACGAACGCACCGGCATCGATTGCGCGCGCGATCAGCGGCCCGCGTACCGACGGAACAGGACTACCACTAACCACGAGCATTCCATCCCGTGCTTCGACGGTGAAGCTGTCGCCGGAATGCAATGTCGCCAGCGCCTTGCCGCTGGGCCCGTCGTAAACACTCCAGTCCCCGGTCGCGTAGATCCGCGCCGAACGCCGTCCAAGCGCCAGCGCGATGCGGACCGTCTGGTCGTTATCGGAGCGTGAAACCCCGCCGACCGGCCGCGCATTGCCCTGAGCCGCCGACGATCTGTGGCCGATGATCGTCGGAAGCACGGTAACTGGCACGTCGGCCACCTGAACAGCCGCCGTATCGCCGCGACGCGACGAATCGGCCGGAAGATTCAGCGGGGGAAGATTGCTGCGGGGCTCCGTGCGCGCTGATGCAACCGGTTCCGGTGCCACTACAGGGCGCCTGGTTCCGCTGGCGCATGCACCGAGGAATACCATCGCGAATACGAGCGTTGATTTCACGCTCATAAGACGCGCAACGCTCACCGTCCGAAACTTCCGATGGTCGTGGACACGAGTGGCAGTTGCCGCCGTAGCGAGACACGGATATCTCCCACTGGCGCGCTGATCACACGAATCGTTTCCGCGCTGAAGTCGTAGTCGTCCACAACTTCGCGAGGGATGACCTCCAGCAAAGTGCCCGGTGTGTACCTCTCGTCCAGGAAGGTCACGCCATCGATGTCATCCGCCTGCCACGGCAATCGGGCCACGGCGAGCCCTGTAACGTCGTCGATTCTGTCCACCAGCGCCTGAACTGGAGTACCGAGCCGGCCCTCGTAGCGCTCCGCTGTGATCATTCGTTGCAGATCGGAGACGCGCTCGAGCCTGTCGCGCTTGACTGATTCCGGCACGTCGTCTTCCAGCTCCGCTGCGCGCGTACCTTCCTGCGGAGAGTAGCTGAAAACGCCAACGCGCTCGAACTGTACGTCCTCGAGAAACGCCAACAGCTGCTCGAAGTCGTCTTCGGTTTCGCCGGGAAAGCCGACGATGCACGTGGTGCGAATCGCGACGCGCGGAACTGCAGTGCGAAAGCGCGCGACGTTTGCACGAATGGTTCGCGCACGTTCCGGTCGTCGCATGCGTTCCAGCACAGTGTCAGACGCATGCTGGATGGGCATGTCGATGTACGGCATGATGCGCGGCTCGCGCGCCACCAGCTCCAGCAGCTGTGGTGTGATTCCGGTCGCGTACAGGTACAGCATTCGGATCCACGGTATCGTCGTCTGATCGACGAGCATCTGCAATACATCCGGCAGTCGCACCGTGCGGTCGCGAATGTCGCGCCCATAGTGCGCCAGATCCTGCGCGACGAGATTGATCTCACGTGCGCCCTGCATCTCCAGCAGCTGCGCTTCGGCTACCACTTCTTCCGGCGCAAATGATCGGTGCTTGCCGCGCATCAATGGGATCGCGCAGAATGCGCATCCGTGGTCGCACCCCTCGCTCACCTTTAGATACCGCACGTGAGGCAGATCGCCGCTGTACAGCCGCACACCGGGATGCTCCAGCATCGCGATCACCAGTCAGTACACCGCGACTGGCGAGTTCCTCGATCAGCCGGTCGGTCTCCGACGCACCGAGGAACAGATCGACTTCCGGCAGAGCTTCCTCCAGCTCACCCTTGTGGCGCTCCACCATGCAGCCGACTGCGACGACGGTGCTGCATACGCCGCTCGTCTTGTACTCTCCCGCCTCGATCAGCGCGTCGAGCGACTCCTTCTTCGCAGCGTCGATGAAGCCGCACGTATTGACGATTATCACCTCGGCGTCGCCGAGGTCGTCCGTCATCTCGCCGCCGTACGCCGCAAGCTGCGCGAGATACCGTTCCGAATCGACCGTGTTCTTGTCACATCCGAGTGTGACCAGCCCCACCTTCATGAGCCGAGGAACGATTCGAGCGCGCGCTTCTTGGAGTGGTGGCGCAGCTTGAGGAGTGCGCGATCCTTGATCTGACGCACGCGCTCGCGCGTCACGCCCAGCACTTCTCCGATCACCTCGAGCGTCATCGGCTCATCGCCGTCGAGGCCGAAATACATGCGCAGCACCCGTGCTTCGCGTGGCTTGAGGATGAGCAGCGATTTATGAACGGTTTCAATGAGTGCCTTCTCGAACGTTTCTTCGTCGGGAGGAAGGCGATTTGTGTCGGCAAGGTGATCTATTAGCGAGTTGTCCTCGCCCGGCGTCATCGGAGCGTCGAGCGAAACGTGCGTGTGCGAGATCGCCATCGTGCGCGCGACCTCTTCCTCGGAGATGCCCATCCCTTCGGCGATTTCCAGATGCGTCGGCTCGCGCCCGAGGTCCTGCAACAGCATCGCGGCCCGCTTACCGATCCGGTGCAGATCTCCCGCACGGTTGAGCGGCACGCGAACGATCCGCGACTGCTCGGCGAGTGCCTGCAGAATCGCCTGGCGGATCCACCAGACCGCGTAGGAGATGAACTTGATCCCCTTGGTCTCGTCGAAACGTTTGGCGGCGCGCATCAGTCCCAGATTTCCCTCGTTAATTAGATCCGAGAGATTGACGCCCTGGTTCTGATATTTTTTTGCAACCGACACGACGAAGCGGAGATTTGCACGAACCAGCTGGTTCATCGCCTCCTCGTCGCCCGCGCGAATGCCGATGGCCAGCGCAGCTTCAGCCTCGCGGGAGATCAGTGGGTATGCACTGATGTCCCGCAGATACTGATCCAGCAGGCCCTCATCAACAAATTCCTTTCGCTTGGACGGCAGCTTCATCCGTTCTAATTCTACCCGGCCACCAACAGGTTGAAAGGGGGCCTGCCATCATACGATGCGGCCAGTCGGTAATCGAGTTATCGAACGATCGTTCCAAGCCGCTTCCACCGCGCGTTCGTGAGCCAGCTCCAGTTCGATGCAGAATCGGGCCGGTAGCTGAAATACACGAACATCGGCTGGCCGCGAACGAGAGAGTCCGGCACGAAGCCCCAGTACCGGCTGTCGAGCGAATTGTCGCGATTGTCGCCGAGCACGAAGAGATCGCGCGGCGGGACTACCAGAGGGCCCCAGTTGTTGCGCGAGGGCCAGTACGCTTCGCTCGCGCGGGCGGGCTTGACCAGATAGCCCCGCTGCCAGCGAAACTCATCCACAGCCATGTCGGCATCGGCCGAGGTGTGGGTGACGTAAGCCTCCTTGAGCAACCGGCCGTTGCGCTGGAGAACTCCGTTGTGCATGAGTAGCGTGTCGCCCGGAACACCGACCACCCGCTTCACGAAGTTGATCGAGGGATCGGACGGCCATTTGAAGACGATCACGTCGCCGCGGCGCGGCTGGTGGATTCCCGGAAGCTTGATGTGGGTGAATGGCAGCTCCGGGCCGTACACCATCTTATTGACCACGAGGAAATCACCAACCAGCAGCGTGCGCTGCATGCTCGGAGTCGGGATCTTGTACATCTCGACGACAAGCGCGCGCGTAACCAGGAACAGCAGCACCGACGCTCCCAGCTGCAAAACCGCTCGCACGAATCCACGCATCACGAGTTCAGTATACCTCTATGTGACCGGCGCTCATGCGCGCCGCAAGGACTCGATATTCCCTCACGCACAATACGAAGTTTTCTAGTCCGGCGTCCCAAGGTAAGCATCGATCTGTGCGCGCTGCAGCGTGCCGGAATAATCGACGTAACCAACCTTGGTCTCGGAATAGAACTCATACACTTCCCAGCCCGCCTTCGCGGTGGCCGTTGCCAGTCTGCTTTACCCCTCCAAAGGGTAGATGTGCCTCAGCCCCGATGGTTGGGGCGTTGATGTACGTTATACCGTTATCGAGCTCCTGCAGAGCGCGGAACGAGATGTTGACGTCCCTGGTGTAGACGGATGACGACAGGCCGTACTTGACGGCGTTGTTTACCGCAAACGCCTCGTCTGGCGTCGAGACGCGGATTACCGACAGCACCGGCCCGAAGATTTCCTCGTAGGCGATCCGCTGCGTGGGCTCGACGCGCGTGAAGATCGTGGGCTCGTAGAAGAGGCCGTCCCTGAATGCATCGCCACTCGGCCGCTGCGCGCCGCAGACGATATCTGCGCCGTCGGCCTGCCCGATATCCACGTAGTGCTCGATCTTCCGAAGTGCCGCTTCATTGATGACCGGGCCAACGTCGACGCCTTTCTTTCTGCCGTCGCCCAGCTTCAGCGCCTTGGTGCGCTCGACCAGCATGCCGAGGAAGTTGTCGTGGATTCCCTTCTGCAGGATGAGGCGACTGGTCGCAGTGCAGCGCTGGCCCGTGGTGCCGAACGCGCCCCAGAGCGCGCCTTCGAGTGCAAGGTCCAGATCCGCGTCGTCGAGCACGATCTGCGCGTTCTTGCCGCCCATCTCGAGTGACAGGCGCTTGTGCATGCGCCCGCAGGTGGCACCGACGATGCTGCCGGTCGCGGTCGATCCTGTGAACGAGATAAGCGGAACGTCGGGATGCTCGACCAGTGGAGCGCCCACGTCTTCACCGGTTCCATGCAACAGCTGAATCACTTCTGGCGGAAGCCCCGCATCGAGCATGATCTCGACGAGCAAGGTGCCGGTGTGTGGCACATCCTCGGCGGGTTTGAAGATTACCGAGTTTCCGCACAGGAGCGCCGGAAACATCTTCCACGTCGGAATCGCCATGGGAAAGTTGAACGGACAGATCAGTCCCGCGACGCCGATCGGACGGCGGAAGCTCATCGCCCACTTGTTGCGCAGTTCCGACGGAACCGTGCGTCCGGAAAGCTGGCGTCCCATCGTCGCCGCGTAGTAAGCGGTGTCGATCCCTTCCTGGACGTCGCCGCGTGTCTCCGTGAGCGGCTTGCCCATCTCACGCGTCATCGCGTCGGCGATCTCTTCCTTACGCGCGACGAGCAGATCGCCTGCCTTGCGCAGTATGTCGCCACGCTGTGGCGCGGGAGTCGCCTTCCACAATTCGAAGCCGCGTTTCGCACTCGCGACGGCGCGATCGACGTCGGTCGAATTTGAAAGGGGAAATTTTCCGATCACATCGTTGAGATCAGCGGGATTGCGGTTGTCGAAATACTTACCCGTGGACGGCTCGACCCACGAACCCGCGACGAAGTTCTTGAATACTTTCATTATTGGACGTTCTTGTAGAGCGTGACTTTGCCATCGGCGATTCGAATATCACCGATGTAACTGGGAAGCGGAATCGGAAATGCATCCGGTGCGATTCCCGGTGGCGCGTCGTGCCGGATCTGTTGCACGAGCTTTGGAATCATCGCGTTGGGTACTGCGAGTTGATGAATCTGCGCCTTGGTGACGTGCATCTGTGCCAGCCCCGCCTTGATGAGATCGACGCGGCCCGCCAGCTCGACGGTGTCGCGCGCGCTGAGCATCGAAGCGAGCGGACCGAGAGCACGGTCAGCGCCGAGCTCGCGGAGGGGCACCACGGCGCGGACGTGAAGCTGGTCGCCCGACACCATTGCCTGAACGTCGGTCGATGATGGCGGCAGTTGCTTCGCAGTTGCCTGGATCAGATAGGCCACCGCCTGAGCAGGTGTCAGATTGGCGAACACCTTGCCCTGGCTTGCCCTGAGGCCAGTCACAGCAGACTCGCCCGCCGACGCATCGGCCGCCGTCACACCGTGCCACACCCCGGCTGTGGGGGCCGTAGGCGAGGCTTTCATGGTCCACCAGTAGTAGCCCGCCGCGACGATCGCGGCCAGAACTATGAGGCATCCAACTCTTCGAAGGCACCCGAACATCCCGAAAGTTAGCCGGTATCGGGTGGCCCGCCTACCCGCACTCTCATCCCGCCGTCGCCAGCAACGCCTCCAGATCCAGCGGATCCGTCCCCATCAGCGGCAGCCCGCTTTCCGCGCGTGGCCATTCCTCGCTCGGGCGATCCCAGTACAGCTCGATCCCGTTCCCGTCGGGATCGCTCAGATAGATCGCCTCGCTCACGCCGTGGTCCGCAGCGCCCTGCAACGGGATACCTGCGTCGATGACGCGTCTGACCGCTACCGCCAGATCCCGCTGCGTCGGATACCGGATCGCGACGTGGTAAAGCCCGGTGTGCCCCCGCGGCGGCGCTGTCCCGCCGCGGCTCTCCCACGTGTTGAGGCCGATGTGATGGTGATAGCCGCCGGCCGAAACGAACGCCGCCTGTGCGCCGTAGCGTTGCGTTATGTCGAAGCCGAGCACGCCGTGGTAGAAAGCGAGGGCGCGGTCGAGGTCAGCGACCTTGAGATGCGTATGGCCGATGTCGACGCCGGCAGGGACTGAGTAAGCGGAAGCGGACGTATCGTTCATCGTTTCTCCATGTCTCTTCATGACGTCTGGCGGACGGAGTACCTGATGGGATACCCGAAGAATAACGTGGCGGTCCTGTTTCGCATTGAGAGCCGCCCGCGCCCTCCCAAAGGTAATGATTCCGGAGTGGGCGCTCACTTCCGCACAGATGGTCGATACCGCAACGCTTCGGCAACATGCGGCGGCGCAATTCGCTCATCACCGGTCAGATCGGCGATGGTGCGGGCAACCTTGAGCACCCGGTGATATGCACGTGCCGATAAATCGAGCGCGGAAGCCGCTGAATGCAACAGAGTGCGCGCATCCGTATCGATCGGAGTGTGGCGATCGAGCCAGCGTCCCGGAACGTGCGCGTTGCACGTCACGCCACGCAGCGGTCGGTAACGCGCACGCTGAACGCAACGTGCCTGATCGACGCGGTCGCGCATCGCAGCCGAATTCTCACCGCCTTCGGCATCCGCACTCAGGTCACGCAATGCAACTGCACCAACGGGCACGTGCATGTCGATTCTGTCGACGAGCGGACCTGACATTCGCGCGGCGTACTTTGCAACTTCTGCCGCGCCACAGCTGCACTTGCGACCGGGTTCGCCAGCTCTTCCACAAGGACAGGGATTTGTCGCGCCGACCAATGTGAATCGCGCAGGAAAGCTCACCGACATCGCCGCGCGCGCGATGACGACCGAGGCATCCTCCAACGGCTGCCGCAATCCGTCCAGCACTCCGCGCGAAAACTCCAGCATCTCGTCGAGAAACAGAACTCCGTTGTGCGCGAGACTCACCTCGCCTGGACGCGGGCTGCTTCCGCCGCCAATGAGACCTGCACCCGATATGGAGTGATGCGGCGCGCGAAATGGGCGCGCACCGAGCGTGATCTCCGGCGACAATACGCCGGCAACCGAATGTATTGCGATCACTTCGAGTGCTTCTTCCTCACTGAGATCGGGGAGAATCGTCGGAAGGCGGCGCGCCAGCATCGTCTTGCCAGCTCCTGGAGGCCCGATCATGATGAGATTGTGCGAGCCGGCAGCCGCGACTTCCAGCGCACGCTTCGCGCTCTCCTGACCCACGACGTCAGAGAAGTCGACTTCATACGCGCGCTGAGATTCGATCGACTCCGCCGCGCGCCCGACCATGAGATCATCACAACGCAGCTGCAGGACAAGCTCACGCAACGTCGCGGGTGCGGCCAGCAGGATGTTCGTAACGCGCCCGGCCTCGGCGTGGTTCGCTGGCGGAACTACGAGCACCGATCCCGGTGCAACGCGCCCGACGTGGCGCGCAACCGAGAGCGCGCCACGTATGTTGCGCACTGCGCCATCCAGACTCAATTCGCCGACGAACATGCGATTCTCGACGGCACTGGGATCGACCTGCCCTGTTGCGACCAGAATGCCCAGAGCTATAGGCAAATCGAATGCGGTACCTTCCTTGCGAATATCCGCCGGTGCAAGATTGACAGTTATGCGTCGAGGCGGAAGCGTGAACCCGGAATTCACGATCGCGGCTCCGACCCTTTCCCGGCTTTCCTTGACAGCGCCAGCTGGCAGGCCCACGATGGTCCATTGCGGCAAGCCTTGCGCTGCGTCAACCTCGACTGTCACGTTGTAGGCATCGATACCGATGACTGCGGCCGATCTTATCGCTGCTAGCATGTGCTCTCCCTGTCCGATCAACCTCGCTGATTTCACGACAATGAGCTGAATCGGATTTGCGTGCGGAGAGTCATTTCACCGATTCCCGGATTAGCTTGAATTCATGACGCCGACAGCCCTCGCCAGCGCCATCCCCGGTACGTCGCTCGCCCGCGGTCTGTTAATCGTCGCGCTAGCCGTTGGCGCCGGAAATGCGAATGCTCAACGATCCGCACAGCCGGCGCCCCCGCCGACTGCCCCGGCATCGTGGGACACACTCTACAGTCAGCACCGCTTCTTCGATCTGCGCGATGCGGTCCGGGCCTACGGCGGTGCAACCGGTCCGGACGTGCAGTTCTACCGAGGCATCGTCGCGCACGCATTCAACGACAATGACGGTGCGATCGAATTGCTCGCGCCGCTCGTCGACAGCATGCCGCCTGGCTTCAGCGCATCACGTGTGGCAGACGCTGCCGACGCGCTTGGCGATAGCTATGCGCGCGTCTTTCGCTATCGCGAATCGGCTGCAACGTACCGACGCGCGCTGCGCGTCAGGGGTGTCACGCGCGACACCGCCACGCGGTCGCTTTTCACGCACCGTGCCGAGCGCGCGGACGCTTTGGCGAGCGTACCTCCGCAACGTATCAGGTGGACAGCGGAAGCGAACACGTCGCCGGTGCCAAACGACAGCGTCGCATTCGCAGCGGTCGCGCTCATCAATAGCGCTGGCCCGCGTGTGCGTCTCGGCGTTGACGCAGGCGCGCAGTTCACGATCATAGATTCCACCACCGCGGCATCGCACAAGGTTCAGATTCTCAGGGATTCGGTGCTCACCACTGTCGGCGGCAGAACGATCACGGCCCAGGTTGGTGTCGTGCGCACTCTGGATATAGGCACGGCGCAGCTCGCGAATGTGGTCGTGGTCATCGCACCGGACGACTCGCTGCAGCTGATCTACATGCGCTATCCCGTGAGCGGCATCATTGGCCTGCCGGTGCTGTCGTCACTCGGAAGCGTCACATTCACGCGCGACGGACACATCGCGCTGTCTTCACCTGGCGCGGACAACGACTCGTCGGCTGCACCGAACATGGCACTCGCAGACGGTGCGGCTGTCGTCAACGCATCGTACGATACGAGCCGGGTCGCGCTGCTGCTCGATGCGCGTGCTCCCAGGACGCTGCTGTATCCATCATTCCTGCGCGAGTTCTCATCTGCGACCAAAGCCGCGACTCTGACGACCTACATCGGCACCGAATTCGGCGGTGGTGTTACATCCATACCGTCGTACATGATTCCCACCATCACACTGGGCGTCAACGGCCGTCCGGTCAGGATCGGCTCGGTGCACGCATTGATGCGCGACGGTGATTTTCGCGCACAATTCTATGCGGGTGCTCTGGGTCAGGATGCACTGCAAACGGCCGATCGTGTGACGCTCGACTTCTCCGCGATGACGCTACGTCTTCGTGACCCGCCACAGACGCCGGTCCTGCCGAAGATCGTCTACCCTACGGGCATCGTGGGCGCGCCGTCACCGGTGAGCAAGGTGCCCGGCGACATCGCCTTCGTTGTCCTGCTTTTTGCGCTGTTCGTGGTGCCAAAAGCGCTGCAACGGTACCGTTTGCCGAGCGCAATCACCAGCCTGCTCATGGGCGCCGGTGCGACAGCACTCGGCCTTTTTCACAACGATCCAACACTTCACCTGCTGTCGACCTTTGGAATTGTCGCACTGTTCCTCTTCGCGGGGCTCGAGATCGATGGGCACGAGCTGCGGCGACAGGCGTCACCGCTCATCGTGCACGGCATAGTCTGGTCGGTGATTCTCGCGGTCGGGTCTGCAATAATCGCGTTCGGGTTCGGCTTTGCCGCTCGTCCGGCGGTGTTGATCGCACTCGCGCTGCTCACGCCATCGACCGGCTTCATACTCTCGTCGCTCTCCGGCTTTGGTCTGCTGGAGGGTGAGCGGTTCGCCGTGAAGACCTACGTCATTGGGTCGGAGCTGCTTGCCCTGACAGTACTCTTCTTCGTGCTCCAGTCGACTTCCATAGGGAGGCTGGCCTTTGCCGTCGCGGCAATGATTGTCGTGGTGACAATCATTCCATTGATGTTTCGGCTTTTCGCGCGGCTGGTCGCGCCGCACGCTCCTCGCTCGGAGTTCGCGTTCCTGCTCATGGTCGCGATCGTATGCGCGTACGCGACGACGCGATTGGGCGTCTACTATCTGGTCGGCGCATTTCTTGTCGGTATCGCAGCGCAGCGCTTCCGATCGGAGCTGCCGGCGATGTCGTCGGAAAAGATGGTCGATGCGCTCGAGTCATTCGGATCGGTGTTCATCCCGTTTTACTTCTTTCACGCCGGAACGGAGATCGTGCGTGACCAGATCACGACGCGTGCGATTGTCATCGGGCTGCTGTTGATAATACTGCTGATTCCAATTCGCGTCGGGATTACGATGCTTCAGCGCCGGTCCTTTCTCAACGATTCAACTGCGGTTGCACGCAGGATCGGTGTCGCGCTCGTTCCCACACTGGTATTCACGCTCGTCATCGTCGACATACTGAACATCAACTTCGGCGTCGAGAAATACGTACTCGGCGCTCTCGTTCTGTACACGGTGATCAACACCAGCATTCCGGCATTCGTGCTGCACTCCGCACCACCGGAATTCGAGAACGTGGAAGCAGCGGATATCGGTTAGGCGGGCGCCCACGGACAGCACTGGGATCCAGCCCCGCCTCGTCGCAGATGACGAGCGTTCGGCGATGATGACGACGACCCTGCTTCGCCGCTTGCGACAAATTTCATCCATATAAAGCTCAACGGGCGGGGCAGCTTTCGCCGCCCCGCCCGTTGAGCCCAAGGAGTGCCGCTTACTGCGGCGCCTTGATTGAATCGCTGCCGATCACGAGGATACGGAAGTCATCGCGACGGTTCTGCTGCCAGCAGGTCTCGTTGTGCTCCGTGCAGACCGGGCGCTCTTCACCGTAGCTGACGATGTCGATGCGACCCGCGTCGATGCCATGGTCGACGAGGTACTTCTTGGCCGAGGCTGCACGGCGCTGGCCGAGGGCCAGGTTGTACTCATCCGAGCCGCGCTCGTCGGCGTTTCCCTCGATGCGGATACGCATACCCGGATTCGCCTGGAGGTACGGGATCTTCTCATCGATCGTCGCCTGTGCATCCGTCCTGATATCCGACTTGTCGAAGTCGAAGTAGATGCGGGCCGTGATCTTCGTCGAGTCGACAACCACTGGCGGTGGTGGCGGCGGCGGCGGTGGCGGCGGCGGTGGTGGTGGTGGCGGTGGTGGCGGTGGTGGTGGTGGCGGTGGAACGTGCGTAGTGTCGATGACAGTACGCGACGCGCCGCCGAGCATGAAGCTCAGACCAGCACGAGCGCTAAAGTTCGTCGTCTTGAAATCACCCATCAGGTAGTTGGCGACGCCGTCGACGCGAATCGCAACGCGGTTCGCAACGCCGAGACGGAAACCAACGAGGCCTTCTGGACCATAAGCATACGACGTCCACGTTGCAGGTACGTTGTCGCTGCGATGGAAGCTCGAGCGAACTGCACCAGCACCGATGATGAACTGACTACGCGCGAACACTGGAATGTTGTAGTTCAGGCGCAGCGAGAAATTACCGTTGTCATACTTGGTGCCGACGGGCGGGCCCTGCGTCGTCGCTGTCTTCGGACCGACGTAAGACCCGTCGCCTTCAACTTCCCAGTTCGGCGTGAGGAACACACCAAGACCGGCGCCATAGCCGATCGAGTTGCCGAAACCGGTGTCGAAGCCGAGCTTGCTATCGTAGTGATTCCACGAACCGAAGCCCTTGAGCTCGACAGTACCGGGCTGTGGCTGCGGTTGATCGTCCCACCACGCGAAGTTCGCCGGAGCGGTTGCTCCCTTGCCCATCAGCGCCATGAAGTCCGGCATCACTTCGAGGCCAGCCTGGAACCGGAAGTTCTTCATGCTCGGTGACGATGGCGCGTAGTCAGCGATCGCGTCGCCGCGAAGCGCCCACATATCGCCGAGCATCACGCGAAGACCGATGTCGCCGGTCGCGCCGTATCGGTACGTGTAGTAATTCCCCGCGCCGACAACGTCGTTGTGGAACGGAGAGAGGACGCCACCAGCACCGATGAGCAGTGAGGTATTAGTGAAGATCGGGAGCCCATAAACCAGGCGCGCCGCGATCGGTCCGTACTTCATGTCGGCCGGCCCATTCGTTGCGGCATTGGTATAGGAACCTTCTGCTTCTACGTCCCAATGCGGAGCGATGAACGCTCCAATGCGACCGCCGAAACCAAACTTGTTGTCGGTGATCCCCGCGCCGGTGGTACCACCGGTTTTCAGGGAGCCGTCAAAGATCGTGTACTGCCCGAAGCCGCCTAGCAACAGAGTGCCGGGCTGCTGTGCAGCCGCGACTCCTCCGTAAAGCAAGGCCGCTGCGGCGCAGACGGACCAACGCTTAGATAACATCTTGAATCTCCTTGGGATGGAGGAAGGACTGAATCGGAGCCAGTTGCGCTCGTCGCGCGCCTACCCGGCAGGATGCATGCCGCCCCATGTGGACGCCACGCGCAGGTCCGATTCGCGGCCTGCTTACAACGCGCTCAATTTGCTTGATCATGATGCAGAATGCTAGCCGACATGGCCATACAATAATGTCGTAAACACTTGAATTCAGAATCTTCGCAGAAATCACACGTTGTTTGGTCGCGAGAGTGCAAGTCTGACGCCACGTTCGCTCCATCAAACCTGCCGGCAAACCTGACGGCAAACCTGACGGCAAATCCGCAGGTCATCGCCGCCTTATCGGAATCAATCTCCGCCACCATCGCAACGCACGCTCTCGCTTGAGTGCCGCCGAAGCCGCCGCCCGCCAGGCTGATCGCATTTCGGCGGCATCGGCAAAGCGATTCGACGGCCGCGGCGCCAGTCCTATGCGCAGCCACTCCTCGATTGCCGTCGGCAGCTCCGATAGCTCGGTGCGCTCGCCAAGCTGCTGTGCAAGAATGGCCTGAACATCATTGCCACGAAATGGAAGCTCACCTGTAAGCACGAATGCGACGACCGCCGCAAGCGAGAAGCAATCCACGGCCGCGGTCTGCGCTTCGCCAAGGAGCTGCTCCGGAGCGGCAAAATCCAGCGAGCCGCCACTCGACACCCTGCCCTCGCCAGTGACGTGCGCGATTCCAAAATCGGTGAGACGCCAGCGATGATATCTGTCGATCAGAACGTTCTCCGGCTTGAGGTCGCGGTGCACCACCCCGATCGCATGCGCCGCGCTCAGCCCGTCGAGTATGAGATCGACGTGAGGCGCAATCTCCTCCAAACTACGCGCACCACGACGCGCGATCAGCTGCGCAACCGATCCGCCTTCGGCGAGCTCCATCGTGTACCATGACAGTCCCTGCCGTCCGTCCCAGTCGTAGATCGGCACGATCGCCGGATGTGCCAACTGCGCTGCGAGCCGAGCCTCCTGCCAGAAGGCACCGACCGCCTCAGCGTCGCGCGCGATGTAGGGATGGAGCACCTTGAGAGCGATCTCGCGCTCCAGGGCCAGGTCGCGGGCGCGCCACACGGTCCCAAAGCCGCCGCTGCCGAGCTTGGACAGGATTTCGTAGTCGTATCCCACGGCGTCCCGCACTACACGCTCGTTGGAGTCCTCGGGAACCGCAACCTGGGTCTTGCCACGGTTCGGCGCGCCGCCGGGATCTGCGCCGTAGCCGCGTTCCGCGGCGCGAATGAGCGCAGCCATGGACTCGAACCTGTGCGCGGGATCCGGCAGCAGCGCGCGATCCAGCGCTAGCGCGACGGACTCGGGAGTTTCCGGACGCAGCAGCTTTACCGGCGGCGTGTCGTGCACCGGCGCAGGCTCACCAGTGAGCATGGCGAAGCACATCGCGGCGAGCTGCCACTGATCGCTCTCGGGAGTCGGCTCCCAGCCGCGCTCCGCCCACTCTGGTGGAACCGGTGCGAAATCCAGGGGCGGATGCAGGCCGGCCGGCAGTTCTTCGCGCGGAACGGCCCACTGCCACTCCAGCATCCAGAACCGGCCCGTTGGCGTGATCCACAGTGCATCGGCACTCAACGCGCCATGCACTGCGCCCGTGGTGTGCAGATACGCCAGCACGGATCCCGCTTCGCGCAGAATGCGCAATACGTACGGTACGTCCGCCGCGCCCATCCCCTCGAAGCGCGCGCCGGCGCTCTCGCCGGAAACCCAGCGGCGCAGATATCCAGGTCCACGGTCGCGCTGATTGGTCCAGAAGTGATACGTGGTCGGAATCGACGGATGGCTTCTGTGCGCAAGACCGATCGCCTCGGCGTGAAGCCACCGATGGTGCGCCGGATCGGGTGCCGTGACGAGCGCCAGCGCGCGCCCCAGGCCGTCGATTACTTCCTGGTAGTGGCGGAAATCGCCGGCGATTCCCTCCGCGCCCCAGCGCCAGCCGGGCGGAAGCTCCCATCCCGCCATGTGCGGAGGCAGCGTGCGCGTGACGCGGCGCTGGCGGGCGATCGAGCGAGGTGCGGGCGCGGTCATCAGGTTGCTGTTAATATAGGACTGCCTTCACATAATGAGCGTAGTATCGTGCCCCCAGAACCGCAAAACGCCGACCCGAAACTGCTTCCCAAGCTACTGAAGCAGATGACCCCAGGCGACGTGGCGGAGACGCTCGCGCGCGACCCGCGATTGATTCTTCCGGTGGGCACCATTGAAAAAACGCACTCCGGCCTGCCGATGGGTGCATCCACCATCGTCGTGGACCACGTTGCAGATGCCCTGTCAGCCGAATTTGGCGTGCTCCGGGCGCCCACGGTCGAGTACGGCGTGAACGCCGCGCCGGAGCCCGAGTATCCGGCGAGCGTCACGCTCCGGAAGAAGACACTTCACCGGATGCTCAACGATCTGCTCACATCGTGGGAATGCCACGGCATCAATGAATTCGTCCTGCTTACCGCGCACGGCTACGACCCGCATCTCGAGGCGATCTCGACGGTAGGGACGGTCCGCGCCCGGGTGCGCGTCGTCGATCTGTTCGCTGTAAACCTTTCGAATCTGACCGGTGTCAGACGGAGCGAAGACGATCGTGGGGGTATTTACGCTTCGCTACTGTTGTATCTCACCCCGTCGCTCGTCCACGTCGAAGATGCCGATCCCGGCGCCTCGGCGGAACAAGGGCGTGCCCTTTATGAGCGAATCCGCGCGCGGGTAAGCGAACGGATCTTCCTCGCACCGGTCCCGTCCGAATAGCGTCGAACAAGCGGCTTGACATGACGGTGCGGTAGGTCTGCATGATGAAGCGCCGCCATTCGAGAATGGCTGAAGAAATTGCTTGACAGCAGCACGGGGCAGACATAGTGTATTAGTTGACTGATACACTACGTAGTAAACGGCTTTCGGTACTGGCGCCGTCCAACAACGAATCTTTCACGCACTCATACATGAAGCCCAGACTGATTTGGGGCATCGCGGCGGTTGCCGCGCTGGTCGCCAATCCCGGTTCCGCACGCGCGCAGGTCACGGGGCGCCCGATGTTGCCCGACGCATCGCCGACCGCCCTGACGATCGACCAGGCGGTGGCGCTTGCACAGCACAACAATCCGGATTTCCTCTCGACACGCAATAATGCACGCAACGCGTCGCTGGCGCTTCGCAGTGCCTACGGCGGTCTCCTGCCGCAGCTCAGTGCATCGCTCAGCGGGCAGTACCAGCAGGGCGGACAGCAGTTCTTCAACGGTGTCTCGCTGAGCGCCAACAGCGACGTCATGCAGTCGCAGTACAACATCGGCCTCAACTATCGCATCAATGCGGCGACCTTCATCGCGCCCAAGGTGCAACGCGCGAACGTTGCCGCGGTGGACGCCGACATCGCAGGTGCGAAGGAAGCGCTGGCTGCAACGGTGCGGCAGGATTACCTGACGGCATTGCAGAGTCTCGCGCTGACACAGCTCAATGATTCGCTCGTTGCGAACGCGCAGGTTCAACTCGAGCTTGCGCGTGCCAAGGCGCAGGTCGGCACGGGAACGCTGCTCGATGTCCAACGCGCGGAAGTTGCACTCGGCCAGCAGCAGGTTGCATTGCTTCAGGCCCGGAATCAGAATGACATCGACAAGCTGCGCCTGTTTCAACAGATGGGCGTGACGCAACCGCAGAACGTCGAGCTCGTGACGACATTCACGGTCAGCGACACGCTGCCGCCGCTGACAGATCTGCTCGCAATGGCAAAGCGCCAGAATCCCGGCATTGTAGCGCTGCGTTCGCGCGAGGATGTCGCCAACCTGACGGTAAAGAGCGAGCGCACGGAGTACACCCCAACGCTGACGCTGTCCACGGGCATCGGCGGCTATACCTATCAGTATCGCGACGCGGGTTTCCTGATCAATCAGGCACAGGCCCAGACCGACGCCGCGCACTCCTCCTGCGTCGCCACGCAGGAAGTGCGACAGGCAGTGGGTCTGCCAAACACACTCGCGCAGTGTGCGAACATCACCTTCACACCCGCGATGGCGAGCAATCTGCGCGCGTCCAACTCTCAGTTCCCCTTCTCGTTCACGCCGTCTCCGCGCAGCATCTCGGCGCAGATATCGCTTCCCATATTCGATGGATTCGCACGTGAACAACGCGTGCAGCAAGCCGTCGTATCACGCGAGAATGCGCGCTACAACGTGCGCTCCCGCGAGCTGGCACTGCAGGCAGATGTCAGTGCTGCATACCTTTCGCTCCAGACCGCAAAGCAGACAGTCGCGCTTCAGGAGCAGAACTCGGCCAAGGCCAAGCAGGAGCTTCAGTTCGTTCAGGACCAGTACGCGGTCGGCCTCGCGACATTCGTTGACCTCACCACTTCTCGCGCGGCTTACGCCCAGGCGGAGAACGACCGGATCAACGCGATCTACAACTACCACAAGGCAGTCGCCGCGCTGGAGAGCGCGGTTGGCCGTCCTCTACGTTAACGGACATCTCAATGAAGAAACGTACCAAGTCAATCGTCGCGGTCGCCGCACTGGCCGCCGTCGTGCTGATCGGAGTCGTGGCAGCCACCAAGGGACGCAGCAAGGCAGTCGACGTGAAGATCGAAGCCGTCGGCACACGTGACCTCGTTGCTTCGGTCACGGCGAGCGGACAGGTCGCTTCACACACGAAAGTGGATGTCGCGTCGGACGTCTCGGGCCGCATCACGCGACTCGCCGTCAAGGAAGGCGACATGGTGAAGAAGGGTCAGTTCCTCCTGGAGATCGATCCGTCGCAGTATCAGGCAGCGGTCGGCCGCAACGTGGCAGCCGTAGCGAGCAGCCGCGCACAGGTCGAGCAGGCCAAGGCGACCCTTGCGCAGGCACAGAGCACCTATCAACGCACTGCCGATCTCCAGAAGCGCAATCCGAAGCTGGTTTCAGCCGATCAGGTGGACCAGCTTCTCACCGCGGTCAAGGTCAACCAGGCACTCGTGGACAACGCGACGCACGGCGTAGCCCAGGCCGAGGCGGCGCTTCGCGACGCGCAGAGCTCGCTCGACAAGACGACCATCGTGTCGCCAATCGACGGACAGGTCACGCGTCTCAACGTCGAGCAGGGTGAAACGGCGATCCAGGGTACGCTCAACAAGGACGCCGCGACGCTGCTCACCGTGAGTGACATGAGTAACCTGGAAACCAAGGTCAAGGTGAACGAGACTGACGTTGCCCACGTGAAGGTGGGTGACTCGGCCATCGTCCAGATCGACGCCTTTCCGGACACCACGTTCCGCGGCAAGGTGACGGAGATCTCGAATAGCTCGCTCACGACCGCGGCGGCGACCAGCGCCGGCAGCCAGGCCGATCAGGCTGTGGATTACTACGTCACCGTACAGCTGCTGAATCCGCCCGCGCAGACGCGCCCGGACTTCTCGGCGACGGCCAAGATCATCACCGACACCAGGCCCCACGCGCTGGCGATTCCGATCATCGCTCTGACCATCCGTGAGAACGGGCCGGTCACCAACGGCGGAGACTCCGCAGCAGCAGTCGGCAAGACTCCCGTCAAGGAAGTCGGCAAAAAGGACGCAGATGGGGTATTCGTCGTGGGCGCGGACAACAAGGTCACCTTCCGGCCCGTAAAGGTAGGTATCGCGGGAGAGCAGTACTTCGAGGTCGTGAGCGGCCTCAAGCCGGGCGAGAAAATCGTCTCCGGTACGTACCAGGCTATCCGCGATCTAAAGGACGGCACTGTCGTGCGCGCGGCCAAGCCCGCGAAGAAGGGCGACTCAACGAAATCGTCATGAACAATGAAATAGAAGAAGCACCGCTCAGCACCACTGCCGAACGCAGAGCGGTCACGCAAGTAGCCGGTGTCACACCGGGTCAGGAATGGGCGATCGTCGCGCGGGGTCTCAAGCGCGAGTACGACATGGGTGGCGAAATTGTGCGCGCGCTGCGTGGCGTGGACGTCGCCGTGCGCCGCAACGAATACGTCGCGATCATGGGTCCGTCAGGATCCGGCAAGTCGACGCTGATGAATCTCATCGGCTGCCTGGACACGCCTGACGCTGGTGAGTACTGGCTGAATGGCACGCTCGTCTCCGACATGTCCGACGATCAGCTGGCGCACGTCAGGAACAAGGAAATCGGATTCGTCTTCCAGACGTTCAACCTGCTTCCCCGCTCCACGGCGCTTCAGAACGTGGAGTTGCCGCTCGTGTACGCGGGTGTCGGCAGCGAAGAGCGGCGCGCGCGCGCCAAGGAAGCACTCGAGCGTGTGGAGCTCGGCTCGCGTCTGGATCACCGACCGAACGAGCTCTCGGGAGGTCAGCGCCAGCGCGTCGCAATCGCGCGCGCACTGGTGAACCGGCCGGCGATCCTGCTCGCCGACGAGCCGACGGGAAATCTCGACTCGCGCACATCGGAAGACATCATGCGCGTTTTCAGCGGACTGTCCGATCATGGACAGACGGTAATCATGGTAACGCACGAGCCCGACATCGCCGCGCACGCGCGTCGCGTAATCGTGCTGCGTGACGGTGTCGTCGAGACGGACGAGCGCAAGGAAATGTTCCATGAGCGTCTCACCACGTTCGGCTCCTCGGTAGTCGGCTAGGCCACGTGCGCTTCTACGAAGCCGTTCGTCTCGCGCTGTCCACGATCCGAGTGCAGAAGCTGAAGAGCTTCTTCACTCTGCTGGGAGTGATGATTGGCGTGATGTTCCTCATCGCCGTCGTCTCGATCGTCGAGGGGATGGGCCACTACATGCAGGACGATTTGATGGGCAAGCTCATTCCCATCAACACGTTCAATCTGCGCAGAACTCCAGACGTGCAGCTCGGCAACATCGATCGGGCCACGTGGCAGGAGTGGCAGCGTCGCCCTCGCATCAAGGAGGAGGACATAGCGCCGGTGCTGGCTGCGCTTCCCGCTGGCGCCAAAGCGGCGGTCGTCAGTCAGAACAATCTGATGGTCGAGTCGCGCTACGTCCCGAAGCCCAAGCAGGTCGATGCCTCGAACGTCACTGCACCGTGGTTCGACATCAAGAAAATGGGCGTCACTGAAGGACGCGTTTTCACTGCGCAGGAAGATGCAATGGGCGCGCCCGTTGTGGTGATCGGTACGGATGTCGCGTCTTACTTCTTCCCGAGCGTGGATCCGATCGGGCGCGAGCTCAGGGTGGGCCATATTCCGTACACCGTCATCGGCATCGCGGAGAGCCAGGGCAGCGTGTTCGGCCAGTCGCTGGACAAGTTCATCGTAGCGCCATTCAACTCACCGCTCAAGCAGCTTACCAACCGGCACGGCGTCATCGACGGCATAATGATTCAATCGCCCGATGAAACCACGATGCTCGCGACGGAAGATGCCGTGCGCTCCGTCATGCGCGCGCGCCGGAAACTCCTTCCGGAGCAGAAGGACAACTTCGTGCTCGAAACGTCCGATCAGGACCTCGAGTTCTGGAACAAGATCAAGGGATATCTCGTCGTGGCCGGAATCGCGCTCCCTGCGATCGGTCTGGTCGTGGGCGCAATCGTCATCATGAACATCATGCTCGTCGCAGTCGCCGAGCGCACTGCTGAGATCGGCGTTCGCAAGGCACTCGGCGCACGTCGGCAGGACATTCTGGCGCAGTTCCTGGTCGAGTCTGCGACACTCAGCACTTTCGGGTCGGCGATCGGCGTGGTGTGCGGGATAGGAATCTCTGCGATAATTGCAGCTGTGTCGCCATTGCCAACACACGTCGCACTCTGGTCGATCGTCGTTGCCGTCCTGCTCGGAGCCGGAGTGGGAATCATCGCCGGTGTTTATCCGGCAAGCCGTGCCGCGCTGCTCGATCCGATCACAGCTCTGAGGGCGGAATGAGTCTCGCAACGCGGGTGTATTCGATATTCCAGGGCGTTAACATCGCGCTGGACGCTTTGAGAGCAAACCGGGTTCGTGCCGCGCTTACGATCCTCGGTGTCGCTGTCGGCGTGTTCGTCGTCGTCGTGATCTCCGGAGCCATTCACGGAATCAACTCGAGCGTCGCCAAGGATTTCGAGAAGGCGGGCCCATCGACGTTCTTTGTTTCTCGCTATCCGATCAGCTTCGAAGCGTGTGATGGCACTGATGACACCTGCAAGTGGCTCAGGAATCCTCCGATCTCCAACACGGAGATAGAGCGGCTCACGGTGCTCCCGGGAATCCAAACGGTTTCTGTGCGCGCGAACGATCAGGGACCCGTCTCGTATCGCCAGCAGACGATTCCGTCGCCCCGCATAACGGCATACACCGCAAACTGGACTGACGTTGACGGCGGTGACATCGATCCAGGCCGGACGTTCACGCCTGCGGAGAACTCGTCGGGAGCGCGCGTCGCGCTGATCAACGACGAGATGGCGACAGATCTGTTCGGCGACCTCGATCCGATCGGTAAGCAGATCTCGATCAAGGGCGAGCCGTTCGAGGTGATCGGAGTCTACCACTACATCGCAAGCTTCCTCAGTGGCGGCAACGGGGCGAAGGCAATCGTCCCGATCGAGACTGCACGCCGTCACCTTGGAACCGGGATGCGCAACATTCAGGTGACAGTCAAGCCCGAGGCGGGAGTCGAACGCGACGATGCGATCGATGAAGTCACGGCGGCGCTTCGGGTAACGCGCGGCCTCAAGCCCGGCGTCGACAACACGTTCGCGATCATCACACAGGACAAGCTGTTCGAGACCTACAACAAGGTCTTCGGCATGTTCTTCATCGTAATGATCGCCTTATCGGCGGTCGGGACGCTAGTCGGTGGCGTAGGCGTGATCGCGATCATGATGATCAGCGTCACCGAGCGCACGCGTGAAATTGGAGTCCGAAAGGCGTTAGGGGCAACCCGCAGGACGATCCTGTGGCAATTCCTCATCGAGGCCGTAACGCTTACCGGCATCGGCGCGTTCGTCGGCATGTTCGTCGGTTGGCTCGGAACCCTGGCACTCCGCGCTGCGACTCCGATCGCAGCCAGTATTCCGCTCTGGTCGATCGGAACGGCAGTCGGCGCGAGCGTGGTGACGGGAATCATCTTCGGCATGCTGCCAGCGCTTCGCGCATCGCGTCTCGATCCCGTCGAAGCTCTGCGCTACGAGTAGATGCTCCCGTTTATGCTCGGTGCCAGCCCGGCACCGAGCATAAACCGAATGACGCAACTGGCGCCAGCGCCGTAATTTCATGCGCATGCCAGATGTGGAAATACTTGCGATCGCGGCGCACCGCGACGACATCGAGCTCACGTGCGGCGGCAGCCTCATCAAGTCCGCGCGTCAGGGCCGCACCACAGCAATAATAGATCTCACCGCAGGTGAAACGGGCACGCGAGGCTCTGCCGCGCTCAGAGCGCAGGAATCCGAAGCGGCCGCCAGGATTCTTGGCGTCGGTCAGCGCATCAATCTGGGTCTTCCGGACGCCGGCCTGGTGAATACGCCGGAAACGCGCGCGCTGCTTGCGATCGCGATTCGTCAATTGCGCCCGCGCATCGTCATTGCCCCGCCACTGCAGGGGCGCCATCCGGACCACATCGTGGCCGGACAACTCGTACGTGACGCATGCTTCATCGCTGGTCTCGCGAAGGTCGCGCCCGAGACGCCGCCGCACCGGCCCATGAAAGTGATTCACGCCATCGCGTTCCGTGAGGATCACGTCAAGCCGACGTTCGTCGTGGACATAACCGATGTGTTCGAGGTCAAGATGCGCGCGATCGGCTGCTACGCGTCGCAGTTCGACGATGCGATTCAGGCCGGCGAGGTGTATCCCACGGGCGAGCCGCTTTACGATGTGATTCGACACCAGTCGGCGCATTACGGATCGCTGATCCGGACTCGCTTTGGTGAGCCATTCTACACCACCGAAACCATGCGGGTCGACGATATCGGCGCGCTGGAGGTCGCGACATTTTGACGGATGATGAGCCAACCTACCCGACGTATCTGAAGCTCGCCGAGCTTCTGTCGCTGCAGGTTCCGCGCAGCTCGCCCGAGCATCCGGACGAATTGTTGTTCATCACAGTGCACCAGTCGAGTGAATTGTGGTTCAAGTTGATATTGCACGAGCTCGGCAAGCTGCGGAATTCGATCGCGAACGGGCGCGTTCTCGAAGCAGTTGAATCTGTGGGAAGAGTGAATGGCCTCATGCGGATCGTCACCGCGCAGCTTCATGCACTCGACACGTTGTCGCCGCAGGGATTCTCGCAGTTCCGGCACAACCTCGGAACATCCACCGGTGGCCAGAGTGCGCAGTTTCGCGCGATCGAGTTGATATCGGGATTGCGTGATCCCGGCTATCTGGAATATGTCAAGTCACAGCAACCGTTGGACCCGATCGTCGAGCGAGCACTGTCGCAGTCGTCACTGCCCGAGCTGTTCGCGCAGTTGCTGTCGCAGCGCAACCTTACAGCACGCACGCTGTACGCGACTGACGACGAGCGCGAGCTCAGATTGCTGGCCGAGGGTCTGCTATCGTACGAGCAGGAATTCGCGATGTGGCGCTTCCTGCACGTAGAGGTGATCGAGCGCGTCATAGGTCCGTCGACCCCCGGCACGGGCGGGTCGCTCGGCGCCAAGGCCCTCCGCGACACGCTCGGCAACCGTTTCTTCCCGGAGCTCTGGGCGGTCCGGGCGGAATTTTATTAGCTTTCATGGTGATGGCACAGGCTCCTATCTACCTCGACAACGCCGCGACCACTCCCGTACGTGAGGAAGTGTTCGAGGCGATGCGCCCGTTCTTTGGACCGAAGTTCGGCAACCCGTCTTCGATCCACAGCTTCGGCCGTGAAGCGCGTGCGGCACTGGATGAGGCGCGGGAGCGCCTGGCCACCTGTCTTGGGGCGCATCCGGACGAGGTGTCGTTCAACTCATGCGGCACCGAAGGCGATAACACCGCCGTACTCTGTCTGTGGCGCGCGATGCGCGAATCCGGACGCAACGCGGTCGTTACGACGCCGATCGAGCACAAGGCCGTGCTCGCCGCCGCACACGAAGTAGCGCACGAAGGCGGTGAGGAGCGCATTCTCGACGTCGATTCGAATGGAGTCGTGG
The DNA here is from genome assembly GCA_963707505.1 of uncultured Gemmatimonadales bacterium. GTDB lineage: Bacteria > Gemmatimonadota > Gemmatimonadetes > Gemmatimonadales > Gemmatimonadaceae > Fen-1247. The sequence goes on from CAVPQB010000003.1 coordinate 276,430, forward strand.
TCGATGCGTCGTTTGACGAGCATGTTCGCGATGACGTTGCAGTAACGAGCGTGATGTGGGTCAATAACGAGACCGGCGTCATTCAGGACATCCCTGCTCTCGCGCAACGCGCAAAAAATCGTGGCGTTGCATTTCACACCGATGCTGTACAGGCGTTCGGCAAGGTTGTCGTTGATGCTCGCACACAGCCGTTCGATCTTCTCTCGATCTCCGGACACAAGATTGGCGCGCCCAAGGGTATCGGCGCGCTGTTCATTCGTCGGGGTACCGCGTTCGAGCCACTGATTCGCGGCGGTGCGCAGGATCGCGGACGCAGAGCTGGCACGGAGAACGTCGCGTATGTCGTCGGTCTTGCGACCGCCGCCGAGTTGGCTGTGGCGGAGCGCGAGCAGCACTGGAAGGAGACGGAGCACATGCGCGATCGCCTGCAGGAGTTGCTGCTGGCCGCGATTCCCGATGCAGTAGTGCACAGCCGCGGCGCGCGACGCGCTCCGCACGTGCTGAACATCTCCGTTCCGGGTACCGATAACGAGTCCATGCTGATGGCGCTCGACCTGCGCGGAATCGCATGCTCGGGTGGTAGTGCGTGTCAGAGTGGCAGCGTCACGCCGAGCCATGTACTGTCTGCGCTGGGCGTCGAGCCTGCGCTTGCGAATGCCGCGGTGCGGATGAGCTTCGGGCCGATCAACACCGAGGCGGATGTCGACCGCGTTGCGGATCTGTTTCCAAGGCTTGTGGCGAAAGCCAGGTCGATGGCCGCGGCCTGATGCTACCGAATCGTGTCCTCGTCGCGATGTCGGGCGGCGTGGACTCCTCCGTCGCCGCCGCGCTGCTGGTGGAGCGCGGCTATGATGTCGTCGGTGTCACCATGAAGCTGTTTTCGGACGGGTCGGAGGTCCCCGATCGTCCGTGCTGCTCGCTCGATTCCGTCAACGATGCTCGGCGTGTTTGCGAGCGGCTTGGAATTCCGCACTACGTGCTGAACATGGAGAGCCGCTTCGGCCACGATGTGATGGATGACTTCGTCGCGGAGTACGTCGCGGGCCGCACTCCGATTCCATGCGTGCGCTGCAACACGTTCACGAAGTTCCGCGATCTGCTGCACACCGCTGACAGCATCGACGCTCAGTGGATAGCGACCGGACATTACGCACGCGTACGTGATGGTGAGCTGCTGCGCGGTAGCGATGACGCGAAGGATCAGACGTACTTCCTCTGGGGGATCGATCGCGCGGTGATCTCGCGCATGATTCTTCCCGTCGGCGACATGACGAAGAGTGAGACACGTGCTATCGCGACGCGGCTCGGCCTGACGATGGTCGCCAACAAGGCCGACAGCCAGGAGATCTGTTTCGTCCCCGATGGTGATTACGTGAAGGTGATCGCGCAACGCGCTGGCGCCGATTCGCCAGCGTTGCAGCGCGGACCGATCGTGCACAGCGACGGCCGCGTGCTCGGCGAGCATGATGGGTACGCGCGGTTCACAGTCGGGCAGCGACGCGGCCTACCGGGCGGGTTTGCGGATCCGCTGTTCGTCGTGGCGATACGGCCGGAGGACCGCGCGGTGATAGTCGGGCCGCGCGACGAACTGCTTGGCACACGCGTGGCGGCTACTGAAGTGAACTGGCTTGTAGAGACGCCACCCCTTCCGGGCGATGCGGTGCAGGTACGCATCCGTCATCGCTCACCGCTCGCACACGGTGTGATACTGCGCGCGGAAGATGGCGAAGTCGAGATTGCTCTCGATGAAGCTGTCGTCGCGATATCGCCCGGACAGTCGCTGGTGATCTACAGCGATGACCGACTGCTGGGCGGCGGATTCATCGCTTCGCCGCGCCGCGCGCGGACGGAACTGCCACTGCTGGTGGGATAGGGGGGCAGGCGCGCGATATATCCGCGCCCTACGCATGACCACCAATTCGGCGCGTGGTCAGTTAGTATTTCAACCCGCCCGCCTCCGCGAACTCGCGCATCATCTTTTCCTGCTCTTCCGTCAGATTCTCTGGCGCGGCGATCGTTACCTCGACTATCAGATCGCCTTTCTCATTGCCTTTCTGCACGCCCTGGCCGCGCACGCGAAACCGCTTGCCGCTCGGCGTGCCAGACGGAATCTTGATCGCGACCTTTCTGTCGTCGATCGTGCGCACACTGATGCGCGACCCGAGCGTCGCCTGCGCGATGTTGAGCGGAACGGACGCAATGAGGTCGAGTCCTTCGCGCTTGAAGAAACGGTCCGGCTGCACGACGAATTCGACGATGAGATCTCCGGCTGGGCCGCCATTTGCGCCGCGCCCACCCTGCCCCTTGAGCCGCACCTTGGTGCCGCTGTCGGAACCAGGAGGTACGGTGATCATCACCTTCTTTCGAGTGCGAACCTCACCGCTTCCATTGCACGTCGGACACGGCTGCGACGGCACCTGTCCGCGACCGAGACAGACAGGACACGGTCGATTCACCGCGAAGCCGCCCTGGCCGAACGAAACGGTGCCGCGGCCGGAGCACTCGGGACAGATTCGCATCGATGCGCCGGGCGCAGCACCACTGCCGTGGCACGTCGGACATTCTTCGGTAACCTCGAGCGTCACCGGAATCTTGCCACCCTTTACCGCGGTGCGGAACGGCACTTCGACCTGCGTCTCGACACTCTGCCCGCGCTCGGGTGCGCGGCCGCGACCACCGGCGCCGGCCGGTCCTCGTCCCGACTGATTGAAGATCGAGCTGAACAAATCACCCAGCCCGCCCAGTCCGCCGATGTCGACGTTGCTGAAGTCGAATCCGGCCGCGCCGGACCCGGCCCCTGGGCGGCCGGCCGAAAAGCCCCCGGGAGACCCGCCCCGGGCGCCGCTGAAGCCTTCGAACGCGCCGAGCCGGCGCATCTCGTCGTATTGCTTCCGCTTCTCGACGTCACCGAGGACGTTGTTCGCCTCGGAGATCTCCTTGAAGCGCTCCGCAGCTTTCGGGTCGTTCGCGTTTGCGTCGGGATGGTACTGCTTGGCGAGCTTGCGATAGGTCTTCTTGATCTCGTCCTGAGAGGCGCTGGACGAGACGCCAAGCACACCGTAGAAATCCTTCGTCTGGGCCACGTGCTTACTGGTACTGCTTGACGACTACGCGCGCCGGCCGGATCAGCTGGCCATTGAGCATGTAGCCGCGCTGATAAACCTGCGCGACCATGTGATCTTCGTCCGGCGTGTCGGCGGCCTGCGTCGACACTGCCTCGTGCAGATTGGGATCGAACGGCAGCTCCACCGGATCGATCACCTCGACGCCCACACTGGTGAGCGCCTTGAGCATGTTACGCTCGACCATCTCCACACCGGTGACCAGCGTCGCGCAGTCAGTCACAGCGGGGTCAACGTGCGCAAAGCGCGACAGATCATCCAGCGAGTCGAGCAACATCTTGATGAGATCGGCCTGCCCCCGCGCACGCGCCTGCTGTGCTTCCTTCGCCGTGCGCTTGCGGTAGTTGTCATACTCGGCGGCAAGACGCAGGTAGCGGTCGCGCTGAGCCTCGAGCGCGCCGATCTCTTCGACGTCGCCGCGCGGCCGCGCATCGGCCTGTTCAGTCGACGCTGAAGGTTGCTGGCTGGCATCTTCTGACGGGAAATTGCCGGACTCGTTTTCAGACGGATTTTCGTTTTGCATTTCAGATTGCTGACGTTTTGGGCAGATCCCGAACTGTACGGCGTATCATATCGAGTGCCGCCTGCGCGGCCCGGTAGCGAATCTCGTCGCGATTTCCAATAAAGTGGAAAACTCGTGCCTTGGCGTACGGAGTGATAGGGGGCTCGCCATCCGGACGTGGAATCGGCGGCCTCCCCTCTGAGACATCGACAGCTATCCAAACGGTTCCTACTGGTTTTTCAGGAGTTCCGCCTCCGGGCCCCGCGATTCCCGTGATTGATACCCCGATCTCGGTTCCAAGTCGCACCCGGATTCCCTTGGCCATCTGCAACGCAACGGGCTCGCTCACGGCCCCCTGCTCCGCCAGATCGGAATCCAGGACACCGAGGAGCTGCCGCTTGACACGATTGTCGTATGCGATGAGACCGCCGTGGAATACGTCGCTCGCGCCTGGCACATCGGTGATGTGCGCACCGAGCATTCCACCCGTGCAGCTTTCGGCGACCGCGATGCGCATGTTCGAATCGCGGCAGATGTCGATCACGGCCGATGCGAGACTCGCGCTGCCATCCCCGTAAATCACGTCGCCGAGTCTGTCGCGGAGGATACGAGCGCCTTCTGTGAGTGCCGCGTCGGCATCCACGGATGAGCGGCCCTTCGATGTGAGACGCAGATCGACACCGGCAATTCCCGGAAGAAAGGCGAGCGACAATCCGTTGACGCCCTTTCCAATCTCGCCGAGCTTGTCCGCGATCGACGATTCGCCGACGCCGATCGTGCGCAACGTCATCGATCTTATGACGGTACCGTCGCCGGCAAGCTCCGCGATGCGCGGACGCAGCGATTCCATGAACATCGTGCGCGCTTCACGTGGCACGCCCGGCAGTGTCGCGACCCAACGTCCGCGCTCATCGGTAACCAGCACGCCCGGCGCGGAGCCGACGGGGTTCGCAACGATCTCGGCGCCGCGTGGGATCATCGCCTGCTTGTAGTTGCTCACTGGCATCGGTCCCTTGCGCGCGTACGTGATCCAGCGCTGCTCGAGCCATTGTGCAATCGAGTCGTCGCGCACCAGCTCGCGATCGAACAGCTTCGCAACGGCTTCGACCGTCATGTCGTCGGCGGTCGGGCCAAGGCCGCCTGTAGTGATAACTGCTCCCGTGCGGTCCATTGCTTCGTGGAGCGTCTCGACAATGATGCCGATGTCATCGCCACACGTGGTGTGACGCGCGACGGTTACTCCGAGATTCGCAAGCTCGCGGCCGAGGAAGCCGCTGTTCGTATCGATGGTAAAGCCAAGCAGGAGCTCATCACCGATTGTTACGATTTCGACGTTCAATTGCAGGACCGGTCAATCGTAAGGTGTGTCGCGCGATCGGTATACGGCGCGGCGTACTCGTCAGCGTGTCTGGCCCGCGAAGACGCGCGCGTACTGCCGCACGTAGAGCCACAATGAGTACAATGTAAGCACTACGGCGGTGACCATGGCGAGTGCGCCGACGGTTCCGTTGAACTCGGCGAACGCATGCCACGCTGTGGAATCCCAGCCGCGTTCGTTCGCGATGGTCAGGGCGCCGAACCAGAAGAATGCGCTGCCCACCCAGAGCGACTGGAACGCGGTCTTCCACTTGGCAGGGCCGATCGCGGAGATCACGTGCCCGCGGCGGGCGGCGGCCTGACGGAAGAGCATCATGAAGACCTCGCGGCTCACGATGATGAGCACAACCCACCACGGCAGGGGAACGGAGCCGACCGGCGTCATGAACGCGAAGTGCGACGCCTCGCCGCTCCGGTCGAGCAACGGCGCCATCCAGTTGGCGCGTCCCGCCATCAGGATGCTCATTGGAATGAGCGTCGCGAACAGGAGCAGCTTGTCGGCCAGCGGGTCGAGCAGACGGCCGGTGTCGGTCACGCTGTTCCGCGTCCGGGCGAGATGGCCGTCCACGTAGTCGGTTACTGCCGCGATGACGTAGAGAACGAACGCCGAGTACCGGATCGTGGACGATGGAAAGAACGGGAGCACCCCTATGAAAGGAGCCGCCGCGATTCGTCCCACGGTTATGGCATTCGGAAGATTCATTTCCCTTACGCTAGCGACTTCAGCACCATTTTGCTAACTGCCTTGAGTGTATCAAACACTCCGTCGCCCTGAACCGCAACCGCCTCGAAATAGGGAGCCCGCCCGACCCATTCTCCGGTGGAGATCTGCTCGGTGAGATTTTCGTTGGCGTGATAGGGATCGGGGGTGAGAATCTGGCGGCTGGAGTCGTCGACTTCCCAGCCGGGATTCAGGTTTTCCTGGAGCTGTTGCAGCGGCGCGGCGTTCGACAGATCACGTTTGTTGTACTGAATGACGAACGGCATCTTGGTGAGATCGTAGCCGTATTCCGCCATGTTGTCGTACAGATTCTGCATCGACTCGAGATTGGCTTCGGTGCGATCCAGCTGCGAGTCGGCGACGAAGACGACTCCGTCGACGTTCTTGAGGATCAGCTTGCGGCTCGCATTGTAGTAAACCTGTCCGGGCACCGTGTACAGATGGAACCGCGTCTTGAATCCGCGGATGGTGCCGAGGTCTACCGGCAGGAAGTCGAAGAAGAGAGTGCGCTCGGTTTCGGTCGCGAGCGAGATGAGCTTGCCGCGAGTATCAGGCTTGACCTTGCCGTAGATGAACTCGAGGTTGGTCGTCTTGCCGCCCAGTCCGGGACCGTAGTACACGATCTTGCAGTTGATCTCGCGGGACGCGTAGTTGATCATCGACATCGCGCGCTACCAGTTGAAGAGCTCGTCGATTTCCGCATCTGCCCCATGTAGCAGATTCGGACGAGACGGCTTTTCTTCGCGCGAGCGCGAGAAGATCGCGTCAATCACCACAGTCAATTCCTGAACGGCCTGTTTCATTCGTAGTCGTACGAGCCCCAGGGTTGTACGGTTATCGAAGAGGACCACGAGGATGAGCCGGCGCGCAACATCCGCGAGGTAGATGGATTCCTTCTCGCCCTGATGAAACAAGGTGCTGAAGTCGCTCTCTCCAACAAGTTTCGCTAGCTGATCGTTGGCGCTGAAATCGGCAGCTGTGAGGGTCGCGAAAGTCGTCGGGTCGAAGGTCGGCTGCTCGCCGACGGTCGCCACGAGCTGGCCGGACCGATCGACCAGCAGCGCGGAGCGCGAGTTGGTATCGGCCAGGAATCGCTGGAGCGAGTGGGTAATGGCGACGGAATCATCTTCCGTGAACGACCACGTGCCCGACCCGCCTGACTTCGCGCTACCACCTGCCATCATTCTATCTCCATCTAGGCCAGAGCCCTTTCAACGTGCTTGAGTAGCCGCACCGCCCGTCCTCGAAGCATCGGACGGGGCTCCCAGGCGATGTACTCGCGCAGAAGGTGGGCTGTGGCAACGGTCGGTTGCCCGGACAGGTGCCCGAGAGCAGCGAGCCGCCTCACAGGATGACGACTGAACAGGTCTCTTCGGTACGCGTGCTGTGCACCGGACCAGGTCGCGAGACCTGTCACAAGGCCGCCGAGCAGGCCGGCGACGAACCAATCACGATTCTTACTCATTTGACACCGTCATTGCATGACTCTCCGTGCCGACAGAGCCTGGGCTATGGTCACCCCGTCAGCGTACTCCAGATCGCCACCGACCGGGAGCCCGCGGGCAATCCGTGAAACGGTCAGCGGGTAGCCAGCGAGCCGTCGCTGAAGGTATAGCGCGGTCGCCTCTCCCTCGATGCTGGGATTGGTCGCAATTATCAGCTTCGCGCACTCCACCGGCAGCCACGCGCGCCTCCAGGTCACCGACAGCCAGGTCCTCGGGACCGATGCCGTCAAGCGGAGAGAGCCGGCCACCCAGGACGTGGTAGGTGCCGCGAAACTCGCCCGACCGCTCGATCGCACCGATATCCGACGCCTCCTCCACTGCGCAGACGAGCGCCGGATCTCGCGCGCGTATCGAGGCAGATCGAGCAGAGCTCGTTCTCGGTGAGGTTATGGCAGCGGGCGCACGGATGTACGCGCTCCGAAATCGTTACCAGCGCGTCTGCGAGTCTGCGGGTCTGGCCGGCGGGCTGCTTGAGCAGGTGATACGTGAGCCGCATCGCCGTCTTGCGGCCAATTCCGGGCAACTTCGAGAGCTCGGTCGCGAGGTCTTCTATCGCTGACACTCAGAACGGGAGCTTGAACGGTAGATCCAGGCCGCCGGTAAGCTTGCCCATCTCGGACTTGGCCAGTTCGGCAGCCTTTTTCTGCGCGTCGCGAACAGCGACCATCACGAGATCTTCGAGCATTTCCACGTCGGTGGGATTCACGACGCTCGGATCGATCTTCACTCGTGTGACCTGTCCCTTTCCGTCGGCAGTGACGGTCACCATGCCGCCGCCGGCAGTTGCAGAAACGGTCTGCTTCTCCAGCTCTTCCTGGATTTCCTGCAAGCGACTCTGCATCTGCTGCGCCTGCTGCATCATCTTCATGAAGTCAGCCATATAGGAATCTAAAGAGTTGTACTCTCAGTCGAGCAATTCGAGGTCGAGCGCGTCGATTGCCGCACCCAGTACCGGATCTTTCGCGCGCAGCATGCTGAGCACGCTCCGACCTCAGCTGATCGTCACTGAGTCGCTGAGGCGGTTCGATCCTGCGCCGACGCCTCCATGGCCGAGCGCATTCGCGCAGCAGAGCCTCGTTGACTGGCGCCGACCGGCGGAGCGGCGTTGTAGGGAGCGCGTCGGCGCTTCAGCAGGGCGGATAGCCGGCTTGCTACTGGCCGCGGTGCCGCGCGAACCGAGTCCGGTGCTGGCTCAGGTGCGCGCAATCGTTGCGCGCCAATCTCGATTGAGCACCGACGCCACCCGGCGCGCCGCCAGGACCGATACCGCGCAGAACTTCTTCGAGCGACAACGTGTGATCGAGCAACGCGAAACGCACCAGCAGCAACTCGATCAACAATTGCTGCTGGCCGCTCTTCCGGAATCGCGGCTCGAGGTCGCTCAAGACGTTGAGCATGCGAAGCACATCGCCGGATGCCAGCCGGTCCGAATTGGCGCGCAGGCGGTCGGTTGCGGCTGCCGAAACGTCCGGAACGCTTCCGCCGAGCAGAACTGCGAGCTGCGCGCGCAGAACGTCGGCGAATCCGGAGAGAAAGATTCCGAAGTCAACACCCTCGTCAGCAAGGCGGCGTACAGCGGCAAATACATCTCCGGCGCGGCGCTCGAACGATGATGTCGAGAATATCGAGGAATTCGTCTTCCGGTACCAGGCCGAGCGCTTCGCGAACGCGCTTCCGCCGTCACGCTGCCTTCGCCGAGTGACATCACCTGATCGGTGAGCGAGAGCGCGTCGCGCATCGAGCCGTCGGCGGCGCGCGCGATCATCGATCAACGCTTCGGGCTCGCGCGGAATCTTCTCCTCGTCCGAGAATGTACTCGAGGCGGCGCGATGATGTCCGCTGCGTCCGATGCGCTTGAGATCGAAGCGCTGGAGCCGGCTGAGCACGGGCGCGGCCGTCTGCGCGATCTTCTGCGGCTCGGTCGTCGCGAAGACGAATATGACGCGCGGCGGCGGCTCCTCGAGAATCTTGAGCAGCGCGTTCCACGCTTCGCGCGTGAGCATGTGCGCTTCGTCGACGATGTAGACCTTGTAGCGATCGTCGCCGGACGGCGCGTACATCGCGCGCTCGCGCAGGTCGCGCGCATCGTCGACGCCGCGGTTGGATGCAGCGTCGATCTCGACGACATCGAGACTCGACGAGCCACTCCAGATGCGCTGGCAGCTGGTGCACACGCCGCACGGCTCGCCGTCAGCGCTGCTTGTTCTCGCAGTTGAGCGCCATCGCGAGGACGCGAGCGAGCGTCGTCTTGCCCGTTCCGCGCGGACCGCAGAGGAGATATCCGTGCGCAACCCGATCGCGCGCGATTGCGCCTCTCAGCGTGTTCGACACGTGGCCTTGGACGGCCACGTCGGCGAACGAGCGCGGGCGGTATTTGCGGGCTAGTGCGAGGGCCATGCGTCTGGTTTGCGGGGCGACACCCGCCCTTCGGAAGGTCCCGCGAGCGAGGCGGGATGAAGGGGGGCTCCAGGGAATCGGGGCAACGCAAGACACCGCATGCCGCTGCTACCTTCGGGGTCCTGACGGGGTTAGTGGGCTCGCGCCCCCCGGAAATCCCTGGAATATTCCGAAATATAACCGTCGCAACCGCTCACAGGTTGCAAGTTGTGACCGGCCCGCGAGGCGGGCCGGCGCGTGCAGCAAAGGCTTCTCAGGGCTTCTTGATCTTGACCGTGGGAACCTTGATCGTGGCAGAATCCTTCTTCACCTCGACCTTCGGAACCGCGACCTTGGTGCTGTCGACGCCAGTTTCCACTACCGGCGTGTGCACCGTATCGGTGACGGTGCCTACGACCGGCTTCTGCACCTCGTACGCCCCTTCTCCGGTCTTCTTGCACCCAGTTGCGGCGAGAGCAAGTACAGCGGCGGCGAAAATCACCTTTCTCATCAAAGCCTCCGTTACGTGTGTGTGGTGTTCGCTAGCCCAAATGGCAAAAAGGGCGCCGTTGGAGCGGGGGAGCAATCACATGGCGGAGATGGTGAGGTCACAGCGGGGGTCACCGGCATGGGTCACGCGCATGGCCACGGGCATGGGTCACAGGCGGAGCTCACCCGCGCCGCGCCCCACTGATCGTGGTCCCAATTTCTAATGTATATGGATTTTCGAACGATCGTTCGACCGAGCACGGGAGAGAAGCGCACGCACTTCATCATCGCTCGTCTGGTCGAACACGGCGTACCAGAGTCCGACGGCTTGAAATGGTTCCGGGGTCACCAGACAAACAACTTCATCGGCCGAATGATCACCTTCGCGAAACGATCTGCAGGTTTCGGCCGCAGCCACAGGAACCGCGACCACGATGCGCTGGGGCTCTTCACGTCTGAGAGCAAGCACTGCTGCGCGCATGGTCGATCCCGTTGCAAGCCCGTCGTCGACGACTATCACGATGCAGCCGCGAATGTCGATGTCGGGTCTGTCGCCGCGATAGGCAAATTCGCGACGCTCGAGCTCATGCTGCTCCCGCGCGATGACCGAATCGACCGAACGCCGGTCCACACCAAGAGTGCGAATCACGTTATCGTCGAGCACGACTACACCGTCGCTGGCGATCGCACCCATTGCGAACTCTTCGTGGCCGGGCAGGCCGAGTTTGCGCACCAGAAATACATCGAGCGGTGCACCGAGCGCACGTGCAACTTCGTACCCTACGGGCACTCCGCCGCGCGGGAGTGCAAGCACACGAACGTCCGAACGTCCAGCATACTCGTGCAGCGCTGCAGCGAGCTTGCGTCCAGCGTCGGCGCGGTCGTGAAACGGGGGCATCACATCACCGCTTACCCGAGCGATGGGTGGGATCGTTGCCGGCGCGGCGCGCCGAACGTGTCCGGTCCTGATGTGCACTGCGCTGCACGGCCGCGCGGATGTGCTCGTCTTCCTTGCTGGCCGCCTTTGCACGCGGCGAGAAAAGCTCGTTCGCCTGCGGCTCCGTCGATGGTCCTCCCGGCCCCGCTTCATCTTTCGCTATCTCGCGCGGAGTCCGATGACTGCTCGACGGATGCGATTCTGCCTCCGCCGGTGACCCTGCGGATGGAGCGGTTGCGGGCGGAGCGGTTGCGGGCGGCGACGCTGGCACAGGTCGCGCCGGCGTCCGAGATGCGGCTGGAGTATTCGGGGGCCTGGTCTGTTTGGAATCAGCCATTCGTTCTCCGGTAGCTGGTGCACGTTCGACACGTTGCACCAGTGAGAGAGCGCAGGTATCGCGCCGCGACAGTTCGGAACGGCTGATGATCGCGTGCGATGCTACCGGTGTCGTGCCCGTTCGACTCCAGGGTTGGTGCGATCGGGGGCAACCGAAGCAGCGCGGCCGTGCCGCCGTCAATCCTCGAATGCTTCGTGCTGGCGTTTGCGCATGTGGCGAAGCTCGTAGACCTGCGCCACCTCGCCGCCCAGTATGAAAACCATCGACGCGTAATACACCCACAACACGACTATCACGAGCGCCGCGATGGTGCCGGTGTACAGCGAGCCTGGCTTGAACGAGGTGACGTAGTACGCGAACGCAGATTTGGCGATCTCGAACATCACGCCGGTAAACGTGCAGGCGATCAACGCGGTCTGCCAGCGCATCTTCTTGTACGGAAGATATTTGTAGAGGCCGAAGAACAGCGCCGCTATGAACACGAACGCCACGATTCGTCCGATCGTGTATTCAAGCGTGCCCATCACGTCCTGACGAATGCCGAGCGCCGCCAGCACGGCGACACCGCGCGACGAGGCTATCGCGATGTACGCGGACAGTCCTGTATATGCGACGAACAGGAGCGACGACACGACGGTAACCTTCACGTCATACACCTTGCCGTCGATGATGCCGCGGTCCACCTCGATGTCGAATATCGCGTTGAGGATCGAGCGCAACGATCCGAACAGTCGTGTGGAGAACCAGATGAATCCGATCGCGGAGTACAGGCCTACTGCGCCGCGCGCTGCAATGATCTTTGCAACCACGCTCGTCACGGGGTCGCTCGTACTCGGTGGCAGGAAGCGATTGACGAGAGCAACAATCTCGTCCGTCGCGGCAAGCGTGGACTGATTCAGCAGATACGTAAGCGATGTGGCGAACAGCAGCAGGAATGGAACGATCGCGATCAGAATGTTGAACGAGATTCCGCCCGCGAGAAAAAAAATGTTATCATCGCCGCTATTGTCCCACACGCGCCGCACGTAGTCAGCGAAGCCTACCCAGAATCGCTTGAGCCACGGGCGCTCCTGGCCCACGGGATCGACCTTACAGGCTGTTCGCTTCGCGCCGCGCCGCCTTGTTCTCGGCGATTCGGCGCTCGAGATCAGAACGCGCTTCGCTCGCGGCATAGCGGCCCGCATCAACTGCGTCGAGGACCTGATCCTGTCCGCGACGGACGGCCCTGCGGGCTGCACCGACGCGCTCGGTGACACGATCGCGCACCCCGTTCACCTGTGACGTCACGTTGTCGGCGACGTCAGTTGCGACGTTGCGCACGCGGTCACCTGCGCGCCGCGCGCGCGATTCGATCATGCGCCTGGTATCGGCGCCACTGCGAGGTGCCAGCAACAGCGCGATTCCAGCGCCGATCGCAACACCGATCAGGAGCGTCCCGATGCCGGGTTCGTCTCGCTCGATCACTACGAAGGGCTCACGTTCGAAGTCACGCATGATTACCTCTTCCCTGTGCGGGTCGTTTTGGATTTCGGTTTTGCGGCGGTCTTGCCGGCCGATGTCTTCTTTGGCGCGGCCTTCTCGATCGCAGGAGCTGGTGCAGCAACCGCCGCCGCGGCGAGGCGAAGATGTCGAGGCATTATGTCCTGCGCGGTCACGATCGTCCCGCGCGCCATGATCACCGCCCGCTCGACTGCATTCTTCAGCTCACGAACGTTACCGGGCCAGTGGTACGCGTGAATCCACGCCCACGCATCCTCGTCGAAACCGTTGAGTTGCTTGCTGTTCTGCCGCGAGAAGCGCAGCAGGAATTCGTTCGCGAGAAGCTGGATGTCGCTCACCCGCTCGCGCAGCGCGGGCAGAAACAGCTCGACCACTGCCAGACGATAGTAAAGATCCTCGCGCAACTCGCCGTCTTCGAGCGCCTTCTGCAGATCCATGTTGGTCGCGGCAACTATCCGGATGTCGACCGCGATCTCCTTCTTGCCGCCCAGTCTGCGCACGCTGCGGCTCTCGATGGCGCGCAGCAGCTTCACCTGGATGTCGGTGGGCATCTCAGCGACTTCGTCGAGGAATATCGTGCCGCCGTCGGCCATCTCGAATGCGCCGGGCTTTTCGTTGATCGAGCCGGTGAAGGCGCCCTTTTCATGCCCGAATAATTCATTCTCGAGAATGTCCTTGGGCAGTGCCGCGCAGTTGAGCGCAAAGAACGGACCCTTGGCACGGTCGCTCTTGGAATGCACCGCGCGAGCGACCAGCTCCTTGCCCGTACCGGATTCACCGAGGATCAGTACCGATGCGCTCGATGGCGCAACCGCATCGATGATCTGGTAAACTCCACGCATCTCTTCGGACTGGCCGGTCAGCTCACCGTAGTGCGTGAGCGTCTCGAGCTTGGATGCAAGCTCGCGGTTTTTCTGGCCGATGGCGTACTTCTCCAGCGCTTTTGGAATGAGCGCCTTGAGGCGGTTCAGCTTCTCCGAATTGAGCGGCTTCTCGATGTAGTCGTATGCACCCTCGCGCATCGCCTGAACCGCGGAGTCGACGGTCGCCTGCCCCGTGATGATGATGCACTCCGTCGGAATGCTCTTGTCCTGAAGAGCCTTGCAGCAACGAGAGGCCGTCAACCCTGGGCATCATCAGATCAGCGAGGACTACACCGTAATCGCCGCCCTGAAGCTCATCCAGCGCCTTCTGGCCATCGGCGCAGATCGACACGTCGTATCCCTCGTCGGAAAGGATCGCGCTCAGGCCCTGTGTTATCGCCTGCTCATCGTCGGCGACCATGATTCTGGGCTTCGTGCTAGCTGCCATGCGTTGGTGTGTTCTCAGGAATGTGGATTGGGATCGGCCGGAGCAGACCCAGCGGAACGCGCACTGCGGTGCGACCCCGCAGCTTCCGCAACATCAGCGACAAGATCAGCATAACGCTTGTGCAGTCGTGTAGCAGTGTCGAGCTGTTGCACGGCTGTTTCAATAAACGGTGCTACCTGCGTGACATCGGCGCCGCGCTCGACGCGGCTGCGCGCAACCTCGAGGTTGACAGCTACCCCGTTCAGCGCGTTCCGGACATCGTGGGCCAACTGTCTGAGCTCGGCCGCGGTATCACGCTCATTCACAAAAACTCAATCACTCAGATCCGCGTCGTCAGGTGCCGCTTCGACTACAGCAAGGTCGGGGTGCGGCATCGGACGATGTTGTGCGGGAGTATGAACGTACTTCGCGACCAGCCCACGCGTGTCGTGGATGTTCAGCTGCCTGAAAAGGAACCCGAACTTCTCGTCGTACGCCTTCGCCATCGCCTCCTTCACGTCGGCAGGCATGTCCCAGATCTTACGCTTGAACGGACCGAGCGCTTTCTTGCGGGTCTTGTAATAGAATTGCTCGTCCGTGTCCGTGGGCTTGCGCTCGTCCTTCGTGTTCACGTCCAGCCACGCGTAGATCTCCTTGCGCAGTGATTCGTGCATGTGGTCGAACAACATGTTCTGAAAATTCGTCGCGAGGTGAATCTCGCAAGTGCCGGTACCCGGGAACTTGTGGAACAGCTCGTCCGGAAGCGTCGAGGCGCCGTGTTGCACTGCACCCGCGAGACCGTATTCCTTGCGCGCGATATCGGACAACGTGGTGAGCGTGCCGAAGTCGATCGCGACTTCCTTGATCGATCCGTCGGGAAGCACTATGCCACCGTGCGAGGTACCCGACTGCACGCTGACCTTGGACAGACCTTCTGTGCCGGGTGTTTCGCGACCAAGAAGGCTGTTGAAGCCATCCATGTAGGCACGCAGCTCTTCGGGTGTCGAGTTCTCGGTTCCGACTTCGCCGATCTCGCCGCCGAGTGAGATGGTGATGCCTGCTGGCTGAAGACCGCGAATGAAGGCAGCGATGTCCGCGCACTGCTCGACGTTGGTGCGCTGTTGCTCTGCGAGCGTCGGCCTGGAGAGATCGACGAGCGTGGATGTGTCGATATCGATATTGTAGAAGCCCGCTGCGACCGCTTCCACCGCGAGTTGCTTGACCGCGCCAGCTTCCTGATCCGGACTCGTCGCGAACTTCTTCGCGCTGATCTGAAAATGGTCGCCCTGAATGAAGAGCGGGCCGCGGAAGCCCTCGCGAATCGCGGCCGCAAGCATTACCGAGGCATACTCGCCCGGCCGCTGATCGGTGTAGGCAATCTCGGAGCGCGCGATCTCGAGCACGAACGCGCCTGCGTTCAGCTTGTTCGCCGCACGAAATACCGCGCGCGCCGTGTCGTACGCCATTCCGCGCACGTTGATCGCCGGAACGGTGACATCGTCGTACGCACCCTTGCCGCGCGCGATGTAAAGGTCGTGGATCGACGCGGGATGAATGCCGACAGCCTGCGCTATCTCCCAGATCAGCCAACGCGCGTCAGCCTTCTGGTCCTCGTCGCCGAATACCGCCTGGCGAACGAGCGTATCCATGTACGGCCCGGCGACGCGCGACGCATCGGCGACAGAAAGGGCACCATCGTTGACGGTGACCGCACCTTCGAACAACTGTTCGGTTTTCGTCTGAGTCATGGTTGAATTTAGCGTCCCTGCGACCAGCGCGGGTCGGGCTTGGGGAGGGCGTCCCACTGGGCCTTTGCGGCCTCGGCGCCAGGCCTGCCCAGCAGCGCATACGCGAATTGCTTGCCCAACTCGACGCCGGGCTGGTTGAATGCGTTGACTCCGTACATCTGGCCCGCGTAGGCGGTGGCGAGCTCGAACATCATCATGAGCGCGCCAACGCCGCGAGCATCGACCTTCTCCATTCGGACCGTGAGATTGCTCCGGCCGCGTTTGGCCAGCGCGCCAGCCGTGGCTCGCTGTTCGATGTTGAGGAGTTCGCCCAGCGTGTGGCCGCCGAGGTAGCCAAGCTCGGTGACGTGCTCGAACGCGGATGGGATAACGATGTCGGTCCCGTGATCTTCGACGGCGATGAATGCGATCACCTTGTTGGCCGGTCCTTCCATGAACGATTGAACCTGGCTGTGCTGATCGGTCGAACCGAGCGCTGGGAGCGGCGTGCTTCCAACTGATTTCCCGTCCCCGCGATGCTTGCCGAGTGATTCTGCCCAGAGCTGCACGAACCACGCGGCGAAATCCCGCAATGGATCCGCATAGGGCATGAGCACATCGACTACGCGCCCGTGACGTACGTCGCTCATGTAGAAGAGAGAGCCGATTATTCCCGCGGGATTGTCCATCAGGTCAGTCGTCGCGCACCTGTCGAGCATCTCGCCGGCGCCCACGAGGAGGTCCGCAACGTTTATTCCGAGCAACGCCGCCGGAAGCGTTCCCACCGGAGTGAGCACGCTGTAACGCCCTCCCACTCCGGGCGGAATGTCAAGCGCCGGGACACCGAGCTCGCCTGCGAGTGGTCTCAAAGCGCCGGTCTTGGGATCGGTGACGAAAACGAAGTGATCCGCCACCTTGAGGCCGGCGTTCGTCACGCGCTCATGAGCGATGAGAAACTGCGACATCGTTTCTGCAGTGCCACCGGATTTCGAAGTGACGATGAACAGCGTGCGCTCCAATGCGAGCCTGTCGAGCAATGCCGCAATCGTCACCGGATCGATGTTGTCGAGCACGTGCAGGCGCGGATGGCCCGATCGTTCGTCGCCAGATAGCTCGTTCCAGCCAGAGCTGCACAGAGCGGTCTTGAGCGCGATCGGACCGAGCGCGGATCCACCGATTCCGAGTATGATCGCGTCATCGTAGCGCCCGCGACTGCGTCCTGCAAAATCGATTGCCTGTTGCAGCAGCGGGGCATTGCGCGGCAGATTCATGAAATCGGCGACGCCATCGCTCCGCAGCGTTTCGACTCCCTTGTGAACAGTGGCGAATGCGCCGTACGCCTCGTCCCATTCCTCGTCCGTCACGCCGTTATCGACGGCGCTTGCCATCATGTTGGTAAAGTCGATCGAAATCATATCCGTACCGTCAATCCGTCGAAAGCTGGTTGGATGTCGCGCGGCAGCTCTGCCTCGAGATCGGCGTGAAAGTTGTCGTGTGTGAGATGAGTCAGGTACGTGCGCTCGGCGCCCAGCTCCCTTGCCGCACTGATCGCTTCAGGCAGGCTCAGGTGGCTCGGATGGTCGGTTCGGAACAACGCGTTGATGACAAGCACCTTCGCTCCACGGAGTATTGCGGCGGCTTCGGGTGGGATGCTCTTGGCGTCGGTCACGTATGCCAGATCGCCGATACGGTATGCAAAAACCGTGACAAGGCCGTGCGGCACAGCGACGGGCGTGACGACGGCGTCGCCGATCGATACGGGTACACCCGGAACAAGTGCTTCAGCCCGCCCTTCCGGCTTGCTCGTGCCAGGCAACACGCGCATGCTCTCATCGAATATGTACGGAAAGCGCTGGCGCAGGCTGTCGAGTGTCGTGGGCGGTCCGTACATCGTCAGTGGCGCAGCCCGGCGATTCGTGATCGCACGAATATCGTCCAAACCGTGCGTGTGATCGGCGTGCTCATGCGTGAATAGAACCGCGTCCACGCGATCGATGCCGTTTGCGATCAGTTGGAGTCGGAGCTCGGGTGGCGTGTCGATCAGCAGTCGCGTTCCGCCGTTGGTCTCGACCAGCGCCCCTACCCTGCCGCGCTTGTCGCGCGGATCGGGCGATCTGCACACGGCGCAGCCGCAGCCGATCTGGGGCACGCCGAAGCTCGTGCCGGTGCCGAGGAAGGTGAGCTTCACAACGACGTCACTGGAGCGCTTTGCGCCGCGCTCGGCTCGAGCTCCGGTGTTGAATCACACGACCTCCACTTTGAGCAGATTGGTCGTGCCTGGAATTCCGAATGGGTGTCCCGCAGTGAAAATCACCCGGTCGCCGGCGGCAGCGAGGTTCAGCTCGCGCACTACCACCTTTCCGACTTCGGCCATCTCGGTGTACGTCGGGCGCGATTCGGCGACGTGCGGAATCACACCCCACAACAGGGCGAGCTGGTTGCGAGTGCGCGTGTTGTCGGTGAGCGCAAGCACGGGCACGGGCGGGCGATGCGACGAGACGATGCGCGCTGAAAAGCCGCTCTTGGTGATGACAACGACGAGTGGCGCGCCGAGCATCCTCACGGCGGCAACGGTCGCAGCCGCGATCGCGACTTCAGTTGTCACGATTCCTATCTGCCGATTGCGTGAATCGTGGAACTGACGTGAGGGCGGATGTTGCTCGATCTCCGCGATGATGCGACTCATCGCCTCGACCGCCAGTCGTGGATAACTTCCCGCGGCGGTTTCAGCGGAGAGCATCACGGCATCGGTACCGTCCAGTATTGCGTTCGCCACGTCGCTCGCCTCGGCACGAGTGGGGCGAGGGTTCGTCACCATCGACTCCAGCATCTGCGTCGCGGTAATCACCGGACGCCCGATCTGATTCGCGAGCGCGATGATCTTCTTCTGCGCGACGGGCACCTCTTCGAACGGCAGCTCGACGCCAAGATCGCCGCGCGCAACCATGACGCCATCCGATGCACGGATGATGGATTCGATGTTGGCGAGCGCTGCATCCTTCTCGATCTTCGCTACTATGTTCATCCACGGCGGCAACAGCGCACGCAGCGATGTGATGTCCTCGGCGCGACGCACGAAGCTGAGCGCGAGATAGTCCAGCTCCTGCTCGATCGCGAACGTAACGTCCGCGATGTCCTTCTCCGTCAGCGAGGGAGCGGAGACCTGCACACCGGGCAGATTCAATCCCTTGTGGCTTCGGAGCACGCCACCGTGAATGACGCGCGCGTGGACGCGCGGCGCCTGCACGTCGAGCGCTACGAGCTCGATCAGCCCATCGTCGACGAGAATGCGGTCGCCGACCTTCACATCGTTGGCGAGTTCTGTATACGTGACCGGTATCTCGCCGCCCATCTCCTCGCCTTCATGCACGAGCGTTACATCGTCGCCCGGCTTGAGCGGGATGCTCAGTGCCAGATCGCCGATGCGGATGCGTGGGCCCTGAAGATCGCCCAGTATCGCGATTGGCTGCCCGAGCTCGTCGGCTATCCGGCGGACTGTGCGGATGCGCTCGGCGTGATCGGCGTGCGTACCGTGGGAGAAATTCAGGCGCGCGACGTTCATGCCCGCTTCCGCGATCGCCAGGATCGCGTCGTGCGTTGCAGTCGATGGACCGAGCGTACAGACTATTTTGGTGCGGCGAATATACGGCATCAGATCTTGCTGGAGTGAAGCTGCGCGACCTTGGCCTTGATGCCGGCGCTCAGAGTCTCGAACGATTTTTCGAAGCTCGCAATGCCCTCGCGCAAAAGTGTATCGGTCACGTCGTTGAGGCTGACTCCCGCCTGCGCGATCGCGGCGAGCTCCGCGCGCGCCTGAGCCATGTCGGCATCCACCGTGCGCGCAACTACACCGTGGTCTCGGAAATCCTCGATCGTTTTCGGCGGCATGGTGTTCACCGTGTTGGGACCGATCAGATTTTCGACGTAAAGCACGTCACGGTACGCCGGATTCTTGGTACTCGTGCTGGCCCACAGTGGGCGCTGCACGCGCGCACCCTTTGCCTCGAGCACGTTCCAGCGTGCTCCGCCAAACTTCGTTACGAAAAGCTGATAGGCCATCTTGGCGTTGGCGATGGCGGCCTTCCCCTCGTACTGGCGCGCGCTTCCGCCGATCGCCTCGAGACGTTTGTCGACCTCGGTATCCACGCGGCTGACGAAGAAGCTCGCTACGGACGCGATCTTATCGATTGGCAATCCCTTCGAGACGCGCGCCTCGAGTCCATCGATGTACGCGTCGATCACACGCTCATGCGCCTTGACTGCGAAAAGCAACGTGATGTTGACGTTGATGCCGTCGGTGATGAGCTGCCTCACGGCCTTGGCACCCTCCACCGTCCCCGGAACCTTCACGAGCAGATTGGGACGGTTGACCGTCGCCCAGAGCCGGTGTGCTTCCTCGATTGTTGCTGCCGCATTGTTCGCCAGATCGGCGGAGACTTCAATCGAAACGTAGCCGTCGTCACCATTGGTGCGATGATAGACATCTGCGAATACGTCACACGCGTCACGGACGTCCTGCGTCTCCACCAGCTCGAACAACTGCTTGGCGTCGAGTGACGCCGGCGCTGCGCGAAGCTGGTCGTCGTACGCATTGCCTTCGGCGAGCGCCTTCTGAAAGATGGTTGGATTCGAGGTCATCCCGGTGAGCATGTCGTCCGTGAGGCGGCGCTCAAGGTCACCGTTATGCAGCATTGTACGATCTATGTAATCGAGCCAGATCGACTGGCCAGCGTCATGTAACGCCTGAAGGCGATGGTTGTCCATTGGTGTTTTTGGGTTGACGGTCAACTAAATACGCAGCGGAGCGGAAGAGCAAGAGAATCTGACGGTATCCCAGCGATTCGATCACGGCGTACGCGAGCAGCCTGGCGTCCCTGCTTCGCGTGTCGTTACCGGGAAAAAACGTGATCTGGAACACCACGCTCCATATAGATAGGAGTATGCCGTATCCGACCACCGACGCCAAGTAGGCCCAGGCAAATGACGAATCGAGCACGCCTGTCGTGAGCCCCACGACGAGGCCAAGATAGCCCGCCAGCTCCAGAATCGGCGCAATAATGACCCCTAGCCAGAAATACGGCATCGCAACGAGCCCGAACATCCCATATTCCGGGTTCAGCAGCATTACCGAGTTGCGAACGAGTGCGCGGCGCAAGCCGTGGATCCAGGCTCTGCGCGTTCGGCCGATCGCCCTCATTTCCCCCGAAACGACGAACCATGCCACAGGGTCGGGGATCACCGGCATCGTGGCGTTGATGCCGTTATCTGTCAGATATCGCGACAGCCGCATGGCGATGTCGACCGCTGGCACGTCTACATTCGGGTCGAAGCCACCCATGCCGAAGATGTGCTCTCGCTTGAACATCACCGGGTTGCTCGGCACTACGATATTGCTCGCGACGCGATTCCAGCCCATCCGCAGATAGACGAAATTCCGCAGAAATTCAACAGTCTGGCAACCGTCGACCCAGCCGCGGCCGCGCCGGAGTGTGATCTTCCCGTCCCGCAACTGCGCACCACTCGCTGGCCGAAGAATGCCGCTCGCGCACGCCACGGACCGGTCCAACAGAAATGGGCGCGATAGTCTGAGCAACGCGTCACGCTCGAAGACGACGTTCGGGCCAGCCGCAACGGCATGGGGATATCGCGCGGCATTGATAGCGGCGTTCAACGCGTCGCCTACCGATGTGTCCGGCATGTCGATGCACAGCAGTCGCGGATGCGTACGCGATCGGTAGTAAGCTCGCACGGGCCTGGTCCGCACGTTGATAGTGAACGCCGGAGGCACCTCGTACAGTTGCAACGCAGCGACGAGGTTGCCGAGGGAATCCTCCGACGTACCGTCGACGACGAGAATTACCTCGAAGCGCGGATAGTCGAGTGCGAGCAGCATCGCCGCGATCTCGACCGGCGGCATCGGCGAATGTTGTAGCGAAGCTATCACGGAAATGGGAGGGAGCGCGTCGGTCCCTACCAGTGCGTGGAAATATTCGTCGTCGGCCAGCTGCCAGTGCGACCACAGTTCCGGAACCGCGCACATCAGCAGAATTGCATGAAACGAGTTGATGACAAGAAAGAAAATCATGATCGTCATCATCACCACGAACAGAATTCCGGCGATCGTCATCCTGCTGACAACTCCGCGACGCTGGCTTCCGACAGTCCGATTACCAGCATCGCCATGTCGCGCGCATACCTGTCGGCATTGTCGAGCGCTTCTGAAAGCGCCTGCTTGCCCGCGGGCCCCGTCGAAGCCAGTGAAAGCCCAGCACGGAAGCGAACCCACCAGTTGCTGTCGGTGAGCGCGCGAGACAGCTCCTGCACCGTGCGCTCGTCCGTCGAGCCCGACAGCGCACGTGCCGCCTGCGCGCGCACGCGCCAATCCGAATCGCGAAGCATCGAGAGCAACTTCACCTGAACGGTGTCTCCCGATCTTCGGCGCAGCACGCGCGCAACGGCGACGCGCACTTCCGGGTGCGGATGCGTCGAAAGACTTGCGATACGCGTCATGCAGTCCGCGTCATTCAGTACGGCCGCGGCATGGATGTACGCATACAGTTTATGCGGCGGCGCGTCTGCGCGGATCCGCGCAAGCAGCATCGGGCCGGCCAGTGACGCGTACCCCTGCAATACACTGAGCTGATATGCACGCACCGCTGACGATGCGGACGAGAGACCGTCGATGACAGCGATGAGCAACTCCTCATCGGCGTAGCGTTTCAGGCACGTGGTCGCCGCGCTCTGTACGGCAGGGTGGGAGTCCGACAGTAACTGCAGGATCCTGGCACTATCCTGCGCGCTCGCTAGAAGAGAGAGCGTGCGCGCCGCAGCCAGTCGTTTCCACCACAACAGCGAGCCAGCGCCGTCGATCGCCTGACGCACCCACGGCTCGCGTCGCAGCATGTCTACCAGCGCGTCGCGCTCGGCGGGATGCACGCGCTCCAGTCCGAGCCAGACCAGGGCCTGCGCGGTGTCGGCGTTCGACGCACCCCGCAGCGCGCTGAGCACTTCAGGCGCGCCGAGTGCGCCGGAGAGCAGCCGTCGTGCATTGCCGACGCCTTCGTGAGCTCCCGCACCGGCCATGCTCGCGCGCGATCGCCGCGCGTAGTCGAGCGCCCCAGCCAGCACGGCCAAACCGATCTGCGACAGGCCGATTACGACTCCAACGAAGCCGTAGGTCAACTCGAACGACCGTTCGAACGGCGGTTTGAAAAGGGTCGCTGACCAGGCTTTGACATCGGCTCAAATATGCCAGTCTGGCGCAATGGGCGTCACCCCACAGCGTGGCCGAATTCTAGTATCGCGGCAGCGACGGATCGACGTCGTTGGTCCAGCTCACGATTCCGCCCGCCACGTTGGTGACGCGCGTGAATCCCTGTCCTGCCAACTGCTCGGCGGCGCGCATGCTGCGGACGCCTGCCTTGCAGTACAACACGACTTCACGCGAGCGATCCCAGTCGCGGCTCGCGGCGCCTATGGTACCGAGCGGTACCAGGCGTGCGCCTTCGATTCGCGCTATCGCCCATTCGGCGGGCTCTCGGACATCGACGAGATCGAAGTCGTCGCCACGCGTGATTCGCGCAGCGAGCTCGGTAGCGGATATCTCATGAATCATCGCTGCTCCGTCATTGGAATCCGAATTTGCCGTTGGCATGGCGCATGAGGCGTCATCGTAGTCCGGTGCACGGTCGTCGAGGCTCCGAATCGTCGCGCCCCCTGCTGCCGCGTCGCCACACGCGGGGCACGCCGGGTCGCGGCGGACGCTAATCGAGCGAAACGTCATGCCGAGCGTTTCGATCAACAGTAGACGTCCCACCAGAGACTCACCGATGCCTAAAACCAGCTTGAGCGTCTCGACTGCCTGGATGGTTCCAACGAGTCCAGGGAGCACGCCGAGAACTCCCGCTTCGGCGCAATTTGGAATGAGACCGGCCGGCGGCGGCTCGCGGAAGAGACAGCGGTAGCATGGGCCGTTCTGCGCGCCGAAGACAGAGGCCTGGCCTTCGAAGCGAAATATGCATCCGAACGCGTTCGGCTTGCCGAGCAACACCGCCGCGTCATTGGTCAAATACCGCGTCGCGAAGTTGTCTGTTCCATCGACGACGATGTC
Source organism: uncultured Gemmatimonadales bacterium (assembly GCA_963707505.1). GTDB lineage: Bacteria > Gemmatimonadota > Gemmatimonadetes > Gemmatimonadales > Gemmatimonadaceae > Fen-1247. Next base: position 300,423 of record CAVPQB010000003.1, read on the forward strand.
GAAGTCACGCAGAATTCCGAGGGCGTTTCGTGGGTCGAATCGCGTATTGAACGGCTCTACATGTACGTGCGGATTCACATCGTGGATACGATCGCGCGCCGAATCGAGCTTGGAGCGTCCGACGTCGGACGTACCGTGAAGAATTTGCCGATGAAGGTTGGACGCGTCCACGACGTCGAAGTCGACCAGGCCCAGTGTGCCGACGCCGGCGGCCGCTAGGTACAGTGCGCTGGGCGACCCGAGGCCACCGGCACCGATCAGCAGAACGCGCGCGTTCTTGATGCGGCGCTGCCCTTCCACTCCGACCTCGTCAAGGATCAGATGGCGCGAATAGCGCAGAATTTCTTCCGCGCCGAGCGTCGGAAGTGCGTCGCTGCCTGTCATGCTCATGATGACATCCCGCCATTAGTGGTCACGTGCGCAACCGTTCATTGTACAGTTGCGCCGCGCCAATTGTTGCGCCGCGCGGCTCCGCTGCAGTTACAAAGGCTTCGGCAATCACGCCCGCGGATCGCCAGGCATGCTGTGCAGCATCGCGGACCCTCTCTGCTACATCGCGGCGCGCGACGGCGACGATCGCCGAGCCTGACCCGCTGAGTGTCGCGCCGATCGCGCCCGCGTCAATTGCTGCGGCGGTGACGACGTTGTATCCATTGATCAGCGAGCGCCTGAACGGAACGTGCAGCACGTCGTCCAGCGCAGGGCCAAGAATGCCAGCGTCTGCTGTTTGGAGGCCGGCGATCAACGCGGCGGCGCGGCCGGCGGCGTTCACCGCCACATCGTATGGAACGGTCGCGGGAAGTGCCGCGCGCGCAACCGATGTTCGTACCTCGAAATCAGGAACCAGAAAGACGAAGCGCAGCGATGGATGCACCGCGATCGGCGTCGAGCGGTAGCGATGTGCGGACGTGCGCACGCTGAGCACCGCACCGCCAAGCGTCGATGGCGCGGCGTTGTCCGGATGTCCCTCCAGCGATGCCGCAATGTCGATAATCGCGGCATGATCGAGATCGCCGTCGAGAACCTCATTCGCGAGCAACGCGCCGGCGATCACGGCCGCCGCAGACGATCCCAATCCGCGGGCAACGGGTATGTCGGAGGTTGCAAATATCTCTACGCCATTCGGCGTCGGGCGACCGAGCACAGCACAGGTCGCGACGAATCCGCGCCAGATGAGATCGTCCGCGTGCGCGCAATTCAATCGCGAGAGAGTGCCCTCGCGCGTGACGACGACGGGCGAGTCGTTTGCATGGATACGCGCGCCGACGCTCAGCCACCTGTCGATGGCCATGCCGACCGCGTCGAAGCCGGAGCCAAGATTCGAAGTTGATGCGGGAACGCGCACGCTGAACTCGCGTACGCCGAATTCGCGCACACGACTCGTCATGTCAGCTCGGCAGTGGCGAGGAACCGCGGAGCACGCCGCACCTTGCTCTTTTGCTCAAATGCATACGCGAGCTTGAGCAACATCGGCTCGCTCCACGCCGGACCAAAGAACGAGAGGCCCACCGGGAGCCCGAACGAATATCCCGCCGGCACAGTGATGTGCGGGTATCCGGCCACGGCTGGAAGTCCTGTCGCACTTCCGCCACCGCGCGGATCCCCCTTGATCAGATCGATGAGGCTGGGCGGTCCCTGAGTAGGGGCGGCTATGGCGTCGAGATGGTATCTGGCGACCGCTGCGTCAATGCCCTGAGCACGGGAATGCTCGTGGCCTGATGCAAGCGCGTCGAGATACTTCTTCTCGGTCAGCGGCCCGCGTGCCTCGGCAGCCTCGAAGATCTCCTGGCCGAAGTACGGCATTTCCTCCGCACGGTGCGCGTTGTTGAAGGCGATGAGATCCGCGAGCGTCTTCATCGGCGATGACGGGCCGAGTGACGCGAGATATGCGTTGACGTCGGCCTTGAATTCGTACGACAGGACATCGCCCTCGCCGTCACCCGAATTACCAATCTCGATTGGATCGATTATGATTGCGCCGGCCGATCGCATGAGATCTATTGCTTCGTTCACGATCGCGTCTGTCGCAACGCTGTACCCGAAGTAACGCTTGCGCGGAATGCCGATTCGCGCACCCTTCAATCCGTTCAGATCGAGAAACGTCGTGTAATCGCGGTGAGCGTGCGCCGCGCTGGGAGCGGTCGCGCTGTCGGCGGGATCCACGCCGGTAAGTGCGCCAAGCAAGATTGCTGCGTCGGTCACGGTGCGCGCCATCGGCCCCGCGGTGTCCTGTGAATGTGAAATCGGGATTATACCGGAGCGGCTGACCAGACCCACTGTCGGCTTGAGCCCGACGAGTGATTGCACAGACGACGGCGACGTTATCGATCCATCCGTCTCCGTACCGACAGCGACCGCGCACAAGCTTGCCGCAGCAGCTGCACCGGAGCCCGAGCTGGAACCCGACGGTGTACGATCGAGCGCGTACGGATTGTGTGTCTGGCCACCCATTCCGCTCCACCCGCTGGACGAATGAGTGGAACGATAATTCGCCCACTCGCTCAGATTTGTCTTGCCCAGTATCACCGCTCCGGCAGCGCGGAGTCGCGCCGCAACAAACGAATCACGCAACGGAATCGAATGCGCAAGCGCGAGCGAGCCGGCCGCAGTCGTCATGCGGTCGTGCGTTCCGATGTTGTCCTTGATGAGAACGGGAATGCCGTGCATTGGCCCGCGGACGTGCCCCGACTTACGCTCCGCATCGAGCGCGGCAGCGATTTCGAGCGCATCCGGATTGAGCTGAAGCACACTTCGGAGCGCCGGTCCAGTTCGATCGATCTCCGAGATACGCTTGAGATACATGTCGCACAGCGTATGAGAAGTGTATCGTCCGGACGCCATCCAATCCTGCAGCTGCGTGATGGTCGCTTCATCAAGCTCGAACGACGGCGGATTCTGGTGGCGCGTGTATCCACCGTCGATTACGGGGGAAGCACTCGCGCCAGTGGCAGCGGCAAGCGCGCCGGCGATTCCGACGCCGACGAACGCCCGCCGGCTGAGTTTGGAGGAAGCGCCGTCGTCGGATGATGATGCAGTCATGAGTCGCTATTGAGGAAGCGTAAGCCACATCCCGCGCGCGGGGCACGATGGATGCGTTTTCAGATACTACTATTCTGCCCCAATTCCGGGAGGATGCAATGGCGGACAAGGACAAAGGCGGCAAGGTGAGTCAGGCCGACTCGACCAAGGAAAACCGTACCGACAAGGTTAGCGGCCGCAGCTTCGGCCGCGGGATGACCTCGCCCGATTCAACGGAAGCTGTCCTCGATGCCAGCACGGGCGAGGTCGATCCCAGAGCTGCGGGAGAAGGCGCACTACCGCCGGGCGAGAGCGAGCCGAATCGGAAGAACAGCAAGAAGAGCTAGGGACTGAACGATAGCGACTTCACAGAGCACGCGAGCGACGCGCTACGGCTCGGCCCTCTACTGAATGTGTGCGGCTGTAACGCCTGCGTTCCGAATCGCGAATGCGAGTCGCGTAGTTGATGAACAGCGGCGGGAGCTTACCTGCCGTCGAGATTTTGACCAAAGTGGTACGCTCCCAAGTACGTACGCTCTGCGCGGGCCGACGCGTTCGCGCTGGAGCGCGATCAGAATTCGCGCTGGAGCGCGATCAGAATTCGCGCTTGCGCATTTCCTTGAAGAACATCTCGCCACGCTCGCGTTCCTTGAGACTCGCTTCATCAATGGGATCGTCCGCGAGGTTCACGTCGTACTTCTTGCCGAAACCCTTGCGCGTTGAAGTCGCTGACGCCGCCTTCGCAGCGTTCTTCTTCACCAGAGCTTCCAGCTGCCGCTTGTCCATTTTCCCGCCGTGTTGAGGAGTCATAGATCGATCAGGTCCATCGTCCCATATGACTCATAAATCTAGACGCGGGCAACGCGCAAGGGAGCGGCCCCCGAGCCAAGTTCCCCGCCACGACTCGGCCGGTCGAACAAACGGTCCCCATGGCATGCGCAGATGTTACTGCACGACCAGGATTCCCACGCTCCCGCCGAACTCATCGGCCGCTACCGGAAGGCCGGGTGCTGGAACCCAGCTGCCTGAATCGGCCCGCACCTCCAGACGGTGGCTCCCCTCGGCCAGAGGGATGCGAACCTGCCACTTCCCGGTCGCGGAACGCGTCATCGGGACCGGGAGCCATGACGTGAAATCGCCCATGATCTCCACCGTCCGGGCATTTTGGAGCACGACGCTGATCATGCGCCGACCATCGTCAGCCACAGCGCTCACCGACGTACCGTGCGGAGCGGTCGGTATCGCCGGCGATCCAGCCGTCGCGTCGGACGGTCCCAGCGCGATTCGCAATCCGACGGATGTGTATGCGGCGCCCAACGTACCTCGCGTCGGATCGGCGGGCTGCGCGCCCGCGTATCCAACGATCGAGACCGGACCAAAGAGCTGTACCGTGGCGGCGCCCATCGCCCATGCGCGCCGACCTTTCAAATCATCGGACGAGCGAATGCCGCCATCGCCGCCGATCACAACTCTCGCAGCCCCGGATGGATCACTTCCAAATGGTGCAACCTGAGCGTGAACCACAGCTTCGTTGTACCTGATCGATCCGCTCGCGAGTGTGCCCACCTCGGCGCCGAGCATCGCCGAAGCGGATCGTATGGATCCACCGATCCGTACGTGCGAGGTATTCCGCGTCGAGACCGCATCCACGCGTCCGACACCCGCGTCGAGCCAGCCGGCCGCAGATCCTGTAGCAGAGGATCTTCCGAGCGTCAACGACGTCTCGCCGTATCGGGACGAGGCCTCGCCGCGATATGCACCGCCGCCCGCGTCCGCCCGGATCACCGAGATGTTCCGGCGGTCCGATGACAGCGCGAACGATCCATGCAACTCACCATACCCAGTCGTGCTGCCCGTCTCGAAACGGGCGACGTTCGCGGTACCGACGCCGGAGAATCGCCCGGTACCGCCCCACAATGACGAAGCGAGATTGGTGAGCGTCGCGAGTGCGTACCCATCAACTTTTATTGATGCAATTCCGCCCTCGAATAGCGCGCCTTTCGTGGCAGTCCGAGGGGCCAGCTGTGCACGGAGTGCTTCCGGCGCGCAGGCGCCTGCCGGCAATGCAAGCAGCGCAGCCGCGTACGCGCAGCTGCGCACCCCCGCCCGGTTACGCCGGACGAAAACAGGCCAGATGGATCGATGCTTTATGGCTTCGGCTTGGGGGGCGCGGGTAGAGGCACGGTTTTGCCGCCAGTAAACGCAGGCTTGAAGCTGTTCACGGCGTTGGGAGTCGCTTGCATGCCAGTAATCGCTGTCAACGGTGCAACGCCGCCCGCGATATCATGCGATACACTGCGTCCGTATGCAAGGAGACTGGAATCATCCCGTTGCCTCGCGTTGGCAACGATAGCAACGATCGCCGATGGCGCGGGTGCCCCGTCAACTATCAGCGAGGCCAGCACCGACAGTGGGACAACGAGTTGCCTGCCCGGCAACTCCTTGCGCAGCTGAGTGAGCCCGGCTGGCGTCGATCCCGCACGCAGCGCCGCAACCGCCGCCGCGAGTTCGTTATCCGAGGAAGGGCCGAGAGCACGACGCGCGATGCCGAGGTCGTTCGCGACTCCGCGAACAGCGATCATGATCCTGTTGTCGTCTGCACCCTTGCTGATCCCTTCGAGCGTCTTGTCCACGAGTGGCGCAACCGGCAGACCGGCGTGCGCAACCGAGTCAGCGACGAACGTCACCTGGGCCTTGAGCGAAGCAGACGCTCGGCCATCCAACTGACGCAGCGCGCCGACGTCACGGGCGCCGACGCCCTGGGCGCCAGTGACGGCGCTGCTGCCAAGCGCAAACGTCACGACCGCGAGCGATACCCCGACGGTACTCCTGAATCGTTTCATCATGCCGCTCCCGATCCGGCTACCGTCACTACGGAATTAGTCGCGCCGAAATCATCGCCGGGATCGCGCGGAGCCTGTGGATCCGGAACCCAACGGTGCCCATCGATTACAAATTGATACACATATCGTCCAGCGCCGAGCGGAATGTCGGCTGCCCAGGTGTTCTTATCGATGCGACGGAGAGGTGTCGCTGTCGCATTCCAACCATTGAAGCTTCCAGCCACTGCAACCTGCGACGCGCCCGACGCAACCAGTGTAAATCGAACGGTGCTGACCGCAGAATGTGCGACCTTCACCGGACGTTGCTTCTGCGCCGTACGCTCGACGCCGCCACCGATCACGATGAATGCGATCGCTGCGGCCAGTGCAACACCGGCGACGGAAATCGCCGCAACCACGCGATGGCTTCCGCGATGGCCTGGGCGACTGAATACACGCTCCCGCTGCACCGCCGCCATCACACGTGCATCGAATGCATCGGCGTCCACGGCGACCGGCGCGCGAAGCTGAGCGACGAATCGCTGCTCCGCTGCGTCCAGTTCCTGTGTGCCGTCCATGTGTTCAGCCATCTGCTACCTCCTGCAGGGCCGCGCGCAGAAACTCCCGCGCCCTGCTCACGCGCATCTTCAATGCTGAGACGCCAGCGCCAGTGAGCACGGCGATCTCGTCATAGCTCAGGTCCTCGACATATTTCAGAAGAAATGCTTCGCGATGCGCCGCATTCAATCCCATCAAAGCCTGCTCGACCCGCTCTGTCGACGGGGTCGTCGTATCCAGACTGTCGGGCTCGGAATATTCCGGCCACTCGTCCACGTCCATGCCTGTCGAAACGAACACCGCCTCGCGTCTAGCGCGGCGGGCGCCGGCAGTGCGGCAGCGGTTCGCGAGAATGCTGAAGATCCATCCTCCGAAGCGTGACGGATCCTCGCACGTAGCGAGCGAGCGGTACGCACGCACGAACGTTTCCTGGGTCACGTCATCCGCCTCGTCGGCGTCACACAACATTCGCATCGCATATCGCAGGAGTCTGTCCCGGTGCCGCGCCACCAACTCGGCATATGCCGCCACCTCACCACGCAGCACCCGCGCGACTGTCGCAGCGTGCCACGCACGATCATGGGCGGTTTCAGCAGTTATCGGCATCGGCACGGAATTCAAAGATAAGACCCGGGCGGACGCCCCGGCGTCACATCGCCCACACGGGCGTTCGAATCGTCACACCCTCGCTAGCGGCCACCGCCGCGCAGCAGCTCGCGCACAAGGTCGAGCAGCGCGGCGGGTAGATGTTCCGGATTGCGTAGAATCGTGTGTCCCGCCGCACCGAACACTCGTGCGAGATACGGATCCGGATCGTTCGCGTCGATGGTCAGGCAGAACGGATAGATCCCGTCAGCGCGCGCCTCGAATATCGCCTGTCGCGAATCCTCGACCGCGTACGTGGTGAAGTATCGATCCACGTCGTTCGGCTTTCCATCCGACAGGATCAACAGCAGGCGATGACCAGCCGGTTGCGCGGCGAGCAGCGCCGTCGCGTGACGAATCGCGGCGCCGAGCCGGGTATTCCCGCCGGCCTCGATTCCGGCGATGCGCTGTCGAACCGTTTCGCTGTTCAATTCGCCGAACGCCTTCAATGTCGCGATGCGTACGTCGGGCGCGCCAACACCAGAAAAACTGAGAATCGAATAGGAATCGCCGAGCGCATCGAATGCCTCGCTCGCGATGAGCAGAGTCGTTTTCTCGATGTCGATAACACTGCGTCCGTCAGTAACGACGTCCCTTGTGGATGCGCTCACATCAAGGAGAACGGTGATCGCTATCGCGCGTCGCGCAGCGCGAACCGACATGTACAACCGATCATCGGACGAACCACCGGCCGCCGCATCCGCGAGCGCGCGCACGCAGGCAGCAAGGTCGAGCTCATCGCCCTCCCGCTGCCGAAGCATGCGCTCTCGTCGCGCCCTGAGTCGCTCGAACTCGCGCCGCACTCGCCGCACCAGTGCCGGATGCTCGCCGAGCACGCGATCGGCCCACGCGACATCCCCCTGCGCCGCGCGTTGCGTGTGTACTACGGCGCCGAGTTCGCGGTATGCTGCCGCGTTGCAATCCCACTCGGGGTACAGGATCCCATCACCCGATCGCGACGCCTCGAATATCGCGGCGTCCGTAACATTCAGTGCGCCAGTACGTCTCGCGCTACCGCTGTCAGCATCGGGATCGGAATTGCCGCTCGCAGCCGCACCATCCGGAGCCATCGCATGATCGGGGTCATCCTGAGCTACAGAATTGTCCGGCAATTTGGCTGCATCGTCGCCGGTTGGTGTGAGCTCCTGAACCGTATCGTCAGCACCGGCCGCAGGGGCAGCGCTTTCTCCCGAACCGTAGCCTGGACTCGGTGGAACGAGCGACCCATACTGCGGGCCCCGGGTCGCCCCTGTCTCGGTGGCGTCGAGCGTCTGTCCCCATACTGCTATCGGTTCGAGCGGGCGATACTGACCGGTGAGCGACTCGACTGCACGCGTACGAGCGCGTGCCCACGCGAGTGAATCTTCGGGAGATGCGCCGGCGCGGACCTCTTCGGGAATTTCGGCCGGATCCGACTTCAGTACTGCCTGAACGAGCTGTTCGACTGCCTGCTCACGCGCACTCAGTCGGGAAAGATTGGGGCGCGCAGCAACGGCGCGCGCGCGTTCTTCCGCGATCAGCGATGCAACACCGGGCGCGCTGGTCGCAATCGATGCATCGATCTCTGCACCTTCACGCAGATTGTAGAGGTCTCGCGTGATCGCATTGTTGGCCGTCGGTGCGAGCGCGGCGCTTCGGCGCATGATGCGCACCGCCTGTTCGATCGCCAGCAACCGGTAACGCGCGACCGCGGCATCTGCGCCATCGGACGCGTCCATCGTGGCAGGTAACTTGATCGACACTCCATCGTGTCGCGCCATCGGGCGTCGCCTTCCGACGTGAAACGTGTTTCGCGGAGTGTCATCCGCTACCGGCGCGATCTCGAATCGCACGCCATAAGTTGCCGCGAGCAACAGCTCCAGCCGCCGCCGCACCGTGTCGAGCGCGATCTCGGGGTTCGTGCGCATCGCGCGCACCCAGCTTGCGGCACTCGCAACGGGTCGTCCCAGCTTGCGAGACGACTTGATCATCAATGCGCGCATCCGATTCACAGTCGCACCTACATCGTCGTGTCGATGATGTCGCCGATCGCGGAGAGCAGATCAGAGTCGTCCGTCAGCGCGGCGCCGATCGCAACCTGGCACGCACGTCCGCTCGGAATTCCCTCCGCAATCAATCGTCCCGCCGAAACGAGCAATCTCGTGCCAGGACCTTCCGCGAGTCCCTGATCGCGCAACCGGCGGACGCGATGCGCGACTTCGACCAGCGACGCTGCAACGGACGACTTCACGCCGCTCTCGTGCGCGATGATTCTTGCCTCGACCGCCGCTGCCGGATAACCGAAATCCAGCGAAACGAAGCGTTGCCGAGTGCTCGGCTTCAGGTCCTTGATCGCGTGCTGATAGCCCGGATTGTAGGACGCGACTAGTTGGAATCCGGGCGCCGCAACGATCATCTCGCCGGTCTTGTCGATCGGCAGAAGTTTACGATCGTCCGTGAGCGGATGAATCACGACGACCGTATCCTCGCGCGCCTCGACTACCTCATCGAGATAGCAGATCGCGCCGATTCTGGCGGCGACGGCGAGCGGTCCGTCCACCCACACCGTTTCTCCGCCGCGGATGAGGTACCGTCCGGTGAGATCGCTCGCCGAAAGGTCGTCGTGGCAGGCGACGGTTACGAGGGGGCGGTCCAATCGCCACGCCATGTGCTCGACGAAGCGCGTCTTTCCGCACCCGGTTGGACCCTTGAGCAGCACGGGAAGACCGCGCCGGTGACACCGCTCGAATATCTCGACCTCGTGGCCGACAGCCACGTAGTACGGTTCCGTACTCGGCGCGGCACTGGAGGGCGCGGCGACCGATGATTCAGAGATCGTCATGGTGCCCTCAAGCTATTGGGGCGCCGTGGGTTACGGAACACGCGGCGTGTAATGGGAATGTTTGTTGCGCGTGTTACATTGCGGATCATGTCCGAGCGAGCGCGCCGCCCTGCCGTAATCTTCGCGGAACGAGCCCATCTCGCAGTCGAGCGCACGTGGGCCGCGATCACGGCGTGGTTCAATGGCAAGGCGTTGAGCGAGAACGCAGTTCTGCTCATCTTCGCCGTCGTCACGGGGCTTCTGAGCGCACTCGGCGTCGTCGCGTTCTACAAGAGCATCGATCTCGCGTACTGGGTTTTCTACCGTCTCCCGACGGCGGAATTCCCGCGCTTTGCGCTGCTCACGTATCGGCCCGTGATAACCGCGGCCGGTCTCGCCGTCGCGTGGTGGGTGATGCGCCACATCGGCCGCGGACATGAAGGAATGAACGTCCCCGACGTGCAGCTTGCGGTCGTCCGGCGCGGCGGGCGACATCGAGCCCAGACCGGCGCTCGCGCGCACCGCCGCGAGCGCAATCACTATCGGTTGCGGCGGCTCCGCCGGAAACGAGGGGCCGGTCGTCGTGCTCGGTGCGATGATCGGATCGTGGCTTGGACGCACCTTTCGCTTCGCCCCGTCGCGAGTCGTGGTGCTGGTCGGATGCGCGACGGGAGCCGCCATCAGCGCGGCATTCAATGCGCCACTTGCAGGCGCGTTCTTCGCGCTCGAAGAAGTCGTCGGCACGCTCGCCGCTGGATCGTTCGCTCCGGTAGTCGTCTCGAGCGTCGTCGCAGCCGTGGTATCGCGCTCCGTATTCGGAAACCACCCCGCGTTCGCGATTCCGCGGCAGTACGGATACGCGCATGCGAGCGAGCTGCTGCTGCTCTATCCGCTGCTCGGAGTCGTATGCGGACTGATCGCCGCGTTGTACGTACGCACGTACTTTGGCGTCGGCGACCTTCAGAAGAAGATTCCACTTCCGCCCTCGCTCATCCCATGGGTCGGCGGTGCTCCGTTGGCATTCTCGTCTTCCTGTCCGGTGGCAGAATCGTTGGCTACGGACACCTCGCGATGCACGCCGACGTGTTCGGCCAGCTGGCATGGTATGCTCTGCTCGCGCTCGCGGTGGGGAAGATCGTGGCCACGGCGATCACGCTCAACATGGGCGGATCGGGCGGAGTGTTCACGCCGTCGCTGTACATCGGTGCCGCGACCGGCGGCGCGTTCGGCGTGGCGCTGTCCGGAGCGTTTCCGGCCCTGGGGCTGCACCCCGAAGCGTACGCACTCGTCGGGATGGGCGCGCTCATCGCCGGCGCGACCGACGCTCCGATCACCGGAATACTGCTCGTATTCGAGATGACGAACGACTACGCGATAGTGATTCCGTTGATGTTGACCGTCGTCATCACGCACACCATCGCGCGCAGGCTCAGTGCCGACTCACTCTACAGCGGCTGGCTGCGCCGCCGCGGAGAGTCCATCGAGCAGGGCGCCGATCGAGACGTGCTCGCCGGCCTGCACGTGTCCGATGCGTACGAATCGGCACCGCAGGTAATCTTCGAGGGCGCCGCTGTCGACGAGCTGCTCGCGCATCTGGGCAATACTCGCCAGCTGTACTTTCCGGTCGTTGACGAATCGTACGGGCTCGTGGGCGTCATAACGGTCGCGGACCTGGGCCAGCTCGCGCGCGACGACGAGCATCTCGGCCCGCTGCTGGTAGCGAGCGACATCGCACAGCCGTCAGAGACTGTTTCGCCGGGCGATTCGCTGCTCGAAGCCATTCGGAAGATGGGCATCCGCGGAGCAGAATCGATTCCGGTGGTGGACCGGCACACGAGTCGCCTGCTCGGCATCATCAACCGAAGTCACGTGCTCAACCTCTACGAGCGCACCGTGTCATCCCTGCGCCGGCACGCGCATCAGCCCGCCAGCAGCGCCAACGCTTCGTCCGGCGGAATGTCGCCGAAGTAGTTGTCCAGATCCACACCAGATAGCGCGCCGGCGATCGACGCGTAGTCGTACGGAACACCGAGCATCAACGCCTCCAGCTCGGTTACATCCTCCCGGCCCATGAAATCGCCGAAGATACGCGCCGCGGCGACACGTCCACCCTCGACGTTCACGCGTACATCGATCTCTCCCGCCGTGAACCGGTGCGCACGCTGGACATTGCAGGGCGGGTTCTCCCCATAGTTCCAGTCCCACGATCCGTACTTCCGCTTTACGAGCGCATCCACTTCAGCCCAGTCGGAATCGTCCAGCTCGAGCGTCGGGATCCTGCTTCGGTCACGCGTTCCGAAGATCCGCTCGATGATCAGCTCGCGCAGCTCCGTGACGGTGATGGGCTCTTTGAGAAACTCACTTATGTTCACGACGCGGCTCCGGATCGACTTCACTCCTTTGGACTCGACCTTGCCAGGCTTCGGCACCAGTGCGGCGGTGACATCGTCGAGGTTCGAGTCGAACAGCAGCGTACCGTGACTGAACATCCGGTCCGGGCGCGCGAACTGCGCGTTTCCGGAAATCTTTCGGCCACCGGCGAGAATGTCGTTTCGCCCGCCCAGCTCCGCTGGAACACCAAGATCGTGCAGCACGTCGATGACCGGACGAGTGAAAAGCTCGTATCGATTGAAGCGGCCGTGCACCGACGGTGTCATGAAGCTGAAGTTCAGGTTGCCGAGGTCGTGGTACACCGCCCCACCGCCTGAAATACGGCGCACGACTGTAATACCGCGCGCCGCGACGACCGACGGATTTACCTCCTCGATCGTATTCTGGTTCCGTCCGATGATGATGGACGGTGCGTTGATGTAGAACAGCAGGTAATCGTCGCTGCCCATCCGGTTGCGGAGCACGTGCTCCTCCAGTGCCAGATTGACACGAGCGTCGGTGATGTCACGATTATCGATGAACAGCATCAAGTTGGTCGAAGAGGTCGAGCTTCATCAGCGTAGTTGATTCGGAGCACGCACCCTGAAACTCCGAAGTCGCAGCGAGCGCCGCCGGAATGCCCGAGCGTGCACTTTCCACGAAGCCCCAGCGTGCAAAATATTGCTCCGCGGAAGGCGTAAGAAGATAGATGCTACGAATCTTCATGCTCCGCGCATCTTCGATCGCCAGTGCGACGAGCCGCCGTGCCACGCCGTTCTTCCGATGCGCAGGGTGTACTCCCACCGAGCGAAGCAGCACAGCGTTCGAGTCAGCGAGCTCGAGCCCCGTCACGCCAATCACGGCGCCATCGTGCGTCGCAACGATGAAATTGCGCAGGTCTTCCGGAACACCGGCGATCGGCAGCCCGAGATTCGTGAGAAGACTCTCTACCGCAGGTCTGTCGCCCGCCTCTGCAGAGCGGTACACGATGCTTCTGGTCGACTTCGGTGTCATTGCAACTGGTGCCTCTTCATTTGTCCCGCAGCAGTCAGGGCCGCAGCACGCCCTGGTCTCCGCATCTGGCAGCGGCTTGGTCGCGCGTACGAATCCACTGAAGAATTTACCATCTATCTCGCGCGCAAACGACTCCGCATCCAGTCCGCTTCCCGCCAGAAACGCCATCGCATCGTCCGAGCTGTAAAATCGCGTCGGCTCGATGCTTGGCTCATCGAAACCAGAGTCGCGCAGCAGCGTCAGAAATTCCTGCTCATCGAGCGCACCGGCGACGCAACCGATCCAGAGCTCCATGTTCCGTCGCACAGCAGGTGGAACCTCGCCGCGGACCACGACGTCCGAGACGGCAAGTCGTCCGCCGGGCTTGAGCACACGATAGGCCTCGGCGAGCACACGCTTCTTGTCCGCAGAGAGGTTGATCACGCAGTTGGAGATGATGACGTCGACACTGTTGTCCGGGAGCGGGATCTGCTCGATCTCGCCTCGCAGAAACTCGACGTTGTCCGCGCCGGCCTTGCGCTTGTTCTCGTTCGCCAGCGCCAGCATCTCGTCGGTCATGTCGAGCCCGTAAGCCTTGCCGGTTGGTCCGACGCGCTTCGCCGAGAGCAGAACATCGATTCCACCGCCAGAGCCGAGGTCGAGCACTGTCTCGCCAGCGTTCAGCTGCGCCAGCGCTGTCGGATTTCCGCATCCAAGTGACGCGAGAAGCGCTTCCGTCGGAATCCCCGCGGTCTGTCCTTCGTCGTAGAGGTCGGACGTTATCGGATCCCATGCCTCGGTCGTCGATCCGCAGCACGCGCTCGAGCCGCAGCACGATCCCGACGTGTTGCCGGCCGCCACTCGCGACGCGGCGGCGCCGTACTTCTCCCGGACGCTCGCCCTGAGCAGCTCGCGATCAGTCACCGTTTCCATGTGTACATCCTCATATCAAAAAATGTTGATGGATTGGTCAAAAAAAATCAGTCACAGCACTCATTTTGTCGGCCACTGGCCGCGACCCGAACGGAGGGGCGCCGCCCGCGTGGGCGAAGCTCGCGGACCATCTCTTCAGCCTCCTCGAATGCTTCACGGTTCAGCTCGTAGTACGACCAGCGTCCATCACGCCGGTCGTTCACGATGCCGGCATCCTTGAGCACCTTGAGATGGAACGACAGCCGCGACTGCGCCGCGTCGAGAGTGTCCTGCAACTCGCAAACGCAGCGCTCACCGCCCACCAGCAGCTCGACTATGCCGATGCGCGTCTCGTCCGAAAGCGCGTGGAATATTTGCGCTGCGCGAGCGCTGAAGTGCTGAGGGGCCTGAGCTGGCATGACATTAACGTATCAACATTTATTGATATGTCAAGAACCGGTATTTCGAACGGGCGCGGACCGGGTCAGCCGCGCGGCGGGGGGATTGGTGGCGCCAGATAGTCCGTGAACCAGCGGCGTGCGAGGTTAGCGACGGCATCGAGGGCGCCGCGCTCCTCGAACAGGTGAGTCGCGCCGGGGACGATCTCCAGCCGTACCGCGCCACGCATCTGTGTCATCGCCGCGCGGTTGAGACCGATTACCTCTTCGTCGTTCCTGCCGACGATCAGCAGCGTCGGAGCGCGGACGGCGGCGAGCGCATCACCGGCCAGGTCTGGACGGCCGCCGCGCGACACGACCGCGTGTACCTTGTCAGGCCGGCGCGCGGCGGCAATCAACGCAGCGCCAGCGCCGGTGCTCGCTCCGAAGAGTCCCACTGGTAGCGCTCTCGTCAGCTCCTGATGCGCGAGCCAGCCAATGGCATCCACCAGCCGGTGCGCCAACAGCTGAAGATCGAAGCGAAGCTCACGCGCGCGCAGATCCACGGATTCCTCGTCCGGTGTCAGCAGATCGAGCAGCAACGTTGCGAAGCCGGATTCGCGCAACCTGTCAGCAACGAATCTGTTGCGAGGACTGAAGCGGCTGGAACCGGCGCCATGGGCGAAAAGGATGACACCACTCGGGAAAGTTCCGGTTGGCGTTGGGATCGCCAGGGTTCCGCCGAGCGTGGCGCCGCCTGCGGCTACATGAACCGCAAGCTCGTCGGGTGGCTCATCCGTGCGCGGATCCACACGCACGCGTGTCGCCCCTTACGCCTTCGCTGGCCGCTGCCCTGCGTGCCATCAGGCCTCCGGTGGAATCGAGACTTGGCGCCGGCATCAATATCGGGCGAGTCGGCGCCATCGCTGAATCAGCGCATGGTGCGGGCCAAAGAGATCGGGAAGGCGGGATAGCTACGCCGTCGAATTCATCGCGTCATTCGTGGCAATCGCACCATCCACTGCGTCAGCAGCTGGAAATCCGCGCTGCAGCGTAAGTGTGAAGACCGATCCGATTCCTACATTGCTCTCCACAGTAACGTCGCCACCCATTGCGTGGGCGAGTGATCGACTGATCGCGAGACCGAGCCCGACGCCTTCCGCACTGCGCGTAAGCGATGTATCGACCTGGACGAATGGCTCGAAGATCGCCGTCAGTTGAGCGCTGGGAACCCCAACGCCAGTATCACCCACGTGTATCGCCACCAAATCATCGGTCACATCACAGGTCACTTCGACGCTGCCGCCTGCCTTCGTGAACTTGAGTGCGTTGCTCAACAGGTTGAGAAGAATCTGACGTATCTTGTCAGCGTCCCCGCGCACCATGAGCCTCTGACCATCGATGCCATTCGGCCGGCACACCTCGTAGCGCAGTCCGGCGCGCTCCATCTGCAGCGCCATCATCTCTCGAACACCCAGTAGCGATTCGCTGACGTCCACGTCGCTATGTGCGAGGGAGACCGCACCGGCCTCGAGCTTGGCATAGTTCAGGATCTCATTGATCAGCCCCATGAGATGTTCCTGACTGCGCGTGATCCGGACGAGATCGGCGTGTTGCGCCGTCGTCACGGGCCCGCGAATACCCATGTCGATGAGCTGCGCGTACCCAGCAATCGCATTGAGCGGAGTTCGCAGCTCGTGGCTCATGGTGGCGAGGAAGTCAGCTTTCGCGCGGTTGCTCGCCAGTGCCTCGATCGTTTTTCCGCGCAGCTCGACGCTGGTCGCTTCCAACTCGTCGGCTCTGGCCACGAGCTCGGCGTTGACGCGTGTCAACTGCACGCCGGCGGTCTTGCGCTCGGTGATGTCCTCGATGGCCATGAGGATCAGTGGCGGCCCGTTGTCCTGCGAGCCGATGCGCCGTGCATTCAGCAGCATCGTTCGTTGACCACGGGTCGCGAATTCGTGCTCGACTTCGACGTCATCGAATGGCTCGCCGGTACGAAGCACGCGCTCCAGCAGAATTCGAAGACTCGGGATGTTCCACTCACCACCCGCGAACTCGAACAGACTGCGCGTCGTCGTGTCGCCGGCAGAGACACCAAAGCTATCATAGAAAGCATGGTTCGCGCTGACGACGCAGAGGTTCCCGTCCAGCACGAGCAACGGCTCGCGCACCGTCTGCACTATCGCCTCGGCGAACCTTCGTGCGTCGTCCAGTTGCTCGGCTGCGCGCTTGCGGGCATCTATGTCGTGGTAGACGATGACGGCTCCGTCGATCTTGTTATCCAGAGTGCGATACGGACGGATGTGCATCATGTACCAGTGACCTGTGCGATCGCGCACTTCACGCTCCGTCACCTCCAGAGTGTCGATCACGTGGCTGATGAGCGTTTCGATGTTTCCGACATCTATGTTCGATCTCAGGTCACCGATGGGGCGCCCGATGTCCGTCTGAATGACGTTCATCATGCGCTCGGCTCCCGCGGTAAATCGCCGGATGTGCAGATCAGTTCCAACCATGATCACGGGGACGTGCATCGCACTCAGGAGGTTCTTGAGATCGTCGTTGAGATGATCAGCTTCCGTATTCCGGCCGCGCAACTCGTCATTGAGCGTGATCAGCTCTTCGTTGAGCGATTGAAGCTCCTCCTTCGAGGTTTCGATCTCTTCGTTCGTACTCTGGAGCTCTTCGTTGCTGGACTGGATCTGCTCATTGGCCGCCTGGAAATCCTCAACGACTGACGCATGCTCGTCAGCCACGCTCTGGAGGTGCCGCTTCGCGGCCTCGAGTTCCTGGCGCAGCTCACCGAGCTCAGTTGCGTTGTCCTCCAATTTCCGTTCTGCGATACTGGCGCGGCGGCCGCGCCTGGCGCCACTGCCCTTGTTCGTCGCGGGGGGCTGCCCACCGGCATCATCGGCCGATGGACGCGTTCCGTCCGCACGACTTTCCTCAAACGAGATGATGAAGAACTTTGCATCGGATCCCGTGACTCGAAACGGTCGCACGTCGAGGCTGACGTGTTCGACGTGCTTTCCTTGGTGGAACGACACACCCTCGACGCGCGCCGGTCGTGCTTCGTTTCGAGCGATCTCCAGCACCATGCGCAGCTCGGTGGCCAATTCGGACTTCACCATGTTCAGCAACTGAAAGCTCGCGGTGCCAGCGGCCGGCTCGATGTACCTCCCCGTGCGACCCCGGAACTGCAGGATTCGCAATTGATCGTCCACCACGACTGCGGCTGGCGCATAGCTCCCGAGCACGATCTGATCTGCGGCGCGCTGTATGTCCGGAGACGGGGCAGCTGCGGATGAGCCGGCCGGATCTTCCACGTTCTGTGATCGCCTGATACCGGCGGCGGTCGCGCTGGCGCGATCCTGAATCAATGATCGGGTCGGATGTGCCGGACGAACGGCCAGGTGCAATGGCTGCACTGGGCCGGGGCTGCGTGTGTACACGCGCAGCTTCTTGTCGATCGCAGTAAACAGTGTCGGAGCAGTGCTCACCGATTCCGACGTTCCGAGCACGAGTATGCCGCCGGGCCGGAGCGCGTAATGGAAGACCGACAGCAGTCTGGTGTGTGCGTTCGGCTGCAGATAGATGAGAACGTTACGGCAGCTGACGATGTCCAGGTGAGAGAACGGCGGATCCGCGGTTATGTTCTGGACCGCGAAAACACAGCAATCCCGCACAGCCTTCGTGACGCAATAGCCAGTATCTTCCTTCCTGAAGAAGCGACTCAGCCGCTCTGGCGTGACATCCGCCTCGATGCCTCGTGTATACATCCCCGTGCGCGCGGCGGTGATCGCGGCCGCATTCAGGTCGGTTGCAAAAATCTGGATCGGGGTGTCGAGCGAATGGGCTTCCAGCAGCTCGAGAAGACAGATGGCAAACGAATATGCTTCCTCGCCGGTTGAACATCCCGCTATCCACACACGTATTGGAGGGTCATCGCGAATGGAATCCGCCCGCGTACGTTTGTCCTCTGCCATTCGCCGCGCCATGAAGTCCGGTAGGACTGTACCCGACAGCGCGTTGAACAAGTCCGGATCGCGGAAAAACCGTGTTACTCCGATGAGGAGATCGTTGTACAACGTGCTCAACTCCTCGCCATCCTTGCGTAGCAGCTCCGCGTAGCGTCCGACGGTGTCGATCCTGCGAAGAGCCATGCGTCGCTGAATTCGTCGCTCGACCGTCCCCATCTTGTACAGGTCGAAATCGACACCGAATTGACTCTTGAGATCCGCGCAAATGCTCGCCAAGGCGTCGCTATTCGTACCGGTGTCCGCGCCGCTACGGGACACGCTGCGGTCGTGGGGTTGGGTGTCCAGTTCGTGATTTGTTTCAGCCGCGTGATCCAGTGAGCCGTCGCCGGAATGCGGACGTAAGTATGGATTGCGTCCCAGTCGCGCGATGTGGGTCGCGATCTCTGCCGGCGCGCGCAATGATGTCGATACACGCTGTTGCGATTGCCGATCGCGGCATCCCCTCGGCGGTTGCCGTTGCGGGATCCTGCGCAAACGCGATCCCGCCCGCGCCTCGTATTGCGCGAACACCGAGCGCACCATCGGAGCCCGTGCCAGAAAGGATCACGCCGATGGTCCTGCTTTCCTGCACTTCAGCGAGCGAGCGGAAGAATGCGTCGATCGGCAATGGGGGGCGGTCGTCCGGATCTCTCGGCACCAACTTCAGATGGCCGTCCGTGAACGTCATCTTGGTATCCGGCGCGATCACGTACGCGTGATTGGCTTCGACACGATCGCCGTTCGCCGCCTGATGTACCGGCATCGTCGCTTGCCGCGCGAGCAATTCAGCCAGGATGCTTCCGTGCGTCGGACTGAGGTGCTGTACCACTACATACGCAAGCGCGGTATCTGCTGGAACGTTCCGAAAAAACTCGGACAGGGCTTCGAGGCCGCCCGCGGACGCACCAATACCGACGACCGTTACGGGCGAACTGCGCACTGATTCACGCTCGGTCGATTCAGTCGATGCCGATTCGGTCGTGTCCGCCGACGGAATCGGCACCCCGTCAGAAACCATTACAGCTCGGCCATCACGTCGCTGCGGTGCTCAACCAAATGTTCATCAACCTCGCAAAGCGCAAGAATCGCGCTACAAGGCGCCATCCGCTCCTCAGGACACCGCGATCGTACCCACATCGTCTAGCTATCCAGGCGATCTGGATGAGCCGAGGGGTTGACCTCGGCACTATCCGCGCGGTGAGTCTCATTCGCGGCGTCGTCCGGGTTTGTGGGGCCCCGACCGGCATCGACTGCCTTGAGGGCGCGTTGTTGCTCGATTGCGGCAACATCCGGCAAGGCGGTGACGGGAATCCCGCGCGGCAGCGTGAGCGTAAAGACAGATCCCCGATCGACAATACTTTCCGCAGAAATGTCACCGCCCATCGCGCGCGCAAGCTCTCGGCTTATTGCTAGACCCAGGCCGATGCCTCGCTGACTGTACGGAACAGTATCGGTCGCGAGATGCCTGTCCACCTGCACGAACGGCTCGAAGATACTCTCCAGCTTGTCCGCCGGGATTCCGCGCCCCGTGTCACTGACCGCAATGCTGACGACGTCATCGGCCGCCGTACAGGCGATACCGATTCTGCCACCAGACGGAGTGAACTTCTGCGCGTTCGTAAGCAAGTTCAGCAGTATCTGCTGAACTTTCTCCGCGTCGGCACGCGTCGCAATTTCGGGTTCGCACCGTTCGTACACGACGCGAATTCCCTTCGCATGCATCTGTGGCGAGACGAGCGCCTCCACCCCGCCGACGAGATCGAGCAGGGAGGTGTCGGCAAAGCGGAAGTCCACCTTCCCTGCTTCCAGCTTCGCGAAGTTCAGAATGTCGTTGATCAGTGCGAGAAGATGACGGCCGCTCTTCTTGATCCGAGCGAGATCGTCGAGCTGCTCCGGCGTCACTGCGCCGCGAATGCCGAGCTCCATCAGATCGACGTAGCCGCCGATTGCATTCAGTGGAGTTCGGAGCTCATGCGACATGGTCGCGAGAAATTCGGCCTTGGCTCGGTTGGCGGACTCCGCGACCAGCTGCGCCTGCTCCGCTGCGACCCGCGCCCGCTCGGACTCACTGGTGCGCCCTTCCAATTCTTCGGTTATGACGTGAAGCTCTTCCGTCTGACTCTCAAGCTCCGTTGCCTGCTCGTGCAATTGTTCGTTCTGCGCCTCGAGCTCGATCGTCTGCTCGTGCAGGTGTTGTTGCTGCAGCTCCAGCTCGGATGCCTGTTCCTGAAGCTGCTGATTCTGCAGCTCCAGCTCGAACCTCTGCGATTCCAGCTGCGTGTTCTGCAAAGCGAGCCCGCGAGCGGCGGCGGTTTGTGACTCGGCATACCGAGTCAGCAAAGCGTTGAGAATTATGGCGAAGAGTACGGCCACGAGCGTGCCGCCGATCAGGATCACCGTTACGATCTCGGCGTGGTGCTCCTCTGCCGCTGACCGCGTTGCCAGAAGGGATCGCTCGGTAGACTCCATCGTCGTCACGTGCGCGCGAATGGAATCCATGATCTGCTTGCCGCGGCCCGTACGCAGCCTGGCAACCGCCGCCGCCAATCCCTGGGTTCGTCGCAGATCGATGGAGTAATTCAGTTCCGCGAGTCGCGCGGTTACGAGAGGAGCAAGCTCGTCAAGACGACGCTGCTGCACCGGGTTGTCACCGGTCAAGAGTCGCAACGCACTCGTGTCGGCCGCGAGCGCGGTGAGTGCATTGGTGTACGGCTCCAGATACGCCTCGTCCCCGGTCAGGATGAATCCGCGCTGGCCGGTTTCGGCGTCCTTGAGATCCGAGAGGGTCGCGCGCGTGCGATCGATCGTCAGGTGAGTGTGCTCCACCCACGCTCCGGCGTCGCGCGCCCGCACGATCCCGCTGTAGGTAACCACGCCAATTACGAGGACCACGATAGCCACACCGCTGGACGCGACTACCCGCTGCCACGGCGACATCGGCTTTGCGAACGGTTTTTCCGACGGAAACCTTGCAGGGCTGTCAACCGTTGGCGTGGTCGGATTCATTCTGAATCAAAATGTATCGGATACGTGACCGCGGTGCAGACCTGTGGGGCGCTCGGAACGGGGTCGCGATCCAGCCGGTGAAGGGGTTGGGGACCTACCGGCGGCACGTAGAATTGCCGTGTTTCCATTGTAGTAAACCGAACACTACGCCGACAAATACGCGGCCCATCGCTGGCACCTTGGTCTGGTCACGAGCCAGAGTCGGTTGTCGAGACGTGGAGCTCTCCCGCACACGTCTCGACAAACGATGCTGCTTACCTCAGCCGCACTCCGAAAATCCACACACGTGACACTTCGCGCATCCTTCGGCGAGCTCCAACTGCGAGCCGCAATCAGGACACGTCTGCATGAAGCCGTCGCTGTTGCTGTACGTATCGAAGCCCATCTGCATCTGAGCCTGCGCCGCTGCAACGTCTGACGCGGCCTTGATGGTTTCCGGCGTCGCGCGCGGCGCCTGTGCAGCGGCGTTCGCGGCGGAGAGCAGCTCCTGCTGCACGCCCTGCTTCTCGCGCATCCACTCCTCGAGCGCGATTCCGATCGCGTCCGGCACCGAGAGCACCTTGTTCGGTCCGAGTCCAACGGCACGATCCGAGCTGATGCCGCGCAGCTGGCGGTGCACTTCACGAGTCGGAATTCCCGAGCGCAGCGCGAGCGAGATCAGGCGTCCCATCGCTTCGGCATCGGCCATCGCCGCGCCGCCCGCCTTGCCGAGGTTGATGAACACCTCGAACGGCTGGCCGCGATCGTCCTCGGTGATGTTGACGAACATCGTGCCGAGCGGCGTCTCCTTGCGAATCGTGGTGCCGCGCAGCGTGTCCGGGCGCGAGCGCTTGGCGCGGCGCTGAAGATTCTCCGCCTCCGCATCGTACAGCGCCTGCTTCAGCCGCTCGATCTCCGCCTCAGCTCGGCGATCGTGCCGTGCAGCTCGCCCATCTCGCGCTCGATCGCGTCTGCCTCGCCATCGCGCTCGGCGCTGGCCTGCTCCGTTGCGCCGGTGGAGAGCACCTGGTTGTCGCGCGAGCCATCGCGGTACACGGTGACGCCCTTGCACTTGAGCTCGTACGCGAGCTCGTAGATCGCGCGCACGTCGTCCCGCGTCGCGGCGTGCGGGAAGTTCGTCGTCTTGGAGATCGCCGAGTCGCAGTGCTCCTGGAAGGCGGCCTGCATGCGGACGTGCCACTCGGGCGTGATGTCGTGCGCGGTGACGAACACGCGCTGCCACTTGCTCCGGCACTTCGTCGAAGTGGATGTGCCCTTCCTTCGCGATCTTCTCGATCAGCTCGTCGCAGTACCAGCCTTCCCGCTTCGCGATCGCGACGAAGTCCTCGTTCACGTCCGGCATCATGCACGCCGGCCTGGTTGCGCATGAACGCAACGGCGAAGAGCGGCTCGATGCCCGACGAGCAGCCCGCGATGATCGAGATCGTGCCCGTCGGCGCGACCGTGGTGACGTTGCAGTTGCGCAGCATCTGCATTGGGCCGAATGCGCTTGCCATTCGCATCGCGCGCGCACGTCTCGTCGGGACCCCAGATCGAGCGCGCCCATTCGGGGAACGGACCGCGCTCGTTGGCGAGCCGCTCGCTCTCGCGCTTCGACTCGACGTCGACGAACTCCTGCAGCTGTGCGGCCGAACTCCACGCCTTCGGGCGAGTCGTAGGCAATGCCGAGGCGCACGAGCGCGTCGGCGAAGCCCATGACGCCGAATCCGATGCGGCGGATGCGCTTGGACAGCGCGTCGATCTCCGGCAGCGGATACTTGTTGACGTCGATGATGTTGTCGAGGAAGTGCGTCGACGAGGTGGATGTCGCGCTTGAGCGCATCCCAGTCCATCGCCCGTCCTTCACGTAGTAGCCGACGTTGATCGAGCCGAGGTTGCAGACGTCGTACGGCAGCAGCGGCTGCTCGCCGCACGGATTCGTCGCCTCGTACGCGCCGAGGTGCGGCACCGGATTGTAGCGGTTCGCCTCGTCGATGAAGAAGCAGCCCGGCTCGCCCGTGCGCCACGCGCCGTCGATCATCTTGTCCCACACCATCTGCGCGTCGAGCTGGCCGGTGACCTTGCCGGTGCGAAGGCTCGATGAGATCGTACGTCTCGCCCGCCTTGAGCGCCGCCATGAACTCGTCGGTGATGGCAACGGAGATGTTGAAGTTCGTGATCTGGGTGAGGTCTTCCTTGCAGGTGATGAAGTCCAGGATGTCCGGATGATCGACGCGCAGGATGCCCATGTTGGCGCCGCGACGCGTGCCGCCCTGCTTCACCGCGTCGGTCGACGCATCGTAGAGCTTCATGAACGAGACGGGACCCGACGCGACGCCGGTCGTCGAGCGGACCATCGAGCCCTTGCCGCGCAGACGCGAGAAGGAGAAGCCCGTGCCGCCGCCCGACTGGTGAATGAGCGCCATCGAGCGCAGCGTGTCGTAGATGCCGTTGTGACCGTTGGAGAGCGAATCCTCGACCGGCAGCACGAAGCAGGCGGAGAGCTGGCCGAGCGGACGGCCTGCGTTCATGAGCGTCGGCGAGTTGGGCTCGAAGCGACGCTCCGTCATCAGACGGTAGAACTGCTCCGCCAGCGCATGGACCGCCCCGTCGCTCGCGCCGTACCGGCGGTCTGCTTCCGCGACCGTCGTCGCCACACGCCAGAACATGTCCTCCGGCTGCTCCGTCGGTGTGCCCGTCTCGTCCTTGATCAGATAGCGCTTGGCCAGGACGGTCCGAGCGTTCTGATTCAGCTGCGCATCGGGCAGCGACTCCTGATTATTCGCGTCGGCCATCTCTACTCTCTCTGAAACTGTGCTGATTGGTTCGCCAGGCGGAATGTACCACCAAACGTGACTTCATAAGCTGCCATGAGGAGACCATCCGGCGCGGTGTATTTGCGCCATCAGGTCAGGGGTCGTGATACTACGTCAGTACGTGTTTGCGCGCCAGTGCATTGTTAAGCCATTGCGGCGCAACGAGTTGGCGATTGATAGTCACGAACATCTGTGACTGTTCGTTTTTCCTCATCGCCCGTCAACATCGAGGCTTCCGTCGAATAATTGTGATAACATGCTGATACCCCACTGCTAACGTATTGGTGCACAATGAGTTAACTAAATTTGACTCGCTCGGAGAATTCTTTTGTGATGCGACGGCAATGCTCCGCCATCCGCCGACCTTCGTCGTGTTGCTTGGAAACACGCGATTGCAGAGCGCGTGCCCTACGCGACTATTTGTCCGAAATGATCAGAAGGCCAGGCCGAGGGTAACGTAGGCGCTCAAAGTGGATGCGCCGGCGTATGCAGCTCCGCTCACAGGGTGTGCAAGCCCAAACCTGAACCGGTAGGGGACGTCGAACTGCAGTGCCGAATCCAGATTCAGCTCCGCTCCCACCGACCCGAGGGTTGGTCCGCCATTGGCCGATGGTGAGCACGCAGGCGTCGCTCCGGATGGGCACGACGCGCGCGCTGCGTCGCCGAAAAAGGCCAGCGATGCGCGGTCCAGGAAGAACGGAAACAGTCCCAGCGAGCGCGAAGGCGCAACCAGCGGCAACCGGTACTCCGCGCTGAACGAGGATGCGTCGATTCCGGTCTCGCTGCCGGCGGGAAAACCTCGCGCCGGAAACGTGCGCGTGCTGCTGCCGAATGTTATTCCCGGCACGATCTCGAACGACTCGCCACTTACACCACCGGCCGAATACACGCTCGGCGATCTGCGATCGGCAGCGCCCACGGCTGCGCGTATCGCGATCACGTGATGCGCGAAGCCCGGCAGATCCAGAGACTTGTATGCGGCGCCTACCGCGACCGCGCTGCGGCCTGCCACGCCCGTCGATGACTCCCAACGCTGCCGCACCGAGCCGGAGAACGTCACACCATCCTCGGGCGAGATGCTCAATGTCGGCGACTGCGTGTTGGAGAACACGGCGCCAGCGACGAGCGAGGGATAGTTGTGCGTCGTCGAGAAAAATGAGTCCAGCCTGGGCAACAAGTCAGCCGGGCTGGATGCGTACTGATCGCTCTCGAGCTCGGCGCCCACCGTAATTGCGGAGTACGTTCGCACGCGCGGACGTGAGAAGGTCGCATGCATGCTGACGAAACGACTGCGCTCGCCGAGGTCACCGACCTTATGGCCGCCGCCAGTGATGTTTGCGTATGTCCAGGATTGCTCCAGCGACAGCGCGAGTCCCGGGTTGGTCCATCGGTTGTAGGCGTAATCGAGGGACGCATCGACGTTGCTGTTGTGCGTATTGATCGACACCTGCGCTACGTATGAGTGACGTCCGATCACGTCCGACGCGCCGGTCAGCGCACCGATCAGCGCGCCGCGGCCGTCGCCCACCTGCGCAAACGTCGGCGACCAGTACGCCGGCGCGAGTGTGCGCCACGGTGAATAGGATCGCGCGCGGCTGGTATCGTCAGTCACGCGCCAACGCGGGTCGGTTGATGACTTCACGTCAGGATTAACTTCCGCCTTCACTTCCGCGCTTCGACTTCCGGAGCGGACGAACCGTCATAACTGGCAGTCGTGCCGAGCCGGAGCAGATCGGAGTTGCTGACGGTCCACACCAGAATGTGATATCCGTCGCCGCGCAGCGCGGTGGTCGCAATGCGCACCGAATCTGCACCTGCACTCACAACGTCCACGCCATATACACCGCCGGGCTCCGCGGTGAGACGCTGCGGTGTCGTTTTCGCAAATTCGCTGTAGGCTGGCGCGATCGCCAGTTGCGACGCGCCGCCAAGATCGGAAGTGAAGAGGATGGAGCGTCCGTTGCTCGTCCACGCCGGCGAGCGGAGCACTGCGCGCTCGCGCACCGGAGTGTGGAGGACGCGACCGGCGCTATCCATGACTACTATCTCGTTCGGCGCTCCCATGATTCGCACCGCGACGATGTGCGTTCCGTCGGGCGACCAGCGCGGCGCGGCCCACTGCGTGTCGAGCGACGCGGTTGTGATGGGAGTGATGTTCATTCCGTCGCGTGACACTCGCACGAGGCGTGTTGCACCGGGCACGGTCTGCACCGCAACGATCTCGCCATCGGCCCGCACACTCGGCGCGCTCAGGCGTTTGCCGTGAGTGAGTCGCGTCTCCACGCCGCCGCGCGCTGCATACAGATCTCCGCGGATGTGATAGCGGTCGATGTAATCATCCTGCGAGAATACTGTGAGCCCGTGGTGCGACGGATCGTTGACGTCCAGTGAATTGCGCCGAGATTGGCGGACTGGTGCTTCACCCAGGTGCGCCCGATACAGGCCTGGCGTTTCGCGGCCGTCGTTTGCGGCGAACACGAGCGCCGAATCACCGACCCAGCGTGGCTCGACGATGTAGCGCCCGCCATTCGGTATCACGACGGCGCGCGATGACGCGAATGCCGCCGGAGTCGTTGCGGATTGCGTACGCAGCGCTGCTGAATCGTCGACCGCGCTCAGAACGGAGTCACGCCACTGGTTCCAGGAATGCGTGAAGGTCTCGCCGAATGTCCGCTTCGCTTCACGATCGAGAAAAAAAGGAATCGTCGTCTCGCTCGAACGCTCGACGAAGGCAGGGATCGCGGATGCGCCGTGCTCACGGGCGATGTCATCCCACACGAACGATCCGTAAACGTACACCGACTGCCCGTACGGAAAGCGCGACGTTGCAAGCGACAGCTCGCCCAGCGATGGCGCAACGTGATCGATCGCCGCCGATCGCACGACGGCGCTCTCGAAGCTTCCGTGTAAACGGCCGCCACTCGTAAACCGCGATTCGTAATAGACAGCGAGCCCTTCAGTCAGCCATGCAGGAGTGTAATAATTCGGAAAGAGGACGGGATTGCGTCCAAACACGGACTGAGCGGCGCGCCACCAACCGCGGCTGCGATCGAGATGGAAGATGTGCGTCAGCTCGTGCTGCAACACGAGCACTGTCCAGTCGTCGTAGCTCTCCAGCGACGGGTCGTCGACGGGTGGACGCGCGTAGATGATCACGCGAGGACGCGGGACCACGGTGGCCGATCCGTTGGACGCGTCGGTCCCATCGCTCACGACGATGTCAACGGGACCGCGTGGCGTGACGAGCTCCGTTGCCAGATTCGCATACGCTCGCTCGGCGACCGCTGCAGCGTGGCGCGCTTCGGCTTCGAGCGGAGCCGTGAAGTGAACTCTGAAGTGCGGTGTCTCGATCGTCCGCCACCGCTCGTTCGCCGGCAGCTGCGCAGAAAGCCGGCTTACCGCAAATACAGAAACAATCAGTCCTGCGATTACGCGGACGACAGTTTTTCGCCATCCAGCGATGAAGGACATTCTAGCGTTCGAAGGTTGCGAAAAACTTCTCCAATCCCCCGACGACGCCACGTGCGTAGGCTTCCTGGTACTCCGGCGTTTTTATCGCTGATTCCTGATCGGGCATGATGATGAACAGTCCCTCTGCGAGTACGGCGGGAAACCACGTCGGACGACACACCGCAAGGTTCTGATAAAAAATGCCCCTGTCGTGCAGCCCCAGCTCGGGTACCAGCGAATCCTGAACCGAGCGCGCGAGCAATCGGGAATGCGGATGAAAGTAATACGTCCCCGTGCCATTGTCGCGGAACGGATTCTGACCATCCCCGTCGGCATTGAGGTGAATGGAGACTAACGCGTTGGCATTCGCCCGTCGCGCGAAGATCGGACGATCGCCAAGTGCTACGGGACCGGCGCCAGTCCGGGTCATGACGACGTGCGCACCACGCTCTTCCAGCAGATCGCGTACGCGCAGACCGACCGCCAGAGTTGGTACCGGCTCCCAGAGCCCGGTGGGTCCCGTCGCACCGATCGGCGGATGGCCGGGGTCAACGACGATCGTCATTCCGCGCAGAGGCTCCGATGGATCGACGACCGGCGGCCGTCTGATGCTGAACTTGAGAATGCCCTTCTCGTACAGCGCCTCGTATCCGTAAACCGGACGCGTGAGCGCGAAGTGGTATACTGTGCGCGTCCGCTCGACCGACTGCGTGGCGCTGGCTATGAGCGAATCCGGAACCTGACTCAGGCTCGCTGATGCAGTGGTATTGTAGAGTGTAAGAGTAAGTCCGCCTTCGTCCTCGGCGACCACATACGCCGGAGGTGACGCGACACGCAGCTCCAGGTCCACGCTCGCGATTCCGGTTGTAAGCGCTGCGTGCGTCACGCGCAGCTGCGTCGCCGACGTGGATCCACTGCGCGGCTTGACGTCACGTCGCTGTACCCAGATATCCTGTCGCGTGTCCAGCTGCACCCGCGCCATGTCGTCGCGATATTCGAGAACGCGCACGATGGTTCCAGGGAACAGGAACCACTTGTAGTCACCCGTCGGTGTCGGGCGTCCGATGATGACGTTGTCGGTGTCACTCACCGTTCTGTCCAGCGAGTCGTCGCGCAGCGCGGCGACGATTGGAGGCGCAAGCTCGGTGATCTCCGGAGCGACGGGAGGTCGCGGGCCGATACCCTCTCGCGTGCGCGCCGGAAAACGGAGACGGACGGTGTCGCGGAGCGTGTAGGCTTCGAGGTCGTACCACTGCGAATCGGCAGGCGGATTCGGAACCCAACCGAGAAAAGCACCGTTTGGCCAGACCGGAACCAGGTTGCCGTTGATGGTCAGCCCTGCGTTGCCGTTCCCCACAGAGCCGAATACGAAATTCGAATCGCGGGACCCGATGACCGCATTCCGCGGCGGATACACGACCTTGATCGCGAGCGGGCCGTCGACGTCGGGCACCGGCGGGAGCTTGGGATTGGGAGCGGGCAGTGGCGCTCTGGCGACCGTCGCAGCGGCGGGCGCGCCGTGGCGTGCTGGCGGCGACGGAACCGGCGTGGGTCCCGGAGATGGCGGCGACTTGGCGCACGCCAGCCCCAAGGCCGCTGCGGCCAGCGCCGCCCCGGGGAAAAAACGTCCTGGTGTAGCGTGACAGCGGGGCATGTGACAAAGGTAGTGGGACAGACAGTGACGGTCAGCATCCGTGGGTGTATTCTTCCCCATGCCTGTTCGTGAAATTCCTGATCCACCGGAGACGCCGCGCGGCCTCGTTGTCGTAGCGGGCGGCCGCACCGACGTCGGACGGGTTCGGAACCTCAACGAAGATTCCTATCTCGTCGCCGCACTGGGACGGGATGCAGTAGTAATGAAAGGGGCGACCACGACGCTGACCGTTCCTCACACGCCAGCGCTGTTGGTGGTAGCGGACGGCGTCGGCGGCGCCGCGTCCGGCGAGATCGCCAGTCTGATGGCGACCGACACGATGTTCATCGAGCTGCGCCGCAGATACGAGTCGGAGTGGCCTCGCACGGCGGCGGGCGTCGAGTCCGCGCTGCGCGCCGCGATATCTGCGGCCAACCATGTGATCTTCACATACTCGTCTGGCAACCCGCAACATCGCGGCATGGCCACCACTGCGACGCTTGCGGTGGTACACCAATCAATCATCACGATCGCGCAGGTCGGTGACAGTCGCGCATATCTGGTTCGCGGCGGCGAGGCACGGCAGATCACCAAGGATCAATCACTGATTCAGCGGCTGATCGATGCCGGTGAGATGACCGAAGGCGAAGCCGCGCACAGCGACCGCCGCAACATAATCCTGCAGGCGCTGGGCTCGGAGGCGAGTGTCCTGCCCGACGTGTATCGCGAGCAGGCGGAGGTTGGCGACGTGCTGGTGTTATGCAGCGACGGCCTGTCCAATCTTGTCGGCGCAAATGACATAGCGCGCATCGCGCTCGCCGACGACAACATGGAGACAGTGTGCGAGCGACTGGTATCGTGCGCCAATTCGCGCGGCGGTCATGACAACATTACTGTCGTAGCCGCTCGCTTCGAGCCCGCCGATCCCAACGAGCCACCACCGCCGCCAACTACGCGGGAGTCAACTTCCCCAGGACTCTCGGACCGCGTGCGCCGGTGGCTCCGATGACGTTACCGGGCAGGTGGGCGAGATGCAGGTATCCGAGCAGCGCGAACGCCACAGCCTCCTTGGCCTCGCCATCGTAATACAGATCATCGAACGATGTAACGCGCGCGGGCTGCATAGCGCGCCGCAGCGCATCCATCAATGAGTCGTTTCGAGCACCGCCGCCGGACACGACCATCTCTCCAGACTGTTCCTGAACGTGACGACGTACGGCATCCGCGATTGATTCGGCAGTGAGTGCGACAGCAGTTGCAACTACATCGGCATCGGGACCGTTCACCATCGATTGCATGCGGTCAGCGAACGATGCGCCGAAGTATTCGCGGCCGGTCGACTTGGGCGGCGGCTGCGTGAAGTACGGATCGCGCAGGAGCGTCGCGATTACATCGACGTGTGCGTTTCCGGATCGTGCGATCGCGCCGCCCTGGTCGAAGCGAACGCCGGGATACAACTTGCGCACGAGGTGATCGATCAACACGACACCGGGCCCCGTGTCGAATGCGCGAACGTCCGCAACGTCTCCGCCCGGTGGAACAACGGTCACGTTCCCGATGCCACCGATGTTCTGGAGCAGGCGCCAGTCGGTACTGCTCGAGTAGAGCAACGCATCGGCAATCGGAACGAGCGGTGCTCCCTCGCCGCCTGCTGCAACGTCGCGAACACGAAAATCGGATACGACGTCGATGCCGGTGCGCTCCGCAATCACCGCGGATTCACCGATCTGCCACGTAGCGCGGCGCGGCGAATGCCAGATCGTCTGGCCATGCGAGGCGATCGCACGAACTTCACGCGTGTCGATGTGAGCACTCTCGATGACGCAAATCGCCGCGGCAGCCAGCCACTCTCCCAGATCGAATGACAGTGCGCAATATTCCGCAGCGGTTCCGCGATTCATCGCCGACGCGAGTCTCTCCCGCTGTTCCGCGCTATACGCGCTGCCGCTGAACGCCAACAGCTCGTGCTCGATTCCGGCGCCGGAACTCGTGAAGCGCACGACTGCCGCGGAGATTCCGTCGAGCGACGTGCCGGACATCAGGCCAACGTAAACTCCGTCCGTCTTACTCATCCCACGACTGGCGGCGGCGCTCCCGGGACGACGCGCCTGATCACGCCCCCGTGCTCCGCGAGCATCCGCTCAGCTGCGCCGCGATCGACATTCATCATCTGCATGACGATCGCCGTCTTCACGAGTCCGCCCGCTGCAGCAAGCTGTTCTCGTGCACGCTCGCGCGAAACGCCCGTCACCTCGATCATGATTCGCTCGGCGCGATCGGTGAGCTTGGCGTTGGTCGCACGCATGTCGACCATGAGATTGCCGTAAGTCTTGCCCAGCAGAATCATCGCGCCGGTCGTTATGGTGTTGAGCACCAGCTTCGTCGCCGTTCCGGCCTTGAGGCGCGTCGATCCCGTGACGACTTCCGGGCCGACAATCGTCACGATCGCTATGTCGCAGTCCACAAGAAGTGAATCTGGCGGTTGCGTGCAGGCGACGATGGCCGTATGCGCACCCAACTCGCAAGCGCGATGAATCGCGCCATGTACGAACGGCGTGGTTCCCGACGCAGCGATGCCGACCACGAAATCGAGTGGGCCGACGTTCCGCGTGTCCATCTCCTTAGCGCCAGTTGCAGGGCTGTCCTCGGCGCCCTCCTGCGAGCGCGTGAGGGCCGGCGCACCGCCCGCGATTATTCCCTGCACCATCTCAGGATCGGTCCCGAAGGTTGGCGGACATTCGCTAGCGTCCAGCACGCCGAGCCTGCCCGAAGTACCGGAGCCGACGTAGAAGAGACGACCGCCAGCGCGGAACGCTGATGCGGCGGTATCGACTGCACGCGCGATCGCTTCGCTCTGGCCTGCCACCACGCCCGCGATCGTGGCGTCTTCATGATTCATGAGCGCAACGATCTCTCCCGCGGTTGCGACGTCGATGTTCGCGGTTCGCGGGTTGCGCTGCTCGGTTGCCCTGTGATCTAGCACGACGGGAAAGTTACCGCACCGCAAGGGCGGCAACCATGTACTAAAAAAAGCCCCGCTCGGAGGAGCGGGGCTTTTTGAACTCGCGAGGGCAGAGCAACCGATCAGCTCGTGTGGACCTGAATCGGATCCTGCAGCGCTATGGTGATGTTGCCGCCGGTCGGAACGCACCCTTCGTAATTGGCCGTGGTGGCAGCGGCCCCGGCACCAGCAGCCGCGCCTACCGCACCGCCGATGATGGTTGACTTGGTGCTGTGACCCAGTATCTGTCCGACTACGGCTCCAACCGCGGCGCCGGTTCCGACTTTCTGCACGTCCTTGCTGGTCGGTTGATTCTTCACGCGATCGACCTGCGCGGAGCTGACCGACGCGGTCACGGGATAGGTATGTCCGCCGAAGCTGATGGACGTCACGCGGAAGCCCATCTGGATCTTGTCGTTGATGTTCTCGCTGCGCTTGAGCTGGGTGATCTCGAGCGACGCCTTTGCGCCCGCCGGGAATCGTTGCACCGTTGGAGCCGGTGACCGAGTTTGCAACGGTTGCCGTTACAGTCTCACCCACGTGATTCGTATTGGTGCAGATGCGCGAGTTGGACGTGAGCGCAATCGAAGTGCCCGCAGCGATCGTGCCGAGCGGCGTTTCAGCAGCGC
This sequence comes from uncultured Gemmatimonadales bacterium, assembly GCA_963707505.1. Taxonomy (GTDB): domain Bacteria; phylum Gemmatimonadota; class Gemmatimonadetes; order Gemmatimonadales; family Gemmatimonadaceae; genus Fen-1247. The sequence goes on from CAVPQB010000003.1 coordinate 333,454, forward strand.
CGGGCGTGCGCGTTACGGTATTGCCGCTCGCGGTCGTGGACGTTGTTGGCGTGTTTGGTCTCGCTCGCGTGGGCGCCGACCTTGCCGGTGTCGTCGCGCGCGGAGCGGCGGCGGTTGCCGATGGAGCGGGAGCCGGCGTCTTGGCCGCAGGCACATCGTTCAGCGCGGGCTTTGCCGCGGTGTCCGCGTTGGCAAGCTGCATGTCGCGATTGAGCGTCGAGTCCTGCGCGAGCGTGTCGTTCTTCTTATCGCCACTGCAGGCGGCAACAGCGACCAGCACCAGCGACTGTCGGGACCGCGACTAACGCACGCGCACGTTGCATATATTTTGACATGGGACTCCTTTAAAAATGGCTTTGCCAGGATCAGTCCCGTTCAACGCGCAATCGGTGTGCCAACCTTGCTTCCAAATCTCCGCCGCCTGACCCCGTACTTCAGGCCGTACAGGACGCAACTCGTTACGGGGCTTGCGTTTGTCGTTCTTGCCGCTGGCATCACTTCTGTGATACCGTGGATCCTGCAGCGCGCGATCGACGCCATTCGGGCGGGCGTCGCGGTCAGCTCGGTCTGGGTGCTCGCCGGAGCACTCGTCGGGACGGCCCTCGTCGGCGGCGCGCTACGCTACGGGATGCGCGAGTGGATGAACGGGCTGAGCAGATGGGTCGAGTATGACCTCCGGAACCATCTGTTCGAGCATCTCGAAGCGCTGGACGCGTCGTACTATACGCGCACTCGGACCGGCGACATCATGGCGCGCCTGACCAACGATCTGAGCGCGGTGCGGATGACGGCCGGACCGGCGATCATGTATCTCACCAACACGATGTTCGGCGGAATCTTCGCGCTGTACTTCATGTCGCGCATCGACGTGAGGCTCACGCTGCTGGCGCTATGCCCGATGATTCTGCTGCCGATCATCAGCGTGCGACTGGCGAAGCTCATCCACATGCGCTTCGAATCGGTGCAGGAACACTTCTCGTCGCTCACCACGCACGCTCAGGAAAACCTGACGGGTGTCAGGATCGTGCGCGCGTACCGCCAGGAAGATTCCGAGATTGCACACTTCGGTGAGTTGAACGAGGAGTATCTCACGCGCAACATGGCGCTCGTGCGTCTGTGGGGAGTCATGCATCCGCTGTTCGCGATGCTGGCTGGCGTTGGCGCGGTCATCGTGCTCGGCGCTGGCGGCGTGCTGGCGCTGCGCGGTGTCATTTCAATTGGTGCATTCGTCGCATTCGGCATGTATCTCACGATGCTGACGTGGCCGCTCATCGCACTCGGCTGGGTCATCAATCTCTTCCAGCGCGGCGACGCATCCATGGGTCGCCTGCTTCACATACTGAATGAGCAACCCGCGCATCGTGACGCACGATCCTGTGCTGCATCTTCCGCCCGCGATTGATGGACGGTCGATCGAATTTCGCAACGTGAGCTTCCACTTCCCCACTACGGGGACCGACGAGCCGCGGTGGGTACTCGATGACGTGAGCTTCATCATACCGTCAGGCGCAACCGCCGGCATCGTCGGCGCAACCGGGAGCGGCAAGAGTGCGCTCATCGATCTCATCGCTCGCGTGTACGACCCGCAACGCGGTCAGGTTCTCATCGACGGTGTTCCGATCGACCGCATCCCACTGGATGAGCTGCGTCGCGAGATCGGCTACGTTCCGCAGGAAAGCCTGCTGTTCAGCGATACCATCGCTGCAAATCTGGCATACGGACTTGGTCCCGAGGCCAACCCTGAAGCCTGGCGCGACGCCGCCACGATCGCGCAGCTGGACGAGGCGATCGCGGCCTTCCCCGACGGCTACGACACCGTGCTCGGCGAGCGCGGGATCAATCTGTCCGGCGGACAGAAGCAGCGCGCGACTCTGGCACGCGCGCTAGCACGGCGGCCCGCAATCGTACTGCTGGACGATGCCCTTTCCGCCGTCGACACGCATACCGAGGCGAGATACTTGCCGGCCTGCGCTCCGCGCTTTCGCGGCGCACTGCTGTCATCGCATCGCACCGGGCGAGCGCACTGCGCGATGCGGCGATGATCCTGGTGCTGGACGACGGCCGGATCGTCGAGCGTGGAACCCATGCAGATCTGTTGGCTGCCGAGGGCCGCTACTGGGCGCTGCTCCGCCGCCAGCAACTGGTGGAAGAGGTCGAAACCGCCGTTGGTTGAGGCCACCCCGCCCGTGTTGTACCTTTCCGGCATATGCACGTAACTGAACCCGCGGCAGCCCTCGATCTTCGTGCCGCGGCGCTCGAGGCCGAGCTGCAGCAGGCCCGCCGAGACCTCGCCGAGCTGCGCTCGCGCGACGCTCTCAAGACGCAGTTTCTGTCCAACATCTCGCACGATCTGCGCACGCCGCTCACCGCGATCATCACGCACGCGGAAATTCTGCGCGACGGGATCCTGGGACCGATGTCGACCGCGTCAGCTCGAAAGCGTGGGCGGAATCATTTCCGGTGGACGGCAATTGCTGGACATGGTCGGCGAGATTCTCACCTACGCCAAGGCGACGGCGAACCGGCTGCGACTCGTGTCGACCGAATTCGACCTTGGAGAGGTCGTGCGGCAGGCGAGTGCAATCAACGAGGCGATCGCGCGACGGCGCAATCTCTCCGTTACGACCGAGATACCGGAGTCGCTCCCCACTCTGACGGCAGATCGCGAGAAGCTCACGCACGTGCTGAACAACCTGATCGGGAACGCGATCGATTTTACGCCGGATGGGGGGCATGTATGGGTTCGCGTGTGGCACGGCGATGACGAAGATCATGTCGCGCATTTCGTCGAAGTCGGTGACACTGGAATCGGAATCGCACCCGAGCATCAGGAGCTCGTGTTCGACGAATTCGCGCAGGTCGACTCGTCCGCGTCGCGACAGCACCACGGAACCGGACTCGGGTTGACGATCGCTCGACGGTTGGTGGAGTTGCATGGCGGACGCCTCTGGGTGGAGAGCAAGCCCGGTGAGGGCGCTCGCTTCACCCTCACGATTCCCAGTGCGTCGAACGCGTCTGCTCATCGTTGAAGACAGCGCGCTCGTCGCATCCGCGCTGAGACTGCTATTCGAGGAGAGCGGCTACGACGTGGATGTCGCGTCGACCGTGAAGGGGGCAATCGAGACCGCTGCTGCGACCGGCCCCGACGTAATGCTGCTGGACCTCACGCTACCTGATGGCGACGGGCTGACGATTCTCGAGCGTTTGCGTGCGGACGGTCACGCACCGCGCAGCACGATTGCGCTTACCGGTCACGACGACGACGAGCTTCGGCAGCGGTGCATCGACGCGGGTTGCGTCGACGTGTTGCTCAAGCCGGTTCCGATTGCGCGACTTGTGGAGCTGGTACGATCGCTCTGAACTCGGCGCCGGTGAACTGCTCGGGTTGAAACTGCTCGCCACTTCGCTGAACGACGCCGCGCACGACTTCCTCGATCGTCACGAGCGGCGCGTCTGCTTCGGCGACTATATCCACAGCCCACTTCCCTCGATCGGTTCCCTTGACCGTAGAGCGGTAGCTGGCGGTGTACACCACGTGCCGCGGCTCGTGCGACTCCACGGACGGATCCGGATACGCCGCGACGACGGCAACGGCCGCCTCGACGCCCGACTGACGGATTACGGGAAATAGATAGAGCTCCGCGACCTGGTCGTAGCCGACACGGTCGGAGATCTCGCGAAAGAAACGTTCTGTGGTTTCGTTCATGGATAGAAAGGTGGCGTACGGGCGCGCCGGTAGCAATCGCTCCGTTGTCCGCAACACCCGCATGGTGTCACTCACCGCTGACGATCCACGCCACGGCGCGCTGCGCCATCGGGCCGGCCAGCGTCAAGGACTTCAATGAATGTGAGGCAAACGGGATCACGGAATACCTGAGCCTCGGTTTGCCAGCAGCCGCGAGCGCGGAATCGATCCCTTTGCGGCGGTCGCCAGATCCGCGGAGTAGCGCGATTCGGATGCTTGACGGCACCGAGCGAATCTCTTCCGATATCGCAAAGCTTCCCGGCTCGTCTGGCTCACCGATGTTCGCGCGATCCATTGCAGTAACGTAGAAGTGGCTGCGCGCTGTCGGTGCGAGCGCGAGCACTCCGACGGTGTGCGGAGGTGGCGCATGCGCCGCGGTCCAAAGGGCCAGATCCGCGCCGAATGAGTGGCCTCCAAGCACGAGCGGAAGTGAAGTCGCCCCCATCTCTCTGACCGCGCGCGCTATGACGCCATCGATTGACGAGTCGAATGCTGCCTCGCGACTGGCATAAGGTTCGGGCAGCTGTTCGATGTACTTCTTTATATCGACACCGATGACCGTATAGCCGTTCGATGCAAGCCGCCGCGCGAGCCGGTCGTGCGCATCCCAGAATCCAACGTCGTTGCCGAAGAATATCACAACCGCCTTCGCGGAACCGGCCGCCGGATAGAAATACAGCGGAAGCGCGCGCAGGACGGGATCTCGCGGCACATACGATGGCTTTGCAGACGGACACGCAGCGACACCAAGCGCGAGCGTCGATCCGACAAGGAGCAACGCGCGGCTGCGATGTGACGTTCGCAGATAATGCGCGGTCACAGCAGGGTAACCGGATCGCGATCGAATGTGACTCGCAGCCCGTCTCTGGCCGGCACGGCAAATCGCTCCAGAAAATATCGGCCGACCCGCGTAAGCTCGTGCGGGTGCTCACTCTTGAGCAATACGTGCCAGCGCCAGCGCGTCTTGATGCGCTCGACCGCGCATGGCGCTGGCCCAATTATCGTGAGCCCGGGACTTTCCCGCACGCGAATCAGACGGCGCAGCCAGCCAGCGCCGGCAATCGCAAGGTCCGCGACGCTAGACTCGACGCTGCCGCTGAACACGATGTTTGCGAGTCTATTGTTCGGCGGATACGCAGGTTGTACTCGTCCGGACAACTCTTCAGTGACGAACGACATGTAGTCGTGAGTCACGGCGCACTTCACCGCGTGATGACTCGGCACTCGCGTCTGGATGAGGACTTCACCACCCCGTACACCGCGTCCCGCGCGGCCGGCCACCTGGCTCAGAAGCTGGAAGCACCGCTCGCTCGCGCGAAAGTCCGGCAGGTTGATACCGACGTCGGCGTCGATCACTCCAACGAGTGTCACGTTCGGGAAATCCAACCCCTTCGCGATCATCTGTGTCCCGAGCAGAATGTCGACCTCGCCGGCGCCAACACGATCGAGTATTTCCGCGTGCGCCCACTTGCCGGAAGTCGTATCGACATCCATGCGCGCGACACGCGCGGAAGGAAAGCGCTCACAGATCAGTCGCTCCACCTGTTGTGTGCCGAGCCCGCGGCGCCGCAACGTCGCTCCCGCCGCATCGCTTGCACACGCGCTGCGGCTCTTCCTGATGCATGCAGTAATGACAGACCAGCCGTTCCGGCGAGCGATGATACGTGAGGGTTATGCTGCAGTTGGGACACGTTGCAACGTTGCCACAGTTCTCGCACTGGACGAACGCGGAGTAGCCGCGCCGGTTGAGCAGCAGAATGCTCTGCTCTCCGCGGTCGAGCCTGGTGCGGATCGCAGCGTCGAGCGGCGCCGTCACGATTCGCTGATAGTCATCCTCGCCCGCAGTGGTCGCCGAGTCGACCACGGCCTTGCGCAGGTCCACCACAGCAACGCTCGGCAGGGTTGCGCCGCCGACCCGATCCGGAAGTGACAGCAGCGTGAACTTGTTGGCGACGCGTTGGTCCAGCTCTCGAGCGACGGGGTCGCGCTCCCAAGCACGACGACGGCGCCTTCCTGCGTCGCGCGTACGATCGCGGCCTCGCGTGCATGATAGCGCGGTGTCTCGCCCTGCTTGTAGCTGGACTCGTGCTCCTCGTCGACGATGATCGCACCGATGTTGCTGAGCGGCGCGAACACCGCGGACCGTGCGCCGACCGCTATCCGCTTCTCGCCGCGCTTGAGCGCGAGCCACGCATCGTACCGCTCACCATCACTCAGCGCGCTGTGCAGCACTGCGACATCGTCGCCGAACACCGCGCGGAACCGGTCTACCGTCTGCGGCGTGAGCGCGATCTCGGGGACGAGTACGATCGCGGTCCTGCCGCGGCGCTCGACTATCTCGCGCAACAACTCGATGTACACCAGCGTCTTGCCACTGCCTGTCACGCCGTGCAGCAGGAACACCTCGCCCGGACGCGGCCGTCCCCATCCGGTCGATCGCCGCGAGCTGTTCCGCCGTCGGTACGTGTCGCGGCTCGCTCCGTCCTACACGCGTCGCGAACGGATCGCGCTCGACACGCTCGCGATCGATGCTGATGAGTGCACGCTTCTCGAGCGCCTTGAGCACGGATGGCGAGAACTTGAGCTGCTCCAGCAGGTGCTCGACGCTCGTTGCGCCGCCCAAGCGACTCGATGAGCTCGAACAGCGCGCGCTGCTGCGGTGCTCGCACGAACGCCTTCTCGCGTTGAAGCAGGGTTGGAATGTCGTCCCGTATGCGCACGATGCGGCGCGTCTTGACGTTCGGATGCGGTTGCGCAGCGCCCGGTCAGCGACGCCGGCAGAACGGTGCGCATCACGACGCCGAGCGGGACGACGTAATACTCCGAGATCCAGCGGCGACAGTGCGAGGAGCCCTTCGTCCAGCGCGGGCTCGGCGTCCGGCACCGCTGCGACCGCCTTGATGACGCCTCGACCTGGCGGTGCGGCGTCCAGCGCGACGACTATCCCGATCTCCTGTCTCTTGCGGAATGGAACGAGGACGCGGCTGCCGATTCGCGCCTCGTGCTCGTATTCCCCGTCGAGTGAATAGACGAACGTCTGGAAGAGCGGCACTGGCAGCGCGACCTCCACCAGACGGCGCGCTGGATCCGTCACGCGAGATCCGTCATGCCGGCCGCCTGATGACACCGAGTCCGGGCGCATCCACCAGCCTCACCCTGCCATCGGATATCGTCGCACCCTGGAACGGATCGTCGGCGAGCAGCGCTGCGCCGTCGAAGTCGGCAGTGTCGAGCAGTGGTGCGATCTGCGCTATGGCCGATATCCCGAGCGACGTCTCGATCATGCAGCCCGCCATCACACGCAAGGTCGTGTGCGCGCGCGACGTGAACGATCCGGACCGCCTCGCGAAGACTGCCGCACTTTGCAAGCTTGATGTTGATCGCATCGCACGCTCCGGCCAGACGCGGCACATCCGCGGCCACGAGACACGACTCGTCGGCGATTACCGGAAGACCGCAACGTTCGCGTACGAAGCGCATGCCGTCGATGTCTGCGGCAGCGACGGGCTGCTCCAGCGACTCGACGTCATTGTCGCGCAGCATGGCTGCACGTTCGATCGCCTGTGGTGGACGTCCACGCTGCATTCGCATCGACGCGCAGCACCTTGTCCGGTGCGGCTTCGCGCACGGTTCGCACGATCTCCTCGTCGCGATCGGTGCCAAGCTTGATCTTGAGAATCGGATATTCCGCCGCGTCGCTCACTCGTCGGCGCAGATCCGTCGACATCGTCGATCGCGATCGTAAAGCTCGAAAGCGGGGCGGCGTCCGCGCTCAGTCCCCACAACTTGTGGAGCGGGAGGCCAGCCTTGCGCGCGTGAAGGTCGTGCATCGCAGAGCTGACGGCGGCACGAGCGGATGCGTTGCCCGCGCAGTGCAGTCGTGAGCGCGACGTCGGTCGCTTCAAGCGACCACGCTTGCGCGGACTCGATTATGGGCTGGTACCGCTCCAGAGCCGCGACGACGGTATCGGGTGATTCGCCGTAGTAGCGATTGGGGGCAGCTTCGCCCATACCGCTCACACCGTCGTCGTCGGTTATGGTGACGATCACGTTCTCGTGACCGGCATATCCCCAGCGAGCGATCACGAACGGCAACTTGGTGTGGAGCGAGACTCGCTCCCACGTGAGGTTCATCGCGCGACGTTCAGGACGTGAAGACGAACGACGGCAACGTGCGTGAGAACCAGCCGTTCCGTTTTTCCGGGTTTGGCGCACCCGTCTGCGCGAGATACTGGATCAACGCGTCAGCCACATCATTGCCGCGTTGATACCGCGCCGACGGATCCTTCGCAAGGCAGCGCATCACGACCGCGGAGAGCGCTGCCGGCACGCGAGAGTCGACGATGTCCGGTGATACCGGAACCTCTTCGAGGTGCTTCGACGTTATCGAATAGATGTCCGCGCCGTCGAACGGCACGAATCCAACCAGCGTCTCGTACATGACGATGCCGAGCGTGTAGAGATCGCTACGGCCGTCGAGCAAACGCCCGCGCGCCTGCTCCGGCGACATGTAGTGCGGCGTGCCCATCACGTGGCCGGTCCCTGTCATGCGTCCACGGAAGTGCGCGGTCGCGATTCCGAAATCGGTGACGACCGCGTGCTCGTCCTCGTCGAACAGGACGTTGTCGGGCTTGATGTCGCGGTGCACCACGCCATGCCGATGCGCATAGTCGAGCGCGCTCGAAACCTGCGCGCACACAGCCGCAACGCGCTCCGGCGGCAGCGAGCGACGACCGGAGATACGATCACCCAGCGTGCCGCGCGAGAGATACGGCATCACCGTGTACACGTGCCGCTCCGTCATCCCGAAGTCGATGATGTTGCAGATGTGCGGATGCACCAGCTGCGCGGCAGTCTCCGCCTCGCGCCTGAACCGTTCGCGCATGTCGGCATCGCGCGCCAGATGCGGGTGCAGCACCTTGAGCACGACGGGCCTGTCCAGCGCGTTGTGCATCGCGTAGTACACCGTCGCCATTCCGCCGTCGCCGATGCGGTGCGAGACGCTGTAGCGTCCCCCGATCACGTGCCTGAGCGACGTGATGTCGGCGTCCGGACGCTCCTCTCGCGCCGTTACGGCAGGCAGCGCCGCATCGCAACGAGTGCACCGCGCGGCAGTACCGCGATTCCATGATCCGCATCCAGGACAGAACACCTAGGCGCCCAGCTCCATGCGGACGTAATCGTACGGCGGACGTTCGTCTTCGCGTTGCTCGATCATGGCCATCGCCTCGTGAAGCTTGCCGTAGTGCACATCCAGCCAGCGCGCCAGCACCACTTCATCGCGGAATATCGTCCCGGGTGGCGCGGGAACGATCGCACCCTTCGCGCTGAACGCATCCACCACGCGCAGATAATCCGCAAGATCGGCGTCGCTGGGCTCGCTGCGAACGTAAGGGGCGATCGCAACGACGGCAGCCAGATCACGGTACGTGACGAGCTGCACGCTCTGCTGCTCGAGCAGCGTCGGATCGCCCGCGTCCGCGTCGATCACGCCGTAAAAACGCAGACCGGATTTGCTGCTCGCGCTAGCCATGCGCCATCGCCGGCATGGCGTGCGGCCACTTCACTCCCTTGATGATCGAGAAGTTCATTGACCGCTCGCGCGAGAGATCGCGCAGCAATTCAGTCTCGCGAACGAGCGCCTGGCGCGCTTCCGCCCAACCCGACCTGCGCAGCGCACGCCCCATGATCTGGATCTTCGCCTGCCAGTTGAGACGCGGCGATGCATCATCGCCCTCCTGTGCGAGCTCGTCGTCGCACTCGTTGGTCCAGTCCTTCACCTGGATGTCCACGACGCCCGCCTCGCGCAGCATCTGCTTCCACTCGACCACCATGCGCGGACGTAGCCCCAGACGCTCGACAACCAGCTCTCGGCGCGACTCCGAAAGCTCGGAGCTCCATGTCAGTTGGAGAAGCACTACCGAGCCCATCGGCTTGGTGACCCGCGCGAGCTCAGCGACAGCCTTTCCAGTGCTCGAAGCAGCGGCGATTTCGGGCTCGCCGATGGCGGCGTCGAATACACCAGTCTCGTACGGCAGATCGTCCAGCTGTGCATGCTGGTAGCTCAGACCCAGGCCCGTTTCACGCGCGTGCTCCTCGGCCTGCGTGATATCTTCATCGTCCGGATCTACACCGGTTACCGATGCGCCGGTGCGGAGGGCCAGCCATTCCGTGGTAACACCACGCCCGCAACCGGACACGACGACGTCCTGCCCCTTCTCGAGGTCGGCGAGCCGGGCGACCTCGCGGTAGAGATCCTCTCCCGTAGCTCGCCAGCGGTCGATGATCGCCATTTGCACCAGCCGCAACACTGCCGGCGCCGGGGTGGTTCTATTCCCTTCGGGCATCTGTCGAAAGCTACCCGGCTGGCGGCAGGCCGGCGAGTGCACGCATGTGAACAACCACCGCTTCCGCCAGTCGAAGCGGCGTGTAGCCGCCTTCCAGCGCGCTTACGACTCTTCCGCCACAGGCAGCGTCGGCGCGTGAGGTAACGAATCGCGTCAGCCGGTCTACATGTTCCATCTCCAGTGTAAACCCGCCTATCGCGTCGCCCGCGAGACAGTCGAAACCCGCGGAGATGAGGATCAGCTGAGGTTGAAAGTCGTCGGTCAGCGTGTCGAACGATCGTTCGAATGTCTCGACGTACTGCATTGGATCGAGGCCGGCCGCCATTGGTGCGTTAAGCACGGTTCCGTGCGGCCCGTGATCGGACGCCGCACCGGTACCGGGATAGAATGGCCACTGATGCATGGACAGGAACCGAATGGCCGGGTCGTCCTGCACCAGGGCCTGGGTGCCGTTGCCATGATGGACGTCCCAGTCGACGATCAGAACGCGCTCGAGATTGTGAACCTTGCGGGCGTAGTGTGCGCCGAGTGCGACGGTTGCCGAAGATGCAGAAACCCATCGCGCGGTCGCGGACTGCGTGGTGGCCGGGCGGCCGGATGCCGGAGAAGCTGCGCGTCGCGCGTCCATCCATCGCCATGTCGACAGCGTCGAGCACGCAGCCCGCCGCGGCGGTTGCTGCGTCCCAGGAGCCCTCGCTTGCGACGGTGTCGATGTCGAGCCGTCCACCGCCGGCGGCAGAGAGTGCCCGGACAGATTCGATGTAGGCCCGGTCGTGTACGAGTGATAGCTCGTCGACCGTTGCGTGACGTCCTTCGACGTGCTCCAGTTGCTGAAACAGCTCGAAGTCGTTGCGCACGGCGCGCATGATCGCGACGAGGCGTCCGACGTGTTCCGGATGTCCCCATCCGGTGTCGTGACGTCCGCAATCGGAGTGGGAGATGAACGCGGTGCGATGCATGTGGCCCGTGCGTGGATGGCGGATTATAGGGCGGGCACGGGGACCTGACCCTGCTACGACCTTACCGGACGCCGCCTCCGGCGCGCGACCAACAGCGTCGATCCGTCCAATACTCCGGCTTTGGACAGCGAAATTGACTCGTCGAATATCTCGCAGCCGTTCAGCTTGACGGAGAACTCGTCGGGGAACAGGGCGTCGGGGATCAACGCGTTCAGCGCGTACATCTTGGCGGTGCGAATCGATTCCGAGGGCCGCGCGTCGATGCGCACGACGTCCCATACTTCCTGAGCCTGCACGCGGAAGCTGAGTACGTTGCCGGCGCTGAGCTCTCCGATCGAAACCACACCGTCTCGCGCGCGCAGCGAATTCGCGAACGTCGCGCTCATGCCGTCACCGTCGATGACTCGGGCAGCTCGAGTGGTATCGCGCCTACTCCTGGCGGATCAGCAGTCGGCAAGGAGGAAAGGAACCGCGCTACCTGTTGATCGAACATGTATGTCGACCCCGATACAACGGTGAGTCCGTCTCGCTGCATCACGCCGATCACCAGCTCTTCGCCGCCCATGCCTCGCATCGAAACGAAAGTCGGTCCTTCCATGTCGAGGAAGGCGGTATAGATCGAATTGCGTCGTGAAAAGAAGCGCTTGGCTGCATCAAGCACCTCTGCGGGGGAGAGCGGAGTGAGCGTCTCCTGAAGAGTTCTATCTGTCTGCGCCATGCGCGAAATCTAACCAGCGACGCCCGTGGGCGGCCAGAGTCAGGACTCCAGCAGGGACTCGATCTTTCGCGTGAGCGGCGCGAAGCTGATTTCAGCGCCCGCAGCGCGCAACCCCACCTCGCTCGCGCTCTCCCGTTGCCCTTCCGCGAACAGCTCACCGACAATCCACGGCCCTGCCGCCGGATTTCGCCACCAGTCCTCATCGAACCGATTGACGAGTCCTTCATCCAGCAGCGCCTGGAGCTGCCATGCGCGCAGATACCGCGTCGAGTAGAAGCGCGAATCGAGATCGATGAATGCGTCGGCCGGGCGATACTGGAATCCCGTCGCGGCGGCGAGTATCTCGACGTAGATGTCCGGCAGCGCTTTCCAATCCACGGCCCCGCTGTAAACCTGTATCTCGTAAAGGAGCTTCGCGCAGTAGCGCCTTACGAAATGCAATTCCTCGAAGCCTGCAAGTCGCAGGTAAGCAGCTGCGCGCTTTCCATCCACCCCCGTGTAGCGTTGCAGCCACGCGCGCTGTTGCATCCGATGATCGAACAGCATTGCGTAACTCTCGGTGACTGAATTGTCGCCGAACCAGCGATACTCGAAGGGATAATCCGCGCGCACGTTTCCGAAATGGAGCGCATGTCCGAGCTCGTGCAGAAACGTGCCGTAGTCCGATTGGCCGCCGTGCGGGCGCAGCACCAGATATACCTCATCGGGAATGCGCACCGGCGAACAGAATGCGCGCGGCCGCTTGCCGGGCCGATCGCCTATGTCAAACGTGATGCGTCCGGTGGCGTTCGCATCGATGCCCATCTCCGCGCAATTGCGGCGGATGACACTCTCCATAGCCGATTCTGGAAATGCGTCGTCGAACTCGCGCAGTCTGAACAGCGCGAGCGAGTCTGCCCGCGTCGCCTCGCCACGCGGGACGCCGAATGCCCTGAGGCGCTCGTCCAGCACCGAGCTCCACATTGCATCGGTGTCGTGGAGGAACCCCTCGCACTCGACGGCGAGCGCCGTGAGCGATATGCCACTCAGTGCCTCGAACGTCGAGTTGTATCCGGCGGTGATGCCGAGCGCTTCGACCGCGTCGCGCTCCCGCTGAAGTCGCTCGAGTCGCAGCGGCGCGAATGATCTCCTCGACCGTCCTCGCGCGCGCCGTATCAATCGCTCGCCGCTCCGCCGCGTCGCTGCTGTTCGCAATGTCGATCGCCGCTCGCTGGTACGGGATGACGCGACCGTCGGCAACTCGAATGACGGTATCATTCTCCAGCGCGACTTCGCGCTCGTCGAGCGCGGCAAGTTGTCGGCCGACACGCGACTCAACCTGCCACTCGAGCATCATGCGCGCTGCCCGTGCGTCTTCCGAGTCGGCAGCAGCGTCACGGAATCGCACGTATGCACTCCGCGAGAGTGTCGTCGCTCAGTATATCGCCGTACCGCTCGTAGATCGCCTGCAGCTCTGCTTCCGGCTTGAGACCGGAGTACGCGAGATAGCTCTCGCGCGACACGTCTTCGGTGAACGATTGCGCGCGGACCCGCAACCGTTCCAGGTTCATCGCGCGAGCCGGTCGCGAAGATAGCGTGCAATCTCTCCCGTGCTCACACGATCCTGCGCCAGCGTGTCGCGATTGCGAACGGTAACTGAGTTATCCGCAGCTGACTCGCTGTCGACGGTGATGCAGAACGGAGTTCCGACTTCGTCCTGTCTGCGATATCGCTTGCCGATGCTGCCCGACTCGTCGTAATCGACCGGGAATTGCGGGCGCAGACCATCTGCGATGGCGTGAGCCATGTCGGGCTGGCCGTCCTTCTTTGTGAGCGGGAATACCGCGGCCTTGATCGGCGCGAGTGCGGGATCTATGCCAAGCACGACACGCCCTTCGTCCTCACCCGGAACGCTTTCCTCACGGTACGCGTTGACGAGCACTGCAAGCATGACGCGATCCGCGCCGACCGACGTCTCCACTACCCATGGGATGTAGCGGCGATTGTTCGCCTGATCGAAGTATTCCAGCTTCTTGCCGGAGAAGTCGGTGTGCTGTTTGAGATCGAAATCGCCGCGATTGTGCACGCCCTCGATTTCCTGGAAGCCGAGCGTGCCACCAAAGTCGAACTGCACGTCGAACGCTGCCTTGGCGTAGTGCGCGAGCTCGTCGGGCGTGTGCTGATGGAATTCCAGCCGCGCTTCGGTGAGACCCAGAGCACGATGCCATGCCATGCGCTCACTCTTCCAGTAGTCGAACCATTCGGACGACTTGTCGGGATCGACGAAGAACTGCATCTCCATCTGTTCGAACTCACGCGTGCGGAAGATGAAATTTCCCGGCGTGATCTCGTTGCGGAACGCCTTTCCGATCTGCGCGATTCCGAACGGTACTTTCTGGCGCATCGACTGCTGCACATTCAGGAAGTTCACGAAGATTCCCTGCGCCGTTTCGGGACGCAGATAGATCGTCGCGGCGCTCTCCTCGACCGCGCCCATGAACGTCTTGAACATCAGGTTGAACTGACGCGGCTCCGTAAGCTGGCATTCCGCAAACTCACCAGGATGCTTGCTCGGCTTGCGTAGACAGCGCGCGTCCTCCAGCTTGTCCGCGCGAAAGCGCCCCTTGCAGGCCTTGCAATCGACCAGCGGGTCCACGAAGCCGGCGACGTGGCCACTTGCTTCCCACACACGCGGATTCATGAGAATCGCCGCATCCAGGCCTTCGACGTCGTCGCGCGAGCGCACCATGGCGTGCCACCAGCGGTCCTTGATGTTTTTCTTGAGCTCGACGCCGAGCGGACCGTAATCCCATACGGATCCCGTGCCGCCATATATCTCGGATGACTGGAAGATGTAGCCGCGCCGCTTGCACAGGGACACGAGCTTCTCCATCACGTCCGGGTAATTCATTCTTTACAATCCGATTATCTGGTCGCGTCGCGTTCCGACGCTGACATAGGTGATTGGCGCTTCGACAAGCTGCTCGATTCTATCGAGATACGCACGCGCAGCGGCTGGAAGATCTTCCAGCGTGCGCGCGTCTGCCGTCGACGTGCGCCATCCGGCAAACGTTTCATAGACGGGCTCAGCGTGACTCAACATGGTGAGATCGCCGGGAAATTCGGTGAACACGTCCTGGCCCACGCGATACGCGGTGCATAGTTTGACCTCGTCCAGCGTATCCAGCACATCGAGCTTGGTGACTGCGAGATCCGTGAGTCCGTTGACGCGAACCGCGTAACGCACGACGACTGCGTCGAACCATCCGCAGCGCCGCGGACGTCCGGTCGTCGCGCCAAACTCGTTCCCGAGCTTGCGCATCTCCGACTGCAGCGGCTCAGCGAATTCCGTTGGCAAGGGTCCGTGTCCGACGCGCGTCGTGTACGCCTTGACGACGCCGAGGCAGCGAGTCGAGCGAGCTCGGTGCGATGCCCGACGCCGACTGCCGCACCGCCCGACGTCGTGGTGCTGGACGTGACGAACGGATACGTCCCGTGATCGACGTCGAGCAGCGAGCCCTGCGCGCCCTCGAGCAGAACCGCCGCACCGCTGCGCTGCGCGCGATGAATTGCGAGCCCGACGTCATCGGCGAGCGAGAGCAGCCGCGGCGCGAGACGCTCCAGCAGCGCCGATCGTGTCGTCAACCGATGCGCGCTCTGTGACGCCCCACGCGGCAAGCTGCGCATTGGCGTGCGCGACTGCGCGCTTCGACCATCGGGACGCAGAGAATCCGGATGGCGCAGGTCGAGCACGCGCACGCCGCGGCGCGCGATCTTGTCCTCGTACGCCGGTCCGATTCCGCGGCCGGTGGTGCCGATCGCGTGGCTCGCGGCACTGCTCGAGTCGACCAGCTTGTGGTACGGGAGCACGAGGTGCGCGCGGTCGCTGACGTAGAGCCGGCCCTCGACGTCCACGCCGTCGGCGCACCAGCTCGTCTATCTCGGTAAAGAGCGTTTCGGGATCGAGCACGACGCCGTTGCCGATGGCGCACCGAACGCCGGGGTGCAGGATCCCGCTCGGAATCTGGTGCAGCACGAACGACGTGTCGCCCAGGTCCACCGTGTGGCCGGCGTTGGCGCCGCCCTGATAGCGGACGACCCAGTCGGCGCGCTCCGCGAGCACGTCGACCAGCTTGCCCTTGCCCTCGTCTCCCCATTGCGCGCCGACGACTACGACGGTGCGTGTATTCGAATCGAACATGTCAACCCGCGGCGACCCCGGAAACACAAAAACGCCCCGACTGGCGCGGCGGGGCGTTTGTTAATCTACGGGTCGGAGAGTCGTGCTGTCAACGCTCGGCGGAAGCCGAGCGGCAGGTCTCGAGCCCGCGCCGCTCGCCGTGCGGCTCGCTACGGATCGGCAGAAAAACGGTAAACGTCGAGCCCTTCCCGTACTCGCTGCTCCGAGAGTCACGCGGCCGCCCAGCGCGTCGACGAGCTTTCGCGTGATGCTGAGACCAAGGCCCGTCCCGCCGAACTCGCGCGTCCGCGACTGGTCGACCTGCCGGAAGTCGTCCCAGATGGCGACTCGAGGTCTTCCTTGCGGATGCCGATGCCCGTATCCGGACGTCCAGCCGAATCGCAGATCCCCTCCCGTTGCGCCGAGCAGCGTCACGGTTCCCCGTAGTGCGTGAATTTCACCGCGTTGGAGAGCAGGTTGAGCATTATCTGCTTGACCTTGGTGCGGTCGGTGTGCATGTGCAGCGGCTCATCGGGACCGATCCAGCGGTAGCGTCAGCCCCTTCTTCTTGACCAGCGGCTCGATCTGCAGCGATGACCTCACGTCATCGATGTCCTGCAGCACGGTGTCGTCGAGGTGCAGCGGCATGCGGCCGGCTTCGATCTTCGCGAGGTCGAGGATGTCATTGATCAGCGCGAGCAGGTGCTGCGCCGCGCGCTGGATGCGAGTCGAGACCTTCTTCCTGCCGGTCGTTCAGATCGCCGTAGATCCGGTCGAGCATGAGCGCCGTGTAGCCGATCAGCGCGTTGATCGGCGTGCGCAGCTCGTGCGACATGCTCGCAAGAAATTCCGACTTGAGCCGGTTGGCTTTCTCCAGCTCGCGCGACTGCCATTGCAGGCGGACGTTCTGCTCGGCAAGATCGGCGGTCGCCGCGCGCACGCGCGCTTCGAGCTCGTTGCTGAAATTCTTGAGCTCTTCATAAAGCCGCTCGTTCTCCGCCTGCTCCGTGAGATCGTGCAGCACGGACACGATCGCGAGCGGCTCACCGCGCCGGTCTAGGATCTTTCCGGAGACGACTTCCATCGGAATCGTCGCCGGTTCATTACCGGGCTGGAGCAGCATCATGTCCTCGCGCCGCGCAGACTCGGGACTCAGGCTGAAATCGGAGATGAACGTCGTGAACTTGGTGTCGTTCGCACGAACCGCCGCGGAGCGATCGCCGCCCGCGTAGCCGATGTTCGGCGTCGCAGATCCGAACAGCAGCTCGGCCTGCCGGTTCATGAGGATGATGTTGACGCGGTCGTCGGTGACGAGAATCGGATCGGCAACGTTCGTGAGAATGAGATTGAGACGATCACTCTCGCGCTTTGCCTCGATACTCGGCGAGTCGCACGCGTTGCACCTGGCGCTCGAGCTCGTTGGCCGCGCGCCGAAGATCCGTCACATCACGCAGCACAGAGACTATCGCGTTGTCGTTCTTCGTCGAGTGGCTGCGTGAGCACCTCGAACAGCAGATCGGTCCCTTCGTCGGGATCGACCATGTTCAGCTCGCGCGCTTCCGGCAGCGATGTTCGTACGCCGATGGCGCGGCGTCCTTGGAGAGGTGCGACGTGAACAGCAGGTTGTTGATTTCGACTGCGCGGCGGCGGCCCTCGGAATCGTGCTCGCGCATCGTCAGCAGATGCTCGGCGCGCTGATTCTGCACCACGATCTGCCGCTCCGCGTTGATGATGACGATCGGATCGGGCAGCGAATTGACGATCGATGTGAGCACTGCGCGCTGGTCCGCCAACTCCTCGGCGCGACCGCGATGCGCGTCGGCGACGGCGAGCCTGGACAGCATGGGACCGGCGAGCTGCGCCGCGCATGCGATGCGATCCAGAGTAGCCGGAAGCGAATCCATCTCCAGTACAAACACGCCATAGGGCGAGACCGCCGCTCGATCCGGCCGCTCGAGCCACGCACGAGATGAGTCGACGGCAGCTATCGAACACGGACTCGATAATCGCCGCTCGGCATCTGCACGATCGATGAAACGTGGTGTGTCGATGATGCGAGGCTGCGGAAACGGCACCGCCATGAGCCGCGTGCGGCGCGATATCCCCGAGCGCGGGACGCCGTGTGCGCATGTGACGACCTGCATGCCAAGCAACGCAACGACGAATGGATCGTTTGGATCGTCCATCGTGCGCGCGGTCGGCGGATCGATATCTTCGTAGCCGAGCGCGACTGATGGCACGAGCTGGCTTGCCACCATGTCGAGTAGCAGAACGTAGCCGCGGCTCGATCCCACGAGGCCGCAGAATCGCGCGAGCAACAATCCAGCTGCCGATCCGAAATCGGAAGACGTTGCTACATCCGCGAGAAGTGATTCCAGCCATGTGGCGGAATCACTCTCGCGAGCATCTACCGTCGTACGGTCACGCGCCGAGCTGGTCAAGGCGACGCCGTAGCTCTGCGTTCTCGATTTGTACGCGTTCGAGCTCGTCGGCCTGCGCCAGCTCGCGCGGACGCGACATTGGCTGCGTTATACCGACCGCTTCAGAATACTTCAAATACGTCTCGATCGATGCGACCACGATTCGTGCTTCGACGGTTACCAGGTCGATTCCAACGAGCGAGACGCGTACCCACGCGTCGATGACGATTCCCTTATCGAGAACCCGGTCGAGAATGTCGATAAGTGAGCTTCCGCTCGGTGACCGCTCAACGGCCATGACTCCTCCTAGTCAGATGAAGACAGCTTGGCGAGCTGACGCTCGATGCGGTCGAGACGATCGTTGAGGTCGTTCGCCGCGACGGCAGGCGCCGTCTGGCTCGTCAGACGCGGGTCGTACCGCCACCAGTTCATACCTATCTGTTCCGCCTTGTCGATGGAGCAGACGAGCAGACGAATCTGGATCGTGAGCAGCTCGACGTTGGCGAGATTGATCTTGATGTCGCCGGCGATCACCAGTCCCTTGTCGAGCACGCGGTCGAGAATCTCGACCAGACCCGGTGCTGCGTGATGGCGAGACTAGTTCAGGCAATTGGCAGCCTCATCGCACACGCCCCAGTGGGCCAAGGTCAATTTGTAAATCCTCCTCCGAAAGGCCGAAAACGCGTTTGAGCTCACTCATTCTATCATTCAACTTGGCAAGAGCCAGTCCCAATCGCTCCACTTCCTCATCAGTCAGCCGTCCGCCTTCCATGCGCCGGACCGCCTGGTGTTCAAGAACCTTCCGGAGCACCTCGATCAATGTCAATACCAATCGCGCAAGCCCAGTCTCAGGACCGGCCGCGTCGGCGTTGATCCGCTCGGGCAAGCCTTGAGCCACAGCATTTAGCGATTGTCCCGCCGGCTGCTCCGTCTCCACGCGCGCCGTCAGGTCCCTATTCCCGGGCTCTGCTCTCGCAAGTATCGGCGCAGCGTTGCGCGGTATGGAGCCAAAACTTCCAGCTATCGACCGTGACGGCTCGGGCTCGGCCCGCAGCCTCTGCTCCGCGGTCGCAACGGCCTGGAGTAACAAACCAATGTTTAGTTTGATCAAATCTACGTCCGCCACAGCGATCGTGACCTCACCGTGCACGACCGCACCCCGGTCCAGGACCGTATTGAGCAGGTCGCTGAGGTCCAGCGGCTCGTCGCCCAGCAGAGTTGCCGCCTGACCGACGCGCAGCTCCTCGAAGGGCTGCGCCACCTGCTCGTCGCGCGGCTCGTCGCGCGGCTCGGAGTCAGCGATCACGGACGAAATGGTAGGGCGGCCACGGGCCGGTGAAATCAAATCTGAATCCAGCAGGTCCGTAAGTCGCCATGAGCTCGGTCAGGGCAGATCTGAACGAATCATAGCGCTCGTTGTCTACGAGATACGCGGCGTCCAGGAGCACACCTGGCTCATTCGATGCCGAGCTGTCGCGTGCCATGCTTTCGCGCGAACGATCGGACAGCACGGAGTGTGCATGATCGGCGATTCGCGACGCGACGTCGCGTGTCGCGGACTTGCGCAGCTCCGCGAGCTTTCTGCGCAGAAGGTACGCCTGACCGGGCGAAGCGGCGTCTGCCTCGCGCTCGAGGTCCACGAGCCTGTCATCCATTTGCTCAGCGGCATTCACGAGAGCGGCTTGATCGGCGGCGATGCGCACGCACAGCTCGCGGGCGCCGCTCACTCGATCCAGCATCTCGCGAAATTCATCATGCCTGTCGTCGAGCATGGTCGCAACGGCGTGCTCGTCGCTGAACATCACCCACATGGAAAAGGGCACGACTGCGCCGCGATCCGCCGCCCACGTGACGACCGCGTCGTGCGTAACGGCCCGGGGCGTGAGCCACTCCGGCTCACCCATACGCTCTGACGGCGCGTCGCCGGAGTACTGCTCTGCATCGACCGCAGTCACCAGCGCGGCGATATCCGCACGCACAATGCTTCGAACCGGCGCGCGATCGATTCCGCGCGGCGCATCGCGTCATGCGCAGTGCCCGGTGCAGTGCCCGGCACGTTGCTCAGCACTAACGTCGCCGGCACGACACAGTAGACATACTCGATCGTCGCCGTCAACGCGCGTCGTCGTCGTCACGCGCGACGCGCACGGGTCCGCCACCGATCGACATGCCCAACTGCTCGCGCCACGCGCGCACTTCACGGAGCCGGTGCATTATCACCTTCTCGCGCTCCAGATACTCATCGTCGTCGATGTCGCCCGCCTCGAGCTCCAGCTGGAGCCGCATGAGGTCTTCCTTGATCGTCGTGTCATCCGTCAGCTCGTCCTCGACGGCGCGACGCACCTTGTCGAGTGTCCACATCGTGCCGTCCCACGGCCCGGTGAACGGTGCAAGCAGGATGGACGACAGCAGCCCCATGCTAGTTGGCCTTCTCCAGCTTGAGCTTGATGTTGACGAAATTGTACGGCGGCCACGGACCGGTGTACTTGAATGCGAGCAGGTGCTCGTAGCGACGGCTGAGCTCCTTCACGACTTCGTCGAACGCCTTCTCCCCCGACCGGTTCACGAGGAACGCGGCATTCATGATCATGCGATCGCCGATGACCTTGTTGCTCCTGCTCGCGACCGAAACTCGTTTGAGCTCCTCGTGCACCGTCGCGACATATCGGCTGGCCGATTCTTCCAGCGCGCCCTCGATCAATCTTCCGAGCTGCATGCGCGCGAAATACGTGGATGACGACGCGTTGCGCGTGATCTCGTCCTTCAGCTTTCGAATCTCATCGTTGTCCTGCTCGATGCTCTCGACGACGCGGTCACGATCCCAGCGAATCTGCACACCGAACTCGATCTTGTCCTTCATCTTTTCGAGAACGTCGGTGAACGCTTCATACGTCGAGCGAAGCAGTTGCCCCACGTCCTCTTCCGATCGAAAGACCGTTCCGAACGACATTGGAATGACTGTGAACTCGCGCATCACCGTTTCATTCACAAATTCGTGTGCGAGCACGTTCTCACGCGTCGGGTCGTAGATCACGATTGGAGTGTCGCTGACTACGGCGGCCAGATCCTCATGGTGGACGGTGTAAACGCGGGCGCTTCCGCCGATGCCAATGTCGCCGAAATCCCGCGGAGTCTGATGCCGGATTATGCAGTAGACATACTTGCCCTCGGCCGGCGCGACGGCGAGTGAGTCACTCGCGAGGTCGGACTCGCTGCTGGCGTCGAAAAGCGAGGCGTCGAGCGCGCTCATTCTGTCGTCACTCAATGGTTGTCGTTCCATTTCCCTAAAAACCCCCCTTCGAGCTGTTACGCGCTGCAACGATTGCGCCGACGAGCGACGCAATCACGCCGGCCGCACTTTCGACGCCGACACCAGACATTCTGTCCAGAGTATCGTGCGCAGTGTGCACCCGGGCGAGCGAATAACGAGTTCCCTGGCTGACAGTGCACGCGGCCCACCCCTCATCAGCGAACGCTGTCGAGTCCATAAGGACCCCGGGAAGTCCTCTGCGAATTCGAGTATCGAACCCCAGCACCCCAGCCCCACGCAAAGACTGCAATAGATGACGTCCTGCACCTGTGGCTGTAATCGTCAGCGCGCCTCGGTCATCCACACCATCACAGTTTATCACCACGCCAGCGGACTTGGATTGGACCCACGCACGTGCACCAGCGAGTCCCAATTCCTCGGCGGAAGTTATGATAACTCCGACGGGGATCGCCCGGTCGATGGCGCTCGCGGCCCTCAGAATGGCTGCGACGCCGCTGGCATTGTCCAGCGTGCCGCTACCGCGTGTGCCAACCCACGAGAGTAATAATGGCACAGAAGCGACGGCTCCGCAGGTGGCCGCGCCAAGGAGCAGCGCACCCGGCAGGGGCAAGATGCGAGAAGCGGTCCAAACGAGAGTCAGACAGATCCAGCTGGCGAAAACTCCAACCGCGGCCGCGGCTCGTATCAGCAGCGAGACCGGCTGGCTCTTGCTGTCGAGGTGGGCCATGAGCCACACGAAGGGTACACCTCGCTGGGCCTCGAGATTCACCCCGAAGCGGCGCGCAAACGGCAGCCGACGGGTGCCATACCGGCCCAGCCACCATCCCGCAACGGAAACAGCAACGACCAGCGCAATTCCAACTGCCAGCCCCATGTCCGTTGCCGCGCCCCCCCGCACCGTCCCCACGCCAGCGACGGTCGCCGCGACGAGAAGCACCAGGCCCGCGATCGGAGTCGCCCACATTCCGGGAAACGCAGAGTAGCCGAACGGACGATGCTCCACCGCGAAACCAGCATCAGTCAGCCACCTTGCACAAACCGCCCGAGCGTCGGACTCGGCGGCGGATCCGGCAGGACGCGCCGTTCCGCCAATGCGTGCGAGCAGGGCATGGCCGTCCGCGGGACCACCCACTCGCTAGCGGAGACCCATGATCTGCTTGGTCTCGGTCAACGTCTCGCTGGCGATGGCTCTGGCGCTCGCAGCACCCTTCGAGAGGGCGTCCTCGACACGCTCGGGCGCTGCGCGAAGCTCCGCAGCGCGAGCGCGAATGGGCCCCAGCTCGGTCTCCATCGAGGTCTGCAGAACGCGCTTGCAATCGATGCAACCCCAGCCTGCGCTGCTGCACTGTTGCGCTACGTGCTCAACCGTTGCCGGAGAGCTGAACGCCTTGTGAATGTGATAGATGTTGCAGACTTCCGGAGTGCCAGGGTCGGTCTTTTTTACCCGCGCCGGATCCGTGACGGCCGGGCGCAGCTTCTCCCAGATCGCCGCCGGTTCTTCCAGCAGCCCGATCGTATTACCGAGCGACTTGGACATCTTCGCCTGGCCGTCCAGCCCCATGATGCGTCTGGTCGGCGTGAGCAGTGGCTTGGGCTCGACGAAAAAATCGATGCCGAATTTGGCGTTCCAGCGCCGGACGATCTCCCGCGCGAGCTCCAGATGCTGCACCTGATCCTCGCCCACCGGAATGAGTTCCGACTGGTACAGCGCGACGTCGGCAGCCTGAAGCACCGGGTAGTTCAGCAACCCCGCGAGGATGCTCTCCTGACGGCTCGACTTGTCCTTGAACTGCGTCTGGCGCTCCAGCTCACCCAGCGGAGTCACCGTGTTGAAAATCCACGCGAGCTCGGTATGTTCGGAGACCGCAGACTGGACGAACAGGGTGCACTTTTCGGGATCTATCCCGGACGCGAGCAGCGAGATCGCCATGTCGCGTGTGCGACGACGAAGATCTGCCGGCTCGTACATGCCCGTTATAGCGTGGTAGTCCACGATCGAGAAGAACGACTCGTACCGATGCTGTAGCTCGACCCAGTTCCGCACCGCGCCGAGGTAGTTTCCGATGTGCAGCTCACCCGAGGGTTGAATGCCGCTGAATACACGTGCCATACGCGAAATATACGAGCGATGACCACAAGTCAGGCAGCTGTTCCATATACTGGCGAGATGATCGCGAAAATCCTCGACGCGATGATCGTCGCTGCGCGCGCAGCGGAAGATGTAATCGCAGCCGGAGCGGCTCGCCGCGGCGACCTTGTCTGGCAGGCGAAGGGTCAGGCCGATTACCTGACGGAGATAGATACATCCTCGGAAGCGGTGATCCGCCATGAGATCACCCACGCGCTGCACGGCGATTTTCCCGACCTGCGTGTACTGGGCGAGGAGAGTTGGCGCGATGAGCCACTTCCACGCGGACTCGCGTTTGTCGTCGATCCGCTCGACGGCACCACGAATTTCCTGCATGGGATTCCAGCGTATTCCGTTTCGATAGCCGCAATCCATGACACGGAACCGATTCTCGCTCTGGTTCTGGACATTCCGCACGGCGAGCTGTACACCGCGGTGCGCGGCTTCGGCGCCCGCCTGAACGGCACACCGATTCACGTCTCGCAAATCTCAGATCCCGAAAAGGCGCTCATCGGCACCGGCTTTCCGTTCGGCGAAAATGCGGATGCGGTGCGCTACGCACGCCAGTTCATTCCAATCGCCCAGACAACCTCGGGAATCAGGCGCGCAGGCTCGGCTGCGATCGACCTGGCATGGATCGCCGCGGGAAGGTTCGACGCGTTCTGGGAGCTGCACCTGTCGCCCTGGGATATAGCGGCCGGCATTCTGCTGGTACGTGAAGCTGGCGGAATCATCACCGCGATCGATGGCATGCCAGCGACGATCGAAACGTCGCCGCTCGTTGCCGGCAATCCAACGATGCACGCGTGGCTGCTCGACGTGCTGCGTGACGCTGACAATGCCGCAACATGAAGCTCATCGAATGCGTCCCGAATTTTTCCGAAGGGCGTGACCTCGCGGTCAGTCGACGCGATTCGCGATCGAATAGCCGCGGTGCCAGGAGTTTCCGTGCTGCACGTGACCTCGGACGCATCACACAACAGGTCGGTCATCACGTTCGTTGCGCCGGCAGAAACCATGGCCGATGCCGCAGTCGCCGCGATCCGCGCAGCGCGTGACCACATCGACCTCACACTACACGAGGGCGTCCATCCCCGCATCGGCGCGGCGGACGTGGTTCCGTTCGTCCCGCTCGACGGTGCGACGATGGACGACTGCATTGCGATCGCGCGTGAGGTTGGCCGGCGAGTCGGAGATGACCTGGGGATTCCGGTCTATCTCTACGAGCGAGCCGCGACTCGAGCTTCGCGACGCAATCTAGCGGACGTCCGGCGCGGTGGCTTCGAAGCGCTGCGCGATGCAATCACATCGGATCCCGCCCGCGCACCGGACTTCGGCCCCGCGCACGTGCATCCCACCGCGGGTGCAGTGGCAATCGGCGCGCGTCCGTTTCTGATCGCTTTCAACGCATACATTGGCGACAGTGGGAAGCTGCGCGCGGCGAAGGACATTGCACGCGCCGTTCGTGAATCGAGTGGCGGGCTGCGAGCCGTGAAGGCTCTGGGACTCGAAGTGAATGGTCAGGCTCAGGTATCGATGAACCTGGTCGACATCGACCAGACCTCGCTCGCAACCGCATACGCCGCAGTCGAGCGTGAGGCACGCGAGCGTGGCCTGGAGATCGAATGGAGTGAATTGATAGGTCTCCTCCCGGAGCGCGCTGCGTTCGACGTGTCATCCAGAGCCTTGAGACTGAGAGACGACATCGGCGCACACGTGCTCGAGCGCATCGTGCTCGCGAAACGCACCGAGCAATCACTATCTGCCTATGTGGAAAACGTCGCCGACGCGGACGCCGTTCCGGGCGGAGGAAGCGTAGCGGCGATCGCCGGCGCACTCGGTGCAGCCCTCGTGAGCATGGTCGCGGGTCTGACACTTGGCCGCGATCGGTATGCGGCGGTCGACGCTGAAATGCGGGAGATCCAACGTGACGCAGCGGGCCTTGCGCACGAGTTGCAGGCCCTCGCGCTACGCGATGCAGACGCCTACGCACGCGTCACCGATGCACGTGGATTGCCGCATCGCACCGCCGCCGAGCACGTGGCGCGAGATGGTGCGATCCACGACGCTCTCCTCGGCGCTATCGACGTCCCACTCGCTGTGGCGCGTTGCGCGGCTCGCACGGTCATGCTTGTAAGCGCTGTCTCGGAGCGAGGCAATTCGAACGCGATCAGTGACGCCGGAGTTGCAGCACTGCTCGCTAGCGCCGCATGCACCGGAGCGTGTTACAATGTCCGCGTGAATGCGAGCTCGCTACGCGACCTCGCTGATGCTGAGGAAGCTTTGGAAGAAGCAATCGCGCTCTCGGCGGAGACCGAGGCGCTGGCTGCATCGATAGCGCTGAGGGTTTGCGCGGCGATCTGACACCGCCGTACCTGCACGCGCTTGTGCTGCGCGTACGCTGGTTTTACGCCGCTAGCTGTGTCAGCACGCGCGGGCCCTGCGCGGTGATTGCAACTGTGTGCTCGAAGTGTGCTGCACGCGATTTGTCGACCGTCACGACCGTCCACTGATCCGGCAGTTGGCGAGTCTTGTGGCTGCCGATCATTACCATGGGCTCGATCGCGATCGTAAGACCGGCCGTCAGCTTCACGCCACGTTTGGGCTTGCCGTAGTTTGGGACCTGCGGGTCTTCGTGGAACGTGGTGCCGATTCCATGTCCAACCAGATCCCGTGTGACGTTGAAGCCAGCACGCTCGACCACTTCCTGCACTGCAGCGCCGATGTCGCCCACATGATTGTCCGGCTGCGCTGCCGCGATTCCGGCGGCGAGCGCCTTGCGCGTTATGTCGAGCAGCCGCAAGGATTCCGCGCCAACATTGCCGACCGCGACCGTCGTGGCTGCATCCGTGTGATAACCGTCGAGCAGTACGCCGACATCGATCGACACTATGTCGCCGTCGCGAATCACGCGCTTTGCACTCGGAATCCCGTGCACGATCTCTTCGTTGATCGATGCGCACACACTTGCGGGGAAGCCGTAAAGCCCCTTGAACGACGGGAGTGCGCCTTCGTGCGAGCGGATGAATTCCTCGATCATCCGATCCACGTCGAGCGTGGACATTCCGGCGCGACGTGTCGGTTTCAGCGAGACGCACCGCGGCGGCGAGTATCTGCCCCCCCCGCGCCATAATCTCGATCTCTCTTGCTGACTTGAGCTGTATCATTGCCTGCTTCCTCTCACCGCGTGCGTTGTCAGGATGCGAGCTGCACGCTTTGGAGCGCCTGCGCTGCCCGGGCTGTAACGTCCGCTACTTCGCCGATCGCGTCGATTCGTTGCACCGGAATGCCATGAGAATCATACCACTCGACCACCGGCGCGGTGAGATCCTCGTAGACGTTGAGCCGATTCTGAATGGCCTCCGGCTCGTCGTCCTTGCGCCGAACCAGGCGGCCGCCGTCGCCGCGAGGACACGCGGTGCCCGGCTCCAGTCCCCTGAACGGCGTCTGACACACGTCGCAAGTCGTGCGCGAGCTGAGGCGCCGGATCAATTCAGTGTGGTTCGCCTCGAAGAGCAACACCGCGTCGACCTTGCGCCCGATGCTCGCAAGTGCCTCCGCGAGACCTTCCGCCTGCGGTACGGTGCGCACCGCGCCGTCGAGAATGGCGCCGCGCGCGGATTCGGGCGACGCTATCGCGTCGCGAAGAATGCCAAGAATCACCGAATCGGGGACGAGATCTCCGCGATCCATGAACTGCTTGGCCTCGAGTCCGAGAGGTGTGCCTTCACGCACCGCGGCGCGGAACAGATCGCCCGTAGCGATCTTCGGAATGCCAAGGCGAGCTGCAAGCAGCTCGCCCTGAGTTCCCTTCCCTGCGCCCGGTGGTCCGAGCAGAACTATTATCACAATTGCACCGGGACGTCAGTAACCAGCGAACGAATTCTGCCCGCGGAACCGTACGCGTCCCTTCTTCATGAATCCGTCGTACTTGCGGAGCAGCATGTGCTGATTGATCTGCGCCATCGTATCGAGTGCGACACCGACCACGATCAGCAGCGACGTGCCGCCGAACGTGAACGGAACGTTGATCGCATCGGCGATGAAGATCGGAAGCAGCGCGATGAACGTAAGGAAGATGGAGCCCGGAAGCGTGATCCGGGATATCACCGTATCCACGTACTCGGCCGTCTTCGCGCCAGGCTTCACGCCGGGAATGAATCCGCCCTGCTTCTTCAGATTCTCGGCGATATCCACCGGATTGAAGATGATCGCACGTGTAGAAGTACGTGAAGAATATGATCAGCACCGCCAGGAGCGCGAAGTAGAGCCACGTTCCGGGCTGCATCCGCTCCGACATCTGCTGCATGAACGGATTGCCGCTGAACTGCGCGAACGCGCCTGGAATCACGATCACCGACTGCGCAAAGATGATAGGCATCACGCCGGCTGTATTGATTCGGAGCGGTATGAAGTTCCGCGAGGCTTCTCGCTGGCGCCCACGTGACATCGTGCGCTGCGGAATCTGAATCATGATGCGCCGCGCTGCGATCGTGATCGCAATCGTGCCTGCGACGACGGCAACCATGACGAAGCCGAGTATGATCAGCGAGAATGGTCCGATAGCCTGCGTCGTCACGAACTTGAACGTGTCGAGAATGCCGGGCCAGAAGCGCTCGACGATCGAGAAGAAGATGATGAGCGACGCGCCGTTACCCAGACCACGCTCGGTGATCTGCTCGCCGAGCCACATGACGAAGATCGCGCCCGTGGTGAGGAACAGAACCATCTGCAGCTTGAACATGAAGCCCGGCGTGATCACGGCGTTCTGGAGCGACGACGTGAACAGAGCGAAGCCCCATCCCTGAACTACTGCGAGCGCGATGGTGATGTATCGCGTCCACTGGTTGATGGTTTTTCGACCTTCCTCGTCCTTCTGCATCTTCTCCACCTGCGGCAACACCGCGCCGGCGATCTGGATGAAGATGGACGCGGAGATGTACGGCATGATTCCGAGCGCGAACACCGTTGCGCGGGAGAGACCGCCTCCGACGAACAGGTCGTACAGCCCGAGCAATCCTCCACCGCCCTTGTTCGCGAAGAAATCCGTGAGCGCCACCACGTCGATTCCCGGCGCCGTGATGTGCGAACCGAGCCGGTAAAGGACGAGGCAGAGGAAGGTGAACTTGATCTTATCCCACAGCTCGGTGTTGCGCGTGATGTCCGCGACCGCCGATGCGGGATTTGTCTGCGCCATTAGTAGAGTCTCCTCAGTGGGTGGCAGTGCCACCCGAAACTGCTGTAGGACGATTCAGTTGCGCTTGCGCGGCAGAATCGCGAAGCGCCGGTACGGACGGCAGAAGCCGCCGCACTCGACGCATTACACAAAAGTTGGTAGCCCATACCGCGGCCCCTTCGGAAATTTACGCGACGGTACCGCCAGCGGCGACGATCTTCTCGCGCGCGCCACTGCTGACCTTGAGCCCACGAACAGTCACTGCCTGCGTGATCTCTCCGTTGGCCAGCACCTTCGCCGGACCCTTGCCGCCATGGATCATACCCGCCTCCACCAGCAGCTCGTTCGTTATCTCCTTCCCCTCGAATCTTGCGAGGTCGCCGAGCCGCACGACCTGGCTCTCGACCCGGAATGGACTCGTGAAGCCACGCTTCGGCAGCCGGCGCGTGAGCGGCATCTGACCGCCTTCGAACTGGGGCTTGCCGCCGCCTGGGCCATGGTGCCCCGAGCGTGCCTTGATACCCTTGTGTCCCTTGCCCGACGTCTTACCAGTGCCGGATCCCGGACCGCGACCGATGCGCTTGCGATTGCGCGTCGATCCCGGTGCAGACGACAGGTTGTGAAGACCGATTTTCTTAGCCATTTGTTACGCCTCTTCCTTGGCCGCGGCGAATGTCACGAGATGGCGTACGCGCTTGATCTGTCCGCGCAGTGCCGCCGAATCCTGATGAATCACCACGTCATGCGGGTGCTTGAGTCCGAGCGCCTCGAGCGTGCGGCGCATGCGCCACGAATGCCCGATCTTGCTGCGAACCTGCCTGATCTCGATCCTGCCCTTGCCCGGGGCCTGAAGCTTGTCCGTCGTCTTGGGCCCCCTCGTCGGGTGCCACACGAAAGTCCTGGCCATTATGCAACCACCTTCGTCTTGGCACGCGAGCGATATCCGAGCGAGCTCTGCTCGATACCGCGCTCGCGCGCGATCTGTTCTACAGTTGTCAGGTTCGCCAGCGCGTCGAGCGCTGCGAGAACCATGTTGTGCGGATTGGTCGAGCCGAGGCTCTTGGTGAGGATGTCGGTGATACCGACGCATTCCATGACGGCGCGAACCGCACCGCCAGCGATGACGCCGGCTCCGGGTGCCGCCGGCTTCATGAGAACCTTGCCTGCACCGTGCTGTCCAACGATTGCGTGCGGGATCGTGCCGCCGGTCATCGGAACCGAGACCATGCGGCGGCGAGCTGCCTCGACGGCCTTGCGGACCGCCTCGGAAACCTCGTTCGCCTTGCCCGTCGAGAATCCGACGCGTCCCTGGCCATCGCCGACTGCAACGAGCGCGTTGAAGGAGAAGCGACGTCCGCCCTTCACGACCTTGGCAACGCGATTGATCGCGACGACGTTCTCGATGAGATCGCTGCCGCCCTCGCCGCCCTGGCCACCCCGGCCACCGTCACGTCCACCACCGGGGCCGCGTCCGCCGCCCGGGCCGCCGCGTCCACCCTGACCGCCGCCCTGGCCGCCACGATTCTGGCCACCACCCTGACCGCCGCGGCCGCCACCAGCGCCACCGCGACCGCCGCCGCCCTGGCCGCCGCGTCCGCGCTGCTGGCCGCCGCCGGAGCGCGCGCTGCGCCCGGGTCCGCCAGTGTTGCCGCCAGTGGGGACCACCAGTGGTCCACCGGTGGTTCCACTGCTTGCGCCGCCGCTCGCGGCTGGCGCTCCGCCCTGCTTCTGTTCGTCAGCCATTAGAACTCCAACCCGCCTTCGCGGGCACCGTCGGCCACCGCTTTCACGCGGCCGTGATACACATATCCACCACGGTCGAAGACGACGCTGGTCACGCCCGCTTCCTTGGCGCGCGCCGCGATCTTCTTGCCGACCTCGAATGACTTCTCGACCTTCTTGCCTGTGATTCCACCGTCCGTCACCGTCATCAGCGTATGCTGAGTGTTGTCGTCAACGAGCTGCGCATAGATGTGCTTCTCGGAACGGAATACAACGAGACGCGGACGCTCGGCCGTGCCATTCACTTTCTTGCGAACGCGAAAGTGACGACGGGCGCGGTACTGCTCGCGGGTCTGCGGTTTTTTCATCGCTTACTTGCCCCCGGCCTTACCGGCCTTGCGGCGAACCTGCTCGCCTTGATACTTGACTCCCTTGCCCTTGTACGGCTCGGGCGGACGCAGACTGCGCAACTCCGCTGCAACCTGGCCTACGATTTCCTTGTTCGCGCCTTCGACGACGATCTGCGTCGGCTGCGGCGCGCTCAGCTTGATTCCCTTGGGCGACTTGTACTCGACCGGATGCGAGAATCCAAGAGCCAGCTGCAGCCCGTACGGCCGAACCTCCGCCTTGTATCCAACGCCGACCAGCTCGAGTGTCTTCGAGAAACCTGCCGACACTCCCTCGACCATGTTCGCGACGAGCGTGCGGCTGAGGCCGTGCAGCGCCTTGTGCTTCTGGTCATCCGACGGACGCGCCACGACGACTTCACCGTTTTCCATCGACACTTTCATGTCCGCGTGGATGGTGCGCTCGAGCTCGCCCTTGGGACCCTTGACCTTCACATTGTTGCCGTCGACCGTCACCGTTACGTTCGCCGGGACCGGGACTGGCTTCTTTCCAATACGTGACATTGTAGGCTCGCTTACCAGACTAGCGCGACGAGTTCGCCGCCGGTGCGATGCTGCCGCGCCTGGCGGTCGGACATGACACCTTGCGAAGTGCTGAGGATCGCCATGCCAAGTCCGTTGCGAACGCGCGGGATCTCGGTGACACCGACGTAACGTCGGAGACCGGGAGTCGAGACGCGTTGCAGATCACGGATGACCGGCTGGCCCGTGCCAGCAGCGTACTTGAGGATGACACGCAGAATCTGCCGCCCTTCCTCGGTCTCGAGGGTGCGATAGTCCTGAATGTAGGAATTCTCTTTTAGGATCTGCGCGATCTGCGTTTTCACCTTTGACGCGGGCATGTCGACGCGGCGATGCTTCGCCCGGCACGCGTTGCGGATCCGCGTTAGCATATCCGCGATCGGATCTGTCATACTCATCGTTCTGCTCTACCTCGTCCCGTCGTATCCGGAAACCGGACGTGCGGGGCTGCTGATGTTTGATATATCGAGGCGCGGATACATCCGCGCCCTACGGTTGGTGAATACGTCGACGACGTGTTTACCAACTCGCCTTACGCACGCCCGGGATGAATCCCGCCAGCGCCATGTCGCGGAACGCGATACGCGCGAGTCCGAACTGACGCAGGTACGCGCGCGGACGTCCGCTGAATTCGCAACGATTGCGAATGCGTACTACCGACGCGTCGCGCGGCATCTTGCGAATCGCGGCATAAGCGTCAGCGCGCTGATCCGGCGTCGATGCCGGGTTCTTGATTATCGCCTTGAGCTCGCGACGACGCGCCGCGTACTTCGCGACGATTGCACGACGCTGCTCGTTCTTCTTGATCTTGGAAGTCTTCGCCATTGTATGCTTCGGTTAACCGTGTACGATGACGGGCTTCTCTTCACCGCGGAACGGCATGCCGAGCTCGCGGAGAAGTGCAAGAGCCTGATCGTCCTTGTTCGTCGTCGTGACGAACGTGATGTCCATCCCGTGAATCTCATCTACCATATCGTAGTTGATCTCGGGGAAGATCATCTGCTCCTTGACGCCCATCGTGTAGTTGCCGCGCCCGTCGAACGCGCGCGTGTTGAGTCCGCGGAAATCGCGAATGCGGGGAATCGCGACCGTCACCAGACGATCGAGGAACTCCCACATGCGCGGACCACGCAGCGTCACCGACGCGCCGATCTCCTGACCTTCGCGCTGGCCGAAGTTGGCTATCGACTTCTTCGCCTTGCGCCGGACGGGGCGCTGGCCAGTTATGAGCGCCAGCTCGTCCACCACGATGTCGAGCACCTTGGAGTTACGAATCGCTTCGCCAACGCCGCAGTTGATCACGATCTTCTCGATGGTCGGGATCTCGTGCAGGTTGCCGAATCCGTACTGCTTGGTGAGACGCGTCCGTACCGTCGCCTTGTAATGCTCACGCAGACGCGGCGCCGGAACCGGCAGCCCGGCGCCAGCGTGTTCCGTCGGAAGCAGCTGCTTGCGCTCTGCTCCGCGACCGGCTGACGCCTTGGTCGAGCTCTTGGATGACGTCTTTGGCGGAGTGGACTTTGCCGGCGATTTTCCGCCAGCCTTCGCCCCACCCTTGCCGCCCTTTGCGCCGCCCTTCTTGTTGTCTTGCTTGTTTGCCATTTGCTCTATTCCTTAACGGGACGCCATCGGGATCGAGTCGCCGCTCTTGACGCTGACGCGCTCCTTCGTTCCGTCCTTGTCCGTGCGCGCCTTGACGCGCGTCGGCTTGCCTGACTTCGGATCGATGAGCATCACGTTCGATGCAGCGAACGGGGCTTCCATCTCGCGGATGCCGCCCTCTTCCTCCGCACTCGTCGCGCGACGGTGCTTCTTCACGATGTTCACGCCCTTCACGAGGACGCGGTTCTTCTTGGTGAAGACACGGAGCACCGTGCCCTCCTTGCCCTTGTCGTCGCCGCGCATCACGCGCACGGTGTCGCCCTTGGCAACGTGAACGCTCGAGCGCTCCGCATTGGCCGAGTGACGATCGGTGGTGAGGCGGTTCCTGTTCGTCTTCCGATATTTCAACACGCGCATGCTACAGAACCTCCGGCGCCAGCGAGGCGATCTTCATGTACTTCTTGTCGCGGATCTCACGTGCGACCGGACCGAACACGCGCGTCGCGCGCGGCTCGCCAGCGTCGTTGATGATCACGACCGCATTCTCATCAAAGCGGATGTAAGAGCCGTCCTTGCGGCGCGTCTCCTTCGCGGTGCGCACGACCACGGCGCGCGCCACGTCCGACTTCTTCACGGTTCCGTTCGGGAGGGCATCCTTCACCGCCACGATCACGACGTCGCCAAGACCCGCGTAGCGCCGGCCTGTACCGCCCAGCACACGGATGACGAGCGCACGCTTCGCGCCGGAGTTGTCGGCAACCTTCACCATGGACTCTTGCTGAATCATTGCAGTATCTCGTTAGCGTGCGCGCTCGACGATCTCGACCACTCGGAAGCGCTTGTCCTTCGACAACGGGCGCGTCTCCATGATCCGTACCGTGTCGCCCAGCTTGGCCGAGTTGTCCTCGTCGTGAGCTTTGAGCTTCTTGGTACGCGTCATCATCTTGCCATAGACTGGGTGCTTCACGCGGCGCTCGATGGCGACCACCACGGTCTTCTCCATCTTGTCGCTCACGACCGTACCCGTGCGCATCTTGCGCGCGTTACGTGCCTCCGTCCCATTGGACGAAGCGGCGCCGTTAGTCATATCAGCCATTCTTCTGCTTCCTCTCGTTCTGCACCGTCTTGAGCCGCGCGATGTCGCGACGGATGAACCGCAGGCGTAGCGGATTTTCCAGCGTCTCGGTTCCGGAACGGAACGTCAGTCGGAAGCGCTCTTCCTCCAGCTCGTTGATCTTCGCGATGACGTCAGAATCGATCATCTCGCGGATTTCGTTAGCCTTCATCTGAATGCGCCTCCTCACGCTTCACGAACTTCGTCTTCACACTGAGCTTCGCCGCAGCAAGCGCCATCGCCTTCTGCGCGATCTCCAGCGTCACACCTTCCAGCTCGAACATCACACGGCCAGGCTTCACCACGGCCACCCAACCCTCGGGTGAGCCCTTTCCCTTACCCATGCGCGTTTCTGCCGGCTTCTTCGTGATCGGCTTGTCGGGGAAGATGCGAATCCACACCTTTCCGCCACGCTTGATGTGACGCGTGAGCGCCACACGAGCGGCTTCGATCTGCCGGTTCGTGACCCAGCCTGGCTCCAACGCCTGAAGGCCGAAATCGCCGAACGAAACCTTCGATCCACGAGTCGCCAATCCCTTCGTGCGACCCTTGAACATCTTGCGGAACTTTACCCGCTTCGGACTGAGCATCTCTAATTCTCCTTACGCGTCCGTCGAGTAAGTCTTGCCGCGACGATCTTCAACGATCTCACCCTTGAAGATCCAGACCTTCACACCGATGGTGCCGAAGGTCGTCTTCGCGGTCGACGTCGCGTAATCGATGTCGGCGCGCAGCGTCTGAAGAGGCACACGACCCTCGTGATACCCTTCGACACGCGCGATCTCGGCGCCGCCGAGACGGCCGCCGCACTTGACCTTGATTCCGCCGCGCGCCCATGCGCATCGAGCTCTGCACCGCGCGCTTCATGGCGCGACGGAACGAGATGCGCTGAGCAAGCTGGTTCGCGATGTTGTCGGCGACGAGCTGCGCATCCAGCTCCGGACGCTTGATCTCTTCGACGTTGATGCCGACTTCCTTGCCCGACAGCCGGCTCAGCTCGTCACGCAGCTGGTCGACTTCGGTTCCCTTCTTTCCGATGACGACGCCCGGACGACCGGTGTGGATCGTCACCACGACCTTGCCAGGCTTGCGCTCGATCGTGACGTCGGAGATCGCGGCGTGACCGAGACGTGCGTGCAGATACTTGCGGAGGAGTGCGTCCTCCTTGAGCATCGCGGGCATGTCACGATTCGCGTAGTAACGCGACCGCCAGTTCTTCGAGACACCAAGGCGAAAGCCGATTGGATGTGTCTTCTGTCCCATTACTGCTCTCCCTCGGTCTTCTTGGCCGTCTTCTTCGCGGCAGTCTTTGCCGTCGTCTTCTTCGCAGCGGTCTTCCTGGCCGCGGCCTTCTTCGCTACCGGCTTCGGCTTCGCCGCGCGCTCGGAGACGATGATGTCGACGTGGCTCGTGCGCTTCCTGATCGGAGTAGCACGACCCTGCGCCGCCGGCATGAACCGCTTGATCGGCCGGACCTTCGTTGATCACGGCGTGCGACACCACCAGCAGGTCAAGATCGATCGCTTCGTTCGCCTGGCGCGCCTTGTACTCGGCGTTCGCAACGGCTGACGACAGCGTCTTCTCGATCTGCTTCGCCGCGTGCTTCTTCGAGAAGCGCGAGCAGCGCAAGCGCGTCGTTCACGTTCTTGCCGCGGATCTGATCGATCACGAGGCGCATCTTGTACGGCGACTGACGCGTGGTGCGCTGAATCGCGCGTGCACGCTGCGGTCATAACGGTGACGTTGCGGCCATGTTACTTGCCACCCTTGGCCGGCACGCCCGCCGCCTTCTTGTCGGTCGCCTTGTTGCCCGGTGTGACCACGGAAGAGCCGCGTCGGCGAGAACTCGCCAAGCTTGTGCCCAACCATGTTCTCCGTCACGTACACCGGGATGAACTTGTTGCCGTTGTGCACCGCGAACGTGTGCCCGACGAAGTCAGGAAGGATCGTGCTCGCGCGCGACCACGTCTTCATGACCTTCTTCTCGTTGCGGCCGTTCATCGCCGTCGACTTTCGACATCAGCGATTCGTGTACGAACGGACCCTTTCGTACGCTACGTCCCATATTCGATTACCCGTCTTAAGACTGCGTCGCCTTACCGCGGCGACGGCCGCGCACGATTAGCCGCTGTCGACGGCTTCTTCGAATGGCGTGTCTTCACGCCTTCCTTCTTGCCCCACGGCGACACGACGTTACGTCCGCCGCGTGTACGACCACCATGCGGGTGATCCACCGGGTTCATCACTTCACCGCGCACCTTCGGACGCTTGCCGAGCCAGCGCGACTTGCCTGCCTTTCCATGCGACAACAGCTCGTGCTCGGCGTTGCCGACAATGCCGACCGTCGCCATGCACATTCCGTGAACCAGCCGAACTTCGGTCGAGCCGAGCTGGAGCGTCACGTACTCGCCTTCCTTCGCAACGACCTGCGCCGACATTCCAGCCGAGCGTGCCATCTGGCCGCCCTTGCCGGGCTTGAGCTCGATGTTGTGCACATCGGTGCCGAGCGGCATCTCGCGCAACGGAAGCGCGTTGCCGATGCGCGTGTCGGAACCAGGTCCCGCAATGACGGTGTCGCCGACGCGACAGTCCCTTCGGGATGCAGGATGTAGCGCTTCTCGCCGTCCTCGTAACGCACCAGCGCGATGCGCGCCGAGCGGTTCGGATCGTACTCGATGTGCTCGCACGATCGCAGGCATCGCGAACTTGTTGCGCTTGAAGTCGATGACGCGGTACTGGCGCTTGTGACCACCACCGATGCGACGCATCGCGATGTGGCCGTGATTGTCACGACCGCCCGACTTGGGAAGTGGCTCGACGAGCGACTTCTCAGGCGTGCTGCGCGTGATCTCGGCGAAGTCCGACACGGAGCGGAAACGCGAGCTCTTCGTGACCGGCTTGAACTGACGAATTGCCATGGTGGCTGCTTAACCCTCGAAGATGTCGATCGTGTCGCCCTGCTTCAGCGTCACGATGGCCTTTTTCCAATTCGCGCGCTTGCCGACCGACTGGCCGACGCGACGCGTTCTTGCCGCGGCAGTTCATCGTCTGCACGCCAGTCACGGTCACGCCGAAGAGCTTCTCGATCGCCTGTCTGATCGCCGTCTTGTTCGCGTCAGGCGCAACCTCGAAGGTGTACTCCTGGCGATCCTGATAAGCCGCCGACGTCTTCTCCGTCATGATCGGACGAACGATGGTGCGGAACATTGTTGCCATGTGCTACTTCTCCTTCTTGGCCGAAGTCTTCTTGGCCGTCGTCTTCTTGGCAGCGGTAGTCTTCTTTGCTGCAGGTGCCTTCTTCGCAGCGGTCTTGCGCGCGGGCTTTTCGACCCTCGGCAACCGGAGCGAGACGACTGGCCGATCGCGCCGGACTCGACGAGACACCACGTCGCTCCACAGAATGTGGTACGTCGACGCATCGGAGAACGGCATCACGTGCGCGCTCGGAAGATTGCGGCAGCTCAGGTACACGTTCCTGTTCACGCCATCGGTGAGAATGAGAACCTTCTTCCCGTTCACGCCGAGTGACTCGAGCAATCCGAGCAACTGCGCCGTCTTGGGCGCATCGTAGTCGAAGCGATCGATCACGAACAACGAATCTTCAGAAGCACGTGCATTCAGCGCGCTCTTGCGAGCGAGAACCTTGACCTTCTTGTTCGTGCCCATCGTGTAATCGCGCGGCGTCGGACCGAAGACCGTACCACCACCGACCCAGTGCGGAGCGCGCGTCGAGCCCTGACGAGCGCGACCAGTTCCCTTCTGCTTCCACGGCTTCTGATTACCACCGGTAACGAAGCCGCGCGTCTTGGTCGACGCGGTGCCCTGACGCTGGTTGGCGAGATACGCCTTGACCGCGTGATGCATCACCGGGAAGTTGATCGTGCCGTCGAACAGATCGGTCGGAAGCGTTACTGCATCGCGCTGCGTGCCACCACCGGTGTACGCAGCCGCGGTGCGCGCGGTCACTTCCTGTTCCGTGTTTTCTGTGTCAGCCATGATTAAGCCTGCTTGCGGATCATCACGATCCCGCTGCGGGGACCGGCGATGCTGCCGCGGATGTAGATCAGGTTACGCTCCATGTCGATCTTCTCGACGCGGAGATGCGTCTGCGTGTGGCGCTCGTCACCGTAACGACCGGGCATCTTCTTGCCCTTGATGACGCGGGACGGATCCGTACCAGGTCCGATCGAGCCAGGACGACGATGCTTGGTGTTGCCGTGCGTGTTCGGTCCGCCGCCAAAGCCCCAGCGCTTCACAACACCCTGGAAGCCGCGGCCCTTGGTGGTGCCCGTAACCTTTACCGTGTCGCCCGGCGCAAAGATCGAAATGTCGATCATGTCGCCAACGTTGTACGTCGGGATCTCGGGATCCTTGCCTGGCGCATCGTCGATGCGGAACGACTTGAGCGTGTGTGGCGGTGCGTCGAGACCAGCCTTCTTCGCATGACCG
Source organism: uncultured Gemmatimonadales bacterium (assembly GCA_963707505.1). GTDB lineage: Bacteria > Gemmatimonadota > Gemmatimonadetes > Gemmatimonadales > Gemmatimonadaceae > Fen-1247. The sequence continues at coordinate 372,193 of CAVPQB010000003.1, forward strand.
ATCTCAGCCTTGTTCGCGCGACGACCGCGCGGCGTGCGCTCGTTCTGCTTCGAATCGCGCGCGATGCGCTGCGTTCCGAAACCGAGCTGCACCGATGCGAAGCCCGACTCTTCCTTGCTGGTCACGAGCAACACCGGATTGGGTGTCGCCTCGACGACCGTGCAGGGAATCTGCTGGCCGAGCTCATTGAATATCTGGGTCATGCCCAGCTTTCTGCCGATGATTCCAATCATTGTAGTTCTACTCGACCTTGATCTCGACGTCCACACCAGCCGGCAGATCCAGCTTCGTAAGCGCGTCAACAGTCTGCGCCTTCGAATCGAGAATATCGATGAGGCGCTTGTGCGTCTTCAGCTCGAACTGCTCGCGCGACTTCTTGTCGACGTGCGGAGAACGGAGAACCGTCCAACGCTGCGTCTTGGTCGGAAGCGGAATCGGTCCTGAAACCGACGCACCAGTCTTCTCGGCGGTGCGTACGATGTCAGCCGATGCCTGATCGATCACCGCGTGATCGAAGGCCTTGAGCCGAATGCGAATTTTGCCAGCCATTATACGATCCTGTTATTGCAGAATTTTAGCGACGACGCCGGCACCGACGGTGCGGCCGCCCTCGCGGATGGCGAACCGGAGCCCCTCGTCCATCGCGATCGGCGTTATCAGCTCGATCGTCATCTGCACGTTGTCGCCCGGCATCACCATCTCCATCCCTTCCGGCAGCTCCACGCTTCCCGTCACGTCCGTCGTGCGGAAGTAGAACTGCGGACGGTAGCCCTTGAAGAACGGCGTGTGTCTGCCACCCTCTTCCTTGGTCAACACGTACACCTCGGCCTGGAACTTGGTGTGCGGCGTGATGCTACCCGGCTTCGACAACACCATGCCGCGCTCGATGTCTTCCTTGCCCACGCCTCGGAGCAACAGACCCACGTTGTCGCCCGCCTGACCGTCGTCCAGTAGCTTCCGGAACATCTCAACGCCGGTCACCACCGTCTTCTTGTCCGAGTTGAAGCCCACCAGTGCCACTTCCTCGCCCACCTTCACCTTGCCGCGCTCGATACGACCCGTCGCCACCGTGCCACGACCCGTGATCGAGAACACGTCCTCGACCGGCATCAGGAACGGCTTGTCCACGTCGCGCTTGGGCTCCGGGATATAGCTGTCCAGCACGTCCATCAGCTCGCCGATCTTCCGGCCGTACTCGCTGTTGGGGTCACCCGACTCCAGCGCCTTCAACGCACTGCCCTTGATGATCGGCGTCTCGTCGCCCGGGAAGTTGTACTGGCGAGAGGAGCTCACGAACTTCCAGCTCGACCAGCTCCAGCAACTCCGGATCGTCCACCATGTCCACCTTGTTCATGAACACCACCACGTAGGGCACGTTCACCTGGCGGGCCAGGAGGATGTGCTCACGCGTCTGCGGCATCGGGCCATCGGCTGCCGAGACCACCAGGATGGCGCCATCCATCTGGGCCGCTCCGGTGATCATGTTCTTCACGTAGTCGGCGTGTCCCGGGCAGTCCACGTGCGCATAGTGCCGCTTGTCGGACTCGTACTCCACGTGTGCCGTCGCGATCGTGATGCCGCGCTCTCGCTCCTCGGGTGCCTTGTCGATCTGGTCGAAGGCAACCTTCGAGGCCAGACCCTTGGCTGCCTGAATCGTCGTGATCGCCGCCGTCAGCGTCGTCTTGCCGTGATCCACGTGCCCGATCGTGCCAACGTTTACGTGCGGCTTCGTCCGCTCAAATTTCGCCTTCGCCATTATTCGCTCTTTCCTTTATCCGGTTCGTTTATGCGCGCGGGATACACCCACCCCAACATCATCACCCACATCTATCGTACGTACGGGCGACGCCTGCGCCGCCCCTGCATCATCATCCACATCATCCACCGCAGGGGCGACCCACGCCCCGCCCCTGCATCATCATCCACATCATCCACGGTACGGGCGACGCATGCGTCGCCCCTGCCTATTTCTTCACCTTGCTCATGATTTCTTCGGCGGCGGCCTTCGGGACTTCCTCGTAATGACTGAATTCCATCGAATAAACCGCGCGACCCTGCGACATCGAGCGAAGCTTGGTTGAATAACCAAACATCTCCGCGAGCGGCACCTGCGCATCGATCACCTGCGCCTCACCGCGCTGATTCATTCCGCCGATGCGACCGCGACGGGACGAAAGATCACCGAGCACATCGCCCATGTAATCGTTCGGCGACACAACTTCGACCTTCATGATCGGCTCGAGAATGATCGCGCCCGCCTTGCGTGCGCCGTCCTTCACCGCCATCGAGCCCGCGATCTTGAACGCCATTTCGCTCGAATCGACGTCGTGGTACGAGCCATAAACCAGCTCGACTTTCACGTCCACCATCGGATATCCGGCGATGACACCACCCTCGAGCGCTTCCTTGATACCAGCCTCGATCGGGTTGATGAACTCGCGCGGAATCACACCGCCGACGATCTTGTCCTCGAACACGAATCCCTGACCCTGCTCGGCGGGCATCACGTTGATTACAACGTGTCCGTACTGGCCCTTACCGCCAGACTGACGAATGAACTTTCCTTCGACCTTGTCGACGCGCTTCTTGATCGTCTCACGATATGCAACCTGCGGACGGCCGATATTTGCATCGACCTTGAACTCGCGCTGCATGCGATCGACGATGATCTCGAGGTGCAGCTCGCCCATTCCAGAGATGATCGTCTGATTCGTTTCCGGATCAGAATGCACGCGGAACGTCGGATCCTCTTCGGCGAGCTTCTGCAATGCGATCGCGAGCTTGTCCTGATCCGCCTTGGTCTTGGGCTCGATTGCAACGTCGATGACCGGAGCCGGAAACTTCATCGCTTCCAGAACGATCGGCTGCTCTTCCATCGTCAGCGTGTCGCCCGTGCGCGTGTCGCGAAGTCCGATGGCAGCTGCGATGTCGCCGCAATGCACTTCCTCGATCTCCTCGCGCTTGTTCGAGTGCATCTGCAACAGGCGGCCGATGCGCTCGCGCTTGCCCTTGGTCGCGTTGTACACGTACGAGCCGCTCTGCAGCACGCCGGAGTACACACGGAAGAACGTCAGCTTACCGACGAATGGATCGGTCGCGATCTTGAATGCGAGACCTGCAAACGGTGCGTCGTCGGAAACTTCGCGCGTCTCGACCAGCTCGTTGTGGTCGGGGATATGACCTTCGACGGGCGGAACGTCGAGCGGGGACGGCATGTAATCGATGACTGCATCGAGCAACGCCTGAACGCCCTTGTTCTTGAACGAGGCGCCGCACAACACTGGAACGATGTGACCACCGATGGTCGCAACGCGAATCGCGTGACGGATCTCGTCATCGCTCAGCTCCGCGCCGCCGAGATATTTCTCGAGCAAGGGCTCGTCGTGCGACACGGCAGCCTCGATCACCGCGTGACGCGCCTCGTCGACGGCAGCCTTGAACTTCTCAGGCACGTCGACAACCTCGAACTTCTTGCCGAGTGATTCGTCGTCGAAGATGTACTGCTTGCGTTCGATGACGTCGATGTGGCCGGTGAACGTATCACCGGAGCCGACCGGCAGCTGGATCGGATACGACTCTTTCGAGAGACGATCGCGGATCATTCGCATGCAACGCTCGAAATCAGCGCCTGTACGGTCCATCTTGTTGGCGAAGATCAGGCGCGGAACACCATAGCGATCGCCCTGACGCCACACGGTCTCGGTCTGGGGCTCGACACCAGCGACCGAATCCAGAAGCGTGACTGCACCGTCGAGCACGCGCAACGAGCGCTCTACTTCGACCGTGAAATCAACGTGCCCAGGGGTATCGATGATGTTGATGCGGTACTCGGGACCGGTTCCCTGCTCATCGCTCTGCCCGTGACGGCGCCAGAAAGCGGTAGTCGCGGCAGACGTGATCGTGATGCCCCGCTCCTGCTCCTGCTCCATCCAGTCCATGGTCGCAGTGCCTTCATGGACTTCACCGATTTTGTGCGACTTACCGGTGTAATAAAGGATGCGCTCGGTCGTGGTCGTCTTACCAGCATCGATGTGTGCCATGATGCCGATGTTGCGATAATGTTCGAGCGGGGTGTGGCGAGCCATGTCTATATCAGCGGGTCAAATCGTCTAAGAGCAACAAAAACGCGGGTGGACCGGGCGTCCCATCTGGGACCGGTATCCATCCGCCGCCGCCGGGTGCAGCCGCCATTGATGCGCAGCTGGGGACTCGAGGCGCGCCGGCATTGGCCGGCGATTGGTTTTCGGTGTAGCCCTTAATTATACCGCAACTATCCCCCAAGTCAACGCCTCGGCACCACCCAAAACACCGAACGCGCACGGGTCGATACAACGCGGCTCACAAGCGGGTTCACAACGGGGGGTCACAAGGCACCGCCACCCTCTCAAAATTCCCCCGCTCGTGACGACACTTCGGGGAGTGAAAAACACCTCGCTCCTTGGTAGCCGCGCCGGCTTCGCCGCGCTGGCTCTATCGCTCGCCGCTGCAATCACCGCCTGCGGCGCAGACTCCGGCATCACCGCCCCCGACACCACCGGCCAGTTCTCGGCCGTCGTCTCAGCCGGAAGTCAGATCTCTCTGACCGGCAATGCCGGTCTCCTCTCCCTGCCCGCGACCGGCTCGGATAGCACTTCGCCACCTGCGAGCGCGATTCTCATCCTTCAGGACAAGAAAACCAGTGCACAGATGGGCTTCCAATGGATCGGGACAGCCATGCCGGCCGCTGGGAGCTACTCCGTAGGGGCAGGCGATCTGGATGTTGCGGTGGCCTTCATGGACAGCACCGGAGCGGTGTTCGACGGCGTCGGCGGCAGCGTTACCCTGGCTGCGGTTTCGAAGGGCCACGTGACCGGTACTTTCTCCGTGACGGCCCAGCCGTCGGACAGCACGGGTCAAAGCGCGACTATCTCGGGCAGCTTCGACGCCCTGGTCGTCGTCCAGTAGCCGTATCGTCCACTAGCCGTGGTTAGCCGCCGACTCGCCGGCTCGGCGGCTTCAGCCCGAAGCGGCCGGCCGAGCGGACTTCCGGCCCGGCTTGCTGATCAGCTCCGCCAGCTGCAGATCGGCCAGCTCGGCCCAGTTTTCAGGGAAATTCCATAGCCGGCGAAAGCCGCGCTCGTGCGCGGCAATGAGCGAGTTCGCTGCCTTGCCGCTAGCGTCCCAAACCCGCATCTCGGTAACGCGCCAGGCGGTCCCGGTCTCATCTACAATCTCGCGCTCGGGTGACTGCTTGCCCTGCTGATTGTTCGCGCTCATCGTGGTATTGAATATTTCTGAAGGCTGTCTCGCGATCCCATCGCTACCATTGTAACAGAGACGATCAACCACCCCATGCAGCACAACTTCGGCGGCGCGTGAATTTCCGTCCTGCTGCTCCGGGTGGCACAGGCGCCTCGTGCGGCTAGCGTTCCCATCTGATCGAGCGTACTCAGTTTATGAATACAGTAGTTCTTGTCACCGATCAGCCGCTGCAGCTCACCAGGAGACGACTGGCGGACGATCCCGAGCTGGCGCCGGATGCCGCGATCGTGGGAACCTATCTCGGCGACGCGTTACTGACACGCGCGGTCGCGGATCCCGACTGGGACGGCGACTCGGACATGGGCCTTCTCGGCCAGCCACGCCACTTGCACTATCAGGCGACGGAGATCGACGGAGGTACGATCCGCGCAGAGCTGAGCGCGGTGATTCCAGCGGCGGATATCCCCCGCGAACCGTGGCAGCCCGAGCCGGAAGACGACGCGCCACCGCTCATCTTTCCACTTGGCATCGTTGTCCGGATCGCGGCGGATCGTACGGGAGCGGAGCTGGAAGTGGAGTGCTTCGTCCACTTTCAGGCGATTCTGTCAGGCGCCGGCGAGCCGGTCGCTGACAGAATCCTGAAAAACCTGTAGGTCGATTACCGCGAAAGGCTCACCGACTCGTCATTCCCTATGGTCGCTGATGGGCCGTGCGACCCGACGACGCGGGCTGCGACGGCGGTGGGCTTTCCGTACGTCCACTCGACGAAGGTGGCGGCGATGAAACGGTCGGGCGCGGTTGCGCGGTCGACGATCCGCTCTGCGGCGCGGTCTGCGTGTAGCCCTTTCCCTTTACGGCGTATCCACGCGGCTGAGGAGGCCCGGACGTTCCACCCTTCAGAATGATGACCGGTGGATAGTACCAGCCGCCATAGCCAGCCGCGTAACCGCTGTACGGTGAGTAGTAAGCACCGTATGGTGAGTAGCCATAGGGTGAATAGCCGTAGGGCGAGTAACCATACGGCGAATATCCGTAACCGTAGTAGTCGTATGGGCTGAACCCGAAACGGCGCGTAGCTGAATGGCGCATATGCAGGCGCCATTATTACGGCGACGTTGGGAGCCTTGGCGCGCTCGAGCTCGGCACCGGCGGTGTTATCACCCGCAACGGCTCCTTCCACATTTTCAGAGTGGCTGAGCGCAAACGCCTTGGGATACGACAGCGCGACCATTGCGTCTGTGACGTTACCCGGGAGGCCGGCATCCGACAACGCGACGAGCTGAGTGGCATCGACGTTGAATCCCTGACCACGATCGATCAACCACGCTGCTACCGCGGAAGAATCAGTGTTGTGCGACGCGTCGATTATGGCTGCGGTGGAAAGTCTCTCACCAGCGGCTGCGCGCGCGCTGCTGACGGCGAGCGTCTGATTCGCGAGCGCATCCGATATCTCGGACGGCACGGAGCTCGGCACCCCGGCATCGCTGTAACGCAACGTGCGCACCGCCGTGGTTCCACTCGCATTCACGCTCTGCACATTGACCCACTGCCCCTGCGGCGAAATCGCGAACAGCCCCGACGAGGTACGCTTCAACCCGCCCGGGCAGGTGAAATCAGAGCTGACGTAGAGACGGTGACCATCCGCCGACCACTTCGCGCTCTCGATTCCGCTGCAGCCATCCTTGCTGCGTGCCACGTTGCTACCCGTGGCAACGATCGTGTCACGCGAAACGATCTTGCCATCCTTTACAGTGACGACGTTCACGCTCGATGACGTATTCCCGCCGCTTGCCGGAATGACGCATACGAGCGGAGCATCACTGCTTCGCGGCGTCGTCGAGTACGAGATCGGATCGACCGATGGAGGAGCCGCCGGGCGCCAGCAACCGATCCACGGCTGCCACCGCGCATCGAGCTGCGCGGTCTGCGACATTTGCGGTGTCTGTTGCGCCCAGCCCGTCGACGGCGCACCAACGATGAGCGCTATGGCCGCGAAGACGGTTGCGAAGACGGTTGCCCGCTGCGTGTGCCCGATAACGTGCTTGTGACTGCGCATGTGCGCTCCTGTCAGTACCTGAAGGTTAAGCCGATCGTCGTCGACAGACCGGAGAGGTCGATATTGTCGAAGCCCGAAAAGCTGTCGCTCAACTTGCCGTGCGCCCAGATGTACTTCGCTTCACCCGTGAGCGCGAGGTGCGGCGTGAGGGTGAAATCAAGACCGGCGAGTCCCTGCATCGCCGGCGCCCAGTTGGATGAGTTCAGATCGCTGGTGAAGACATTGCTGTTATTGGCGTCTACGAAGTCGCCATGCTGGCGGAATCTGTACCACATCGCACCGCCGCCAACTCCGACGTACGGCGCGAAGCGTGACGGCACCCACGCGAAGCGTCCGACGGATCGACCGCGATCAGTGAGGTAGGCCTTGAGACTCACCATCACGGGAACGCGCCGGAAGTCGGTGGTCTGCGTAATCTCCTGATTGTTCTGGTCGACCAGATGGCGATAGCTCGATGGAGTGGATGTGCCGGAGTACGATGTGCCGAGCACGATGTCGAAACGCGGGGCGACACGTATTGCGAGGTCAGCACCCACGGTCAACCCGCTGAAATCACTCTTGTCGACCGACAACTCGTTGGTGGTGAACGAGAAAATATCACTGCCGGCACTGGCGCGCGCGTAGCCGCCGCTGAGCGTCAGGCTGCCGGCGGGCTGTTCGAACAGAAAGCCGTTTCCCGAGCTCTGAGCGTTTGCAGTCGCCGTGATTCCCGCGACCAGCGCCGCGGCACCGAGCACGCGTAAAAAAGGGGTTCGGCTGGCGATCCCGAGCCGGCTGCTCCCGTGGCTCGCCACGTGTGAATCGCGTCGTGGCTTTTCGTTCACCGCAGTCTCCGGTTGATAGTTGTGTGTGAATCAATGGTACACCATGTGAGACCTGGCGGTCCATTGATAGTTAACCGATCACCTGCCCGTTGTCGTCTTTGTGTAGATGTCGGGACCGAAGCTCGCGAGCCCCTTTTCGCCAGCGTAGCCGAGGTACCTGTAGGCCGAACACGTCCTCGACGCTTCGGAGCATGGAGTAATGGTTGTACGGCACATCCGATACGGTCCCTGGCTTGATGAACGGCGATATCAACACCGCACCGATGCGACCACCGCCCGGACCGTGCGCGCCCGGAAGGTTGGTATTTGGCCCGGACGGCTCGTTGCAGCATGCTGACGCATCCGCGCTCGCCGCCTCGTCGAACGTCACGATGAGCAATCCGCCGTCGCGAAATGCCGCGGACTGCGTAATGATCGGTACCCAGTGCGTCAGAAATGCATTGGCCGAGACCAATCCGCCTGGCTCGCCGCTCTTGCACGGACGATCGTGTCCGTCGTGACAGAGACTCGGTGAGATGAAGCTGTAGCTGGGTGTCTCGCGTGCAGAGCTCAAATCTGCGACGGAGCGCGGTAAGTGGAACGACGTTGCGCCGACAGGACACTGTGTCATCGATGATCGAATGGAAATACATGAAGGGATTGTGCTTCGCCGCGTACTGATCGGTCGGCGTGGCACGCTCCGTTGGATCGCGTTGTCCGATCACTGCGTGTCCGCACGTGCGAGCCTCGCGCGTCGTGTCGTTGCCCATGTCTTCCATGTATGCCTTCCACGTCAGGTGTCGCGCGGACAGCTGATTCGCGATCGTCTGAACGTGCGCCGGGTAGACGCAGCCAAGGCCGATGGGTTGGCCGCCGGGCGCCATGCCGGTCTGGGCGAATTCCACGTACCGCCCGCAGTCGGCCTGTGTCGCCGGATTCGGCGCCACTCCTGAAATCATCGTGATGTAGTTATCGAGACTGAGGTGGCCAGTTCCGTAGTACTGACGGAGAAATGCGCCGGCCTTCGTCATGCTGTCGGCCAGGTACGGGATTGGGGTGTCCGGGCCGAACGTGGTTTCGAAAGGCTCGTTTTCGAGGACGATGATGAAAACGTGCTTGATCGGCGGCGGATGATACGTGCGTGGCACCGGTACGAGAACCGACAACGCGCACGTACCACCGGTAACGGCATTGCGAATCATGCGACTGAACATGGCGAATCGGGATCGGCGTTACGGATGGCCTGCCTCCACCCATAAGGTACGAGAATCGCCGCGAAAGCGCTGCTCCGCGCTGCTCCGCCCCGCTCCGTAACGGCACGAAAGCTGGAGCGGTCTCGATCTCACGGAAAGTGAAACACGCTCTTGATCTTCTTTTTCACCGCATCGTTTGCCTTCTGCTTGGCCGCATCGGCTGTCGAACTTGCGGCATTGTTGCCGACGTCCTTTGCAGCTGCCCCGAACATGTCGGCAATCGCGGAGCTGCCGCCCTTCAACTGCATGAGAAGCGCACTCTCGTCGATCTTACGGTAGCCCGCGGGAATCTGGAATAACGCGTCCGGCTGTGGCCCTTCCTGGACGTTCTGCAGGTCCATCTCGCTGTTCTTGTCCTGCGACCTGCTGACGACGTGAAGCTTGCTATCTATCCATGCGTAGCCTGACTGCGTGGTGCCATCGGCGTCGGTGGTGGTGACCGCCCACTTCTGAGCAGGACGACCGTTCACGACGTCGGACCCGGCGCTCTGACATGTGAAGTGTGGCGCCTTGTGCGTGCTGTCCTGATAGCGAAGGACCGCACTGTTCCAGTCGCTGCACGGATCGCCGGTGTTGCTGGGCGCGAACAGGCGAAGCATGGTTGGAGCGCCGGAACCATTCAGCATCGCGTTGAGCACTGGCGAGTTGCTTCCCCCAATGTACGAGTGGTCCTTGTCCATCACGATCGTCGTCGTTTTCTGGGTACCGTCCCAGATCATGCCCCCTTCGGGTTGCCCGTTCTCGAGAGTCTGGAGCCTCATCTTTGCGTTGCCAACGTACACGCGCACGGTATTCGTCCCTTTCGCCGGCGTGGTTACGACGTCCGCGGAAAACTGCTGGGCGCCACCAGGTATCGCTCCGACTGACGAGAGCGCCAGCGTCAGGACTGCGGCTGTTCCGAGCTTTCGGAATCCGTTGTACACTGTTTCCTCCATGGAGCATGGCCGCAGCGCGCTGGCTCCGCCCTGGAACGCGACACAAGTGCGGCAGGTGATCGATCGCGGTAATGAAAGCCAGGTTGCGTAACGCGGCCGTCACCGGTCCGTCACTTGCCGAGTTACGAGATGGCGTGCCATATTCAGGCTGAAGTACAAGCCCGGTCAGGCCGACAATGATTCGCCTTGATACGTTGGGCACGCTCGCGTTGCGCGGATCCGATGGCGGCGAGCTGCGATCTGTACTCAGCCAGCCCAAACGGCTGGCACTGCTGTGCTATCTCGCTGTCGAATCGCCGCATGGCTTTCAGCGCCGCGATCGACTGTTCGGACTCTTCTGGCCCGAGCTCGGCCAGGCACAGGCTCGTCAGGCGTTGCGCCAGTCACTCTATTTCCTACGGCACTCCCTGGGTGAACAGGTGGTCGGCAATCGCGGAGCCGACGAGATCGGCATCGACCCGGCCGCATTCCGATGTGACGTCTGTGTATTCACGGATCTCTACGACCGGGGACGGCTCGAGGACGCCGTGGCGCTGTACCACGGCGACTTTCTCGCTGGATTCTTCGTCGACGAGGCCTCTCCCGCTTTCGAGCACTGGCTCTATACAACACGGGATGAGTTGCGGCACCGGGCAACCGATGCCGCGTGGAAGCTCGCTGACGAGTCTGCGGCGCGCGGGAGCGCAAGCGAGGCCGCACACTGGGCACGCCACGCGAGCCGACTCGATCCGGACGACGAGCGGTCGCTGCAGCGGTTCATCCGATTGCTGGATGGTCAGGGCGACCGGGCAGGCGCGCTGCGGGCTTACGCAGATTTCGCCGAATCACTTGCAACCGAGTTCGCGGCTGAGCCATCAGCAGAGACCCGTGCGTTGATCGAAGGCGTGCGTAACCGCACGGAACCGTCCGATGCCGTTGCGTCGCAGTCGCAGTCGCAGTCGCCGTCGCAGTCGCAGTCGCAGTCGCCGAAATCGAACGTAAGTACGGGTGAGGATTCTGACGGAACGCAGCCACGCGAGCTTTTACACGGACCTGTACCTGCGTTGGTAGCGCAACCGGTGCCGCCGCATGATTCGATCACACCCATCGGCGCGCGACGCACGTTCGTTCGTGATCGCGCGTCCCTCGTGCTCCCGTTTGTCGTCGTCGTCGCATTTGCCGCCCTGACTACGCGGTACTTCCGGCGCGCTGATACGCCACCGATAGTGGCCGTGGGATGGATTCAGGATCCGAGTGGCGCCGATACGGGTGCAATCACGCGAACTTTTGCAGAGTTGCTGTCGACCGATCTCGCGCGCGTCCCTGGGCTGAGAGTGGTAAGCCGCGCCAGGCTCTATGACGTGCTTGGGCAGCTCGGTGCGCACGACGAGACTCCATCGGCCATCTCCGACGCAGCGCGACGCGCAGGCGCAGGCCAGCTCATAGAGGCGGTGCTGTCACACGCTGCAGATAGCACCGCCCGTCTCGATCTCCGCCGCGTCGATCTTGCAACGGGAACAACTCATGAGACGCGTACCTTCCGCGCAAGTACGGTGTTCGAGCTTGCGGATCGTGCAACCGCACAGATTGCAGCTGACTTCGGTCTTCGCGCTCCGACTCGACCGTTGACGGACGTGACGACTACGTCACTGACGGCACAGCGTCTCTACGAAGAAGGACTGCGCACGTTCTACAGTCACGACGTTCCGGCTGCCGTCAGCTTGTTTCATGCGGCGCTGGAAGAGGATTCGACATTTGCGATGGCTGCGTATTACGCTGGGGTCGGCGAGGAACAGACCGACGGACTGGCTGCGCGGCGCGACCTCGCGCTGGCGCTTCGTCTCGCGAGCCACGCCTCCGATCGCGAGCGACTGATCATTCGGCAGACCTGGGCGTACGCCACGAACGATCCGGCGCAGCGTGCAATCGCCGAGTTGCTGGTGGCGCGCTACCCTGGTGATCCAGACGGCGAACTGGCGCTCGGCCGCGCACTGGGGTGGAGTGGCGACTTCCTCGGCGCCATTCCGCATCTCCAGCGTGTGATTCACATGGACTCTCTCAGTCTGGCTGGACGGAGTCCGTGGTGTCGTGCCTGTGACGCGCTGGAGCTCACAATCGCGTCGTACATTGGCGCGGACTCGATGGACGCGACGGAGCGAGTGGCGCGTGCCTGGATTCGCATGCAGCCGCGAACGGAGGAGCCGTGGTGGTTCCTTGCGTCAATGCTCGCACGCGAGAATCGCTACGACAGCGCGCTCGTCGCCGAGCACACTGCGGAGCGACTGTCATCCAATCCCGCTGGAGACGTCATAACGCGCGCGACAATCGCCATCGGTGCAGGCCAGTTCGCCGCTGCAGATCAACTGTTGAGCGCGCAGGCACAGGATGGCAATCCGGCGCGGCGGAGCGACGCACTATGGTGGGCCATCATCAACCTTCGGTATCAGGGGCGCCTGCACGAAGCGCTTGCCATCGCCGAGCAGATGGTGAGGACCAGCGCGGAAGAGCCACCGGGTTTCAGCACCCCGCGCTCACTGGATGCCGTTGCAATCGCGCAGGTGCAATTCGAGATGGGACACTTCGAGCTTGCTGCAGCGCGGTTCGACTCGATCTCCAATTACGAGTGGCAGTTCTCACCCGGCTTCACCAGCGAAGCACCCGGCCTCGTTGCGCGTCACCGAATCTGGATGACGACGCAGGTCGCGACGGCCCTCGCCGCTGCGCACGACACCACGCGACTCGCGTCGCTCGCCGATAGCATTGCGCTGTGGAGCGGCCACAGCGCGTTTTTCCGTGACCGGGTGCTCGACCGCTACGTCCGTGGACTTCTCCTCGAAGCCCGCGGCAGCAACGTCGCTGCCGAGCGCGAGTTTCGTGGAGCACTCGTATCACCCATCGACGGATACAGTCGCGTGAATCTGGAACTGGGCAGGGTGCTCATCGCAGAGGGACGACCGCGCGACGCGATTGCGGTGTTGCAGGCGCCGCTGCACGGATCGCTCGAAGCGTCGAATTACTATCTCACGCAGACCGATCTCGAAGCGATGCTGGGCGACGCATTCGATCGCGCAAGCGAGCCCGACAGCGCCGTCAAGCATTACCGGCGCGTGCTCGCCGCGTGGCGTAACGCGGATCCAGACTTTCGTCCGCGATTGGCCGCAATTCGACAACGGGTGAACGCACTCAGTACTGCGCGCCAACGCAGATAACGTTGTAGTATCGACGTTACAAAACAAGAATCCCGCCTCGAGATGATCACGAGGCGGGATTCTTGTTGTAGATGTCTACGACTGCTACCAGCGATAGTGCGCGAACGCCTTGTTGGCTTCGGCCATGCGGTGCGTGTCTTCCTTCTTCTTGACCGCGTTGCCTTCGCCCTTGCTCGCGGCGATCACTTCGGCGGCGAGCTTCTCGGCCATCGACTTCTCGTTGCGGCCGCGTGAGAGAGTGATCAGCCAGCGCATCGCGAGCGCCGTGCGGCGATCGGGACGGACTTCGACTGGAACCTGGTACGTCGCGCCACCGACGCGGCGGCTCTTCACTTCGACGGCCGGCTTGAGGTTGGTCAGCGCCTGCTTGAAGATCGTGACGCCGGGCTGAGCGGTCTTGTTCTCGACGATGTCCATCGCGCCGTAGAAGATGCGCTCGGCAGTGCGACTTCTTGCCCTGGTACATGATGGCGTTGATGAACTTCGAGACGGTCTGGCTGTCGTAGCGCGCGTCGGGAAGAATCGGACGCTTGATTGACTTTTTGCGGCGGCTCATTTACTTCTTCCCCTTGGCCGTGCGGCTGCACCGCCGGCCTTCGGTTTCTTGGTGCCGTACTTGGAGCGGCTCTTGTTGCGGCCGTTCACGCCCGAGGCGTCGAGCGAGCCGCGAACGATGTGATAGCGAACGCCCGGCAGATCCTTCACACGACCACCGCGAATGAGCACGATCGAGTGCTCCTGCAGGTTGTGGCCTTCGCCCGGGATGTAGGCGGTGACTTCGAAGCCGTTGGTGAGACGCACGCGCGCGACCTTGCGGAGCGCCGAGTTGGGCTTCTTGGGCGTGGTGGTGTAGACGCGGGTGCACACTCCACGCTTCTGCGGATTGGACTTGAGCGCGGGCGCCTTTTCCTTCTTCTGCACGTCGCGGCGGCTCTGACGGACGAGCTGATTGATTGTCGGCATTTACCATGGATCGACAAGGAAAGGCCCTCCACAACGGAGTGGCCACAGCCTGGATAATCTAGAGGGCCACAGCTCTCCCAGCAACCCGGCGGAGACAATATCGGAGGTCAGGGTAGCAGGTGGGTTAAATTGGAGACATCATGCGGCGCCTAGTAACCCTCCTTCTGTGCCTGTTGACCGCGTCCGGAGCTCGCTCCGGCTTCGCGGCAGCGAGCCAGAATGCGACGGAAAAAGCCGGAACCGCTCTGGCCGCGCTCAGCCATCCGGCGGCTCATGGCACCGATCCGGCGCCCGCCGCAGATCCCGCCTGGACCGCTCCGGAGCCAGTCGTTCTCGCACCCGCGGCGCGCGGGATCGCTCCGCATGCCGTCCGCCAGCCCGGCGCCCCGTTCGCCCGCCTGGCGCCGGTGGCCGCGGAAGCCGCCACCGCACGCGGTCAGTCTGCAGCCGCGCGCCTCGCCGGCCTCGCGGTGGTCCGGCGAGGATACCGCGCAACGGGACCACCCGGACGTCGCGACATGTCGCTCTTCACGCAATCATTGGCGCAGCCGGCCTGACCGTTGGGATCGACGGAGGGCGGCCTCGCCCCTACCCGTCAATCCCAAAATGCCCGAAAATACATATTCGGCGGTCGAACGCCGCGCAGATAATCCCCAGCCAACTGTCCGAAGCTGGTTTCGTCGCGAACCTGGACTCGCGATCACCTTCCTCGGACTGGGTGTGATGCTTCTTGCATTGCTCCTGCCGCAGGAGCGGCGTACCATCGCATTCTACCCGGCGATCGCATTCATCGTCGTCGGGACATTTCTGACGCTGCGCCATGGACCGGACAGGCACCAGAACTTCCGATGACCGATTGCACCTGACAGACGTGAACACGGCGGGCGTCGTTCCATGCAATGAATCGCGCGTGGGGCAGCGCCCGCATACCCCGCTACATATCCGACCACCCAACCGATGAATGCGCCCACCGCCATCGCGGCGATACTCGCAACTGTCGGGATACTACTGGGTGGCTCGGTAGTCCTGACTCGGCTGACGGGACGTATCGGCATTCCCATCGCGCTCGGCTTCATTGCGGTGGGACTGCTGGCCGGATCCGAGGGACTCGGCCACATCGCGTTCGAGAATTACAGCTTCGCCTTCCGCGCGGGTGTTGTGGCGCTGGTGCTCATTCTCTTCGACGGCGGTCTCAACACTCCGCCATCGTCACTGCGCCCCGTCGCCGCGCCCGCGCTTCTGCTTGCAACGGTCGGCGTTGTCGCGACAGCAGGAATACTCGCGACGTTCGCGCACTTCGCCGGCGCCGTGGACTGGCCCATTGCCCTCCTGATCGGCTCAGTCGTTTCATCGACCGATGCAGCAGCCGTATTCGCAACGCTGCGTGGGAGCGGAACATCGCTCAAGTCGCGCGTCGGCCGATTGCTGGAGGCGGAGTCCGGCCTCAACGATCCGGTGGCGATAATTCTCACCATATCGCTCACGACTTTCGTGGTGCACCGCACGCTCGAGAACGGCGGAAGTGTGTGGATGCTGCCGCTCACCGCTGCCTTCGAGATCATCGTCGGCGGCGTCGCCGGCTGGATCGCCGGAACGCTATCGACAAAGCTGATCACGCAGGTGCGACTCGAATCAGCCGGCCTCTATCCTGTCCTCACGCTCGCGGTCGCGATGACGGTTTTCGGAGTTACGACACTTGTTCACGGTAGCGGCTTCATGGCCGTGTACGTGGCAGGAGTCGTGATCGCAGGCGCGAGCCAACTCCCGCACAAACCCGCGATTCTACGCGTGCACGATGCGTTCGCGTGGCTCGCGCAGATAGGAATGTTTCTCGTGCTCGGATTGCTTGCCTTTCCAACAAGGCTCGCAGCGGCAGCACTGCCTGGGCTTGGACTCGCGGTCGTGCTCACACTGATCGCGCGGCCAGCGGCGGTCGCGCTGTGTCTCGCACCGTTCCGTTACTCGTTTCGCGAGACGACGTTTATCGGAATCGTCGGCCTGCGGGGCGCAGTTCCGGTCGTGCTCGCCACCATTCCCGTGATGGCGGGCGTAGCCGGCGGACGACGCATCTTCGACGTCGTTTTCTTCATCGTCGTTCTGAATACGCTTGATGCCGGGTACGATCGTCGCGTGGCTCGCGCGCCGGCTGGGTGTGGTCGGGTATCGCGACACCGGAGGCGGCGGCGACGATCGTGATAGAATCGAGCGAGCCGATGCAGAGCTCACTCAGATCCTACTTCGTGGATAGAGCGCTGCCGGTGTGCGGCGTTCAGCTTTCCGAGATACCATTTCCGGATGGCGCTGCGGTCACGATGATCGTACGCGGCTCCGAGCTGCTCGTCGCGGAAGGCTCGACGGAATTGCAGGCCGGCGATCATGTGTATGTGCTCGCTTCTGCAGAGGCGGAGCCCGATGGTTCGACTTCTCTTTGGAAGTCCCGAAATTCTGGAGTGAAAAAGCAAAAGGCGCATCCGATTGGATGCGCCTTTTGCTTTAACTCTCTCGCGCTCGACTACTAGAGCTCGCCAAGCAGCTTCGCGATTCCCGGAGGACTCACAGCCGCACCAGCCGCGGCCCCTGCCTTGCCAGGACGGAAATCCTCGTCCTCGTCGCCAGCGGCGAGAATCTCTTCCATCGTTGGCTCGGGCGGCTCCTCGACGATCGGAGCCGGCACCGGTACTCCTTCGATGTCCACTTCCTGGTACCGGTACATACCAGTACCGGCCGGGATGAGGTGACCGATGATGATGTTCTCCTTGAGCCCCAGCAGCTCGTCCCGCGCACCGCGAATCGCGGCGTCGGTCAGAACTCGCGTCGTCTCCTGGAAGCTCGCCGCGGAGATGAACGACTGCGTCGTCAGACGGCCTTGGTGATACCAAGCAGCAGAGGCTCCGACACCGCCGGCTTCTTCCCTTCTTCTTGGCCTTGTCGTTCGCCTCGCGGAATGGTCTGTTGTCGACGTGCTCGCCTTCGAGGATATTCCGTCTCTCCGCACTCGAGCACGCGCTCCTTCTGCAGCATCTGACGCACGATCACGCCAATGTGCTTGTCGTTGATCTTCACGCCCTGCAGGCGGTACACCTCCTGCACTTCGTTGAGCAGATACTCCTGAACCGCGCGCGGTCCCTTGATCCGGAGAATGTCGTGCGGATTGACCGGACCTTCGGAGAGACGATCACCCGCTCTCACCCAGTCACCGTCGTGCACGCGAAGGTGCTTGCCGGCCGCGATCTCGTACAGCTGACCTCGGCTCCTCCGTATCCGAACGCCGTTCTCGACACGCATTGGCTGCACGAAGATCTCGCGCTTGCCGCGCTTGATGTCACCGAAGCGAACCACACCGTCGATCTCGGAGATCGTGGCAGGATCCTTCGGGCTGCGCGCTTCGAACAACTCTGCGACACGCGGCAGACCACCGGTGATGTCGCGGGTCTTGTACGCTTCGCGGGTGATCTTGGCGATGATCGTACCGGCGTGATCTTCTTGCCGTCGTCGACCGTCAGCTGCGCGCCAACCGGAATCACGAAGTCGCGGAGGCGCTTTTCCTTGCCGCCCTTGACGTCTCCACGATCTCGATGTGCGGGTGCAGCTTCTTTTCACGGTCTTCGATGACGACGGTCTGGCGGAGACCGGTGAGCTCGTCGAGCTCCTCGGACACCGACTCGTCCGCAACGAGGTCGACGAACCGCAGTGTACCTTCGACGTCGGCGATGATCGGGTTGGTGTACGGATCCCAGGTGAAGATGATCTGATCCTTCTTCACGTCGTCGCCATCCTTCACCATCAGCGTCGCGCCGAGCGGCACCTGAAGGCGCGCGCCAACACTGTCGATGCGCTCGCCCGACGCTCTAATCGTGAGCTCACCTTCGTACGACGTGACGATCTTGCTGCCTTCGGCGTTGGTGACGATGACGAGGCGGTCGCCATACTCGATCGATTCCCGCCACCTTCGACTTGCGCGCCGTCTGCTCGGCGATACGTGCCGCTGTTCCACCGATGTGGAACGTGCGCAGCGTGAGCTGCGTGCCCGGCTCGCCGATCGACTGCGCGGCGATGATTCCGACGGCCTCGCCCTTGTCGACCATTCCCATGGTCGCGAGGTTGCGGCCGTAGCACATCTGGCAGAGACCACGCTTCGCTTCACACGTGAGCACGGAGCGGATCTTGACCGTCTCGAGCCCTGACTCCTCGATAGCGCGTGCCATGTCTTCGTCGATGAGCTGACCAGCCTCGACCAGCAGCGTCGAGCGATTGCTCGGACTCGTCGATTTCGTGCGGATCGAATACGTCTTCGGCCGCGACGGTTCCGACGATACGCTCGGCCAGCGGCTCGATGATGTCCTCGCCTTCCTTCAGCGCTCCGACTTCGAGGCCAAGGATGGTTCCGCAATCCTCTTCGGTGATCGTCACATCCTGCGCGACGTCGACGAGACGACGGGTGAGGTAACCGGCGTCCGCGGTCTTGAGAGCGGTGTCGGCCAGACCCTTACGTGCGCCGTGGGTCGAGATGAAGTACTCGAGCACGGACAGTCCTTCGCGGAAGTTCGACTTGATCGGGCTTTCGATGATCTCGCCGATGCCTCCGGTCAGCTTCTTCTGCGGCTTCGCCATCAGTCCGCGCATACCGGCGAGCTGACGGATCTGATCGCGCGAACCACGTGATCCGGAATCGAACATCATGAACACCGGATTGAAGCCGTCGTTCGACTCGCGCATCGCGCGCACCATCGCGTCGGCGACGTCATTGTTGGCGTGCGTCCAGGTGTCGATCACCTTATTGTAGCGCTCGCCGTTCGTGATGTTGCCGGTCTGATACGCCTTCTGGAATCGTTGACGCGCTCCTCGGCCTCGCGCGAGCAGCGTCTCCTTCTCGGCGGGAATGTGCAGATCTTCGATCCCGATCGAGATTCCACCGCGCGTTGCGTAGCGGAATCCGAACTCCTTCAGACGATCGAGGAACGGCACCGTGTGCCTGCAACCCGCTCTTGCGATAGGACTCGAAGACGAGCTCACCAAGCGCCTTCTTCTTCATGTCGCGGTTCTGGAACGCGAATCTCCGGCGGGATGATCGCGTTGAACATCACGCGGCCAACCGTCGTGTCGACCCAGCGCGCGCCGTCGACGTCCTGCACGAAGTAGCGGATCGGCGTGCTGGAACGTGCACGCGATCCTGCGACAGCGCGAGCTCCACTTCGGCAGACGTTCGTGAACGACTTCGCAGTCGTTCTTGGCGATGTTCGATCGAAGCCCGGCGGTGCCTTGGTCGCGAAGTAGCAGCCGAGCACGATGTCCTGGCTGGGCTCGGCGACTGGACGTCCGTCGGACGGCTTCAAGAATGTTGTTCGACGACAGCATGAGCAGACGGCACTCGAGCTGAGCCTCGAACGAGAGCGGAACGTGCACGGCCATCTGGTCACCGTCGAAGTCGGCGTTGAACGCCGCGCAGACGAGCGGGTGAATACGAATGGCCTTTCCTTCGACGAGCACCGGCTCGAAAGCCTGGATGCCGAGTCTGTGAAGCGTCGGAGCGCGGTTCAGCAGCACCGGGTGATCGCGAATGATCTCCTCGAGGATCTCGTACACCTCGGGCGATTCCTTCTCGACGATCTTCTTGGCGCGCTTCACCGTCTCGGCGATTCCCTTCTCGACGAGCTTATGAATGATGAACGGCTTGAACAGCTCCAGCGCCATCGCCTTCGGCAGACCGCACTGGTGCAGCTTGAGCTCCGGACCAACGACGATGACCGAACGGCCCGAGTAGTCGACGCGCTTGCCGAGCAGGTTCTGACGGAACCGGCCCTGCTTGCCCTTGAGCATGTCGGACAGCGACTTGAGCGGACGCTTGCCGCGGCCACGGATCGCCTTGGAGCGACGACCGTTGTCGAACAATGCATCGACCGCTTCCTGCAGCATTCTCTTCTCGTTGCGGAGAATGACTTCAGGCGCGCGGTGCGAGATGAGCTTCATCAACCGGTTGTTGCGGTTGATGACGCGACGATAGAGATCGTTCAGATCCGACGTGGCGAAGCGGCCGCCGTCGAGCGGAACGAGCGGACGCAGATCCGGCGGAATTACCGGTATGACGTCCATGATCAGCCATTCGGCCTTGTTGCGCTCCTGGCCTGAATCGCCGGAGTTGCGGAACGCATCGACGACCTTGAGGCGCTTGAGCATCTGCTTCTTGCGATGCTGCGAGCCCTCGTCGACGAGACCGTCGCGCAGCGTCGTCCGCGACCTTGTCGACGTCGATTCTCTTGCAGCAGCTCGCGAACAGCGGGCGCGCCGATGTCGGCGAGGAATGCATTGTCGCCTTCGTCCTTCGCCTTCTGCTTGAGCGTGAGAAACGTGTCCTCGTCGAGCAGCTCGATTCGCGGCGAACTTCCTGCTTGCCCGGATCGATGACGACGTAGTTCGAGTAGTAGATGACCTTCTCGAGATCACGCAGCGTCAGGTCGACGAGGTTTCCCATCGGGACTGGGCAGAGTCTTGAAGAACCAGATGTGGGCGACGGGTACGGCGAGCTCGATGTGACCCATGCGCTCGCGACGGACGCGGCTCAGGGTGACTTCGACGCCGCAACGATCGCAGATCACACCGCGATAACGGATGCGCTTGTACTTGCCGCAGTGGCATTCCCAGTCCTTTACGGGACCGAAGATGCGCTCGCAGAACAAGCCGTCCTTCTCGGGCTTGAACGAGCGGTAGTTGATGGTCTCGGGCTTGAGTACCTCGCCCCACGACCACCAGGTGCGCAGACCGGCCATCTCGCAGCCGCTCGCGCTCCTTGGAATCCTTCGGGCCGCGCATCTCTTCCGGAGAGGCGATGCGGACCTGGATGTAATCGAATGAAGATGCGCGCGTCTCGCGCGAGCTACGAAAATCAATCATTAGTTAGTCCTCGCTCCCGTTACCGTTTCTGGAGCCGATGTTGCCGCAGGCCGTATCCGCTGGTCGCATTCGCTGCCCATGCTGACGTGGATTCCAAGCGCCTTCAGCTCCTGAACGAGCACGTTGAAGGACTCCGGAATTCCGGGCTCGGGAAGGTTCTGTCCCTTCACGATCGCCTCGTAAACTCTGCTGCGTCCGTTCACATCGTCCGACTTGACGGTGAGAATCTCCTGCAGCGTATGTGCAGCGCCGTAAGCCTCGAGTGCCCACACTTCCATCTCTCCGAAGCGCTGGCCGCCGAACTGCGCCTTACCGGCGAGCGGCTGCTGCGTGACGAGGGAGTAGGGTCCGATGCTTCGCGCGTGAATCTTGTCGTCGACCAGGTGCGACAGCTTGAGCATGTAGATCTCGCCGACCGTCACCGGAG
Organism: uncultured Gemmatimonadales bacterium; assembly: GCA_963707505.1. Lineage (GTDB taxonomy): Bacteria > Gemmatimonadota > Gemmatimonadetes > Gemmatimonadales > Gemmatimonadaceae > Fen-1247. The sequence continues at coordinate 393,947 of CAVPQB010000003.1, forward strand.
TTGCGAACGTCTCGCCGGTACGGCCGTCGCGCAGCCTCACCTTGCCGCCCGCGCGAAATTCCCGCGAGACGCATCAGCTCGAGCGCTGCCGCATCGACTTCGACGTCGACTTCTTGGGGCCAAGCGCCGCCGCGAGCGCCGGCAGCTCCTGACTGCGCCAAGCACCGACGCGGGTCTGCTGTTCCGCTTCTTCTCGATCTGATTCGCCGCGGTCTTGTACGATGCGCGCGGTGCAAGCGGCTCGTACTCTTCGTCGCCCGACGCGGTCGTGTGGAACGCGATCTGGTTGTCCACTTCCGCGTACTCGCGCTCGGCCAGCTCCGTCGCTGCCGCCGTGACGAAATCGCGAATGCGGTTGTAGACGTCGCGGGTCTGCGCCGAGACTCCGCGCGCGCTCAGCGAGTCGATCGTCGCATCAGCGAGCAGCTTCGACGCGATCTTCCGCGCCGACGCCCTTGAGCGTCGACGATGATGCCGCGAATTTCCTCATCGGAGATCGTGACGCCTTCGACCTTCAGGTCGAGCGCATCACGAACCCACGTGACCGCCGCCAGCTTCAGCAGCAATCCGATCTCGCGCTCGTTCGCTCCCTGGAACACCGGAGTCTTCGCGTAGAAGCCGAGCAGACTCGCTGCCCACCCGAGGTGGGTCTCGAGAATCTGTCCGACGTTCATACGGCTCGGCACGCCGAGCGGGTTGAGAACGATGTCGACTGGACGGCCGTCGGGGAGGAACGGCATGTCCTCCTCGGGAACGATACGGGCAACGATACCCTTGTTGCCGTGGCGTCCGGCCATCTTGTCGCCGACCGAGATCTTTCGCTTCTCGGCCATGTAAACCTTCACGAGCTGGATGACGCCCGGTGGCAGCTCGTCCGGCTGCAGCACGCGGTCGATCCTCTCTTCCGCCTTCTCCTCGAGCTTGGCCTTCTCGTCGTTGGCCAGCGTCGATGATGGTGCGGATGCGCTCGTTCATCTTCTTGTCTTCGACTCGGAACGTCTTGAGATCGAGGCTGGCGAGATTTTGAGATCGTCGCAGCATCTGTCCGGCGTGAGCTTGGTGCCGGAGGGAATCGCTTCCTCGACCGTGCCAGACTTGAGCGCGAGCGAGACGGTCTGACCCTCGAGCAGATCCATCAGCTCGGCGTCACGGACTTCGTTGACGCGAATCTTCTCCTCGCCCTCGAGTCGCCGGATCTCACCGATTCTCTCGCCGCGATCCTTCTCGACGACCTGGTCTTCGACGCGTGAGAAGATCTTGACGTCGATTACGACGCCTTCCATTCCCGGCGGAACCTTGAGCGATGAATCCTTCACGTCCTTCGCCTTCTCACCGAAGATCGCGGTCAGAAGCTTCTCTTCAGGAGAAAGCTCCGTCTCGCCCTTCGGCGTGATCTTGCCGACGAGAATGTCGCCCGGCTTGACGTGCGCGCCGATGCGAACAATGCCGCGCTCGTCGAGATCCGTCAGCGCTTCTTCGGCGACGTTCGGAATTTCACGCGTGATTTCTTCCTGGCCGCGCTTGGTGTCGCGGACGTGCAGCTCGAGCTCCTGAATGTGGATCGACGAGTAAACGTCGTCCTTCACCAGTCGCTCGGACAGCACGATCGCGTCCTCGAAGTTGTGTCCGTACCACGGCATGAACGCCACGGTGACGTTCGCACCGAGCGCGAGCTGTCCCATTTCAGTCGAAGCGCCGTCGGCCAGAACGTCGCCGGCCTTCACCTTCTGGCCGGCCATACGATCGGACGCTGGTTGATCGCGGTGTCCTGGTTGGTGCGCCAGTACTTCTTGAGTCTTGTAGCGGTCGTGCTGCGTGAGTCGCGCGAGCGGACGATCGCTGTCCTTCTTGCCGCGCTCCGAAGCGCCGGTGTCGACGATGATCTCGTCGGCGGTGACACTCGATGATCGTTCCGGCACGCCGCGCGATGACGACCGCGCCCGAATCGCGCGCGACCTTCTCCTCGAGTCCGGTTCCGACGAGCGGAGTCGCGGATTGAGAAGCGGAACTGCCTGCCGCTGCATGTTCGATCCCATGAGCGCGCGGTTGGCGTCGTCGTGCTCGAGGAACGGAATGAGCGCCGCGGCGATCGAGACGAGCTGCTCCGGGCGCGACGTCCATGTAATCGATTCGCTCAGGCGCCGACGAGCGGAACGTCACCGCGCTGGCGGCAGAGCACCAGCTCGTCGACGAACGTGCCGTCCTCGATTCAAGCGCGCGTTCGCCTGCGCGATGATCACGTCTTCTTCCGGTTGGCGTCGAGCCACTCGATGTCGCCGGTCACCTTTCCGTTCTTGACGACGACGATACGGCGTCTCGATGAAGCCGAGATCGTTGACCTGCGCGAAGCAGGCGAGCGACGTGATGAGTCCGATGTTCGGACCTTCAGGCGTCTCGATCGGGCACATGCGGCCGTACTGCGAGTAGTGCACGTCGCGAACTTCGAATCCGGCGCGCTCACGCGTGAGTCCGCCAGGTCCGAGCGCCGACAGACGACGCTTGTGCGTCAGCTCGGCGAGCGGGTTCGTCTGATCCATGAACTGCGACAGCTGCGACGATCCGAAGAACGCCTGAATCACGGCCGAAACGGTGCGGGCGTTGACGAGATCGTCGAGCGAGATCTTTTCCGGATCGGTGTTGATCGACATGCGCTCCTTGACCAGGCGCGCCATGCGGGACAGACCGACCGAGAACTGGTTGGCGATCAGCTCGCCGACCGAGCGAATGCGGCGGTTGCCGAGGTGATCGATGTCGTCCGTGTAGCCGCGTCCCTCGTGCAGCTCGACGAGGTAGCGGATGATCGCGACGAAATCTTCCTTGGTGAGAACCGTCTCGCTGGCGGGACGGTTCGTCATCAGGCGCTGGTTGATCTTGTAGCGTCCGACGCGGCCGAGGTCGTAACGCTTGGGCGAGAAGAACGAGCCGGTCGAGCGCCTGCTCGCGCGGTCTCGCGATTCGGAGCATCGCCCGGACGGAGCAGCGAGTAGATCTGCTTGCAGCGCCTCTTCTTCGGCGTGCGTCGGATCCTTGAGCGAGCGTGTTCTTGATCAGCATCGACTCGGCGCGTCCCGACGGGACGAAGACCTGAACCTTGTTGATCTCGTGCTTCGCGCAGCTTGCTTGATCGACGGCGTCGGTGAGCTGCATCGCCAACTTCGGCGATCACTTCACCCGACTCGGTGTCGACTGCATCGACGGCGATGATGCGGCGCGTCGGACGCTCACCGCGCTCGATCGCATCGATTTCGTCGCGGAGATCGATCGTCGTGTACGACGCGAAGACCTTGACCTTGTCGATGTTGAGACGGCGGAGACGGTTGAAGACTTCTTCGGTCAGCTCGTCGCCTTCCTTGACGAGCAGCTCGGACTCTTCGCGCTCGAGCGCTAGTGCGCGCCTTCTTGGTCTTGAGCTTGGGCGCCTCCGGATTGTGACGCTTCACCGGCCAGCGTGATGTCTTCGGCGATGATCGCGCCGAGCACTTCACGCTGATCGATGCGACTCTCGCGCTTCTTCACGAGATCGAGCTCGCGCACGGCGAAGAACAGGCGCAGAATCTGCGAGTTGGTGCCGTACCCGAAGGCGCGCAGCAGCGCCGTCGCCGGGAATTTCTTCTTCTTGTCGATGTGCACGTAGATCGACGTCGTGGATGTCGACGGTGAACTCGACCCACGAGCCGCGGAACGGGATGATGCGCGCGGAGATCAGGCGCTGTCCGTTCGGGTGCGTCGACTCTTCGAACACGACACCCGGCGAGCGGTGCAGCTGGCTGACGATCACGCGCTCGGCGCCGTTGATGACGAACGTGCCGAGCGGGGTGAGGAGCGGAAGCTCACCGAGATAGACTTCCTTCTCGATGATGTTCTTCGGCCGCTTGCCCGCTTCGGTCGTCTCGAAGACGATGAGCTGGAGCGTCGCCTTGAGCGGCGCGCGAGTACGTCATGTCGCGCTCGATGCACTCGGCTACGGAGTACTTCGGCTCGCCGAGCGAATAGCTCTTGAACTCGAGCGAGAAGTTCTCGTGGACGTCGGTTATCGGGAAGAGGTCCTTGAAGACGCGCTCGAGACCCAATGTCCTCGCGCTCGTGCACGGCTGCGTCGCAGCTGCAGCAGCGACTCGAAGGCGCGGGTCTGGATGTCGAGGAGATGCGGCATTTCCATCCCCTGGTTCGAGCTTGGCGAATGAGATCTGCTTCATCAATTCAGGCATGAATCACCTACAGGCGCAAATAGCCCCGCCCGCCAGCCGCGAAATTTTCGCGGATCCGGGTGGAGCGACTGCAAAACTTCAATTGTGGTGCGACGTGGTCTGGGTCATCTCGTCGCAGTGAGAGTAACGGCGCGGGGAACTCGGACGAGGCGAAGCCGTCTCCAGCTGCTCCGTGATGGTTACTTCACTTCGACAACCGCACCCTGCTCTTCGAGCTTCGCTTTCATTGCTGGCGGCCTCGTCCTTGGTGACGCCGGTCTTCACAGCGCTCGGCGCACCGTCGACGAGATCCTTCGCTTCCTTGAGTCCAAGACCGGTGAGCTCGCGCACGACCTTGATGACCTGGATCTTCTTCGCGCCGGCTTCCTTGAGGGTGACCGTCGAACTCGGTCTGCTCTTCGGCTGCCGCGGCAGCGGCGCCACCGGCGCCACCAGCTGCCGGAGCCGCGCCAACTGGCGCGGCTGAGATCGTGACGTTGAACTTGGTCTTGAAAGCTTCGACGAGCTCGGACAGCTCGAGCACCGTCATGTTGCCGATTGCGTCGAGAATTTCGTCCTTGCTCATGGTTGCGTTTGCCATTGTAGTTGTTCTCCGGGAGAAATGTTAGGCGCCTTCGCGCTGAGTCTTGAGCGCGTCGAGCGCGCCTGCAAACATGTACAAAAGTCCGTTGAGCGCGCCCACGAAGGCGGCCATCGGGGACTGCATGCCGGCTCCGAGATCAGCCAGCATTTGCTCCCGCGAGGGAAGCGATGCGAGCTGCTTCACCTGCGCTTGTCTGATCGCCTTGCCCTCGAGCATCCCACCCTTCACTGCCGGCTTCTGCTCGTTCTCCTTCGCGAAGTCCGTGAGGACCTTGGCCGCCGCCACCGGGTCCTTCCCGACCACGAGGCCGGTCGGTCCCTTGCAGCTCGCGCCGACGAGACCACTCTCGTTGACTGCGCGCAGCGCCAGCGTGTTCTTGATGACCACGTAATCGACGCCTGCTCTCTCGAGGCGGCGGCGAAGCTCGGTCATCCGCTTCACGTTGAGTCCGGTGAAGTCGGTGTAGTAGAGCGACCGACGCGCTCTTGAGCTTGTCGCGTCAGCTCGGTGACGAGCTGCTCCTTCTCGGTTCTCTTCATGATGTCGGTCTCCTAGCGGTACGGGGTGATGTCGATGCTGACGCCCGGGCCCATCGTGCTGGAGATCGCGACGTTGCGGACGTACACGCCCTTCGCCGCAGCCGGCTTCGAGCGAACGATCTGATCCATGAACGCCGTGAAGTTCGTCTGCGAGCGCTTCCGGTGCGAACGAAACCTTGCCGATCGCTGCGTGCACGTTCCCGCCCTTGTCGACGCGGAACTCGATCTTACCGGCCTTCACTTCCTTCACAGCGCGGGCGACGTCGAACGTCACCGTACCGGCCTTCGGGTTCGGCATCAGTCCGCGCGGTCCGAGAATCGCGTCCGAGCGCGCCGAGCTGACCCATCTGGTCCGGGGTGGCGATGAGCACGTCGAAGTCGAGCCAGTTTTCCTTGATCTTCGCGATGTACTCGGTGCCGACGAAATCGGCGCCTGCAGCCTCGGCTTCGCGTGCCTTGTCGCCGACGGCGATGACGAGCACGCGCACCGACTTACCAGTACCAGCTGGTAGAACGACCGTTCCACGCACGACCTGATCGGCGTGCTGCGGATCGACGCCCAGACGGACCGCGACTTCCACGGTCTCGTCGAACTTGGCGAACGCCGCCGACTTGACGAGCTCGATCGCCTTTGTAGCCTCGTAGCCAGGCGCTTCCGGGCACCGCTTCTCGGCGGCGCTTTGTACTTCTTTCCGTGCTGTCGCATCAGTCCTTCACCTCGATACCCATCGAGCGCGCGGCGCCGGCGATCATCGCCATTGCCGACTCGATGGATTCGTAGTTGAGATCGGGCATCTTGATCTCCGCGATCTTGCTGACCTGCGCCTTGGTGACAGATCCCACCTTGTTGCGGTTCGGCGTACCGGAGCCCTTCTCAACCCCAGCTTCTCTTCTTCAGCAGGACCGCCGCGGGCGGCGTCTTGGTGATGAAGGTGAAGGACTTGTCCGCGTAGATCGTGATCTCGACCGGGAGAATCGTATCCTGGCCCTGCGTCCGAGCGTTGAACTCTTTGCAGAAGGCCATGATGTTGATTCCCTGCGGGCCGAGAGCCGTACCGACGGGGGGCGCCGGGTTCGCCTTGCCTGCAGGGATCTGCAGCTTGACGAATCCAATGACCTTTTTTGCCATGATACTCCTTAAACGTTTTCACCCGCGATCCGCTGCGGGCTTCGAACTCCCACGGTGTGTTTAAAGTCGTTGTGGTATCCGACTGGCGGCGGACCGATACCTGATCGCGCCATCCTACCCTGCTATCGACGTATCCGGCTGCATGCTCGGGATCGACGCTCGTTGGCCCGACGCTCGTCTGGCAGCATCACGCATGCGTCGCCCCGACGATCAATATCCCTTCAGATCCAGGTAATCCAACTCCACCGTCGTCGGCCGTCCGAACAGCGACACCGACACGCGGACCTTGCCCTTGTCCGAAAGCACTTCCTCGACAGTCCCGTTGAAATCCGTGAACGGCCCTGTCGTGATCGCTACCGCCTGACCCACCAGGAATGGGATCTCTTCCTTCGCAGCGACCGTCTCCTCTTCCTCGGCGAGGCCAAGCAGGCGGTTCACTTCGTCGGGCCGAAGGGCGTGCGGCTCGCGGTCCTCGTGACCCACGAACTTGATGACGCCCTGGATTCCGTTGATCGTGTGAAGCCGTCTCCTGATTCATGACCATCTCGACCAGCACGTACCCCGGAAAGATCTTGCGCTCGACGTTGACCTTCTTGCCGTTCTTGATCTCGACGACTTCCTGCGTCGGAACCAGCGCCTGACGGATCACGCGCTGGTCCGGCGGCAGCGGATCGCTCTCGATCTTGCGCTGGATCAGCGACCGCACCTTGTTCTCATGCCCAGACGTCGTCTGGATTGCGTACCATCGGTAATCCACGGGTTAGTGCCCCGCGAACAGCGACGGAATACCGTGCACCAGTATCGCTGGAGTATCACGTCGATGATACCGATCACAGCTCCGATGAAGAGCACGAAGATGATGATCTTGATCGTCGTGTCCTTGAGCTGCGCACGGTCCGGCCAGATGACCTTGCGCATCTCCGCGATCACTTCGTGGTAGAACGTGACGAGTTCCCTGGTCCAACGCACAACAGGGTTGACGTGTGGCTCGACTGTCGCAGGAACCGCTTCCCGGGCCATCTACTTCGTTTCCTTATGAACCTTATGGCAATCGCAACGCGGGCAGTACTTCTTCCACTCGACCCGCTCTGGATGCAGACGCCGGTTCTTGGTGGTGAAGTAGTTGCTGATTCTTACAATCGTTGCACGCTAGGATGATCTTATCGCGTGGCATGTTTTAACTCGAGTATTTGAGGACAGCTCGTACGAGCAGGCCACCGTGCCTGCCCAATGGGCGACCACGGATGGTCGCCCCTACATGTCGTACCCTACTGTAGTATCTTCGCGACGACGCCGGCACCGACGGTGCGGCCGCCCTCGCGGATGGCGAACCGGAGCCCCTCGTCCATCGCGATCGGCGTTATCAGCTCGATCGTCATCTGCACGTTGTCGCCCGGCATCACCATCTCCATCCCTTCCGGCAGCTCCACGCTTCCCGTCACGTCCGTCGTGCGGAAGTAGAACTGCGGACGGTAGCCCTTGAAGAACGGCGTGTGTCTGCCACCCTCTTCCTTGGTCAACACGTACACCTCGGCCTGGAACTTGGTGTGAGGCGTGATGCTACCAGGCTTCGCCAACACCATGCCGCGCTCGATGTCTTCCTTGCCCACGCCTCGGAGCAACAGACCCACGTTGTCGCCCGCCTGACCGTCGTCCAGTAGCTTCCGGAACATCTCAACGCCGGTCACCACGGTCTTCTTGTCCGAGTTGAAGCCCACCAGTGCCACTTCCTCGCCCACCTTCACCTTGCCGCGCTCGATACGACCCGTCGCCACCGTGCCACGACCCGTGATCGAGAACACGTCCTCGACCGGCATCAGGAACGGCTTGTCGATCGTCGCGCTTGGGCTGCGGGATATAGCTGTCCAGCACGTCCATCAGCTCGCCGATCTTCTGGCCGTACTCGCTGTTCGGGTCACCCGACTCCAGCGCCTTCAACGCACTGCCCTTGATGATCGGCGTGTCGTCGCCCGGGAAGTTGTACTGGCGACAGGAGCTCACGCACTTCCAGCTCGACCAGCTCCAGCAGCTCCGGGTCGTCCACCATGTCCACCTTGTTCATGAACACGACCACGTAGGGCACGTTCACCTGGCGGGCCAGGAGGATGTGCTCACGCGTCTGCGGCATCGGGCCATCGGCTGCCGAGACCACCAGGATGGCGCCGTCCATCTGGGCCGCTCCGGTGATCATGTTCTTCACGTAGTCGGCGTGTCCCGGGCAGTCCACGTGCGCATAGTGCCGCTTGTCGGACTCGTACTCCACGTGTGCCGTCGCGATCGTGATGCCGCGCTCTCGCTCCTCGGGTGCCTTGTCGATCTGGTCGAAGGCAACCTTCGAGGCCAGACCCTTGGCTGCCTGAATCGTCGTGATCGCCGCCGTCAGCGTCGTCTTGCCGTGATCCACGTGCCCAATCGTGCCAACGTTTACGTGCGGCTTCGTCCGCTCAAATTTCGCCTTCGCCATGATCCTCGTTTCCCTTTGTTCGTTGTTGGGGCGACGCATGCGTCGCCCTTACTGCGTTTGTTCGTCGTTGGGGCGACGCATGCGTCGCCCCTGCCACGTTTATTCGATACCACCGAAGCTCGCGATCGGGATTGAACCGATGACCTCACCCTTACCAAGGGTGTGCTCTACCAACTGAGCTACGCGAGCGATTCGTCCTTCTTCCCGGAGATCCCTTTCCGGCAATTCCTGCGGGCAGGCCCCTGTGCCTGCCCCTAGAGCGGGAGACGGGACTCGAACCCGCGACATCAAGCTTGGAAGGCTAGCGCTCTACCAACTGAGCTACTCCCGCAACAGTGCTGAACTATGCGTCGAACAAATGGTGGGGGAAGGATTCGAACCTTCGAAGGCGTTAGCCGGCAGATTTACAGTCTGCTCCCGTTGGCCACTTGGGTACCCCACCCGAGTCCTGCGCGACCACCGTGTGCCGCATGTAACCCCCCTTTCCCGCAGAGCTGACGACCGGAATCGAACCGGTAACCTGCTCGATTACAAATCGAGCTGCTCCGCCAATTGAGCTACGTCAGCAACGCGTTTCCACGCAAGCCTGGAAAAATACCCTATTTCCAGGGCAAGAGTCAACGCCTACAACAGCTTTTTCCAACGAGTACCCTGCGGCCCATCCTCGATCGCGATCCCTCTGTTCGTCAGCTCGTTCCGAATCGCGTCCGCCGCCGCAAAATCGCGCCTGGCGCGCGCCGCTCGACGATCCGCGAGCCGCCCTTCCACGTACGCAGACAGCTCCGCATCGCCCTCCACCCGCTCCGGGACGATGTCGAGAACGCCGTTCACGAGCGCAAATGCGTTCCTCGCCCGCTCCAGTGCCGCCACGTCAGTCCCGGACCTGTCCAGCTCCGCATTTGCACGCCGAATGAAGCTGAAGAGGGCGCCCATCGCCTCCGGCGCGTTGAGATCGTCGAACAACGCGGCTTTCGCCTCCCGCTCCAGATCTGCCGCGGCTGCTCCAAGCTCGGCTGTCCCACCTGTCGCCCCTTCCAACCGCTCGGCGAAGTCGCCAACGCGGCGCACCCCTTCGAGCGATGCTTCGAGCGCATCCGGTGACAGGTTGAGCTGCTTGCGATAATGCGTCGAGAAGGTGAAGTGCCGGAACGCTGCGCCCGACACACCCTGCTCTCGCATATCCTCGACTGTCGCGACGTTCCCGACCCGCTTGGCCATTTTGGCCCCGTCGGTGAGGAGAAACTGGCCATGGCACCAGAAGCGCGAAAATTCATGGCCGGTCGCCGCCTCCGACTGCGCGATCTCATCCTCGTGGTGCGGAAAGACGAGGTCGATCCCGCCGCAATGAATGTCCAGCGTTTCTCCGAGAAATCGCATTGCCATCGCAGAGCACTCGAGATGCCAGCCGGGACGGCCGCGACCCCATGGCGAGTCCCATGCGGCGGCGGATGCCTCGTCCTCGGGCTTCGCCGCCTTCCAGAGCGCGAAGTCCTGTGCGTTCTCCTTGGCGTAGTCGTCCTGCGCCACACGCGCCCCGCTCTGAATCTCGCGCTTGTCCAGACGCGACAACTTTCCGTATGCGGGAAACTTGTCGATCGCGAAGTACACCGATCCGTCGTCGGCCTGATACGCCACGCCTCGCGCGATCAGTCGCTCCACCAGTGCGATCATCTCCGGAATGCTCTCGGTGGCGCGAGGATAACGCTCCGCGTCCTCGATCCTCAGATAGTGACGATCGGCGTGAAATCGTTCGGTGACCGGACCGGTGATCTCGCCGATCGTGACACCAGCCTCCGACGCGCGGCGAATGATCTTGTCGTCGACGTCGGTGAGATTCATCACCTGATCGACCTGCCATCCGGCCAGTCGCAGTACCCGTCGCATCAGATCTTCGAACAGAAACGTTCTGAAGTTTCCAACGTGTGCCGCATTGTACACTGTCGGGCCGCACGTATACATGCGCACCATCCGGCCGTCCGCGGGCGCAAATGGCTCGACCGACTGCGTCATCGTGTTGTAGAGACGAACCTGAGGCATCGTACAAAGGTAAGTATGCCGTCCAGAGGCCGCGTCCGCGCAGCACTCGTCGCTACACTCTCCGCCCTGGGCTACTACGCGGGTGTGGCCCGCCAGTGGCGTCATGCTCGGCCTGATGCGCTAGAGCCGACGGCGCGACACGCGCGATTCGAAGGTGCGAGCGGCGCTCGATCAGAGCTAGGTTCTGAGCCGCGTCTTGAACGCTTCCATATCCACGGGGCCGCCCTGCGCGAGCAGCACCCCTCCGTCCGGCACCGGCACGCGAAGCACGAGCTTTCGATCGCGACCACCCCTGCGGAAGCCTTTACCCTCGTAGATCCGGTTGATGAGAATCCGTCGCACCACCACCATCACCATCGCGAGAGTTGGCAGTGCAACGACGAGTCCGAGGGGGCCGAGCAGGCTCCCAACGACGAGCACCGCCATGATCGTGAGCACCGGCGGTAGCTCGACTTGCTTGGACATTACGAGTGGCGAGACGAGATTGCCCTCGATGAGGTGCACTATCACGCCCACGCCAAGCACCAGCAACGCGCGCGTTCCGCCATTGGGACCGGTGAGGACAAAAGCAGCCGGCAACGTCGTGCTGAGCAGTGAGCCGAAGAACGGAACTATTGCGACCATTCCCGTGAACACGCCGAACGTGAGCCAGTACGGCACGTTCAGCAGCCACAGAAAGAACGCGGTGAGAATCGCGAGCACAGTCATCGTTGTCAGCTGCCCGACGATGTAGGCACGCAGCGAGCCGGCAATATCGCGAAGAATGTCGCGCACGAGATCGCGATGTCGCGGCGGAAATAGCGCGATGAGCCATTCGCGATACACACCGGGTTGCAGCGCGAGATAGATGCTCATCACGAATACCGAGAACACGTCGATCAAGATTCCGACGATGGAGAACACGCGAGAGAACATTCCCTGCGCGTAGCTCGACATCTGATCGTACAGTGCACGCAAGACCTGATGCTGGCCGGTCTTCCAGTAACCACTCATGCCGGGAAGACTGACCACGAATCGATCGAACGACGCCTCCCAGCTCGTGATGTAGGTCGGAAGCACATCCACGAGCTCGCGAGTCTGCCCTACAACGGCTGGCACCAGAAGCCAGAACAGACCGACGACGACCGCAATCGTGAGCAGCACGCTCGCGGTGAATGCGACACGTGCCGGCACCTGCGCGCGCGATACGAGTGCATCGCGCACCGCGCCCAGGTACAACGAGAGAATGATGGCGATGAAGAGCAGCAGAAACACATCCACCGTTCTCTGGAACATCCAGAGAAGGAGGATGAGGAGAGTGACCGCCGTTATCGTTCCCGCGGCCTTTCCTCCACCCACCGCGATGGGGCTCAAGTTTCCGGCTTGTTCTCGCTGGCATCCGGTGCGGGGAGTCCGCGCGCCGGATCTGAGGCTACTTCACCCGGCGCCAGCTGCCGCGACTGCGGTGCCTGCCCGGAACCAACCAATCCCATCTTCTGCTTGAGCTGCGACAGCTGCAGATCCGCGGTCGCATCTCCGGCAGACGACTCGAGCTGCTTGAACTGATTGCTGAGCGCGTCGCCCGAGAATTCCTGATCGATCTCGACACTTGCGCGAATCTGTCGCTCGTTCTGCTCGATCTTCTCTTCCATGCGCGCGAACGCATCGAACGCCGACTTGTCGGACATCGAAGACATCGTTTCCGAGATGCGCTTCTGCGCCTCGGCACGACGCTGCCGTGCGAGCAGCAGCGTCTTCTTGCGGTTTGCTTCCTCGATGTTGTCGTTCAGATCACGAAGCGAATTCTTGAGGCGATCTGTTTCCTGCTTGTGCGCTTCCCACGTCATCTGCATCTGCTGGCCGCGCGAGACGTGCTCGTTCCTGCGCATGAGTGCCTGCTTGGCGAGCTCGTCGCGCCCTTCCTTGACGGCGAGCATGGCGCGTCGCTCCCATTCCTCAGCCTCGCGCAGCTCGCCCATCGTCTGGTCTTCGAGGCGCTTCTCATCGGCGATCGCGGCGGCGACCTGCTGCTTGGCCCGCACGAGCTGTGTCCGCATGTCGGCGATGATCTGCGTCAACATCTTGTCCGGCTGCTCTACGGCCGAGATCGCGGCGTTCACGTTTGCGCGAAAGAGCCGCGCTATGCTTTCAAAGATGCCCATGCGGACAGAGTTGGTCGGAGTTCGTGGAGCCGGTGGTCGTCACGTACCAGGCCAGTTCAGGCCGGGCCCGTGCTGTCCATGCTGTCTATATACTAGCGCCGGCCACCAGATAAAAGAATAAACAAATACCGATAAGTGGGCGCCCTGGCGCTTTAGCCGCGGAAACATCGGTTCGGTCGAACCCGTCTACTGTTCGGCGGACACGGCTTCGCCAATCGCCACGGCACCGTCCGCGGCGTTGCGCACATCTGGGAAATGTAGGCCAAGTCGTTGAATGACAACGTGTTGACGAGAAATGGCGTGCCGATGATTCCGGTCCGGCATGGGCGCTCCCGTCATCTGCCAGCGGGACGAACCATCTCCGTATGCGGGATATCGTCCTCGTCGTACTCGTACCCGGTCGAGACGAACCCCATCTGCTCGTAAAAGCGAAGCAGATACCTCTGGGCCCCGATCCGTATCGCAACGGGTCCGTACATGGTCTCGACGCGCGCGATTCCTTCCCGTACCAGTGCGCGTCCAAGTCCGGTTCCTCGCACACATGACGCGGTAGTGATCCGCCCCAGCGAGGGCTCCGCGTACTTGATGCCAGGCGGAACTACGCGCAGATAGGCAGCGATCTCGCCATTCGCACCACGTGTCCATAGATGGTGCGATACGCGATCCGCGCCATCGGAATCCTGATACGCACAGTTCTGCTCGACGATGAAGATTGCAGTTCGGAGTGCGACTATGTCGTACAGATCGTCCGGCGCGAGCTCACTGAAGTGCGCCCACTGCCAGACCGGGGCCGGTCGTGGAGTCACAAACTACGCTCGCTTGATCTGGTACAGCCTCTCTTTGGCGAGGCGGCGCCCTGTTGGCGTCGCGGCGAGGCCACCACCCGCCGTCTCGCGGTAACGCACGTCCATCTCGCGACCGATCTGCCCCATCACGTCGATCACCTCATCCACCGGAATGGCGAACTCGATTCCCGCGAGAGCCATCTCGATCGCTGCCAGCGCTATCGCCGAGCCTGTAGCATTCCGGAATACACATGGCAGCTCAACCAGACCGCCAAGTGGATCGCAGATGAGGCCGAGAGTGCTCTGCATCGCAAGCGCCGTTGCGTGGCCAGCCTGGCGCGGCGATCCGCCCAGCATCTCGGTAGCTGCACCCGCGGCCATTCCAGCAGCCGCGCCCGTCTCAGCCTGACATCCGCCTTCTGCGCCTGACAGCGATGCGCGCTCGGCGATCACTGCGCCGATGAGGCCGGCAGTTGCAAGTGCATCGACGAGTTTCTCATCGGAAATACCGCGCGCGCTGGCGATACCGGTGAGTACTGCGGGTAGAACGCCGGCACCGCCCGCGGTCGGTGCAGCGACGATTACGCCCATGGCCGCATTCACTTCCTGAACTGCCAGCGCACGTATGAGGATGTCGTGGAACGGCGTCGCGGCCAGCGGTCCCGCGGTGCTGTTGACGAGCTTCGCGGCATCGCCACCAACGAGCCCGGAGTTGGAGCGCATTGCGCCGGTCATTCCGGCGTCGACTGCGCCCCGCATCACATTGAGTGCGCGCGCAAGCGAGCCGCGGATGTCTGCAACGCTGCGTCCCTGATCCTGCGATTCCAGGTCGAGTGCCACAGCTGTGAGCGTGGTGCCGCGGGCTTCTGCGTCGCTTATGGCCTCAGCGAGTGATCTGTACATTCGACTTCCTCAGCCGCCGGAGACTCGGTCCAGCCGCATTGCCCAGCGAACCCACGCGAGCTCGCGGATCTCGTCGCGAACGTCCTCGCCTGGATTGTCATCGCACTCGATCACGATGAATGCGTCACCGCCACGCTGTTTGCGCGTGAGCTTGAGCGTCGCGATGTTGATGTCGTGATTGGACAGAATGTGCGTGACGCGCGCGATGGATCCCTTCACATCGGCAGCAAGTATCACGATGCTGTAAAAGTTGCCGCTGATATCGACCGGATAGCCATCGATTTCCGTGACGAGCACGCGACCAGCGCCGAGCGATGATCCGACCATAACGGCGCGGCGCGGCCCCCGCGCAACAGTGATGCGCACCGTGTTCGGATGCGATTCCTCGCTGATCGTCGTCTTCTCGAAGCTGTATTCGAGCCCTTCGCCGTCGGCGATTTCCAGCGCGGTCCTGATTCGCTCGTCATCCGGCCGAAAACCAAGCAGGCCTGCGACGAGCGCCTTGTCGGTGCCATGCCCTTCGCCGGTACGCGCAAACGATCCGTGCAGCTCCAGCAGGGCCGTCTGCGGCGTGCCACCAACGAGGCCACGCGCCAGCAACCCGAGCCGGCATGCACCCGCCGTGTGCGATGACGACGGTCCCACCATTACGGGACCGATGATATCGAGCAGAGAGACCATCAGCCCGCCTTGCGCCTGGACATTGCTGGAAGCATGTGGCGAAGATACTGCCCCGTGTGCGATGCTGCCACGCGCGCGACCTGTTCGGGTGTTCCGCTCGCCACTATCGTCCCGCCTTTCAATCCGCCCTCGGGCCCAAGATCGATGATGTAGTCAGCGGTCTTGATCACGTCGAGATTGTGCTCGATCACTAGGACCGTATTGCCACGATCCACGAGCGTGTGCAGCACCTTGAGCAGCATGCGCACGTCCTCGAAGTGCAGGCCGGTGGTCGGCTCGTCGAGAATGTAGAACGTGCGCCCCGTGTCCCGCTTGGACAGCTCGGACGCAAGCTTGACGCGCTGCGCCTCTCCGCCCGAAAGCGTGGTCGCGCTCTGCCCGAGGTGGATGTAACCCAATCCGACTTCATTGAGCGTAACGAGCTTGTTGTGAATGCGCGGCTGGTTCACGAATACTTCCGTCGCGTCTTCGACCGTCAGCTCCAGAACGTCGGCGATGCTCAGCCCGCGAAAGCGAACCTCGAGTGTTTCGCGGTTGTATCGCTTGCCCTTGCAGACGTCGCAGGGCACGTACACGTCCGGCAAAAAGTGCATCTCTATTTTCACGAGGCCGTCGCCTTCGCACGCTTCACAGCGACCGCCCTTCACGTTGAACGAGAAGCGGCCCGGACCATATCCGCGTATCTTCGCCTCCGGCAGCTCGGCGAAGAGCTCGCGCACTGGCGTGAACAGTCCGACATACGTGGCAGGATTGGACCTCGGCGTGCGCCCAATCGGACTCTGGTCGATGTCGATGACCTTGTCGATGTGCTCCAGTCCGGTGATGCGCTTGTGTTTTCCCGGAATGACGCGCGCACGATAGAAGTGACGCGCGAGCGAGCTGTGAAGTATGTCTTCGACGAGCGTCGATTTGCCGGAACCGGACACACCCGTCACCGCAACAAAATTGCCGAGCGGAATCTCCGCCGTTACGTCGCGCAGATTGTGCTCGGTCGCACCTTCGATGCACAACATCCGGTCGGCATCCTGCGGACGGCGCTTTTCGGGAACGGCAATCACCGAATCGCCGCGCAGGTAACGCCCAGTCACCGAAGCGCGATCGTTGGTTACGTGCTCCACCGTTCCCTCGGCAATTACAAACCCACCATGCTTTCCTGCGCCCGGTCCGAGGTCGATCAGGTGATCCGCAGCGCGCATCGTCTCCTCGTCGTGCTCGACGACGATGACGGTGTTGCCGAGATCCCGCAGCTGTCGCAGTGTCGCGAGCAGGCGAGCGTTGTCGCGCTGATGCAGACCGATCGACGGCTCGTCCAGTATGTACAGCACGCCAACCAGTCGCGAGCCGATCTGTGTCGCGAGGCGAATGCGCTGCGCCTCGCCGCCGGACAACGATTCCGCCGCGCGCCCAAGTGTCAGATAATCCAGACCTACGTCAACCAGAAAGCGCAGTCGCTCGCGTACTTCCTTGAGGATCGGTCCGGCGATATCGGCGTCGAGCCCCGGTTGCGTTCCCGAACGAACCTTGACGTCAGTGAAGAAGTGAACAGCTTCGCCAACGGATAGCTCCACCACGTCGCCGATGTTGACGCCAGCGATCGTCACCGCGAGCGACTCGGGCTTGAGCCGTCGTCCACCGCACGCGGTGCACGGCAGCGCAGTCATGAACTGCTCGAGATCGAGGCGCACCGAATCCGACTCCGTCTCGTCGTAACGGCGCTGCACGTTGGAGATGATCCCTTCCCACTTGATGTCGGCAGAACGCGGACCGCCGCGGCGGCCGCCCGATCCGTAAAGAAGTGCGTCGCGCGTCTTCTGCGGCAGCTCGCCCCACGGCGTATCGAGATTGAACTTGAGCTCGCGCGCGAGTCCGGGAAGGATGGTGCGCCGCAGATACCCGTCAGGCTCACCCCACGGGAGAACCACGCCTTCGGGAATGGTCAGACTACCGTCGCCAAGTATGAGATCCTCACTCACCTCGCGACGAGTGCCGAGCCCACCGCACTTGGGGCACGCACCGAAGGGCGAATTGAATGAGAACTGGCGCGGCTCGAGCTCAGTGAGCGACGTTCCGCAATCGGGACATCCAAATTTCTCGGAAAACAGATTCGACGAATCGTCGTCGTGCCGTTTCACTTCGACCAGACCGTCGGACAGCTTGAGTGCAGTCTCCACCGAATCCGCCAGGCGTCCGCGGTCGTCGCGATTGACGACCACGCGGTCGACGACAATGGCGACGCTGTGATTCAGCTTCTTGTTGAGCTTGGGTGGCGACGCAAGCTCGATGAGATCGCCATCGACGACGGCGCGCACGAATCCCTGTCGGCGTGCACTCTCGAACAGCTCACGAAACTCGCCCTTTCGCTCGCGCACGAGCGGCGCGAGAATCTCGATTCGCGTGTCCCTGGGCCACTGCAGGATGGTGTCCGCGATCTGTGCCGCGCTCTGACGCTCCACGGCGCGACCGCACGTGGGACAGTGCGGCGTACCAGCGCGGGCGTAAAGCAGACGCAGGTAATCGTAAATTTCCGTTACGGTCCCGACGGTAGACCGCGGATTGTGACCCGCCGTCTTCTGCTGGATCGATATCGCCGGTGACAGTCCTTCGATTGAATCGACATCGGGCTTTTCCATCAACCCAAGGAACTGGCGTGCGTACGCGGATAGCGACTCCACGTACCGCCGCTGACCCTCGGCGTATATGGTATCGAAGGCCAGTGACGACTTGCCGGAGCCCGACAGGCCGGTGATCACCGTCAGCTTGTCGCGCGGGATGGTAACATTGACGTCGCGGAGATTGTGCTCGCGAGCGCCTCGAACTATCAGTGCCTCTTCTGCCATAGCCATCTAAACCTAACGGACTTACGGTGTAAATTCGGGTATGCCACACTCCGACGCAGTAGTGGTCCTGACGACGGTCGGGACGGAGGACGATGCCGCAACCCTCATCCGGGCCCTTCTCGAGCGGCGCCTGGTCGCCTGCGGGACGATGCTCCCAAAGGCACGCTCCATCTACCGGTGGGACAACAAGGTTGCCGACGAGACCGAGGTGGTCCTGATGCTCAAGACCAGATCGGCCTGCCTGGACGCGCTTCAGGCGTCCTTCGAGACACTCCACCCATACAAGCTGCCCGAGCTGCTGGTTCTTCCGGTTGCCGCCGGCCTGCCGAAGTACCTCAGCTGGATCGCCGACGAGACCGGTCTCTCGATCGCGTGAAAGTGAATCTGGACCGCCGGTTCCTCGGCGTGGCGGTTCTTGTCTGCTGGGCGATCGGGCTAGCCTGGCTAGTCAGACGCCGCCACGACGTCTCCGACGCAGATCGCCTGGCGCAGGGGGTGCTCCGGCTCGAGCCGGCGACCTACTTCTACACGATCGATCAGGCCGGTGCGCCGATCGGCTGGGCCAGCTCCTCGCTCGATACCACCGCAAGCGGCTTCACGGCGCGTGGAGCGGTGCGGCTGCGGGCGCTCATCGCCGGTGACAGCCAATCGGTAATCGCCTCGTCCACCGCTCACCTCACTCGCGCATTCGCGCTCGATACGTTTGCGCTCTCCGTAAGCGGTGACGAGCATCCGTTTCAGCTGCGAGAGGTACCTCCGGCAGGCTCAGGCGTTCTTCTTCCTTCCCTCGCCCCAATCGCGATAATGCTCACTCGGGCGCCGCGCATCGGGGCGTCAACGGTAACCCACATCTACAATCCGCTCAGCCGGCGCGTCGAGACCGTGACGCTCAGCATCGCTGCAGAGTCCTTATTCAGCGTGGTGGATAGCGCCGTATTCGACACTGCACGAAAGAAGTGGGTAGCCGCTCACATCGACACCGTACGCTCGTGGCAGCTCGTACCGCCGTCACGCGCGATTTCCGCCTGGGTGGACTCACGTGGGAGGCTCGTTGCGGCGAGCGAGCCGGGCGGACTGTCGATGACGCGCAGTACCTACGAGATCGCCACGCTCAACCCGAAGCTCCCGAAACCTTGATCCAGCTTGCAGGTCTCACGAAGCGTTACGGCGACTTCACAGCTGTAGCAGGAATGGATCTCTCGGTGCGACGAGGCGAATTGTTCGGCCTCCTCGGCCCGAATGGCGCAGGCAAGACCACGACGCTGCGCATGATCGCCGGCATTCTTCAGCCTACCGCTGGAACGATCGCGATTGGCGGTGTCAGTCTCGCTGGCGATCCTGTCGCGGCAAAATCCAGGATGGGCTTTATCCCCGATCGCCCATTCATCTACGAAAAGCTCACGGGCACGGAATTCCTGCGCTTCGTCGCCGGTCTTTACGGTCAGGGCGGAGAGGAAATCGACCGGCGCGGCGAGGAGTTACTTGCGCTCTTCGATCTCGTCGATTGGAAGGATGAGCTGGTCGAAAGCTACAGCCACGGCATGCGCCAGAAGCTCATCATCGCCAGTGCATTTGTTCACCGTCCGGAAGTCATAGTCGTCGACGAGCCCATGGTCGGGCTCGATCCAAAAGCGGCCCGTCTGCTCAAGGACCTGTTTCGCGCCTACGTCGATCGTGGCAACACGATAGTCATGTCGACGCACACGCTCGAAGTCGCGGAGACGTTGTGCGACCGGATCGCGATAGTCCAGAACGGAAAGATCGCAGCGATGGGAACGATGACGGAGCTTCGCACCGATACCGGCTACGACTCCGGACTGGAAGACATCTTCCTGCGCCTGACCGGTGAGAAGGCAGCGCGTACCGCGCTCGAAGTTCTGTCGGTCTGACAGCAGCATCATGGTCCGCCAGCTTCTGCACGTCCTGTCTCCAAAAGTGCAATCACTTCGCGCCGTTGCGCGACGTGGATCGCGCGGGCGCGGCGCGCGAATTGTTCTCTTATCGCTCGTTGGTGCAGTGTTCTGGCTCTGCGTGTTCGGTGTCACTTACCGGCTGCTGACGTACTTCAGGAACGTTCCCGAGATCGGCACCCTGCTCGCGGCAAAGTTGCTCGGCCTGGTGCTCGTTAGCTTTCTCGGTCTTCTGTTGTTGTCCAACGTGATCACCGCGCTGTCCACCTTCTTTCTCGCGCGCGATCTGGACCTGCTTGTTGGAACGCCAGTTGACTGGCTGTCCGTCTATGGCGCGAAACTGATCGAGACGCTGGTGAACTCGAGCTGGATGGTCGTGTTGATGGCGTTCCCCATCTTCACCGCATATGGAATCGCCTACAACGGAGGTTGGTGGTATCCGCTCGTTGCGATAGCAGCAGTAATTCCCTTTCTGATAATACCTGCTGCCATCGGCGCGGCGGTCACGCTCCTGCTCGTCAACATTTTTCCCGCGCGTCGCACGCGCGACATTCTCAGCGTGATCACGGTGCTCGCCGCTGGTGGTGTCATACTCGCATTCAGATTGCTGCGCCCCGAACGACTCGCCCGACCGGAGGGCTTTCGCTCGCTCGTCGATTTCCTCGCCGTTCTGCGCACGCCAACGTCACCGTGGCTCCCGAGTGACTGGGTTCAGACAGGGGTGCTCGGCTGGTTGCGCTACGAGCCGGATGCGCTGCCGTTCTATCTATTGTGGTCGACCGCTGCGGCGCTTGTGGTGATAGGTGCGATACTGCACCGCACGCTCTACGCCGCAGGATTCAGCAAGTCACAGGAAGGAAGCGGTAGAACGGCCGCACGTGCCCACGCAAAGTCGCGCACGCTGCTGCACATACTTCCCGCGACGCGTCGGGAGCTTGTGCTCAAGGAACTGCGCGTGTTCTTCCGCGATACGACGCAGTGGTCGCAGCTGATCCTGCTGGTCGTGCTCGTCATCGTGTACGTGTTCAACATTCGCTTTCTTCCATTACGCGGCGACGGAATAACCTTCTTCCTCGCCAACATCGTTCCATTCCTGAACCTCGTGCTTGCGGGGTTCGTGCTCGCCTCGATCGCTGCACGGTTCATCTTTCCGTCGGTGAGCCTGGAAGGACGCACCTGGTGGCTGCTCAAGGCCAGTCCGCTCTCGATGCGCGACCTGCTGTGGGCGAAGTTCTGGGTGGGTACGATGCCGCTTCTCGCGTTGGCGCTCGCGATCGTCTTCACGACCGACGTGTTGCTCGAGGTGAGCGAGTTCATGACCGCGGTATCGATCGGTACGATCACGCTGCTCACCTTCGCAATATCCGGCCTCGCGATCGGAGCCGGAACCATCTTCCCGCAGTTCGAGACTGAGAATGCGGCTCAGATTCCTACATCGTTCGGCGGTCTCATATTCATGATGACCGCCATTTCGCTCATCGGTGCCGTGATCGTGCTTGAAGCGCGACCGGTATACACCTATCTCCTTGCGCGCTCGTTCGGGAGTCCGATCGACCCGACCGAGATGATAATCGCCTTCGCAGCCGCGGCAGCGCTTTGCCTGACGGCGACGCTTGCACCGATACACCTTGCCGTGCGGCGGTTGACCGCACTGGAGCTATAGCGCCGGCCCGACGAACGTGAAAGGCTGCTGAACTAACTGCCGAACGGGATGGCCGCCGAGGCGCGCTGGAAAGAACCGGGCTTGCGAGAGCGCCCGGACTACTGAGGCCGCGAACCGGGGATCGGTCGATGAAACAATGCCAATCGTTTCAGGCTCTGGGCGCCCCGCCGTGTCGACCACGAACTCCGCCAGGACCCGTCCGGGAACGCGCTCCTTGTAGAGAGGATCGGGGTACCAGGGCACGGCAGGAGCCGACGAGTCCGCTCGCGCCGGTATGTCCACCTGATCGGCGGTGTACACCTTGAGACGGTCCACAAGGTCGGCGAGTTGCGCCGCGCTGAGTGATCTTTTCTTTCCTGGCTCGCCCTGGCGGGTCCAGATAACGATCGTTCCGCAAAGTATGGGACCGAGCCGGTCGACGAACTGCGGCGGTACGGTGGCGATGCTCGAGTAGACCTCGATTCCGACAATATCGCTCGGCGTCACCCAGTCCAGATCGAACTCTGCCGCGTTGGCCGGCGTGCCATCGATCCAGACCGACGGCCAGCAGGTATTGCCGCGAATGCGAACATGGGACTCGTCCGCGTTGGTCGTGCTGACCTGCAGTCCCGGAACCATCCGGAGCATGTCAGTGACCCTCATCGGCGCTCGCTCCGCAATTTCGTCGCCGGTGATGAAATGCCCGAAGCCGAGGTCTCGTCGCTCGTAGAATCCCGCCAGATAACCTTCGTAGTGGCGCGGAAGTTTTGCGCGCACGACCACCCCGCTGAGCTCGTGCGGCACTTCCTTCATCGTCACGTCCACGTGCGTGGTCGTTCCGCTGGTGACCACAACATCGATCGACACCGGCCCGAAGCCCAGCCGCCGAACGCGTAAGGATCCCGGGCCGGGAGGGACTCCCTGGAGGATGAACCGGCCACGATCGTCGCTCTCGGCGTGGAGCGCGGTGCCGGCAACGGAGACCTTCGCTCCGTTGATTCCAATACCGACGGAGTCACGCACAGCGCCGGTGATGGTACCCTGCGCAGCGGCGTTGCGGGCCAACGCCGGCGACGCGCTCAGGATCAGGAGCGCAGGCAGGATTACAGCTGAACCATGTGAGATCCGCACGGATGACCAGTGCATCTGAACCTCCGGAACGATGGCTACAACGTCTTTCCCTCGACGATCTTTCCAGTGAACGCACGAAACAACGGTGGCAGGGAGGCAAGCGCCCATACCACTTCGAGGATGATGAACCCGGCGCGCCGGTCATGGATCGCGACCCAGGCCAGCAGCCCCGATCCAACAAAGTTGAGCACATTGAATGCCGTGCCGTCGCTTCGCATCTTACCCGCCTGCAGGGACACGAATCCGAGGAGCAAGAGGGCCGCGCCGATTATCGACAGTGCCTGGTAGAACACCGCGTCAGGCCGCCAGCACGTTCCCGCACTCGGAGCAGTACGCCGCGTCACGCTCCGGGCGGGGGCCGCAGTGTGCGCAGACCACCTCGCTCGGCGGCGCCGGCTCGCCCGTGCGCATCGCGGCTACGGCACTCTGCGTGTACGACGACTTGAGCTCCGCGTAGTCGGTATCCGAAAGCTTCCCGGTTACATGGTCGAACTCGATCTCGCGCAGCGCATCGACCGCGGTCGTGACACCAGTGCTTCGGCTGACCACCCGCGGCGCCGACTTCATTCCGAGCGGTTCCCGGAATAGTGGATACAGGACGAAGCAGAGCGCCACGATGGCAAGCACGGTTCCAACGATCATTGCGATCATGCGTCGTCCCTCATTACTTCGCGCAAACGCTCAAGCTCTTCCGGAGTGGCATGAACGGTATCCTCTGGGATATGCGGTTTTTCCTCCGGCCGGCTCCAGTGCTTCAACAGCGCAAACACCAACACGCTGCCGGCGCCAAGCGTCACGAATGGAGCCAGATAGCCAAGCCAGTTGAAGCCTTCTTTAGCAGGCGCCATCAACACGCGCTCACCGTACACCGCGCGAAAAGCGGCAAGGATCTCCTGCGCGCCGTATCCGCCCCCAACCAGCCCCATGACGTCCACATGCATCGGCGGTGAGACAGGACACGTAAAATCAGTTGTCCTGCAAGTATAGATGTCGAGATTGCAGCCGCACTGGCAGTGAATGTGGTGTTCGAGGTCGTCCCGCTGCGCGTCGCTAAGTTGCGGGGTGGCGTTCGGCTTCGCGGGCAGTCGCACCGGCTTGTACGTGGCGGCGCTCATGTCCATGTCCATCGAATTCGCCGAGCCCTGCGCACCCGCGACGCGCGCGACAGCGAGACTGCCCGCGACAGAAAGCAGAAACTGTCTGCGCCCCATCGTCATGCGCTTTCCACCGGTATAGCGTCCGGACGCAGCGTCGTCACGTATCCGCCCTGCTTTCTCCGGCGCTCAGCCTGCGGCCACATCACGATCAGACCACCGATCGCCATGCACATTCCGCCAAGCCATACCCAGCGAACCAGCGGGTTGAACGTGATTCGTATCTCCCCCGTATCCTGGCCAGTTACGCCGGCGAGTGTCACGTACACATCCTGCCTGAACGATCCCTTGATTCCAACTGCCGTCGCCGGCTCGAAGGTCGGAACGCGATTGTTCGGGTCGTTGCCGGAGAAGTACTGCCGCTTCTCACTTGTGATGACGCCCATGCGCTTGCCGTCGCGTTTTGTTTCGAGCGCTATCGCCGTTACTTCGCGATTCAGAACATCGTAGCGCGAAACACCCTGGCTCGTGAACGTCCACGTGTGCCCGAACGGATCGACCAGGGTCTTGGTATCGCCAGCGGAAATTGTAAGATCGTGTTCCGTCTTGAACGCGAGTCCGGCAAACGCGCAGAAGATGATCACCACGCCGGCATGTACGATGTACCCGCCATAACGCCGCCGATTCCGCGCGATCAGATGCACGAATGCAACGGGAACCGCTTCGTCGTACATCGAATGCCGCGCGCCAACACCCTTGTAGAACTCCTGCAGAATCGTCGCTGCGACGAAGCCCGCGAACGCGTATGCGATTATCGCGGACATGCTCCGCATTCCAGCGGCGAACAGGAGCGCCGGCACGATTACGAGCGCAGCAGCTGGAAAGGTGAACTGTCGCCGCAAGTTCGCGACAGAAGCACGCCGCCACGCAATCAGCGGACCGATTCCGGTCAGCAGCAGCAATAGCAGTCCCAGCGGAACGTTGACCGCGTTGAAGAACGGCGGCCCAACCGTGATCTTGGTGCCGCGCACGGCTTCAGTAAGAATCGGAAACAGCGTTCCCCACAATACCGAAAACGCGATTCCAACCAGTACGAGATTGTTGTACAGGAACGCCGCCTCGCGGCTCACCATGCTCTCGAGCACTGCGTTGGCCTTGAGGTCCTTGAGACGCGTGGTGACGAGATACACGCTCACGATGATCGCGACGCCAAGGAATCCGGCGAACCAGTTGCCGACCGGCGACTGAGCGAAAGAGTGAACGCTGGATATCACTCCACTGCGAGTGATGAACGTCCCGAAGATCGACAGCAGGAAGGAGCAAATGACGAGCGTCACGTTCCACTTGCGCAGCATGCCGCGCTTTTCCTGCACCATCACCGAATGCAGAAAGGCAGTCGTCGTGAGCCATGGAAGCAGACTGGCATTTTCGACTGGATCCCAGGCCCAGTAGCCGCCCCAGCCGAGCTCGACATACGCCCACCACATGCCGAGTATGATTCCCGTCGTGTTGAAGAACCAGCTGACCAGCGCCCAGCGTCGTACCGCGACAAGCCATTCAGCGTCGAGCCGGCGCGTAACCAGCGCCGCGATCGCGAATGCGAACGGAATGCTGGTCCCGACGTAACCGAGATAGAGATTCGGCGGATGGATCGCCATTCCCGGATTCTGGAGCTGCGGATTCATTCCGCGCCCATCGACCGGTAGCCAGTCCAGCCGCTCGTACGGATTCGAGCCGAAGCAGAGCGTCGCAAGGAAGAAGATCGCGATCACGGCGAGCGTTCCGATCACGTACGGCATCAGCTCGCGATTGCGGCTGCGACTCGTCAACACGGCGAGCGACGAGAAGAAAGTGAGGATCAGAACCCAGAACAACATCGATCCTGCCTGGCCGCCCCAGAACGCCGTGAACAGATAGGCCTTCGGCAGATTCGCGCTGGTGTACGACGCCACGTACTTGAACGAGAAATCGTGGGTGAAGATCGCCGTCCACAATCCGGCCGAAGCAAGAACCACCATCGCGAACGTCGCGTAAGTTCCGCGCTCCGCACTCGCGATGAGATCCTGGCGCTTGAGCGAGCCGCCGGCAAAAGACACGGTCGCCGTCCAGACCGCCATCAACAAGGCGACCCACAGCGACAGCTCACCAACGAGAATCATTGTAAGGAAAAGTTGAGCGCGGTCATCGCCGCGCTGTCATCACGTCTGAGTGCGCGCTGGACGATCCGGCGCGTTCTCATACCGCGAGGCACACTTGGCGAGAAGCGTCGTCGCATGAAATACCTGGTCGCGCCCCAGGCGGCCCTCTACCACTACATCAACGCTGTCCGTGAACGTATCCGGCGTGATGCCACGATAGTCCACGTTGTACGTGTGCGTCCCGTCAGTCATTCGGAACGACGTCTCGCGTCCGCCGGGCTGGCGCACGATCGAGCCACTGACAACGCGTGCTCCAACCTTGACACCCGTATTGTAGAACGTGGGGTCGGTCGCAATCTTGCTCGAAAGCTCGGTCGGCGTCAGATAATACGTCGCCGTCTTACTGATGGAGTTCGCCATCAGATATCCGGCCACGCCGAGTATCAGCGCACCGCCAGTGAGGAATTTGGTGCTCGCTTTCACAGCGTTGAAATATATCCTCTCGTACGCCCGCAAATGGAGCGGCTAAAGCCCAAGGCGCGAATGGCCAGCGCTGCCGACCGGCCCCCCCACCGCCGCACGCCTCGGCAGCGGTCACAGGGACTTGAGATACTGTACCAGATCGGCCTTCTGCTGGGCGGTGAGATTCAGCGCCAGCTTGGAATTATACCGGTCCACCACATCTGCCAGCGTCGCCGCGCTTCCGTCATGGAAATACGGCGGATGCTGCCACACTCCCTTTAGAGGCGATGTTCTCCACTGTTTGGTCGCCGTCCGCAGCGCATACGTCGGATCGGTCGGTATCTCGGATGGGGCATGGAGACGCGTGTTACCGTCGGTAAACTCCTGGCCCACGTGACACTGCGCACATTTGCCAGCGCCGGCGAATACCACCTGCCCGCGTGCCGCCGCAGTCGCGTCGAACGACCCGGCAGGCGCGGCAGGCGCGCTCAGACTGAGCTGATATGCCTGCAGCGCAGGAAGATTCGGCTCCACGAGATTAGGCGCCGGCTGCTGCACGTTGATCCCCAGACGCGGTTCTGAAAAATTGCCCTGTCCGTGCATCTGAGTGACGGCGACGTACCGATTCCAATATTCCAGATCCGTCCCGTCGCCAGTAAACGTCACCGAATGCAGCCCCGCCAACCCGTACGCCGGCGGTATCACGGTGGGGCCGTTCTTCCCGTCGAAGTTGTACCGCGGGTCGTACTTTCCCGCCCCCCAAGAGTTGTATACTGCCTTCTGGGCAGGAGTGAGCGCTCCCGACAGCGCGATGATAGCCCCCGGATTCAGGTCTCGATTTGGCCATCCGTCCAGCCTGTGGCCGATCCCGGGTGCGAATGCATCATCCACCGTCGAGTGACACAGCGCGCACGTAATTCCCACCCGCGTCAACGAGTCACGTCCGTTCACAGTCACGACCGTCCCGCGCACGCCGACGACGGCACCCAGCTTGATGAGCGCGACCGTGGTCGCCGGACTCTTCAGGTCCACCCGCCCGGCCTGAATCGCCTGCACCAATGCCGCGGGCAGCGTATCCATGTCCACCTTGAGCCCCACCGACAACGCGGTCGTCGGATCGACCGCAGCCTGAATCACGCGCTCCATGTGCAGCGTGTCGGTCCAGAACTTCTCGTCGCCGAAGGTCTCGAACCTGAAGATCTGCTTGCCGCTCGCAACCAGCTGCGGCGACGGCGGCGGCTCCATGGGATTGCGGTCGCTGTTACAGGCGACGACGCTTGCGCCCGACGCAGCTATAAGGAAGAGGAGCATCCAACTCTGGAACCGATCACGCGTAATCCTGCGACCTTTCGCTACTGCGCGGTTGATCCACGATCCTGACAGCATGGCTCGACTCCGTTTTCGGTTTTGATCGGTCTCCAGCACGTCTCGCCAAGGGCGCTGAATGCCGATCTCTAAATAAGTGAAGGTTTTCCTTGACTTATTTATCTAACCCGATTGCCGTCGTCGCTGGGTAAGATTTTTGTCAGATTATTCCGAGCCGAGGCGGCGCTGCAGTAGCGAAAGGGCGTTATCCAGCAATGCCTTGTGCCCACCGCCGTGTATCCAGCTGCTCGCACCGGATGGATGCGGCAAAGGAATTACGCTGACGTCGCGCCCGTGCAGCTCACGAACGTGCTCCCTGCCAATCAGGACTTCCAGCGGAGCATGGCCAAGAAATCGGTCGATCGCGAGGCGCCCAACGGGGATTACCACCGCGGGCCTGATCAGCGCGAGCTCCGCGTCCAGCCAGTGGCTGCACAGCTCCTGTTCTGCGGGCGACGGCACGCGGTCGCCGCGACCACTCTTGCTCGCACCAGGATAGCAGCGCGTGATCGCGGCGATGTAAATCTGCTCGCGCGCCTCGTCTTCACTGAGCCCGGCCTGCGCCAGCCACCTGAACAGGCGTCTTGCCCGCGCGCCCTGCGAACGGCCGCTGACTGGTTATCTCGACCTGGCCCGGCGCCTGACCCACCAACATGGCGCGCGGGCGCCGTGCCATCGATACTATCGGAATCGCTCCCGCAACCCTGTCGCCACACGCTCGGCACGCGCTCAACGCCGCGCAGTGCCGCTCCAACTTTCGTTCGAGATCGCGCCCGATGTCGCACTCGAGTAGCCCGCCAGACATTCGCGAAATAAACCTCTACGCCGGATCGGTGCGTCTCCGTTGACGACGGTCCGGAAAATATTCGTCCAGAAACTGAATAAGTGCACGCTCTTCGGGCGTCCGTGAGCCGCGCGCTGAGCGATGAGTGGCGGATGCCGCTAATCGTATTGTATCACCGTGGGCCAGATATCGCTCGATGACCACCGGATGCACGTACGATTCTCTGCAGATTGTCGGCGTATTACCAAGCTCAGCCGCGACGAGCCTGATTGCGGTCGCAACATTCTTCTTCGCGTCGCGCTCCGATGGCGCGGCGCCAATATCCGCGAGCACGGTCGCCGCGCGCAACGTTCCACCCCATGTCCGGAAGTCCTTGGCGCTGTATGGAAATCCCGCAAGCTCCTTGAGATACTCGTTGACGTCAGCGGATTCCACGTTGCGCCACGCACCATCACCGTCCTGATATCGAAACAGCCGCCGTCCGGGAACTTTCAGCAACGACTCGACGAAGCGCGCAAGATCTCGGCTCACGACAGTCTTACGATGTCGGATCGATCGCTTGCCCACATAGTCGAAGACGATCGCGTCGCCATCAACACTGACATGTGACTTCCTCAGCGTCGTCAGACCGAACGTTCCGTTCTCCTTCGCGTATCTGTCGTTCCCGATTCGAAAGAAGCCGTCCGCAAGGAACCGGATGACGGCAGCGTTGAGTTTCTCGCGAGAGAAATCCTTTCGCCGGAAGTCCTCCGCCACGCGCCGTCGAATCGCAGGCAGATCACGCGCCATCTGCCGGACGCGATAAAGCTTCCGCCGCTGGCCACGCTTCACGGCATTCGGATGATACCGGTACTGCTTGCGACCGCGAACGTCGAATCCCCACGCCTGAATCGCCGCTCGCTCGCTCGCAGCGATATGAACGTCGGTCCACGCGGGCGGGATCGCCAGCGCATCGATCTGCGCGGCGCGCGCAGCACTCACCGCCTTTCCCGCCGGCGTCACGTAGCTGAAACGGCCGCGCTTCCTTCCGATTCTCGAGAGCCAGGTTTGGCGCATGTCCGGCGATCCAAGCAAGAAGGCTGCCTTCCAGGACCGGTCGCCCAGCGGCGCTTATATTCAGCGCATGTCTTCCTATGACTTTATCACCTTTGAAGTCGCCGACCGGATCGCGACGATCACGGTCAACCGGCCCGACAAGCTCAACGCGCTCAACTCGGCGACGATCGCCGAGCTCGGCGTCGCGATCGACGACGCGCGAGTACGACAGGACGTTGGGGGCGTGATACTCACCGGCGCCGGACGCGCGTTCATCGCCGGCGCAGACATCAGCGAGCTGCAGGGACAATCGCCATTCGTGGCGAAAGGCCGCTCGCGCGCCGGACAGGAAGTTTTTCGCCGCTACGAGATGTGTCCCAAGCCCGTCATCGCGGCGGTCAACGGATTCGCGTTGGGCGGCGGATGTGAGCTCGCCATGGCGTGCCATGTGCGCATCGCCTCGGAGCACGCCAGGTTCGGCCAGCCGGAAGTGAAGCTGGGAATCCTTCCCGGTTACGGCGGCACGCAGCGGCTCCCGCGTCTCGTTGGCAAGGGACGCGCGCTGCAGCTTCTCATGACGGGCGAGATGATCGACGCGGAGGAAGCGCTGCGGATCGGACTCGTGAATCGCGTGGTGCACGCTGCCGAGTTGATCGGAGCTGCGCAGATAATGTTGAAGCAGATCATGCAGAACGCTCCGCTCGCGGTCGCGCTCAGCATCGAAGCCGTGGACCGTGGACTCGGCATGACGCTCGACGAAGGCCTGACGCTCGAGGCGAATCATTTTGGCTTGCTCGCCGCAACCGACGACATGAAGGAAGGTATGTCGGCATTTCTCGAGAAGCGCACGCCGGGCTTCAACGGACGCTGACGGAGACGCGGAAGCGTTGCCGTAACGGCTGGTCGCACACGAATGGCGCTTCTCGATCGTCTCTCGATCCGCGACTTCCGCAACGTCGTACGTGCGGAGCTCACGTTTCCGGCAGAGGGTGTAGTCATCATTGGCGACAATGGCCAGGGGAAGACGAACATTCTGGAGGCGATCTACTACTTCCAGCTTCTTCGCTCCGTTCGCGGCGCGCGCGACGCAGATCTCGTGCGCTTCGGCGCGAGTGCATTTCATCTGCACGCAACAGTTGCAACCAACGGTGAGCACGAGATCTCCGCGGCGTTCGGTCGCGGACGAAAGCGCGTAACCGCCGACGGCGCGGAGGTGAAGCGTCTGAGCGGTGCGCTTGGCTCACTTCCGGCGATCGTGATATCACCGCGCGATGTCGCGCTCGTGAGCGGATCGCCCAGCGAGCGACGCCGATTTCTGGACGTTGCTCTGGCACTCACATCGCCCCGCTACCTCAACGCGCTGCAGCAGTACCGCGCAGCGCTCACGCAGCGAAACGCCGCATTGCGTGGAGTTGCACGCGGAGTCCAGTCCGATGAAAGCGTGGCCGCGTGGGAACCCGCGCTCGCGACCAGCGGTGCCGTTCTACGTGGCCGAGCGGGTTGCATGGATGGATCAGCATGAGCGCGAGTACACGCGAATCACCGCCGCGATCGGCGAGCCTGAGCCGATGACCATGCGCTACGTGACGTCGATCGCGAATCCGCGAGACGCGGCAGACGAGTTGAGCGACACGCTCGCTCGCAAGCGCACGCTGGATATCCGCCGAGGATTGACGCATGCCGGGCCGCATCGGGACGACGTTGCGCTGCAGATCGGAGGTCATGATCTGCGCACTTTCGGCTCTGGCGGTCAGCAGCGCACCGCGGCGATCACGCTACGGCTCCTCGAGGCCGAGACACTCAAGGCGCACGCCGGCACCGATCCGTTGCTGCTGCTGGACGATCCGTTCGCGGAGCTGGATGTGCGGCGCAGTGCACACATTCTGGCGTTGCTCCAGGAAGCCGTGACCGGTCAGACCATTCTGACGGTGCCGCGCGCAGGCGACATCCCGCCCAATCTGAGCCGCCTGGCGCGCTGGCACATCGCGACCGGCGCGATTGCAGCCGGGGGCGACAATGTCCAGTAAAAAGCGCACGCCAGAAAAGATCTCCGATGCGCTCAGTTTCTACCTCAAGGAGGCCGGGCTGGACGTCCGCATGGTCCAGTCCGCAGTCGTTCCGGAGTGGGCTGATCTGGTAGGGCGCGACATCGCGGCCGTGACCGAGCCTCTGTTCGTGACGCCCGACGGATCGCTCTTTGTGGCGGTCCGGACCAACGCCTGGATGACCGAGTTGCAGCTCATGGAGCCGCAGCTCGTGCGAGCGCTGAACACCGATCCATCGCGCCCGCGGGTGCGAAAACTCCGATTCCAGTTGGCACGCCCCGCCTGATTGCCGCAAGTCGTTGCCGCACAATAGCTTACAGCGTGCCGGAAAGGTTGCGAAGCGTGCCCGCCCGGGTTATATTATAGAGTCTGCGGCACCGTTTCCTTCGGTATTTGTTCGGTAGCCGTCCCACGCCAATTTTGGTCGCGTAAATGGCTGTCAAAGAAAAGATCGATCGCACGGCTTCGCATTACGATGCGGAGAACATTCAGGTTCTCAAGGGGCTCGAGGCAGTTCGCAAACGCCCCGGCATGTACATCGGATCGACATCCGGAACCGGTCTTCACCATCTCGTTTACGAGGTCGTCGACAACTCCATCGACGAAGCACTCGCCGGACACGCGAGCGAGATCTCCGTCACGATCCACAAGGACGATTCGATAACCGTCGTTGATGACGGGCGTGGCATTCCCGTCGACGTTCACCCTACCGAAGGCCTGCCAGGCGTCGAGCTCGCGCTGACCGTACTTCACGCCGGCGGCAAGTTCGACAAGAACAGCTACAAGGTGTCGGGCGGTCTGCACGGGGTCGGCGTTTCCGTTGTCAACGCGCTCTCGTCCCAGCTCAAGGTGTGGGTGCAGCGTGACGGCAGGATCTATTACATGGATTTCAACCGCGGTACCACCGTCACCAAGCTCAAGGTCGTCGGCACGGTTCCGAAGAACGACACCGGCACCAAGACGTGGTTCAAGCCGGACGAGCTGATATTCACCGACCTCGTTTACAAGTACGACACGCTCGCCAATCGCATGCGCGAGCTCGCGTACCTCAACAAGGGCGTCAGCATCACCCTCACCGATGAGCGCGAGGGACAGGAAAAAGCCGAGACCTTCCTTGCTCGCGGCGGACTGCAGGAGATGGTGGCGTATCTCAATGCGCGCACCAAGCCCCTGCATCCCGAAGTCGTGTACATCGACACCACTCACGACGACATCGGCATCGAGATAGCCTTCCAGTACAACGACGGCTACAACGAGAACGTCTTCTCCTTCGTCAACAACATCAATACCCACGAGGGTGGAACGCACCTCACCGGCTTCAAGTCCGGTCTGACACGCGTCATCAACCAGTACCTCGGCCGCAGCAACCTCAACAAGAAGGACAAGGAATCCACCCTGTCCGGCGATGACGTGCGCGAGGGCCTCACGGCCGTTCTGTCCGTCAAGGTCCATGAGCCGCAGTTCGAGGGTCAGACCAAGACCAAGCTCGGCAACTCCGAAGTCGAAGGTGCCGTCAAGTCGGTGATGAACGACCTGCTCAACCGTTATCTGGACGAGCATCCGAAGGTCGCGAACATCATCATCGAGAAGGCGCTTTCCGCATCGCGTGCACGCGAAGCCGCACGCAAGGCTCGCGATCTCACGCGCAAGAAGAGCGCGCTCGACGTCGGTAACCTGCCGGGCAAGCTCGCCGATTGCTCACTCAGCGATCCGGTTCTGTGCGAGCTGTATCTCGTCGAAGGTGATTCAGCCGGTGGCTCCGCCAAGATGGGGCGCAACCGCAACTTCCAGGCGATCCTGCCATTGCGCGGCAAGATCATCAACGTCGAGAAGGCACGCATCGACAAGGTTCTGTCGAACGAGGAAATTCGCACGATCATCACAGCGATCGGCGCCGGTATCCGCGACGACTTCACGCTCGAATCGACGCGCTACCACAAGATCATTCTGATGGTGGACGCCGACGTCGACGGCGCACACATTCGCACACTGCTGCTGACCTTCCTCTTCCGGCAGATGCCGGAGCTCATCGAGGCAGGTTACATCTACCTCGCTCAGCCGCCGCTCTACCGCGTCGCCAAGGGCAAGGAAGAGTACTACGCCTACGACGAGAAGGAGCGCGACGATCTCATCGCGCGCATGGGCGGCAATGACGGCAAGACGTCAGTCAACATCCAGCGCTACAAGGGACTCGGTGAGATGAACCCCGACCAGCTCTGGAAGACCACGATGGATCCCAACACGCGCACCCTGCTCAAGGTCGACATGCAGGACGCCGTGCAGGCCAACGAAATCTTCCAGACGTTGATGGGCGACGACGTCGAGCCGCGCAGGCAGTTCATCGAGGCAAATGCGAAGTTCGTGAGCAATCTGGACGTGTAGCGCACCCAGATAAAACGAGTCAGATAACGCAAGAGCCCAGCAGTCTTCTATTGATTGCTGGGCTCTTGCAGTTATCTGACTCGCAATACGAGCGACGCCTCTTGAAGCAGCGAATCGCTCCCGCTCGCTCATCACCGCTTACGCTCGCCCCCACTCCCCCGCCCTATACTCGGCGCGTATCACTCATCCGATCCGCCGCTGACGCGGCAGGAGTGTCATAATGCAGATAGTAATTCGCCGAATGTTGCTCGCGGCGCAGTTGATCGCCGCCGCTGTACTCGCAACGCCAGCCCGCGCGCAGTCCAGCGCGTCAGGCTCGATCGCCATCACCGCGCAGGTAGTCGCGCCACTCCAGCTCATCGTAACACACGCACTCGATTTCGGCCGCATGCTCACAGCCACTACCAAGACCATCGCTCCGAGCGCGGCGACGGGCGGGCGGTTCGAGCTCATCGGTCAGGGCGGCTCCGCAGTCACCGTGACACTGGCGATGCCGTCGCAGCTCAATCCGCCGTCCGGAACCAATCTGCCGATCACCAACTGGACCTACTTGATCAGCGACAACCCGACCCTGGCCGGAACGCCGGTCGCATTCAACTCGGGAACCAGCGACCCGATCGCCGCGCACTTTCAGACGTTCACAGGAACGACGAAGTTGTACTTCGGAATCGGCGCGACGGTGCAGGCCTCCGCAGCCCAACCCACCACGGCTTACACGGGCACCGGCCAGATTACGGTCGCGTACTCCGATCTGTGAGGCTGCGTCTCGTCGGTGGCCGAGCGGCCAAGACTGGAGTCGCATGGTGCGCGCTCGGCAGGCTTGCCGGTGCACAGGTTGCCGGAATAGGCGTCGATCCGCACATGGTCGTGTTGACGCCAGCCCGTCCTGCCGGAGAGATAACGGTGCTGAACCCGCACGCAACGCGTGCGGAGTTCAGCGTCGATCTGCGGTTTGGTTACGCGACTACGGATTCGTCAGGACAGCTACGCGTCGAGTTGAACGACGAGCCGGATAACGCGAGCGCGGCAGGATGGATCGTTCCATATCCCAGTCGATTTGCACTGAAGCCGGGCGCGACGCGCACCGTTCGGCTCCTCGCCCGACCGCCAGCAGCGCTTGCGGATGGCGAGTACTGGGCTCGTATCACCGTTCACGCGCGCGACGACGCATCGCCCATTCCGATCGATACGGCCGATACGACCTCACCGCACCTGCATATCGCAATGGAGACCGCAACGGTTCTTCCGGTATTCTTCCGCAAGGGCACTGTTTCCACCGGCGTCACAATCGGATCGGTAGACGCCGTCGCACGACGCGGTGTGATCGACGTGCGCGCAGCACTCACGCGCAATGGCAACGGTGCATTCATTGGTGTGGCCCATCTCGTCGTGCACGACTCCGCGGGCCATCTCGTCGCGACCGCCGATCGCCAGATCGCGGTTTATCGCACCATGCGGCCACGCTGGACGATCACGATCCCGCCTGGAGCGTCACTCGACGGAAACTCGGTCGCTGTATCGCTTTCCACGGATCGCCATGACGTACCGCGCGGCCTGCTACTGCAGGCCGGCCCCGTGGCGACCGTCATTGCCGCAAGAAGAGAGGAAGCGCCGTGACGCTGCTTAGCGGAGCTGCTCGACCGCATCCGACGTTATTCGATGTGATACCAGCGGTAAGACATCGACCGGCGCATCACCGATCAACATCGCGGTATCGAGTACGCTGCGCCCTATCGCCGCGCCGGCATCGTCCGCTGCGTGAATGATTGCAATCACGTCGCCTTCTGTAACTGTAGCGTTCGGCTTGACCAATATGTCGAAGCCGACAGCCGGATCGATGACGTCGTGTATTGCACGCCGCCCGCCGCCAAGCGCGACAACACCGTGACCAATCGTACGCGGTTCCACGCGCTGCACGATCCCGTCGCGCGATGCACGATACTCGGCACGCAGTGGCGACGACGGAAGCAGTGACACATCGTCGACGACGCGTGGGTCGCCACCCTGTGCCGCGATTATGGCTCGGAAGCGCTCTGCAGCCCTGCCACTCGTGATCGCTTCGCGCATTCGCAGGTGAGCATCCTGATGCGTGATTGCGACACCGGCGAGCAGCAGCATCTCAGCGCCCAGCGCATACGTCACTGTAGCGAGGTCCTCGGGGGGATCGCCGCGCAGAAACTCGATCGCCTCGCGCACCTCTATCGCGTTGCCGCACGCGTTTCCGAGCGGACGGTCCATTGCCGTGACGAGCGCGACTACAGGACAGCCGCGATCGGCGCCCAGCTCGATCATCGTCTTCGCAAGCTCGATCTCGCGATCCAGCTCGGGAAGAAAGGCGCCGCTCCCACTCTTGATGTCGAGTACCAGCCCGGTCAGTCCTTCAGCGAGCTTCTTGCTCATTATGCTCGCCGAGATGAGCGGGATCGCCTCGACGGTTCCCGTCGCGTCGCGGAGTGCGTACAACTTCCTGTCCGCCGGCGCGATCTCACCGGTTTGCCCGATCAGCGCACAGCCGATGCGATCGAGCTGCGCACGCGCGGCCGCAAGCGATAGATCGGTTCGAAATCCGGGGATCGATTCCAGCTTGTCGAGCGTACCACCAGTGTGACCGAGGCCGCGGCCCGACATCATCGGCACCGCCACACCGAGCTCGGCGATCAGGGGGGCAAGTACCAGCGACACCTTGTCGCCCACGCCGCCGGTGGAATGCTTGTCGAGACGGGGCACGGTCATGTCCGACAGATCCAGCCTGGCGCCGCTGCTGAGCATCGCATCGGTCAGCGCGTCGGTTTCGGTACGCGTCATGCCGCGAAAGAAGACCGCCATCAACAGCGCCGACATCTGATAATCCGGCACGTCGCCTGCCGAATACGTGTATATGAGCTCGCGCCATTCGGACGACGTAAGATTGTCGCCGTCGCGCTTGCGCTCGATAAGCCGTGGAACGATCATCGGGGTATTCTAAGCAACGTTTACGCTCTTGGAGATGCCAATCATGGTTCGTAAGCTCGCGGCGACCGGATTCATCGCGCTGTCCCTGGCCATCCCGGGACTTTCGGCCGGTGCCCAGTCTGCGGTTGCGTGGGTATCGCGCGGCGATACGGCATACGATGCCCGCAACGCGACTGCGGCACTGGAGGCATATCAAAAAGCGCTCGCGATCGACCCTAACAACTACGACGCGTCGTGGCGTGCGGCGCGCTCGCAGGTCGACCTCGCGCTGACCGAATCAGACGCGGACAAGCGGAGCGCGATGTACAAGGCAGCACAGGACGAGGCCGCGCATGCCGTTCAGGTCAACCCCTCCGGCGCAGACGGTCACTTCGTATCCGCCGAAGCGCTTGGACGCATGGCGCTCACACTTGGCGCTCGCGATCGTGTGAAATACGCAGGTAAGGTTCGCGACCAGGCAATGGAATGCCTCAGGATCGAGCCGAAGCACGCCGGATGCCTGCACGTGATGGGAGTCTGGAACGCCGAAGTCATGCGCCTCAATGGCTTCACACGCATGATCGCGCGCAACTTCCTCGGCGGTCAGGTCTTCAGCCAGGCAAGCTGGGCCAACGCGCGGAGCTATCTGGAGCAGGCAGTGACCAACGATCCACGCCGGATCGTGCATCGCCTTGATCTCGCGAAGGTATACGTCGACATGGGTCTCCCGTCACTTGCGAAAACGGAATATCAGGCCGTCGTTTCGGGCGAGCTTGTGGATTACAACGATCCCAGGTACAAGGCCGAAGCGGCAGAGGCGTTGAAGAAGCTCTAGTGCGAAAGTGGCGTCAGAGTGATCTTTCACGCTTGCCGTGAAAGATCACTCTGACGCCACTTTCCTTCTACGTTGCGTTTCCGCGCTGCCTTGTTCAACTCCGTGCCAAGTTGCTCCCATGGACTGCGGCGCCACGGCCGACGACGCCTGAGCTCCCGACTCAGGGCTAGCCGCGTGTGGGCCCCGGACTGCGGCGCCACCAGAAGCGCAATGCCGGCGCCCAGTACCACACCGGCGGCGATCCCGGCACCGACCAGGGCGACCGAGCGCCAATCCGCCTCGCGCCTGAATGGCCGGCCGCGTGGGATAGTGGCGGGGCGCGTTTTGCGCCTGAGTTTTGGTCTCCAGAAGCGCCGCAAGCGCACGCCAGATGTTTCTTCGGGGGAATCGTGGATAGTATCCATTAGTCTTGTGAGAACTGAAGCTGGTAAGAATCTTGCTTGAGACGGCGTGCAATACCCGTGCGAGGAGTGGATGAGCGAATCTGGAAAGTTAGTGTTACTCGTAGAAGACAACGAAGACAACCGGATCGTCTACTCGACGATTCTCAAGCATTTCGGCTATAGTGTCATCGAGGCGTTGAACGGAGAGGAGGGCATCGCAAAGGCGCGAGCCCAGCAACCCGATCTCGTCCTGATGGACATTTCTATACCCGTAATCGACGGTTGGGAGGCCACGCAGGTGTTGAAGCACGACCCCGCGACCAGGCACATCCCGATCATCGCGCTCACAGCCCACGCCCTGGCGTCTGACCGCGAGAAGGCAATGGAAGTTGGCTGCGATGGCTACCTTGCCAAGCCCTGTGAGCCTCGCGCAGTTGTCGCCGAAGTTCAGCGATTCCTTGGTCGGCCTGATGCCGGATGAACAGACCAAGCGCATCCTCGTCGTTGACGACCACCCGGATAACATTCAGTTGTTGCGCGCGCGGTTGGAGGCGCGCGGATACATAGTCGAAGAGGCTGCCGACGGCGAGGCAGCGCTGGCGCGGGTCTACACTGCTCCACCGCCCGACCTGATACTGCTCGACGTGATGATGCCGAAGATCGACGGCCTCGAAGTCGCCCGCCGAATAAAGAGCGACGAGTCCCTTCCCTTCATTCCGGTGATCATGCAGACCGCTCTCGATTCCACCGAGAGTATGGTGCAGGGCTTTGAGGCAGGCGCTGACGATTACATTGCCAAGCCGGTCAACTTTCGTGAGCTGGACGCGCGTGTGCGATCGCTGCTTCGCATCCAGGCGCTCCAGTCAGCGCTCGAGCAGCGGGAGCGCGAGCTGTCCGCCGCGAACGCGCAGCTGCTCGTGCTGTCCAGCACCGACGTACTCACAGGTGTTGCGAATCGTCGCGCGCTGGAAGAACGCCTGCACGACATGTGGGAGCATTCACAGCGCCTTCACGAGCCGCTCTCGCTCGTGATGTGCGACATCGATCACTTCAAGCGGGTGAACGACGAGTACGGACATCAGGTCGGGCGACGTCGTGCTCCAGCAGTTCGCGCACCTGCTCGTGACCGAGGCGCGCGAGGTAGACAGGGTTGGCCGGTACGGCGGTGAGGAATTTGTACTGCTGCTCCCTGGCACGGTGCTCGATGCGGCAGTAACATTCGCGGAACGCATTCGGGAATGCGTGGAGACACGCGAGTTCACCTACAGTGATGGACAGACGTTGCACCGCACGATGAGTTGTGGCATTGCTGCATGGCCACATCCTCTCGTCAGGGATCAGGAGGCGCTCATCAAGGCCGCTGACGACGCACTGTACGTCGCGAAGGAAACTGGCAGGAACCGCGTAGTGCGATTCGACAGCCGCGAGTTCAATGAGCATATCGCGAAAAACGGAACGACAGGCCAGCCAAGCTAGCAGGGGCGCGGATTCACCATCCGCTCGCGCCGAGACGCTGCGTGAGATCCTCAACCGCGCGTCGCACGAGTATTACGTGCTCGACAAGCCCGCGCTCAGCGATGCTGAATACGATCGGCTGTTTCGCGAACTGCAGCAGATCGAGACCGCGTATCCCGAGTTACGCAGTACCGATTCGCCGACCCGCCGTGTAGGCGCGGAAGTGCAGAGTGCGCTCGTCAAGCACACGCACGCGGTTCCGATGCTATCGCTCGCCAACGCTTTCGACGATGACGAGCTGCACGCGTGGGAGGATCGCCTCATCCGTATCGCTGGCGACGACATCGCGCGAGCCGGCTATTCGGCGGAGCTCAAGATCGACGGCGCAGCTGTGAGTCTGACGTACGAAGATGGAGTACTCGTCGTCGGCGCGACGCGCGGCAACGGAACCATCGGCGAGGACGTCACTGCCAACATTCGCACCGTCCGTGACGTACCGCTGCGTCTGACGAACGCGCCGCGTGGCCGCGTCGAGATTCGCGGCGAGATCTACTTTCCGTTCGATCAGTTCGAGCGTATGAACGAGGCACGCGTCGCTGCGGGCGAGCCGGTGTTCGCAAACCCGCGCAACGCGTCTGCAGGCAGCCTCAGGCAACTTGATCCATCGATCACTGCATCGCGCCCACTTCGGTTTTTTGGCTACGCTGTCGCGTTCGACGACCCGGGGAAGCTTCCGTTCAAGACGCAATCCGAGCTGCTCAGCACACTGCGATCGTGGGGTATTCCAGTCGCGCCGCATGCATTGCGCTGTGATACGATGGAAGAAGTAACTGTCTGGGCGCATCGCGTGGAGCACGAGCTGCGCGCCGAGCTCAACTTCGCCATCGATGGCGGCGTGGTGAAGGTCGACTCGCTCCGGCTGCAGGACGATCTCGGTGTTGTCGGCGGCCGCGAGCCGCGCTGGGCCATCGCGCGGAAATTTGCTCCCGACATTGCGGAGACGCGTCTCACCGCGATCGAAGTCAATGTGGGCCGCACGGGTCAGTTGAATCCGTATGCAGTTCTCGACGCGGTGGAGATCGGTGGCACCACCGTGCGACTCGCTACGCTGCACAACGAGCAACTGATTCGCGACAAGGACCTGCGCGTGGGAGACGTAGTGCAGGTCAAGCGCGCCGGTGATGTGATTCCGCAGGTGATTGGCCCCGTGCCCGGAACGACGTACCGGAAGCGAGCGCGAATGGCGCATGCCCTCACGCTGTCCGATCTGCAACACACCCGTCCAGCGCGACGCGGATCTCGCTGCTATTTATTGTCCGAATGTCGCCTGTCCAGGCCGCCAGCTGGAGGCGATGGTGTATTTCGCATCGCGCGGCGCGATGGATATTCGCGGTCTCTCATACGCGCGCATCGAGCAATTGCTCGAAGCGGGCATCGTGCACGACGTCGCCGATCTTTACGCGCTCAGTGCCGACGACCTCCTCGCGCTGGACGGTTATCAAAAGAAAAGCGCGACGGCACTGATAGCGGCGATCGACGCGTCCAGGTCGCAGCCGCTGTCGCGCCTTCTCACCGGGCTCGGCATTCCGCACGTCGGCGAGACCGCCGCACGTCTGCTCGCGCGCCACTTCGGCTCGCTCAAGGCGCTATCGTCCGCCAGTGCCGACCAGATCGAGTCCATTCGCGGACTTGGCGACGTGATCGCGCAGTCGGTCGCGAGCTTCTTCCACGACCCGTCCGTCCGGTCGTTGATGACCAGGCTCGAGCGCGCTGGGGTGAAGCTGGACGAGCCGACCCACGTTGCCGCTTCAGGCGCGCTGACGGGTCAGACGGTGGTCATCACCGGCACGCTCCCTACGCTTTCACGGTCCCAGGCGGCCGCGCTGATCGAGGAAAACGGCGGCCGAGTTACCAGCTCGGTTTCCAAGGCGACGACGTTCGTGCTTGCAGGGACGGAGCCGGGAAGCAAATTAGACAAGGCCAATACGCTCGGCGTTCCGATAATAGACGAGAGCGAGCTGTTCAACCGGATCGGGCAATAGAGTGAACGAGACAAATACCAACAATCCGCCGCTTCTATCAGTCCCGCCCCGAGCGCTCCTGGCGCTCCGGAAGGCCATGCTCACACGCCCGGACCTGGACACGGTCTTCGCACTGCGAGACGCCGCTTTTGCTGGCGGTGACGCCATGTACGACGCCTTCACGACGTTCGTCGAGGCAAAGGAGAACGTCGATCCGCAGGAGCTCGATATCGAGCGCTTCTTCCAGCGCGCCGGCGAATTCTGGACTCAGTCAGGCTGGGGCCAGACATCGTTCTCCGAAGCCGATGGTGCCTTCTGCGCGGTCGAGATCACCGGCTGCTGGGAAGCAAGTCTCGACGACCAACCCGACCCGCGCGGCTGTCATCTCACGGTCGGTATCATCGGCGCGTTCCTCGGCAAATTCGCCGACTATCCGGTCGCGGTGCTCGAGGTCGAGGGGCCGGCCACGGACAGCGAAAAGTGTCGCTTTCTGGCCGGAAACGTGGAGATGATCGGCGCATATTACGCCGAGAATTCATAGCGGACCAGGCGGAAGACGGAAGTTGGTCATCCTCCCCATCCCTACCCGTTCAACAACTCCCGATAAACCGGATTCGGAACGAGCGTTCCATCCACGATTACCTCGCGATCCCACGGTAGCACCACCGCACTCTCCGTCGCCAACGCGTGGTAGTCCGGCTCATAACTCCCCGTCCGAAAGCAAACAGCCGTTCTCACTTCGACCGCACCCGCGTGATGCAACGCTGCTATCGCCAACCGCAGCGTATCCCCGCCGTCACACGTCTCATCCACCAGTAGTACTCGGCGATTGAGCGCCTGTGGCGGCGCCTCGCCAAAAACAGCTGGCGTCTCCCGGATGACCTCCGAGTGGTATTTCCGGCTCACCAGAATCGAGTGAAAGTCGCGCCCCAGCATCGCCGCGACGACCGCGCCCGGCACCACACCGGCCGTAGCGACGCCCACAACGATATCCGGCTGATATGCACGCGCGACCTTGAGCGCGAGACCGCGGGAAAGCTCGCCGAAGAGGGGCCACTCGACCACGAGGACCCCGCGCGCCGGATCGATGGATGTGCGTCGAGGCATGCTAGCAAGCTAGCCCGAACCGTGCGTCCTCGATAGCTTCCCCTAATGTCGTTCTGGAGCCGGCTAACCGGGAAAACTGTAGCACAGAAGCCACAAAAGCTGGACTACTTGAGCGAGGCTCTCGCGCTCGAGCGGCAGGGCGATTACGATGCTGCGCTAACGTCGTATCGTCTCGCGATGCGCGATCAACCGAGCAATTTCAAGGTGCTCCAGAACATGGCGATCGCATACACCAAGGTCGGCCAGCCCGAGCAGGCTATCCGCTGTTACCGCGGTGCGCTTCACATCGAGCCGAGGTTGGCCGGCGCGCACTATGGACTCGCCTTTCTGTTGCTCAAGCGCGGTGACATCGCAGACGCTGCATACCATCTCGATGCGTTCCTGCTCGACGCACCCAAAAGTCCGGAAGCCACCCGCTGGGTCACGCATGCAAGAGAGACGTTGGATGCGCTGCGGACCAGCGACGGTGACGTCCAGGACGTAACGGACGTAACGACGGAGTCCGTCGACGGCGATCTGGTGATGGATCAACCGCCAATGGACCAGCCGCCAGAGGACGCGCAGTAGGTGGGTTCAGTTCTCGCCGTCGTCAGCCAGAAGGGCGGCGTCGGCAAGACGACCACCGCGGTGAATCTCGCCGCCGCATTCGCGCGGCGCGGACTCAAGACGCTCATCATCGATGTCGACCCGCAAGGTGCCGTTCGTTACGGCGTGGGTCTGCGCAAGGACCACTCCGTTTATGGCTTCGCCGACTATCTGAGCGGCGAGTGCGCCCTGCGCGACGTGATTCTCCCGACAATGCTGCCGTGGCTGCGTGTGATTCTTGCGGGCACGGTCACTGACGAAGCCGACCACCTCGCATATCAGAGCCTGGTCGCCGACTCGGAGCTGCTCCCCGAGTTGTTGGAAAC
The DNA here is from genome assembly GCA_963707505.1 of uncultured Gemmatimonadales bacterium. Classification (GTDB taxonomy): domain Bacteria; phylum Gemmatimonadota; class Gemmatimonadetes; order Gemmatimonadales; family Gemmatimonadaceae; genus Fen-1247. Next base: position 437,885 of record CAVPQB010000003.1, read on the forward strand.
GGCGCGCCAGCGCTGTCACGTAGTAGTCGTCGACACACCGCCGGGGCTCGGTCCCATCACACACAAGGTTCTGCTCGGAAGCCAGCACGTTGTGGTGCCGCTACAGTGCGAGCCGCTCGCGTTGCAGACCACACCGCAGATTCTTCGCGGGATTCAGAGCGTCGTCGAGCTCAACGAGCAGCTGATACTGGACGGGCTCATTCTCACGATGTACGAGCCGAACAATCCTGCCAGCGAGCGCGTCGTCGAGTACGTGCGGCAACACCTGCCCGCGAATATCGTGTTCCGCCAGCTCGTGCCGCGCACCGTCGCAGCGGCGGATGCGTTCGCTGCTGGTCAACCTGTCGTTACGCGCAGTCCTGCGGACGCCGCGGCGCAGGCGTATATCAACATCGCGACTTCGCTCGTCGAGCGAATGGATGGCTGAGCTGGTCCGCAAGGTGATGGCGCGCAACCGTGGTATTCCCGCGTTGATCGCGCTGCTGGTCGCCGCGAGCGTGGCGGGCGCTGGTGCGTGCGCGGAGATCAATACGGATCCGAATTTCGCGGCTGCGATCGCTATCGACACACTGCCATTCCCTTCGATCGTGGCGAACGACTCTCTGCGCGATTCGCTTGGGGTCGCTCGTCCGCTGCACGGCTCCGTGTTCAACATCGAGGGCGCCGCTCTCTCATCGATTGCGGTGAGCTTTCGCACACCCGACGCCGGCGCAAGGGTTGACAGTGTAACTGGATACGTCGTGGCAGACACGGCGCGGAGTACTCCTGTAAGAGTCATCGCTGTCTCTGGCACGTTGCAGTCCGCGCCGGACACCGTGTATATCGTTCCGCTGCCAGACACCGTGAGCACAACCAGTACGGCCGATTCGCTGCTGTACTCGCTCACAGATACGACGGCGAATATCTCGAATCCGTTGACGCTGCAAGTGGGCCATCGCGTTCCGGTCTCGACACCACTTCCGGTGCGCTCCTATCTCGTGAGCTACCGAATCGCCTATCCCAGCGATACGCTTCTGGCGCAGCTGGTGACGCGTGATGGTGCACGGAAATCGACTGTCGACACGACCGACGCGACCGGCACTTCGCAGCGCCGAATCCGGCTCCGGCCACTGAGTCTCACGAGTGTCAACGATTCCGTCGTGGTGATCGCGACAGTACGTTACCGTGGTATGCCCGTCGCTGGCGCACCCGTTCGATTTGTACTTCAGGTAAAGCCGCACCCGTAAAACTGGAGCTGTAGATGCTCGTGGTGAACGGTGGACCACGCCCGGAGCCCGGTACCCTGAACCAACTGTTCTTTCAGGCGATCGAGCGGTACGACAAGCCGGATGCGTTACAGGTGAAGATCGGAGGGCGCTACGAGCCCATTTCACATCGCGCGATGCTGGAGCGTGTGCGCCACGTCGCGTACGCGCTGGAATGGGTGGGAGTGAAGCCCGGCGATCGTGTCGCGATACTTTCGGAAAACCGCCCCGAGTGGGCGATTGCCGATTTCGCGTGCCTCACTACAGGCGTGACCGACGTTGCGATCTATCCCACGCTACCGGATTCGCAGATCGCGTACATCCTGAAGGACTCGGGCGCCACCGCAATTTTCGTTTCGACCGCGGAACAGGCGCAGAAGCTTGCGACGATACGGCATCAGCTCCCAACGCTCAGGTGCGTCATAAGCTTCGATTCCGTGGAGTCGGGTCTGGCGGATTTCAGCATGGCGGAGTTCGAGCGACGCGGCGCGGAAGACGAGCCACCCGACGCTGCGGTGCGTCACCGCGAGCGCGCCTTGCAGGTACGGCCCGAAGACATTGCGACATTCCTGTACACGTCGGGCACCACCGGCGAGCCGAAGGGCGTCATGCTCACGCACGACAACATCTATTCCAACGTCACTGCATCGCGTGAGATGATCCCGTTCGCCGGTAATGACGTTGCACTCAGCTTCCTTCCGCTGTCGCACATTCTGGAGCGGATGGCGGGACACTATCTGATGTTCGCGACGGGAACTTCCATCGCATACGCGGAGTCCACGACGACAGTGCCCGACAACATGCTCGAAGTGCGCCCGACGCTCATGATATCTGTTCCGCGTCTGTACGAAAAGATGTACGGACGCGTTGTCGAAACCGGAATGACTGGCGGCGCGCTCAAGAAACGGATCTTCGTCTGGGCCCGCGCTACCGGCGAAAAGTGGGCGGACGTGAAGCTTGCCGGTGCAATACCGCACGGTGTTCTCGCGATGCAATACTCGCTCGCGCAGAGGCTCGTCTTCTCCAAGCTCAAGACGCGCACGGGTGGACGGCTCAGATACATCGTATCCGGCGGTGCGCCGCTGTCTGCAGAGATCAACAAGTTCTTCTACGCTGCGGGTCTGACCATTCTCGAAGGCTACGGCCTCACGGAAACCTCTCCCGTGATCGCCGTGAACACGCCAAGTGCGTTCAGAATTGGAACCGTCGGCATGGCAATTCCAGGTGTGTCAATCTCCGTTGCGGAAGACGGCGAGATTCTGGTGCAGGGTCCCAACGTCATGACGGGCTACTACAACAAGCCGGCGATGACGAAGGAAGCGATCGATTCCGGCGGATGGTTTCATACCGGCGACATCGGCGTGCTGAAGGACGGCTTTCTCACCATCACGGATCGCAAGAAGGATCTGCTCGTCACGGCCGGCGGAAAAAACATCGCGCCGCAGCCGATCGAAGCGCTGATGAAACGGAGCAAATTCGTCGCGGAAGCGGTGCTCATCGGCGACCGGCGCAAATTCCCGATGGCGCTGGTGGTTCCGGACTTCGACCAGTTGGAAAGGTGGGCGCGCTACAAGGGACTGACCTTCTCGGACCATGAAGGCCTGATCGCGCTTCCGGAAGCGCGCGCCAAGATGGAACGAGAGACGCTCTCGAGCCTCGGCGATCTCGCGCGCTTCGAGACACCCAAGAAGGTCACGCTGCTCCCGCAAGATTTCTCCGTGGACCGCGGCGAGCTTACACCGACGCTCAAGGTCAAGCGGCGCGTGATCGACGATCACTACAGGCATCTGATCGACGCTGTCTATGCCGACGCCGATGCGGCTGGATCAGCGCCGGTGGAGAGCCACTAGCGGCCCGCGCTTCTCGCCGATCCACCAGCGATCGTCGCGCGCGATCTCTTCCATCGCCGCTGGCACCGCCAACGTTGCAGGCCCAACCATGCGCCCGCCTGGCGAGAGAGCGCGCGCGGCAAGTCTCAACTCGTCGCTGGACCAGCCTGAGTCATCGATCGCAACACCACGGAGCGAGCCGTCGGTAACTGGCAGGCGGTTATGGGAGTACAGCACTCCAACGCGTTCCGATTCCCCGATGCGTTCTTGCGGGTTGACGGCATAGGCCCGTAAACCAACCAGTTCCGCAAGCTCGATCGCGTATCGCGCCCAGTCACCCACGAGCGCAACGGTTGCCCCATCGGCAACTGCGAGGAACGCACCGATTCGCATCGCGCCTTCCTCATCGCGTGGTAATAACGCCGGCCTGTCGGTGTTACCACCCTGGTCGCGGAACCACGCTACACCGCCGTTGATCTCATATTCCCGGCGACAGGTCGGGCAGCCGAGCACCCCCTGCACGACGAAGCGCTCGTCACGCTGAAGTATCGCCGCAACCAGCGGGATCTGCGGATGATCAGCGACGCAGCGCAACCCATCCAGTAGCTCGATGAACATCCAGCAACCAGCTCGAGCGCGTTACGAGTGCATTACGAGCGCGACAGCCGCAGCTCGTCGATGTTGACGGCGGCTGGCTGCGTCACTGCGTACAACACCGCGGAGGCCACGTCACTCGGCGTCGAGCATCGCACCGCGATCCGGTACGATTCGTTCGGGACCACTGAACGTAATTCCGTCCCACATATCCGTATTGACTGGCCCGGGTGAAACGAGCGTCGCGCGGACGCCAGAGCCCCTCAACTCCAGACGAAGCACCTCGTGCATTGCGCGCAACGCGTATTTGGCCGGCGCGTACGCACCGTTCTCAGGAAAGATGCCGCGGTCGGCGATCGAGCCAAGGCTGACGAAGTGGCCGCTCCCACGTTGTTTCATCTTCGCTGCGAAATGCGTGCACGATCAGAAACGGCCCGAACAGATTGGTACTGACCACGTCGCTGAACAACCGCATCGGCATCTCTGTAAGTGCCGCGACCCGAAAGACGCCTGCATTGTTGACGACGATGTCTGGGGCGCCTCCCAACTCGGCTTCCACGCGCTCGGCCATCGCCGCGCACCGATGTCTCATTGGTAATGTCACACGGCGCGGCGAACGCGTCGTGGCCAATCTCGTCCGCAACACGTCGCAGGGCGTCTTCCGTACGCGCAACGAGCGCGACTCGCGCTCCGTCACTGGCCAGAGCACGCGCGATCGCCTCGCCGATGCCGCGCGATGCACCCGTTACGAGCGCCGTTGTTCCGGCGAGATGGCTGTTCAGAGTGATGATCCGTTCTGTATCAGGCGCAGGAACTCGTCGCGGGTCTTTGGATCCTCGCGGAACGACCCCAGCACGGCCGACGTGACGGTGCGTCGAGTTCTGCTTCTGCACACCGCGCATCATCATGCAGAGGTGTGCAGCCTCGATCACCACTCCGACGCCACGCGGGCTCGAGCACATCCGTAGATGCGCCTGCGCGATCTCGCTCCGTCAGCCGCTCCTGCACCTGCAGCCGTCGCGCGAAGACGTCCACCACCCGCGGCAAGCTTGGAGAGACCGACGATTCGTCCGTCCGGTATGTAGGCGATGTGCGCCTTGCCGAAGAAGGGCAGCATGTGGTGCTCGCACATCGAGTACAGCTCGATGTCGCGCACCAGGATCATGTTCGAGTGCTCCTCGTCGAACATGGCATCGCCGATGACCGTCTCGCGCATCCTGCTGATAGCCGTGCGTAAGGAACGCCATCGAGCGCGCGACACGCTCCGGGGTCTTGAGAAGCCCTTCGCGCGTCGGGTCCTCGCCAAGCAGAGTCAACTGCTTGCGAACGATGTTCTCGTATTCAGACAGCGCAGCTATGGATGTACCCGGCGGTAGAACGTCATCCGCGTCCGGCTCGAATGCCGTGTTGATCGCTATGTCAGTGGCCATCGTATTCCACGTAGTTGTTCTCCGTCTCCCACAGCACCAGCCGAACCAGGCGGCCCGGCTTGATCGTTCCTTCGAGAATGCGCCAGATTTGAATGATCATGTTCTCGGCGGTCGGGATCACGTCGCGCATGAACGGAACGTCGATGTTCAGGTTGTGATGATCCACGAGATCGACCACCTCACGAGTGACAAGATCCTTGAGCCGGCTCAGATCGAACACGTATCCGGTGTTCGGGTCCACCTCACCCGCTACCGAGACGTCCAGCGTGTAGTTGTGGCCATGGCCGTGCGGATTGTTGCACTTGCCGAAGGTCCGACGGTTCTCCTCATCGGATAACGCCGGATTGTGGACGCGGTGCGCCGCGTTGAACTTGAGTCGCCGGGTGACTGTGACCGTTGGCATGCGCCCTCCGGACGCAAAAACCTCCGTCGTGGCTCGAGCCACGACGGAGGTCGGAGCGGAGAGGATTTTTGAAGCCCTGTCGAAACAATGAGGCTCTCACCCACGCTTTCCGCCTTCCCCGCACTGGGGCATGACGTCGGCACAGTTTGTTGATCCCACGTGAAGGACTTATCGGCTCAAAAACTGAGCTCTCCGCCCCGATGAAAACCGCGTAACTTATACGGAAGAAAGCTATTGGTGGTTCCACATCCGGTCAACGGACTTTAGGGGCATGGATCTAGGCATTGTCATTGCGGTAGTAATGCTCGTTATATGGGGCGTGTGGACCTTCGCGCTCAATGCACCGGGCTGGGCGCACATTCTGCTCACCGTGGGAGTATTTCTGCTCTTCTATCGCATCGTCGTCCGCGGCACACCTGGATATCCCACGACGGGCCGCAAAGAGTAAACGATGTTTGATCCAGCCGCGTCGGTCGGCGGACGCGGTGCGATCGCGGAAGAGCCACTCGTGCTGGCAATAGACCCGCCTGGACACGGACGGCGCGTCGTTGTCACCGGGGCTGCTGGCTTCGTTGGCTGTCACACCTGCCGTATTCTCGCGGGAAAGGGCTGGCAGGTCCGCGCACTCGTTCGAAGTGCCACCAAAGCGGCCGAGCGACTTGCCCATCTTCCAGTGGAAATCCGAATCGGCGACATTCGGGATCCTGCTTACCTCGCGTCGTCCATGGATGGCGCCACAGCGGTTGTCCATCTCGCCGCCATCGCTATCGAGCACGACGGCGATACCTACGAGTCGGCCAACACGAACGCGACGCGCGCTGTGATCGAATCCGCCTCCAATGCCAGGGTGCGCCGGATTCTGCACATGTCGCAAAACGGGTCCGATAGCAAGTCGCCTTACCGATTCCTCAGAAGCAAGGGTATTGCTCAGGACATCGTCACGTCGAGCGATCTCGACTGGACGGTACTCCGCCCGTCCATCATCTTCGGACGTGAGGACGAGTTCGTAAACATGCTTGCGCGTCTCGTGCGCCTCACTCCATTCGTATTGCCACTTCCGGACAATGGTCGTGCACGCTTTCAGCCGATCGCGGTCGATGATGTCGCCCAGGTCATCGCGCACGCACTCAGCGACGAGTCCACACATCGGCAGATCTTTCCACTCGGTGGCTCCGCCGAGCTGACGCTTCGTCAGCTAGCTGAGCGCATTCTGGTTGCCATGAATGCGAATCGCGCCGTCATTGGGGTGCCGACCGCGATCATTCGACCGCTCGTCGCTGCGCTCTGGCATCTCGTTCCCAAGCCACCTGTAACGCCCGAGCTGCTCGACATCCTTGCGTTGAACAACACCGTCCCCGACAACGCACTCGTGTCGGTGTTCGGAATCAGCCCGACGCCGTTCGCGCCGGAAGAGTTGTTGTACCTGCGCAACATCACGTTTGGCGACGCGCTGAGGTCGTTGTTCAGGGATTAATTCTTCAACGTTCTCAGCCCGTCCGCGACCGCCCCGAGACAAGCCTCCAGACCTGCAATCGTATGGTCTCCCATATGTCCCACCCTAAAGGTCGTCGACCGTAAAACTCCGTAACCGGTACCGATCGTATACCCACGCTCCGCAACCTTCCGCACCAGATCGGTCGACACCATTCCCGGCGGTAACGATACCGCAGTTACGGTCGGCGAACGGGCTCCCTCCTTCGCGAATATCGATATGTCGATATCGAGCGAATCGCGCGTACTGCCCACCCATTGCTCCATGGTCGCGCGCATCGCTTCATGCCTGCCCCACCGCGCTTCCATCCCTTCGACAGCAATCGCCTTCACCTGCCGATCGAGCGCAAAGATGAGCGACACCGCCGGCGTCGCTGGCGTCTCATGGTTGCGGGCGTGTGCATCGAAGTCGAGCAGATCGAAGTACACACCGCGACCCTCCACTCCCGCGATCGCCCGCAGATAAGCTCTCCGACACCACTGCAAACGCCAGCCCCGTCGGTAGCGCGAGCGCCTTCTGCGATGCGCTCACCACACAGTCCACGTCCCATGCATCGAATTCCAGCCGCGCGCCGCCAATTCCGCTGACGCTATCGACGATCGTCAGTACACCTGACTCGCGCGCGACGTGTGCGATTGCGCGAACGTCTGCGAGCGCGCCGGTGGAACTCTCGTTGTGAATCATCGTCAGCGCTGAGTATGATCCAGCGTTGAGCCGCTTGCCGACTTCCTCCGGGTCCGGGACGTCTCCAAGCGCAAAATCGATCTGATCAACCTCGCGACCACAGGCATGCGCGAGCTTCACGAAGCGCTCACCGAACGCCCCGTTCACGAGCGCAAGTATTCTACCACGCGGCGCACAACGGATTGCTGCCTCCATTCCGCCTGTGCCGGAGGACGTCAGCACGTACACCGGACGTTGCGTCTGAAATACCTCGCGCATCCCGGCCTGCACGCGCGAGAACATCTCGTGAAATTCTGCGCCGCGGTGAGGGATCGGCTGCCGCAGCATGGCCTTCAATACATCTTCTCTGACCTCCGTGGGACCGGGGAAGAAAAAGGTGCCGGGCCGCGCCTCGGGTTGCTGCACTCAGATCTCCCAGTTCGACAGAATGACACCGGCATGCGCCGGCTCCGGACGATCGGCGAGTGTCATGCGAAGGTCAGTCCATCGAACGCGTGCTCCCCGACGAATGAGCTGCTCATACAACCTGGCATAGGCACCCTGCATCCTGATGGCGACACGACGCGTCCCGGATCTACGCGCATAATCGGCGAGCTGCGTCGCGAGCACGTCGACATCGCTTTCGGCGCGACACGCCAGCTTCAACACGCGCAGCTCGTCCCTTCCCCGGCCTTCCACCAGCGGCGCAGTGTGACACAACGCAAAACCATCGACCGTGCCGCCGCGCTCCAGGACGAGCGTATCTCCCAGGCCGAGCGTGTGAGTAAGGTTGATCTCGCGCGTGAAATCGTATCCCGGCGATATGTCGTGCGCGAGCTCTGCGCATCTCGTGACAAGGTCGGTACGCTCGCTCTCCGACAGGCGCCCCAGCTGCACGATTCTGTTGTCCGCGTAATCCGCGTCCAGTGTGATGGTGATCGTGAGATGGGACGGAACGTAGCCTAGTGACGAGTAGAAACCGATGTTATCGACAGTCCGCGGCATGGTTTCGAGACCGATGATTTTCGCGCCGTGATCGGCGAGCCACTTTGTCCCCTCGGTGACTACGGTCTTGCCGATGCCGTGACCCTGGAGAGACGGAGTCACGGCGAGCGGACCCATCCAGCCCTCCGTGCCCGATAGATGACACATGTTGAACGCGACTACTTCATCGCGCTCTCCGCGCCATAACATCGCGCCGCCGTCAGCGTCCTCGATCGCAAAGCGCCAGATCACCGAGCTGAGATTCGGTACGTGAACGCCGACCAGTCCGTCCTTGCGGTATCGGTCGGTGAACGCGCTGCTGAAAACGGAGTTCAGACTTGCGACGTCCCTCACGGTCGCGGGATACGGTCCCGACACGCTCGGCGAGCGTTTGAAGTTCTTCGCGAATCCAGCCGTCACTCAGGCTCCTTGCAGCGGGAATACCGTATCGACCTCCACATCGTCGCGCTCCGTCAGCCGAAGCGACGGAATTCCCTCGTCCGACCCATCGACCACCGACGCACCAGTCTCCTCATCATAGCGCACGACGATGACCCTATCGACCCCCTCGCGCACGCTCTCGATATGCGTTATGAGAATCACCTGCTCGAACCTGTCCTCCAGTCTGTGCAGCAGCTCCAACACATTGTCGCGTCTGGAGGAGTCCAGTGATCCGAAAACCTCGTCCAGAACCAGTAGCGAGAACGGTTGGCCGGACCGATCGGCGATCATCTGCGAGATCGCCAGCCGAAGCACCAGATTGGCAAGGTCTTCCTCACCGCCAGATATCACGGGCTTTGCAATCCCGTCCTCGAGCACGACGATGTCGTAGCGCTCGTCCAGCTCGAGCCTGTTGTAGCGCTCGTCGGTAAGAGAGCCGAGAAATGAGCTCGCAATCTCCGAGAGTTCCGGACGCAGGGCGTCGTTCAGATCGCCGCGAAGGTCGCGAAATGCGTTGTCCAGCTCGTCGTGCATCAGCCGCTGGCCGTTCAGTACACGCAGCCGTTCCGCCACTCGCTCGTAATCGCGCTTCGCGGCCTCCGCCGTGTCCAGGCGTTGCTGTGCAGCACGTACGTCACCCTGGGCGCCTACGACGATCAGCTCGCTGGATCGGGTAGCTTCAGCCGCGCGCTCGAAGTCAGTGCGGACAGCATCGTGTGCTGCCTGCGAAAACTCGCGCGTCGCCCCGGCCTTGCGCAGTGTATCGCGTTTCCCAATCGCCCTCGCCAGCTCCGCGTCGATCCGCGCTCGCTCGACCTGCGCGGCCGGTGCGCGCTCGACCGCCGCCTCGAGGCGCGCGGCGCGAAGGTCCATGGGTGCAAGACGCTCGATTTCCCTGCGCACGTACGCATGACGCTCGGCGTCGTACACGGCGCTGATCGAGTTGATCTCGGCAAGCATCTCCGTGCGACGTTGGTCCTTTGCCGTAATCTCGCGTTCGAGAGCTGGCAATTCGTGCACGGCAGCCTGAACCTTGGCAAGCTTCCGCTCGAGAGTGGTGAGCGCCGTCGCGAGCCCGCGTCGCTTCTCTTCCAGGGTCGATACGCCAACCGGAATTGCGGCAAGTTGATCTTCGCGGTCGCGATAGTACTGGCCGTCCACGCGGAGCGTCTCCAGCTGTTCGCCCAGGTGCGTCACGACAGACCGGAAGTTGGCCCCGAGTACACGGTTGCATGTTGGACAGATGCCCTCTGCACCCAGCTCGACGATACTGTCGTGTTGCTCCTTGACGTCGGCGTACTGGCGGCGCAGCTCCTGCAGCTTCGTCTCCGCTTCCTGTTTGTCGCGTACCCATTCCGTGCGCAGCGTTTCGAGTGTCTCGGACGTCTCCTCGAACTGAGCACGGGCTTGCTCCAGCTCGAGCGTCACAGCCTCTTCCAGAGCCGGTGCCGTTTCGAGTCTTCCCAGCCGCTCGCGCAGGCGAGTCAGCTCATCAGCGAGTGCACGCTCGTTTTCCATGAGTGCGAGCCGCCTGCCTTGCTGCCGGAAAAGATCGTCCAGACCGAGCAGCTCTTGACGCAGAGCAGAGAGCGGCGCAATTGCCGTGCGTAGCGTCGCCAACTCCTCGTGCACGGTCGCGATCGCGATCAGTTCCGAAGCGAGGCGCTCTCCATCTCTCGTGAGATCCGGCAACCTCGCGCTCGACAATCGTTATCTCGGCGAGCAGTCGTTGCCACTGCTCGCGCTCGCGCTGCGCCTGTTCCCACAAAGGCGTCACACGTCGCAGCTCTCGCGAGCGCAATCGAGTGACGCGTCCCGGCTTCGTTCGAGCGCGCGATCGCATCCTGCAGACTTGCGGCTGCCACCGACAACGCGCCGGTGATAGCCTCGGGTTCGGGCATCGCCGAGCGGAGTCCCGCGATCTCGGCGCCGATGCGCCTGCGTGACTCGCGAGCGATTTCCTGCGCGGCGCGCAATCGCTCGTAGCCCAGAACTCGCGACAGGAACTGTGCACGCTCGGTGGTGCCCATCGCCGCCATTACGGCGAGATCCTTCTGACCGGTGAAGTACGTATTGAAGAATTCGCCGCGCGACATACCCAGGCGTCGCGCGACCAGCTCGTTCACACCGCTGATGGAATTGGCGACAGCAGATTCGGCTCCGTCCAGATACAGCGATGCAGTCGTGAGCCCGCGCTTCACTCTGTAACGATGTCCACCAAGCTCGAAATCGAGCTCGACCTCGACGGGCGCACGTGGACCCGCGCCAAGGAACCGGACTCCGTCCCGTTGACCACGGATCGCCGGTTGGCCGTACAGTGCCCACGCGATTGCTTCGAGCACCGTCGTCTTGCCTGAGCCGTTTGGTCCAATGATCGCCGTTATGCCGCGATCGAACGTCATCTCGGTCCGCACGTGCTGCCGGAAGTTCTGCATGCGCAGACTGTTGATCTTCACAGCGAGTCGCTCTCAGGGATGGCGGTCGCCGCAGCATCAGCCTTGTTCAGATACTCCATGCCGAGTGACACGAATGCAGCACGATCGATCTCCGCGGAAATCGGTCGTGATTCAAGCTTGTCGCGCAATATCTCCGGCAATGATGGGCGTCTTCCCGGCGCTCCGCTCGCACTGCGAAGCACGAGCTCCGGCCGCCGCACGTCGAGATTGAAGTGCAATGCACGCCGCTTCATGTCGCGCACAGCCTTCGGGTCCATCTGACGCGCGATGTGGCGCGGCACGTTGGTGATTACGAGCCGTGCGACGTTGTCATCTATGGGCACGCGCGAATTATCTACTCGTTCGCCAATTGCCTCGTCGAGTTCCCGCGCCGGTCATTGACGTGCCATCGAGTCGCGGAAGATCCACCAGCGGCCGGGCGACAGTGAGGGGATGAAAGGTGTGGGTTGCTGTATCGAGATTCCATTCGATGATCCCCTTTCCACCGCGCACCGGATCGTGCAATCCGGCGGCCCGCTCCTCGTGGATCTCACCCCAGGGATTGGCGCTGGTGTAATCGATCGAACCAGCGTAATACGCGTTCGGCGCCACCTCGCGGTGAACGTGATAGTGACCGAGGGCCACGTAGTCCCAGCGTGTTGGCTCGATCTGCTCCTTGCTGATCTCGACGCTGGACCGCTCCATACGCCGCGCGTAATCCGGCAGTACGCCCTCCACCTCGCCGTGCAACAGCAGAATATTCCGCCGCGCCGCCGGATCGGGTGTAAGCGCCGGAACGCCGCTCGGCATGTCCGGTACCGCCAGAATCGAGACGCCCTGTTCCGGAAATTCCAGTCGCTGTGCATCACCTTCAACGACGGTGATTCCCAGCGGCGTGAAGAGGCGAAGAATGCAACCGGTTTCCGCAGTGCGCGGGGTGTCGTGATTTCCAGCGACCATCACTACCTTCGCATCCGGCAACGACGAGACAAGACGCGCGAATTGCAGGAATGCGTGGAGGATCGCAGGATTGGACGGACGCACCGAGTGAAACACGTCACCCGCGATGAGAACGAAGTCGGGACGCAACTCGATAGTCCGGTCGATCGCCCGCTTGAACGTGCCGGCGATGTCGGCTTCACGCTGATTGATCCCGGCGGGAGTCAATCGCTGATACTGCCGATACCCGATGTGAAGATCGGCGAGATGGACCAGCCGCATTGCGCTCAGTTCCCCACCAATTCCATGAGCGACTGGATGATGCGCATGCGCGCATGGATCGGCGGCCGTCCCAACGGATGCACGTCCGACACCACGCTCACGACCATCTGCGAATCGGTAATCCAGCCCAGGCGGCGGTCCACCTGCATCGTGCCCTCGATTGTGCCGAAGGTTTTACCCACGGTTCCGGCTCCGTCCTGAGCATGATCGTGCGTGACGGCCCCGTGGAAAGATACGTAGGCTACCGCGCCGCGCCCGGCCAGTGAGTCCAGACGGAATGTGGTACGGACGTCCGCGGTGCTCGGCCCGCTGGTGCTGAGCGGCACCCGCATGTCGCGTACCCACGTGTGGCCGACCGCAACCGGGTGCGGAGGAAGCATCGACGGCATCTGTGTTCCAACCCCGAAAACGTCGCCGGTCCCGCTGCCGACATTCATTCCGCCACTCTCATCCACGCGCAGGCGAACGGTCCGGCCTTCCAGCGCACGCTGAGCCTCGCGAAGCGGCCTCAGTGCAACGTTCGACGGAAAGACCCGCACGGAGTCGGTCACTGAAAGAAGATCGGTGTATCCGTGCGCCCGCTGCAGCACTATGGCCCGCGTCCATACCCGCATCTCTCCCGACATGGTTTCGGGCGGATCGCCCGACTCCATCTCGAATCGCTGCTCCAGCTGCATGCGCAACGTGTCTCCCGCGGGCGGAGCGATCTTCAGTGTAACGGTCTGAGCCAGCAACGGCGCGGCTGTCAGTCCGCACACCAGGAAAAGTGGTATCAATCCACCCACTCTGCGGATCACCTGTCAGGCTCCGTATGGATCGTCGTTCGGTGCGCCGCGAAGCGCGGCCACTTGCGGCCGCTGCTGCACGGACTGCGTGATTCGCTTTGGCAACCGCGCGCGGAAGGTGCCGAGCACGTCCGCTGGTCGTTCCTTGAGAGTCACTGCGAGCGCGCGAAGCACGTCGCCCTCGTCGTGCAACCCGATCGCGTCTTCCACTGCCTGTAGCGTGATCGCCGAATCGCGCACACGGAGCGAGCGGTATACCGCCGCTTCCAGCGACACCTCTCCGCCTTGCGGATATTGCTCAGCGCCCGAGGCGACCAGCCATGACCGCCGGCCGCGGGAATCGCACGAATATCGGCTGCGTGAAATGCGGATGCCGAATCATCAACTGCCCCTTCTCCAGCGTCGCGAGCTTGGTCCGCGTCGCAGGCGAAAGCACCGCGTAACCCGGTGCACGTCAACTCGTCCGCATCCATTCGTCCGAACACCGAGCGTGCCCGAATTTCCCACGACTCGGCGGTGCACCTGCGATCTGAACTGCTGCGCGCTGAACAGCACCAGGCCCAGATACCGCCCTCGCTCGGCGATGTCCAGCAGCATTTTCCGGACGTACGTGTCGGGACCATCGCCCGGCGCGTACTTGTTCAGCTCGTCGACGAACACCACTACATGCTTGACGCCCAGGTCGCGTCGCTCCAGATGCTCGCGCAGCTTGGAGACGATGCGCGCAAAGATGAGATCCTGCGCATCTTCCTCGAGATTTGCGACGTCCACCACATACATCGCGCGATCCTCGAAGCTCTCCGAATGGTAGATCGCTCACGGGTCCGGAATCAGTCACCAGCCCTGCACATCGCGTCGATATGTTCGACAGCCGGTTACGAACCTTGCGGATCGTCGCAACGTGATGCGTGCGCCAGCTCTCCTTGTTTCCGTTTTCGAGTCCGCGCAATACGTCGCGGAACCAGTCCTCCAGATCTGCAAACGACTGCACGACGTGCGGCCGCGCGAGCATGCGGATCGGTGAATGCTCTGATCTATGACGCTCGCGTTATGAAATCGATCAGTGCGTCCGCCTTGGCGTCGATGTCGTCCCGGTTGAGCAACACCTCGGCGTACTGCAACACCTCGCGCAATCCCCACGTGAGCGGGGTTACGTTGTGTGCGAGCGCCTCGTTCGAACGCAGACGTGTTGAGAGCGAAGCCGCGTGCCGAGAAGGGCGCGTAGTACTTGAACGTTCTCGAAACGGCCGCGCCGGAACGCCCATCTTCTCGTACAGCGCCCTGTCGCCATCATCCAGCTTGCCCGGCAGATCGAGAAAGCAGAGATCCGGCCCCTTCACGTTGAAGCACACCGCCGCAATCGATCCGCGGCTCTCCGGGAAAGTGCGTGAACAACGATGCCAGTATCCACTCCACCGCGCTCGTCTTCGTCGCCAGGCCCGATACGCCCGTGATGTTCAGATGCGCAGCCTCCGGCCCGACGAGAAAATCCGCGTCGAGAAAGATCGTCGCATCCGTCCCGCCAGCGCGATACACGCCGATCGGAATTCCCGTGTGGCTGCCGTCGCGTAGATAACCATCCATTCGCAACGCGACGTTGCACGTCTTCTTCCTGCGCGAGAAATACGTCACCCATCGGCACCGGCTGCAGCGGCTCTTCGGGGATCT
Organism: uncultured Gemmatimonadales bacterium; assembly: GCA_963707505.1. Taxonomy (GTDB): domain Bacteria; phylum Gemmatimonadota; class Gemmatimonadetes; order Gemmatimonadales; family Gemmatimonadaceae; genus Fen-1247. The sequence continues at coordinate 453,074 of CAVPQB010000003.1, forward strand.
GTCGCAACACTGCGGCGCTGTAGAGTCGGATCTCCGCTCGCTCCGCCGATGCGAATCCCGCGAGCGTCGGCGCGCCATCATGCCCCAGCACGTCGTGCATCGGCGTGAGCAGATCGGTGTAGCTGAAACCCTCGTCGACGATTCCGTAGATGTGCGGAATCTGCCCGTCCACCGGACGGCGCCCATCCACGCGCACTATCGTCCCGATGCCAACCGGCGAATCCAGCGCTGTCCAGAAATGAAATTCGTGCGGCGTGTTTGGCTTCCGCTCCGTCGCGACTACCCGTTCCAAGTGTTTCGGTCACGCTATTGCTCGCAGAAACTGCTTCGCAGTCGCGAATCCCATATGCCATCCGGTCCCATCGACCGTCGGGCAACGACAGCGGTGTCACTTCGCCAGCACCCAGCGCGAAACTTCATTGGCGCGATCCGCAACATCATGCAGTCGGTGACACCTCGATGCGAACAAGTCCGAACATCGCGTCGCGTCCACGTGGATCGCGCAGCCTGAGATACCAGCTGATCACAGGACTCCGTCGTTTCGCCGACAATGTGAACACGGAGCTACGCTCCCCTCGCTTGAGCGACATCACCACGTCCAGTGCATCGCCATCGGCGAACAGAGTCTGATGACTCTTTATGACACCGACCGCACAACTGGCTGACGCGACGCGCCCACTTCCGCTGATTCCGCCGTCGATGAATAACGGCTCAGCGCCATCGGCACACCATAGCTCTGCAAGCTTGCGCTCAGCTTCGTCGCGATCGCGCCCCACACGCTCGAACGCGACCGCGCGCAGTGCCGCTGGGTGACGCGACACCAGCTCTCTTGCGCCCTCCTCGTGACTCGTGTCAACGATCTCGAATCCGGCCACCTCTGTATGCCCTTCGCATCCGAGCAGCGCCAACGGCATGTACAACCGTCGCGACACGATCGGCGTGCGATGTCCCCACGTGACGAAACGGCGGTTGACACGAACGCGCACGACTGCCGCGACCGTCCCATCGACTATCGGAATACCATTGCGATGACATGCGATTCTGGCACGCTGGATTCCGTCCAGAAATCCCGCGAAGCGAACCTCGGGCTCACCAGTTACACGATGCGCACGCAGTCTCTGCCCTTCTATGCACTGCGCCGGCGCGATGCGCGGCGCTTCGGTATACGCGCCGGAATAGCTCTCGTCAGCCGGCGCGTCCGACTGAACTATCTCGACATCTGGGAGCAGGGATTGGATCGCTCGCAGAACGTCAATTGACACCGATGTCCCACGCTTGCTCCAGATCACCCTTCGAGTACACTCGGAATGCCGTCAGGGTCTGTGTCTTCTGCAGACCCGGCGCCGTGGAAACCTCCTCGGTTACCACACGCGCGACGCTTTCAAAGTCGGGAACCTCCACAAGAGCGACGAGATCCCAGTCGCCACTCACCGAGTACACGCGCGATACCCCTTCAATCCCGGCCAGCTTGGTGGCACATTGCGGGATCCGCTGCGGGTCGGCCCTCACCAGCACGATGGCGGAGATCATCCCATAACATTACCGAGCGAACACCGAATGGAACAGGCCGAGCGCGGCACGGCTTCACGCAGCCAGAACGTCGTCCACTTTCTCCCGAGGACGACCGATGCGCTTGCGCGCGTCATAACGCCCGCTCTCGAGCGCATGGATGTAACACAATCCTCCCTCCAACTCATGGTCGTGACCCCGGACGCCGAGACAGCCGTGATCGTGGGTGACGTCGTCAGCCAGTTCGCCGGCGCCCAGGGGATCGAAGTCCTCCCAGTCACTTCCGCCAACCGCGCGGCCCGCATGCTCGCCGAGCGTCCAGTCCACGCCGTCGCAGGCCCCGCAATCGAACTCCAAACGCTCATCCAACGTTCCGCGATCAAGCTCGACGATCTTCGAACGATCGTTCTGGCATGGGTGGATGATGAGATGGCGGAAACGCCGGCAGCCTTCGCCGCCCTCGAATCGCTCTTTGGCGAGCTCCCAAAGACCGCCACTCGGGTGATGATTGCCCGCCGCGCCACGCCCAACGCCGAGAAGATCGTCGACGCACACCTCAGAACGGCCAGGCGGATGACGCCGCCCGAAGCCGAGGCCGGCTCGGTTCCTCAGATCTCACCCGCGGCACCGTCGGTCCACTACGTCAGCGTCAGCTCTGCATCCCGTCCCGCCGCACTGCGCCGGCTTCTGGACGAGCTCGACCCACCCTCTGCCGCGATCGTCGTCCGCGACACAGCCTCCGAAGCAGATGCCGTCCAGACGGTCCGGAGCCTCGGCTACCGCCGCACGGACGACCCCATCAAGATCGCGCGTTACGACGCGATTCCTCCCAGCCATACGGTGATTCTGTACGACGCACCGGTGATGCCGAGCGAGATCGCGTCCGCCACGGCAATCGGCCCGGTTCAGATAGTCGCGCTTGCGACCCCGCGCGACATGATCGCACTGCACGAGCTGGCGGAGTCACTGCTCCCACTCACACTCGAAGGGCCCGGCTCAGCCGCGCGCTCGCGCGATTCCAGGCTGCGCGAAGAGCTGGCGATCATACTTTCGCAGGGCGTTGCCACGCGCGAGATGCTGGCGCTGGAGCCGTTGCTCGACCGCTACGATGGAATCGAGATCGCCGCGGCCGCAGTGCGCTTGCTCGACGTCGAGCGCACACGCCCGGCGTCCGCGCCTCGCCAGCTCCGGCTCGTAGCAGCGGATTCCACGTCTGCGCCGCCGCGTGAGAATCGCGGAGCCGAGCGCGGCTCGCGTCCGCCCCGCGACCGCGAATTTCGCGGACCACCGCGCGGTGGTCCGCGCCAGGAACGCGGCGAGCGCAAGGAATGGACGCCACGTCAACCGCGCGAGGGAGGAGGCCCGAACAGCGGCAGCGATCGCCGGGAGCGCAACCTGGGCCGCGGTCCTCGTTCTGGCGGACCCGGTCGCGACGATCGCGGTCGCCCGAGCGGTCCGCCCCGTCGTCCACGGCCCTCCGAGCGGTAACGCCGAGTGGGCGTCGCATACCAGCATACCGGCGGCTGGATCGAGGTGGTCGCCGGCGTCATGTTCAGTGGCAAGAGCGAGGAGCTCATCCGCCGAATCCGACGTGCACTCATTGCACGGAAGCGCGTCCAGGTATTCAAGTCGCGCCTGGACGAGCGGTATGCCGGAATAAATGCCGTCTCGAGCCACGACGGGCGTACAGTCGAGGCGATTCCTGTGGATACGTCCGCACAGATCGCGCAACGACTGGATCCCACGGCGCAGGTGATCGGGATAGATGAAGCGCAGTTTCTCGATCCAGGAATCATCACACTCGTTACGACGCTCGCTGAAACCGGCCGGCGCGTAATAATTGCCGGCACCGATACCGACTTCCGGGGCGAGCCGTTTGGCGCGATGCCGCAGCTCATGGCGATCGCGGAGAGCGTGGACAAGCTCCATGCGATCTGTGTGCTCTGCGGCGGCCCCGCAACACGCAATCAGCGACTTATCGACGGGAAGCCCGCGCCGTACGAGAGTCCACAGATCATGGTCGGCGCTGCGGACAGGTACGAAGCACGGTGCAGAATGTGCCACAGCGTGCCGCGGATAGACGCCGCGCAGGTGCGCATGTTCTAAAGCCGTTCCGATGTGATGTCGAGGCAGCGCGATAGGTCGCGCTGCGAGTCCATTACCGGAACGGTGCTTGCTTTGGCGACCTCCATCACCAATCGGGGGAACGCATGCCGACGAAGAGCAGCAGGACCAACCGCACCCAACGGAAAACAGCATCGAGCTCTGGTGCGAACGCCGCGACTCCCTCGCGTTCGCGCCAATCTGCGAGGGAAGTACGGCACACCGACAGCTATCCAACGCCGCCGCTCCCGCCACAGCATCAGGACTCCCCCGGTCTCGAGTCCCGAGTCCATCCACGCCCGCAGTTCCTTGCGCCTTTATACAAGGGCTCCGGCAAGTTGCAGGACAAGACCGCCATCATAACTGGTGGCGACTCGGGTATTGGCCGTTCCGTTTCGGTGTTGTTCGCGCGTGAAGGTGCCGACGTAGCGATCATCTTCCTGCCGCAGGAGCAGAGCGACGCCGAAGAAACAGCGCGCGCCATCGAGGCCGAAGGCCGGCGCGCGCTCCTGATTCCGGGCGACGTCACCGATCCCAGGTTCTGCGTCGACGCCGTAAAGCGTACAATCGCGACATTCGGCAAGCTCGACGTGCTCGTGAACAACGCCGGCTATCAGAAAAACCAGAAGTCACTCGACGACGTGACCGAGGAACAGTGGGACCGCACCTTCCGCACGAACATTTACGGTTACTTCCACATGGTGAAGGCAGCGGTCCCGAAGATGAAGGCTGGCAGCGCGATAGTTAATACCGGCTCGATAACAGGTCTCGAGGGAGAGAAAACGCTGCTCGATTATTCGGCGACCAAGGGCGCGATCCACGCCTTTACCAAGACGCTTGCGCAGATGCTCACAGCAAAAAAGATTCGGGTCAACGCAGTAGCGCCGGGTCCTGTGTGGACACCACTCAATCCATCAGCGCAGCCGGCAAGCAAGGTCAGCAAATTCGGAGCGGACGTCGCCTTCGGACGACCGGGTCAACCGGAAGAACTTGCGCCAGCATACGTCTTTCTCGCGTCGAACATCACGTCCAGCTACATAAGCGGAGTGATACTCCCCGTCCTTGGCGGCGACACGATCGCGGGTTGAGCAACATCGCCAAACAAGAACGGTCCCGATATCAACCGGGACCGTTCTTCACTATCACGCTTTCTGATAACTAGGGTGTCAGCGAGTTGTATAGCGCCGCTACGTTGAAGCCTACCGGATCGATTTCGTAATATCTGTTATCCGTGTAGCGCCCTGTCGTCGGGAAGTACGGCGGTGGATTGTACAGCGCGCACTTGTCGTAGCTGTAACGCTTGGCGAACCCGGTGCCGTTGGATGTTCCGACAGCACCACGTTGCTGCTGAATGATTCCACCTGTCAGATACAGGCAGCCTCGGCCGTTATTGGTCCCTTCGCAGCCGTTCGCGTTGGTCGGTCCCGAGTCGTAATTCTCGACGCCAAACGCCGTGCTGAGCGCCATCATCACGCCCTGCACGAAGACGTCTTTCGTGTCATCCATGTTTTTGTAGCCAACGCCCGAGATGTTCAACGGATCCTGCAACGCGTTGTCTGCGACGAATATGTTGTTGCCGGCGATTATGCCGAGCATGTCGGCCGTACAGTTGTTGAGCGAGGGATCTGTCACGTATTTCGTATCGCGCAGAATTGCGATGTTACCAGTCGCGTACAGCGTGACACGCCCACGAAGCGTACCGCTTATGCCGGTAGTTCCAGCGACATAGATCACACCCTTCGTACCAGGATTGAGTCCACGGTAGAGCGGGTACAGGTACTGCGCCTCCGCCGGGTACAACGCCGTCAGCTGAGGAGCGACAGTGCCTGCATAGGGCTTCCAATAGCCGGCAGTATTCAGGGCTGTACCGGCGTAGAATGTCGTGCTGTCACCAGCGATTTTCTGCGCTACAGCGAGAACTTGCGCCGTTGTCTTACCAGCCATGCCGACAGTATCACTGGCATAGCCGGCACCCGGCTCACTCCGGTAGCTTACAGCGCGCAGATTCGGGTCGCCTCCAAGATAGCACCGGGCGGACGGCTGCTTCATCACGTACGCTGTCATTCCAGATCCGCTAGTAAGCGAGGTGATAATACTTCCGGTGTAGAGCCCTGACTTTGTGAGAGCGGCCTTGAACCACGCTTTGGTATGCTCCGAGAGCGGAACGAATGCCAGGCGAGACGGCGACCCCAGTCCCGTACCGCTGCTGGTAAATGTGTATGAAGCTCCGCAATTGTCCGCGGTAGAATCTCCACGCACCCACGGCGCAGTCTTGCCATAGTAAACCCGGAAAAACCCGTCGTCAGCTCCATTGATCGGCAGCCCGGCAACTCCACCGGTGCCACCGTTGTACGGACGCGCGACGAACTCGATGCGCATCAGGGTCTTGTCGATCGTGCTGGAGTTGGGCGCACTAAAGTTGAACCCACCTGAAGACGCATATCCCGGAAGCGAGCTGAGCGATGTGTTGTTGGGAAGCGCGATCGGCTTCTGGTTGGCTGAATAACCCACGTCGAATGTGCCATAGCCGGCGCCAAGTACGGCACCAGCCGTTCCCACTGTACCGTGAAAACGCGCGCCGCCGGACCCGATGTTGAGATTGTCGTTGGACCAGACGGGGCCCCATAGTTGGTCGTTGTTGTTGAAGTAAATCACGGAGCCGTTGTTCGTTTCCTGATTGGACCAGTAGGCGAACTTCGCGAAGCTCTCCTGTGCGAGCTCGAGTCGACGCACGACCTGCGCGCCACTCTGATTCTTCGCGACCGCAACGACGCTCACGAACCGTCCGAACTGCCCGGTATTCGAGCTCGTCGGTCCCAGATACATGCTCACAGTAATTCCCGGGATCGCCTTGCCGTCCGCGCCAAGCACTGTCGCGTTGCTGGTGACAGTGGTGTAGCCGGTGTCGGGTGCGGCGTACGGATCGAAGTTGAGCGTGCTCTTGCCCATCGCGAGCACCGCTTCGGCAGCGTAACGCATGTCACGCTCCTGATCGTACGAGTTCGCGAGTATCTGCTCGTTGCCACCGAGATAGATCGCCGAGGTCGCGAGGCTTGCCAGCGACAGCGTGAGCACGAGTGTCAGTATCAACGCAGAGCCGCGGCGATCGGAGCCGCGTCTCATCGTGCGTCTACTCTTCCATGCGCGATACTTGACCGCGATTTGCGTAAGGTGCTTGGCGTACATTCTTCCCCCGATTATGGAACGGTTACCTGATTACTCACCGCAATTGGAGAGAACTGACCGCCGCAATCTTCAGCAGCCACTCCGTAGATCCACGTGTTGGTGCTCGATACCTGCGTATCCGTGAACGTATAGCTCGCCTGGCCAGCAGGTATCGAAGCAAGCGGATCAGCAAACACGTCGCCTACCAGGCGACGGTAGATGACGTACTTCTCCACGTCCTTTTCCCCACCACCGTCGTCTGTCGCGCGATTCCAGCTCAGCACTACCTGGTTGGATGTTGGCGCGACAGCGGTCACCGACTGTCCAAAAACAGGCGCGTCACCGCATGTTGCGTGATTCAGCAGACCAGCATTCAGCAACCGGATCGATGCATCCGCCGGCCGTTGAGTCTTGCTTCCGTCGCGCTCGATGAAGCTGCCAATCAAATGAACCTTTACAAAGCGAATCTGATCGGTGAGGGCCGATGATCCAGTGTCCGTCGGTGACCCGTGCACCGGAACGTGAATCGCCGGTAATGACGCCGCCGGAACGTTTACAACGGCCCCCGCGTCGTTGATGATCTGATACGTGAACGGAGGCGTGAGAGGATCCAGTAGCATCCCCCGCGCCAGCGTGTCGATTGGCATCGCGTTCACGCGACGGAACAGTGCGTACCGGCCACTTGAACCCGGGCTGTTGTCCGGCGCGACCCAGAAGGAAATCGTTTCCGCAGCACTCGGCGGTCCCCCCCGAAAGTACGACGTCGTCGGCCACACAGTCGACGAGAGCGGCAGAGTAACCTGATGCGCCGGCGTCATGCTCATCGTTGATCCCGCCGGAAGGTCAGGATCGTAGTACACTGCGCCGAACGCACCGCCTTCAGCTGCCGTATCGCGCGCAGCGTAGTCGGCGTTGAACGTCACCGCGAATGGATCCGCCTGGACGAGCAACGGTTGCTGATCGGAAACGCCGGCACCAGCGACGCGTATCTGGCGCTCGATCGTCGAGATGGCGAAACGCACGTTCTGCTGAGCGTCGGATCGTCCAGCGGTGCTGCCCATTGCCTGCACCTGCGAGCGGAAGAGCGGAACGGTCATGGCGAACACCAGTAGCAGAATGGTGATCGACAGCATGACTTCCAGCAGCGTGAATCCGCCGCGCTTCCGTCGCGCACGCTGAGCGGCATTCGAGCTCGTGGCGAAGTTCATCGCAGTCATCTCAGAATGCGGCTATCATCGTCGTACGCTTGATCGGCGTGCCGAGTCTGGAATTGGAGACAGTTACGGTAACCGTCTTGTAGTCATAGAGGTCTTTCGCTCCGCCACCCGTGTGCGTGACCTGAGTCTTGCGCGTGTACCCGACATATGGAGTCGCGAGTGACACGGTACCGGGATACAGAGTGTCAATCGCCGTGTAACGCGGTGCATTCTTGATTTCTTCGAGACGCTGGGAGGCGAGCTCGTTTGCAGTGTTCTTGACGTCGCTGACTGCGACGATGCGCGCGAATTTGCCCATGAAGCTCGCAATGCTGAGCATCGCGGTGGCGAGAATAGTCACCGCCATCATGACTTCGACCAACGTCATTCCCTTGCGTACGCCCTTGATCATAGTCCCGCTCCTATCCAGGTGCTTCCGTTATAGCGATACGACTGCACGCGTCCGGTCGCCTGTCGAACGTGAAGCGCGCGCATGTCAGACTTGTTGATTCGATACGACGAAACGTACAGTTCCAGCTCGCTGCTCACTGCACCGTCACGATGGTAGTAAACGGTCGGATAGTTGTCACGACTGGCAATACTGGTACCCACGACAGATGACGTGGCGGTGAGCTGCACTCCAGCCGGCGGGACAATGAAACGGGTCCCATCCTGAAGTTGCGTCCAACGAACCGTCTCGCCGGCGTCCACCTGATGATTGTCGTTCGCGTCGTAAACCAGACGTATGCGTCGTCCGGTTGTATCGAAGCTCACCATGACGTCGGTCTGACGCACGATCGCGACTCGCTGGGCCTGCTGAAGCGCGATCTGCACCGTGCGCATACCTGCGTCCGCGTCGAACTGTGCGGCCTTGAGGCGTGGCAGAGCGAGTGCGGCCAGAATGCCCACGATGGACACGACGATCAGCATCTCGATTAGCGTGAATCCCGCGCGAACGGTTTTCGGCATACTGAGAAGGTAGGGTTATGAGGTCGCGTGAGTCGTCACGCTCCCGGACGGACTTGTCACTAAATGCGAGTATCGGCGTCCATAGTGACAACCAAAGCATTTTGAGAACATCCACGTGAGCGTCATCGTCACCCTGACAAGCCATCCCGGGCGCCTTGCCCGGATCAGGTCTGCCGCGCGCGATAGCCACACCGTTATCGCCTGCGACAACTGGGAACAGATTTTTTCCACATGCCATGGACAGATGGTTCACGCCGCCGTTCTGGACCTCGAAACAGCGGCATCGCCGAGCTTCGATTCCATCCGCCGGTTCAAACGCATGAATCCGACGGTAGCGCTCATCGGATACACGACCTACACCCTCGAAAGGGTACATCACATTTTTGATGCAGGACGCTACGGCTTCGAGGCGCTCGTGATCGCCGACATCGACGACGGGCCGTCGGCGTTCTCACGCGCAATCGAGAGAGCCTCGGCGCGTGGTGTCGCAGGGATGGTGAGGAACAACCTGGCTCCAGCCGTCGATCCGATGGCTACCGACGCCTTGCTGACAGCGATCACGAGGGCCCATGAGCGACTCACGCCGGCGAGCCTGGCGCAGGAAATGGGGGTCGGCGGCCGGCGGCTCTCTCGTGCACTTTCCGCATCGGGATATCCTTCGGCGCACAAGCTCATCATGTGGGGAAGGCTCATCGTTGCGGCGGCACTCATGGACGGAACGCGTCATAGCACGGACCGGATCGCACTCACCTTGCGCTTTCCATCGGGGAGCGCTTTCCGTAACAACTGCCGGCGCTACCTCGGAGCCAAACCGTCGGAAATCCGTGCGCGCGGCGGCGCGACCCTGGTCTTCAGCCTGCTAAGAGATGGAATTGCCGCGAACCGGCAGTCCTCGGACCTGTAGCTCGCCCGTGTCTTGCGGCGGGTGCTGCGTCCCGCCGATGTGGCGGCGACAACAGTTTTCCGTTTACAACCGCCCGTCCATTCATACTTTAGTTGGTGATGCTATACGTAGGCTTGACTGGCAACATTGCCAGCGGAAAGTCGGAGGCTGCGGCCCGGCTCGCCCTGCGGGGCGCAACCATAGTAGACGCGGACGTCCTGGCTCGTGACGCGGTTGCAGTTGGCTCGCCGGCGTTCGAGCGCGTCGTCGCTCGCTGGGGTAGCGGAGTCCTGGCGCCTGATGGGACGCTCGACCGTGAGGCATTGAGGCATACCGTCTTCGCCGACCCCGCTCAGCTGGAGGAGTTGAACGCGATAGTCCATCCCGGTGTCAACAAGCTACGCCGGAAGATGGTCGCAGAGGCGCGGAAGCGCGGCGACGCAGTGCTGATTTACGTGGTGCCGCTGCTGTTCGAGCGACGGCTCGCTGGCGAGTTCGATCAGATCATCCTGGTCGATGCTCCGCAGGAGCTGCGGCTGGAGCGGCTGGTGGAGCTACGCGGTGTTTCACCAGAAGACGCCGTCAATATGATCTCCGCCCAGATGCCGGCCGAGCTCAAGCGAGCGCGCGCCAACTTCGTAATAGAGAATGACGGCTCACTCGAGCAGCTGGATGAGCAAGTGACAGACGTGTGGTCGCGGTTGACAGCCTCCGGCGCCCGGTCTAGCTTGGCGGTCTGAGCGGCGCGCAGCGCTGTTCCCATTACGCTCCATATCGAGGCATTGACGCGTGGCCAACGTTCCCGGCGACCTGCTTTACACGGCTGAGCACGAATACATTCGCGACCGCGGCGACGGCGTCGTCGAGGTCGGCATCACGGACTACGCTCAGGGCGAGCTGGGCGACGTCGTCTATCTCGAGCTGCCGAAGGTTGGTACGTCCTTCGCAAAGCACGACGTGTTCGGAACGATCGAAGCGGTGAAGGCCGTTTCGGAGCTGTTCGCGCCGCTCGCTGGCGAGATCACGGAAGTGAACACCAGGCTGGATGGCGAGCCCGCGATCGTGAATAACGATCCCTTCGGCGAGGGCTGGATGATCCGGATGAAGGTCAAGGATCCGGGCGAGCTCGCTGCGCTGCTAAAGCCTGACGCTTATAGCGCGCAGATAGGCTGAACTGCAGGTCGTCGTCCCCGCGAAAGCGGGGACGACGACACTCGACACGGTCCGCTCAGGTCACGTACGAATCCGTCGGCGGGCAGGAGCATATGAGATTGCGATCGCCATAAGCGGATTCGATGCGCGCGGTAGCAGGCCAGAACTTGGATTCGCGCACCCACGGTGCGGGATAGGCGGCCTGGCTGCGCGGGTACGGATGGGTCCACTCGTCGGCCGTGATACGCGCGGCGGTGTGCGGGGCGTTCTTCAATAGATTGTCGGCGCGATCAGCCGTGCCGGTCTCTATCGCCCGAATTTCCTCACGAATCGCTATCATCGCGTCGCAGAAGCGATCGAGCTCGGCTTTAGACTCGCTTTCCGTTGGCTCGATCATCATCGTGCCGGCAACCGGGAACGAGACGGTGGGCGCGTGGAAGCCATAGTCCATCAACCGCTTTGCGATATCTTCGACGTCGACACCGCTCGTCGTCTTCACGACACGCGTGTCGACGATGCACTCGTGCGCGACGGTGCCATTCTGTCCGCGGTACAACACGGGGTAGTGCGGCTCGAGCCGCTTCGCCATGTAGTTGGCGTTCAGTATCGCGATTTTGGTCGCCTCGACGAGCCCATCGGGGCCCATCATGCGGATGTACGCATAGGATATCGGAAGAATGCTGGCGCTTCCCCACGGCGCTTCGGAAACCGCTCCAACAGTCTCGCGCCCGGCTTGATCGATGACCGGATGACCCGGCAGGAACGGCGCGAGATGTGCCGCGACGCCGATCGGACCCATGCCTGGTCCACCGCCACCGTGCGGAATGCAGAAGGTCTTGTGCAGGTTGAGGTGACAGACGTCTGCGCCGACGTCGCCCGGCCGGCAGAGCCCGACCATTGCGTTCATGTTGGCGCCATCCATGTAAACCTGGCCACCGTTCGCATGAATGATCGCGCAGATGTCCGAAATTGTCTCTTCGAAAACACCGTGTGTCGATGGATACGTGACCATGAGCGCAGCGAGATCGGCGCGATGCGCTTCCGCCTTGTCGCGCAGATCGGCGACGTCGATGTTGCCGGACGGATCAGTCTTAACCACGACGACCGTCATGCCGGCCATCACCGCACTCGCGGGGTTGGTACCATGCGCGGACTGGGGGATGAGACAGATCTTTCGGTGTGCTTCGCCGCGTGACTCGTGGTATGCCGCGATGGCGAGCAGCCCCGAGTATTCACCCTGCGATCCAGCGTTCGGCTGCAGCGATACGGCGGCGAAGCCGGTGATCTCAGCAAGATCAGCTTCGAGCTCGCGGAACAGCTGTGCATAACCAGCCGTCTGATCCACCGGCGCGAACGGATGGATCTTGTTGAACAGCGGCCACGTGATAGGCATCATCTCGGCGGTCGCGTTGAGCTTCATGGTGCAGGAGCCGAGTGGAATCATCGAATGCACGAGCGAAAGATCGCGCGCCTGCAGGCGATAGATGTAGCGCAGCAGCTCGGTCTCGGAGTGGTACTGATTGAACACCGGATGCGTGAGGAACGCCGATGTGCGACGGAAGCGCTCATCGTAGCGCGGATCGGAGCCGGCCAGCAGGTCGTCGAAATTGGAGTCTGTTGCAGACGATCCGCTGAGCAGCTTGAGAAGATCCGCGACGTCGGCCGGACCGGTAGTCTCATCCAGCGAGATGCCGATCTCGCTATCGCCCAGACGGCGAAGATTGATGCGCGATTCGACAGCGCGCGTCATTACGTCCTGCGCCTTGCCTGCGCCGAGATCGATGCGAAGCGTATCGAAGTAATCTTCGTGCACGATGCGCAATCCGAGTCTCCGAATTCCTTCGGCAAGTGCGGCCGTGAGCTGATGGACGCGTGTGGCGATGCGCTCGAGTCCCTCCGGACCGTGATACACCGCGTACATGCTTGCGACGACTGCAAGCAGGACCTGGGCAGTGCAGATGTTGCTGGTAGCCTTCTCGCGACGAATGTGTTGCTCGCGTGTCTGCAGCGCCATACGGAGCGCGGGCGCTCCGTCCGCGTCGCGCGAAACGCCGATGATGCGACCCGGGATCTGGCGCTTGTACTCGTCGCGTGTCGCGAAGAAGCCGGCGTGGGGGCCGCCGTAGCCGAGCGGCACACCAAACCGCTGGGTGTTTCCGACGACGATGTCGGCACCCCACTCTCCGGGCGGTGACAGCAGGACCAGGCTGAGCAGGTCAGCGGCGACGGTTACGAGCGCATCGTGGGCGTGAGCGTCGTCGCAGATCGACGAATAGTCGCGGATGGCCCCGTCCGTGGCCGGATACTGTACGAGTGCACCGAATACCTGAGGGCCGAACTCGAACTTGTCATAAGGAAGGACGTGTACCGTGAGGCCCCGCGCGGTGGCGCGAGTCTGCACCACACTGATGGTTTGCGGATGACAGTCGTCGGCGACGAGAAATACTTCCTTCCCTGCCTTGCCGGTGAGGGCATGGGCGAGTCCCATCGCTTCGGCAGCTGCGGTGGACTCATCGAGCAACGAGGCGTTGGCGATGGGGAGACCGGTCAGGTCGCCGACCATGGTCTGGAAATTCAGCAGAGCTTCCAGGCGCCCCTGGGCAATCTCGGCCTGATATGGTGTGTAAGCGGTGTACCAGGCCGGGCTTTCGACGACGTTACGCTGGATGACTGGCGGAGTGACGCAGTCCGAGAAGCCCATCCCGATGTACGATCTGAAAAGCTTGTTGCGGGCAGCGATGCATCGGAGTAGCGCCAGCGTTTCCGCTTCGGTCCTGGCCGCCGGAATCGAGAGCTGGCTCCGGAACCGGATTCGCTCGGGAACGGTGGCGTCTATCAGAGAGTCGAGGGTGTCGTAGCCGAGTGTGGAGAGCATCTCGGACACTTCGGCGGGCGTCGGGCCGATGTGACGGGGTGCAAATTGATCAGCGCTTTCGAGCGCGGAGGGAGCCTGAACGGAAGCCATCTATCGAGAAATTGGATTGTACGGCGAAGTCGGCATTGGGCGCGTAGGACGGCGCTCTGCGAGAGCGCCCTCAGCCCGTAAATTTAATCGCGTGTGGCAGGCCGTATTCGAGGGCGAATCTTGTGCGGCTGACGGAATGGCGCGATGATGTAGCGCTGACGATACTCATCGAGGACAACCCAGACGCGACCAAATCACTCGATGAATCCCACGTTACGCATCACCACTCCGCACATGTCTAAAGGGAGCCGGGCAGCGCTGTCCTGCGCGCTTGCCCTCACCGCCGGCCTCATGGCCGGTTGCAGCGAAAAGTCGCGGACCGAGAGTGGGGGCGGGACCCTGGTGGTCTCGACCGCATCCGACGCCGACAACCTCTTTCCGCCGCTCATAATGTCGAGCCAGGGTCGGCAGGTGGTGGAGCAGATATTCGAGCCGCTGGCCGACGTAGGCGATTCTCTAAACGTGTTCGGAGATGCCGGCTTTATTCCGCGGCTGGCGGACAGCTGGACATGGTCGGCAGATTCGTTGTCGATCGCGTTCCACCTGAACCCGCGGGCGCGCTGGCACGACGGGAAACCGGTAAGAGCGAGCGACGTCAGGTTCACGTTATCGCTGGCCAAGAATCCAGCGGTAGCGGCGCCGATCGCTCCACTGCTATCGAACGTCGATTCGGTGAGCGTCACCGACTCGCTGACGCCGGTGTTCTGGTTCAAGCGACGCTCGGCGCAGCAGTTTTACGATGCGGCAACGGTCGCGCTCATTGTTCCGGAACACATTTACGGCGGCATCGCGCCGGCGGCGCTGGCGTCGTCGGATGTGCTGCGGCATCCGGTGGGATCCGGACGGTTCAAGTTCCGCCGTTGGGTTCCGAATGCGACGATCGAGATCGTGTCGAACCGGGATCACTACCGCGCACCGGCAAGACTCGACCGCGTGATATGGACCATCGCGCCGGGAGACTTCAGCGCTGCATCGACGCGGTTTCTCGCTGGCGAGGCGGATTTCTTCCCTAGCGTCCGGCCGGACATGATGGCGCAGATCGCGAAGTCGCCGAATCTGCGATTGATTGAATATCCCGGGTTCAAGTTCGGGTACATGGTTTTCAACATGCGGGACCCGAAGAATCCGAAGGCGTCACATCCGTTGTTCCACGACGTGGGCGTGCGTCGCGCGCTCACGATGGCGATCGATCGCGCGTCGCTGGTACGCAACGTATTCGACTCGCTCGCAGTCCCGAGCATCGGCCCGACCGTGCGCGCAATGGGAACGAGCGACACGACAATTGCGCAGATTCCGTACGATCCGACCGGTGCGATGCGTATGCTTGACTCACTTGGGTGGCGCACCGGATCGGACGGGATACGTACACGCGATGGCAGGCAGCTCGCGTTCACGATCATGGTTCCGTCATCGAGCAAGGATCGTGAGCGTCTTGCAGTGCTGATGCAGGATCAGTTCAAACGTATTGGCGTCAAGGTGGGCATTCTCTCGGTCGAGCCGAATGTATTCGAGCAACAGCAGGCGACCCACGCGTTCGATGCGGCGATCGAGACGTGGCTGGCAGACCCGAGTCCCGGCGGCATCCGTGAGAGCTGGGGTTCGGAAGCTGCCCGTACGGAGGGCAGCAAGAACTACGGGGACTATGCGAATCCCGTCTTCGACAGACGCGTTGACAGCGCGCTCGATGCGCCATCACGGTCAGCCGCACGTCTCCTGTTCTCGCGTGCGTTCCAGACGCTGATCTCCGACGCGCCGGCGATCTGGCTGTTCGAGCCGCGCAACGTGGTCGGGATTCAGAAACGCATCCATACCGCACCGCTGCGTGCCGACGCGTGGTGGGCGCATCTCGCAGACTGGTACGTTCCGGCCGATGAACAGATCGCACGCGACCATGCAGGTGACGATGTTGCGCCGCGGCCGGATTCACGGCCGTCGAAAGGGAGCAGCTAGCTTGGCGTCAGCGGGAGGGCGTGGTGTAGTCGGCACCGTCGTATCGCGCCTCTTGCAGGCAGTAATCGTCGTCGCGATCGTCACGACGATCGTCTTCGTGCTCATCCACATTGCGCCGGGCGATCCATTCACATCGGCGATGGACAATCCGAACGTCACCGAAGCGATGCGTGTCAGGTGGCGCGCGATGTATGGGTTGGATCAGCCGCTGCTGGAGCAGTACGTACGCTATCTGAGCAACGTGGCGCGCGGCAATTTCGGGTGGTCGTTCTCGATGCACAGGCCAGTCATCGACGTCCTGAAGGATGCATTGCCGAACACCTTGCTGCTTGCCGGAACGGCGCTCGTGCTCGGCTTCGCCGGAGGAATCGGGCTCGCGGTAATTCAGGCGACGAGACCGGGATCCCGCACGGATCGCGCACTCGGTGCGGGCTCGATGTTCTTCTACGCGATGCCGGACTTCTGGCTCGCGCTAATGATGATGCTGATCTTCGCGTACTGGCTTCCGTGGGCCCCCGTCGCCGGCGCCGTAGATCCGGTGATGCACGAGTACATGGGACCGCTCGCGGCTCTTGGCGACAGACTCAAGCATCTGGCGCTTCCGGCAATCACGCTTGCCCTGCTTTCCGGCGCAGCGGTTGCACGGTATCAGCGCGCAGAGTTGTTGCGGGTGCTCCCGGATGATTTCGTTCGCACCGCGCGGGCGAAAGGCCTGAGCGAGCGACGTGTGATGTGGGTTCACGTACTTCGCAACGCACTCATACCAACGATCAGCCTGCTCGGTCTTTCGCTGCCTGTGTTGTTCACCGGTGCAGTGTTTATCGAACGCGTTTTTGCGTGGCCGGGAATGGGCTGGGTGATTCTGAACGCTGTCGCGACGCGCGACTATCCGCTGGTTACCGCTGGTGTCATCGTTGCAGCGGCAACCGTAACGCTCGGGAGCCTGGGAGCTGACCTGCTGTACTCCGTCGCCGATCCACGTATTCGTGGACGCTGATACACTGAGGGATCGGCCGCACTGGACGCACCGGATCGTGCGACATGCAGGCATCGCGTCAGGCGTAATCGCGGTCATCGTCGTCGTTGCGTTGCTCGCACCATGGATCGCTCCGTATGATCCCATCGCGCAACCTGACATCATTGGCCTCAAGAATCTCGCGCCGTCGTTCAGCCATCCATTCGGCACCGATTCATTCAGCCGCGACGTTCTGAGCAGATGCATCTACGGTGCGCGCATTTCGCTTTCAGTCGCCGCACTCGCGACAGCGATCGCCATAACACTCGGAACACTCTATGGTGCGATCGCGGGTTACGTTGGTGGAGCGGTCGATGCCGTGCTCATGCGCATCGTTGACGCCGCGCTTTCGATTCCGCGCGTCCTGCTGCTGATCGCGATTCTGGCGTTGTGGAACGGTTTGCCGCTCTGGCTACTCATTGTGGTGCTCGGAGCCACCGGCTGGTTCGGGCTCAGCAGAATGGTGCGTGCGCAGGTATTATCGATGCGGGAGCTCGACTTCATCGCGGCGGCGCGGGCGGTGGGGGCGTCAGGGCCGAGGATTCTTCTGCGTCACATCTTACCGAACGTGCTTCCCACTATTATCGTCGCTGCTACGCTGGGCGTGGGGCACGTCATCATACTCGAGGCCGGCCTTTCGTACCTCGGTCTGGGAGTTCAGCCGCCAAGCGCGAGCTGGGGTAGCATAATTCAGGATGGAGCCGACCAAATTGGCGCTGCGTGGTGGATATCACTTTTCCCGGGACTGCTCATTGTCGCGACTGCCATCGCCTGCAACTCGCTGGGCGATGCGCTGCGTGCAGCGTTCGATCCGCGTGAGAGCGCGGTGACAATGGCGGAGCTGGACTCATGACCGAGCCGCTGCTGGCGGTCAGCGATCTACGAACTTATTTCCACGATGGAGGCGTCGTCGCCCGTGCGGTGGACGGTGTCTCGTTCGACGTGGCGGCCGGCGAGACTGTCGCGGTGGTCGGTGAATCCGGCTCGGGCAAATCGGTCACCGCGCTTTCCATCCTGCGGCTCATTCGGCCGCCTGGCCGGATCGAGTCCGGCAGCAGCATCAGGTTCGAGGGGCGCGATCTCCTGCAACTGAGCGATGGCGAGATGCGCACCATTCGTGGCAATCGCATCGCGATGATCTTCCAGGAGCCGATGTCCGCGCTCAATCCGGTGTTCACTGTCGGTGAGCAGATCGCGGAAGTCGTGCGTGTACACACCGACGCATCGCATCACGATGCGTGGGAGCGCGCAGTCGAGATGCTCGCGCTCACGGGAATATCGGCTCCGCGCGAGCGCGCATCGGAATATCCGCACCAGCTCTCGGGCGGAATGCGTCAGCGCGTCATGATCGCGATGGCGCTCGTGATGAAGCCGGCGCTCGTCATCGCCGACGAGCCGACGACTGCGCTCGACGTCACGATCCAGGCGCAGATACTCGAGCTGCTTCAGCGACTGCAGGAGCAGCTCGGAATGTCGATGCTGCTCATCACGCACGATCTCGGCGTCGTCGCGGAAGTCGCGGATCGCGTCATCGTGATGTACGGCGGCGAGGTCGTCGAGCACGCGACAGTGACGGAATTGTTCGCGCGCCGCATCATCCGTACACCGAAGGCCTGATGAGTGCGATGCCGCGGCTGGACCGCGACACCGAGCGACTCGTGACGATTCCCGGCACCGTACCACCTCCGACCGCGTGGCCGAGTGGTTGCCGATTTCGCGATCGCTGTCCTTACGCGTGGGAGCGGTGCGCAACGGAACATCCCCCGCTCTACTCGATCGGAGACGGGCACGAATCGCGCTGTCATCTCGCCGTCGAGCCCGAGCGCCGGTCCGAATCGCATCCACCATTCACGGCGCGCGTTGGCGCTGACTCGTGACGAGCGCACGCCCGGACACGGCATTGCTGCCGGTTCCGCGCCTGCGCAAGGACTTTCCGGTCCACCAGGGATGGCAGCAAAGTTTTCTCAGACGCAACGCCCGGACGGTTCGCGCCGTCAACGATGTCTCGTTCGACGTCGCGCGCGGCGAGACGCTCGGCCTCGTCGGCGAATCCGGCTGCGGCAAGACGACGACGGGCCGCTCGATCCTCCGTCTCATCGAGCCGACGTCCGGCTCTGTGCGTCTTCGACGGGATCGACGTTGCGACGCTGCGCGGTGCAGCGTTGCGCAGCATGCGACGGAAGATGCAGATCGTCTTCCAGGATCCGTTCTCGTCGCTCAACCCGCGCATGACCATCGGCGCAACCGTGCACGAAGGGCTGACGATCCACCAGCTCGCCGAAGGACGCGCCGCGGACGACCGCGTGAAGCCGCTGCTCGAGGAAGTCGGACTGCGTCCCGATTACGCGTCGCGCTATCCGCACGAGTTCTCCGGCGGACAGCGACAGCGCGATCGGCATCGCGCGCGCGCTCTCGGTCGAGCCCGCGTTCATCGTCTGCGACGAGCCGGTGTCCGCGCTCGACGTATCGGTGCAGGCGCAGGTCATCAATCTGCTGCAGGATCTGCAGCGCGATCGCGGGCTCACCTATCTGTTCATCGCGCACGACCTCTCGGTCGTCGAGCACATCGCCGACCGCGTCGCCGTGATGTACCTCGGCCAGATCGTCGAGCTCGCGTCCGCAGACGATCTGTATCGCAAGCCGATCATGCCGTACACGCAGGCGCTGCTCTCCGCGGTGCCCGCGCCCGATCCAGGCCGTCAGACGGCGCGCATCGTGCTTCAGGGCGAGGCCCCATCGCCGGCGAATCCGCCATCGGGATGCGTCTTCCATCCGCGCTGCCAGCATCCGCGCAAGGATGCGCCTGCACGCGAGTCGTTCCACCGCTCGAGGAAAAGGCGCCCGGACACTGGGCGGCATGCATCAAGCAGCCAAGCCAGCTGCTTTAACCAATCCAGCATCTCCGTCCAGCGCTCACACCGCCATGGCAACACAGAAGCCCGTCTTCGACCAGCCACACGCCGCGACTGTCACCCACGACGTGCCACCGACTGGGTTCGAGCAATGGACTGGCAACAAGGCGTTCTTCGGCCACCCGCGCGGACTCTCGACGCTCTTCTTCACCGAGATGTGGGAGCGGTTCTCGTACTACGGGATCCGCCCGCTGCTCGTGCTGTTCATGACGGCCGCGCTCTCGTCGGGCGGCTTCGGCTTCGACCGCACCGTCGCATCGTCGATCGTCGGCATCTACGCGGCGTGCGTGTATCTCGCGTCGCTACCCGGCGGCTGGATCGCCGACCGGTGGCTCGGATTGCGACGCTCGATCTGGTGGGGCGGCGTGCTCATCGCGCTCGGCCATCTCTCGATCGCGCTCTCGGCGGTCTTCGCGCACTCGGCGTTCTTCGTCGGCCTCATCCTCATCGTCATCGGCACCGGACTGCTCAAGCCGAACATCTCGGCGACTCGTCGGCGATCTGTATCCTGAAGGCGGCGCGCGACGCGACGCAGGCTTCTCGATCTTCTACATGGGGATCAACATCGGCGCGCTCATCGCGCCGCTCATCACGGGTTATCCTCGGCGAGCGTGTCGGCTGGCACTGGGGCTTCGGCGCCGCGGGCGTCGGCATGCTCATCGGCCTCATCACCTTCGCCTGCGCATGACACGAACGCTCGGCCCGATCGGCGCAGCCTCGACGGCGAGCGTTGCGGAGCAGACGCCGGGTAAAGCGCATCACCTTCGCGAGCGTCGTCGTGATCGCCGCTCGTCGTGCTGCTCACGATCTTCGGCGTGATTCACATCAACCCGGTCGCGCTCGCCGAACGAATGGGTTTCATCCTGCTCGCGCTGGCGGTGCTCTACTTCGTCTACCTGTTCTTCTTCGCGGGCCTCACCACCGGCGAGAAGAAGCGCGTCGCCGTCATCGTCGTGCTGTTCGTCTTTGCGACGCTGTTCTGGGCTGCGTTCGAGCAGGCGCCGACGTCGCTCAATCTGTTCGCGCGCGACTTCACCGACCGCAACGTGTTCGGCTGGGAGGTTCCGACGTTCTGGCTCCAGTCCGCCGAATCGTTCTTCGTCATCACGCTTGCGCCGGTATTCGCCTGGCTCTGGGTCGCCCTCGCGCGCCGCAGGCTCGATCTGTCGAGTCCAACGAAGTTCGCGATCGGCCTCGCATTCGCCGGCGTGGGCTTTCTGGTGATGCTCGCGGCGTCGAACCGCATCGTCGCCAGCGCTGCAGCGGGCGAGGTGGTGCACGTCTCAATGTGGTGGCTCGTGATCAGTTACCTCTTCCAGGCGTTCGGCGAGCTGTCGCTCAGCCCCGTCGGCCTGAGCTCGATGACGAAGCTCGCGCCGCGACGCTTCGTCGGTCAGATGATGGGCATCTGGTTCCTGGCGGACTCGCTCGGCAATCTCATCGCCGGACTGGTCGGCGGCAACGTCGATCCGAACAAGCTCAGCGAGATGCCGCTGCTGTTCCAGCACACTGCGATCTCGCTCTTCATCGCGGCTGCGGTCTGCGCTGCGCTCGTCATTCCGATCCGTAGGATGATGGAGGAGAAGACGGCGTCGTAACGCACTGGAGGTCGCGCTATCGTACGCGCGACTCCAACGGCATCAGGGCCAGTTGTAAATCGAGTTCGGGATTGCGCGCTCGCGACTCGCCTGAACGTCGCCCGGCTCGCGCCAGAACCAGCGCGTGAAGTCGTGATTCGTGAATCGAATCTCGAACTTCGAGTCGCCGCGATCGTTCAGGGGGAAGGCGAAATCGACGCGCCATGTGCGCCGCGATCGCGGCGGCAAAGCGGCGAGAAGGCCGACACCGACAGCGTATTTGACGTTCGTATTGACGCCGAACGGCGCGTCACCAGCCCACAGACGCCCCGCATCCACCCAGATCGCGCTGGCGAGACCGGCGAACTGACGAACGTGTCCCAGGCGGTAACGGTCTTCCAATCTCATCACGACGCGCTGCGCACCGCCGAGATCCGACGAGCCGTAGCCTGGCATTCCGCCATCGCGGTCGGCAAGCGAGAGCTGAAACGGGACTCTCTGGCGCCAACCACCGCTGTACTCCACGTCGATGATCGACGTGTGCTTGGTCGACGGATGGGCGTACCAGGCCGCTCTGCCGCTCGCGAGCACACCATCGAACCGGTGCGTGTCGAGATTGCGACGCCGCTCGCCCATGAACTCGATTCCTGCAAACGACTGCGGCGTGCCACGCCCGTAATAGAGATCGGTCGACATGAAATAGTCTCGCTCATCCTTGGGAGTCAGCTTGATTCCCCGGCCGAACAGGGTCGCCAACTGCATCCCTGTGCGCACGTCCTGTGTCCCCTCAACGGCGTCGAAGGCTCGCACCGGCATGAAGCGCGAATTGCGAAAACCGAACAGCAGATTGACACGATCCGTCCGATGCTCACCGTAGCGCCCGATGAGTGCGGTGCTCGTGTCGGGAACAACCGTGTTGAGCACGAGCACCGGCATACGGCCGGTCCGCTCGCGCTCCTTGGAAACGGTCGCTCCTATCAGGAAAACATGACGCACGAGGCCGAACGCCAGAACTCCTCCGACGTCAGCGTACGCACGCGTGAACGGAAGCGCGGCGTTGGGGTCTTTCCCGCGAAGGAAATACCTGTAACCGGTCGCAGAACCGGCCGACGCACGCCACGACGTACGTTGCAGATCGGTGAGGAATGGATGCGTTATGAGTGCGTCCCAAGTCCCGCCGATCTCGTTTCGCGTTCCCTGAATCGAAAGCTGATATGGCCTGCCGAACAATTGATATTCCACAACGCGTGCCTTGTACACGTCGCGGTAGAACCGACTCTTCTCCCACGCTCCAGTTGCGGATAGCGCCGCTCCTGAAAGGTTCTCTTCACCAAAACGCACCGAGCGAATGAGTGGCGACTTGGACGTGACGGCACCATCGAGCACGAGCGACACTTCGTCGAAGGTGACCACGTCGACGTCGACGCCACCAGTGCCATCAGGAGTCACGAGCAGGGACGCATCCGCGAGAAATGGCTGGGCGCGCAGAATGCGCTCGGCTTCGTGCAATCGCTGATCGACGCATGGATCGCCCACGCGGATCGGCAAAAAGCGGCTGATTATCTCAGGTCGCGTCGTAGCGTGGAGCTTCGTGGCCAATCTCGCGGCGCGCGCGGTGAGATTGGTGCCGCCCGCCTCGAACGGTGGGTACGTATGGATTTCTATCCGCGTTATGGTTTCGCCATGACAGAGCGGTGGGGCGGGTGCTGCGCTCACCGGCGCCGTGCTGCTCGGCGCCGCGTCGACGGGACTCTCCCCTTGCCCGCGCGCCGCCGCAGAGCAGATTCCGAGCAGAGTGCCGATCGACGCCATCCTCCAAGCCCAGAGCTGTGTCATTCCGTCCTATTGTAGCGGTTAGCGCCGCAGTCCGCAGCGAGCGCGACGTACCGTCTGCGTATTTGAGAACGACCTACCTTACGGCCCTGGAGAACGCAGGGCTTGTACCAATCGCTGCCGCCCCGCTGCAGGACCCCACTGCCGCCAATGCGCTCATGGAGCACGTGGACGCCCTGGTGCTAACCGGCGGCGCGGACTTGAATCCTGCCCTGTACCACGAGCCGCGGCATCCCATGCTCGGAGCCGTGTCCGACATCAGGGATCGGTGGGAGATCGCGCTGGTCAATGCCGCGAAGCGACGTGGAACTCCCCTGCTCGCCATTTGCCGCGGCGCGCAGGTGCTCAATGTAGCGCTCGGCGGATCACTGATACAGGACCTTCCGAGCCAGCATCCTGGCGACATCAACCACGATCCCGATCGGCCACGCACGTCCCGCACGCATTCGGTCGAAATTCAGAGCGAATCGCGGCTCGCGCGCGCAATCGGGTTGACGACCCTGGAAGTCAATTCCGTGCATCATCAATCGATCGAGCGCGTCGCGGACGAGCTTCGCGTGGTTGCGGTCGCGCCCGACGGCGTGATCGAGGGCGTAGAATCTGCCGCAGATTCACCGTGGTGGTGCGTCGGAGTGCAGTGGCATCCGGAAGATCTGATCGGCACCACCGAGTCGTGGGACCGCGATATTTTCAGTGCATTCGCCAGGGTGATCGGCAAACGGTGATCGGCAAATAGTGACGCTCCGATCGCTGCACATCGACGCTGGCCGCAGTTGGCGTGGCGGACAGCGCCAGGTATTTCTACTGGCGACGTCGCTGCGCTCGCACGGACGCGAGCCGCTCGTCGTGAGCGTCGGCGGCTCTCCGTTGCTCGAACGGCTCCAGGCGGCAGGAATCGCCACAGCCTCGATCCCGATGCGGTCGGATTGGGATCTACGCTCCGCCAAACGACTGCGCTCGATCATTCGCGCATGGCGCCCGGACATCGTTCATGCGCACGATGCGCGAGCCCACGCGATCGCGCTGATCGCCCTCGCGGGTGACACTACTCCGCTCGTTGTCACGCGTCGCGTTACGTTCCCGCTCAAATCGGTACGCGTGAAATACGGCCTGCGCGTCACGCGCTTCATTGCCATATCGAATGCGGTGAAGACGGCGATGGTGCGATCGGGTGTCGACGCCCACCGCATCGTCGTGGTGCACTCCGGCGTCCCGACGCCGTCCGCGCCCTCACCGCGAGACTGGCGCAAGGAGCTCGGCTGGCCGCGCGATACGGTACTGGCCGGCGTCGTGGGCGCGATGACGGCTGAAAAGGGAATCGATTCGCTACGGCACGTTGGCAGCTGGCTCAGCGAAAGCGCGATCGGCCGGACGCGCGTCATCCTCCTTGGCGGCACGGCAAAAGGACCCATCAAGCTGGGTCCGTTACGCGGCCAGCAGGCTGGCTTCATGTCCGACGTCCACAATGGGATGGCCGGCCTCGACATATTATGGCATCCAGCTGCCGAGGAAGGGCTTGGGACGGTTCTCATCGACTCGCTGGCCCTGCAGGTCCCGCCCGTAGCGTTCGACGTCGGCGGAATCTCCGAGATCGTAGAAGACGGCAAAAACGGACTCCTTGTCCCATTAGGCGACACTAAGGCCTTCGCAGCGGCGCATGAATCACTGCTGGACGCGGGTCTCCGGGGGCGTCTGGCGGCTGACGGCCCAGCTCGCGCGGCGCTTTTCAGCGTGGAAGCGATGACCCAAGGCGTGGAACGGGTGTACCAACAGATCCTTACCGCCTAACTTGAACGACATGCTTCACATTTGCATTCCAACGTACAACGAAGGCCCGACCGTGGGAGTTCTGCTCTGGCGCATCCGCAAGGTGTTCCAGGACTATTCGCGCGAGTACGAAGTCATCGTTTACGACGATGGAAGCACGGACGACACGGCGGCCACGCTGGAGCCGTACTGCAAGGTCCTTCCGCTCACGGTCTTGCATGGCGCCGCGAGGCAGGGCTTCGGTCACGCCCTGAGTGCGCTGTGCGCCGATGTTTCACGTCGGACCAAGTATCCACGACGCGACGCGATGGTCGTGATGCAGGCGGATTTTACAGATCAGCCGGAATCACTTCCCGAGCTGCTCAAGAGGTTCGAGGGCGGCGCAGACATCGTAACAACAGAGCGGACACGGCAGAGCATGCCGGTAGCGGTGCGCAGGCTCGCGAAGTTCGGCCCGTGGATGATGCGCCCGTTCGTGTCGGCCAGGGACGTCGCCGATCCGTTCGCGTCGTTCAAGATGTATCGCATCTCGTTATTGCGCGATTATGCCAAGTCGTCCGGAGACGTTCCACTCGTGACGAGTGATGGATGGGCTGCCAACCTGGAGCTCTTTCTCAAGCTCGCGCCTCTCGCGCGCAAGATCGAGAAAGTTGCGGTCGAGCCGCGTTACGATCTGCGGCCCCGTGAAACGCGAGTTCGTCCCTTCGCGGATGCGATGGCGCTGTATCGCGCCGGGCGCGCATCGGGCGGGTGGCGCAAGGCAATTACGTGACTGCGTCCGCGCTCATCAAGCTCGGAATCGGCAGGCAGCCTTTCCATCGCGCTCTGCGCGTCGGCGCAGACACCGACGGCCACAGGGCCGGCGACGGCGACGACAGTTGCGGCAACAACCAGAGTTGCGCAGGCTGACAGTCAGATGTCCGTGCCATTCGGCGTTGGCGAGACCGCCGAGTACGACGTCAAGTTCGGCGCGCTCAAGGTCGGCAGTGCGAGCACGCTGGTGAAGGACATCGAGCAGGTCCGCGGCATATCTGCGTGGCACACCGTGTTCAGCCTGAAGGGCGGGACGTTCTTCTACCGCGTCGATGACGTTTTCGAGAGCTGGATAGATCGAAGCACGTTCTCTTCCCTGCGCTTTTACCAGACGCAGCAGGAAGGGTCGAGCGACCGACAGAAGCGTTACGAGATCTATCCCGATCGCGGCACGTACATGGAGATGGACAAGAAGCCGCCGCGCGATCACGCAGGGGTGAAGGATCCGCTGGACGATGGATCGTTTCTGTTCTTTGTGCGGACGCTACCGCTCGAAGTTGGGCACACCTACGAATCGAACCGTTACTTCCGCCCCGAGCGCAACCCAATCCGCGTTCGCGTACTACGCAAGGAAACGATCGAGGTGCCCGCGGGAAAATTCGATTGCGTCGTGCTGCAGCCGGTCATCAAGACACAGGGGATATTCTCGGAGAATGGAAACGCCGAGGTGTGGCTGTCGGATGATAGCAGACACGTTCTGGTACAGCTCAAGTCGAAGCTGTCCTTCGGGTCGATCAATCTTTACTTGAGATCGTACAAGCCGGGCGCCTGAGGCGCCCGGCGCCCAACTCTAAAACCGATCCAGTGTCTTCCGCTGGCACTGGCTCCGGATCATCGCAGCCGTGTCGGGGCTGATGACGCGAATGATCAGATAGGCTATTCCGCCCACGACGGCGACCTTGATGGCGATCCCCAGGACGAACATTGCGATACCGAACACCATGCCGAGCAGGATGCCACCAACGATGAGTGCGATACCGAGGAAGAAGATGGTACGCAGCATTTCTGAACTCTCCGTTTAGAATAGTACGGAGCATGCGAGCTCCGACCGAATTCCTGTTGAATTTCCTACGACCGTTTGACACCCTCCGGGCATCAAATGGTTGCTGACGTAACGGTTGTCGGTAGAGGAATAATAGCGCTCTCGGCGGCGCTCGAGCTGGCCGACCGCGGGCTGGCTGTCCGCCTGGTTGGAACCACGCATTCCGGAAATGCCTCGGCAGCCGCTGGTGGCATGTTGGCGCCGTCGATCGATAGTGAAACGGGGTCGGCGCATGATTTCGCAATCGCGTCGCGGGATTACTATCCCGGCTACGCAGCTGCCCTGGCCGAGCGGACCGGCCGTCAGATCCCGACGAACGATGCGGGGACTATAGAAGTAGCGTTCGACGAGTTGGAGGCGCGGGCTCTCCATGATTCGAACGATCGTTCGGCACGATGGGTCACGCCGGAAGAGCTGACATCGGCGGAGCCAGCCCTCGCTCCCTGCCTGGGCGGCCTACTCCATCCGGCGGACGGCGCCGTGGAGCCGTTGGCGCTGCTCGACGCACTCGGCATCGCGATCGCAGCGCACGAAGGGATCACGACCGTGCGTGAGGATTGCCGAGAGCTGCATGCGTCCGAGCTTGGCTGCAGCGTGCTTACCGACATGGAGAGCCGGTTCTCTTCCGATTACGTGGTCCTTGCAGCCGGCGCGTGGACGCCGCTGATCGCTGGATCTGGCGATTGCGTTGCAGCGGTTCAGCCCGTACGGGGACAGATGCTGGCTTTCGAGAGCCAACGCGGTTCGCCATGTGATCTGCGGTGCCGGCGGATATCTGATTCCACGGAGCGGAGGGATTACCGTCGCGGGCGGCACCATGGAGCACGCTGGTTTCGAGGTCGAAACGACTGCAGACGGAATCGAATCGATCCGCTCGCGCGCGGTGGCGCTCTGCCCTGCGCTTGCCCGAGTGCCGATTCATTCCAGTTGGGCGGGGCTTCGCCCGATCACCCCGGACTTGTTGCCGATCATCGGCGCAGACCCCGAGAGGCCGCGCGTGATCTACGCATGCGGTCATTCGCGCAACGGAATCCTGCTCGCACCACTCACCGCGCAGGTCGTCGCCGATCTGGTGACGGGCGTGGAACAACACTACGACCTGAGTCGATTTCGGCCCGGGCGGCATTAGGCTAGATTTGACACTCTATGGCTGAGCTGCTGTACCAGATCATGGGGCGCCATCGGGCTGAACCCCTTCCTGAGCGAAAGCCGTCCTGGCTCAAGGTCAGGGCGCCCGGCGGTCCCAACTATCTGCGTCTGACGCAGATGATGCGTGAGCTGAACCTGCACACGGTGTGCGAGGAGGCTCACTGCCCCAATATCGGTGAATGCTGGGAGCATGGCACCGCGACCTTCATGATCCTGGGCGACGTCTGTACCCGCAATTGCGCGTACTGCGCCGTCGCTCACGGTCGTCCCCCGTCCTACGACATCGCGGAGCCGGAGCGCGTGGGCGAGGCGGTAGCCGAGCTCGGACTGCGGCACGCGGTGATCACTTCGGTGGACCGCGATGACCTGCCGGACTTTGGCGCCTACATTTTTGCCGAAACCATTCGGCAGATCAAGCAGCGCCTCCCGGACTGTTCTGTGGAGGTGCTGGTACCCGACTTTCAGGGCAACCGGGACAGCATTGCGACGGTGCTTGCGGCCAACCCGGACATCTACAACCACAACACCGAGACGGTGCCGCGGTTGTACAAGAAGTGCCGTCCCGGCGGCCGTTATCCGCGCGTCATGGAGATTTTCCGCACCGCCAAGGAGCTGGCGCCGGACATTCCCACCAAGACGGGGCTGATTCTCGGAATGGGCGAGACGCTGGAGGAAGTGGAGCTGGTCATGCGCGATCTGCGAGAGGCGGACGTGGACATTCTCACGCTGGGCCAGTACCTGCGTCCGTCCGACAGCCACATTCCGCTCGATCGTTACGTCACACCGGCTGAGTTCCGACAGTTGTACGAAATCGGCATGTCGATGGGCTTCAGACATGTCGAGTCAGGCCCCCTTGTGCGCAGCAGCTACCACGCCTGGGAACAGGTTCAGGCGGCTGGAGTCAACTGAGCTGCGACCACACCCGTTTGACGCTTCACATCCGCTTCGCGCTTCACACCCGCCCCGCGCATCAAATGCACGAACACGCGCGGCACGACAACTGAGGAGCTCCGCGATCCAGTACACCGCGATCACAGCTTCCAGTACCACCTGCACGTATACATGTCATGGCTAAGAAAAACACATCTTCTCCGGCAGCCGCGAACGCTCGCGAGGTAGCCGTCGGCTATCTGCACTCGATGGTCATGCAGCGCCGCTTCGAGGAAAAATGCGCGGAAGCCTACGCGATCGGAAAGATCGGCGGCTTCTGTCACCTATATATCGGGCAGGAAGCGGTTTCTACTGGCACGATGGCGGCGCTTCGACCAGATGACTACGTGATCACGGCATACCGCGATCACGGACTTGCGCTGGCTCGCGGAATGTCGCCTGAGGAGGTCATGGCTGAGCTGTTCGGTCGTGCGGCAGGCTGCTCCGGCGGCAAGGGCGGTTCGATGCACCTCTTCGACAAGAAGCTGAATTTTCTTGGCGGGCATGGAATCGTGGGCGGCCACATTCCGATCGCTGCTGGCGTATCGTTCGCGATCTCGTATCGCGGCGGCGATCAGGTTTGCGTCTGCTTCTTTGGTGAGGCGGCGGTCAACATCGGCGCTTTTCACGAGGCATTGAACATGGCGTCGCTGTGGAATCTGCCGGTCGTGTTCATCATCGAGAACAATCGCTACGGAATGGGAACGGCGATCAGCCGCTCAACTGCACAGCAGGATGTAGCGAAGCGCGCCGAAGTCATACGCGATGATCGGAACGTCGGTCGACGGTCAGGACGTCTTCGCGGTGCGCAAGGAGATGGACACGGCGATCGAGCGTGCGCGCAAGGAGCAGCGCCCGACGCTGGTCGAGGTCCGCACCACGCGCTTCATGGGCCATTCGATGTCTGACGCCGCGAGCGGAACCTACCGCTCCAAGGAAGAGCTGGACCAGAGCATGCAGCGCGATCCGATCGTGTTGCTCAAGACGAAGATGCTGAGTGACGGAATGATCACGGAAGACGACTACAAGAAGATGGATGACGAGGCCAAGGCGGCGGCACAGGCGGCCTGGGATTTCGCCGATGCAGTCTCCGGAGCCGTCTCCGGAAGAGCTGTTCACTCATGTGCTGAGCGACGAATCGACAGTTGGTGCTGCAAACGACGCCGAGCTCGCGGAGGTCGGACGATGACCGTCATGACATATCGCGACGCGCTCAACCAGGCGTTGCGCGAAGAGTTGAACCGCGACGAGTCGGTGTTCCTGATGGGCGAGGAGGTCGCCGAATACAATGGCGCGTACAAGGTCTCGCGCGGCCTGCTGGATGAATTCGGTCCCAAGCGGATCGTCGACACGCCCATTACCGAGCTCGGATTCGCCGGCGTAGGCGTCGGTGCAGCGATGGCAGGTCTCAGACCGATCATCGAGTTCATGACGTGGAACTTTGCGCTTCTTGCGCTGGACCAGGTAGTGAACGCAGCCGCCAAGATGCTGTACATGTCGAACGGACAGTACAAGATGCCGATGGTCTTCCGCGGACCGAATGGCGCAGCACTGCAGTTGGCGGCGCAGCACTCGCAGGCGTGGGAGAGCTGGCTGGCACATATCCCGGGTCTCAAGGTCGTAGCACCTGGAACGCCAGCCGACGCGAAGGGATTGCTCAAGGCTGCGATCCGCGACGACAATCCCGTCGTCGTCCTCGAGGGCGAGATGCTCTACAACACCAAGGGCGAGGTCGATGAGAATCCGGACATCGTCATTCCACTCGGCAAGGCGGAGCTCAAGCGTGAAGGCGAGCACTGCTCGATCATCACGTCGGGAAAGATGGTGCTCGTCGCACTGCAGGCTGCGGATCAGCTCGCGAAGCAGGGCGTGAACGTGGACGTACTGGATCTGCGCACCATACGACCGATGGATGTCGAGGCGATCGCAACCTCGGTCGACAGAAGACGAATCGCGCGGTAGTCGTCGAGGAAGGTTGGGAACTCTGTGGCATCGGCGCGCAGGTTGTGGACTACATCCAGCGCGAATGTTTCGACGACCTCGACGCACCGGTGGTCCGCGTGCATCAGGCGGACGTACCGATGCCGTACGCCAAGAATCTGGAAAAGCTCGCGAAGCCTGATGCTGCAAAGACCATCGCGGCGGTGAAGCGCGTCATGTACCTGGAGGACTGACGATCATGGCGACAAAAGTTCTGATGGAAGCGCTGTCACCCACGATGGAAGAAGGACGCCTCGTGAAGTGGCTGAAGAACGAAGGCGACCAGATAAAGAGCGGCGACGTTCTCGCGGAAGTCGAGACGGACAAGGCGGTGATGGAGCTGGTTGCACGTGGTGAGGGTGTGCTACGAAAGCGACTTTCCAGCGAGGGTGACTCTTCCGCCGTCGGAACGCTGCTCGGCGTAATCGCGGCGCCGGACGAAGACATCTCCGCGTTGGTCAAGAGCGCTGGACCGACACCGGTTCCATCCGACAACACGCAGCAGCCGCTGGGCAAGCCAGCGGATGCGGGCGACGTGATCGCGAAGGCCAAGGAGTTCGAGGGAGTCACGTCGATTCCGACGGCTCGCGCGTCAATCGCAGGGCGAGGCTTCGACGCCTCCGCAGGAACAGGAACGCCGCGGACATCAGCGCATCGACACCACCGCGCACCATGCGGAGGGTAACGGCGCCGCTACGACGTCGGGCAGACCGCGCTCATCGCCACTCGCACGTCGTCTCGCGGCGGAGCGTGGTGTGGATCTCAACGCGCTGCGCGGATCAGGCCCCGGCGGCCGCATCGTCAAGCGCGACATCGAGCAGGCTCCCGCTACCGCTGCGGTTGCGACCAGCCCCACGTACTGCGCGCGTTGGCGACTATCAGGACATTCCGCTCACGCAGATGCGGAAGACGATCGCCAAGCGTCTTGGCGAATCGATTGGGCCCATTCCGACGTTCTATCTCACCGCCGAGTTCGATCTCACTCGCGTGGCTGAGCTGCGCGAGGCGATGATCGCAGAGGGCGCCGAGTACAAGGTGTCGTTCAACGACATCGTCATAAAGGCGACTGCGACGGCACTCGCGCAACATCCGGAAGTGAATGCGCACTGGACTGGCGACGCGATCCGGCAGTTCCATCGTGTACACATCGGTATGGCTGTCGCCGTCGAGGACGGTCTGATCACGCCAGTCATCTTCGATGCAGATGAGAAGGGACTTGCGGACATCGCGGCCGAGGCACGAGAGCTGGCTGGACGTGCGCGCGCGGCGGAGACTCAAGCCCGAGGAATACACGGGCTCGACGTTCTCGGTCTCGAATCTCGGAATGTTCGGGATCGATCAGTTCACGGCGATAATCAATCCACCGGAAGCAGGCATACTCGCGATCGGCGCGGTTGAAGAGAAGCCGGTCGTGGTCGATGGCGACCTGGTGATTCGGAAGCGGCTGCGCGTAACGATGAGCTGCGACCACCGCGTGATCGACGGAGCGACGGGCGCGAGGTTCCTCCAGACGTTGCGTCGGTTGATCGAGAACCCGTTGATGCTGGTGTTCTGATGAGTATCGTCATCCCCGTGAAAGCGGGGATCCAGGTTCAGTCGTCATTCCCGCTTTCGCGGGAATGACGAGGTGGGACGCTTGAATGACGACAGGCGCAGATGTATTCGCGCCCTACATGACCTTTTCTGAAAATATGCCATGGCTTCATATGATGTGATCTTCATCGGTGGCGGACCGGCCGGATACGTCGGCGCAATCCGCGCCGCGCAGCTCGGTCTCTCCGTTGCAGTCGTCGAGCGCGAAGGGCTCGGCGGCACCTGCGTCTTGTGGGGCTGCATTCCCGCCAAGGCACTGCTGGAATCCGCGTCGATCGCCGAGAAGGTGAAGAAGGGCGCGGAATTCGGGGTCAGCGCGGGTGAGGTGAAGCTCGATTACGGCGTTGCGATGAAGCGCTCGCGCGGAGTGAGCAACCAGAACTCGAAGGGCGTGGAGTTCCTGTTCAAGAAGAACAAGATCACCTGGATCAAGGGCAACGGACGCATCACCGCGAAGAACACCGTTACGGTGAAATCGGCGGATGGCAAGGAAGAAAAGCACGACGCAAAAAAGGCAATCTGTGTCTGCACTGGCTCACGAGTGAAGGGCCTGCCGCAAGCTGGGCTCGAGCTGAACAAGACGAGCGTGATTTCGTCCGATGAAGCGCTCACCCTCGAGAAGGCGCCGAAGACGATGGCGATCATCGGCGCCGGCGCCGTCGGCTGCGAGTTCGCAGACGTGTTCGCGGCGTTCGGAACGCAGGTCACGATCGTAGAAGTCGCGAAGCAGCTTCTGCCGATCGAGGATGACGACGTGGGCGTCGAGCTCGCCAAGGCGTTCAAGAAGCGCGGAATCACGATGCTCACGAGTGCAAAGATCGGCGACGTGAAGGTCGGCAAGAACTTCCGTCAAGTTCAGCGTCGATATCGCCGGAAAGAAACAGGACGTCGAAGTCGAGAAGGTTCTGGTCGCTGCCGGCCGCGCACCGAACATCGAGGACATCGGTATCAAGGAACTCGGCGTTGCGATGACAGATCGCGGCTTCATCAAGATCAACGAGCGGATGGAAACGTCGGTCAAGGGAATCTTCGCAATCGGCGACGTCGCCGGTCCACCGATGCTTGCGCACAAGGGCGAGCGCGAAGGGATTGTATTCGCAGAGTATCTCGCGGGACAGCCACACGTGCACAACGTGAACTACGGCAACATCCCCAACGCAACATACTGCCATCCCGAAGTCGCGTCGATCGGCATGACAGAGCGTGAGTTGAAGGAAAAGAAGGTACCGTACAAGATTGGACGATTCCCCTTCTCCGCCAACGGCCGCGCGCGCACGTCAGGCGAGACGGACGGCTTCGTCAAGATCATTTCCGATCCCAAGTACGGCGAGATACTCGGCGCGCACATCATCGGTGCGCACGCAACCGAGATCATTCACGAGCTGGCAGTGGCCCGCGAGAACGAGTTCACAGTCGAGGAAGTGGAGCTGGCGATTCACGCGCATCCGACACTGTCGGAAGCGATAGCGGAAGCGACGCTCGACACGCTCGGGAAGAATGATCAATTTCTAATCATGGCTGACAGGGAGTTGCTGGTGCTGAACCTCGGCGAACGGTCGTACGCCGAGGTTCTTGCGTTTCAGCGAGACGCGGCCGCGCGGAGGATAACGGGAGAGATCGATCAGGATCTGTTGATACTGGTTGAGCATCCTCCCGTAGTGACGCTCGGCCGCAAGAAGGCAGACAACAAGCTGCCGGTCACGGAGGATTTTCTACGGTCGCGCGGAATCGAGCTGTTCGAAGTCGAGCGTGGCGGCGGCGTGACGTTTCATGGGCCGGGTCAACTGGTTGGTTATCCGATCTTCGATCTCCAGCGCCACAAGCTCGATCTTCACTGGTACCTGCGTCAGGTCGAGGAAGGACTGATCCGTACGCTCGGCGCATATGGCATTCCAGGCGAGCGCAGCATCGGATTCACCGGCGTGTGGACCGACGGGAAGAAGATCGCGTCTATCGGCGTGCATGCGCGGACATGGGTGACGTGGCACGGCTTCGCGTTGAACGTCACGACCGATCTGTCGTACTTCAATCTGATGACACCGTGCGGGATCGATGGCGTGGTGATGACGTCGATGAGCCGCGAGCAGCCGGGGAGGCCAATGACACTGGAAGCCGTCGCAGAGGAAGCCGCGCGGCAGTTTGGGGAGTTGTTCGAATTGACGCCGAGGGTTGTGGAAACGGTGTGATGGCGGCGACGTCATCGGCGCGCGTCGTCCCGTTGAACGTCGTCATCCCCGCGAAAGCGGGGAACCATGGTGGAGGACATGATGACGTTGTCCAAGTTCGCAGGTGTCGTCGAGATAGGACAATGACCGTAGATCGGCCGTTCATCCACAGACGGCGACTCCTGCAAACGTGGATGCTATACCGGCTACCTCGTCCATTGGCCCCCGCTTTCGCGGGGGTGACGGTTTGTCGCGGGGGTGACGGACCTTCGGGTATATTTCGGGTATGACGGACGACGGCCGCACTGTGATTCCGCTCCGCGAGCGCGTCGTTTCGCCGGCCGCCATCGGTCGCGACTTCTCGGCGGAGCTGAACCCTGACCAGCTCGCGGCGGCGACGCATGCGGATGGTCCGCTACTGATCGTCGCTGGCGCTGGCAGCGGCAAGACTCGCACCCTTGTGTATCGCGTGGCGCATCTCGTGGATCGCGGTGTCCGACCCGAGCGGATTCTCCTGCTGACGTTCACCAGACGCGCCGCTCACGAAATGCTGTCGCGCGCAGAGCGGCTCATCGGGAGCGCCAGCCGGAACGTGCATGGCGGGACGTTCCACGCGACCGCGCATCGCCTGCTGCGACGCTTCGGGCCCGCTGCCGGACTGCCGAGGGACTTCAGCATCATGGATCAGGGCGACTCGGCCGATCTGATGCAGATCTCTCGCGCGGCGCTCGGCCTCGGCGCCGGCGCGAAGCGGTTTCCGAAGAAAGAGACACTGCACCACGTGTACTCGCGCCATGTGAATACCGGCGTTGCGATGGAAGACATCGTGCGCGACGAATATCCGCGCTTCATCGAGTACATCCCCGATTTCACGAGACTGTACGCCGATTACACCCTGCGCAAACAGGAACGAAATCTCGTCGACTACGACGATCTTCTGCTGCTGTGGGCGATGTTGCTGGAGGCGAGTCCCGAGATCGCGAGCGACATTGCCGGACTTTATGATCACATCCTGGTGGACGAGTACCAGGATACCAACGCACTTCAGGCGCGGATACTCCGCGGGATGGCGCGCGCGCATTCGAACGTCACGGTGGTCGGCGACGACGCGCAGAGCATCTACTCCTTTCGCGGCGCCACGATACGCAACATCCTGGACTTCCCTGCCCAGTTTCCTGGAACGCGCGTCGTGACGCTGGATCGCAATTACAGATCGACACCACAGATCCTCGGCACCAGCAACACTCTCATTGCACATGCCGGTGAGCGATTCGCGAAGACTCTCTGGACGGATCGCGCGGCCGCCGAGCGGCCGTTGCTCGTGACAGCGCGCGACGAGCCGCAACAGACCCGGTACGTGGTCGACCGGCTTCTCGAGCTGCACGAGGAAGGCATCGCGCTTCGCAACATTGCCGTGCTGTTTCGCGCCGGATACATGTCCGCGGATCTCGAGATCGAGCTGGCCAACAGGAAGATCCCTTTCGAAAAGTGGGGCGGCATCAAGTTCCTGGAAGCCGCGCACGTGAAGGACGTGCTGGCCTTCCTGCGCGTACTGGAGAACCCGCGCGACGAGGTGAGCTGGTATCGGCTGCTATTGCTGCTTCCGGGGATCGGCGAGGCGACCGCGCGCGCCGCAATGGAGGCGCTGGCCGCGGCTGCGTGGGATTCAGCCGCATTCGGTGGTTTCGTGCCGCCTCCGCGTGCGCGCGCGGCGCATGCGTCACTTGTTTCGTTGCTCGGGACGTTGCGATCAGCGCCCGAGGCGGACGAAGCTCGCGTCGCGCGCGAGATCGGGCATGTACGTACGATGTACGACGCGATAGTGCGCGACAGATATGACCGTCCGGAGCCGCGCCTTGCGGATCTGGATCAGCTGCAGACTATTGCAGCTGGTTTTCCCGATCGCACGACGTTTCTCTCGGCGCTGGCACTGGAGCCGCCGAGTGCGACGCAGGATTTCGCCGGCGTCGCAGCCGACAGCGAGGACGATGCGCTGGTGTTGAGCACCGTCCACTCGGCGAAAGGCAAGGAGTGGGCTGCTGTGTTCGTGATATCCGCAGTCGATGGGCTGTTCCCGTCGACACGATCGCTCGGCAGCGACGAGGACACCGAGGAGGAGCGGCGGCTGATGTATGTCGCGATGACGCGGGCAAGAGATCATTTGAGTGTTGTGCATCCGCTCAACTCGTATGGCAGCCAGCGCGGAGCGGATTACTCGCTGACGCAGCTGTCACGGTTCGTGGATCCGGAGGTTCGCGCAACGATGCATCACGTGGCGCTGGGGTCGGATGACAGGGTGGCGGAGCCCGTATCGGTGGAGCAGCGAGGGCCCGTGGTGGATCTGAGAGCGTTGTTGCGGGGGCGATTTGGCGCTACGTAGGCGGCTGACGGGAGATTGCTTCCCATGCGTGGAGCTTACTACAAACCCCCGTTGCTCGATCGAGCAACGGGGGTTTTCTGAATGCGCGCGTTAGAGAGTTCTCACTGACCGAGAATCTTGTCGTTCGGATTTTTGTCGACCAGGGGCACAACTGCGCCAGTTGTGCTGGCCTTCACGACTGTCTTGACACCGGCCGCTGCGCACTTCGGATCTGAGCCGGAGCTGGTAAGTGTGTATGAAACGATTGGTGGCGTCAGCACCGCTGTGATGGCGGATCCTGCTTGCTGGGAACCACCAATCGGATCCAGCGGCGGCACCGACGATGATCCTGCGAACGCTGCGGCGCCTACCGGGAGCAGTCCATCGGCGAGGACAGGCGTGGTCGTACCGGCCGTTGTAGCAGCTACCCTGTACGACGCTGAGTCGTGCGCTGCAGCCGTTGGCACCGACTGGTAGGCTGACGTCGCTCCGAACGCGACGTTCGCAAATGTTGCTGCGCCGCTGACCGAGCCACCAGTGGCGATACCTGGTGAGGTGAAGACATCCGCCTTACCCACGGTACCAAGCGCATTCATCACACGCAAAGAGAACGTACCTGCAGCTGCAGACGGAAACACGTCGTCGCTGATAATGAGTTGCTGATGCGGCGTTGCGCCAGACTTCATGTACCCGGCGTGGACAACGGTGTAGTAGTGATTTGCCGCAAACGTAAAGGTGGTATCCAGTAGCACCTGACTCACGACAGCATCGCTATTGCAGGCTGCGGTGGTCGATGCCGGAAACACGCGAATGCGGTGTTGGCCGGGCGGAAGCGCTCTGTACGCGCCGCTGGTGCCGCGGTACTTGACACTCGCTTCATTCGCGTTCGTAACGATGTCAACGATACGATAGTCCATGTCCATAGTGTCTGGAACAGCGTTCACCCACCGGATCGCTGCGTGTGGATCCGGTGTCACGACCGTTGCGACACTATCGCCGGAGCACCCCGCGAACAGCGCCAATGCCGTTACGGGGAGCAGACGGTAAACTTTCATTGATGTTTCCTCTCCAAGGGTGAGCAGGATGTCATTGTACGGCCGGGCCCTGGCCGGGATCCTTCGACCCGCTATTCGAGTCTACGATTCCGGTTGCGTGGAGCACGCCGATAACTGCGATTAATGCCGCAACAATCCCAAACGCCGCGACAGTTGTTTTTGATTGTGAAAACTGCTTCGTAGCTACGCTGGTAATTGCGTTGCGTGGAATGCCCACCGTACCGCCCGGGAATCCCGTTGCACTCCCGTTCAGGAAGTCCACGTGATTTACGCTCACGCGGAGCACGCTATCCGTGACTGCGACGACATTGCCCTCGAGCTTGGCTACGTCATCACCGAGGTCGTTCGTCAATGCAACGCGACCAACGTTGTTCACGACTACTTCAACATCCTGACCAGCCGCGAGATCCGACGGCGCCTTCAAGTTGTACGTGTAACACGCCGTCGTGGAAATCAGGGCAGTGATACCCAGGGACGCAGTAGCAGCCGTGAGGCTGCGTGGCGCTTGACGCGCCACGCAGCTCACGGTACGGAGCAGAGCTCTTGCGATGCTTGAGCGATTCACGTAGCGCCGCTAGTAGCCGTACGATCCGAGCGCGGCAGCATCCTTGCCGCCCGGACCACCAGTGGTCCATGAGTGCGCACTACGAACGTCCGTCTCCTGGAAAGGAACCGGGAAATCAAGAGCGGTATACTGCGCGAGATCGCCCCAGCCGCGACTATCGAAGAACCAGGCGCCAAGGTAGGTGTAAGCCGTTTCCATGCGCTTCTCCCACTTCATCGCTTCCATGATGTTTCCGCACGTTGCGTGAGCGAAATCCGGTCCGGTTGGGACACGGGGGACACACGAGTTTGCGGCGGTACCGGTCGCGATCGGCTGTGTTGCGCTAGTAATGCCGGTAAGCGGCGGCAAGTTGCCGTTCGCTACACGGGTGACATTGATCTTCGCCATGGCGTTTGCAAAGTCGCCGGTTCGGATATATCCCTCTGCTGCCAACAGGTCCAGTTCCGCTCGCGTCATTATTGGATACGGACCTGTGCGCCCACCGTCGTTCCAGAGCTGGAAGCGGTAGAAGTCATACTGTGACAGGTTCCAGGCATCACCCGACGGATCGCTCGCGCGACGATTGCGGAAGTAGAGATTTGAGCGTGGCGGCTGCTGCGCAGTCCCCGCGCCTGAATTCGCCTGCTGCGTCGCACGATCGTCGCCGGCGGGGAACCGCTGGTCGGCTGTGCGGATGATAAACGCATATCGGCTTCCGAGCGACGTCGCGATCCACGCGTCGTAGCAGTTACCGGCGTTCGGGTTGCCCTGACTCGCGGCGGTGCACCCCGCCCGGACGCTATCAGCCATGCCGATGATCATCGGGCTCTGCTGAGCCCACGTGTCGAACAGATAGTGTTGTTCGTCGCCGACACGCCACGGTGAGGTGGAAGTCATCGTTACGTTGAGATCCTTCGGAAGAGCAGCGTTCGCGTCTGCTATGACCTTGCTCCAGTCGACTGCGGCGCGATCCGCTGGTGTGCGCGCTACTTCTGCCCGGAAGCGTGCCTTGTAGCCACGAACCATCTGGATGAATTGCGCGGCGGTGAGTGGGTTGCCGTTAATCCACGTACCGGGCAGAGTGAATCCAGCACCGCCGCCGGCACCGTTTGGTGCGCTGCCCAGCGCGATAGCACGCGTGGCCGCTGCGATCGCCGAGTCCATCTGCGAAAGGATAACTGGCATTGCATCGATTCCGCCGACGAACTTGGTCGGAGGCTTGCCGATGGTGTCGTTTTCAGTCACGATCGACAGCGAATCGTATGCAATGGCGACCGTCGCATTGCCGAATGCCATCGCAAAGTACGCGAAGGCACGAGCGCGAAGATCCTGCTGAGCACTACCAAGTGTAAAGCCGGACGAATTCAGCTGAACCAGGCCGTTAGCCGCGGTACGCGCGGCGCGCTGGCTTCCCTGGTAATTGTATGCGTTGTTACCGTTGTACGTATCGCCGCTGTTGTTGGCGATAGGCGAGCGCGGGATACTTCCGCGCGGACCCAGAGCATCATTGGCAAGAGACGATGAATTCTCGAATGCCATCGTCAGCAATGCCGGCTCGATGTGTCCAGCTATGCCTGAGCCCCCGGTCGCGCCCTGCGCCGAGTTGTAGGCCGAGCCGAAGGAGTTTCCAATGACAGTTTCCACGTCGCCGGGACGCGCAAGCACGCGCGCGACGTCGGGATTATTCAAGTTAGGTGCGGTCACCTGGTCGCCGGCGCATGCGCCGAGGCCAGTCACCGCGACAGCGATATAAAACAGCTTTCGCATTCTCTCCTCATGGGTACCCTGACGGGCGTGAGCCCGTCAGGGATTCGCGGTTTTAGAAGTTCGTGGACAGTGACAACGTGAACGTCCGCAGGTTCGGGAACTGGTAGGCATCGACGGCGTTGAGCACCGCTGATCCTGGCGAGTTCGCGCTGGCGCCGCCGGTGCCTGATACAGCACCGAAGCCCACTTCTGGATCGAAGCCTGTGTACTTGGTCCACGTCTTGAGGTTGCGACCGGTACCGGAAATCGACCAGTCGCCGCCCAACCGGCCAAATGCACCGATGTGGAATGCGACTGTTGCTTCACGAAGCTTCACAAAGCTTGCATCTTCAGTCACTGCGCTATTCGGCCCGAGGATATCGTAAAGTCCTCCGGTGCCCGATCCGTTGTCAGGAAGCGCAGCGCGGTAGTAGTAGCCGAGTGGCTTTGCAGTGGACACATCCTTACCCGTCTGTTGATCGTCGACAGACAGGAAGTCCAGGAAGCCCCATCCGCGGCCCTGGTTGTAGACGCTGCGTCCCTTGGATGCATCGAACAGCACCGATGCACTCAGACGCTTGTAACTCGCGTTCTGGCCAATGCTCCACCGATATGTCGGAAGCGCATGACCGAGGGCTACGATCTTCGCGGCGCCTGTGGAGTCACGCTCGACCATCGGCATGCCCCAGTTGATTACCTGCGCCGTGTTGAAGTGAGTCGCATCGCCGCCCGAAGCCGCAGAGAAGTACTGGCTATTCAGCGGGAGACGCGCCTGCCACAGATTCTTCGTTACGCCGTCCGCGGGCGTATTTCCAGCGCCCGTCCAGACGACGTAGCCATCGCTATTTCTCTGGAAGTCCTTACCGGCGCCGCACGACCCCTGTGCGGCCGTCGGAAGCTCGCCGCAGCTGGTGATGAACTTACGTCCATAGAACGTGCCGTACTCCTCGCCCTGACGGACGAAGAAGAGGGCGTTTGTTCCCTGCGCCGACGCACCTGCGGTAAACGCAGGAACATTGAGCTTGGTGATCTTGGACTTCGCACGGTCGTAGCTCAAACGCGTCGAAGTAGTGAAGTCCGTGTTATTGACCCACGGAATGTTGACGGACGCTTCAAACGACCTGCCGGCGAGCGTACCTGCGTTCTGGTACTGCTGTGAATAGCCGTAGTATGAAGCCACCGGAACTACGAGGATCTGGTCGCGAGAATCGGTTCTCGAAGACGTGACGCTGAAGCCGATTCGATGGAACAATTCGGCATCGATGCCGAGTTCCGTTTCAACAACCGTTTCTGGACGCAGGTTGCGGTTACCGAGTGTCACGGGGTTACCCACCGTTCCCGAGCCGATGGAGTACGTCTCGTACTGTGATACGAACGCTGGACGGTTTCCTGCTGAGCCGACTGAAGCGCGCAGTTTGAACTCATCGAGCGCTGGAATGAACCACCACGGCTCCTGAGCAACACGCCACGCCAACGATCCGCGGCCGAATGTCGACCAGCGATGGCCGGCGCCGAACAGCGAGCTCGCATCTCGGCGAACGAGCGCACCAACGATGTAACGGTCCTTCCAGTCCACATCCTCGCTGAGGTAGTAGCCGAGGCCGCGAACCGTCGTGAGAGTTGAGCCGACGGTCTGCGACGGCGTGCCAGACGGGGTCGAGCCGATATTAGCCGCGTTTGGAAGACCGACGACAGCCAGCCAATTTCCAGACAAAACCTGATAGTTGTAATCGGTTCGGTCAAAGAGATAGCGCAAGCTGGTGCGCGTATTGAGATCGGTCAGGAAGGTATGTGTCGCGATCGCGTCAGCGCTTGCATTGTACTGCTGCTGCGCTTCTGCGCGACGAGCGAGGAAGCCCGAATTGGACGTACCGGCCGGGCCGGTAGTCGTACGATAGCCCTTGTCCTGGAAGGAAATGGCCGTAGCTGCCGTTCCGTCGTAGCTGAAGTTGAAATTCATCGCCAACCACGTGAGCGGACGCCACTGTGCCGTGCTTCCGCCAGTAAACCGGTTGGTTGCGGTAGTCTGGGCGTAATTCTGAAGCTCGTAAAGCGGATTGAAATTCTGCGATCCACCGCCCTGCAGATTAGGCCGGATGTAGAGGCGACCGAACTGATCGACCGCGTCCAGATTGACGATCGGTGGCGTGCGGGTAAGCCGGAAGAACGCTGCGCCGCCATCTTCTTCCTGATAGCCGTCCTTCGTGTCGTGCGCGAAGGCGCTCGTGACATCGAAGTTCCAGTTATCGGTTGTACGGCCGGCGTTGAGGCGTGCCGTTGCGCGCTGGAATCCGTTCAGATACTTGATCGCACCACGCTGCTGCGTGTAGTTACCGCTTGCGAACATCGTATTCGGTCCGCTCTTGCCACGGATTTCGACGTTCTGCTGAACGTACGGCTTGGGCTCGACGAACTGACCGACTGCGTCGTAGTTCGTGCCCGGCCATTTATCGATCTGGAACGTGTTCTTCAGCGCGGACCCCGTCACCGTCGAACCCGGATCAACCGGGAACGTGGGTGGCGTCTGCGCGAAGACGTCGGGATAGCTGTTGATGAAATTCGCAACACTCGCATAGTCGATCGAGCGAGCGCAGCTGTTGGACGCGAACGTTCCGGTTGCAGGTGCTGCGTACGCGCCAGATACGTTGATGCAGAAGCGCGTAGCGGTCGGATCCATGCGCATTGCAGTGGTCTGCGCGATCGGCAGCTTGCGCTCGATGTCGCTGGTACCGTAATCGGTACGGAACGCAGTGTGGAAGCCGTCGGCTCCCGCCTTGCCCGTCTTGGTAGTGATGGAAATGACGCCGTTACCAGCGCGCGTGCCGTACAGCGATGCCGCTGCGGCGCCCTTGATGACTTCGATGTTATCGATGTCGTTGGGGTTGATGCCGCCGAGGCCGCCGCCGCCGGTGGCGGACATCTGGTCACCCAGAATGATTCCGTCGACTACGTACAAGGGCGCAGTTCCGCGTCCCTGGGTCGCGATGGAGGTCGGTGCACGAAGCAGGATAGCTGGCGGCGCACCAGGACGGCCAGAAGCCGACGTGATGTTGGCGCCTGGAACCTTGCCCTCGAGTGCGGCCAGAGGATCGGTGGCTGCCGTCTTGGTCAGGTCCGCAGCATCGACGCGCGTGATG
The DNA here is from genome assembly GCA_963707505.1 of uncultured Gemmatimonadales bacterium. GTDB lineage: Bacteria > Gemmatimonadota > Gemmatimonadetes > Gemmatimonadales > Gemmatimonadaceae > Fen-1247. The sequence continues at coordinate 496,583 of CAVPQB010000003.1, forward strand.
TTGAACGCGAGCTTCTTCTGCTCGGTTCCCGCGGTGACACCTGCAACCACGACCTCACTCAACCGGTTGATGTCCTGCCTGAGCTTGAAGTCGATAGTCTGCGAAGTCGCAGTAGTGATCTTGCTGGTCGGTGTAAAGCCGATCGCGCGGGCACGCACCGTAACACTGGTTGCTCCGCGAAGACGCGCGGGGGTAAGTGTCACCGTGTAGTGACCAGCTGCATCGGTCGCCACAGAGACGTTCAACTCGTTGATGTACACGTTCGCGTTCGCGAGCTTCTGGCCCTGCTCAGAAGTCACCGTTCCGCTTATAACAACCTGAGCCTGGGCTTTAGCAAAGCCACTTACGGCTAACATCGCGAAGGCTACCAACCCTTTTCGCAATATCGGCATCAAACCAGTGCGCCTCATTCCACTCTCCCTGCAGATGGGTTCCATGCGACACTCCATAGCCGCGCAACGACAGACCAGCGAGTCAACGGAAATCCTCCGGAAACGGGTTGCGGTTACAACAACGCGACGGAACTACTGCCGGGCAAAGGAGTACCACTCCGTCTGACAGTGAGTGTCAACGGTACGCTTCACCCTGCCGGAAGGCTTATCCAGCCGTCCGGATCTTTTTGCGTGCTTATTGGTTCTTTATGCAGCCCCTACGTTACGGCATAAAGAGTGGGTGTCAATGTAAGGATTATTGACACAATATTAAGAACACGCTAATTATTTGGGGACTTTATGGCCGGTATCTACCGGGCGGCCGCTCTCACTGCCGCGAATGGATCCTTTGGATTGCGCTTCGCCACGACGATTATCTGGCGAATCGTCAACCTCAAATCGTAGTGGTTTCGGGCCCACAACAAGTCGAACATGTCGAGCCCGCTGCCGTAGATCCGGCGCGCCAGAAGCGCCGCGTTGTCGAGCTTCACGCGCTGCGCGTACAGGGGAGAAATCGTGCTGAGTCGCGGGGCGATGCTGTCCACCAGAACTCTACGGGCTGAACCGTAAATCTCCTCTCGCGCGGAGAGCCGCGCGGCCCTGTCATTCGGGTGCGCCCTGAACGCTGAATCCAGCGTATGGCTCAAGCCGCTCCAGAACGCGCCCAACAACTTGTCGTCCGCCCACCGGGCATCCACGCGGGCAGCAGATGCAGAGTCCCCGCGCGATCTGAACAGGGCGGCGGCGCCTCGCGCCCCCACAAAACTCGCGAACGACTCGTTGAACGGCACCGAGCCGGGGGCGTAATAGGTGTTGTGCGTCACCTCGTGGATCACGGTATTGGCCAGCTCCAGCGAATCGGCGCTCAGAGTCGTGTTGAGCAACGGGTCGTTGAAAAAGCCGAGCGTACTGAAGGCTGATGACGGCCTGAGATAGACGTCGAAGCCCTGGGACGCCAGATCCGCCGCCGCGCGGCGAGCGGCACCAAAATCAAAAAATCCCTTGTAGGGCACGCGCCCCACGACCGGGAACCACCACGTATAGGGTACCAGCCGGTCGCGGTAGGCCGCCGAGAGCACGAGGACCAGGGTATCGTGCTCGACGTGGGAGTAGGTGGTGAAGCTCTCGCCGGTGTTGAGCCCCAGGGAATCGTGCGCGTACTTCCGAGCCGCCTCCACGATCGTGAGCTTGGCCTTCACCGCGGCCGGGGTGCGTGGATCGGCGATCATTGCCGCTATGGGCCGCCGACGGCTCAGGATCCGGGCCTCCTCCCAGGCACCGCGACTGAGATAACAGGCCGTGGGCCCGACGACGATCAGGGCCGCTCCCACGATCACAATTACGACCGGAAGCAAGGCCTTGCGCAGCACTCTTTTGAGCGATGGAGAACTCGTCCCCGGTGCCCCTTCTAGGCGCATGGACGGGTGCCTATCCTTAACGAGTGTCCTTCGTTCATCTCCACTGTCACTCAGAATATTCCCTGCTCGATGGCGCGAATCGCATCGAGGACCTTATCGCCCGTGCGCTCGAATTCGAGCAGCCGGCGCTGGCCATAACCGACCACGGGAACATGCATGCCGCCTGGGAATTCCAGGAGCGGGCCAAGAAGGCGGGCATCAAGCCCATACTCGGCATGGAGGCGTACGTAGCGCCCGGCGACCGGCGGTCGAGACAACGCATTGAAAGTACACGGGGCGGAACCTCCAAATCCCGGGCGTATTACCATCTGATATTGCTGGCCCAGAATGCGACCGGGTACAAGAATCTAGTCAAGCTGTCGTCGCTGGGTTACACGGAGGGCTTCTACTCCAAGCCGCGTGTGGACCGGGAGCTGCTGGCGCGTTACAGCGAGGGGATCGTAGTCTCGTCGGCGTGCATGGCGGGCGAGGTTGCGACGCATCTGCTGGCAGAGAACTGGGACGCGGCACGCGAGACGGCTGCATGGTACGCGGAGCTGTTCAAGGACCGGTACTACCTGGAAGTACAGGCGCACGACAGCGGCGACCAGGCTCTGCTCAACGAGCGCGTGTTCAAGCTCGCGGGCGAGCTGGGGCTGCCGGTGGTTGCGACCAACGACGCGCACTTTCTGCGGCACGATGATCACGCGTCGCACGATGTGCTGCTCTGCATCGGACTGGGCAAGAACGTGTCGGATGCGAACCGCATGCACTACGACGACGGGCTCTATTTCAAGAGCGCGGACGAGATGCGCGAGCGCTTTCCGACGCAGGGGGAAGTACTCGAGAATACGCTGCGCATTGCGGAAGAATCCGGCATCGAGTTCAAGAAGAAGTACCACGTGCCGTCGTTTCCGCTTCCAAAAGGAGTAAAGAGCGAGAACGATCTGCTCGTCAAGCTCACTGAACAGGGTGCACACGAACGATACGGTGACGTTCTCTCGCCCGAAGTCGAAACGCGCATGCGTTATGAGCTCGATGTCATAACGAAGACGGGCTACGCGGGCTACTTCCTGATCGTGTACGACTTCATCAAGGCCGCGCGCGACATGGGGATTCCGGTTGGTCCGGGGCGCGGCTCTGCGGCGGGATCACTCGTCGCGTACGCGCTCAGGATCACCAACGTCTGCCCACTCAAGTTCGACCTGCTGTTCGAGCGCTTTCTGAACCCGGAGCGCGTGTCGATGCCTGACATCGACGTCGACTTCTGCTTCGAGCGGCGTGGCGAGGTGATCGACTATGTGCGGCAGAAGTACGGACGCGATTCGGTGGGCCAGATCATCACGTTCGGTACGCTCAAGTCACGTGCAGCTGTAAAGGACGTGGGGCGCGTCCTGGGCTTCACACCGGGCGAGACTGACGCGCTCGCGAAGCTGATTCCGAATCTTCCAACTTACTCGCTGACGGTACGCGAGGCTGTCGAGAAGATTCCTGAAGTGAAGACGCTGTACACGACGGATGAGCGATACAGTGAGCTGCTCGACTACGCGATCGCGCTCGAAGGCCTGTCACGACACGCTGGGGTGCACGCCGCGGGAGTCGTGATCGCGCCGGGTCCGCTGGACAACTACGTGCCCGTTTGCACGCAATCATCAAAGGGCGCTGGAAGCCAGGGCGACGAGAGCATCGTCGTCACACAGTACGACATGAACGGGCTCGAGAAGGCTGGAATGCTCAAGATGGACTTCCTCGGCCTCACGACGCTCACGATCATCACCGACGCCGTGGCGAACGTGCGCGCGCGGGGCCGGGAGATCCGGACCTGGACGACATTCCGCTCGACGACAAGGAGACGTATCACATGCTCCGGCTCGGCAAGACGGCCGGAGTGTTTCAGTTCGAGTCTCCGCTCGCTACCGACTTGTGCGTTCACTGAGGTGCGATCGTTTCAACGATCTCGTCGCATCGAATGCGCTGATGCGCCCGGGCCGCTGGACGCGGGAATGCACAAGGTTTACATCCGTCGCAAGCGCGGCGAGGAGCCGATCACCTACGCGCTTCCTGAGCTCGAGGAGTTCCTGAACGACACGTACGGCGTGATCACGTATCAGGAGCAGGTCATGCGTATCTCGCAGAAGCTCGCGGGAATCTCGCTGGCCGAAGCTGATGTGTTGCGCAAGGCGGTGGGCAAGAAGGATGCAGAGCTCATTCGGAAGGAGCTGGGCAAGTTCATCGAGAAGGCGGTTGCGCTGGGGCATGATCGCAAGATCATCAATGAAATTGCAGCGCAGATCGAGACGTTCGGGCGCTACGGATTCAACAAGTCACACGCTGTGGCGTACTCGATCATCTCGTACCAGACGGCGTGGCTCAAGACACACTTCCCAGCGGAGTTCATGGCGGCGTTGTTGTCGTCGCAGATCGGCGACACGGACAGCGTCGTCAAGTACATCAACGAAGCGCGCGAGATCGGGCTCGAGGTGCTTCCGCCGGATGTGAACGAGTCGAACTACAAGTTCACGGTGATCGCCGACAAGAAGATACGCTTCGGGCTTGGCGCGATTCGCAACGTCGGCAAGAGCGCGATCGAATCGATTCTCGAGGCACGCAAGGCCGGTCCGTTCACGTCGCTGTTCGATCTGTGCAACCGCGTCGATCTGCGCATGTGCAACAAGCGCGTGCTCGAGGCGATGATTCACGCAGGCGCGCTCGACTCGCTCGGCGGCCATCGCTCGCAGCTCGTGGCGGCACTCGATACTGCCATTCGTGAAGCGTCGCTGGCGCAGGAAGACGTCGCGAGTGGTCAGGTGTCGATGTTCGGTGAGGCGCTTGGCTCGACCTCCAAACCGGCGCACCAGACGACGCTGCCGAACGTGGCTCCGTGGCCGGAGAGCGAGCGCCTTGCAAACGAGAAGGCGATACTCGGCTTCTACACATCGGGACATCCGCTGGAGCCGTTTCGCGCGGAGTGCGAGCTGTTCTCCACACACAAGGTCAGCGACCTGGGCACATGGACAGGTGAGTCGATGTCATTGTGTTGCGTGATCACGACGATCAAGCGTCAGACGAGCAAGAAGTCGGGCGCGGAATTCGCGCGACTCACGATCGAGGATTTTTCCGGGTCGGCGGAAGTGCTCGTCTTTCCCGAGGCGTGGAGCGTGATTCACGACCAGGTGAAGGCGGACGTACCGGTCGTGATGAAGGGTGGTTATTCGAGGCGTGACGAGGGGGCGGACAACCCGACCTTCATAGTCGAGTCGGTGACCAAGCTTGCGGAGAAGCGGACCAATGGGCAGGTAGCGGTGGCGATCGATCTGGCGCCCGGGATGCCGCTGGATCCGACCGTGATGCGGGACGTGCAGGAGGTGGTGCATGCCCATCCGGGAACGGCTCCGCTGGAGCTGCGATGGAGTGACGGCAACGGCACTGCGGCACGCTGGCGCTCGCGGTCGCTCAAGCTGTCTGCCGACGGCCTGGCGCTCAAGGAATTGAGATCGCTGCTCGGAGACGAGTGCGTTTCGGTAGTTTTAGGGACATAGGAGGTCCGAATGGCGACTGCAGCAACGACCATGGATTTCGAGAAGCCGATCGCGGAGCTCGAGCGCAAGATCGACGAGCTCAAGCACGCTCGCGGGCGATCGTGCCGTGAACGTCGACGACGAGATCGTGCTCACTCGAGCGGAAGCTGAGCGAGCTACGTGGTGACATATACAAGAATCTGACTCCGATTCAGCGCGTGCAGGTCGCGCGCAATGTTCGGCGTCCGTTCATGCTCGACTACGTCGCGCGCATCTTCACCGACTTCATAGAGCTGCACGGCGATCGCGCTTTTCGCGACGACGCGGCGATCGTCGGTGGATGGGCGCGACTCGATGGCGAGACGGTGATGCTGGTCGGACATCAGCGCGGACACGACACCAAGGAAAATCTCAGGCGCAACTTCGGAATGCCGCATCCGGAGGGCTACCGAAAGGCGCTTCGTCTGATGAAGCTCGCGGAGAAGTTTCACGTTCCGGTCCTCACGTTCATCGACACGCCCGGCGCGTATCCGGGACTCGGTGCTGAAGAGCGCGGCCAGTCCGAGGCGATCGCGCGCAATCTTCTGGAGATGAGCCAGCTTCAGGTTCCGATCATCGCAACGGTGATCGGCGAGGGTGGCTCTGGTGGCGCGCTCGCGCTCGGCGTCGCGGATCGCGTGTTGATGATGGAGAACGCGGTTTACTCTGTCATCACTGTCGAAGGATGTGCCGCGATTCTCTGGAAGGACGGCAAGTCTCCCGAGATGCGCGATCGTGCGGCAAACGCGCTTCGCATCACGTCACCCGACCTGCTCGAGATGCGCGTGATCGACGAGATCGTGCCGGAACCGGAGGGTGGGGCGCACGCCAACCACGAGGCTGCTGCGCGCTCGCTCGCTGAGGTGCTCAACACCAATCTGGAAGAGTTGCGCAAGCTGCGGCCTGAGCGGTTGGTGAGACGACGCAGGCAGAAGTATCTAAGGATGGGACAGTGGGCGGAGTAGTCGAATCGGCGAGATCGTCATTCCCGCGAAAGCGGAATGACGATCCCTGACCCGCTTTCGCGGGAATGACGAAGAGTCGCAGCATTCAAGCGTGCGAATCGAAAGGAGTTCTTCGGCTGGGACGGGGAGACGCCGCCGCCTGCTCGCACAGCAGTGATTGTCGAAGCGGATCGGGGTGAGGATCTGGGTACCGTGCACGCGATCGGCGATCTCGCCGCGCAGCGCAATGCGGGCTGTGCGCACGGTTGCGGCGAGCCGGTGCGAAAGGCGCTGCGCGTTGCGACAAAGCGCGACGTTCGGCAGAGCGAGTCGCTTCAAAAGGCGAACGACGACGCGCGACAGCGTGCCGCGGACAAGGTGCGCGCTGCGAATCTTCAGATGAAGATCTCGGACGCCGAGTGGCAGTGGGACAAGAAGAAGCTGACGTTGTATTTCACGGCCGAAAAGCGCGTCGATTTCCGGAATCTCGTGCGAGATCTGGCAGCGGCATTTCGCACGCGCATCGAGCTCAAGCAGATCGGCGTACGAGACGAGGCCAAGCGACTGGATGGCATTGGACGCTGCGGACGCCAGTATTGCTCGGCGGCGTGGCTGCCGGAGCTTCGACCGGTGAATCTTGGTGTCGCCAAGGATCAGCGGCTATCACTCAATCCATCGCAGATATCGGGCGCCTGCGGGCGGCTCATGTGTTGCCTCCGTTACGAGCACGAGTTCTACGTGGAGACGCGGCGGCGCTTTCCGAAGGAAGGACGGATCGTCACGACGACGGTGGGCGAGGAGAAGGTTCTGACGGTCGATCTGTTCCGCGAGGCCGTCACGCTGCGGAACGCGGAAGGCGCATTGCGAACGATTCCGCTGGAAGCGTTCAATGCGGAAGTTGCTGGTCGTCCGACACCAACGCTGGCGCCGTGCGAGGACGATACCGACGAGTCGTCGGACGAGATCTCGCCGGAGCTGATGTACACGTCCGAGTTCGCCATTCCGGAGCCGCGACTGGTCATTCTTACCGAAACGGTGGAGACCGAGGCAGCTCCGCCCGTGCAGACACGGAAGCCGGAGCGTCGCAGGCGTGGCAGGCGTCGGCGGAAGCGGCAGCGGCGGAAGTGGCGATGGTGGGAGCGCTAACGGCTCCGGTCCACCCAGGCCGAACGACCGAAAGGGGCCAGCGAAGGAAGACTGACTGATCGAGTCACGTTTTTGACAGCTGTTATAAATTGCGACGTGCCCAAAAAGTATTATATCACCACCGCGATCGACTACGCCAACGGCGACCCGCACCTGGGGCACGCCTTCGAGAAGATCGGCGCTGACGTCCTGGCCCGGTACCACCGCCTTCGTGGCGAGAAGGTGCTGTTCGTCACCGGAATGGACGAGCACGGTCAGAAGGTCGCGCAGTCCGCGGCCAAGGAAGGCCGGACGTCCGCAGGCACAGGTCGATGAGATCGCACGCAGATTTCAGGAAGCGTGGGCCGCGCTCGGAATCTCGTACGATCGCTTCGTGCGTACCACTAGCGAACAGCACAAGATCGGCGTCCGTGCGCTGATCGAGCGCATCTTCGAGCGTGCGCCGGATAACTTCTACACCAAGACCTACGCCGGCTGGTATTGCGTCGGTTGCGAGGCGTTCAAGACCGAAGAAGAGATCGTCGACGGCAAGTGCGTGCTGCATCCAACACGCACGCTCGAATGGGTCGAGGAACGCAACTGGTTCTTCCGGCTGAGCGCGTACGCAGATCGACTGCGGACACTTGATTGCGAGCGGAAATTTTCTGCAGCCGCGAAGCCGCGCGAACGAGATACTGTCGCTCATCGATCAGGGACTGGAAGATGTGTCCGCCAGTCGCGCGCGCGCGGGATGGGGAGTTCCCTTCCCTCGCGACACCGGCGATGGCGAGCCGCAGACGACGTACGTGTGGTTCGACGCGCTTCCGAACTACATCACGGCTGTGGGTTTCCCGGATACCAGCGGCGAGTTCGCGAAGTGGTGGCCGGCGCGACGTGCACGTGATCGGCAAGGACATCACGCGCTTCCACGCGCTCATCTGGCCGGCGATGCTGATCGCGGCGGAGCTTGCCGTTACCAAAGCTGGTGTGGGCGCACGGCTTCGTGCTGCTCGGCGGCGACCGGTTCAGCAAGTCCGCCGGCGTCACGCTCGATCTGCAGGATGCGGTGACGCGGTTCGGCGCTGACCCGTTCCGGTACTTCCTGATGCGCGAGGTTCCGTTCGACGCCGACGGAAACTTTTCGTGGGAGCGATTCGAGGAGCGTTACAACGCCGATCTCGCAAATGCGTGGGGCAATCTCGCCAGCCGCACTATCGCGATGATAGAGAAGTATCGCGGCGCGATAGTTCCAGTCGCGGAGGTGAACGAGCTGGATGCAGTGGATGCAGCCGACATGGCCGCGTATGACGCCGCGATGCAGGACAATCTTCCCAATCGCGCGCTCGAGTACATCTGGGCAACTGTCGCCCGCGGGAACGAGTACGTTGATCGGCAGGCGCCCTGGAAGCTCGCAAAGGATCCGACAAGGCAGGATGAGCTGGACGCGACGCTGGCGGCGCTGGTGAGGCAATTGACGCGGCAGGCGATCGCTTTGTCGCCGTTCATGCCTGGACGATGCGCGGAGCTCCTGTCGCAGTTGGGCGCCCCGGCGGATTTCCTCGCGACACCCGGGAGATTGGGCGACGGCGGGGTTACGACGTTCGAGGTGACAGGTTGGCGCGTGGCGAAAGGCGCGTCGTTGTTTCCGAAGAAGGAAATCGCGTAAAGGCCCGCCACGCGTCAAATAGGGTCGTCATCGTAAATACCGTTCCAGAAACGCCGCCGTCGCTTCGTACGATTGAATCCAGTGCGAATGCAGAAGCCATTCGTGCGTTTCGTCAGGGTAGATCAGCGTTTCGACGTGCACACCATGGTTGCGCAGGTCTTCGGTCAATTGCACGGTCTGCATGAAGTCCACGTTGCGGTCGTCGTCGCCCTGGATTAGCAACACGGGAGCGCGCCAGTGCGACAGATCGCTCATCGGCGACGACGCGTACGCGAGGCGGCGTGCCTTCATCTCGCGATCTTCGTCCCACGTGTCTTCCATCCTGCTCCACTCCAGATTCCAGTCGTGCACGCCGGCGAAATCGACGCCGACCTTGTAGTCAGCCGGATCGCGCGCGAGCGACAGGGCGGTCATGTAGCCGCCATACGAACCTCCCCAAACACCGATGCGCGCGGGATCGACTTCGCTTCGCGCGCGTAGATAGTGCGCAGCGGCGATTGCGTCGTGCGCCTCGGCGCCGCCGCCCGGCCCATAGTCGAGCGCTTCGCGGAAATCGAGTCCGTAACCAATTCCGCTGCGGTAGTTCACCGAAAGTACGACGTAGCCCCGACTCACGAGGTACTGATTCAGTCCGTACGCGTTGTGGTAATAGCCCATCGGATTGAAGCCGAGCAGCATCTGACGCTGGGAGCCGCCGTGGTAGAAGACCACGGCCGGATGTCGCTTGCCGTCGCGTGCAGTGGACGGAAGAAAGAGCTGTCCGTGCAACAGCAGACCATCGGTGGATCGGAACGTGACCTGCTGCGGAGTGACGAGCTGTGCGGAGGGGAAATCTGGCGGGATCGTGGTTGGGGCGAGATCAGCGATCGCACCGCGTTCCCGCAACATCGCCGGGCGCGCGGGCGTCGTCGCTCCTGAGTGAAGCAGCGCAACACCGCCCTGCACCGCCGCTGGCGCCCACTCGATGCCGCTACCGGATGTCAGGGGTGTCGGGACACCGCCACCTGTAGGCACTGACCAGATGTGCAACAAATCGATACGGTTCCCTTCATTCGCGACGTACACTATGCTGTGTCCATCGAGTCCGGAAGTCGCGGACACCACTTCGCGCTCGCCGGTTGTAAGCGCGACTGGCGCTCCGGCGGTGGAACCAGCGGATATCGAGTAGATCCTGTTCCAGCCTCCGGACTCCCAAGGGAACGCGATGCGACTGTCGGCGGTCCAGATGAGCTGGTCGCGTGAATCGGTGCGACGGAACATGCTTCCTGGGCCGGACGTGGCGCGCCAGAGCTCGCGCGCCGTACCCGTCGCCGGATCCGCGACGAGGATGGACCAGGGCTGCCCTGCGCGCCTTAACGCGTGCTGTGGCTGCCGCGTGAGCGTTGGCTGCCTGATGAAAGCGACAGCGCGTCCGTTCGGCGACCAGACGGGATAGCCGTCATCATCCACAGACGGATCCATGTAGCGAAGCGTCGAATCGCGTACGTTGAAGACGCCAATAAACGAGTGATCGGCGCGAGCGCTCGTGAACGCTATCTCCGAACCGTCGGGCGACCATCTGACGTTTCCATCGCGGCCGCGTCCGACGAACAGACGCCTTTCGTGGGCACCGCTATCGAGCGCCACCGTGTAGATCACGCCGCCTCGCGTAAAAGCCACGATCTTCCCGTCCGGTGACGGCTCCGGCGCAGCGCCCTCGGCGAGCGTGCGCGGTGCGCCGCCATCGACACGAGCGAGCATCACGAGCTGGCTGCGGCCCTTCGCATCGAGTGCGGGGTTTGGATATTCACCGCGATCATTCCTGCCCGATCCGCGTACGAACACGACGCCGCTTCCGTCAGCGAGCCAGCGTGGCGAGCTCATCTCCCAGCCGTCGTCGGCAGTGTATGGCGTGATTGCACGCGCACGCCAGTCCGGCGCGCGCGCGATCCAGAGATTGTTGGGGCCTGCCTGATCGAAGACCCAGGCGACCGCGTCTCCACGGGGCGACGCAACCAGGTCTGTCGGAAACGGCGCGCTCAGTATCTGCGGGATTGTGAACGAGGACGTGGTTGCCTGCGCATCGAGGACGCACGCCGCGAGAGATGCGAATGCGAAGACAGTGAGTGGGAGTTTGCGCATGTCAGTGAGCCGCCATCGCGTGCTGGTACACGATGTGCGACACGTCGGCTATGAGTGAATCGGCAACGGACTCCTTCTCGATGCCTTTGGTGAGCACCACGAGGACGTACGGAGAACGACCGCGCGGATACACGATCGCCGCGTCGTGTGCTATTGCAGTGATGTCCCCCGTCTTGTGCGCTACCCGTGTGCCGGGCGGGAGTCCGGCGGGGATCTTCTCGTTGAATTGTTGAGCGAGGAGAATGTCGCGCATGGCGTCCGTGGATGCCGGCGATGCAGCCTTTCCGGTCTCGATATCTCTCAGAAGTATCGCGAGATCGCGAGCCGTCGCCATGTTGTTGAGTCCCTTTTCGAACGCCTTCTCGTCCTCCACGCCGCGAAGAACCAGCATGCGTCGAGCGCCGAGCGAGCGCATCATGGCGTTCACGCTATCGGGGTTGGCGAGAGCGATGAGTGTGTTGGTTGCGAGGTTGCTCGATCGCGTGATCATGTGCTGGATGAGATCTCGTATCGTTACGGAATCGCCAACCAGCTTGTACATCGCGCTGTCGCTATCGACAGCTGGATCCTGCACGTACGGTGAGCCGTCGACTATCGACGTGAATCGATTCACGACCAGGATGCGTTGGTCGAGCGAGAGACGACCTGCGTCCGATTCGCGAAAGAGCCGCATCATCACCGGAACCTTCATCGTGCTGGCGGCGTGCATGAGGCTGTCGGCGTTGATGAAGAGTGTATCGCCGGTGGCGAGATCGATGTACGCGACGCCGACGAGGGCGCCGGGGGCGCGGGCGACGCGGGCTTCGATCTGACGTTGTAGTCCTGCCCTCGGCAACGCGCTCGCGGGTGGATATCTGCATGCGCTGACGGTCACGAGTGCGCAGGTTGCTGCAAGCCGCAGCGTCGCCGGAATCTCAGGGACGCGTGGGCGCGTACCGCAGATGTTTCGTGCTAGGGATGTGTTCCACATTTTGCAACCCAGTGCCGGATTAGTAGGTTGCGAAAATATACGCCCGTGCATCCGATCAGCGCGACGTCGCGCTGATCGGATGGCTTCCCCGGGCAGCTCGGACGCAGAGTGCTAGTTCTTGGTGATCACCTGTATGACGCCGCCCATGTGGCCGCTGCCGAACTTGTACTGCGCATCGTATGACTGGAAAAAGCGAATCTCCATTACGTCCTGAGCGGTGATCTCGCGCAACGCGTTGACGTCACTCGAGTAGTAGGTGTCATCCACAAATACGTGGACAGGGATCGGCGGGACGTTGGGGTTCTGGGACTCGCGGCCGCGACTGTGCAGGAAGTTCGCGTGCGTCTGAGCCACTATGTCGTAAGCGTCCGCCACGCGCAGCTGCCCAATCTGGTCTTCGGTGACCACCATCGGGTCACCGCCGGGCGCTACGGCCGTGTTGGAATGGGTGCATCCTGCAACGGCAACGACGAGGGCAAGGAGGATGCGGGCGGCGTTGAAGCGCCGTGCTGGCCCAGCAGCCAGAGGTGTGGAAGCCATTGGAGACTCCGAAGTTGGTGCCGGCTCGTCCGACATGGTCCGGCGTTATGTGTTACAGCACAAAGGGGGCCCGTCAGGGCCCCCTTTGTTTTCTCACAACGTCCGAAAGGACACTGTTGTTACGGCACAGGAGTGATGTTGCCGTTGCGAGCGTTCGTTTCGTTCAGGGTGATGGGGAGGCTCTGTACGAGCGGGTCCGCCGCACCCTTGTTTGGCATGCCAGCCTGCGTAACGTACGCGAGGTTGAACATCTTGTACTCCCTGAGCGCTACGATGTGCTGCGGACCGAAGTACGTGAATGTGTAACGCAACTCGTACAGCAGCGCATTGATGGCATCCGACGCAGTCGTGAACGTCGAGTATGCCGGAAGACCACCTTCCACCGTGTGCACGGCGTTGATGTCGTTCGTCGCGCCGACAAGATCGCCCGTCGCGATCTCCGCCTGTGCACGAAGCAGGATCAACTCAGCGTTGCGTACGATCGGAATCGGCGCCGACTGGAGGCGCGGCGTTGTTCGGATCGGTCAGCTTCAGACGATGCGACGCGGTGAATCCTGCGACCGTCGGAGCGGACGCCGGAATAACGTTAGCTGCACGTATGTCGCCGGGCATGAAGGAATTCACAAAGTTATCCGTGACCAGCGAGGACGAGCCCTGCTGCGGATTCGCCGCACTCTCAGGCGACGATGGATTGTACTGGTACCATGGCCCAGTCTGGAGGTACGCCTCTGTCATTGGTGACGGCGCGCCAGCGAGCGCAATGTTCAGCGCAGTGACCGCCGCCGCCGCACTAGCCGCGTTCGGCGCAACCGGATCCAGCGCGCGCATGACCTCGACCCGTCCTTTCAGACCACGATTGAGCAGGATGAGGTTGGCGGTCTGGCTGTAATCTCCGTGGAGCGAATAACCGGACGGCAAAGTGAACGGTACCGTGCTCGATCCCGCCTTCAGATCCACCAGCGCCGAGTCGAGCAGCGCGGACGTGTAGGCGAGTACGGACGCCTTCGTCTTGATGGGATCCTGTACGGTCGCGTCCGGCCCCTGGATTACGACGCCATTCTGATCGCGGTACTCGATCAGCCGGATGTAGGAGAGCGCGTCCAGCGTACGAACGAAGCCGCGCGCAGCGCCCTGATCAGCCGCACTGAGCGACGTGAACGATGCGTCCTTGAGCAGCATCTGCGACGCGCGAAGCATCTGGTAGTAGCCAGTCCACTGCGAGCCACCGATGAAATCGCTGGGATCAGGCGGTGTCACGTAAAACTCCGTGACGAAGCGGCTTTCATTGGCTGTAGGAACGATGGCATCGCGCGCCATGATCCCTCCCCAAAGAAGATAGCCGCCGTAGTTCACGCGATCCTGCGCTGTGATACCTGTGAGCAGGGACTGCAGCGTCTGCTGCGATCCTGCCACGACGTTGTCCCGGCTCGGTGCTGCCGGATTATCCTGGCAGGCACCCGCCAGCACAAGAGTGCTGGTGAGTGCCGCCGCGATGTATTTCTTCATGTAAGTGCGTTCCCCGAGATTAGAATGTGGCGTTGAGCGAGAGGAAGAACTGGCGGCTCGGCGGATACGGCGTCACGTCCTGCGTGCGGCCGATCGGTGCGTTGCCGAAGTTCGACACCTCGGGGTCATAACCCGTGTAGTTGGTCCAGGTGATCAGATTGTGCCCGCTTGCCTCGATCCGGAGATCCTTCGCGCGGCTTCCCAACATCCGGTGCGCGAATGATTCGCCGAGGTCGTACGAAAGCGTCAGCTCACGAAGCTTGGCAAAGCTGCCGTGCTCCGCATATACCGGCTGGCCGGCAAGGAACGCGTTTCCGCGCTTCTGCGCCGCGAGCGTATCGGCAAAGTTGCTGCCAGCGACGTTGAAGTCGAAGTAGTTGTTCGTGAGGTTGATCACGTAGCCGCCCTTACGCCAGTCCAGCAAGCTGGAGAGTGTGAGCCTGCCGAGCGTGAAGTCGTTCGAGAAGCCCATCTGGAAGTCGGGGTTCTGGTCTCCGATGTGGAGCTCGTGACGCGCGCGGCTGACGTACTTGCCGGTCGCATCGAACGTGGAATCGAAGCCGCTGAACACCACGACCTGCGTGGCGGAGTAGCCTTGCTGGATCTTGTAGCTGCCGAAGCGCTCGCTGAAGCCGGAGCCTGTCGCAAACGCTGGCACCGGAAGGCTGAGCACCTTGTTCTTGTTACGGGAGAAAGTGGTGTTTGATGTCCACGTAAAGATGCCCGTCTGGATCGGTACCAGGTTCAGTCCGACCTCGGTACCGACGTTACGCATCGATCCCGCCGTTGATGACCTTGGTGGTAAAACCGGTCGACGGCGCAAGTCCCGATGTCAGTACCATGCCCGTTGTCTTCTTCTGATACTGCGTGACTTCGAGGCCAGCACGTCCACCAAAGAGGGTGGCGTCAAATCCACCTTCGACTTCGGTCGTCAGCTCCGGCTTGATCGTGGAGAGACCGATCTGCGCACCCTGGCGCAGTCCGTTGACGCCATCTTCGAGCAATGGCGTAAGGAATGTGTACTTGAAGTTCGACAGGGACACGGTTACCAGCCTTACCGTACGCCAGACGCAACTTGAGGTTGTCGGTCTTTGGCGGTAGCCAGGGCAGCTTGTACGAGATCGATGCCTTTGGATACGCAGTTGAATTTGTTCGCGATCGCCGTTGGTGCTGGAACGCTCTGCGTTGATGGCGCCAGTCAGCAGGAGCCGTTCATTGGCGGTCAGGATTTCTTCCTGAGCGTAGTACGAGAACGACTTGGTATCGTTCTGCGCCTGGTTGACGGCCGTCTGTGTTGCGGTCGCAATGTTCGTGATGCCGGGGAACAGTCCCTTGCCCTGATTGAAAACGTTGTCAACCTGCGACCGATCCTGACGCAAACCGAACGATGTAGTCGCCGTGAGCGGTGAAAGAATCAGCTTGTGTGTGCCGTTCAGATTCAGGTTGGCACTGACCACGTTCGTGTTACCATTGGCAACCGTACCGGCGTACGGGCTGATGACGCCCGACTGCTCCAGATACGTGAACGGGGGTGAGTAGATCAGCGCCTGATCGGAGTAGCTGTCGACGCCGCCGAGAAGCGAGAAGTCGAGGGTCTGGCGCGTGGAGGCGACTGCAGACCATCCCGCCTGCGCACTACCGATAAGGCGGTAGACGTTCTCAGGCGTCTTGATCACTTCCTGATCCTGCAAAACGTTGGCGCCGCTGACGGCCCACGGGTCCGCCGTGTAAACGCCGTTGACCTTCCGGGAAAAGTCATAGAACGACGGCGTGCCGGAGATGACGTCCAGCGGGTTGATCGCGTTGTTGTCGTTACCGGAGATGCCGCGCTTGGTGAGCGTGTGCAGCACTTCGGTATTGGCGCGCAGATTGATCTTGGAGCCGAACTGCTGCGTCAGGTTGATCCGGAGGTTCTGCTTGTCGTAGCCGTCCGTCGAGGTGATTCCAGCGTCGTGCTTCACGCCTGCGGATGTAAAGTACGTCGTGTTGCCGTCACCTGTACCGCCACGCAGCGAGGCCGCAGTCTCGTACGACAGGCCGCGGTTACCGTAGAGCTGATCCTGTGCATCGGTGCAGCCCGAGTACGGGTTTGCCGCGAAGTAATCCGTGGCAGCCCTTGAATCCTGCCGGCGGATTGGCGTTGACGTAATCCGTCGCCTGCGCCTGGCTGAAGCAGCGAAGTGCGAGCGTGTTGGCTACGGCCGTCGTTCCGAAACGCTGTACGATATCAAGCGATGGAGTACCAGCGCGACCGCGCTTGGTGGTGATGATCACGACACCGTTTGCACCGCGCGAGCCGTAGATGGCACCGGCCGACGGCCCCTTGAGGACTTCGATCGATTCGATGTCTTCAGGGTTCAGGTCGGCGATACGATTGACCTGCTGATCCTGACTGGACGAGATCGCGCCGCCAGCACCCGTGATGCTGTTGAGGCCGTTTCCGAACGCGGAGTTATCCACGGCGACACCGTCAACGACGTACAGCGGCTGATAGTTACCGTTCACGGTATTGGTACCGCGAAGCTGCAACTGGATTCCGCCGCCTGGTGCGCCCGAGTTGGACGTGATCACGGCGCCGGGAACCTTGCCCTGCAGCGCGCTCTCGATGTTCTGCTGCGGAACCTTGTTGATCTGTTCGGTGTTTACCACCGTTACAGCGTTTGCAGCGTTCGCGCGAGAAACTGTCGTCGCCTGACCGGTGATGACCTGCGTCTCGAGCTGAAGAACGTCGCGAGCGAGCGACACTGTGACCGAGTTGTCGTTGGCGCCGACGGGGACGACCTTGGCCGCAAAGCCGATGCGGCGAATACGCAACTGATGTGCACCGGCCGGCACGCTGATGTTGAAGTTACCGTTGTCATCAGCGGTACCGCCGAGGGTGGTGCCCACTACCTGAACCGTTGCTCCGGGGATAGGCTCGGTGCCCCCCTGGACGGTGACGTGACCGGTCACGCGCCGCGTCTGCTGCGCATGGCCGAGCGATGGGATCACAGCGAGTAATACCGCCGCAATCCAGAGACGTGTTACTGACTTCATCCGAACATTCCTCCGTCCGACGAACTCGTTCGCCGGCGTGATTGACATCTGTGGATGGAAAGCTTGTACTGCGTGCTGTCGTGTGGGGCCGATGCTGCGACCCCATCAAGAACAAACCAAACCGCTCGTATGCCTCCTACTCGTCTCAGGATTAGGTTGATGTCTCCGGTCGATTTGAACGGGACTAACGTACTGCCGGGTCACGGTACCGCACCCTCGGCGCATCATTAAGATCTCGTAAAATCGCAAGCGCCGCCGAGGGTGCCCATGAGGCGGCTACATATGTTCCAAGGCCAGAAATACGGCTTTTTGGCCCCGTACAACATGGAACCGTGCAACGGGGCCGTCAACTGCAAACATGTAATAGAATCGCAATGGATTCCGCTCAGCGAGCGATTACGCCCGCCAGCCACGCCAGACTCTGGGCTTCGTGCGCCCGCCAAAAAGTGTTGGTATGGCCCCCTGCAGCTTCGGCGTAGCTAAGCGGGATGCCAAGCTTCAGGAGTTCCCCATGAAGCATGCGGTTCACCGTAAGCGTGCTCTGGTCGTCGGTCCCGACGATGAGGCAGAGTGCGGGAATCGGCCGGTGATCCGCGACGGCCCGGCGCGCGATCCACACGGGATCGAGGTCACGCCAGTCCGCGATATTGTCGCCAATCTCCTGCACCATCTCCGGCCAGGTGCTCGCCCACGCGCGGTGCAACTCATCGATGGAAACAGCCTCCCGAGCGGAACCCGGGTCCGGATAACCGCCGATCCGCATCAGCGCGAGTCCGGCGCCGGATAAACTCGCGCCGGCGGCAAAGACCTCGGGATATTTCAGAGAGAGATAAACGGCGCCGTAGCCGCCCATGCTCAAACCGGCCACCGCACGATGCTCTCTGTTCGCTACCGTACGGTAGGACGAATCGACGTGAGCCACGAGATCGCGCACGATGTAATCGTCGTAGCGCATGTGCCGCACGCAGAAGTCCGTCGGTAGCTCGCCACCAAGAAGTGCGGCGCGTGTGCGGAGACATGTCTGGTAGTCAGGCGATCTCCGCCACGTGTGGTAGTATCCGTTGTCGCCGTCCGGCATGACAACGATCATCTCCGGCATACCGGCGGTAGCCAGCGAATCGAGCACCGAATCGATCGCAAGCCCGACAACCCAGCTCCGCTCGTTTCCGCCCGTACCGTGCAGGTAATACGCAACGGGATACCGCCGAGCACTGTCGCGCGTGTAGGATGGTGGCAGATACACGACGAACCGCTTGGAGACGCCAAGCGCTGGTGAATACAACGAGTCCTCCGTTACGGTACCTCTCGCCTGCGAGACCACCCCGCTCGCGGGCAGCGAGAATTCTGCGGGGGGAATTCGCGCATTCAATCGTACGGTATCGATAGTGATGCTCTGACCGCCAGCCTGTCCTTCAGTGCTGGAATCGATCCTGAACGCGATCATCACGCCTTCGACAGGGCGGTAGTCGCGAAAGAACGAAACGAACACTACGGGCTTTCCATTCATCACGCGATGGCCTCGCCACTTCGTTTGCAAGATGCGAGACGGTATCGATGTAGTAGCTGTCGTCGAGTCCGGCCGCGGTGACGACGTCGAGCCTGTACGCCGGACGGCCATCCGCGGTGTCGAGTCCCGCTAACGTCACGCGACTGCCTTTGGCAGCGTAGTCGACCAGCGCACCATCCATGTCGCCGCCCGCCGCAACGTTCGCCGCTTCGCCCGCGGGGAGCACGTGCGGCGTCGTATCGCTCGGCGAGCCTGCTGGGTTGATCATCCACGCGACCTTGCCGTCGTATGCCTGGATAATACGGCCGCCGTCGAGCGCGATCTCTGTGCGTATGTGGCCGGGTCGAGCCATGTCGACAGTCATCAGATGCGCGGCTCCGCCCGAGAACGAGATGTGGCCGCGCATTTCCTGGGTGCGGACGGACTCGAGACGTTCCAGACCGCCGCGGCTCGCGATGCTGGCGGCGATCACGGAATCCGCCGAGCTTTCTGCAGACCGTTGCGCGCGAGCTGACGCAGAGAGCGATATACTCAGGGTTGTCAGCAACAACATTCCGGTTCGCTGGAGCACGGCCGTATCCTCGGGATCAGAAGTGGTTCTTCAACCCTCAGCGTCACATCGTGTTGCCTATAGCATTCATGCAACGCTGCTTGCTGGCGTTTTATTTAACGTCGGGATCGTAGAGAAGTCGCAGTCGCCGGGCACCGTGCGGCGAATGGTGCCATCGTTGCTGCCAGCAGGACAGCGGCCAGCCTCTCGGGAGCTACTATTAGAAAGGGTGCGGGGCGCGGAGACCGCACCGTCACGCACATGGAGCTTCCTGCTTGCGCGAACCGTTGCACGACTCGTTGCACAACTCGTTGCACGAGTTGTCGTACGATCAGTCTGATACCGGCGACGGCTCGCGCCCCGACTTACCGGCAGGGCTCCGTATCGGCTGGCGAATTGCGGCGCTCGTGTGGCTCGTGCCGGCACTCCTCAGCGCAACCACGTCGTACGCGTTCACACGGATCACGGGAAATCCCGTGTCGTTCTGGAATGCGCTCGTCATCAACATTCCAATCTGGTATTTCTGGGCGTTCGCGACGCCGGCAATCTTCTGGCTGGGCAGGAGGGCGAGAATCGGATGGCCTGTTTCTCCAGCCGCGGCTCTGCTTCACATTGCTACAAGCGTTCTCGCAGCCCTCATCGATGTGGTCTTTGGCATGAGCGTGGCCGTGCTGCTCGGCGCGGCGTCGCTTGGTGATCACGTTTTTCAGCGTTATCTGATCAATTTCATGTCGTGGCTTCTCACAGGCGTGCTGACGTACTGGACCGTGCTCGGCGCCGGCTATGCACTGGACTTCGACCGGAAATATCAGCGACAACGACTCCGGTCGTCACAGCTCGGCGCTGAGCTCGCGAAAGCGCAGTTGTCCGCCCTGCGCAGCCAGATTCATCCGCATTTCCTGTTCAACACGCTGAACACCGCCGTATCGCTTGTGCGCGTGGATCGCACCGACACCGCTGTTCGAGTTCTCACGAGTCTCAGTGACATACTGCGACGGTTGCTGCGCAACGCCACTGATCAGGAAATCACGTTGCGAGAAGAGCTTGCCTTTCTGAATGCGTACATCGCGATCGAGAAGATCAGATTTCCCGACCGTCTGCGGGTCAACATCGCAGTGCACGACGATCTCATGGACGCTCTCGTTCCCAACCTCGTGCTCCAGCCGCTGGTGGAGAACGCGATCCGATACGGGATCGGCAGACGTATCGGCACCGGACGGATCGACATTTCGGCGCAGCAGCGTCACGACCACCTTGTCCTGCAGGTTTGCGACGACGGGCCAGGGTTACCGGGCGAATTCGCGCCAGGTCTTCAAGGTGGAGTGGGACTGGCTAACACGCAGGCAAGACTGCACCACATGTACGGATCGCTACACGAGTTCGTATTGGGAAACGTTGCATCGGGCGGGGCGGAAGTAACAATCGCAATTCCATTTCGACGTGCACCGAGCAATAGCACGAACAGTGATATGAGTAATGACGGGGCCAGCGACGCGAGCAACAGCATCAGGGCGGACAAAGTACAAGCGATGACGGACGTTGGCCATGCGTGAGATACGCGCGCTGATCATTGACGACGAACCGGTGGCGACTGAAGCGCTGCGCGTCCTGCTGCAGCGTCACGCTGACGTGCATGTGATAGGCGAATGCCGCGATGGCATTGAAGCTGTACGACAGATCGGACAGCTTGCACCCGACGTTGTATTCCTTGACGTACAGATGCCGGAGCTCGATGGCTTCGACATCATACGAGAGCTTGGCAGCAGCCTTCCCTGCATGCTCGTGTTCGTAACGGCGCACGAAGAACATGCGCTGCGCGCGTTCGATGTACAGCCGGTGGATTATCTATTGAAACCCGTCGCCGAGGAGCGGATGGATCGCGCGATTCAGCGCATCCGGCGCCGTCTCGGAGATAGCCGCGCGCTGGATCCAGCCAAACAACTCGCAGCACGTCTGACCGATACAGAGAATGGAGCCGTGGAGGGATCCAGCACTATGGTACGAGCAGCCGCAACACGCGGCGCAGAGCGTTCGTCACCACGCTCGTATCTATCGCAGCTGACCGTACGTACGGGAAAACGTTCCACGTTGGTATCCGTCAATGAGATCGACTGGATTGCCGCCGATGACTATTGCGTGAACGTCATCATAAAAGGACGCCGGCATCTGGTGCGGGCGTCGCTCGCGTCACTCGAAACCAGACTCGATCCCGCCACGTTCGTCAGGATACACCGCTCGGCGCTGGTCAATATCACGCGAGTGGTGGAGTGGCAGCGAAAACCACTACGCCGACTCGTTCTCGTCCTCGTAGACCGGACGCATCTCCCTGTGAGCCGGAGCAAGCGGGCAAAACTGCTGGCTATGCTGAACAGCAACGCAATGTAAACATTGTAATCATCGCACTTTTGCGACGTTCGGCACGCTATAGGCAGCGATGAGAAGCGGCACGCCGAAGTCGATGCACTAGATTATTACCGAAGCCCTCGCGGAGGGGTCGTGAAAATCCGGTATCCCGCCATCATTGGCGTAGTGTCGATCGTTGTAACAGGCTGTATGCCGGCGCACAGGAAACCGGCCGAGGCGGACGTAGAAGTTCCGGTAGACGCCCTCGCGCTCGAAGTCGAGAACCGCAACTGGTCCGACGTGGTCATCTACGTACTGCACGACGGGTCGCGCACCCGCTTTGCCCAGGTCACCGCGGCCAAGTCGGCGACGCTTCCAATACCGCTGCGCCTCGTCAGCTCGACGGGGACCATACAGCTGCTGGTGCACCGGATCGGTGGCCATGACGACGCGATGGTCGCGATTGGAGGTCCGAATTTCGCCGCGGCGCGGGACGACTATCTGAGTCCGATCGTATCCGTGCGGACCGGGTATACGGTTGCGCTGACGCTGGAAGACAACCTGCAGCGCTCAACCGTCGGTATCTGGTAGTCGCCAGGCTGACGCGGGCCCGCGCGGACTCATCGCGCGCTACTTGACCGAGCTCGGCGGAGCGGAGCTCGAGTTACCGATTGCCGAACCGGCGACGGTACCGGCCAGCACTGCGCCAGCCACTATCGCACCGCCGACCAAAAGACTGCGAGCGACCGAGGTGGTTCGGCGTTCGATAGTCGCGACGTCGCGCCGTGGAATGGAAACCGGCTCGCCGCTCCACGTCTCAGCCGCGCCGGTCAGACGCGTTACCTCGGTGATACGGAGGAGGACGGTTGAATCGGTGACGGCGTCGATGTGTCCTTCCAGCTGAGAGGCACCCCCGCCCAACCCCCGCGCGAGGTCTACGCCGCCTCCGTCTGTCAACGTGAGACGAATGTCATCCTTCGCTGCCTGTGACGAGAGTGATATCGGTGTATAGACCTGACAGCCGGCGCACAGAAGCGCGACCGCTGGGGCAATGGCACGTCGCACGAGAGAGATATGCATGAGTTCGTCGGGAGAGAGTAAACGGTCATGGGAACGAACTGAGTCAGCCCGGTCCAGAGCGGACCGGGCTGACTCACTACTACCCTGCAATTACTAGAACTGCTCCTGGAACCTCTCGGTCAGGCTCCAGCCTTGCACGCGACGCCCGTTCCATCCGAAGTCGTATTGACCGGATCATTCGGTGGCCGGAGGCCGTTGATGCCAACACCCGGTGCAGGAATGTTGGTGTTGGTGTTCTCCTCGCCGGAGTCATAGAACAGGCGACCAGGAATGACGAGCCCGGGCTGTGGCGGCGCGATGTTCGGCGTGCACGTCCGCTTGTAATCGTTCCATGCCTCTTCGCCGAGCTGGAAGTCGACGATGTATTTCTCAGTGAGGATCTCGTTGAGAAGCGCCTGGCCTGAGACACTTTCGGGGGCGAGGCCATGGTTGGCGCGCTCCTCATTGAGCTTGACGAGCGCGGTGCCCGCATCTCCGGTACGATACGCAGCTTCCGCCCATATGAGGGTATTCTCGTCATATGTAACGAACGGCTGCGGGAAATCGGGCGCGTTGCGTGTTGCGCTCAGCCAGTCGACCGCTCCCGTCTTGGTGTGGCTGAAGTAAGCCGTATCACGCGGATCGTTGCGCGCCTTGAGGAGTGAATCCAGGAACACTCCGCCACCAAGATCACCGCCGCGGCCGGCCGGTCCGTGAAACTGGTAGTAGAAGTTTGCCTCTGCCGGTTGGTTGGCTGTTGTGAACGCACCGAAGTAGTTGCCGGCGTCGCTCATGATACCCAACTTGGCTTCGGCGAGAGCAGCCTTGTACGCAGCAGCCGTGCGCACTTCGGCGGTGTGCATGTAGAAGCGCGCCTTGAGGGTGTGCGCCATGGCGGTCCACGCCACTGGATCACCACCGTAGGTGAGGTCGGCGGCACCCGGCCCGACGTTCGTCGCCGCGGTCGAAGCGAGATCGGTGATGGCTGCAGAGAGAACCGTCTGCACCGAATCGTACACGGTGAGCTGGTCATCCGGCACAGGGTTTGGCGTTCCCTGTAGCGCCTGCTTGTACACGAGGTCGCCGAAAATGTCAGCGCCCGTGCCCATCAACGCGCCCTCCACCACGCGAGCGATTCCGAGGTAGAGCGAATCATTCGCGGCGGCGGAGGCCTTCTCCAGCTTGACGATATCAACGAGACCACCGCCGGTGTAGAGCGCCGTATTGGTGCCGTTGGTGGTAGTCGCGTCCTGGCTGTAGCTGGAGCCCAATGCTCCGTACTGGTTCGCGAGTCCGGTGAACTGCTGCGCGTAAATGGATGTTACGCGCGCGGGATCGCCGCCCCAGTATCCCCAAAGCGTTTCCTGAGTTCCCACAAATAGTTGATCATTTGAAGCGACTGTTGGACGATTGGGGTCGTTACTCAGCTCCCCGCCCGTCAGAAAGTCGCCCTGGCATGCAGTCGCACCGAGCACAGCGCCCAGCATCGCGATCGCGGCCAGTCTGTTTTTTATATACACTGATATCTCCTTGGTCGCGTTAGCGGTTGAGGCTGATCGAGAATACGAACGACCGCGTCTGCGGATTGCTGAAATAGTCGAGACCCTGCGTAAGGAATTCGGCGCCGCCGAGGTTTGCCTCGGGGTCGAAGCCCCTGTACTTGGTCCAGGTCTTCAAGTTTCTGCCGGCGAAGCGGATATCTGCGCTGCTGAAACCGCTCAGAGATCTCACCCAGCGCTGATCGAGCGTGTAGGAAATGCCGACCTCGCGCAGCTTCACAAAGCTTCCGTTCTCCATGAACTGGGATCCGACGGGACCGAAGCCGCCGCCATTACCCTGGAACCACTGTCTGCCAATCCTTCGGCGTCGCGAATGCGACTACACCAGCGCCCGGTCCGGCAACGACAGGGAATACGTCTGTCTGATAGTTCTTGCCGTACGTGCCCTGCTGATTGCGAATGTACGTGTCGACACCGGTACCGAAGTTGTCGAGGATGCCGCGTGTCCCGTCCCACACCTGGCCGCCCTTACGGACGTCGAGAAGTCCGGAAAGCGTGAACTTGTTCCAGAGGCGGAGACTGGTGTTGTACGACATGGTGTACTTCGGATTCGGGTCGCCGATCACGCGCTCCGTCGGATCGACGATTGGCCGACCGTTCGGTGCGAGAAACAGTGCGCCCTTTGGCGCCGATCCGCACAGCGCGTCGATATCCTGCGGCCCACCCGTGATTCCGGGAACCGTAAGGCTCAGGCCACGGCCGCAGCGAGCGAAATCGTCGCCACGGATTACGCCGGGAGCGTAGCCCAGCGTGGAGGATCCGATTGCGCCGGTGAATCCTTCATTGTTGTAGGAGATGAACTGAGCACCGTTGAGGCTCGTGACATCGCCCTTGTTGCGTCCAAACATCACGCCCACATCCCACGTTGCGTCACGCGTTTGAATCGGATGCAGGTTGAGTGTGAGCTCGACACCCTGATTCTTGAGCGAAGCGCCGTTCAGCGTCTCGCTGGTCGCGCCGAACTGCGCAGCGTTGACCGGAGTTGCGAGAATGACGTCGCTCGAGCGCTTGTCATAGTATGTCGCGGTGAGATCGACCTTGGACTGGAAGAAGGCGAAGTCGCCACCGATCTCAGTCTCGCGATCGCGCTCCGGCCGGAGGGCAGGATTGCCGATCGTCCCGCTGGTCGAGAGAGCACCCTGGCCGTTGATACCGGCCTTGAGGGCATCGCCGAATCCGCCGAGGCCAAAACCACCCGTCGACAGCGCCGTGACTGCGCCGTACACTGGCGGCTCCTTGCCGGTCTCGCCGTATGCAAAGTGGATCTTGCCGTAATTGAGCCAGCCGGCTGTTCTCCTCGGTGCCAAGCATCTTGGTGAATGTCCATGCGGCCGACGCCTTGGGGTAATTGGCGCGCCGGTTGGAGGCTCCGAACGTCGAGAAGCCATCATTACGGATTCCGACGTTGAGAACGAGCTGCTGGAACAGGTTGACCTCGGCCTGCGTGAAGTATCCCTGTCCGTGACGCAAGCTCTTCGTCTCATTTGCCGTCTGACTGATCGTGTTCTGCAACGCGAACGGCGACGGCGCGACGAGCTGCTCACCGTCAATGAACACCTGACGGGAGCGGATCGAGTTGAGGTTCTGCCCGACAGTCAAGGTTGCGTCGAGCTTCTCGCTAAAGGTGTGCTGAGCCGTGGCGATGAGATTGTTGTCAATCGTCAGATTGTTGATGTCGAGACGATTGACGGAGCCAAGCACATTGTTCGCAGACGTGAGCGGAAGGGATTCGAGGCGTGAATCGTTGTAGTAATCCGCGCCGAGCGTCTCCTTCACGGTCAGCCATCCGAGCGGTATCCAGTCACCGTTGACGTTACCGATCGAGCGACCGAGCTCACTCCGGTTGCCGTTGTTGTCCAACACGAAGAACGGGTTGTCATAATAGATCGCGCCCTGCAGTGCGGCGACACTCGTCGGGTCCGGGAAGCGTGCAGGCTTCTGGAGGCCCGTTGCCGTGAACGCATCCTCGTTGTTGTACGTTGGCGGTGTGCGCAGCGCGCCGAGCATGACGCCAGACACGTTGGACCCCTTCTGCACGTACTTTCCGCGGGTGTCGATGTAGCTGATGTTGCCGCCCACTGTGAGCTTGGAGCTCACTTCCTGCGTTCCCTTGAGGCGAACGGTTGCGCGATTGTACTTGTTGTTCGGTCCCTTGAAGTAGCCGTCCTGATTGGTCAGGCCGCCGGACGCGAAGAACGTGGTACGGTCGCTGCCGCCGGAGATCTGCAGGTTATTGTCGGCGGTGAGGCCGGTGTCGAACAACTCGTCCTGATGGTTGAAGATCGGAGTGCCGGCTGCGATCTGGGGACCCCAGGAGTAGCGGTTGACCACGCAGTTGGGGCCACCGCACGTTGCGGCGGTCTGATTTATCCCCTGCCCGTACTGGGTCTGTACGAGTTGCGGAGTGTAAACGTGATCGAACGTTTCAGTGGACGTGAACGAGTAGCGAGTCGGACCAGAGTGACCGCGCTTGGTCGTGATCAGGATGACGCCATTGGATGCACGTGCACCATAGATCGCCGCCGCCGCACCGCCCTTCAGGATATCGATCGATTCGATGTCTGCCGGATTGATGTCGGATGCACGGTTGGTGGTCACCGTACTCGCGTCGCCACCGTTCGTCGACTCGGTCGAGTTATCGATCGGTTGGCCATCGACGACGAACAGAGGCTGGTTCGTGCCGGAGAGAGAGGACGCACCGCGGATCTTGATTGACGCGGAGGAACCGGGCTCGCCGGATTGTGTACGAACTTCCACGTTCGGCGCCTGGGCCGCGAGCGCCGACACGACGTTCTGCGGTTGAGCGACACGATGCAGCGATGCGCTATCGACTGAATTGATCGTCGATGTGAGGCGCTCGCGCGTGGTGGATGTACCGGCACCGGTCACGACGACTTCGCCGAGTCTCAACGGATTCGATACAAGGGTGAAGTTCTCGGTGATGTTCTGACCATTGGTCAGAGTTACCTGGACCGACTTGGACGTGAAGCCAATTACGCGTGCGGTGAGCGTTACAGTCTGTCCAGCCGCGCGGGCTCCGGCGACGACAAAGGTGTAACGACCGGCATCATTCGTCTGCGATCCGAGGTTGAGAGAAGGGATGAACACACTTGCGCCCGCTAACGGGGCACCGGCTTCGTTGGTCACACGTCCGGAGATGTTAGTCCCCTGTGCCAACGCAACCGAGGCAACCATCGCGCTTGCGCCGATGACTGACAGGATACGTTTGAACATTGTAATGAGTCTCCTCCATGATGCGCCGCCGTGCGGCGCGATTGGTACGTACGCGAAGTACCACCTGATCGAATGCGAAAGGTCGCCCTCTCTGCTCACAACCTCCTTCGCAGCCGTGGGACGGCAATGCGATTTGAAATGAGCACGCAACGCGCGTCGCTGGAGAACGACGGCGTATCAAGAACAATCTGGCTAATCACGCGACAGAGGGTTTGTAGCGCTAGACCATTAAGATTTCTTAATGCGGTTACACAAGGATTCCTTAATCCACTCGCGATTATTCGTGCAGCGGTGATGCATGATCATGCATGATTATGCAATCTCGCAACGCCCGGATACACGCACCTGCATCGGTGAAAATGTTGCACACTTCGTGCACGATGCGCCGTACGCGACGGGTTCACGTGTAAAATTGCGGGGCTGGTTGCAACGGTTTGGTATTGTTGCAGAGCATGGGTCATGTGCACGACGCCATAAGCCGCTAACAATGTTCGGCTTTCACAGTTCGCCATTATTCGGGCGCGGCTCGCCGACCCGACAGGAATGGAAAAGCCCCCGGTTTCGGCCGGGGGCTCCCATCACTGTCGAACTACAGCTGCATGATCACGAGCACGTTGGGGCCGCGCTCGGCTTGCTGTCCCAGTACACACGGGTCAGGAAGTTGTCCGGGCCCTGACGCGTAATTGCCGCCTGCAGGTTTGCCCCATTCACCGACACTTCAGTCGGCGAGTAGAAGAAGCGGCGTGGGATTTCGGTCACGATTGCGCCTGGGCCAGGCTTCAACCCAGCCGGGATACAGGTACGTCGCCACTCCGCCCAAGCCTGACCGCCATCCGTGTACAAGGCTATGTATTTCTGGAGCGCGATCTGCTTTTGCCCGGCGACGCCACCCTGATATGCGACGGACGGCTGTGCCAGGTAATTCGCGATCGCCGTGGGGTCGGTAATTCCCCACTGATTCAACGACGCAGTGACGCCGGCGTTGTAGAAGCCAGCAGCCTGGCCAGGCGTCAGGCCCCCCAAGCCACGCTCAGCCGCCTCGGCTTGGATCAACGCAACTTCCGCGTACGTCATGATGTACGACGGGAGCTTCGCCCCATTGCCACCGAACGTGCCATATGCAGTCACGCCCGGGTAGAAGATAGCACCGGCGCGTGAAGCGGTATTACCGTATGCACCGGCCTTGACGGTCAACAGCCCGTTTGGCATTCCGCCGTAACCATTCGGATACAATGAAGAATCCTGTACCGGTTGGGCGTACACCTTGATGCGCGGATCGTTGTTCGCGATCAGAATGTTCATCAACGTCTGTGACATCCTGTTGTCGTCACGTCCCTTGTAGAAGTCTGACCACGGGTTGTTGGTCGTACCGTCACCCGGCCATGGCATCAGCGCCATGTCGGAGTTGGACGTGAACACGCCGCCGGGCGCACTGAATGCAGCTTTCAGCTCAGCGCTAGCCGTGGTAGGATCGACGTTCACCAATCGCAACGCATAACGCGCATGCAGCGAGTTGGCGAACTTCTGCCACGAAGCAACATCGCCGTTGTAAATCGGATCGGCACTTCCAAGACCCGGGTCGCTGGCAGGATCGGTCGCAAGATCAGCGGAGACCTTGGTCAGCGTCTTGAAAAATCCCGCGTAGATGTCCTTCTGCGCGTCGTACTTCGGGAGCAATGCTCCACCGGTGGAATCACCACTCAGTGCATCACTATATGGCACATCGCCAAATGAATCAGTGAGATAACTGAAGGTCCAGGTCTCCATCGTGAGCGCCGGCCCGTAGACGGCCGGCTGCTGGTTCGCTATACCCTTTGCCGCAACTTTTTTCAGGTCTTCGAGTTCCGCAGAGTACGGAGTATCGAAGAACCCGCGCGTGTCGGCCGACTGCAGGCGCTGATACCTGTCCTCGTCCGAGTACTGTGTCTCCGCCTGATGCTGGATGATCAGCGAAGCTCCGCGCATGTCGTAGCCAGCGCCGAGGAAGCGCGCCGTGGTCGTGTTCACAGCATTCGTGAACAACGCTCCAGCCGGCGCATTGGTCGGATTGTTAGGGTTCTGGTTGAGGCTTGTGAGCTTGTCATTGTTGCATGCAGCTAGGCCGGCAGCGATCGCAAGACCGACGGCAACCGTAGCTAGTGATTTATTGGTCGTCATGGTTGTCTCTCGTCGGTTACGGCGTGATGCGCAAGTTGAGACCGAGGCTCTTCGTATTGGGAAGCTCCCCGAACTCCATACCCTGGAAGTTGCCAGTGTTATACGTGAACTCCGGGTCGATATTGGGCACCTTGGTATGCATCCACAGGTTGCGCCCAACGAACGACACGTTCACAGCACTTGCATGCATCCGTGCGGCCATTGTAGCGGGAAGGTCGAGCCCGACACGCAACTCACGCAGTTTGATGTAACTGTCATCATAGATGAATGGCTCATGCAGCTGGAACAGGGACTGATAATACTGTTCGGCTGTGACAGTATCCGTGTTCACCTTGCCAGTCTTCTGGTCGATACCCTTGACTACAAGGCCGGGTTTATCCCAATCGACCTGACGACCGTTCATGGTTTCCTTCAGCACACCTGAGTACTGACCGAACATGTTGGTGATGCTGAAGATGTTTCCACCCTTGTGTATGTCGAGCAGCACGCTTGCGGAGAGGCGCTTGAACCGGAACTCGTTGCTCCACCCGGCGACGTACTTGGGCTCGATGGTGCCCAACACACGTAGCGCGCCCTGCTGTGGAAGACCGCCATTCAATAACAGGTTTCCAGAGCTGTCACGCTTGAATGGGAAGCCGTAGAGCGCTCCGTAAGCGTACCCAACACGAGCCTCGGTATTTGCCGACCACTGGCGGCCGAGCACCTGCGTCTGCAGACCGGGATACAATGAAACGACCTTGCTCCGGTTCTGCGAGTAATTGAGCGTCGTATTCCAGGTAAAATCACCACTCGCCGTCTTGATCGGAGTGATGGTCAGAAGCGCCTCGAAGCCCTTGTTCTGGATCTTACCCGCGTTGACAGACGTGGTATTGAATCCAGAGGCTGGCGAGACGGAGAGCTGGATGATCTGATTCGTGGTCGCCTTGTCGTAGTACGTCATGTCAAGGCTCGCACGATCGCCAAAGAACCCTAGCTCCATGCCGACTTCACCCGATTTCGTTATCTCTGGCTTCAGCGTCGAGTTGGCGATATTGTCGCTCAGCGAGAACTGCGGAAGCGAGCCGAATTTGGTCGTCTGTCCGTTGTACGTCGTCAGCAGCTGGTACGGATCAGCGTCCGATCCTACCTCAGCAACCGATCCACGCAGCTTGGCGTAGGAAAGGAAGCGCGACTGAAGTGCTGGAATGGCGTTGGTCAGCACGAACGACGTGTTGATCGACGGATAGAAGTACGAATTGTTGCCCTTGGGAAGAGTCGAGGACCAGTCGTTGCGCCCCGTTACCTCCACCGTCCACCATTGATCCCATGTGAAGGAGCCGGACCCGTAACCGCTGTTCACCTGCTTGCGGTCATCGTATTGCGTATTGACCGGTGTAATGGCCGCATTCGAGATGTTGTATGTCCCGGGGACCGCAAGGCCATTAGTAGAGGTGCGCGCATTGTGTGTCGTGATGTAGCGCTTATTTGCACCCAGGGTCCCGTTGAGCTGCAGCCGCGACCCAACTTGCTTGTTGGCGGTGAACAGCAGCTCGGTGTTGTTCTCGTTGGTGCGGTAATTGTACAGTTGGAGAGCGCCGAAATACGACTGATCTCCGAAGTTCAGATTCCCCTGCGCAAAATCCTGCTGGGTGTTGAATCGGGCGATGTTGGATCCCGAACGGAACTGCGCATTCAACCAATCAGCGACCTTGTAATTAGCCGACACACTGCCTATCACGTGATCGCGGTCGTCCTGCTCGGGGTTCGCAGACTGGATCCAGTACGGATTGTTGTGGAAATTGGAGTTCCAGTTATAGAGCGACCCGTTCGCATTGTAGAACTGGTTCTTCAGCTCCGGCAGGTTCACCTGACGACCAAACCAGACGAACTGCTCGAGAATGCCGGTGTTGTAACCAACCCCGGGACGGTTACGCGCCGCATCGCTCGTGTATTGCACGATGGCCGACGTGCTGAGACGATCACTCACGGCCAGCGTGCCATTGAGCGACCCCGTAAACTTCTGCATCGTATTTTCGGGGATGATCCCGGCAACGTTCTGCATGCCGACAGAAAGCCGACCCGTCGCCTTGTCCGTGCCGCCGCTGAACGCGATGTTGTTGTCGAGTGTGTGCCCTGTGTTGAAGAAGGAGTACACATTGTCGGGATGAGCAATGAACGGAGTCGGTATCCGGTTTCCCTGAGCATCTACCGGGCTGTCGAACTGGGGAATCAGTTGTCCATTGAGGCGTGGACCATAGCTCTGATCATTTCCATCCTGGACACCGCCGCCCTGCCCGTCCTTGTACGCGAACTGACCGCCGGCGCCCTGCCCATAGGAGTTCTGGTAGGTCGGTAGTACCGAGGGTGTGTCCCACGTATAGCTGGACGTGAACTCGGTGCTGATCTTGCCGTTCGACGCCTCGCCATGCTTCGTGGTAATCACTATCACACCGTTGGACGCGCGCGAACCGTAGAGTGCGGCGGCGTTCGGACCTTTCAAGACGGTGAGCGTGGCGATGTCGTCGGGATTGATGTCGCTGATCGCACTGCCGAAGTCGCGACCACCACCACTCAGACCGCCACCGCCCGGGCTTGCCTGCAACGGGTTGTCGTTGGTTACAGGAACGCCATCCACGATGAAGAGCGGCTCGTTGTTACCCTTGATCGAGTTGGAGCCGCGGATCACGATGTGCGTCGTTCCGCCCTGGGTGCCGCCGGAGGTGATGTTCACACCGGAGACCTTTCCCTGAAGCTGATTGAGAACGTTCGGATCGTGAGTCGTATTTAGATCGGTGCTGCTGAGTTGCTGCTGGGCAGTGCCCAGCTGACTCTTTTCCTTCGCGATTCCGAGTGCCGTGACCACGACGCCCGTAAGCGTGTTGGCGTTCTGGGTTAGTGTGAAGTCCTGCGCGATAGACGCATTCGCTGAGAGCGTGATCGTAACGCTCTTGGGTGCATAGCCGACGCGCCGCGCAGTGAGAGTTGCCGTCTGCCCTGTGAGACGAGCTGCGGACACCGTGATCGTGTACGCCCCGCGATCGTTGGTGTAGGCGCCAAGGCCCAAGCTGGCTATGGACACGCTGGCCGACGCGAGCGGGGTGCCCGCTTCCGTTAGCACACGTCCCGATATGGTGCCGCTTTGCTGCGCCGCCGCTACGGAGGCAACCGTTGCCAACGCAGCGATGACTGAACTGATACGCTTCAACAACCTAAGCATGGTTCCTCCAGGGTTGCCCCTGATGGGTGTGACATGACCACACGGACGAATTACGACTTTGGGAACTGGACATTCCCCGACTCACTCCTATTAATGGATTGGTAAAAAATGCGGCCGGACGGACTCGCTTTCTATGTATGGAAAGTGTCTGGCCGCAAATCGTTGGGACAAAGGGTACGACCATATGTCTTTTGTGTCAATGAAAGCCGCGAGTGTGCGGGACGTATGCTCGCCGTAAACTCTCTGCAAGGGTCGCGAGCGCGAGAGTAAACACCGCGCCGACACGGTACGCTGCCGAACCAACGCGACGGAGATCCAGTCGCATGCGCGTTAAGGCTGCCTAAAAATGGAATTGAAAACTTATAAAGAAATGCGGAATAACCACGCATTACGTCGTCGTGTCCGCACCAGCGGGAACCCATCCGTTGCCGATCAGTTTAGTGCTGCCGACGCACTCGGAGATCGATAACGGAGATCGATAACGGAGATCGATAACATGGATTCCCGCTTTCGCGGGAATGACGAGAGAAGCTAGAACTTCACCGTCGGTGTGGTTTCGCTTCCGGGTGCGGCTTCGTAGTACGTCCGCGCCTTGGCACCAGTCACCTTTGCGGTGATGGCCTGCGGGAAGGTTCTGATGTACGTGTTGTACGCCTGCACCGCGCTGTTGTAATCTCCGCGCGCAACTGCCACGCGGTTCTCCGTTCCGGTCAGCTCATCCTGCAGCGCGAGAAAGTTCTCGTTGCTCTTGAGCTGCGGATAGTTCTCAGCGATCGCCAGGAGCCGTCCAATCGCCCCCGTCGCCGCCTGGTCGGCCGCGGCCATCTGGGCGGGATCTCCGGTCTTCACTGCGCCCGCAAGCTGCGCCCGCGCATTGGCGATGCTGATGTAAACGGTGTCTTCCTGCTTGGTCACACCCTTCACTGTATTCACCAGATTCGGAATGAGGTCCGCACGACGCTGTAGCTGAACCTGGATCTGCTGCTTGGCCGACTGAGCCTGCTCGTCAAGGCTCTGGATCTTGTTATAGCCACAACCGGTCAGCAGGAGGGCGGCCGGTAGCATCCATGCGAGAAATCTGCGCTGCCTGATCATCGGTAGTCCTCTCAAGGTCTCGTGTTCGGAAGGGCGGACACGTACGTCGTCACCGCTTCCATTGCTGTTAAATATGCGCCGAGCACCACCTGCGCGCGCTCCTTGGGAATGGCCTTCGAATCACGAATCTGCTGTGCGACGGCCTCGAACGGCGTTGCCTCGATCCCGGTCAGCGCTGCGACCTCACGGGCGATCTCGCCGTATCCGTGGGGCGGCGTGCGGCCGGCGAGCCGGAGAATTCCGCGGAAGACAACCATGAGCGTGCTGAGACTCGCGGTCATGAGCTTTATCTGCTCGCCCGAATCGTTACCGGCGAGCAGCACCGCGCCCCGCAGTCTGAGCAGCACTCCCATCGCCTCGCGCTCCAACTGCAGGCGCAGGTCGTCGTGCGCGACGGAAATCCCCTCGAACGGCGGGTCGCCATACAGGACCTTGTTGCGCTCCAGGATGTCTGCGTACTCCATCGCGAATACGTCGCTGGAGGCACGCCACTCCCGCTCGGTGAAGGTCATCGGCGGATGATTCCCGGCCTCGCGCCAGGCCCGCGTCACGGCGGAGAGCTCGCGCAGCCGGCCGAGCGGTACTTCATCGACGATAATCAGCACGTTGAAGTCAGAGCGCTTCGCAACGTGCTCCGCGCCGCCAGCCGCGGCGGATCCGTAGAGGACTACCGAGCGCAGCGAAGTGCCATAAGCAGCGCGGAGTTGGGTTACCAGCTCATCAAGTGTCATCGTGATCTCCAGGGTCTACCAGCTGCCGCCACCACCGCCACCACTGAATCCGCCGCCGCCGCCGAAACCGCCAAATCCGCCGCCTCCACCACCAAATCCGCCACCGCCGCCGGAGAAGCCACCGAATCCGCCTCCGCCCCATGGGATGAATAGCGGGAGGCAGCCACCACAACCGCCGCCGCGGCGACCGCGACGAAGGTTACTCAGCATGATCACTACGAAGACGATCGCCAGAAAGATCATCTGCGGCGGGAAACCGCTGCCGCTGGGCTCGGGTGCCGTTTCTGGCTCCGGCGCATGCAGTGCGGTGTCGAGCGTAAAATGGAACTCGTTCGCGAAGCGTTGAGCGGTGAGGAGCGTCAGCAGCTGGATGCCGCCGCCGTAATCCTTCCGTTTGAAGAACGGGATCGCCTGCCTGCACATGGTGCCGGCGTCGGCGTCGGTTACAAAACCTTCGGCGCCGTTGCCTACGAGTATGAAGCACTCGCCCTTGCCGTCGGAGTTGGTTTCCTTGGGAACGACCAGGATCACGGCACCAGCGTTGCGCGTCGGGTCGCCTGGATTGCCGATCTTTCCGACCTTCCACTGGCGGCCGATCTTGAGCGCAACGTCGGACGGTGCGTAGTCGCCGATGTCGGGAAGCGTGACGACGGTGAATTCGCCGCGCGACTTGTTGCGCACATCGCTGGCGATCTGCTCTATGTGGGCCGCAGCATCGGCAGGAATTACATGGGCAAAGTCGTTGACGAGCCCCACCGGCTGCGGGATCGTCGGACCACTCTGGACGAGGAGCGCCAGAAGCGCCGATTGAAGTAGGGTCTGGAGCACCATAGTATTTACGGCATGCGTACTACACTAGTCAACGGACTCGCTGGACTCTCACTCGCGGCCTCGATCACATTTGTGTCTCTGGGCTGCGCCAAACCGAACGGTCATACGGCAAGTGACACGCCGACAGCGGGTGGATCGCCCGTGGCTGTGGCGGGCACACTCACCGACTCGCTTTCCAAAACGGCGGACTCGAGTCGCATCCAGGGATCGCCATCGGCCAAGATCTGGGTGATCGAGGTGAGCGACTTCCAGTGTCCGTACTGCAAGGAATGGCACGACGCAACATACAAGATGGTGCTGGACGATTACGTGAAGACGGGCAAGGTACGCATGGCTTACGTCAACTTCCCGCTGTCTATCCACGCGCACGCACATCAGGCTGCGATCGCAGCGATGTGCGCGGGCGCGCAGAACAAGTTCTGGCAGATGCACGACGCACTGTTCGCGTCGCAGTCGAGCTGGGAAGCGCTGCCGGATCCGACGGCGAGCTTCGATTCGCTGGCCAGGTCGGTCGGGGTCGATGAGGCCAGGTATCATGCGTGTCTCAGCTCTCCATCCATCGCCGCACTGGTGGCCGGCGATCAACAGCGCGCGAAAGGCGGCGGCGTAACGGCGACGCCAAGTTTCTGGGTTGGCGGCAAGCTGATCGAGGGGGCGATTCCGACGAGCGAGATGAAGGCGGCGATCGATCAGGCGCTCGAAGCGACGAAGTGAGTTTGAAGTGAGTTTGAAGTGAGTTTGAAGTGACAGGCACGGATGCATCTGTGCCCCACATTCGCGAGCCATCTTTGCTACTGGTGAGTTTCGTTACTGCGAAGATCGATAACATGGGTTCCCGCTTTCGCGGGAATGACGACAGCCGGGATGACGGAGCGCGCCCCTCATGACTCCCTGGCTTCGCGTCGCGTACGGAGCCGCTGCAAAAACGGCGGAGATGATCAGTCTCGTGACGCCGCGCACAACAGAAAGCAAGCTTGCCAGAGCGTTTGTCGCGCGACAGGGAATCAGGCGACGTTACCGGAACTGGGGCGCCAGGGGACGGGACAGGTCGCGGCCGCTGCTGTGGATTCACGCGGCCTCCGTCGGCGAGGGGCTCATGGCGTTACCCATAGTTCACAGTGTCCGGAGTGCGTTACCAAACGTGCAGATTGCGTACACGTTCTTCTCGCCCAGCGCGGAGCCACTCGCGAAGCAGATGGGTGCGGACTTCAGTGACTATCTACCGTTCGATTCGGCCGGCGCTGCGCGAGTCGCGATCGATGCGCTCGATCCGACGGCGCTCGTGTTCGCGAAAGGCGACGTGTGGCCGGCGCTGGTTCGAGAAGCGTCATCACAGGGAGTCAGACTGGCCCTCGTGAGTGCTTCGATTCCCGCGAGCTCGCTGCGCAAGAGCGCCATGGGGTCGATGATAACGCGCGACGCGTATCGGTCGCTGGACGCGGTTGGAGCCGCGAGTACGGAGGATGCCACGCGCATCATCGAAGCCGGCGCGCGCGCCGATCATGTGCGCGTGACGGGTGATACCCGTTACGACCAGGCGTGGGCCCGTGCACGCACGGAGCCACGCAATACCGAGATCGTCGCTGCACTTAGTTCGTCGCGACCGACTCTCGTCGCAGGATCGACGTGGCGTTCCGACGAGCGCGAGCTGCTCGTGGCGTGGCGAGCGTTACGTGCGCAGGTGCCGGACGCCCGCTTGATAATTGCGCCACACGAACTGGCAGAGGGCCACGTCGCCGCAATCGAACACTGGGCCAGGGCCAGCTCGCTGTCCGCGTCGCCGCTCGCGTCCGCGACGCCATCGACCGACGTGATAATAGTCGATCGTCTCGGGGTGCTCGCAGATCTGTATGCGCTCGCTACAGTTGCGTACGTCGGAGGTGGGTTTCACGATGCCGGACTGCATTCACTTGTCGAGCCAGCGGTATTTCGAGTGCCGGTGATAATCGGTCCTCGTCATGAGGACTCTCGCGACGCAGCCCTGATGCTGGCGACCGGTGGCGCCGCGAGCGTCGATGATGCGCAGCAACTGTCACGCACCATGATTCGTCTCTTCACCAGCGAAGAGGAGCGCGCGGACCGCGCGGACGCGATCGGCGCAGTAGTCGCGGGTGAGCTAGGCGCCGTCGACCGTACTTTCGAGATCGTTCGTGAGCTGCTGCGGGCGGTGTAGGTAGAATCCCTGCACGAGGTGCACGCCAAGTGATTTGACGACTTCGTATTCCTGTTCGTACTCGACGCCTTCGGCGATCACCATCGCACTCTGGTCGTTGGCGAAACGAACCATCGTCGCGACCAGGTTCTGCTTGATGAAGTTCGTGTCGATTCCGTTGATGAGCGATATGTCGAGCTTGATGAAATCCGGCTCGAGATTCGCGATGGAGCCGAGGCCGGCGTAGCCGCTGCCGGCGTCGTCGACGGCGAAGCGGAAGCCCTTGTCGCGGAACGCGCGCAGTCGCTCGCGGAACTTCGGGTAGTCCTTGATCGCGGTGCGCTCGGTGATCTCGATGACCACGCGATGCGCGTCGGACGCACCGAGTGCGGTGTCGCCGAATGCGGGATCGGCGAAATCGTGCGGGTCCACGTTCACGAACAGAGCTTCGCCTGGCTTGAGCAACTGAGATATTCCTTCGACCGCGCGGTCTCGGCACAGGCGGCTCAACTCCCAGATCAGGCCTGCGCGCGCGGCAACCTCGAACATCACCTCGGGTCGACGCAAGGACCGCATCGATCCACGCGCGAGCGCCTCGTAGCCGAATACTCGTCCGTCCGCGGCATGCACGATCGGATGGTAGTCCACGTATACCGCGCGCGCGCGCAGTGTCTCGCGCAGGTCGTCGACGAGTCGCGCCCGCTCGCGCTGCTCCAGATTGTGTGCATTGCTCGCAGCTTCGCGGATTCCGCGATAGACTACGCGTTCGAGTCGTGCCTTCGGATCGTACTGGACCACCGCACGTCCAACGTAGAGATCGAACAACGATGCAACGTCGGCGCCGTGGATGCGCTCGAGCGCGTCCGCGATTCCTTCATTCAGCCGCGCGATGAGCGGCTCGCTGATATAGCCATCGTCCCCTTCTTCGCGGCCGGGTGGCTCGTTCGGCGGAACGTAAAACAAGAGAAAGTCGTCGTCGTTGGCGTGGCTCAGGGCGAGGCGTGCAGCACGCAGTGGGGTTTCCGCGAGAATGACTGCCAGCTCGCGCGCGGTGGTATCGAGCACCGCGTCGAGCTTCTCCCATCCGTAGATCTCTTCGATCTTGGCGTAGCGGTCGAAGTTGAGGTACAGGATCACCAGTGCGCCACGATCCTGCACCGCGCCGCGAAGGCCATCGATCGCGGCGGCAAGGGTAGGCATCGCATTGCGCGCGTCCTTCTCGGGAAACGCCAGCGACGCGGCCGCTACAGAATCGCCCACGCGGCGACCGAGTGGCGGCCCGCCGACGTACTTGGCCGTCACGCCTGAATTGCCGGACTCGCGGGACTCGTCGGAGTTGCCGAGCCTGTCGGATCGTCCGGACGCGCCGCTAGCGTGGCGGCATTTCGCCGCAATGCGGCAATCAGTTTCGAGAAATCCAATGGTTTCTCCAGAAAGTCATCGGCGCCGGACTGCAATGCGGTCCGCTTGTCGGCGAGGTCGTCGCGCGCCGTGACCATAATAACGCGGATGCCCGCTGCGCGGGCGGGATCGCTTTTCATCAACCGGCAAACTTCCCAGCCGTCACGTCCGGGCATCATCACGTCGAGAAGGACCACGTGCGGATCCACTTCCTGGAATCTGCGCAGTGCATCATCACCGTCGTATGCTACGTCGACAGTGTATTCCTTCGTCGATTCGAGATACTGTCGGATGATGTCGGCGTTGTCGCGGTTGTCATCCACCACGAGTACACGCAGGAGCTTATCAGGCATCGGTCCCTTTGAGCCAAGGTCAGAGGGAAATAAGTGCAAAAGGGGGACCCGAACGGTCCGCTGGCACGCTACCCCGCGATGACTGCGGCGAACAGGCCGGGAATATCGATGACGGGCGCTGGAGATTGCGAGTCGGGCTGCCATCGGAGGCGGTCGTAGGGGATCTCCGGACGACCGTCCAGGGGATGCCAGTGCTCGACGAGCTGGACAGCGGAGGGTCGGCAGCAGATGGATTCCCGCTTTCGCGGGAATGACGACCAGCCGCTGACGCGACGTACGCGCACTCAGCGGCGTGTGCCTTGACTGCGTTACGCCGCCGTCGCCTTCTCCGTCACGACGCGCACCTGGTTGTCGACGACCTGCAGAAATCCGCCCTCGACGTGGAACCGCTGAGCCGCGCCGCGCCGCCGAGCCGCAGCTCGCCCTTGCCGAGCAGCGTCATCATCGGCGCGTGGCCGGTGAGAATGCCGACCTCGCCGTCGAACGCCGGCGCGACGACGGAATCCGTCGTCGCCCTCGAACAGCACCGCTCTCCGGCGAGATGACCGAGACGTTGAGCATCGCTGCTCAGCCCTGCGAGCTTCTTGGCGTTCTCGACGACGTCGTCGATGCCGCCGGCCATGAAGAACGCCTGCTCCGGCAGGTGGTCGAACTCGCCGGCGACGAGCCGCTCGAACGACGAGATGGTCTCCTCGAGCTTCACGTACTTGCCCGGGATGCCCGTGAACTGCTCGGCCACCGCGAACGGCTGCGACATGAAGCGCTGCACGCGGCGCGCGCGGCCGACGATGCTGCTTGTCGTCTTCGCGAGAGCTCGTCCATGCCGAGAATCGCGATGATGTCCTGCAGCTCCTTGTAGCGCTGCAGAATGCGCTGCACGTCGGTCGCCACCTTGTAGTGGCGCTCGCCGATGAACTGCGCGATCGAGAATTCGCGACGACGACGCGAGCGGATCGACGGCGGGATAGATGCCGAGCTCCGTGATCGCGCGCGAGAGCACGACCGTCGCGTCGAGGTGCGCGAACGCCGTCGCCGGCGCCGGATCGGTGATGTCGTCGGCCGGAACGTAGATCGCCTGCACCGACGTGATCGATCCGTTCGCGTCGACGTGATGCGCTCCTGCAGATCGCCCATCTCCGTCGCCAGCGTCGGCTGATAACCGACGGCGCTCGGCATGCGGCCGAGCAGCGCGGACACTTCGGAGCCGGCCTGCGTGAAGCGGAAGATGTTGTCGATGAAGACGAGCACGTCCGGCGTTCTCGACGTCGCGGAAGTACTCGGCGACCGTGAGGCCCGAGAGACCGACGCGCAGACGCGCACCCGGCGGCTCGTTCATCTGACCGTAGATGAGCGCGACCGGAGTCGAGGATGCCCGCTTCCTTGAACTCGAGATAGAGATCGTTGCCTTCGCGCGTGCGCTCGCCCACGCCGCAGAACACCGACTTGCCGCCGTGGCCCTTCGCGACGTTGTTGATCAGCTCCTGAATGACGACCGTCTTGCCGACGCCGGCGCCGCCGAAGAGACCGATCTTTCCGCCCTTCACGAACGGCGCGATGAGATCGATGACCTTGATGCCCGTCTCGAAGATCTCCGTCTTCGGCTCGAGGTTCGACGAAGTCGGGGCGCTTGCGATGGATCGGCCAGCGCAGCGCGTCCTTCGGAATCGGCGGCGCCGTTGTCGACCGGCTCGCCGAGCACGTTGAGGATGCGGCCGAGCGCCGGCTGCGCCGACCGGCACCGTGATCGGCGCCGCCGGTGTCGACGACCTCCATGCCGCGCACGACGCCGTCGGTCGAGCGACATCGCGACCGCGCGCACCTGATTGCGGCCGATGTGCTGCTGCACTTCGACCGTCGACGCTTGATCTGCGCTGCCGCCGTCGGCGTCGTGCCGTTGATCTCGAGCGCGTTGTAGAGCTCGGGCAGGTGCTCGGCCTCGAACTCGACGTCGAGCACCGGGCCGATGACCTGAACGACCTTGCCGATATTGTGAATTCAGCCGTGGTGGCTATCTGATGGTCATCGAGTACGGACGGCTGCTAGCCATGATCTATCCCTGCAGCGCCGCGGCGCCGCCGACGATCTCGGCGATTTCCTGCGTGATCTGCGCCTGACGCGCGCGGTTGTACGTGCGGCGCGAGAACGTTGAGCATGTCGCTCGCGTTGTCCGTCGCGTTCTTCATCGCCGTGCGCTGCGCGCGCGTAGCACGCCGGCCGTCGTCTCGACGAGCGCGCGATAGACCGCGTTGCGCACGTAGAGCGGCAGCAGCTCGCCGAGAATCGCTTCGGCGGTCGGCACGAGCATGTAGTCGCGCTGCGGTCGCCTTGCGTCGCGGCGGCGTCACCGGCAGCACCTGCTCCGCCGTCGGCGGCGTCGAGAGCGCCGACTTGAAGCTTGGCGTAGACGACGTACACCGCGTCGAGCTCGCCGCTCGACGAACGTCGTCGATGAGATCGTTCGACGAGCTCGCGCGGCGTTGCTCCGCCGTCGGCCGGTCGCCGATGTCGGTGCGGCTCGATCGCGATCGTCGCGACCGACGTAGCGGAAGTAGCCGAGCCCCTTGCTTGCCGACGACGTGCAGCGTCGACCTCGACGCCCTCGCCGCTCGAGCCGCTGCGATCGCGCGCGCGCGCTTCCTTGATCAGATTCGCGTTGAACGCGCCGGCGAGTCCGCGGTTCGCGGTGAGCAGCATGACCGCCGCGCGTCTTGATCTGCGCCGGCTGCCGCAGCAGCGGGAAGCGCTCGGCGAGCTCCGGCGAGTAGAGGCTCGCGATCACCTCCGCGCAGCGCGTGCGCGTACGGACGCGCCGCGACGACGCGATCCTGCGCGCGCTTCATCTTCGACGTCGCGACCATCTCCATCGTGCGCGTGATCTTGCGCGTGTTCTCGACGGACTTGATGCGACCTTTGAGCTCGCGTCCCTTCGCCATGACGTCAGCTGTTACGACTACGATGTGGATACAGGCCGCGCGGTGCCGGCCGGCTTGCGCTCCGCGCTCGCCTTGTAACGCCTCGATGCCGCGCTTGAGGTCGGCCTCGATCTCCTTCGAGAGCACCTTCTCGTCGCGGATGCCGTCGCCGACCTGCGGGATACTGCGCGGCCATGAACTCGTGGAAGCCGCTCTCCCACTCGCGGACCTGCGCGCACCGGCACGTCGTCGAGGAAGCCGTTCGTCACCGCGTAGATGATCATGACCTGCTGCTCGACCGGCATCGGCTGGTACTGCGCCCTGCTTGAGCACTTCGACCGTGCGCGCGCCGCGATCGAGCTGACGCTTGCGTGGCCGCGTCGAGATCCGACGCGAACGCCGCGAACGCTTCGAGCTCGCGGTACTGCGCGAGGTCGAGGCGGAGACGGCCGGCGA
This sequence comes from uncultured Gemmatimonadales bacterium, assembly GCA_963707505.1. Lineage (GTDB taxonomy): Bacteria > Gemmatimonadota > Gemmatimonadetes > Gemmatimonadales > Gemmatimonadaceae > Fen-1247. The sequence continues at coordinate 539,412 of CAVPQB010000003.1, forward strand.
CCGAGCGCATCGCCTTGATCTGCGCCGAGCCACCGACGCGCGACACCGAGATGCCGACGTTGATCGCGGGACGAACGCCGGCGTAGAACAGGTCGGCCTCGAGGAAGATCTGGCCGTCGGTGATCGAGATGACGTTCGTCGGGATGTAGGCCGACACGTCGCCGGCCTGCGTCTCGATGATCGGCAGCGCGGTGAGCGAGCCGCCCGGCTTGAGGATGCGTCTTGCCGTCCACGACGCTCGGATCTTCGCTGCAGCTTCGCGGCGCGCTCGAGGAGGCGCGAGTGGAGATAGAACACGTCGCCCGGGATACGCTTCGCGACCCGGCGGACGACGCAGCACGAGCGAGAGCTGGCGATACGCGGCGGCCTGCTTCGACAGATCGTCGTACACGCAGAGCGTCGGCTTGCCCTCGTTGTACATGAAGTACTCGGCCATCGCGCAGCCGGAGTACGGCGCGATGTACTGCATCGGCGCCGGATCGGACGCCGACGGCGACGACGACGATCGTGTACTCCATCGCGCCCGGCTTGCTTGAGCCGCTCGACGACCGACGCGACCGTCGACGCCTTCTGGCCGATGGCGACGTACACGCAGATGACGCCCTGGCCCTTCTGATTGATGATCGTGTCGATCGCGATGGCCGTCTTGCCGATGCCGCGATCGCCGATGATCAGCTCGCGCTGGCCGCGGCCGATCGGGATCATCGCGTCGATGGCCTTGATGCCGGTCTGCAGCGGCTCCTTCACCGGCTGGCGGACGATGATGCCCGGCGCCTCGCGACTCGACCTTGCGCGTGTGCTTGGCGTTGATCGGCGCCCCGTGCCGTCGATCGGGCGGCCGAGCGCGTCGACGACGCGGCCGACGAGCTCCGGTCCGACCGGCACCTCGAGCACGCGGCCGGTGCGGCGGACCTCGTCGCCTTCCTTGAGCTGGAGGTAGTCGCCGAGGACGACGGCGCCGATGTTGTCTTCTTCGAGGTTGAGCGCGAGCGCGGTGATCTTGTTGCCGGTCTCGGACGAGGTGACCTCGAGCATCTCGCCGGCCATCGCCTTGCTGAGGCCGTAGATGCGGGCGATGCCGTCCTTCACCTCGAGGACGGTGCCGACTTCCTCGACGTCGAGCTCGTGGAGGTCAGCGGCTTCGATCTCGCGGAGGAGGATGTCCTTGATTTCGCCGGGGCGGAGCGTCGGTGTCGGTGGCCATGATTCAAGTCGGGAAGTGGTCAGGTGCTTGTGGCGAGCTTGTGAAAATTATCACAAGCCTCCTTTTCCTGCAACTCGGCTCCTGGTTCTGCCCTGAACGAAACGGTCCACGAGGTCGATCGCCCGGAGACCAGAAAGCGAGGCCGGCCGGGTACTCGCGATACGCTGAGTGGTAACGGCGAGGTGAGACGAGGACGCAAATCCCAGTACCGCCGCCACATCCCGGACGTCGTAGCCCGGATTCTTGGACAGCTCTGCCGCCGAAATCAGCCGGACAAGGTCGATGACCCGCTTGAGATTGGCCCCCCGGTCCCGGGCGAAGTTTCTACTCAAATGTTCCCGCGTGACACCCATCACCGCTGCAAGGGTCGTTGTGGTCACCGGTCGGCCGGCATGGTGTACGATTGCCCGCCAGGTTTTGCGTTGAGTCTCGCTGGTGAGGCCGAGTGAGTCTGGCGCGTCCGTCAGCGCTCTGGCGAAGCGCGACGAGTAGCTCAGAGGCGCAATGATATCACGCGCACTCGCCTCGTCGATGTGCTCACACAGAACATCGGCAAAACCGAGCACGGCGGTGCGCGCAACGGCTTCTGCGTCGGTAGTGCGAAAAGGGAGCAGTCCGAAGAACGGCGTGCTCGGGAAATCAACGGCGCGTGCAGCAAGCGTCCAGTGCGTGTCACCCTGCGCGGCGAGATCGATGACTACAGCATCGATGAGTTCACGACGTATCGCGGCTTCGAACTCCTCGACGTTGCGCACGAGGACGGTGTGCCCGCGCCGCCGCGGAAACGCGGCGCGCACGAACGCGCGCGCGCGCTCGCGTCCGGCATAAACAAGAATGCACGGGAACGCTGGAGATGCGGAATCGATCACCGACGTCATGTTAGACGCCCGCCAGGGCTGCGTCCAGACTCGGCTTGCCTTCTATGAACTGTCGCACGACGGGATCACTGGTTTGCTGAATCTCGGCGACGGTACCGACCTGCCGCACCTTGCCTTCGTACAGCATGGCGATGCGCGTGCCAACGCTGTACGCGCTGCGCATGTCGTGCGTGATGACGACGCTCGTGACACCGAGCTTGTCGCGCATGCGAATCATGAGCTCGTCGATGACCGCGGAGGTCACCGGATCGAGCCCAGTCGTCGGCTCATCGTACAATATGTACTTGGGTCGTTTGGCGATTGCGCGCGCGATACCAACTCGCTTGCGCATTCCGCCAGAGAGCTCCGCGGGGTATTTGGACTCGGCGTCCGGGAGATCGACGAGCGCGAGCGACTCGGTGACACGTTCCGCGATTTCCTTCTCAGACATGGTGCGCATCTTTCGCAACGCCATCGCGACGTTCTCTCCCACGGTTAGCGAATCAAACAGTGCGGCGAACTGGAATACGTAACCGATTCTACCACGCAGCTCGTATAGTTGCTCGCGCGGCAGCTCCGGTACTTCGAGCCCGTCGACAAAGACCGTGCCGCTATCCGGAAGCAGGAGCCCGACTATGTGCTTGATGGCGACCGATTTACCGGTACCGGAATAGCCGATGATCACCATCGTCTCTCCCTCGTCGACTTCAAGCGTGAATCCCTCGAGCACCTTCTTGTCACCGAAGGATTTGTAAACGTCGTCGAGTTTGATCATTTGGCACCGGCAGAAATCACAAACATGAAATTTAACCCACCGGGCTGGCGTCAGCCGGCGAGGCGTTTCACAAGGAAATTATCACCGGGGCCGCACCTCATAGAGATAGAAGCGCTCGGGGACGAGAGCGTCGCCGAGGGCAGCCAGCGGTCGAATGGCGAGCGATGCGGAAGTTGCGTCGAGTGAATGGTTCAGGATAAGAATCATCACGGAATCCCGAGCCGCACAGCACGCATCGATGCGAGACAGCACTTGCGCGTCGTCGATGATGGCCGCCGGCATATTCAGCGGTGCAAACGTCATCAGCACATTGCGGTCCAGCGCAAAAATCGGCCTGTCGAGATAGCCTGAAATGGTGGTTGCATTGAAGCCGGGCGACGCCAGGAGGGGAAGTTGATCCAGGCCATGCGAACGTATGTAGTCGGCGGCGGCCTTACCTTCCGAAAAGGGCATCACGTAATCAGCGACGATCCGGAAGCCGCCGCCGATCACCTGAAGAGCGAGCAGTGCGATTATCGCGAGCTGTGCGCGCCCGTCGAGCCAGCGCACCGGTGCGGATTTCGCGATCGTTTGCGGTTCGGGCGGACTGTCCGCCGCCCGGGCTGCAGCAAACCACAGCGCCATTATTGCGGCGAGAAAGAAATAACCGTGGTGATACAGCGAACCACCATAAACAAAGATGGAGAACACCACCAGAATGCACGTTGCGGACAGATACAGGCTCAACGCGAACACTGACCGGCGCATGAGCATCGCGAACAGCACAACGCCGATGATCGACAATATGCCCGCGAGAACCGCTCCCTTGTGCGATCGATCTACAAGAAAATTCGCCCACCAGATGTCACTGGTCTCTTCCATCCGAGGGATCGGTACATAGCCGCGCCAGATGGGCGCGATTGCGACTAACGGTCTCTCCGCCACACTGAACTGCTCGGCGCGTCGCGCTCCCGCGAGTCCCGGCCCGATGAACGCGTTGTCCGGCGAGGGCCGCACCTGCACCGCGGCGAGCAATACCGCAACTGCACCAACCAGAACTGGAAGCGCTACGCGGCGGATTCGCTCACGTCGTGCTGCGCCGCCTGGCGCAAATAGTGCGTCGGCGACAAGCGCAATGCCGCATGCGACGACGAGCATGGAGCCGTACACGCTCGTGTCTGCGAGGAGCGCCATTACCACCGCTGCCATTCCATAACGCGGCTTCGGCCGTGCCAGAATGACGCACAACAAGATCGCAAGCGTGAGTCCCAGCCCGTAACTGCGTGCCACTATGGTCCAGCCGTACACAACGAAGTAGCCGAACGCGAAGAGCACGCGAATCAGGCGTGGGAACGGAGCGAAGCGTGCAAACAGGTATACGGTGTAACAGCTGAATAGCAGCGCGATGGGCTGGATCCATCGCGGATCGCGTACCGCCTGTGCGATCGGGCGAAGCAGCAGGTACCAGAGACTGGGGTGCCCCTCAAAATGGAGTGCATGAAACAGGTCACGAAGGGACGCTGCGTCTCGCGCAAGCAACCATGCCTGGATTTCGTCGCGCCACATCTCGTGGTGCAACATCACGGGCACCGTCACTACCAGAAATGCCGCGACGACGATCAGTGCGAACAGGCGCTCTGTTTGCGCGGTTGGCGTGCGGGATTCCGTACCGAGCGGGGACTCTTCCGAGATTCGTCCGGCGCCGCTCAAGCGAAAATCATTGGTGTCGGCGGTGTCAGCGCGGAGTATGGCGCGGCGTGCTCGCCGCATTGTAGATGACGCCTATCAAGCGTCCGATCGCGTAACCGATGACGAACGCGTAAACGAAGCCGAACAACGCACCATGCCAGGTGACGCTGTAGCCAGGCAGGAAGATTGCCAGCAGTGCGAGATGCGGCCCAACGACGGGACCGCCCTTGATCACGAGGAACAACGTTGCGATAGAGAGGCCGAGGGCGAAAACCAGCCCCATTGCAACACCCCATGCGCGCCCGTTGATGCGAGCGAGTGTCCTGCGAAGTTCGTCGTCTGCTCTCGTCACGCGGTCTGCTCCGCCGGATGCTGTCATACGTAATCCAACAAGTCTTTCGTCGCGAGCCAATCCGCCCGCGCACGAAAATAAAGTATCCATATCGCCAGCACGACGTTGCGCGCGAATGCGAGAAACCAGCCCGCAACGAAGCCGACGGCAAAGCCCCACGCGAATCCGATGAGGACGCCGGCGATTGACACACTGTATCCGTAGAAATACTGCGCAAGCAGACCCAGACCAGCTGTTTGCTGTGGATCTACCACGAGATCGACGAGCGTGACAAGTGCGAAGATGAACGCAAACACGACGCCACTCGCGAGCCCCAGTGCCGCCTTGTGCAACGGCGCGAATGCGAGGACGATCGTTTTGTTGGCACGCTGTTCGCCCGTTACCGAGAAAGGTCCGCCATGACCCTCAGGATCAGGGAGGCTCGCCTCCGTCAGGCTGAGCTCACGGTTATCGGGATGCCCATTTCGCATAATCACTGGCCTCATTGTAGAGCGCCGCGAAGCGACGGAGCGGAGGCCCGGCGCCACCCGGTAATATGTACAAACATCGCCCAGACCGCTCCAGTTCCGCTGACAATATAGAAGGCCAACCGTAAAGGTATCACGGCAAGCGCGAATGAGATTCCCCTTCGCTCGGCGAACCATCGGAGCAGTGCCAGGTTTCCCAATATCACACACACGATGCAGGCCAGCGACAGTAACAACCAGCGCGGGTCGACGAGGATGGCGGCAAGTGCGAGCCCTGCCAGCGCCAGGCCGACCAGTGCGGTCAGGAGCTTCTCCGTGTGCCGTACGTTGAGCGTTCCCGGGCGCCGCGAGTTGCCACGCTCGAGCAGCAACAGCATCCATGGGACTGCGCGGTCCCTGAAATCCGTGGCAAGCATGCGCTGAAGCGTCCAGTGCTTGAGGTGCGTACCCTGAATTTCCGGGCGGAGCAGGATCCTGTCGCCATTGGCCACCAGTCTGTAGCCAAGCTCGATGTCCTCGATCTGCGGGCGCGGAAATCTCTGCTCGTCGAACATGCCGGCGGCGACGAATGCGGATCGGCGCACCGCACCGCATCCAGCCCAGAACGTTTCCGCGTCGCCGTGATTGGTAAGATGAACGTAATGGTGCAGCAGATTGCGATACTGAGACACCAGCCCCGCCGCGCGCGGCTCGGCGTCGTATGCACCAAACACCGCGGCGATACGCTCATCGGTACCAAATGCATTGACGAACTGAATCAGTACGTCGGGCCGCACGCAGACATCTGCGTCGATGAATACGAGGAACACACCGTGCGCGACCTCCGCGCCGCGGTTTCTGGCGGCCGCAGGTCCGAGTGGTCCGCCTGGAAGACGCAACACACGATCTGCGAAAGCAGCAGCGGTCGCCGCCGTTTCGTCGGTACTGCCATCGTCCACCACTATCAGTTCCCACTGCTCGCGCGGCAGTGTACTCGCCATGAGGGCGGACAACGACTCACGCAGCATGCCTGCGCAATCGCGCGCTGGGACGATCACAGAGCAAATCAACGAGCTCACGCGACCTTCCCCGCACTTTGCATCGTCTCCCGAATACGGCTTCGCAAGCGACGTGCGAGCGCGCGCCGACGGACGAACCGGCTGAACGCCGGTGATCCCCACGACTCGAGACTCCCCGGCTTCCTGAGATAGTAAGCGTCCAGACGAGGGAGCTGCACCGGATCCTCGCTGGCCGAAAGCACGCGCAGATCCGTGGTGCAAGCGTAGGCATAGTGGGCCCGGACGCACTGGGCCGCGGCGGGAGTCACATCACCGAACGGATACGCAAATGTTGCGGGGCGCATTCCGACGTGCCGGTAAATATCCTCGGAGGAGCCTGCAATCTCGTCCGTCATCCGTGCAGTGCCAATGGCGCCGAGTCGCGGATGCGAGCGTGTGTGAGCACCGATCGCCACGCCGTCACGAGCAAGTGCGCCGATCGCGTCCCAATCGAGCAGATCCAGTGTCGGAATGTGCGGATGTGTTACGCCACCCCACGCGTTGGTGCCGCCGGCACAGCCGGATACAACGAAGAGCGTCGATGGGAGATCGTGTTCCGCGAGCAACGGGGCTGCGCACAGACGCAAAGTTGAGAAATGCGTCGTCGAATGTAATCGCAACCGCGTCGCCGTCGGCAGCGTCGTCCGGTAGTCGCTCGAGCGGCACCACACGCACGCGGCCAGACGCAAGCCACCGAACATGGCGCGCGAACGTCTCCGGATCGAGCGAGATCGGCGATCCGCTGCGATCCAACGAGTGATACATGATCACCGCCTTCACGCCGCCGCCTCTCGCAATGCAGACAGCGTGACGTCGGCCGCGGAATCCCAGCTGAGACGAGCTGCACACTCTCTCGCATGGGTGCCACGCGTAACGCGATCGTTCTCGTCTGTCATCAACGCGATCATGGCCCGTGCGGTAGCCTGTTCGTCGCGCGGCTTCACGAAATAGCCACCATCTTTCAGTAATTCCGGAAGCGGGCTCGCAGTCGTTGCGATTACCGGCGTTCCACATGCGGCAGCTTCGATCGCGGGGAGGCCAAACCCTTCGCTCTCGGACGGCAGCAGCAACGCGATCGCGCCCGACAAAAGGTGACGCAGCTCGTCGTCCGGGATGAAGCCAGTCCATTCGACGAGTTCTGTCGTGCCACACTGACGAATGGCGTCGACGATGCGCGAGCCTGCACCATGAAAAACGTCCGAGTCGCGCGTGCCGACAAGCAGGAGACGCGGCGGATGATCGGCGCCGCGAATTGCGGCGGCGTGCGCTTTCACGATCACATCAACATGCTTGTGAGGATTGAATCCGCCGACGTAGACAAACCAGCGCTCGCCCTCGCGTACGCCGTACTTTCGCGCCACCGCGTCGATATCTGCGGCACACTCGCTGGGCGTGTAAACGGAGGACGGCGCCTCGGTTGCGACTCTGATACGGTCGCGAGAAAGTCCATGTACAGCGACGATCTCGCTCGCGGCGAACTCGGACACGGTAAGCACCAGTTTCGCCTGGATCAGCGCCAGCCGGGTCTTGAGATTCCAGAACAGGCGAGCGCGGCGCGATGGAAGAGTCATCTCGGGGAAACGCTCGGCGATTGCGTCGTGCAGAGTGACCACCGCTGCGAGACGCGGCGGAAGCGGAAAATAGGTGTAGACAGATGGCGAGAAAAAAACGTCCAGCTTCGCGCGCCACACCGCACGCGTGAAACGCAGCATGTCGCCGGGAGATCGCGAGCTGTCCGCGGCGGCGGCGATCGTTGGTGAGACGCGTTGCGGTACGAGTGCAAGACGTGCATTCGCTGTCGTACCGGTCCATGCAGCCGCGGCGCGATCATCCACGAACAGCACGAACTCGTCTGCTGGTGACCGGGCAGCCATTGCGGCGATCAGCTCCCGCGCAAATCTGCCGTAGCCGCGTCCGTTGGCGATACACGTCGCGTCCACACCTATCCTCACGCGCTGGCAGGCAGCTTGTCTCCGTCGCGACTATCGCTCAATTCGGAGCTGGCTATCTCGAGCTTCTGTTCCTCGTGATAATCGAGATCGGTATTCACGGACCATACGTCGTGATTCGCACCGTACATGTTTGCAACGGTGAGCATCGCGGTGTACATCGAATGATCCTGGTTGTTGTACTTGTGCATGCCGTTGCGTCCCACCATGTGAAGGTTGGAAATCGCATCGGTAAATTCGCGTACTGCGTCGAGGTGGGTGCGATACGCTGAATTGTAAATCGGATACGCCTTTGGCACGCGCACGACGGTGCCGTCGACTACGGTTGACGCCCTGGCAAGGCCCAGCTGCTCGAGCTCTTTGGTTGCGAGCGCGATGAGATCCTCATCGCTGCTGTTCCAGAGCCCGTCGCCCTTGAAGCAGAAATATTCGAATCCGAGGCACGTGCGTCCCGGCTCGGGAACCATGTCGCGGCTCCAGTTGTTGAAATTCTGGATGCGACCGACTTTAACGCCGGGTGTGTGGATGTATATCCAGTTATCCGGGAAGACATTCTCCCCTTTCAGTATCAACGCCACGACCAGAAAATCGCGATATGCCAGTCCTTCCGCCCCTTCGCGGGCTGAAGCCGGTGCCGCGTCGCCCATGGATCGCACAAGCGAGCGCACAGGCAGTGTCGAGATGAAATGTCTGCCAGCGATTCTGATCTCGCCGCCGGGTGTCTGAACACGTGCAGCGGTAACGCGACCGTTGCTGTATTCCAACCCGCTCACATGATGGCGCATGAGCACCTTGCCGCCCATCTCTCGGATGCGGTCGCGACACGCTTCCCACATCTGACCGGGGCCGAGCCGTGGGTACTTGAACGTATGAATGAGAGTCTTTATCGAGGCCGACCTGCGATTGAGCGACGTCGCGGATAGCACGGCCGCTGCAAGCGACAAGCCCTGAATGCGCTGCGCGGCCCATTCCGCACGAATCTCGGTGCACGGGATTCCCCAGACTTTTTCCGTGTACGTCTTGAAGAAGAGCTCGTACAGCCGGCGTCCGAATCGATTACAGACCCATTCCTCGAACGTATCCTCTACGGGATATGGATGCAGCCTGGCGTCGACGTAACTGGCGACGATGCGTACCGCATTCACGATGCCGAGTCCGCTGAGCGCATTGCGTGCCTGCAGCGGATAGTTGAAGTACTTGCCGCCGTAGTGGATTCGCGACAGTCTCGGGACATCGATGAACTGGTCGCCGAGCAACTCCTCCCAGAGCTCCTGGACCGGAGTGATCTTCGTGAAGAACCGATGGCCACCGATGTCGAAGCGGTATCCCTTGTACTGCGCAGTCTGGGAGATTCCGCCTACCGTGTCGCTGGATTCAAGGACAGTTACGGACACACCGCGTTTGGCGAGCAGGTACGCAGCCGTAAGGCCGGCTGGCCCCGCACCGCAAACGATGACGTTGTCACCTGCCCGCAAGCGGTCAACACGGCGCGCGCGGGACGTTCGCTCGTCTCCTTCCATCAGTTCCATAACTGGTGCGGTGGTCAATGCACACGACCGGCAAGCGTGAACATCGCGGAAAGGTGCGCTACCCGAAGGTGTCCGTGGCGCGGATATCCCGCACCAACCGTACCGCCGAGGCGCTTTCTATCTTCAGCGAGTCAGATTGGCGTAAGTGCTTGGCATACAATACTAACCATCTGTTTACATCATGGTAAGCGCATCGATGGACGTACCTGACGGAATCAAACTGCTGCGCGGGCACCACATTCTGCCATGCGGCGCTACAAACTGGATGGCAGGCAAGCTAGGTCGGAATTACGCCCATCTGGAGACTTCCGAGATCGCGAACCGCGTCGCTGTCGAGTGCGATACGCTGGCCGGAATCCGCGGAAAGATAGGTAGCGGCGATCACCTCGAGGACATCGACGCCCGCCTGCCCGTCGGCTGGGAGATCGCCACCATCGCGGAACGCCAGAAGCGACCGCCGTATCAGTTGCCGGGTTGCCAGCATCGCTGGATCCTTGGGATTGCGCGCCAACATCGTGCGCACATGGCCGACTTCGCGCCAGGCCAGCCCGGACACGCCGTACTCCAGCCGCACATGCGGTCTGGTGCTTCGATGGAGGCCGGCCGAAACACGGGCGCGGCCACCGAACGAGGCGCGCAGGGATGAATCCCGAGTCTCCGCCCTCAGCTCAAAGTACTGCGTTTCTCCCTTGCACAGCCGGTCCTGAACTATCTGCGCCAACCGGCCGCGACTGAACTCGAGCGTGACAAGGGCGACCGCATCCGAATCGCTATCACGGACTCCACAGGTGGACGTCGATGCCGAAACGGAGACGGGACGCTCGCCGAACAGCGCCATCAGGAAATCCACAAGATGGATGCCAGCTTCGTACAGCGTACGTTGCAACATCTGGCCGCGCCATCCCGGCTCGGCCCACGGCGGCAGGTCCATCAACTGCCACGCCTGCGCGAACACCACGCCTCCGGGCGCAGCATCCGCGGCATCGCGAACCGCGCGAAATATGTCCATTTCACGAAACTCATGATTCAGTGCGACGCGCTTTCCGGTTGCGGCCGACGCGGCGAGTATACTGTTCGCTTCGTCGATACTGGAGGCGAATGGCTTTTCGCAGATCACGTGGGCACCAGACTCGAGCGCAAGTATGCAGTGATCGACGTGGCTCGCTGGTGGCGTACCGACGATGACCACATCGGGGCTCGTCTGCGAAATCACATCTTCGATCGACTGGAAGACCGGCACTTTCCAACTCGATGCGGCGCGGTCTCGGCGCGCCGCATCGACATCGCACGCACCGACGACTGTCGCGATGTCCGGCAAGCCAGCGAGCGCCGGCAGGTGAAGCGTGTGTCCAGCGTTACCCAGCCCAATGACTGCGACTTTGAGTGGAGGCATTCGTTCTCCGTGTTGATGCGGTGTGTACGCGTGCCAAGGTGAACATTCCCGGGCAGCACATCCGCGGCGTGCGGCAAGCCGTGGGAATCTATCAGGCGCGGCACAATCCGACGATGCTGCGACCCAACGGCAGACGCCAACCAGCCAGAACGGCACGCCCTTCGAGGTTGAGCCACGCGCGCTTGAGTGAGTCTGCGCGACCGGGGGCACTGGGCTGTGGCGCAAGGATCCCGGCGTCGCTGCGTCGCCGTGCCCGTAACTCGCGCGGGATTTCGGCAAGGCCCAGCACAGCATTGACACGACCCATGCGCACAATCTCAAAGCCGGCAGCAACCAGCTTCTGACGCAGATCGGGCGGGTCGTACTTGCGGTAGCTCGACGTCATGTCGTCAGCTTTTCGGGGGAAGCTCTGTGCATTCGTGCGAAACAGAAGATAGCCGCCGGGTTTTAACACTCGCAGCATTTCGCGTAATGCCGCGCTATCTCCGCCGTCCACAGGCAGATGATGCAGGACGTCGAGCGTGATGATCAGATCGGTGCTGGCCCGCGCGAGTGGAATGTTCGTCGCCGATGCGAGGACCAGGTCGATGTGCTCACCTCGCGCATCGGACAAGGCATCCTGGCTTATATCGAGTCCAACGGTAGTCCAGCCTGGGTGTGTCTGCTGCACCCATGCCAGCGTCTGACCGGAGCCGCACCCCACGTCGAGTACTGTGCAATTGTCGCCGAGCGCGGCCAGTTCGAGCAGGCGCGCAGCGACGTCGCGCATGCCGGCATTCCACCACGATTGCGCCTCGAGAGCGCGCATTCGCGCGAAATATTCGGGCGTGCGCGGCTGCGGAGATCCCATCTGGAGTTCTATCGGTTCGATGAGAATTTGTACAGCACTCGCTCAGCGGCTTGCAGGACTCGTACGGCGATCGGAAAACTACGCGGCTGTACGGTTCTGACCTTCACTGTTCGAACGCCGAGACTGTTCGCGGGAGCAACATCGGTAAGATACTGATCGCCGACCATTACGGCGTGGGTTGGCGAGCTGCATCCGAGCTCGGCGAGTGCAGCGCGCACCAGCGACACGTTGGGCTTGCGCAGCGCCGGCGCCGCTGGTTGGTGTATGACGCCATCGTCGCTGGCGCACGAGTCGCTGGATCCTATCCGGCGGCGAACGATCAATCCGTCGGGGCTGTCGTAAACACGAATCAGGGGAATTCCTGGAAATATCGCGGACAGTTCGATGAATCGACGTTCGTCGGAATTCGACAGAATCACGTGGCGCAACTCGGGCACAGCGAGGAGGCGTGCAAAAGCCGGCTCGAGATCCGGGGCGACGGCGGCGCCGTGTCGCGCCATCAGAGTGCCGTCGACGTCCCAGATAATACCGGTGATCACCGCACTGGCGCCCAGAGTGCGTATCGTCACCGGGTCCAGGTCAGCTACGCTGGCGAGGTGGATGGTGGGACGCATATGTCGGACGAGCGTCCCCAGCCGCGGAACGCCCTGCACGACCGTCGAGAACCAGTCGCCCCGCCGCAAAATTTGCATTCAGAAATGTCGTTCCGAGGCGAGTTGCCGGCCAGTCGTCGATGTGTCCCGGCAAATCCGCCCGTACGGGCTGCGGGGTCGATCGGTGATCGGGCCTGGTGTCCGCCGCACGACGGGCCGGCAGGACTTTCCCCTTGCCCGTGTGGTTTGCGCGCCCGTATACTCTCCGCGATGCCTGAGACGCGCGGTCCTGCTGTGGAGCAGCACACCCTGGCCTGGCAGCGGATGTCACGCTCCGGGGTCGGTGCGCCAGCGGCCACCCTGGTGAGCTCACGACGCGGACTCATCTGGATGCTGGTCACTGTGGCCGTCGCCGGCCTTGTGGTGGCAGTCGGCCGATCTGCGATACAATCGGCGGCATCCATGTACAACCTGGCCGACGGTGCCAATCCATTCTGGCTGCCGTCACACGCATGGCTATTGTATGTCTCCGTGCCGGCCGTCGTGATCGGCTCGCTGCTCGTCTTCATAGCGCCGGGATTATTTCTGGCCTCCGCGCTCGGCGCGACGCGATCGTGGAGCTGGTGGATATTATGCGGCGTTGCACTCAGTATTGTCGTGTTGAGCGCAGCTGCTGCTGCCATCCAAGGGATTGCCGGAACGCCGCTGACCGGAGGACGTTTTCTCCTCGTCGTGTTCGGATGCAATGCAGGCGCGGCTGCGGTCGCCTGGTCGTGCGTGATGCGCACGGGCAAGCCGGCACTGCCACAATTCGCTGGCCGCAATGCGCTGGAAGGTGCAGCCGCACTGTCTGTAATTCTCGTAGTCATGTTTCCCAAGTTCATGTGGGAGAACTTGAACGGCGACGGCGCTGATGCGCTCGAAGTGGCACGGCTGCTACTCCACCACGCGATGCCATTCTGGCCCAGTGGCGCGGGAATCGTCGGCGCGTTCCCGGGAGTTACGTCGATGCTTTTCGCGTACCCGGCGTCGTGGTTCGTGCGCGCCTTTGGCACACTGGAATTTTCGGCGCGTGCACCTCTGCTACTCGCACTCCTCGCCACTCATGCCGGGATCGTCGCACTCGCTGAGGTTCGGGACAGAGGCGCCGACGCCGCACGTCGGACGCTCAGCAGTAGTGAGCGATTGCTGATTTGGACAGCATTGCTTGTCTGCACGATAGTGTTGGCCTACAGCGCCACATACAGCGCATACTCTGCCGATATTGCGATGCCAGGTGCGCACGATACGCTGCTCGCCGCACTCTTCCTGGCAACGATCGTTGCAGCTGCGTCGGACGAGATCGGCTGGATGGTGCTGTTCGGGCTACTGTCGTACTTCACGCTGCCGAACGGACTGCTGCTGCTCGGAATGCTTTGGATCGCCGCACTGCTCGTCTATCGACCGGTCCCGCGCCGGATGGTCATTGCACTCGGCGCTCTGATAATTTCATGTATCGCGCTGGGTACGTTGGTGCCGCACCTTCTGCAGAGTCTCGGCTCGCCGGTTCCGGGCGAGGAGTACGGCAGCGACCTGCTGTTGAATCGCGTGCTGATGGTGCAGTTCAGCGACTGGCGTCGGATTCTGTATGTACTCGTTCCCTGCGGGATTGCGCCGGCGGCCGCGATATTTCTCTGGAAACGCCAGGATTCACTCGGCCGTGTGATCGCGCTGCTCATTGTCGGTTACTTTGCGTTCACGTACGTGCAGGCGTATTCGAAACTGCATTACTATCTGCCAGTGATGCTGTTACCGATTGCGCTGTACTGGCGAGTTGCTCCGAGCGAGCGCAGGCAGCGCAACGATTGGCGCATCGCTGCACTCGCCGGCCTCGCGGGTGCGGTGATTCTGGCGTTGCCGAGGCGCGCGGCACCCGTGACGTGGGCCCGTCGGATCGCCTCGGAGATCCAGATTCGCGTTCCGGGGTATGACGTATCTGCACCCGAGGAATTCAGAGCGTCGGACACACTGGTCCTGCTGTTTCCGATGTCCTGGGATCGGCATGTGCCCGAAACGCTTGGCGACTCACCCCTGGTCTGGAACTACTATCTGCAGCACGATCTGGGACTTCCATCGGAGCGAACGAATTATGTGGTACAGCCCGTCAGCATGCAGTTGCCCGCGGGGTTCCACACGATCGGACAGCACGACGGTTATACCGTGCTCGTCAGGAGTGATTCGTTGCTCGCGAAAGACCGTTCGCAGAAATTACCGATCAATCCAGGAAGCCCGCTGTTTCTAATTCGGCGAGACGTCCTGTTCGACTATGCTACAACGAGCAACGGAGCGCCGATACACGACATCGTCGACGCGTTGGGTCGCCGCGGCATTGATTTACGCAAATTTCGGCACCATCACGAGTCCGGACCCAGGTGACGCAAACACCACCAGAGCTCTCGGTCGTCGTGGTAGCATTCGTTGGAGAGCAGTATCTCCGACGACTGCTCGACGCGCTTACCCAACAGGCGACCGAACGAACGGAAGTGATCGTCGTCTGTGATTCACTGATCGGTGACGTTGGGCGGTTTCGCTCGAGCTATCCTGCGGTCGATTTCGTAAGGTTCGACGAGCGGCGCTCGCCCGCCAGCCTCCGTGCTGTAGGCGTCGCTCGCGCGCGGGGCCGAATCGTTGCGCTCGTGGAGGATCACTGCGTGCCGACGCCGGACTGGACAGCACAAGTGATCGCGGCGCACGAAGGAGATGCGGCTGCCGTCGGCGGCGCGATGGAAAAGGGCTTTCCGCCCGGTTCCGATGATGACACGGCTCTCAACTGGGCACTGTATCTGGCGGATTACAGCCGCTACGCACTTCCGATGGCTGAAGGCCGATCCGGAGCGGCCTCCGACTGCAATGTTTCGTACAAGCGGGACGCGCTCGTGGAGATCGCGCCGGCGTGGAGCAACGAGTTTCACGAAAACATCGTGCACGCAGAGCTCGCAAAGCGTGGCAAGACCCTATGGTTCTCGCCGCGCATCGTGGTCCACGAGCAGCGATCGATGACATGGTCGCAGACGCTCCACGATAGGTATTCGTTCGGTCGCCTGTTCGGCAGTACGCGCGTCGTGGCCGCCTCGCCGGCGAAGCGGCTGGCAATGTCGGGCGTCGCTCTTTTGCTACCACCGCTCCTCGTTGTTCGTGTGACGGGCAACGTTGTCCGCAGGCGACGATATCTGGCCGCGCTCGCGCGGGCCTCGGTGCCGCTCATCGTCGTTGCGTCGGCGTGGGCGGCGGGCGAGCTGATGGGATACGTCACCGGGAAGGCCGGTGCTTCTCTCAGCCAAACTCCTGCGACAAACGCAACGGAGAGTACGTAATCATGCTTCCTGTGACTGACCTGACGCCGCGCCGGGTACGCCCGCTGATCGCGCTACTCATGACGAGCGCGATGATTGGCTGCGGCGGTGGATCGTCGGATGGCCCCGGACAGTCCGGCACTTCCCAGCAACCTTCGTCAACGTCCGGTCCGGCACCGTCGACGGTCATCACTGTCAACCCGTCGGTCAGGTACCAGACGATGACTGGCTGGGAAGCGACCGCAGAGGGTGGTCAGAACGATGTCGCGGCGTATCCAGCGTACCGCGCGCAGCTACTCGATCTCGCCGTCAACACGCTCGGAATCAACCGGCTGCGCGTGGAGGTGAAGAGCGGCGTGGAGAACCCGGTAGATACGTGGGCCGAGGAGCAGTCCGGGGCGCTCTCCGCCGCGGATTGGCGCTGCCAGCGTTACGCGACGATAAACGACAATGCCGATCCGATGGTCATCAATCCGGCGGGCTTTCACTTCTCGGAGCTTGACGCGACCATGAACCGTCTCGTGCTCCCGATGAAGGCGCTCGTGGAGGCACGTGGTGAGCATCTGTATCTGAACGTCGAGTACGTCGCGTTCGCGCGACAGTGCAGCAACACGCCATACGCTCACCTGAACAACCCGGCAGAATACGCCGAGTTCGTTCTTGCTACGTACCAGCATCTGCAGTCCACTTTCAATGTCACGCCCGACTCCTGGGAAGTCATACTCGAGCCAGATAACACTGGCGGTTTGTGGGACGGTGGCATGGTTGGCCGTGCGATCGCGGCCGCGGGTGACAGATTGAAGGCGGCCGGATTCACACCGCATTTCGTCGCCCCGTCAACAATGAACATGAGCAACGCAGCATCGTACATCGATGCGATGATGGCGGTGCCGGGTGCACAGCAGTACGTGAAGGAGCTGTCGTATCACCGGTACGCCGGCGTTTCAGACGATGCTCTCGCCGCAATCGTGACGCGCGCCAACAAGTACGGACTTCAGACATCCATGCTGGAGCACATCGGAAGCGATTATCAGGACCTGTACACGGATCTTACGGCGGGCCAGAACAGTGCATGGCAGCAATACACGCTTGGCTATCCCGGCTCCGACGGCGGCGGTGCGTACTTCATCGTCGGAAGTGGCGCCTCGCCGACGGTAACGATGGGATCGCGCACATCGTACCTCATGGAGTATTTTCGGTACGTTCGCGCTGGCGCCGTGCGCGTGGGAACTAGCGGCGGGACCGATGCTGCTGCACCCGTGGCATTCGTCAATACGAATGGCGGATTTGTCGTCGTCACGAAGACAAGCGGCGCTGTGACATTCCGCATCAACGGCCTGCCCGCCGGAAGTTACGGCGTCTCGTACAGCACGGGCGCAGCGTCAGGCAGCCAGTTGCCGAGCGTGACAGCGACAACTGGCAGTGGGGTCGATGTCACCATGCCAGCGGCTGGGGTGATCACGGTCTATCATCAACCGTAGGTGTCGCGTACCGTAATGAGTTGTGCTCGAGGCTGTGCTCAACGCAGTGGCGTCGCCAGATCAACCAGATTGTGATGCCCAGCAGGAGGAAGATCGGTAGCGGTGAAACACCGGTGGTCGCAAGGAACGGTGCATAACCTGCTGACGCAGTCTTGCTCAGGACCGTGAGGAATGGAAGCTCGAAGCCTCCGAGCAGGATGTGCATCAAAGAAGTCGCCACATCCTCGCGTGCCATTGCCACGCTCCACGAGATGGCGACCGTCGGCACGACGAGCAGATAGCGCAGCAGCGGGCCACATCGAAGCAGCACGGGCACTAATGCCACGAACAGCAACGGTGCCGCGGGCACCATGTACCGAACTCCGGTAT
This sequence comes from uncultured Gemmatimonadales bacterium, assembly GCA_963707505.1. Classification (GTDB taxonomy): domain Bacteria; phylum Gemmatimonadota; class Gemmatimonadetes; order Gemmatimonadales; family Gemmatimonadaceae; genus Fen-1247. The sequence goes on from CAVPQB010000003.1 coordinate 557,268, forward strand.
TCCACTGCAGGAATGCATACTGATTCGCGCTGCTGAACAGCCAGAGTGCCGCGCACGCGCCAAAAATGAGCGTCAGCTCGGCGCTACTCACGATGCGCGGGCGACGCTCGACGAAGGGTGCGGCGAATGCAGCGACGAGCATGGGACAGAATGCGAACAAGCCGTACCGGAGATCGAACAGATTTCCCCAGAGCAGCGAGCCGACCGGCAGAGAAATTCCGTTCCAGCCGCGCCCACTGTACTGCGTGGCGGCCATGTAACGCTGCGCGGGAAAGAACGGGTTCCCAAACGCGGCCCACTGATACCACAGCAGCAGTAGCAGAGGACCCAGCGCGCCGGCGGCGAGCCATGCGGCATCTCTGACACCCGCAACGGCGCCTGCGCGCCGCCAGCCTCGTGCGAGTGTCCAGAGCCCGAAGGCGACGATGAGCGACGCGCCACTGTAATCGCACAGCACCGCAAGACCCAACATCGCGCCGGCGCCTGCAAGCGCGCGATTACTCGGCGGCCACGCTGTACCAGGCTGTTCGTCCGGACTGGACCGTGCACTCGCGAGCAGCACGAACGCTATCAGCGTACAGTGCGTGACGATCGCATTCTGATTCAGGAATGCCGAGCGAAAGAAGATCGGAGTACCGAATGCGTAGAGAAGCGAAAACCACAACGCCTGACGCTCGTCACCGAGTCGAGCACGAAGAAACCAGAAAAGCACTACTGCGGCGAGCGCGCCGAGCGGCGCCATGAGACCAGCCTGTGTGATCGCGGCGGCGAGACCGAGCTTGACGTCGAGCCCGCGCTCCCGCGACGCATTGAGAAATTTCGTACGATTCGGCCGCGGATCGTTGTATGCGGCGGCCGGCTTGGGACTTATCAGATCAGGGCGGGCATGAAAGAGCATTGCCAGCGCGGGCCGCGCAACAGCATACGGGATCGCGCCGAGCATCGAGGCGCCGGGGTTGTTGTTGATGTACGCGCCCCTCCCTGGAATCAGAAAGAGATCCGGGTGCAGGCCCATGTATTCATCCACACGCACCGACAGATGTTCGCCCAGCGTGATGGCGAGGTAGGTCTCGCGCACAACATTCGATGCAAAGTGAGTGACGTACACGAGAAACACTGTCAGGGCCAGTCGGGCAGCCGTGCTGAAGCGAGGCCATGTGCGCATCAGTCTTCCACCACGTGGCTCTCGAATTCGCGACGATAGTCCGCCCAGCGCTCGAGGTCGAAGCCCTCTGGCCCAAGGCAATCGGAAGCCGCGTATGCCATGCGGAGCGCGTGGTGAGTATTGTCGTGCGCGAAAAGGCCCTGGCGACCGAAGGTCAGCATGTTCGGCTGTTCTGAAGCCCATCCATCCAGCGCGGCAAACGCGCGCTCGTAACCCTGGTGATAGATCGGATACGCGAAGCGCAGCCGCTTCACATATACGGAAGTTGGCGCTGCCGGGAGCGGCAGACCGGAACGCACGAGATCCGCCGCAACGATCTCCCCTAGAGCAGCGTCACTCATTTCCCAGTGCGCGTCACCCAGCGCACAGGGCAGCTCCGCGCACAGCGTGGTGGAGGTGCGCGGCTCATCCAGCGCCGAATAGTTTTTCGGCTCCGACAATCGCGTGATCGTGACGGATCGCTCCGGAAAGTAATGCGCGTCGAATTCCGTGAACTGCGGAACCGGCAAGGTGAGATACACAAGCAGCATCGCCCTGTACTGAATCTCACCGGACGCCCTCAGCGATGCAGCATCCGGCTCCGGAGTCGTCATTCTGGCGAGCATCGTGATTGGAAGTGTGGACCAGAGATAGTCGGCGTGCATCGCCCGAGCTTCGGATCCGCGCTCGACACGTACGGACCACCCTTCTCCTTCTCGCTCGACGCCGACGACGCGCCACCCGAGCATGATTTCTGCGCCCGACTTGCTGGCAGCGTCTGCAAACGCTTCACTGATCTGTCCGAAGCCGCGCCGCGGGTAGAAGAATCGACCCGAGCCCGCCGGCTTGAATCCCGGCACTGCCGCCAGCAGCTTGCGAAACAACTTCTTGAACGAGCCTGCCGAAACTCTGCGGCGTGCCTGAATCGCGGAGAGCTCTTCGGGCTCCGCGCCCCAGATCTTTCGCGCGTACGGGAAGTAGAAGTCGCGGCATATCGTCTCGCCCAGGCTCGCCTGGAGAACCGATGCGAAACTCTCCTGGCTCGGTGCATCGGCTGATTTTCCCCGTCCTCGACGCATCATGTCGCGCAATGTGCCGAGTGCGAAGCCCGGGTCCAGGCGCAGAAGAAGGTCGACCGGCTTGAGGGGGAAATGAATCCATCGCCCGCGCAACCGGATACGACCATGTCGCGGGCGGTCGAGCAGATCGCCGCCGAGGACGGTCTTGATGTCCTCCAGAATCGCGGGATCGCATGCGGGATGAAGCCGATGGCTCCCGTAGTCGAGTCGCTGGCCTGCATGGTCGAAGCTGCCGGAGTTGCCGCCGACGGCGGGATTCGCTTCGATGAGCGTGACGCGCGCGCGTTTGAGCCGGCGTAGCTGGAATGCCGCGCCCACGCCAGCGGGACCGCCTCCCAGAACGACGACGTGCGGAAGCTCCGGAGTGTCAGTCGCGGAAACCGACTCGGCTGGTCGTGTCATGACTCACGCATGGTTGGCGTTGGGTTCCAGTTTTCCCGTCTTGCGTGTGCCGGTCACGTCGCGCCATCCAGTGCGGCCACCGCTCAGCGCCCACCACACTGCTCCACCAACCAATCCGCCAGATATCATTACAGATTGCCAGATCAGCGCAGCGACGATCCCGAGCGTTACCGGCACGCCGGCCGGCGCCAGCAGCGCGGCGAGCGTGGCGTCGCGGACGGCCAGCCCTCCGAGACTTATCGGGAGCAGTCCCGCGATCTTTGCGAGCGGCCAGACGAAGAACCATACGGTGATGGAAACCGTTATTCCGACCGAGCGGCCGATCCATGCGTTGAGCAGCACGAATCCGCTCTGCATCGCGAGCGAAATCATCGCCGCCGTGAGCGCCGTTCCCGGCGATCGACTCATGCGCCGCAACACAACCAGACTGCGCCCCACCGGCCTGCGAATCTTCTTCGGCCATCTGCTGAGACGGCGGCGAAGCAGGAGGGGCACGCACGCAAACACCGCGATGGCAACGACGAGGACACCGACCGCGAGCAGCTCTCCCGCCCATCCTGGAAATGAATCGCGTGACAGAACTCCGCCGACGGCGATCAACAATCCCGTGGCAGCTATGTCGATCGCCCTGTCGGCAGCACTTCCGAAGAAAGCGGCTTCGGGCCGGCCGGTCGCGCGAGCGGCGAGCGCTGCGCGAACTACATCGCCACCAACCACCGTCGGGAGGCAGAGATTGGCGAACAGGCCCGCGGCGTAGCAGCGAATCGCGTCGCGTGACTTCATGCGCGCGCGTCCTGCGTTCACGAGCATGCGCCATTTCGCGACACCCAGGCGGTGGCCGGCGAGAAAGCCAACCAGCACAAGTGCCCATGTGCTGAACGTGAGACGCGAGATCGCCGTCTCGACCTGGTGCCACGGCAGGAAGTAGAATATCGCGGCGAGCAGTCCGATGCTCACCGCCGGTTTGAGCCAACGCTTCATTTGCGGTTTGCCATTCGCGCGTTCTGATCCGCGAGCATCCCCACGGACCAGATGATCAGCGCGGCGAGAAGTCCGAGCACAGTCGTCTCCGACATGTTGTCGCGAGATATGTCGTAGATAAGCTTTGCGATTCCTATCACCGCCAGAACAGCACCCAGCGGTATGAACACCTTCAGTGGATTGAAGAAGACGATCGTCCGGAGGATGAGAAGTGTAAAGTCGTACGCGTGACGTGCACGAATCGTCGAGTTGCCCAGTCGCTTGTAATAGTCGATGGATATGTATTCCACCGTATGATCGTTGCAGATGGACGCCAGCGTGATCGTCGTGGTGAATGAAAATCCCGGCGGCAGGAGATACTCATAGCGCTCAACGAGGCTCTTGCGCATGAGCCTCAAGCCCGAATTGATGTCGGGAATGTGCTGACCGCTCAGGTAGCTCGCGAGCCAACGAAGGAACGCCTTGGCCGGTCGGCGGACGAACGGCACCTGGACTGTCTCGCCGGTACGTGCACCGACCACCATGTCGTTGACATCCGCACGAGCAAGCAACTTCGGAATCGCCGCGACAGGATACGTGCCGTCGGCGTCAGTGATCAGAACCCAGTCGAAGTACGCGCGCCTTATACCGTGCTTGAGCGAAGCGCCATAACCGCGATTGCGCGGATGCGACAGTACATGCGCACCGGCCGCTGCGGCGCGCTGAGCTGTGTCGTCGCTGGAACCGTCGTCCACCACGATGATCTCGTAGTCCCACCCCGAAGCATCCATCACGCGGACCACGTCGTCGATCTGCGTAGCAACGTGCGCCCCCTCGTTGAATGCAGGAATGACGATCGAAACCGCATGGGCGAGAGAACGCTCGCCCGGCTCCAGCTCGCGCTCGATCATGCCGGCGGCGTGGAAACGAGCTACGGACCGTGGCTCTTGCAGGTCCTGCAGTGGGTTCGGAGGTGCGGTCATCGGCTCACCATCACGTAAAGGTCTCCGCCTCCGACAGTGCCCGGAAAGCGTGCTACGGTACGATACGAATCTGATAAGCGCGCCCACAGGGTGGGCTCACCGGTTTCTATGCGCACAGGAAATGTCAGGACCATCCAGGTCCGTGCACCTCCAGCCTCGACTTGCGCCAGGTCCGAAGCCGACGTTACAGTCGGCCACGGAAGGTGGTAATACCGGCCGTAAACGTAGCTGGTCATGTCAGTCACCGCGACTACGTCGCCTGGGCTGCGGTGAGACTCGACAAAGCCCATCGCCGCTCCAAAATCCTGCTTTGGCAGCCATGCACGCGGAACCGTCATGAGGCTGGCAGCGGCGACAAGCAGTGCTCCGCCAACCGACACCGCGCCGGAAGCTCTGCTCGGCACAACCGCGTGGACCAAGGCAAATCCTCCGCGTACAGCGATGAGGACGGCAAAGCCAGCGCTGAAGAAGAAGAAACGCGGCCAGAGATTGTGCGAAAGTATCATTACGGCGGCACCTGTCACGACAGCAGGGAGCAACATCACCGTAGTAATCACCGCGCTCCTCCGCCAGTAACTCGCCACGCCCGCACCGATGATGATGAACACAACCGCGACGGCCGCAAGGCCCCCAGGAATCCCGCTGCTCAGAACTCGCAGCCCTTCGGTAAACATCCAGACGGGATCCTTCCAAACCGTGGCGGAGCCAGCATCCGGCGGAATCAACAACGTCGCGATGAATTGCGGCAGGACGAGTGCATAGACAAGCACCGAAAGCGTCCCGGCGAGCACGAGACCGGCGAGTGGCGCACGCCAGGCACGATTGCGAAGGTCGTCGCGTCGAACGACCACGAGGCAAAGCCACACGAGCGCATGCGTGGCTGTGACGAATACCGCCGTCACATGGATCATGTTGGCCAACGCCATGCTTACAGCATATCCCCCAACATTGCGCCACGTGTGACGCAGCGGATCGCTCAGAAGCAACAGGAAGCAGCCGCTCCCGACGAGAGTTAAGAACAGCAACCCGGTGTAGCCACGAGCGTTCTGAGAAAACCAGACGTGATGATAGGAGACGGCGAGTATGGTCGCGGCGAGCAACGCTTCGCGCCGCGACGTCACCCGCTCACCAAACCAGATCAGGGCACCGAGACTAGCGACGCCGAGGCAGACGGCGGGAAGACGGAGCGCCCACGCGCTGCCGCCAAAGAGAACGACTGAGATCCGCGCCAGAATCGAGTACAGCAGATGTTGATTCTGGCTGTCGAATGTCGATATGATGTGAATGAGCGGCAGCCGCACGTAATCGACGAACGTCTGGATCTCATCGAACCAGAGGCCACTGCCGAGCGACGGGATACGGAGACCAGCCCCCAGGACCATGATACAAACGGCTGCGCCGGTCTCGGTGCGGGTCCACGGCCTGGACGCGGGCGCAGCGGCACCGGGCGCCAGGCCGCGCGCAGCCACCGGCGCGAGTGGCACCGATGGAATGAGTCCGAGCAGCAACGCATGCACGAGCAGCGAGGCCTTCAGGAGTACGACCCCGACGACAAGCTGCGCCAGGTGCTGGCCTGATGCTGCGGGACCGGCGAGCGCAGCGGCGAGCGAGTGCACGGGTAGCAACGCAGCAATGACGAAGAGTGCGACCGCGACCTGGCGCGGCCATACGCGCAGCCATGCCACGAGGCCAGACGTGGCGCGCATCATCGCGCCCTCATCGGCAGCGCCCGAGTGACTGCTTGGCATCGACGCGAGTGTTTCACTAGACGGAGAGCACGGGTATCTGGCCGCCACGCAATCTGATTGCACCTGTGAGGACGAGAGCAATCGCATAGGATGTGGCGCCGCATGCTATCGCCGCGACCAGCGTCTGTGGCTCGAGCATCAGCAGCACGAATGCCATCGCCGATACCGCAACGAGTGGCCGCCACAAGCGACCCAGTACGATTCCTCCAATCCGCGCCCGCCTGGCAGCGTACAGCGTCAGCGCCAGCCGCACGCTCTCACCCAGAATCGTCGCCACCGCTGCACCGGCAATTCCGAAACGCGAGATCAGCGCGATATCAAGGACAGTGACAACGACAAGGGTGAGCGCGAACGCGCGTAAAACGTCAGCCTCACGCCCGACCGACAGCAATCCGACGACAGCAACGTTGCACAGAACTCCGGGAATCAGCGACCAGATCAACAAGCGCAGCGCATCACCGGCCGGCGCATACGTGGACCCGAGCACCAGTGCGACTATGCTCGGCGCGACCACCGCTCCCCCAACGACAACAGGAATGAGAAACACGAACACATGGACTAGGGAGGTCTCGAACAGCTTGCGGTGCTCGCCAGCATCCGCACGACATGCACTGAGGACGGAAAGCAGACTAAGCCCGTAGGCGATGCCGACATTCAAGCAGAAGGCAACCACGGTATATGCGGCAGCGTAGTAGCCCACGCTCTCTGAGCCGCGGAAAAAACGCAGAAAGAGCAGATCGGAGTTATACAGCGCAAGCCCGAACAGTGACGCCGCCATGAGGTGCCATCCCTGTCGCAGCAACGGAAGGGCAACACGCAGATCGATGCGGGGCCGACGCACAATGCCGCTCCGAACCAGGATCGAGAGAAGGACAACAGCAGTGAGTCCGTCTCCGATGATCTGCGCGATCGGGACGCGTGTCACGTCGTCGGCGCCGTGCACGGCTACGAGAAGTACACCGAGAGCAACGCATTCTCCAAGAACGCGTGCAGCAGCCACGCGGCGCGAATGCTCCATCCCGACGTGCACCCAACTCGTACTGATTCCTACGGCCACCAGAGCGCCGCAGTAGATGGCGAGAACTGTTCCGTCAGGATTGGGCAGGAAAATCCATGACAACACCGCGACCGCGCCGGCGAGGAGCGTCGCGATCGCCGCCCTCACCGTGAGCAACGCAGGCACCATGCTGCGGAGCTCGTCGCGATGAGCCGCAACTTCACGAACGCCGACGCCAAGATCGAAGCCAGCGTCTGCGAGGCGCTGCAGGTAGAGAAGTACGGCCAGCGCAAAGCCAATAATGCCGTAACGCGCCGGACCAAGCGTACGCGCAACGTAAAGCGTACCGGCGAAGGCTATGAGCCGCGCGGTTACCTCGCCGGAGCCAAGCGCCACGAAGGCGCGCGCCACGCGACCCGCAACCGGGGCAACCGGTGCAACGGCTCCCGAATTACCGGTCGTCAAGCTGGTTGCCATGGGTCGCCGGGACGTTGCCAGTGGTGGCGTCGAGTGCTGCAACCACGGAGTATGTACCCGCCGCGCCCGAGGGCGCGATGATCCAACGCTTGCGATCCGGAAAACGTGCATGAATGGCCGCCATCGCCGACGCATCACCGTACCGCGCGACAATGGGCCCACTTCCGAGCGGAACGCCGCTCCATAGGAATCCGCTCGCGTAGTCGGCGTAATCATTCGGCGGGGTTCCGTTCTTCACAAATATCAGATCGTGCTGCATCGCGTTGTCACGAATCAGTCTGCCGACGTCGTCGCTCACGCCCCGGTAACGCCGGTACTTTTCGGTCCCTCGCCATACTGTGATCTGAAAGAAACCGACGAACGCAAGCAGAAGCGCAACTGACGCGACGCGCGTCCGATCAATCCCAATCCCGTCGGCCAGCGCGCGCAATCCCAACGCGGTCAGCGCGGCAAATGGCACGAGTGTCTGATACCAGTAGCGCGGCCCCAGATCGGCGCCGCTGTACCAGTAGAGCATCGGCGGGGACAATCACCGCTACGACGAGCCAGATCCAGAGCCACATCCCACGTACTCTCTTTCCCAGAGCGAGCATGACGACGAACAGCAGGGCACCGCCGAGCCACCCGAACAGCTCCGTATCGATAATACTGAGATTCAGGTTCAGGTGAATTGCACTTTCGAGCGGGCTGTGACCAGGGAAGATGTCGTTCGCCCACCCGACGTTTCCCTTATCCGGCCCGAACCCCAGTGAATTGGATCCGGGGTAGTAGGTCAGATCAAAGAACAGCTGGACCGGATCGCGGAGTGCGTTTCCAGTGAGGATTCTGTTGTTGATGAAAAAGAGCGAGCCGACAGCGGAGCTCGCGCCGACTGCTACTGCAATAGCGGAAGCACGAACGCGGGCGCCGAATGCGCCCATACACATCGCCAGCACGATGACGCCAACGCTGACCGCCTCGACGGGGCGCGCGAGAAACAGCAACCCGAGCGCCAGGCCGCCGATGACCGCCCATCGCATGCGTGCGCCCGTCTGCAGCTGGAGCGCACTCAGCAGCGCCAGCAGTGCACAGACAATGCTCAGCGGATGCGCCATGTACGTCGAGCCGACCGTCACGTACAGTGGTGACGTCGCGAGCAGCAGCGCCGCCACGAGTGCTGTGGAGGAACGATGAACGCGTTTGACGACGGCATACGTGAGCAGGACTCCCGCACCGGCGAGCAAGGGATTCACAATCCACGGAACGCCAGCAATCACACCGAGCGCAAGCACCAGCGGCCACCCCGGCGGAAATACACTGAACCACTTGCCATCGTGCACCATTATCAGGAACTGACGGAACAATTCCGGCGCCGGTGGCGGATCAAGATAAACGCGACCCTGCGCATACGTCTTCGCCTGGAAGAGATAGGCGACTTCATCCGGCACGTGCGGAATCCGGTGGAACGTCAGCACTGCGACCGTACCGCACGCGACCGTCGCGAACGCTGCTGCAAGACCAACGATGAGCCAGGCCTTGCGCCCATCCGCATCGAGCACGGCCGACGCCGCAGAGTTGTACGGCATACTGCGCGCGGCGAACACTATGCACAGTAGCCCGGCAGCATGCATTGCGGCGGTGACAACCAGGTGGATGCCGTATCCCAACGGGTCGCGCGACAATAGCGTGGTCCCGAGTACCCAGATCACACACACAGACACTGCGACTCCGGCCGCGCGGTGTGACGCGGTGAGGCTGCGGTAGATCCTCGTGAGCCCGACAATACCAGCCAGCGCGACGATCAGGAGAATTGCAATCGCCAGTGGATGATCTCGCAGATCGGCCGGCGCACGAAACCCAAACTGCCACGCACCTGGCGAGTATAGAGTGATCGCCGCCTGTTCGCCCGCTACGGCGACGAGCATCCACACAATCGCCGCGACAACACTCGATCGCTCCGGTTCCTGTGCCTGCTCTACAACCTCAGCTTGCGCGACGTCGGCAGACATACAGGATGTGCGGATACGGGAGCACGTCGTTCATACGATGCATGGCCACGTCGAAGCCGAGCCCTGTCAGAATCGTCATCAGCTCGGTTGGGCGGCCAGTAACGAATGGGCTCCATCCCGACCAGCAGGCGATCGAGCAGCAGCGTGAAGAGCATCTTGTAACGCGGCCGGTCAGCGACGTCCTTGATTATCACGATACCGCCCGGCCGGACATGGCGCGCCACATGCGCGAGAAACCCTGGCACTCGCGATTGCGGTAGATGATGCAGAAGGTCAAGCATGTAGACCGCGTCGAACTGCCGGTCGGTGGTCCACGTGGTGACGTCACTCGCCTCATATGCCACGTTGGTCAGCTCGAGGTACTCCGCGCTTGAAGCGGCGGCAGCGACACGTCGCGCATCGAGGTCGACAGCGACAATTTTCAGTCCCGGTTTCGTCATCGCGTAGAACAACGAGAAGAGGCCGAAACCGCAGCCCAGATCCAGAACGTCGCCCGACGCAGGAAGATACTGTCCGATCTCCTCGAGAAATGGCTGCCGGACGATCGTGAAGCGCACTCGCGAATACGCACGCACGATCGGACGCCGGAAACTGTGTATCACTTCGCGGATCGCGCTCGCACCGGTTGCTCCCCTATGCGCTACACCCGCCGACGTATGCTCACGCACACGCGCGGCCGCTGGCTCAGTGGGTCTTTCTGCAGAAGTCAAGTCAGATCCTCAAACAACGTGGTAGAGTGTCGCAGCGCAGTAGACTGCCCAGAGTCGCCACATCGATGAGGAGCGCACGATCGGTGAACAGCGTGCCCGCCGGATCGCCGCCGTGACTACGTCGTACGAGATACAGATACCGAAACACTCCATACAGAACGAACACAGTGCTGTAGCTCAGCGCCTCTGACCCGACAGCCAGTGCTGTCGAGGAAGAAATCGTGTACATGATGTACGAAACGATGGTCACGGACAGCAGAATTCCGGAGATCTGGTCCAGTGTCTCCGTGTCGTACTGCTTGAGCACGGCCCGGTGCTCTCCGGAATCGTGGCCCAGCAGAGTCAGCTCATGTCGACGCTTGGTGAATCCGAGGTATAGCGATAACAGTCCGCCGCAGAGGAGCAGCCAGACAGACGCGTGCACGTCAATCGCTGTCACTCCCGCCAGGAGTCGCAGGATGAAAAACGCGGCTATGGCGAACACGTCGACAAGCACGATGCGCTTGAGCGACAACGAGTAGATGATATTGAGAACGGCGTATATGGCCAGCACCAACGCGAGCCGCGGTGCGATGAGGCCGCCGAGAAGCAGTGACGCAGTCACCAGTGCGGAGCCAAGCACGATGCCGGCAGTACGACTGACGCGTCCCGCGGCTATCGGCCGCTTGCGCTTGATAGGATGTGCACAATCTGCGCTACGATCCGAAACATCGTTCCAGCAATAGATACCGCTCGCGATCAGGCAGAAGCACACAAATGCACCAAATGCGTGGTTCCTCGCCGAGCCGTTCGTCGCGAGTCCGGAGAACAGGAGAGGAGCCAGAACGAATCCGTTCTTTATCCACTGCCGCGGACGCAGAAGGAGCACGAGATCCGAGAAGCGCGCCAACCGCCGGCGGGAACCGGCGCGGTATCACGCGCGGTATCACGCGCGGCATCACGTGCGGTTACACGCGGTTCACGTGTTCCTCCGTCGTCGACGCTGGCCACGTGAGCCTTCACGCCCCAACGCTCTCCAGAATCGAGCGTTGATCGGCGATGACGTCGGTGATGATCTGCGCCAGCGCAGTACGCGGACGAAATCCGATCGTCTGCTCCAGGCGCGACAGATCCGGGACGCGACGCGGCATGTCCTCGAATCCGACCGCGTACGCTTCATCGTATGGCACCCGCACGATCGGTGAAGAGCTCTCCGCCGCGTCACGCACCAGTTCCGCGAGCCGCATGATCGTAACTTCCTCGTCGTTCCCGACGTTGTAGGCTCGGCCCGGCGCCGACGGAGTGCGCATCAGGCGCACGAGCGATTCGACGGCGTCCGATACGTGTCCAAAACAGCGCGACTGAGTCCCTGGTCCGTACACCGTGATCGGCTCGCCGCGTACCGCCTGCGACGCGAAGCTCGGCACCACCATGCCGTACCGGCCCGTCTGGCGAGGGCCAACGGTGTTGAAGAAACGCACGATGATCACCGGCACGTTACGCTCGCGCATGTATGCCAGCCCGAGCCACTCATCCAGCGCCTTGGAGCACGCGTAAGCCCAGCGTGAGTGCGTGGTGGACCCAAGTACGAGATCGTCGTCTTCACGAAACGGTGTGCGCAGACTCTTTCCGTATACTTCCGAAGTCGACGCAAGGATCACGAGCTTTTGTTTCCGGGCCGCTGCGTCGAGTACGACTTCGGTTCCGTGCACGTTCGTCGTTATCGTCCTCACCGGACTCTCGACGATGAGTCGCACACCGACAGCTGCGGCGAGGTGTACCGTGCAATCACATCTATCCACCAGCTCGGATACCAGCGCAGCGTTGGTCACCGACCCGATGTGGTAAGTGAATCCAGCACGGCCGATGAGGTGCTCGATGTTGTCCATCGAGCCCGTCGACAAGTCGTCGAGAATGATCACCTGATGGCGATCGTCGAGTAGCCGGGTTGCGAGATGCGAGCCGATAAATCCTGCGCCGCCGGTGATGAAGATCTTCATGCGGTGCCTCCGCTCGTGAGAGCATCAACTATGGACTGTTCACCCTTCGCACTCGCCATGCGGCGAATGAGATCGAGATACTGGGGCATCACTGCTTCCTCACTCCAGTGCTCCGCGAACGCGCGCCGGCCTGCATTCGCCAGTGCTTCACGGCGTTCCGGGATTTGCGCCAGCTCGTGCATCGCCGCTTCCAGCTCGGCGCGATTCTCAAAGAGCAGTCCCGCGTCTGCCGTTTCGACGATCTCCGGAAACGGCCCCAGGCGGCGCGCAATCACCGGCGTGCCCTTCCGAAACGCTTCGATGATGATTATGCCGAACGTCTCGAAGCAAACCGACGGCACTATCAGCGCCAGCGCGTGGTGATAGTACGATCCCAGCTGCTCCGCCGGCACTCGACCCAGAAAATGCACCCGGGGCATGTCAGCAGCAAGCGACCGTAGCGATGCGGCGTAGTCCCCCTCTCCGGCAATGAGCAGGTCAGGTCCATCGGCGCCCGCGAACGACGGAATGACGTCTTCGAGTCCCTTGATCTTCTCCAATCGCCCGACGAATAGAAAGAATGGACGACTGTGAGGTGACGGCGCCTCCGTGACCGGATCCGCCCCTGCAGTGTCTTGCGGCAGGAAATACGGAATGACTTCCATGTCGCGCGGAAAGCCGAACTCGTGATGCTTGTCGCGACTGAACGCACTTTTCGCTATGAACGCATCGACATTGTCCAGCTCGCGCTCGAGCACACCCGTCCAGCGCCACAGTTGCGGCGGTCTGTGATAGGACAGCACGCAGCGCAGACAGTCCCGCGCATCGCATCGTTCACGGTTATAACGCCACAGCACGTGCGTTGGGCAGACGAGCCAGTGCTCATGTGCCTCGTACAGCGTGACGCCACGTCCTTCTCGCAGCAATGCAGGGCCGCCCACAAGCGACACATTGTGAAAGAAAGTTACGTCGAACCCCTCACCCAGCAGTGCGCGAAGTTTTCGGCCGTGCACGACGGGACGACCAAGCTGCTGCGTCAGAATCGGCGAGATGATTCCGAGCTTGCTTCGCAGTGTCACGACCTCGACACCGGGAATGGACGCGGCCGGAGCGGGCTCGGCTCCGCCGCTCAGCGCAAGATATGCGTCGGCGTCGTGCACGACCGTCACCGAGTGGCCGCGCCGCGCGAATCCGGCGGCGAGACGCTGGACGCCGATCCCATCGCCACCGAAGTTGTACGGCGGATAGAACGTAGTGAGCATGCAGACGCGCAAACGCGGCCCCGGACCGGCTTCGGGGTCCGTAGCATCATCAGTCTCCAGCGCGCCAGTAAACTCCGTCACTAACACAGGTCCCCAATCGCTCCATGACAGATGAGCGCCACGACACGGCAAAGCGAGTGCGCCGCCATTTCCAGCTCGATGCAGCCGAATCCTGTCCCAGGATCAAGAAGCATGCACGACCGACAGGAGTGCAAAATTCACGTTAAGTCGTTACTGCGTACATAGATGAGACTCCGCTGCCTTTCAGGACCCAGTCCAGGGTGCGTCAATACTGATGCTGAGACGCCACAGTTGTAGCGGACCCGAGACTCATCCGGCCTGGACAGTCGGGCGCTCGGCACCGTAGTAATCCCGGTACCAATCGACAAACGACTCCAACCCTGACTCTATCGATGTTTCGGGCCTGTACCCGACATCACGCTCGAGATCGGCGACGTCCGCGTACGTAGCCAGTACGTCGCCTGGCTGCATCGGCAGATATCTGCGCTCCGCGCGCTTTCCCAGATGCCGCTCCAGTACCTCTACGAACTTCAGCAACGGCACCGGATCGCTATGACCGATGTTGTACACTCGATAGGGCGCCGAGCTCGTCGCGGGGTTGGGTGAGTCTCCTGACCAGTTGACATCGGGTGTCGCAGGCTTGTCCGCGACGCGTACAACGCCTTCGACAACATCGTCGATGTAGGTGAAGTCGCGCAGCATGTCGCCGTTGTTATACAGATCGATCGGACGCCCTTCCATGATCGCGCGAGTGAACTTGAAGTACGCCATGTCGGGCCTGCCAAACGGACCGTACACGGTGAAGAAGCGCAGCGCAGTAATCGGTAGACGGAACAGGTGCGCGTAGCTGTGCGCCATCAGCTCCGATGCCTTCTTGGTCGCCGCGTACAGGCTTACCGGATGATCGACGCGCTGCTCGACGGAGAAAGGAGTGGTCGTATTAGCACCGTAAACCGAGCTCGACGAAGCGTGCACGAGATGTGCGACTTTCGCATGCCTGCACGCTTCGAGAATATTGAGGAATCCCACGAGGTTGCTGTCGGCATACGCGCCGGGATTCTCCAGCGAATAGCGCACACCTGCCTGCGCGGCGAGGTTGATCACGACGTCCGGACGATGCTCCGCCATGATTCTCGCGAGCAGCGGCGCGTCGCAGATGTCGCCCTGTACGAACTGGAAGGACGCGTTCGGTTCCAGCTTGGACAGGCGCGCGCGCTTCAACGACGGGTCGTAATAGTCGTTGAGGTTATCGATTCCGACAACCACGTCGCCGCGCGCGAGGAGCCGTTGCGCAACATGATAGCCGATGAATCCGGCGGCTCCAGTCACCAACATCGTCATCGTCTATCCGCCATGAAGACCAAGGTGGGAATCCCGCACAGCGATCACCGCGCGTGCCGATAGTGACCACCCGCACTCGCTCAATATTGGCTCCGGTCCGCGTATTGGCCAGCGCCGACTTTGTACGGTCTTGACGGAAGATTGACGAGGCCTCGGAACGAAAAAAGGGCCGGGAGCAGCAGCGATTGCAGCTACTTCCGGCCCTTCCGATATCGCGCCGTCGTGCCGAGGCCGCGACAGCGCTCCCTACGTCACCACATTACGCCGCGAAGCTGCCCAGTGCGCGACCGACGTCGCCCTCGCGCAGGCGCTTGAGCGCGCGATCGCGAAGCTGACGAACGCGCTCGCGCGTGACGCCGAGCATGCGAGCCGATCTCTTCGAGCGTGTGCTCGCGGCCGCCTTCGAGACCGAAGTACAGACGCAGCACCTTCGCGTCGCGCGGCGGAAGCGTGGAGAGCGCCTGTCTCGATCTCGTCGTTGAGGAAGCGGTTCATCGCCTCCTCTTCGGTGTCCGGCATCTCGTCGGCGACGAAGCGCTCGATGAGCGAGCGATCGCCTTCCGGATCCATCGGCGCATCGAGACGCACGTCGCCCGTGTTGAGCGCGGCGAGCGACTGCACGACATCGACCGACAGGCCGGTGAGCTGCGACAGCTCTTCGGGGCTCGGCTCGCGACGCAGCTTCTGACGCAGGATCTCGCGACGCCTTGATGATGCGCGAGAGATCGGCGGTGCGGTTGAGCGGAACGCGAACGGTGCGACCCTGGCGCGCGAGCGACGAGAGAATCGCCTGACGAATCCACCACACGGCGTACGAGATGAACTTCACGCCCTGATCGGGATCGAACTTCCGCGCAGCCGTGAGCAGACCGACGTTGCCTTCGCCGATGAGATCGATGAGCGGCAGGCCGCGGTTCTGATATTTCTTGGCGACGGAGATGACGAAGCGCAGGTTGCGCTTCACGAGCTCCTGGAGCGCGTCCTGATCACCGGCGCGAATCTTCCGGGCGAGGTCGATCTCCTCCGTACCCTTGAGCAGCGGATAGGTGCTGACCTCGTAGAGGTACTGATCGAGAATGTCGCGCTCGGGCTCGTTCGGAGCGATCCCGGCGGGGCCGCTCGGCGGCGACGCGTTTGACTTCGGTCATTGGTGCATAGCCTCTTGCGGTACTGCGCGTGAAGAGCGCTATGCGAATGCAGCCACGACGAGGCCAGCAATGCGAGCGAATTAGTGTTGGTTCGACAACCTGCAGAGCGCGACACCGTATGCGCTGATCGAGTCAATCGAAAATTCAGGTTGTCGAAGCGCTGCAAGATACCGGCCGCTGACGCTTTTCGCCAGACCCAATTTCTTGACATTCGATACTACCCTCGGCTATCCTTCGCGGTTCCTGACGGGACGTGTAGTCCGGCGTCGTCAGGGAATGCCGGGGGCGTAGCTCAGTTGGGAGAGCGCTTGAATGGCATTCAAGAGGTCAGGGGTTCGATTCCCCTCGCCTCCATGGCTGGCGGTGAGCGCGAGAACGGCTGTTTGTTGTCGCGGGAATAGCTCAGTTGGTAGAGCACAACCTTGCCAAGGTTGGGGTCGCGGGTTCGAGTCCCGTTTCCCGCTCTGTTGCAAGTGCGAGTGCATCGAAGCGATCGGTGCGGGCGGTTAGCTCAGTTGGTTAGAGCGCCACGTTGACATCGTGGAGGTCACAAGTTCGAGTCTTGTACCGCCCATTGCACGGATGCAGTAGAGGCGGTCAGATGACGCCACGGTTAGTGAATGCGAGTTTGTAGTGCGCCCGTAGCTCAATTGGATAGAGCATCTGACTACGGATCAGAAGGTTGGGGGTTCGAGTCCCTCCGGGCGCACTGCTGTAACTCCCTTCCAAATCACCGGTTACGTAAACACCCCATTCCCGCAAGAGTGGGGTGTTTTGCATTATGTGTGCGAAGTGTTGTGCGAGCTTGGCTCGCGTCGGTCGATCTACGCACCGTGCGGTTGCTTTCAGTGACCTGCTCTGCTCCCCGTTTCTTGAGGCAGCGTTCTCCCGTCACAAGCGCGTCCTCGCCCGAGTAAGCGGTACTCTACGGTACCCGTTTCACAGCCTCCATCCCCTCGATCAACTCAATCAACCCAACAGCCTCCCACGACTGGTTCCGGCGCGACTCCGACAACGACACAAGCACTCCAGCGGCCTGCAGCTGCTCGATAGCCTGGTATATCTGCGATCTTGCACGCCCTGTCGCTGCCGCCGCGACCGCCGAGGAAATCATTGGGTTGGCCGGCAGGATATCGATCATAGACCACGCAGCCGCGTCTGCGCGTGGGGCCGATGACGATGCAGCAAGTTGCGCGCGCCATTTATCTCTCAACTCTGCGATCGCCATGAGATACGTCTTGCCGAGCTCCGCGGCGCGCGCAGACGCCGCCGCGAAATAGTTGATCCACTCGCTTACTCCATCGCCGCGGTACCCGGTGAGGCCGCTGATGTATCGCTTTTTCGCCGCAGCCAACACGATGCTGATCGGCGGTACATACGATGGTGCTATCCCACGACGACGTAGCACGACCTGAATCAGTGCGCGACCCGTCCGTCCGTTGCCGTCTTCGAATGGATGTATGGTCTCGAACTGGGCGTGAACCAGCGCGGCCTGAACCAGCGGTGGCAACCGATCGTCGTTTATCGCTCGACACAGGTCCACGAGCAACCTGCTTACCTCCTCTGGAGGTGGTGGTACAAAGTCCGCCCCGCAGGGGTTGTAGTCGTTGCCGCCGATCCAGTTTTGTTGCGTCCGTATCTTTCCCGCGACGCGTTTGTTCTCGGCTCGCTCCATCAGCCGCTTGTGAATGGCTGTGATCTGGGCGATACCAAAGTTGCTTGCAACGGCTGCGTCATCGATCGCAAGAAGCATTGCGTCGACGTTGGCCAGCACGTCCAGCGCTGTCTGGCTCGTCTTCTGTCCGGAATCCAGCTTGGCTTCTGCGCGCGCAAGCTCCCGAACTCCCAGCTGCATTCCTTCGATCTTGGATGATGCTATCGACTCCGTTCGCAGTAGCAGACGCGCCAAGGGAGCCAGGGCTGGCTGCGACCCGTCGTTCAGAGATATTATCGCCTGCTCCGCCTCGGAAACGACCCCGGCGACTTCCCCATCCAAGCTGAGGCGGAGCCTGGACAACGACTCCGGTATAAACGGATCGTAATGACAAGCCCTTTTGTATTTCGCGGGGGCATACATACTTGGATCGTACCGCCAAGTTTTCTTCAGATAGAGTCCCGGCATGGCCCCTCGGCGACTGGGTATATCCCCTAATAAGATCGACCCTTATTATTGAATACTGTCCATCCAATAATAAGGATATGGACAATATCCCGTTACCACTGCGCGATCTTATTTTGGGATACCCCGAAAGCCAGAATAAGACTCTCGGTTTATTTTGGCTTGCTCGATACAAACGTTGGCGAGACCCACTGATCCCACATCGCAACCAGTCGCGGCGAAAGCGGGCCGGCCGACATTCACGCCCGTGGCAGCTCGAAGATAAATGTGCTCCCCACGCCCAGCTCGCTCTCGACGGTAAGATCGCCACCCATCGCCCGCGCCAGATCCCGGCTGATCGCGAGCCCCAGGCCGGTTCCCTCCAGCCGCTGCGAGCGCTCGACTTGCACCTGCACGAACGGCTCGAAAATGCTGTTCAGGTTCGCAGGCGGGATGCCAATCCCGGAATCCGCCACCATTACGCGAACCGTTGCGCCGCCGTCATCGTAGGCCGCGCCAATTCGCACGTGACCGCCCCGGAGTGTGAACTTCATCGCGTTGGTGAGGAGATTGATGAGCACCTGCTGCACCTTCTCCCGATCGGCTCGCGCGACCACGTTTTCGGGCACGGACGATTTCAGAGTCAGCCCGGCGGTATTCATCTGCGGATCGACCATCGGAATCACGCTTGCGACGACATCGGCCAGCGGCACGTCCTCCCGCAGATACTCCACGCGTCCCGCCTCGATCCGCGCTGTGTTGAGAATATCATTGATGAGCCGCAGCAGGTGCCGCTGACTGCGGTTGACGCGATCCAGCGCGCCACGCTGTGCATCGGTCACCGGACCGTGAATACCCAGCTCGATGAGTTGAACGTAACCTCCGATTGCATTGAGCGGAGTGCGCAGCTCGTGACTCATCGTCGTCAGGAATCGAGTCTTGGCCTGATTCGCTTCGTCAGCGACTACGATCGCACGACGCAGCTCGTCGGTGCGCGCGGCAAGCGTAGCTGTCATCGCCTCGGCGTCCCGTCTCGCTTTGAGGAGCTCGTCCTCGTACTTGCGGCGCTCGCGCACCTCCATCAACACGCAATCGTTGCTGAATGCGCCGCCACGCTCCTGGCGCACCGCGTTGACCAGCGCGCCCATGTCATTTCCATCGCGGGTGCAAAACGGCAGAAATATCTCGCTCGCCCTTCCCTGCAACTTGAGCATCGGGAAGAGATGCGTCTGAACGAAGATCCGTCCCGGAACGGTGAGCAGGCTCTCGAACCGTTTACCGCCGAGCTCCCCGGCGGGATAGCCGAGCAGGTTGGTGAGCGTGGCGTTCGCGAACGTGATTATTCCATCGTCCGTGAACGACACCACGCCACAGGGCAGCGTGTTCAGTAGCTCATCCACCGTCCAGCTCCGGCTTCGGAAGAGGTATCAACGTGCAACCGCTACTGTTAGATACTCCTTGATGAGCTGAATAGTTTCTTCCGGAGCGCTCATGTGTGGACAGTGTCCCGTAGCCCGCATCGTACGGAGCGTACTGTCAGGAAGGTTGCGATGTAGATACTCTCCGACTTCCTGCGGTGCGATGATGTCTTCGGAGCACTGAAGAATCAGGGACGGTACTCGCACGCCCGCAAGATCGGCACGATTGTCCGCGAAGAAGGTGGCCTCGGCGAATTGCCTCGCGACAACCGGATCCGTCGAGCAGAAACTTTCCGTCAGCTCGTCCGCGAGCTCCGGGTGATCTGGATTCTTCATGATGGCTGGCGCGAGATAATTCGCCCAGCCGATATAATTCCTGTCCATGGTCTCGAGCAACCCGTCGATGTCCGAGCGCTCGAAGCCGCCGACGTAATCGGGTGCGTCATTGATGTAGCGTGGAGACGGCCCGACAAGGATAAGGTCGGAGAAAAGGTGAGGCTCTGCATTCGCCGCGATTACTCCGATCATCGAGCTCACCGAGTGACCAACGAATATCACGTCGTGCAGATCCAGTACGTGACAGACGTCGAGCACATCACGCGCGTAGCCGCTCAGGGTCGAGTAACGCTCGCTGTCGTACGCGGCCATGTCGGATTTGCCCGAGCCAACGTAATCGAACAGCACTATGCGGTAGTCATCCTCGAACGCTGGCGTGACATAACGCCACATGTTCTGGTCGCACCCGAAGCCATGCGCGAATAGCATTGTTCGAGTGCCACACCCTGAAACCTTCACGTTGTTTCTGGCGATTATGTCTTGCGGCATATGGGTACGGAATCGAGAATGATGGTGCTGGATCGATGGCCTACGGCAGCGAGCCGGGCGACGGAGGACAGTGACAGTCCGACGGGCAGGTCATAAATTAGGTCCGGATAGTGTGCCGCCCGCCGCTCAGCCGGGTTGCAAGGCGCGCACCATCTGGCGCCGAATCCCCTGGCCCGGTCGACTTCACAGACATGCCCATAGAAAATATCTCCGATACCGCCCGCTGGGTCGCCGTTTACCGAGCGATGGAATCCGCACGCCGCGACGCGCTGTTCAACGATCCATTCGCTGCTCGCCTGGCGGGCACGCGGGGCACGCAGATCGTCAGGGAGCTCAAGCGCGGCAGGTCGCTCGCGTGGCCCATGATCGTGCGTACTGCCGTGTTCGACGAAATGATCATGGCTCGCGTTGCGAAGGACGGTATCGACACGGTCGTCAATCTTGCGGCCGGACTGGACACGCGGCCGTGGCGAATGCGACTACCTCAAACGCTCCGCTGGATCGATGTCGATCTACCAGGTATCACGGATTACAAGGCGAACGCGATGCGCGGCGAGAAACCCGTCTGTACATACGAGGCGATTGCGACAGATCTCACCGATGCATCGGAGCGTGTCGCGTTGTTCGCGCGCATCGACGGCGAGAGCAAGAGGGCGCTCGTAATCACCGAGGGTCTGTTGATCTATCTCACCGCAGAGCAGGTTGCCTCGCTTGCGCGCGACATTCACTCGATGCAGTGCGCTAGAGCGTGGCTGTTCGATCTGGCGAGTGAGCGGCTGCTACCCATAATGAACCGCCACTGGGGGCGCGCAGTCACCGCCGGCAATGCTCCGTTTCAGTTCGCGCCTGCGGAGGGAACCGCATTCTTCGAACGGTTCGGCTGGCGCGAAGTCGAATTCCGTTCCGGGCTCGACGAAGCTCATCGTCTGCGTCGCGAGATGCGCATGGCGCCGCTCTGGCGGCTTCTGTCCAGATTCGGCCCGCCGGAACGACGCGAGGAATTCCGGCGCATGTCAGGTTACGTAATGCTCGAACGCACAAATCATAACGCCGATCAGAATTCGATACCGATTCCGCTCTGAATCGTTGTATCGGATTTCTTGACCTTCACTTGCGGCTTGGTGTCGTACCTGCTTGCGATACCGATCTTGAGTGCGAGCGACTTCGACAACGGTGCTGAGAGATTGAAGTCCGAATTGACACGGTAGTGGCCTGGTGGGCCGGTGATGTCAGGGAATACCGCGATCTGCTGGTCGGATCTCGTCCCACCGAATACCTGCCGTGCGGCGAGTCGGAGAACGCCACCGATGCGTGTATAACTGGGCAGGTCGGTCGGTTCTTCGTTTGTGATGCCGGTTCCTATTTCGAGCGCAATGTTGTTGTGCGGGTTGCGCGACAGGGGTACCGATACGCCGGTATTTTCCACCGTGCGACGCGCAATCTGCGCGAATGGATCCTGCTCATATACAGCTTCCGAGAAGAACGACGGACGCGCTGCTGCGGCTGAATCGTTCGGCCCCAACGCGAGATCGTAACGCAGCGTCGCGGAGAGAAAGTTCTCTGTCGCAGATCCTTCCTGGCTGCCGAATTCGCGCTTGCCGCTGAGCGCGATCTGCGTCCTGTCGGTGCGCCGCGCAACGGCCCCCGTGAAGCCCATGTTGCTGACGTTGGCGTTGCCACGTGTGAGCAGATACGTGGCTCCGAGTGACCGCTTCCAGCCCACGTGAGATACGTACGTCGGAAGAGCGCGCGCGGCGAGCGGAATCGCCTGCTTCGCGTGAGCCAGCTTCTCGAGTGACACCCTGCGCGTGGGCGCCACCGTCGGAATCGTGATTGGGGGACCGACCACGGCTACGGTCGTCGTGGGAAATTCGGGCAGCGGTGCGAGCGCGAGCGTACCGAGGCGGCGAAGTGCCGTGCTGTCGCTCGATTCGCAGACCGCGACAGCGCTCCGTTTGAGAGAGAGGCGGCCGAGGGATTTATGGGTGATGCGGACTCTCGTTTTGGAGACCGATACCAGAGTCCCACTCAGACGGTCGCCGTTGGCGAGATAGCAGGTGACTGGGGGGCGTTTGGGCTGCGCGTGGCTGGCAAGGCCAGCGACGACAAGCAGTGCTGAGACGAACATGGCAGTGGGACAAAGTCAACCGATGCACTGGCATCGAGGCGATCTGCAAGCTACACCCTCGTCGCGGCCAGCACAGGCTCCGCCGGAGAGTCAGTCAGACGCTAATCGAACGCTAATTGAGCGTGAGTTGAGGGTTAGTTGAGCGTTGGTTGAGCGTTGGTTGAGCGTTGGTTGAGCGTTAGTTGAGCAGTCGGGCGGCCGTCAGAGTCCAGCTGCTATCTGCGGCGGGCTTGAGGAGGCAGGCGAAGTTTCGCTCACCCGACGCGGTCGACACGGTGCCCGTTACGCCGGCTCCGCCCAGAGAATCGTAGTAGACATGCTCTGCGTCGGTGCTGAACCTGGCCGTGGCGCGGGATGCCAGCTGGTCGCGCACTGCGTCCTCACATGTGTGCTGCGCCAGTATGCGTCGCTGGTCGCGCTCATCCTGGCCTGACGGGCCGCATGCGACCGCCAATCCAGCAATTCCAAGGATGACGATGAAAAAGTACCCACGCGACCGCGCCATCGCGCCTCCGTTGGGGCAGTTAGACAGCGGCGCGGTGGCCGCGATGATGCTTTGAACTGACGATCAACCGGTCCGCCGGTAACAATTATGAGCTAGAGCACGGCGTCTGCATCAGGATTCCGGATCGCCGCCCGCCGGTTTCCCCACCCCTTTGCCCTCCGGTTTGCCCACCTTTCGCCGATTCTGGCCACCACCACGGGAACAACTGCGCTACCTATGGTTACCACCGCATATCGCAGCAGCGGATTCGGGATTATCCTTGCCAGGCGGCGCGCGGTTCGACGACTGATTAGGACGGCGGTTACCGATCGGAGAATTAGCAATGTTGATGGGCTGGGGTAATCAGTTCCGAGCGCAAGGGCCGTTCCGTTCCCGAGTTCGCCGGGGCAGCGCCGGTGTCACACGCTTCCATCGCATGGTACGCGTGGTGCTGGTGGGGGCCGTTTGTATTATCCCGGGCCTGACCTGCGGCGGCGATTCAGGCACAGGACCACGCACTTTGAAGGCGCCGCCTCCGCTCGCAGTCATCAAGTTCGATCGGGCGGTGGATTCGGTCGCGCTGCAAAGTACGAGCACCATCGTCGCGACTTTCTTCGACTCGGCAGGATCGCCAGTTGTGCCGACATCGCTCTCGTGGCGCGTCGCTGATTCGACGATCGCGTCAGTATCGAGCGCTGGCGTGGTCACCGGAATACACGCGGGATCAACGACTGTAACATTGATCGCGGACGGTGTGTCAGCGTCGCTTCCGGTATTGGTGACTCCCGCCGCATCGCGCGTCAGGGTCACGCCCGGCGTGCTCGATCTGGGCGTCGGACATACGATCGCAACGCAGGCATTGTCATTCTCCGCGACCGGCGACACGCTGCACGGCAGAAGCTACACGTACTCCATCGACAAGGCGGCCGTCGCATCGGTCACTTCGTCGGGCGTCGTGCAGGGCATCTCGGCGGGTACCGCGACGCTCACGGTGACTTCTGGAGCTGCCTCGGTCAGCGTCCCGATCTCAGTTGCCACGCTCGGAATTGCGGGCTTCAGGATCGACCTCCGATTCGTCGGAAATGTCTCATCCACGGTGAAACAGGCAGCAGCGGCCGCTGCGCAACGATGGGAAACCGTAATCTCTGCGCCGCTCATCCCGTACCACGTAATTACGACGGCGAACCTTTGCGGCGCAGGAATCCCCGCAGTCGATACGATCGAAACGAGCATGATGATCGTCATTCAGTCGGACTCGATCGACGGACGATCGAATACGGTCGGACTCGGCGGCCCATGCATAATTCGCGACGACGCGCCGCAGTTCACTGCACTCGGCACCATCACCGTCGATTCCGCCGATGTCACTTCGTTGAGCCAGCAGGGGCTTCTAGTTGCAATGTTGACTCACGAGATGGGCCACGTGCTGGGAATCGGAACTCTGTGGTCCGATGGTACAGTTCGGGATTCGGTGACGTACTTTCCGAATACAGCAGCAGGTCTTGGCGGACCCGACCCTGTCTTCATCGGCCACGCGGCGAGAGTCGCATCCGCGGAGCTTGGCTTCACCGCCGATTCGTCGCTCGGCGTTCCGATCGAGAACTCGGGCGGCGATGGAACGCGCGACGGCCACTGGCGCGCGACTGTATTTGGCCACGAGCTGATGACAGGCACACTTCACAACGGACTGGATCCGCTGAGTCTGGTGACCATCGAGGCGCTCGCAGACTTTGGCTATACTGTGGTCCCGGAGGCGGCTGACGATTTGACCGCCGCGAATGCGTTCAACCCCAACGTCCCGGTCTCGCCCTCCGCGAGCATCAACGTGCCTTCCGCCGCATCCGCGGGCACGACGATCAAGGAGCGACTCCTCTTCCCGCGATTCACAGTGTCCCGCAGTGGCAACCTGCACCGGATTCGTGGATCGTCCGGACCTGCGGCGCCCAAGTGAAGAAGCGCGCGATGATGCACGCGACGATGTACGCGACGATGTAGCCGGCTTGACGTGATCGGGGTATGTGGCTCTCTTTCGCACACCCCGAACCGGAGAGCGACACGTGTCACGGCAACTTCATTCGTTACTGATCACACTCGGCCTGCTGGCGGCGCCGAGTGTGATGCGCTCGCAGATCAGCGGCGCTGAATTCGCAGCGAGGCGCGATTCGCTCGCGACACACGTCGGCGATGGCGTCGTGATAGCATTCGGCGGGAGAACACCGGTTACCGATTTCGGGCCGTTCTACCAGCTCCCTGCCTTCCACTACCTCACGAACTTCGACGAGGCCGACGCTGCGTTCGTCATGGTCGTACGCGACGGACACGCGACCAGCAGCACGTTGTTTCTCACGCCGATCGATCCGCGCACTGCATTCTACTACGGACGGCGGCCGGACTCGGCGAGTGTAACGAGCACGCTGGGAGTCAGTGCGCGATCGTTCAGCGCGCTTGGTACGATCGCAGACTCGCTCGCGAAGTCCGGACTACCCGTCTACACGCTGGCAGACTTCGCAGACGCGGATTTCGCGCGACAGGACTCGCTCACGCGCGGACGCATGTTCGTTCGCACGCTGGTCGCAAACCATCCGGGACTCGTGGTGAAGGATGCGCATCCGATCGTCGATGCACTGCGCGCACGCAAGAGTCCGGCTGAGATCGCGCTGCTCAAGCGCGCCGCAGAGATCAGCTCCGCGGGGCACGTCGCGGTACTGCACATTCCCGAGCCACGCCACGAATACGAGCTCAAGGCCGCGCTCGAAAACACTTTCACGAGGCTGGGTGGATCGCGGCCCGCGTATGGATCGATCGTAGGTGCTGGACGGAGCGGCACTCAATTGCACTACATGCTCGACAGCGGCTCTGCACGACCGGGGGATCTCGTAGTGATGGATGCGGCGACCGAATATCAGGGTTACGCGGCCGACGTCACGCGTACGATTCCCGTGAGTGGGAAGTTCACTGCGGACCAGCGAGTCATCTATCAGCTCGTGCGCGATGCACAGGCGGCTGCGGAGCGCAATTCAAAGCCGGGAATGTCCGCCGCGGCGGCAACCGATTCTTCAGTTGCAATCCGTGCAGCCGGTCTCGCAAAGCTCGGGTTGATCGAAAGCGTCGACGCAATGTTCGATCCGCCGTGGAAGGTGGACTGCACCGCTGCCCCCGCGCAGTGCAGACAGTCCATGCTCTGGATGATTCACGGAATCAGTCACGGGCTCGGACTCGCGGTACACGATCCGGCGCAATATTACAGCGGCGAAAAGAAGTTCATGAAGGGCGACGCATTCACGATCGAGCCCGGCATTTACATAAGCACAGCGGCGCTGGACGTTCTTCCTGACACACCGAGGAACCGAGCCTTCGTCGCGCACGTGCGCGCGGCCGTCGAGCGTTACAACAATACCGGAGTTCGCATCGAGGACGACTACGTGATAACCGATCGCGGCCTGGAGCGAATGAGCAGCGCGCCGCGGGAGATCAGCGAGATCGAGAGCATCATGAAGACGCGGCCCGCGAGGAA
This sequence comes from uncultured Gemmatimonadales bacterium, assembly GCA_963707505.1. Lineage (GTDB taxonomy): Bacteria > Gemmatimonadota > Gemmatimonadetes > Gemmatimonadales > Gemmatimonadaceae > Fen-1247. The sequence goes on from CAVPQB010000003.1 coordinate 583,953, forward strand.
ATAGCCGCAGCCGCCCACGGCTGCTCCTCTACCGCTTACATGTTGCATACGCCGCTCGCCCTTGCCGGCGAGCGGCACAGAGCGAAGATTCGCGCGTACGCAAAAACCGTCCGATCCTTCACGCAAAGAGGGTACGATGCGCACGAGCGGCCTGGTTGTCCTGGTTGGAATTGCGGCGACGTCAGTGTCGATGGCGTGTGCCGCAGCGGGCGTGCACAGGAGTGACGCAACGCCCAGTGGGACTATCACTATCACGAAGGAACAGGTCGAGCGGTCGGCCGCCACAAATGCATGGGAAGTGCTGAAGAACGAAGTGCGCCGATACACGTACAAGGAAGACCGGTCGGGCAGGCCTCTGCGAATCGTCGCCCAGCGCGGGGTAAGCTCGATGATACTGTCCGACTCCGACGCGCCGATGGTGATCATCGACGGCGCGCGCCTGACCGACGTTGCCGCGCTGGCCCAACTTCCAGCGAGCGCAATTGCCAGCATCGATATCCTGAGCGGAATCCGCGGCAGTGGATCGCAAGGCACGAATGCGTCAGCCGGCGTGATCTACATCCACACCCGCGAGGCGTCGTCTCCATAAGATCGCGGACGTACGAAAGACTGGAGGGGGCAGGCTACGCATGTAGCCTGCCCCCTCCAGTCTTTTAGCTCATCAGCAGTTCTACGCCTGATTCTGCTTGCACGAACCCGCGACGTAACTCGGGTTGTTCTGCTCGGCCTGGGGTACCGGCGTGTTGACGTCGGTACCGTAATTGCCGCCGTTGTGAACGTAGATCCCCGTCGGGAAAACCTGCTCCGCCCCAAGACCGTACTGGCGAATCAAGCGACGCATGTCGCCGAGGCGATGCGAGGTGAGATAGAGCCAGTATGCGCGCTCCTTGAAGAGCTGATCTCTCTGCGCACCAGCCGTTGCCTGAAGAGTCAGCGGCGGCAGCGAACTGGCTGGATAGCCACGAAGCGCAAGCAACGCAGCGTTGCTGCGAAGCCCATTGAGGATCGCGAGCGCGTTGCTCGGGCTTCCACCCTTGAGTGCGGCTTCAGCCTCTATCAGGCGCGCTTCCACACCGTCTGCGACGACACTGGACGACGTGCGCAGCGGATACTTGGTCTGCACGAACTGCTTCGTGAAGCCGTCGAAGCCGAGCCCGGTGCCGGCGCGGACGCTATCGGCAACCCGTGGATCAGCGGCTGCACCCTTTGCCTTGAGATCGCCATCGCTGGCGTACGGTAGACCATTGGTGCCCTTGCGATCCGCCTCGCCGAAGCGAGCGACATTGGCCGTGAGTGCCCAGGTACCGTTGTTCTGGCCCGCGCTGGTCTGGGAGTGTGTATAGAGGTACTGGAACGTGGTCGGAACGCCTGCGACCGCAGTTGCGGCGCCAGCGAAGTCGCCCTTATCCAGAAGTGCGCGACCCAGGCCGACTGCCGCAAGCGATTTGACGCTTGCGGTGAGTGACGATCCGCCGCTCGCAGTCGCCTGATTGAACTTCGATATCGCGCTATCGGACAGTTGGTCGGTCGTCAGGCCAACGCCGAAGGTGAACGAGCCATCGGCGTTCTGGACGCTTGTCGGAACGGAGCCACAATAGTTTTCCGCGAACAACACGTAAACCATGCCGTTCAGCGCCAACGATTCCGCGTAGCCGGTGCTATCGGACTTGCTCTGCGCCAGCGACTTGAATGCGTTTACAGCGCGCTCCGCCGCGGCGCGCGCCTGGTTCAGGGTCAGGAACAACGGGCCGAGGCTCGTGTTGGTGATCGTCTGCGCGCGCTGATCCGACTCGATGCGCGTTGGGAACGTTTCGGTATTTATGAATTCATCCGATAGCGTGGCAGAAAGCTGAACCTGCTGCCAGTCTCCACCGGGACCGTCGAACGCGCTCCCGAAGGAGCCGACTGCACCCGCGTACAACGCCGGGAGCGCTGACGCGCCCGTGAACGCACTCGGTCGTGCCACGTCCGGATCTGTTACCTGAAGGATCTTCTGTGTATCGCAAGCTGAAAGCGTGATCACAATGGCTAGAGCCATGAGTCGGGCTGGCCGACCCGTGATTCCACGCAAGACTGTTCCGATCTTCATGTGTTGTCTCGGCGAGAGGGTCGTTTTATCAGAAGTTGACATTGATACGTGCGGTCCAGGTGCGCGACGGCGGAATCGTCAGAAAGTCCGATGTCCCGAAATTCGCGTTGGCTGTCGAATTGACTTCCGGATCGAAGCCCTTGTAGTTCGTCCACGTGTGCAGATTCCGTCCGGCGATCGTGAGATCCAGGCCGCGTGTATGGAATGCGTTGGCCAGCCGTGGCGATGCGATGAACGTCACCGACAGTTCACGAAGCTTTGTGAAGCTTGCGTCTTCCACGTAACCAGCATCCGTCCCCAACGAAGTAGCAGCGATCGATGCTGCCTGGTCGGCGAGTGAAGCCGACTTGTCATATGCTGCCTGACAGTTGCCAAACGCGCAGCGGAAGCGCGCCGTGTTGTCGAACAGCTTGAAACCACCCTTATGATCGATGAGCGCCGAAAACCTGACCCAGCTGAACAACGTAAGGTTCGGCGTGATGGAATAATTCTTCGTCGGGAAGATGTTGCCGAGATAGACTGCAGTGTCGCCGACGGTGATTTCGGAACGCGCGATTATCCCGTCGCCGTTCGCGTCCTTGAATGACATGGGCTTGAGCCAGTAGGAGCCCAGAGCATACCCAACGCGATGCTGCTGATCGCTGTTGACGACGATCGGCGGTACTGGATCGCCGGTCGGAAGCAGGCCAAGCGTGAGCAGCTTGTTGGAATTCGTCGACGCGTTCACGGAGAAGTCGAACTGCACCTGCCGTGCATCGAGTACCTTCACGTTCGCCACGTATTCCCAGCCGGTGTTGAGCACCGCACCGAGGTTCTGGAACTGTGTAGCCGTAAGGCCGAGTGACGGAGCGAGTGGAACGGCAACCAGCAAGTCGTCGGTTCGCTTGTGATAGTGCGTCACCTCGAGACCGATGTGCTGGCCGAGGAATCCGGCATCAAAACCGAGCTCAGTCTCGGACGAGCGCTCTGGACGCAGATTGGGATTGCCAGTGCCCCCGACTACAATACCCGGAACGTCCGCTCCGCTGACCGTGACCGTTTGCTCGTTGAAGAACGTGATAGCGTCGCGGAAATTTGGACGCTGGCCTGACCGTCCGTTCGCGGCGCGCAAGCGCAGCGAGTTGAAAAGGTTGGTCTTCGGGAACCATGACTGCTCGTCGACGACCCAGGACCCGCTTATCGATGGGTAGGTGATGTGGCCGAAATTCTGACCGAACGCACTGTTCTGGTCAGTTCTCACCGATCCCGTGATGAACAGCCGGTCGGCGTACGCGACCTCCTCACTCACGAGCCCGCCGATGGTCTTGTTATCGGTGTTCGTCGAGCTTACTGCAAAGCGGGCGCTCGTGCCGCTGAGCGAACCCGTTCCCCCAAGCAGGCCTGCACCAAATGCCTGGGTCCCCTGAATCAACTCCTTCGTGAACGCAAATCCAGCACTCGTCGTCGTCTTGACCTGGCCGAACGGATTCCAGTGTGCCGACAGTGTTCCATTTGCGGTGTAATCGTAGACGGAAGTGGGATTCGACGTCACCTGTCCCTGTGGCAGTGAGCCGAACGTGACCACATTCGGTGGAACGACCTCATGGTCCCAACGATTGGTGTAATCAAGACCGAACACACCGGTCGCTGTCAGCCACGACAGAGGTGTGTATGTCGAATTGACCGTGCTGCCATATCGCTGCACGTCCTGCCGCGTGTTGATCGCGTACAACACCTGCGGCAGCTGGCCGTTGAGATAGCCGTCCGCGGCATTTGGAAATGCACCGCCCAACAATGCGGCGCTGACGATGCCGAGCGTGTTGTTGTCGTTCTGCGGCAGCCGCAGATGGTCGGTCAGATAGCTCGATCCGATCTGCACGTTGACCTGCGGGCTCAACACGGCATTTACGTTCGCTCTACCGCTAGCTTTCTGATCCTGATCGACTGCGAATATCCCCTGCTGTTTGTCGAAGCTGCCGGATACGTAGTAGTTGACCGCATCCGTGCCACCGTTCACGCTCAGGCCGTATGCTCCATGGTGGCCATGAATGAGCGCGCCGGACGCCCCGAGTGGATTGTAGAAGACGAGTGAATCCGGGTTTGCGGTGCAATTACCCAGAGTCTGGCTGTCCAGTGTGCAGGTCGTGGTGCGTTTGCCGGCTGTGGTCAGTCCTACCTGGTGGTAGTTCGACGGATACGTCGTAACATCCTGAATCGTCCCGCCCTCCGCATAAGCGTTCCAGCGGGCCTTGGTATTGGATCCGTGTTTTGTCGTGATCTGGATGACCCCGTTGGCAGCAGCCGTGCCGTACTGCGCGGCAGCCGCCGGGCCTTTCAGGATCTGAATGTCAGCGATGTCTTCGGGATTGATGTTGTTGAATGACGACGGCACCTGACCACCAACTCCGATGCCGGCGAACTGATCGTTGTATCGAATCCCGTCCACGATCAGGAGAGGCTCGTTATTGAGCGACAGCGAGTTGGAGCCGCGAATGCGAATGCGCGAGCCTGAACCCACCGTGCCACCCGTCGTCGCGACATCGACCCCGGCAACCTTACCCGTCAGGAGCTGGCTCGCACTCTGCGCGGTCGCCAGTTCCACAGGTTTCGGTTGAATTATGGCGACAGCGGTACCCTGCTCCTTCTTCCGCTGTGTTTCGCCAGTCGCCGTAGTCACGACTTCTTCGAGACTGATCGCGACAGGTGACAGAGAGAACACGACATTCGCCAGATTGCCATCGGCGACTGTTACGGTCTGCGTCGACGCCGCGAATCCGATTCGCATCGCGCGCACCTGATACTGGCCCGGCTTGAGAACGGTGATTCTGAAGTTGCCTTCGGCGTCGCCGAGCGTCGCGCGTTGCGAACCTACGATCTGGATCCGCACCGACGGGATCGGTGTGTGCGACGATGCGTCCACCACACTCCCGGTGATCGTACCGCCAGTCTGTTGGGCTACAAGTATTGCGGGCGCGACGAGCGTCCCGACAATAATGAGTAGCACTCGGTTGAGATAACGAATCGTCATAACGTGGTGCGAGCTCCTAGCTGAGGTGATTTGCTAGGCGGGCTCCGGCCTGTTATAAACGCCGGGCGCGTCCGGGTGAGCAGACGAAGCGCTCACCCGGCGATGCGGCTGGTCCCATCGCAGTGTCGCGCCTGCGCGCAACGTGCGTCGGTAGCAGACCCGCTCAAGGGTGAGGCTAACCTATGCCTCCGAGTTCAGAGCGAACCCCCGCTTTCGGCGAACGGTGGATTGGATAGGGTGAACTGCGTCCGGGCACCGATAAACATCGCGGCGAACGAACATACCGAAAAGAGCGTATGTTTTCGAGCGTTTCCTGCAACCAACATCTCACACCAACTGGAATGACCAACAGGCTTATCATCACTCTAGGCACTGCAGTGCTCGTCGTTGGATGCGCGCACAACGCGACGCCGCCAGCTCCGGCGCCATCACCGGTGAGAGCTGGCGCAGGTGCCACCACGAACGCGGACGTTGCGGCCGCCCCGCGCGATTCGACACCACGAATCACACCGGGCGTCAGTCCGAGGCCACGCCCCTACAATCGCGTCATAACATCGGAAGCGAAAACACGACGCGGCCTTTTCATCGTGCATCGTGTCGGTGACAAGCTCTATTTCGAGATACCACGCAACGAGCTCGGTCGCGACATGCTGCTCGTCGGCCGTTATGCACGCGCCGCGGCCGAGAACCCGAATTCACCGGATGGCGGTTTTGGTGAGTATGGTGGTGATGAGTTCGGCGAGCGCACACTTCGCTGGGACCGGGATGGCGACCGCATAATCCTGCGCTCGCCGTCGTTTGCGATAACCGCCGACACATCGCTGGCGGTCTATCGAGCAGTACAGAACTCCAACTACTCACCGATCGTCGCGATCTTCAATGTCGAAGCATATGGCCGCGACAGCGCGGCAGTGATCGATGTAACTCGTCTCTACACAACGGCTGTACCCGAGTTCGCCGCGATACGCGGAACTGTCGACGAGCGCCGCTCTTTTGTCGAGAGCGCGATTGCGTTCCCCGACAACGTCGAGGTAGAAGCGACCCAGACGGGCGTGCGCGCACCAGCGCCAGCGCGTCCGGGAACGCCCGCGGCGCCAGCGGCGCCCCGGGAATTGCAGACCGCCCAGAGCGTCCTCGCGCACTGGAGCCTGGTTCGACTCCCGGATATCCCAATGATGCCGCGACGCTTCGACGAGCGCGTCGGTTTCTTCTCGGTAAGGAACGTGAATTTCGGGGTCGAGCAGCGCGCGGCAGAGCGTCAGTTCATAACGCGCTATCGCCTCGTCAAGAAAGATCCGAGCGCCGCACTGTCGGAGCCTGTCAAGCCGATCATCTATTATGTCGATCCGGCGACGCCGGATCAGTGGAAGCCGTGGATTCGCAAGGCGATCACCGATTGGCAGCCTGCATTTGAAGCCGCGGGTTTCAAGAACGCAATCATCGCCATGGACCCGCCGGCCAATGATCCCGACTGGTCACCCGACGACATACGTCACACGATGATCCGCTGGCTGCCGTCCACGGTCGAGAATGCCGTTGGCCCACACGTCAGCGATCCGCGCACGGGCGAGATATTGAACGGGTCCGTGCGCATCTTCCAGAATGTGCTCAACCTTCAGCGCGACTGGTACTTCACGCAGGCGGCACAGGTCGATCCACGCGCGCGCAGCTTCCCGATGCCTGATTCGCTGATGGGCAGATTGCTGGAGTTCGTCGTTGCGCACGAGATCGGTCACACGATCGGCTTGCGACACGACCAGCTCGGAAGCTCGACGTATCCGGCGGACAGCGTCCGGAGCGCCACATGGGTCCACACGATGGGACACTCGCCGTCGATCATGGATTACTCGCGCTTCAACTACGTAGCACAGCCGGAAGACCACATTCCGTTGGACGACATCATCCCACGCATCGGCCCTTACGACAAGTACGCGATCATGTGGGGTTACAAGCCGATTCCGTCCGCGATGACCACCGACGCGGAGCGCCCCACGCTCGATCAGTGGGCACGCATGCAGGATACCATCCCGTGGTATCGCTTCTCCGAGAACAACGAAGCAGGCGGATTCGGCACGCTTACAGAAGCCGTCGGCGATGCAGATCCGGTCAAGTCCACAGGTTACGGTTTCAGGAACCTGCAACGCGTCGCAGGTTACATAAATGGCGCAGCGACCGAGCCAGGCGAGGACAACAGCGATCTGCGCGAGATATACGATCGCACGGTGAGCCAGTGGGCAACGGAAGCCAATCACGTAACGACCGTCGTGGGCGGCGCCGAGGTGCAGTACAAGTCCGGGAGCCAGCCGGGTGCCGTCTACACTCCCTTGTCACGCGCTCGGCAGGCCGACGCGATTCGCTTCCTCAACGACAACGTGTTCAAAACGCCGACCTTCCTGATTCGGCCCGACATCGCGCGCAGGATCGAGGCGGATGGCATGATCAGACGCATCGACAACGCGCAGGCTCGCGTTCTCAACAGCCTCCTCGACGATCAGCGAATGAACCGACTGATTGGCGACGAAGCACTCGCCACGAACAAGCGCGATACGTACACACTCGCGAACATGCTGGACGATATGCGGCATGGAATCTGGAGCGAGCTGTCGTCGTCGCACGTTACGATCGATCCGTACCGGCGTGCGCTGCAGGATACCTATCTCACACAGATCGATCGCAAGTTGAATGCGCCCGCTACGACCGCGGTTCGCGCAGGCTTCGGCCCACCACAGCCACCACTATCGGAAGATGCGAAGTCAGCACTTCGTGGTGAGCTGGTCTCGCTTACCGCCGACATAAAGCGTGCAAGTGGGAATGCCGCAGACAGGGAAACGCAGCTTCACCTCGCCGGCGCGGAGCATCGCATCGGGGAGATACTGAATCCGAAGAAGTAGAGATGTAATCAACGTATCGGTCATTCTCGCGGTGAGGCGCGGATGCGTCCGCGCCTCTCCGTCATTCCCGCGACGCGGGAATGACGACTATGCCAGCACCCGCTTCCGCGCGGGACGCCGTTGCTTCGGCCTGTGAACGCGCGGTGCCGGTTGCCGCAATGCGAAGCGCGCACGCAAAGCCGTAGCGACCACGACCACGAGAACGCACAGCTCAACGTACACCTTTTCCGCATCCAGCGGATCGAGCGGCGCATCCTTCAACGTGGGATCGGTCAGGATTGCGTGGAACGCATACAGTACAAACAGCGCGTACGTCACGTAATGCATCCGCTTCCACCATAACCGGCCAATGTCGAACCGGAAGTACGACGTGATCACAACGAAGGCCAGCAGGTAAAGCGCCCCCGCGCCAAGCGTGTTGACCCACGGCTGCTTCGGCGCGTTTATCGGATAGACGATGTCGATCAGATGAAACTTCGCCGTCGACGACAGCAGGATTATCAATGGATGAATTGCACTCGCCGCCAGCGCGAGATAACCGGTCCAGTTGTGCAGCTTGAGTGTGTTGACACGGCGGTGCGGCCAACTGCGCGCCGGATTGTACTTGATCGACATCAACATCCCGAGCAGGATATTGAGCGTCAGAAGCGTTATCGCTACAATGGCGACGTCGCCCGAAATGTCTATCGCATCCACCGACTAGTCTCCGTCTTGATTCAATGGTCTGTGGCGCCAGATCACGCCGATCACGCCGATCACGCCGTGTGCACCGGTTCGCCGCGACACCACGTCGCGACGCAGCGAGCGTCGCCGTACCAGTACGGAATCTCCCGAGCGTCCTCACAATCCCAGAGCGCCACGTCTGCGCTGAAACCCGATGAGATCTGCCCTGTCGAACCCGCGAGCGCGAGCGCTGCCGCGCCGTTCACCGTTGTCGCGAGCAATACCTCCGCAACGCTCATGTGAAGCTGACTCACGCCCATAGTCGTTATAAGTGGCAGATTCGGAGTCGGTGACGTGCCGGGGTTGAAGTCAGTCGCGAGCGCCACGACGGCTCCGGCTTCGATCAGAGCGCGCGCGGGCGCCTGCCTGGTACGCCCGAGGAAGAACATGGTTCCCGGAAGAAGCGTCGCGACGGTGTTGGAATTTGCCAGCGCCGCGATCCCCGCCGCGGATATCGCAGCGAGATGATCCGCAGACGTTGCCCCAAGGTCCGCTGCGAGCTCGGCTCCGCCGCACGGCTCTAGCTCATCGGCGTGCAGCTTCAATTTCAATCCGCGAGCGCGCGCTGCTTCCAGAATGGTGCGCGTCTCGTCAAGGGTGAACACTCCGGGCTCGCAGAATACGTCCGCGAATTCCGCAAGCTTCTCCCGCACGACGGTCGGCAGTTGTTCCGACACCAATTGGTCGATGTATTGACGCCGGCCATCCTGACTGTCGCGATACTCCCGCGGGATTTCATGCGCGCCAAGCCACGTCGGCACCAGCCGAAGAGTCGTCTCTCTCTGCAGTCTCGCAATGACGCGCAGCGACTTGACCTCGTCCTCGATTGATAGCCCGTAACCCGACTTGATCTCGATGGTCGTTGCGCCGTAGCGCGCGAGACGCTGCAGCCTCACCCTGGTCAGCGCGAGAAGCTCGTCTTCGCCCCGCGTACGCAGATCACGTACGGACGAGTGAATCCCGCCTCCCTTCTGCGCGATCTCCATGTAACCAGCTCCCGCGGCGCGCAGTTCCTGTTCGTCGTACCTCGGCCGCCCGAACACGGCGTGCGTGTGCGAATCCACCAGGCCAGGCGTCACGACGCGGCCCGCACAATCTATGTACTCACGCTTCCCGCGATACTCGGCGTCTCCAGAGCGCTCGAGCTCGTTGAGCTCGCGCTCGACGTCGGCCATCGTTCCAACGGCGATTATTCGGCCGTCATCGATCCCGACGGCGACGTTCGTTCGTATTGCCGCGTCAGCCATTTCAGCACCGCGCCTGCCGCGCGCGGGTCCGGCGCACGTGACTACCTGCGACGCGTTATGAAAGATGATTCGCCGCGTCACAGTATCAACGAGGAACGGGGATCGTCAGCCCGTGACGCGCGGCCGCATCGCGAGCAATGTCGTAGCCTGCATCGGTGTGACGCAGAATTCCCGTGGCGGGATCGTTCGTCAACACACGCTCGATGCGCTCGCGCATCTCGGGCGTTCCGTCAGCGACAACCACCTGGCCCGCATGCAGCGAGTTACCGATCCCAACTCCGCCGCCGTGGTGGAACGACACCCAGCTCGCACCGCTCGCCGTGTTCACGAGCGCGTTCAATATCGGCCAGTCCGCTATCGCGTCACTGCCATCCAGCATCGCTTCTGTTTCCCGGAAGGGAGATGCAACGCTCCCGGTATCGAGATGATCACGCCCGATCGCGATCGGCGCGCTGATCTCACCCGAGGCAACCAGATCGTTCAGCGCAACGCCGAAGCGCGCTCGATCGCCCTGACCCAGCCAACATATCCGCGCCGGCAGTCCCTGGAAGTGAATCCGCTCGCTCGCGAGCTTGATCCAGCGGGCGAGATGCTCATCGTGCGGAAATAGATCGAGCACCAGCCGGTCTGTCCGCGCGATGTCCGCGGGATCGCCCGACAGGGCTGCCCACCGGAAGGGTCCCTTTCCCTCGCAGAACAGTGGCCGGATGTATGCAGGCACGAATCCAGGAAAATCGAACGCTCGTTCGAGCCCCGCGTCGAAGGCTACGGTACGGATGTTATTGCCGTAATCGAACGTCACCGCGCCCATCTTCTGCAGCGCAAGCATCGCTTCGACGTGCCGCACTGCGCTCGTCGTCGAACGACGCACGTATTCATCCGGATCGTTGCGCCGAAGCTCATCCGCCTCCGCTATCGACATCCCCGCTGGCACGTAGCCGTTCAACATGTCGTGCGCGCTCGTCTGATCCGTCAGCACGTCAGGCACCACGCCGCGCCGCGCAAGCTCAGGAATCACGTCTGCCGCATTTCCAACGAGCCCAACAGACAGCGGCGTCTTGTTTCTCTGCGCTTCACCGAGCCACGCCAACGCTTCGTCGAGACTGCTCGTCTTGCGATCGCAATACCCGGTCTCGATCCGCTTGTCGATGCGCGACTCCGCGACTTCGACTCCGAGGAAGGCAGCGCCGAGCATCGTTGCAGCGAGTGGTTGCGCACCGCCCATTCCGCCAAGGCCGGCGGTGACGACGAGTCGCCCCGCGAGCGAGCCGTCGAAATCCTTGCGCGCCACCGCGCCGAGCGTTTCATACGTCCCCTGCACGATGCCCTGCGAGCCGATGTATATCCACGAACCGGCGGTCATCTGCCCGTACATGATCAGACCGGCGCGCTCGAGCTCGCGAAACTTGTCCCACGTCGCCCAGCGCCCCACCAGATTGCTGTTCGCGATGAGCACCCTTGGTGCACTGCGATGAGTCCGCAGCACACCCACTGGCTTGCCGCTCTGCACCAGCAGCGTTTCGTCATCGGCGAGGTCGCGGAGCTCGCGCACTATCGCGTCGAATGCTTCCCAGTTGCGCGCCGCCTTCCCTGTTCCGCCATAAACTACGAGATCATCCGGTCGCTCGGCGACGTCCGGATCGAGGTTGTTCATCAGCATTCGCATCGCTGCTTCCTGCTGCCACCCCTTGCACGTGATCTCGGTTCCATGCGGTGCGCGCACTACTCTGGCACCATGCGTCATTGCACTTTCTCCTCTACTTCCCACTCTATGCACTCATCGAAGCGTCCGTCGGATATCTCGGTCGCGATCAATCCGATGTCCCCGCTCATCACTCTGTCGCGATCGAGGCGTGGAACCACCTTGCGGACGATGTCATGCGCACGGCCTACGGGACCGGACGGCTTGAGAGGCGCGCGGAAATCGATCCCCTGCGCGCCGCACATCATCTCGATCGCAAGCACGTTTCGCACGTTCGCGATGATGCGGCGCGCCTTCCACGCTGCGCCCATCGCCATCGGTACCACGTCTTCCTTGCTTCCGTCGGTCGGGATCGAATCCACGCTGGACGGATGCGCCAGTACCTTGCACTCGCTCGTGATCGATGCCGCCGTGACCTGCGCCATCATGAATCCGGAATTCGTACCGGCATCCGGCGACAGAAATGCAGGCAGGCCTTCGTTGAGATCGGGGTGCACCAGCCGATCGGTGCGACGCTCGCTGATCACTGCGAGATTCGTCGCCGCGATCGCGAGGAAATCGAGCGCCATTGCCACGGCCTGTCCATGAAAATTCCCGCCGCTCAACATCTCACCGTTCTCGAACACCAGCGGATTGTCGGTCGCGGCATTAAGCTCGCGCGACACCATACCTTCGATCCAGCGAAGCGCATCCAGCACGGGCCCATGAACCTGCGGAACGCATCGCAATCCATACGCGTCCTGCACTCGGCGATCATTGGACCTGTGCGACTCCCGAATCTCGCTGTTGTCGAGGAGCAGTCGCATCACTCGCGCAGATTCCACCTGTCCGATCTGGCCGCGCGCATCCTGAATCCGCGCGTCGAACGCAACCGGCGTACCCTTGAGCGCTTCGAGCGACATCGCCGCGGCGACGTGTGCAGCGCGCCAGAGTCGCTCTGCGTCGTGCACGAGCAACGCCGCGATCGCCGTATGTGCCTGCGTTCCATTGATGAGCGTGATTCCTTCTTTTGGACCCAGTGCGATCGGCTCCAGTCCACTCGCGCGTAACATTTCCGCGGCCGGACCGGACTTATCCCCCTTGAACAACAATCCTTCACCGATCATCGACAGCGCGAGATGCGCCAGCGGCGCCAGGTCGCCGCTCGCGCCGACGCTTCCCTGCTCCGGTACAGGCGGATACAAACCCGCATTCAGCATGCCGGCTAGCAGATCTACCAACGCAGCGCGCGCTCCCGAATATCCTTTCGATATCACATTCGCACGCAACAGCATCATCGCCCGCACCTCGGCTTCGCTCAACAGCGGCCCGACGCCCACAGCGTGAGATCTGATGAGATTCACCTGCAGCTCCGCGAGCCTGTTCGGTGGTATCGCGATATCCGACAACTTTCCGAATCCGGTCGTGACACCGTACACGACGTCATTCCGCTCGACGATGCGACTCACTATCGCATTCGACGCCGCCATCCGCGTGCGCGCTGCATCGGTCATCTCGACACGCGCCCGTCCGCGCGCGACGGCGATCACATCTGCAATCGTCAGCGACCGCCCATCGATCCGTACAGTATCCGTGGCGCTCATGCCTTGCCCCGGCGCAGCGCCATACCCGTGAGAAACGTCAACATCGCGTGCACGGCAACACGCACCGTCGCCCGCCGCGGATCCTGCGACGGATCGATCTCGACGATGTCGATCGCGCGCACTTTCGGATGACCGCCGAGCACGAGCAACATCTCGAACAGCTGCCAGGACGTCATGCCACCCGGCACGAGCGCTGGGACGCCAGGCGCGAAGGCCTGATCCAGCACGTCCATGTCGAGCGTTACGTACAGCGTATCCGCTCGCTCGTCCAGCACTGACAGTGCCTGCCGCGCAATATCCGCTGGAGGTGTATGTGCCACTTCGCGCGCCGAGATCTGCGTGATGCCGGCTTCGCGTGCGACGTCACGGTATGCGCGCGCATTCGCGAATGCGTGAAGGCCAACCTGCACTATGTTGCGGCCTTCCAGCGTTCCCGACTCGAGCAGTTGTCTGATCGGAGTTCCGTTACTCGGTCCACCGTCATCGAGATTGCGGAGATCCATGTGCGCGTCCAGTTGCACCAGCCCTACGGTGCCTCCGACGTGAGCGCGGAACGCTTCGATTGACGGCGCCGAGATCGAGTGGTCACCACCCATGACGACCGTGAGTGCACCTGAAGATTGCGCGAGCACCGCGGCGACGGCTTCACGGATCCCCGCGCGCGATCGCGCAAGATCGGTGACGTGAACCCTTGCGTCGCCCGCGTCGCGGATGGTGAGCGCGGATGCCAGATCGATGTCGTGATCGAAGTTGTACGTCGATACCGCGCCGAACATCTCGCGCATCGCCTGCGGCGTTCCGGAGGCGCCGGAATGCGAGATGGAAGTCTTCGATAGCGGCGCGCCGAGCAGGACGACGTCGACGGATTCCGTTCCATCCCACGGGCGGATCCACGAGGCAACCTTCGTTTCCAGATGGTCCCGAAAGAGCGGTGAGCCCGGCGGATTCAGAGGCATGTTTGATTGGGTCACGCCTTACAATAACGTCCCTCGCAAGATCGCGTAGGCGACCGAGAAGTAGATGACCAGCCCGGTCACGTCCACCAGCGTCGCCACGAAGGGCGCCGAGGCGCTGGCGGGGTCGAATCCCAGCCGCCGCAGCAGGAACGGGAGCATCGATCCCGCCATCGACCCGAAGGTGACCACCCCGACAAGAGATACGCCGATCGTGAGCGCCACGAGATTGTGGTGCGGGCCATAGTCATACCATCCGAGATGTTGCCACGTGAGAATTCGGATGACGCCGATGACGCCGAGCACTGTGCCGAGCGCCAGTCCGGTTGGCAGCTCCCGCACCGCGACGCGCCACCAGTCGCGCAGCGACAGCTCCCGCAGCGCGAGTGCACGAATGATGAGCGAAGTCGCCTGCGATCCGGAATTGCCGCCGGACGAGATGATCAGTGGGATGAACAGCGCGAGCACCACCGCACGCGCGATCTCGGTCTGGAAATATCCCATCGCCGTCGCCGTGAGCATCTCACCGAGGAACAGCGCAGCGAGCCAACCGGCGCGCTTGCGCACCATGCCGAAGAGCGAGATGCGCAGGTACGGAACTTCGAGCGCGGCGACACCACCGAATCGTTGGACATCTTCTGTCGTCTCGCGCACCATCGCATCGATGACGTCGTCGACAGTTGCCGCGCCGATCATCCTGCCGTTCTCGTCGACAACCGGAAGCGCGACGAGATTGTACTTGGAGATGAGCCGCGCGACGTCTTCTTCACTCGTGAGCGGCGACGTGGAAAGTGGCTTGCGCGCGTCGCCGATGCTGCTGATCGGAGCATTGCGATCTGCAAGTAGCAGATCCTGCAGGTGCACCGAGCGCTCGAGCTTCCCGGTCACCGGATCGACCACGTACACGGCGTAGACGGCAGTTACGTCAGGGGCGAGTATGCGGACGCGCTCGATCGCGTCGGCGACAGTGGTGTTCGCTGCCACGCTCGCAAATTCCGTGGTCATGATCGCGCCAACCGACCCTTCCGGATAAACCAGGAGCGCGTTGAGCACCGACCGGTCGGGCTCGTCGATCGTGGCGAGCACCGCCTTTCGCTTGCCCGGAGTCAGCTCGCGCAGGAGGTCGGCGCGCCGATCCGGCGCCATGGCGGCCACGAGTGCGCCAGCGACTCCCTTGTTCATGTGCTGGACGATGTCATTCCGCCGGTCCAGCTCCGGCTCGTCCATCACATCCACTGCGACGTCGAAAGGCAGGTTGGCCAGAACCCGTGCAGCCTTGGGCGGCTGCAGCTGATTCACAAGCTCGGCGATGTCAGCTGCCCGGAGGGGAGCGACAAGCTGCGCCAGAGTTTCAGGCTTGCTGGAGGCCTCGTAGAGCGAGGTCGCTGTGGGCGTGTCTTGCAGGACGGCGGTGGCCATACGAAGGTCGGATTGAAGTGTTGGACCGGTTCTGCGGGTGCGTAATTGCCAGTTACGCGCCTATGTTAACCGACGGAGGCGAGAGATGGCGAGGGAGGCCGATTTCCGCCCGCCCCCCGACGGGGCCGTTGGAGCCCCTGTCATTCCCGCTACACCCTCGTCATTCCCGCCACACCATCGTCATTCCCGCTGCACCCTCGTCATTCCCGCGAAAGCGGGAATCCACGTAGCCCGTTTACGCGATCAACGCTGTCCACCACTCCAGCCCAGCCGCCATCCGGGGTGGCGCCGTGCCCTTTGCCCCGATTAAGTTGCAAGGCTGTCCCATGAATACATCGGGGTGTAGCGTAGCCCGGTAGCGCGCTTGCTTCGGGAGCAAGAGGTCGCCGGTTCAAATCCGGCCACCCCGACTGAGTTGTAACCGCAATCCCAACAACGACTTACCTCGCGAAGCGCCGATCGACACCGATCGGCGCTTCGCGCATCTCACCAAGCACCGATCCCGCCTGGTCATCATCGAGCCTGCCCCCGACGCACCGCGACGAAACTCGGACCGAAGGTGACTAATTCCCGGAAAGCGGCTGATCACAGGGTTTCGGTGAGCGTCACCGCAATCGAGTAGCTACCATCAACTCGAAATGGAGCAGGTGAATGAATCGACGCATCATGTCGAGTCTTGTCGCCGCAATGGCGTTAACCGCTGTCGCCGCTACATCGTGGACATCACAACCTGTTCGCACCGATAGCGGACTTGTGACAGGTATCCGCGAGAATGGGGCTCTCGTATTCAAGGGAATACCGTTCGCCGCGCCGCCAGTGGGAGACCTCCGATGGCGTGCGCCGGAACCGCCGCGCCACTGGACCGGAGTGAAAGAGGCCGGCCGATTCTCGCCCGTGTGTATGCAGACGGGCTTCTATCCCCCCAATGCGCCAGCGGAGCCGATGAGCGAGGATTGTCTATACCTCAACGTTTGGGTGCCCCTCTCATCAAAGAAGCAACAGCTGCCAGTGATGGTATGGATTTACGGCGGCGGTCTTGAAAACGGCTCCGCTTCGACACCGCTCTATGCAGGCGACCGCCTCGTGCAGAAAGATGTGATCGTCGTTACTGCGAACTACAGACTGGGCGTGTTCGGATTTCTCGCTCACCCAGATCTATCGCGCGAGTCGGCTCATCACACATCCGGCAATTATGGTCTGCTCGATCAGATCGCCGCGTTGCGTTGGGTGCATCGCAACATTGCGGCATTCGGAGGTGATCCGGATCGCGTCACAGTGTTCGGCCAATCCTCGGGCTCGATTTCGATCAGCGCACTCACGACATCGCCACTCGCGAAGGGTCTCTTTCAGCGCGCGATAGGGGAAAGTGGCGCTCTCTTCGAGCCGCTGGATCTCTTTCCAGCGTTTCAGTTGGCGGGCGCTGAAAAAGATGGGGAGGCATTCGTGTCCCGGACGGGCGCAGTGTCGTTGGAGGAATTGCGCAACCGGTCGGCTACAGATTTGATGAAGACGCAGTTCGACGCACACCTGATCATCGATGGCTTCGCCTTAACGCAGCTGCCCTACCAGGCTTATGAGAGCGGCGAACAGAGCAACGTCGCGCTCCTGATCGGCTCTAACGTGGACGAAGGCCAGACTTTTCTTGCCGGCCGCACAATCACGCATCAGAACTTCACGCATGAGCTGGAGAGAGATTTTCCTGATGTGCTGGTTCAGGCGATTCATCCGCTATCCGGTGTCACTGATGCGTCGGCGCGAGCCGCTGCAGCAGCGTTCGAGCGCGACATGCGGTTTCGCTGGGACATGTGGACGTGGGCTCATCTTGCGTCCCAGTCTGGACGAAACAAGGTTTTCTTCTATCAATTCTCGTATGCGCCGCCGCACATGCCCGGCGACAAGGATTCTGTTCCCGGCGCGAGCCACGGCTCGGAAATGCCCTACGTGTTCGGCCATCTCAACGAATCCACCGGCGCGGTGACATCTCGGGATCGCAAGCTCGCGCACGACATGACTTCGTACTGGACCAACTTCGCGAAATACGGTGATCCCAACGGCCCGGATCTTCCAGCTTGGCCGGCATGGAGTGCATCGAGCAAAGACATCATGCAGTTCGGTGATGAGATCAAGGCAGACACACTGCTGGATCAGGACGCGCTACGGACTATTGACCGTGTCTATGGCAGTCTCCGCAAGCCGGGGCGCGCTCCGATCTAGCCGCTTGGACGAGCGTTGATACTGGTCATGGCGCTCGTGGATGTCCGTGTCTACAGGAGCATTCGATGTTGCAACGCCTGCAAAGGCACTATTCGACATGTTGTACGTGTCGGTGAGGCGCGGTCACCGTTTTGCCGTCGCGTCTTAACGTACGCGCACACCTTCTCGCACTTCGATTGGCGGGCCATTCGTGACTGATTCTACCGAGTCTTTCGATCTTGTGGTTATAGGCACGGGAGCCGGCGGGTCTGCGTCAGTCTCCACGTGCCGCGACGCCGGCTGGCGTGTGGCGGTTGTCGACGACCAGCCATACGGTGGCACGTGTGAAAACCGAGGCTGTGATCCCAAGAAGGTTCTGGTTGGTGCGGCCGAGCTGGTTGACTGGCACCGACGCATGACCGGCTACGGCATCACCAGCGATGCTCAGATTGATTGGCCTGCGCTCATGCGCTTCAAGCGCTCCCTTACCGATCCCGCGCCGGCCAAGCACGAGGCTGCCTTTGAGAAGGCAGGCGTCGTCACGTTTCATGGTAGCGCACGGTTCACCGGTGAAGCCAGTATGGCTATAGCTGATGCAGAGGGGCACGTGCAAGAGATAGCGGCGGAGCACTTTGTAATCGCGAGCGGCGCTGTGCCCATGCCGCTAGGAATTCCGGGCGAGGAGTACGTGCGAACGAGCAGCGATTTCCTGGATATGGATGAACTGCCGAAGCGTATCGCCTTCATTGGCGCGGGCTACGTCTCCTTCGAGTTCGCGCACATCGCTCAACGTGCCGGATCACAGGTCATTATGCTGGGACGTGGCACACCGCTCGGGAAGTTCGATCAGGATCTCGTTGCACTCCTGGTGACGCATTCCGGGAGCGTAGGGATAGACATTCGCAGCGCCGCGACGGTTACGTCAATCGAGACAAGCGGTGATGGCTTTCTGGTGCATTTTACGGCTGGTTCTGGCACCGATGCACGCACGCATAGCGTGAGTGCCGATCTGGTCGTGCATGGAGCTGGCCGAATCCCAAAGACAGAACAGCTGGAGCTAGCGCGTGCAAACGTGGCTACCGACGAGCGCGGTGCGATCATGGTGAATGAGTTTCTGCAGAGTACAACGAACCAACGCGTCTACGCAGCCGGCGACTGCACACTCCCTCCCGGCTCACTGCCGCTCACGCCCGTGGCCGCCCACGAGGGCATTGTCGTCGCATCCAACCTGCTGCACGGCAACAGCAAGAAGCCCGACTATCGCGGCATACCAAGCGTCGTGTTCACCGTGCCGCCGCTCGCGGCCGTGGGCCTCACCGAGGCCGATGCGCGCGCGCACGGGTTCAACGTACGCGTCACGTGCGAAGACACGGCGAGCTGGTTCTCGAATCGGCGGGTGCGGGAGCCAGTCGCGATGTTCAAGACGGTGGTCGAGAAGGAGACGGACCGCATCCTCGGAGCACATCTCCTGGGGCCAGACGCACCCGACGTCATCAACATATTCGCGCTCGCCGTGCGCCATGGCTTAACCGCAACGCACCTGAAGCACATGATTTACGCATACCCAACCAGCACATCCGATGTGAGCCACATGCTGTAGGCCTTGATCTCAACGCCAGCGTATGCCATTCGGAAAGCACCGCGCAACGAATCTTATGGTGTTCTCGCCCGTGCCGCGCCGAGATGGACTTTGTGGCGCGGCTCACGCGTGCAAGGGCGACTCGAGCATGGCGTCGATCTCTGCGGAGACGTCTGCACTGGTCCAGTAGCGAGTGTGCGTGCCGGCCCCAAGGCATCGGTCGTACCGATCGAGGGGCGCATCGCGCTGAGCTCGCTCGACGAATTCCTGCCGCCGCCAAATGTCGGGCCAGGACATCGAACGCCAGAGGCTGCGACCGACGTAGTCACCGGTGGTGTAGAGGTTCACCCATTCCGCCACGTTCAGCTCCGCAGGGTCGGGATACGCGTGATACGCCGACGTAGTCACGCTGTCGTCGTTGTTGTAATCCACCCACTCGTATAGATGCGGAAAATTTGCGGCGTATAGCTGTCGCAGCGGCGAGCCCATCGTGAGCAGAGTCACCCTGACGCTACTGATGTCGGGATCCGTCGCGCCGACGATCTTCAGAAAACGAAGCATGTCGGTTGCTATCACTGTGCCCTGGCTATGCGATACGATCACGATCCTGTTGAACATCGGCTTACCGGCGGCGTCGCGCCGACCGAGTATGTGCCGAAGCAGCGACGCGAAGCGCGCGGCCATCTTCGCTCTCGGCGTGGCCCAGCTCGGCGACTCCCGCAGATAATTATCAACATCGAGGATGATGCCGAGCGCAGGTCGTGCGTGACTCGCGAGAGCGGAGACGCGAAGCCGGACCACGGCAAGCCCCGCGGCGGAAGTCACGAGAACGACCGCCAGCCAATTGACTATCACGCGCGTCGCCGTCGGGTCGAACCCACTCGTGCTCGCACCCATCGATAGCCAGTCGTGAATGCCCCCAACGAGTATGAATACGACAATTCCAACCACGAGGCAGTCCCCCGCCACCGCCGCCCATACAAAGCCCGAGCTCATCCAGCGGCCGAGCGCCAGGCTACGCTCGTCGCTCGGATCGCGCGACGATGGCGTCCACACGCTGGTGACGGCGATCAGCACGACGAGCCATGATATCAGTACCACCGTGACCGCGCCGATAACGAGGATCGGCTCGAACCCCGACGTCCCGCTGGTGGTTATCAGCGCGGTGAAAAACTTTGAGGCCGACGTCACTCCGACATCAGTAACTACCGCTGGCACGATCTGGGGAAGGCACGCTCGCGTGCCTTTGACGCAAGGTGGCAACAAGCCCAACCTCGACTGCTGCGACTCCGCGACGTTCACCACCGACTGGTATCCAACCAGAGCAAACACGATGAACAGAAACGCGCTCAGAGCGAGTGTCACGCGCGCGGTTCGTGCGACTCGTCGCGCACGCATCGTGGAGTCCTTGAACGCGGCCTTGTATATGATGGGTATTGATAGGATCAAGGCGAACAACGCAGCGACCCAGACCAGTCCCCAGGATACGGTGAGCGCGAGGTATCCCGACTCGAAGCCAAGCAGCGCCGCATATCTGATCCGCTCAGCGAGCTCGCCGCCAGGAATCGCCGACCGGTTCGCGACGACGAGCAGCAGCGTAATCATGAGCACGGCGCACCCAGCGAACCGCGCATGCGATCGCACGCGGCCGTAGGATCGGATGATCGCCCAGAACGCGACAGCGCTTGTCAACCCGAGCAGACATGAAACAAGGACGGTTCCGGCGGGCTCACGCGTGACGGCCCCATTGCGAAATAGCCACCACACCACGCCGCATAGAACGATCAGGAATCCGACGAAAAGATTGGATCCCCACCGAAGCGCGGTGAAGCGATAGAGACCGTAGCCGACAGCACCGGCGATGACGATGGCCGCAGCGATGATCCCGATCGTGAAGCGTGCACCGGCCGGTATTGCCGCGGGAACGAACAGCGGCAGGAAGACGAGCATCACCAGTGTAGACAGGGGTACCACAAGCGTGAATGCGCGCACTGCGGTCGTGTGCGCGAACGAGTAGAGCTTCCATCGCCGAGCGACCACGCCGTCTTCTTTATAGAGCTCCTTCGCCACGTCGACGCCCTTGCGTCCGAGATGGCTGACGTGTAACAGAAGCTGGTAGATCGCACCGAAAACTCGCAGCACACCGCTTCCGAGCCGTGATAGATCGGCCCAGTGCATCTCGAACACATGGATCGTCTGGACGGATCCGGTGCTTCGGCCTCGCCGGGTCCCGCATATTTCAACGGTTGCGTAAGCATCTTGATGACCCGCGCCATCGAACCCGGCTAGTTGCTCGCGCATGAATGCTACACCCGCCGTCTCCCCGTACCGCAATGTCGGAAGCTCAGTACGATCGGCGGTCGCGTTGGACGGATGCGTCTCGTCCGGTACGGAACCCCGTGCCGCTACGCGCCCCTCGGGCGATGGGCTATTCTCACTCGCGGCATCAGCGACTTGCGCCTGCGCCGCTACGGGACTCGGCGCAATGAGCGGATCGACGGCGACGTAGATCGCGCTTTCATCGAAGCCGCTGTATTCGCCCGCTGGTGCGAACTCGGTCAATAGAGCGGCGATCGCCCGGGCGGTGCTGAACGGAGGTGGGCTACCCACGCCGTGCACACCAATGATCGCTACGTGCTCGGCAGCCGGTGTTACCGCGTCAGTCACGTGTGATCTCAGCGGCTGGTGAAAGCAAATGGCGCATCCGGGAGCGTCGCAAGACACACAGATGACGCGCCTGGATGACCATTCCCAATTTCCACATCACACACCACATGGTCTCCATCCCACACCATGCAGGTACCCAGCTTGGTAGGCATCGTGATCTCCCACTTGGGGACTTGCGATAATAGGGCCGCCGTAAGGTGACGGCAAGTGTTGATGTGAGACGACCCTACCACGAACCGACTGTGCCAGGCTATCCAACGTTTTATCGCGGTAAACCGTTGGCGACTTTGAAATCAAGCGCCGTCAGTGGTTAAGCACTCCCAGTTCATAGGTGACCGCGCTCTGTGTCAATCTCGTCAGCTTTTCGCCGCCCGTCCCCACCCACGCTTCGGGAGCAAGAGATCGCCGGTTCAATCCTATTGCTTTGGCTCCGTATCCTTCATGAACTGTACGAAATAATCCTTCCACACAGCCGCCATCGTGTGCGTTCCGTGACCTCTTGTGGCATCGGATATTGGAATCAACACGAACTTCCCATGTGGAATGCGCTTCACCATCTGCTCCGCCAGACCCAGCTCGGGTGGATTGATGAAGTCGTCGGCTGAGTTGATCCACAACATTGGCGCGACGATCGTTTCAAGCTTGCTGCTCGGATCGTAGTTCCGCGACGCATCGAAATAGTAAATGAGATCGTTCGCGTCCGTCGTTGCGGGCATGCGTTTCATGTAGTTATCGACGTATGCTTCCGCCAGCGCGCGCGTGGAGTCACGCTTCTGCATCTGAAGCGGCGCGGAGCCCATCACCAACAGCATCGCCGCTGCGCCCCGCAGCCCCTCGACGGGCTCAGTCCTGTATTCGCCGCCCATCCATGCGGGATCGTTCTTCACGGACTGGATCGCGATGTAGCGCGTAATGCGATTGCGTCCGGCAATCTCCACCGCGTTGCACGCAAGCGGTGTCAACGCATCCATGAACTGGGGGTAGGTCTCACCCCAGACGAACGCCTGCATGCAACCCATGGATGTTCCTATCACGAGCCGCAAGTGATCGACGTGCAAGCCCTCGGTGAGCATCGTGTGCTGCGACGCGACCATGTCGTCGTAGTCATAGTGCGGGAACCGCATGTGAAGGCCGTCCGATGGTTTGCTCGACTGACCATGGCCGATGTCGTCCGGAAAAATCAGGTAATACTTGTTGATGTCGAGCGCCTGGCCGGGCCCGAACAGCACATTCGAAAAGGACGGCGCGAGAAGATTGCGTGCATTCCCGCCCGTGCCGTGAAGCAGTAGCACCGCGTTGTCGACGTGACCCGCGGCATTCCTGTGCGGCGTCCCCAGCGTCAGATAGTGAAGCTTCAGTTCAGGAATGGTCTCGCCGGACCGAAAGTGGAAATCCTTGATTGCATACGTACCGTCAGTGGTCGGCCACACTGGTGCCGGGGGACGGCCGTTCTGAGCAATCACGACGCCCGGACAGATGGCAATCAGCGCAAGGAAGGCCATGATTCGTGCAGAACGGTGGGAACGGCGGTTCACTTGCATGCTCCGGAAGGAATGTTCTCTGTTCGAACAGCGTACACTTGATTACGTCGGGAAAACCGGAACGTTGATCGAGCGGATTGCCAGGCACGCCGCTCTTTCGACCGTCCCGGCCTTGCAGTATTGTATACAATCCTGACCCCGTACCTCTCCAATGCCCCTTCATAAACTCGAGTCCAACGTCGGCGGAAAGCTCACCGCAAAGCGTGCCGCCAGGGCGATGCAACACCCGCCACGCCCCGGTCGAAAAGAGCGCGTCACGCTCGGCGTCATCGTCGGCAATCGCGGCTTCTTTCCCGGCCATCTCGCCCGCACGGGACGCGAGGACATGCTCAAGGCGCTCGCCGAGGAAGGCATCGACGCCATAGCGCTCGGTCCGGACGATTCGGTGCACGGCGCCGTCGAGAGTCGCGACGAGGCCAAGGCCTGCGCGGCGCTCTTCCGCGCCAACGCCGACAAGATCGCGGGCGTGATCGTCACCCTGCCGAATTTCGGCGACGAGCGCGCGATCGCCGAGACGCTCCGCATGGCCGGCCTCAACGTCCCGGTGCTCATCCACGCCACGGCGGACGATCCGGCAAGGATGGGCATCGACGTCACGACGCGACGCGTTCTGCGGCAAGATGTCCGTCTGCAACGTCCTCACGCAGTACGGCATTCCCTACTCGCTCACTTCACTGCACACTCAGCGGCCAGAGTCCGAAAGCTTCCGCGCGGATCTGCGCAGCTTCACCGCGTCTGCCGCGTCGTGCGGGGTCTCAGGCACGCGCGCATCGGCGCGATCGGTGCTCGCCCCGCAGCATTCAAGACAGTGCGATTACAGCGAGAAGATACTCGAGGCCTCGGGAATCGCAGTCGAGCCGATCGATCTGTCGGAGATCCTCGGCCGAATCGATCGACTGGCGAACGACGACGCTGCTCGTGCATGCGAAACTCGAGCAGATGCGAGGCGTACGTGACCACCGACGGCATTCCATCCGAAGCGCTCATCAAGATGGCGAAACTGGGCCTGGTGATCGACCGCTGGATGGCGGAAGCCGACGTGACGGTGAGCGCGATCCAGTGCTGGACTTCGATGGAAGAGTTCTTCGGCGTGGTGCCCTGCACCATCATGAGCATGATGAGCGACGTGAACCTGCCGAGCGCATGCGAGATGGATGTCTGCGGTACGATCAGCATGTACGCGCTGACACTCGCGTCGGAGACACCCAGCGCGCTGCTCGACTGGAACAACAACTACGGCGACGATCCCGAACAAGGCCGTGTGCTTCCACTGCAGCAACCTGCCGAAGGCGTTCTTCGAAGACGTGCAGATGGATTATCAGGCGATCATCGCCGGTACGGTGGGACGCGAGAACACTTACGGTACCGTCGTGGGCAAGGTGAAGGCAAGTCCCGATGACATACGCGCGCTTCTCGACCGACGATCGCACCGGCACGTATTCGCGGCTACGTCGGCGAGGGGCGATTCACCAATGATCCGCTTACGACGTTCGGCGGCGCCGGTGTGGTGGAGATTCCGCGGCTGCAGGAACTGCTGCACTTCATCTGCGAGAACGGCTTCGAGCATCACGTCGCGGGCACTATGGCAACTGTCGCCGACGCGGTGCACGAAGCGACGTCGCGATATCTCGGCTGGGACGTTCACCGGCACGCTGATAACAGCGTGGCCATCGTCGCAGGAGTCGACTTCGGGACGCAGAGCGTACGCGTCGCAATCGTTGACAGCAAGCATGGGACAACTCGGTGCCGGCGTCGCGGGATTTCCGCTGCAGCGCGACCGGAACGATCCCGATTTCGCGACACAGTCGCACGACGCGCACATGAGCGCGCTGGTCGATGCGATGCGACTGGCTCTCGCCGACGCGAGAGTCGCCGGCAGCGACGTTCGTTGCACTGGCGCTCGATACGACCGGGTCGACGGTGATTCCCGTGGGCGAAGGACTCGTCCCACTCGATGATTACTATCTCTGGGCCGATCATCGCGCGCAAAGCATGAAGCCGCGCTGATCACAGAGATTGCGCACCGCGAAGGATTGCCGGCGATCGACTACTGCGGCGGTGTTTATTCGTCGGAGTGGGGCTTCGCCAAGCTGCTGCACTGGCTGCGGAACAATCCCGACAAGCGCGACAGATTCGTTACCGCACTCGAGCACTGCGACATGGTCGCCGCGACGCTGTGCGGCGTTACCGATCCGCGCGAGATCGCCCGCTCGATCTGCGCCATGGGACACAAGTGGCTCTGGAACGAGGAGCTCGGCGGCCTTCCGTCCGAGGACTTTCTCTGCGCGGTAGATCCACTCCTGGCCGGCGTGCGCGAGAAACTTGCAGGGTCGCTATCTCACATCTGACAACGTCGCCGGCGTACTCTCTGCCGGAGTGGGCAGCGAAGCTCGACCTCAGCGCCGGAATTCCGATTCCAGTCGGAGCGTTCGATGCGCACTGGGACGCGATCGGTGCCGGTATCGTCGAAGGCGACGTCGTCAACGTGATCGGCACGTCGACCTGCATCATGGCGATCGGCGAAGAATGTCGGCTGTGTTCCCGGTGTCTGTGGCGTTGTACGCGGATCGGCACATCCGGATTACGTGGGGGTCGAGGCCGGTCTGTCCGGCGTGGGAAACATCTTCGAGTCGATCGCGACGCGCGAGCGGCACCACCGTAGAACGAGCTCTCCGCTGGTATCGAGCGCTACCGCGCGGGGCAGACCGGACTGTTGCGCATGGCGTGGGACAACGGCGACCGCACGGTGCTGGTGAATCCGCATCTCGGCGGTGTGACACTGGGCTGGAATCTCAATCACACCGCGCGCGACGAGCTATTCGCCGCGATCGAGGGAACCGCGTTCCACACGCGCATCGTACTCGAACGAATGGCGGAGCACGGCGTGCCGATCAATCGCGTGATTCACGGTGGCGGCATTGCGCAGAAGAACGACGTGCTCAACCGCGTCTACGCAAACGTGCTCGGCAAGCCGGTGCTCGTTCCCGAGCGTCCGATCACCGGACTCGGCTCGTCGATCTTCGCGTTTCTCGCCGCCGGTGTCTTCGGCACGATCGAGGAAGCGCAGGCCGCGCTCTGCCCGCCGTATCGCGTGATCGAGCCCGAGCCGCGCGAGCAGGCGACGTATGAACGGCTGTATGAGATGTACCGGTCGCTGTACTTCGCGATGGGTGATCCATCGTCGCCCGCGATACGTGTCGGCACCGTGCTCCCGGACTTGCGTCGGATTGCGGCCGAGGTACGCGCAGCCAGTGCGGCCCCAGTGCAGTGATGCGGCGCTGCCGATTGGGTTGTATACTTTATCCAATCTCAAGAAGGGCCATTTGATTCCAGCTTCGGATAAGGATCTACTCCCATGTCGGATTCCGTATCACGGCGCGACGCCATCAAGCGCCTCGCCACGATCACCGCGGGCTTCGCGCTAAGCGGCGACATCACCCGCGGCGGACTGACCATCCGCCGCACTGCTCGCGACATCACCATCGCCGGCCAGCCTGTGGAGATCGCTGTGTTGTCGCTGAGTCCGCAGACAGCGCGGCTCACGATTCGACCGCTGCAGAACGGGCGCCCCGATCCGCTGCCGATCACGGGTGAGCTCGTTGACGAGGAGCTTGGCAAGATTTCGCGGCGCGGTCGCAATGCGACGGAGCTTGCACGCGTACGAGCGGGTGATCTGTTCGTTACGGTAACGGACGACCCGCCGAGGATTCGAGTCGAAACCTCCAGCGGCACGGTCGTTCAGGATCTTGCGTTCGACGCGTCCGCACCGGGCATGTCGTTCTCACTCGGGCACGGACCGCTGCTCGGACTCGGCGAGGGAGGGCCGCAGTTCGATCGCAAGGGAAAGACCGATCCAATGATCATCGGACAGGGCGGCTATCATCTCTCGACGAATGGAACTCGCGCCCCGATTCAGTGGCTCGTAGGAACCGACGGCTGGGCGATGTTCATTCACCAACCGCACGGCACATTCGATTTCACCGGTACCACCGGGAAGTTCATCCCCGCGCCGGCGTTGCCGCTCGACATATTCGTCGTTTCGTCGAATGAGCCGCGCGTGATCATGCGCGAGTACGCGCGCATCACCGGCCTGCCCGAGATGCCCGCACTCTGGGGATTCGGCTATCTGCAATCGTCTCGCACGCTCGCCGGTCCTGACGAGGTGATGGGCATCGCGCGCACCATGCGCGAGAAGCGGCTTCCGTGCGACGCGCTCATCTACCTCGGCACGGGGTTCTGTCCGTCAGGGTGGAACACGCGCAACGGTGACTTCACGTGGAACTCCGCGAACTTTCCGATCGCCAAAGCAGCAGGTCGCAGCGTTGCACGCCGAGCATTTCAAGGTCGTGCTGCACGTCGTCGTGGAAGGACATCATCTCACCGGCACCGTGTCGGATCCGTGCACGCGCGCGCACCGCTGCCGAGCGGCGTGACTGCCGGACGGCCACTGGCCACCCGACCGACAGGTTTCGTGCTACTGGCCATCTCACAAATCGGTGATGGTGGACGACGGGATCGATGGATGGTGGCCCGATCAGGGCGATGGCTTCGACGGACCGTCGGAGCTCAACCGCCATCGCATGTACTGGGAAGGCACTCAGCTCTTTCGCCCAAACGAGCGCCCGTTCGCGCTGCACCGCAATGCATCCGCAGGCGTGCAACGGTTTGGTGGATTTCTCTGGTCCGGCGACGTGCAGTCACGCTGGGAAACGCTGCGCACTCATGTCGCGGTCGGTATCAACGCTGGTCTCACGGGATTGCCGTACTGGGGCACGGACATCGGCGGCTTCGTTCCGACTTCGGAGTACACCGGCGAGCTGTACGTGCGCTGGTTCCAGTTCGGAGCGTTCTGCCCGCTGTTCCGATCGCACGGGCGCAACTGGCATCTGCATCTCCCATGGGGATGGGATGGCGGTGATGGCGGTCCGCCGGAGACGCGCAATTTCCAGGCGGATCCAGCAGAGCTGCACAATACGACTGTCGAGCCGATCTGCCGGAAATATCTCGAGCTGCGCTATCGCCTGTTGCCGTATCTGTATACCGCCGTTCGCGAGAGTCACGACACGGGGATGCCGATCATGCGCGCGCTGTGGCTGCACCATTCCGGTGACGTAGCGGCGGTCACGCGCGGAGACGAGTATCTCTGGGGCCGCGATCTGCTCGTCGCACCCGTAGTGGAAAAAGGCGCGACATCACGGCGTTTGTACCTTCCACGCGGAACGTGGTTCGACTTCTGGACCGAAGATCGCATCGAAGGCGGACGCGAGATCGATCGCGCGGTGGACCTCGCAACCACGCCGCTGTACGCGCGCGCTGGCTCCATCATACCGATGGGCCCGGTCAAGCAGTATGTCAGCGAGCAGCGTGACGAGCCGGTGACGCTGATTGTATATCCCGGTGCCGACGGTGAATCGTCATGGTACGAGGACGACGGCAACACGTTCGACTATCGCCGCGGTGATTTCATGCGTATCACCATGACGTGGCACGATGCGACACGCCGGCTCACGCCTGCGCCTCGCACCAGGGTTCACGCATGCGCGAGCCTGCACCGCGACGGATCGATGTGCGGGTGGCAGGAAGTAAGAAAGTGACGTCGCTCTCGTTCACCGGCCGTGAGATCGAAATCTCACTTTGAGTGAGTGATTGAATCGAACCCCGTCATTCCCGCTTTCGCGGGAATGACCGGGTGGGCGCGTGCCATATCGGCCTGACAATCTCTAGCTCTTGTCCTGCCCGTAATACGCCGCCGGTCCATGCTTGCGCAGAAAATGCTTGTCGAGCAACGCTGCCGGAATTGCATCTGCGTTCGCATTCAGCGTAAGCGTCGCGTACGCCATACGAGCCACTTCCTCGAGCAGATCCGCCGTTTCAACCGCGGCAGCAACCGATTCACCCCAACAGAAACTTGCATGCCCCGCGACGAGCACCGCCGGCATTCGCAGCGGATCGAGCCCGACGAATCGGCGCACGATCGCGCGGCCGGTGTTGGCCTCGTATTCCGACTGAACGTCGTCGGCCGACAGATGCGCGGTCAGCGGAATCGCGCCGTGAAAATAGTCGGCGTGCGTCGTGCCGAGGCACGGAATCTCCCGTTGCGATTGCGCCCATACGGTCGCGTAATGCGAGTGCGTGTGGACCACGCCGCCGATCTGTTCGAATGCGCGGTACAGCTCGAGATGGGTGGCAAGATCCGACGACGGGCGCAAATTCCCTTCCACGACATCGCCGTTCATGTTCACGACGACCATCTGCGCGGGGGTCATCGCGTCGTACGGCACACCGCTCGGCTTGATCACCACGACACCAGACTCACGATCGATCGCGCTTGCATTCCCGAAGGTGAATCGCGCGAGCCCACGCTCCGCCAATTCCTTGTTTGCGTCGCAGACTTCACAGCGAAGATCCAGCAATGCATCGCGCCTGTCAGTCATACGATGCCCGCCCGCTGCTTAGCGCGCTTGATGATCTCCGTCATTGCATCACGATGCGTGGTAAAGGTGTCGTCCACGACCTGAAGTGTGGGAATGCTGTTCGGCGAGAGCGAGAGTGTCTCGGGATTGAATCGGCCGAATCCTGATTCGTGTACACCGCTGCTGCCGCGACCCGGCGCAGGGCTGCTGAGGTGCTGATACGCGTGACTGTACTTCGACCACAGCGGGCCCAGGCCCACCTGAAACATTGGAATGAAGCCGTGCAGCGCGTCATACGGCATCTCGCCGACGCATGCAACCTGTGGATGCTTCGCGCGCAGGCTCTCGACCAGTCGCCGCGTTCCCTCGTGCATGTCGCCGTTGGTGCTGTTCACGTGACCGCCCACGATGTCGAGAAAATACGCGTCGACACCGTAGCGCGTTATCATGTCGGAGATCCGGCCCTCGAGATGCTCGCGCCACGCGTCGGCGCCGAGGTTCATGTATGCGAGCCATCCGTCACCGTGACGGTCGTTGTTCCAGTCGACCCAGTCGAGGTTGTAGACGTTGCCGTCGATCTTTCTTGTTACGGCGTTGGCGATCTTCGGCCAGTTCGGAAGCTTCGTGTTCGCGGCGTTGGTGCCGTACATCGGCATCAGCTTGAATCCGAGCTTGTGACCCTCGTCGATCAGCCGGCGAAATCCCGCCTCGCCGCCCATGCGATCCGAGACCGTGTAGGTCGGATAGTCCCAGTAGTAGCGGCCGTCCCACGCGGGCAGGAACACCAACACGCGATCGGCTGGAATCTGCGTCGCCATCCAGCGCAGGATCTCCAGCATCTTCGCATAATCGTTGAACATGTAGCCCGTGTAGTGCATGCCATGCAGCGTCGTTACCATCGCGAGGTTACGCATCCATGCTGGCACGTCCGTGCGCGTCTCCCATGACTTCAGGGAGAAAGCTTTCTCGATGTGCTGCATGTGCTGCGTTGTCGCGTCCTGTTCGTTCGCGACGCGACCGAGCCGCCACGCGGGCACAGAAATCTTCCTGTCCTCGCGCCAGGCGTCGTGCTCGTAGATCGCCTCGACGCGATAGCTCTTCTCGCCCGGCGCGAGATAGAATCGCTTTGGCCGCATGCGATCGTCCAGCGACGAAACGTACAACACGTCAGTCGGCGTCTGGATCATCAGGAGCGGTGTGCTCATGCTGCCACCCGGGCCGTTCAGATCACCGGCGCCGAACGCGATAACCGGCGAGCATTTCGTCGTCTCGCGGGTCGCGGAATCCGGCAGCCGCCGAACGAAACGTGGCCGCGCGGCACGCTACGGATAATCGTAGTGACTGACTTGACCGGCCGTTCCATCTCCACCACTGCATCCCACTCGATCGCGCTACCGCTCCGCCGCAGCGACGCGGTCAACCGCCCGGACGCAGTCTGCTGTCCGCCGGCCCAGACGAAACGATCACACGTGAGCGTCAGCGCGTCGCCATTGCCGTCGGTCGTTATCGCCGCACGGTCGAGACCGTAGGTGTTCTCGTCG
This sequence comes from uncultured Gemmatimonadales bacterium, assembly GCA_963707505.1. Lineage (GTDB taxonomy): Bacteria > Gemmatimonadota > Gemmatimonadetes > Gemmatimonadales > Gemmatimonadaceae > Fen-1247. Next base: position 615,501 of record CAVPQB010000003.1, read on the forward strand.
GTGAATACGAGAAATCCGAAGCGTGTAATCGCCAAAAGCCACCGACGGCTCGGGAAAGTCGAAGCTGAACTTCTGGAAGCTGCGACCTCGCGGCGGAATGAATATCTCGCTCGTCGACACCAGGTCCAGAACCGTCCCGGGAGCGTGACGCACGACCGGGGCGGCCGGCCCAACCGGCGGAGTCGTCGCGACCTGCCCGGCGACGGGCGCCGCCAGCTGCAGGGCATCCGGCGCGACGAGTGCGCCAGCGCCGACCAGGCCCATGGTTTTCAGCCAGTCCCGGCGCGAGACCGAGTCGCTCATGAATCAAGACCTCGCATCCAACGCTGCCAGGAGTGGTCCTCCGACACGGCCAATCCGTGTCATGTTCGGTATACTATATCCGAGAGGGGAATCGAGCGCCAGCACGTCGGCAGCCATCGTCCCCCTGCAGCACATCGCCCATGACTGAATCACGCAGACGAATCACGCAGACGAATCACGAGGAGCATTCCATGACGTTGTCCCGCCGTAATGTTCTCAAACTAGGCCTGGGAGCAGGCGCGGTTTCATTGCTCGATTCCATTGCGAGCGGAGTCACGGTGGCAGAGGCGACTCCATCCGAGAGCAACCTGCTACGGACGCCCAGGCACCAGATGCTCGCGGCCCGTCCGCTGCCCCTCGATGGAGTGCGTCTCCTTGGTGGTCCGCTCAAACAGGCGCAGGACGCCGACATCAGGTATCTGCTCGAGCTGGAGCCCGATCGGATGCTGGCGTATTACCGGCAGAACGCCGGCCTCACGCCCAGGGCAAAGCCATACGGTGGCTGGGACGGCGGCGGCCGCAATCTCACCGGCCACATCGCAGGTCACTATCTCTCGGCGACCAGCGCCATGTGGTCCGCAACGGGTGACAGGCGATTCAAGGATCGCGTGGATTACATCGTCACGGAGCTCAAGATCGTGCAGGACAAGCACGGCGACGGCTACCTCAGCGCGCTCGAAGGCGGCCGCCAATGCTTCAACGCACTCGCAAAGGGCGAGATCAAGGCGGCGGCATTCGACCTCAACGGCCAGTGGTCGCCCTGGTACACGCTGCACAAGACATTCGCCGGACTGCGCGATGCATATCGCTTCACCGGCAACCGAACGGCTCTGAATGTCGAGACGAAATTCGCAGAATGGGCCCAGGGAATTCTGTCCGGCCTCGACAATCAGCAGATACAGCACATGCTCGACACCGAGTTCGGCGGAATGAACGAGGTGCTGGTCGATCTGTACGCAGACACGGGCGATCAACGCTGGTTGAATCTCTCTTACGACTTCGAGCACACCGCTTTCATTCAGCCGCTGCAACGTCACGAAGACGTGCTCGGCGGGAAACACGCCAACACGCAGATACCCAAGCTCATCGGCTCGGCCGCTCGATATGCATATACACAACAGCCGCCCGATCTTCTGGCCGCCGCCTTCTTCTACGACCAGGTAGCACAACACCACAGCTTCTCGACTGGTGGCGACGGTACTGACGAATATTTCGGGCCTCCCGATCGCCTCGGCGCACGCGTGCACGGGCGCACCGCCGAATCGTGCAACGTCTACAACATGCTCAAGATGTCTCGGCAGATGTTCTCGATGACGCCTGATGTCCACTACGCGGATTTTCACGAGCGCGCGCTTTTCAATCACGCGATGGCATCGATCGATCCTGACAATTCGCGCATGTGCTACATGGTGCCCGTGGGACCGGGAGTCACGCACGAATATCAGGACATGCTGCACAGCTTCACGTGCTGCGTTGGCACCGGAATGGAAAATCACGCGCTCGCCGGCGACGGGATGTACTACGAATCCGGCGACAAGTTGTGGGTGAACATCTACGCGCCCTCCACTGCGAACTGGCCAGCAGCGGGAGTACACCTCGCAATGGAAAGCGACTTCCCCGAAGGAGAAACGGCCAGGCTCACGCTCAAACTGCAGCGGCCCAAACAGTTCACACTCGCGATGCGTCGGCCCTACTGGGCAGGCGATGGCTACTCGGTGAAGGTCAACGGCAAGATTGTCACGGAGCCCGCAGCGCACGCGCCCGCAGCGGCGCCCAAGTCCGCGGAAGCGACGCGCACCCCGGCGCGACACCCCATGTACAGCTCGCCAGTGCCGGTGGGATCGTATGTGGAGGTGAACCGCACGTGGCACAGCGGCGACGTCGTGGAAGTCACATTGCCCAAAACTCTGCGATTGGAACCCACGGCCGACATGCCGCAGCGCGTCGCGATCATGTGGGGACCATTCGTGCTCGCGGGCGATCTGGGCCCCGAGCCGCCGCATCGCGAAGACGATAATGGTGACGGCGAAAACGAGGGCGTGCACGATCCTGTAGTGGTGCCGCTCTTCGTCGCCGCCAACGTTCCGGTGGAGAACTGGGTCACGCCGGTGGCGGGGGAACCCGGCCGATTCCGAACTGTCGGCGTCGGCCACGAGCCGAACGCGGCTGGAGTCGCACATGAGGTCGATCTCGTGCCGTTCTATCGGCTGCATGAGCGAACCTACTCGACGTACTGGGATCTCCTGACCCCCGATGAGTGGACAGCGCAGAAGGCAGAGTACGCGCGCGACGCAGAACGCCAACGCAAGCTCGAAGCAGCGACGGTTGCCTTCGTCCATCCCGGAGAACCGGCTACCGAACAGTCGTTCGAGTACCAGGGCGGCAAGGATGCGACCCCGCAACATGTGCTCGGACGCACGGCCCGCGCAGGACGAAGCTGGTTTTCCTACGATCTACCGGTCGAGGCGGGCCACCCCATGGTCCTGGTGGCCACGTACTACACCGCGGACCGTCGCACGTCGCCCGCAAAGTTCGATATCCTGGTGGACGGCCAGCAGATCGCCGAGCAGAAGGTGGATCGAACCGACCCCGGTCACTTCTACGATGTGCAGTATCCCGTACCGGCGGCGCTCGTGCAGGGCAAGTCGAAGGTTACGGTTCGCTTTCAGGCCGCTGAGGGAAGCCAGATCGCCGCGGTGTTCGGTGTGCGAATGGCGCGGGGAGATGCGCTCCCATAGCGTCACGCGATGACCCTCAGCTCACGCAGCCGGTAACACCGTCGCAGTGGTACCGGTCATCAACCGCAGGAGACTTTCCTGCGTCGCGTCCGAGCGAGAGACTTCACCAACGACGCGGCCGTTTCGTAGCACGACGATGCGCGTCGAGAGGTTGAGCAGCTCGGGCAGCTCGCTCGAGATGAGCAACACGGCGCATCCATGCGATGCCAGCTCGTCGATCCATGCGTGCAGCTCCGCCTTGGCTCCCACATCCACGCCGCGGGTTGGCTCGTCGAGTATGAGTATGTCACAGTCAGCGGCGAGCCATTTTGCCATCACGATTTTCTGCTGATTTCCGCCAGACAACTCAGCGGTAACGGCTTCTGGGGTCGCACGCACGCGAAGTCGTTCGAACAGGCGGTGGATGACACCGGTCTCTCGCGTCCTGTCGATCCACCCCAGGCGCGCGAAGAGTGGCAATGTCGGCAACGTGCTGTTCTCGCCGGTGCGCATCGAGAGAACGAGGCCCTGCTTCTTGCGATCCTCGGGAACGAATCCGATACGCAACCGCACCGCGTCGCGCGCCGACCGGATTTCAGCGCGTACACCGCGTACCCAGACCGTACCGCGCGTCGCCGGCTCGAGCCCGAAAATGGATTGCGCGATCTCGGAGCGTCCCGCGCCGATCAGTCCAGCCAGCCCGAGCACTTCGCCCGCGTGTAGCGTGAACGAGACGTCGCTGAACGCTGCGCCGCGCGCGAGTCCTTCGACACGCAGACGTTCCTCACCGCGCTCCTCGCCCGCTGCAGTCGGGAAATACTGCTCCAGCCGGCGCCCGATCATGAGTTGGATGAGTGCACCCTCATCCAGCTCGCTTGCTGGCCGCGTGACGACGTGCTGGCCGTCCCGCAGCACGGTGATCTCATCGCACAGCCGGTGAATCTCCATCATTCGATGCGAGACGTAAATGATCGTAACGCCGCGCGCCTGCAGTTCACCAATCAGTGTAAACAGTCGCTCGGCGTCGTCTCCGCCAAGGCTGCTCGTGGGCTCGTCGAACACGATAACCCTGGCGCCGGCGCCAACGGCACCTGCGATCTGCACGAGCTGCTGCTCCGCAACCGTGAGCGTGTCCATCGGTCGTGCGGGATCGATCGACGCACCGATCGTCGCAAGCAGCTCCTTCGCACGAATGTGCGTGACGTCACGCCGAACGAAGCCGAACCGACGCGGAAGCTTGCCGAGACAGAGATTCTCACCCACGGTGAGATTCTCGCAGAATGCGAGTTCCTGATGCACCATCGCCACGCCCGACGCAAGCGCATCACGCGGGCTGTCGAATCGAGCGGGACGACCTTCCAGCAGAATCTCGCCGTCGTCCGGCCTCTGAAGTCCCGCGAGAATCTTTCCCAGCGTACTCTTGCCTGCGCCATTCTCGCCGCATACCGCGTGGCAGGAGCCGGCGCGAACGTCAAAGCTTACGTTCGAAAGTGCAACGGCGCCGGGAAATCGCTTGGTGATGTGTGAAAAGGAAATCGCCGCCATGTGCACCCCTGGATCAACCCCCGCGCCACCGCGAAAGCTGCACCGTGTTAGTCCGTCATTCCCGCGAAAGCGGGATCGTGCGTCAGTCCGTCAATCCCGCAGGAATGACGATTACTCCTGTAGTTACTGCATCGCCAGATATTTCGGATCGACGTCGGTGAATCCCCACGCTTTCAACTGACGGGCCCACGTACCAAGATTGTCCTTCGATACGCGCACGAGATCCATCTGCACGTGAGGTGGTACATCCTTGTGCAGATATACATGATCGAAGATCGTCTTCACCGATACGTAGCCCCAGAGGTACGTCGGTTGTGCGAGGAGCACCGGCGCAAGTCCTTTATCCACGTAAGGCAGCTCAGCAGGCAACGCATCCACGGAAACAATCTTGAGTCGCGCAGGATCGAGATCGGTCAGAAGCGCCTTTGTAAACAGCGCCCATCCGCCGATCATCGCCCACCCCTGAATGCCCGGATATGCGTTCTGCGCGCGCACCACTTCCGCGGCGGCGTCCTGCGGCGTTTCCTCGTGGTAGAAGGTGTTGACGATAGTGATGCCGGGATAATTCTTCGCCTCGTTCTTCACTCCCTCGATGCGCTTCTGCAGATTCGGCGCGTTCTGGCTTCCGCCCAGAATCGCGATCCGGCCCTTGCCGTTCATCTGCTTGGCAAGCTCCTGCATCACCTGCTTGCCTATCAGCTCGTCGTCGCCACCGTAGAACGAGAATCGCTTGGAGCCGGCGACGTCGCTATCGAACGTCATTACTGGAACGCCGCGGTCGACGGCTTCGTTCACTGCCCCGATGAGCTTGCCCGCATCGCTGGCCGAGAGGAGAATCGCGTTCGCGCCACTGTTCACCGCCGACGCGATTCGTTGCGCCTGAATCGTCGCGTCCTCACTCGGCGGCGTGAGCCAGTCCACGCGCACATTCACACCATACTGTTTCGACAGCTCCTTCGCGGCAGAGTCCGCACCGGTGCGTCCCGAGAGGAACACGGGATTGGTCGAGCTCTTTGCGATCATCGCGATCGTGAACGTCTTTGCGCCACCGGAGGACGACGCACCACCCTTCGCAGCACTTTCTCCCGAGCCACCGCAGGCGAGTATGGCGGCAACGAGAAGGAATGGAACGGGGGTGATATGCGATCGCTTCATCACAACGCCTCTCATGTTACAGTAGATGTGTCTTTAGATGTGTCTTTCGTGGCGGGAACTGCGGCCATTCGGCGCGCAAGTAGACGGGTGCCGCCCTGATCCAGTACGACGGCGAGGATCAGTGCGCTGCCAATGATGATCCACTCGTAGTTCTGGTCCAGATGTAACGTACGAATTGCCTGCCGGATCATCACGATGAGAATTGCGCCCAGCATCGCGCTGATCGCGCTGCCTTTCCCGCCGATGAGACTCGCACCGCCGACGACCGCGGCCGCAATCACGTACAGCTCGTAGCCGTTCGCGTCCGACGATGTTGCAGATCCATAGAACGACGCGCCCAGGAACGCCGCAATACCGGCACTCAGACCCGAGATGGCATACACACCAAGCTTGATGCGGTCCACCCGGAGTCCCGAGTAGCGGCTCGCTTCCGGATTGCCACCGATCGCGAATACGTAGCGGCCGCTCACAGTCCGGCTCAGATACACCTGGCCGATCGCCGCTACGACGAGCATCACGAGCACCGGAACCGGATACAGGTCAGCACTCAGACCCAGGCGGGCTTTCGCTACGCTCGTAAGCGCGCCAGGGACCAGAATGCTCTCCGCGTGGCTCACCACGAACGCAACGCCGCGCAGCACCCACATGGTGCCGAGCGTGACGATGAACGGATGCACGCCGAGGCCGATCACCATGAATCCGTTCGCGAGTCCGCATAGTAGTGCGATGGAGAGACAGGTCGCCAGGGCGACGAACACCGTGGCGACCGGCCCCATCGGACCGACCGCGCGGAGTACCATCGCCATCCCGACGCCCGCCAGGGCATAGATCGCGCCCACGGAGAGGTCGATTCCCCCGGCGATGATGACGATCGTAGCCCCTACTCCCATGATCGCGAATGAGCTCGCGTCCGTTCCCATCTGCACGAGCGTGTAGACGTTGAGGAAATTATTTGTGTGGGCGCCGCTCACCGCGTCGATGTGGGAGCCGGCAGCGAGTGTCAGCGCGATACCGAGCGCGATTAGAACGGCGACGATCCCGATCTGCTGCGATTTCAACACGACGCCGGCAGCTCGGCGTAAGGGCGGTGTCCAGAGAGTGGCGGAAGTCACGTTGTGCGGCGGACTGGAGAAGAAGATGTCAGCGTGCGCAACGATGGGCCACGGCGCGAGACTTGTCAACGACACCGAACCCGGGAGCTCCAACCTGCCAGGTCACGCCGGTCTTCGTGACCTACGCGGGATCGGTGCTGCGTCTCGCCTTGCTCACCTCGGCGTCGAACATGCTCCACACACGCTCGATGTCTCCCGGGGAGAGATGGACCGGCGTTCCGGCCAGGATACCCGTGACGTTTCGGAATGGGTGGCCGAGGTGCATCCCGCTCTGGTCGATCGTGAACTCGCGGATCCCCTTGTCGTGAGTGGAGCCACGCATCTTGAGAACTGTCATACCGCGTTTCATCTCACCGAACATCTCGACGTAGCGAAGCAGGATGATGGAGTCCGTCAGCGTGGAAATATGTGTCTCCGTGATCGAAGTGCCTCCCATCAGGCTCGCTGTGGTCGAGGTGAAGAGACCGGTGATCTGCTGCTGCTTGATGAATGACGTGATTCCGATCACGAATTCCCGGAATGCCTTGAGAGTGCCTACGCGCTCGAGCGCGGAGAGGCTGTCGAGTGCCACGCGTTGCGGCTTGAATTCCCGTATGATCCCCTGGATCGCGACCAGCCAATCTTCCAGCCCGTTTACTTCCGGATAATCGCACACCACACGGAGCAATCCGTCGCGCTCCATCGCCTCGAAGTCAGCGCCCCAGCCTCTGGCATTGCGGAACAGTTGCTCGCGGCTCTCCTCGAACGCCAGCAGCAGGCACCGCTCTCCACTCGCAGTACCGCCGGCAAGAAACTGGGTCACGGTGAGCGTCTTGCCGGTTCCCGTGGCGCCTGACACCAGTACGACCGAGTCTCGAAAAAAGCCACCACCGCACATCTCGTCGAGCTCCTTGTTCCCGGATGACGTGCGCACGTCTGACGATTTCTGTCGTAGCTGAATCGCAGAGAGCGGAATGACGACCAACCCGCCGTCAGGTACGATAGTGAATGGAAACTCGCCTTTCTGATGATCGGTTCCGCGAAATTTGAGAATCTCGATCGTGCGGCGGCGGCTCTCGTCCTCCAGCACGTTACGTAGCACCATTACGTTGTCGGCGATGAATTCCTCGACGCCGAACCGCGCTATCGGACCGTAATCATCGGTACGTTCCGCGGTCATCACCGCTGTTACACCCATTCCCTTGAGGGCCGACGCAATCCGAAAAAGCTCGCGGCGGACCATCGACTGATCGGAAAATTGCGAGAAGATCGCGCCCAGCGAGTCGACCGAAACGCGTTTCGCATTCACTTTACGCACCGCGTTCTGCACGCGCGCAAGCAGTGCCCCGAGATCGAAGCTGCCACTCTCGATCACCTCGACATCCGGATCGGGAGATGCGTCCACGAACGCGAGACGTCCCTCGCTTTCCCACCGTGCAAGGTCCCATCCGAAACTCGCCATGTTGGTGCGAATGTCGCTGGCAGATTCCTCGAATGTTACGAAGACGCCGCCTTCTTCGGCGTCACGAATCCCCGAAGCAAGAAACTGCATTGCAAATACCGTCTTCCCGCTGCCGGCGGTACCGGAAAGCAGAGTGGTACGATTCGCCGGAAGGCCGCCTTTGGCGATCACGTCGAAGCTCGCAATGCCGGTCGGCAGTTTCTGCACGTGCGGCTCGGGTTGGTCGCTGTGTCGTTCGGTCACGATTGTCCCGGCGTTGCGGTCCGCTCAGTGATGGCGGGGGTGATGTCAGGCAGGACTTCGAGACCCAGCAACACCTTGTGCTTGTCTGAAAGATCCCCTATCACGCGCCTCAGCGGCGGCGGAAGCCGCTTGATCAAAGTTGGGGTGGCGAGGATCTTGTCATCTTCGGCCATCTGTGGGTGCTCGAGCACGTCGATGATCTGCATTTCGTACTGGCCTTGCAGCTCTTCCGCACAGATTCGACGCAGATTTGTGATTGCCCGTTCGGTATTGGGCGTCTTGCCGGTCACATACAGCTTGAGGACATAGCGCGACGCAGATCCATTACTGGATCCCTCGCTGGGCTCACCGCCAGGCCCGGTCACTGCCGAGCCTTCCAGAAACGCGACATCGAATCACCTCGGTTGAAGCTGCCGCTTTGGGCATACAGGATCGAATAATACGCCCGCGTCCTGACCGCGTGAAAGTGCCGTCGGAAAGAGCGTTCTATTGGTACAGGCCTGACGACCAGGTGCAGAATCGACCGTGAGCGCGGGCATGAACCTTGACTGATACCCTGACGTACTGCGCTAATTCAGGAGCACGGAGCTTTCGCAATGAACTCGGCAACTATCGCCAGGCGTCGCTCACAAGGTCACTCACAGGACCCACAGGGTCACTCACAAGGTCGCTAGCCGCGCTGGAATCAGCCGGCTGCCCATATTCGCATGATTGAGCGTAGGCAAGGACTGGACCGTAGACGCGCGCACAGTGCAGCGGTTGCTGCTGGTAGCGTCACTGAAAACGACACTCAGGAGCGCCAGCTACGCTCCATCATCGAGCAGTTGCCCGACGGGATAGTCATCGTCGGATCCTCTGGATTGATTCGCTTCGCAAATCCTGCTGCGGAGCAACTCTTCGGTCGAACCGCAGAGAGGCTCGTTGGAACTGACTTCGGCTTCGCTATTGCGAACGGCTTACCGGCCGAAATCGATGTCCTGCGCCCTGGCGGGGAGACGGTAACCGCCGAGCTGCGGGTGGTGGAGATCGTCTGGCAAGGCGAGCCGTCGAAGGTGATCTCGATTCGTGACGTGACGGATCGCCGACGAGCCGAGGAGCACGCTCGTCGAGCAGAGCGTGAACGTGCCGCCCGTGCCGAGGCGGAAGCTGCCAACAGGGCGAAAAGTGAGTTCCTGGCAATGATGAGCCACGAGCTTCGCACACCGCTCAACGCTGTGCTTGGCTACGCACAGTTGCTCGAGATGGGAGTCGGAGGTGCACTGCGCCCTGAACAGCAGCAGCAGGTGGAGAGGATTCTGACGAGTGGCCGACATCTGCTCGGGCTTGTGGATGAGGTACTCGACCTCGCGAAGGTCGATGCGGGACGACTTAGCGTGCAGATGGCGCCGGCTTCCGCAGAAGAAACAGTCGGCGCAGCGGAGACGCTCCTTCGCCCATCTGCTGAAACGGTCGGTGTCGCTCTGACTGTAAGACGCGTCGATGAAGTCGATGATTCATCGGCCATGTACTACGAGGGTGACGAAGATCGCGTACGACAGATCCTGGTGAACCTTCTCTCGAACGCCGTCAAGTTCACGGAGGGAGGCGGATCTGTAAAATTGGAGTACGGCCGGGCCGCGTGTCCCGACTCCGAGTCTCAGGTTGCCATGACTGGAAGCTGCATTTTTTTTCGAGTGACCGACACCGGCGTGGGCATCCCCGCAGATCAGATATCACGCATCTTCGAGCCATTCGTCCAGGTGAACGCCGGCACCACACGACGGAACGACGGATCGGGGCTTGGCCTTGCCATCAGCCAACGGTTAGCGCGCCTCATGCGAGGAGATATCACAGTTCGAAGCGCTGTCGGCGATGGATCGACGTTTACACTCTGGCTGCCGTCAAGTGGCGAAACTACCGGGAGTACGACGATTACCGAAAGCCGGGATCTGCAGCCTGCGGGCCTGCAGGCACACGGGCTTGGCGAAGTCGGCGAGATCATTACACGCAAACTGGATCGTTTGGTCGGACGCTTCGTTACGCGTGTTCGCTCCGAGTGCGGAATTCCGGGGGCCGACACGCTCAGATTCTCGCAGGTGGCGGATCACGTTGCGAGCTATCTCGCCGATCTGGCGGGAGTACTGATCGCGCTGGAAGAAGCCGAAAAGCAGCCGTCGAATCTTCTCGTGGATGCCGCGGACATACACAGACTCGTCGCAGCGCGGCATGGCATCCAGCGGGCACGGTTGGGATGGTCAGAAACAGCCCTGCGCACCGAGTACCGGATACTGGGTGAGGAGATTGACGCGATGGTGCGTGGGGCGGCCGTTCCCCCCTCCGCCCAGGTTGAGGCGTCGGCGATGATCCGCCGCCTTCTGGCTCAGGCAGAACAGTACAGTGCTCGCGCATTCGCGCGAGCGAAGTCAGCAGAGAAGCCTACCTGATCCGTATTCGGTATGACCCACCCCCAGTGAGACTGGCGACGTAACTTTCGGCTCGATGCCTGAGATTCAATCGTTACCGCGCGCACTCGCGGCGCGTGGTGTGGTGCACCGCTACGGCAAGGTGCTCGCCCTCGACGGTGCGAGTATTACCGTCGATGCAGCTCGCGCGCTCGCGCTCGTCGGCGAGAGCGGCTCGGGCAAGACGACGCTCCTGCGATGCTTCAATCGCATGGCCGACCCCGACGCAGGAATGATCGAAGTGGGCGGTATCGATGTGCGATCTCAACCGGTGATCATGCTGCGCCGCCATCTTGGATACGTCCCACAGGACGGTGGATTGCTACCGCACTGGCGCGTGCTGCGTAATGTGGCGCTCGTGCCGAGGCTGCTGCGTATGTATGAGCCCGAATCGGCCGCTGCCGACGCGCTCCGCCTCGTCGGATTATCGCCGGACACATTTGGCGGCCGCTACCCGCACGAGCTCTCGGGCGGGCAACGCCAGCGCGTGGCTCTCGCTCGCGCACTCGCCGCGCAGCCCGGTGTGATCCTGCTCGACGAGCCCTTCGGCGCGCTCGACGCCATCACGCGCGCGGAATTGTACGAAACGTTTCAGGATGTGCGCCGCCAGCTGCCGATGACCATGCTGCTGGTCACGCATGATCTCGCCGAGGCGGCGCGTCTCGCAGACGAGATCGCCGTGATGCGGTCAGGGCGAGTGGAACAACAGGGAACCATGTCGGATCTCCACACTGCGCCCGCAACGAGCTACGTCGCAGCACTCATCGCGCGCGCGCGAGCGACGTCCGCGCATCTCATGCCGACGTCATGATAGGTACGCGGAGCCGCATCGCACTCCAGGCGCTCGTATTCCCTGCCATCGTACTGCTCTCGCTCGCGACTGCTTTCGCGAATGGGTTGGCCAATGGTTTGGCGAATGATTCGCACGGCCAGACGTACGGCACTGCCGCACCGCCGTCACACGTGAATCCGGGTCAGCGAAACCGGGCTCCCGTCGTGGTCGCGTCCAAGCCGTTTGGCGAGTCGTATCTGCTGTGCGAGATGTTCGCACAGCTCCTGGAAGCGCACGGTATTGCAGTGACACGGCGCCCCGGTCTTGGAGCAACGGAGGTCGCGTTCGGCGCGCTCAGACAAAACGCTATCGACGTCTATCCCGAATACACAGGAACGGGGTTGATCGCGATCCTGCACGACTCGGTCGCAGATTCGCTCGCTCGGGATCCGCGTGCAGTCTATGAGAAGGTCTCGCGGACTTTCACGGCGCGTTACGACGTACGATGGCTCCCACCGCTCGGCTTCCAGAATACGTATGCGATAGCTGTCCGTCGTTCCACAGCGGAGCGATTCCATCTTCGCACGCTGAGCGACCTGGCCCGCGAGGGTTCGCACCTCGTTGCGGGGTTCACGCCGGATTTCATCGGTCGTAGTGATGGGCTTCCAGGGCTCGCTCGCGTGTACGGCGTTCGCCTGCGCAACGTCCGCCCGCTCGCACCTGCGGTGAAGTATCGCGCGCTCGCCGATGGAGCTGTCGACGTCGCGGACGGATACTCCACCGACGGACTGCTCGCACGGTATGACCTGGTCACACTGATGGATGACCGTCATTTCTTTCCGCCGTACGAGGCGGCAGCGCTGGTCAGCCCGCGACTGGCGCGTGATCGTCCCGATGCTATCGCCGTGCTCACGCTGCTCAGCGGCCGGCTCGATGAAGCGCGAATGCGTCGGCTCAATCAGCGCGTGGAAGTTGCCGGCGAGGATGTGCATCGCGTAGCATCCGATGCGCTCACCGAGCTCGGCCTCATGAATGCGCGTGTAAGTCCCGCGACATCACTCGCGAGCGATACGCACGAGCCTTTCTGGCGCTACATGTGGAATCGCCGTGCGACGATCGGTGCACTCACGCTGCGTCATCTTTTTCTGGTGGTGATTGCGCTCGGCGCTGCGATCCTGGTCGCCGTCCCACTCGGTCTCGCGCTCGAGCGAGTACGGAGTGCAGCCGAACCTGTCGTGCGCGCACTCGGCGTGATTCAGACAGTGCCGAGCATAGCGATGCTGGCTTTCATGATACCGTTGTTCGGGATCGGAACCGTTCCCGCGCTCGTGGCGCTCTGGCTGTATGCGTTGTACCCCATCGCGCGCAACACCTATACTGGTGTGCGCGACGCCGATCCCGGAGCCATCGAGGCCGCCGAGGCGCTTGGCACCACGGCAATACAGCGACTGCTGTGGGTTCGCCTCCCGCTCGCTGCGCCGATAATCATGGCCGGCGTTAGAACCGCAGCGGTGATCACCGTGGGAGCCGCCACCCTCGCCGCATTCATCGGCGCTGGCGGCCTCGGTGAGCCTATAGTTGCAGGTCTGGCACTCGCCGACACGCGCATGATTCTTTCCGGCGCACTACCCGCCGCCGCGCTCGCACTCGTAGTGGATGGAATGTTGGCACTCGTCGAGCGCAGAGTAACGCCCGTCGCCGGATAATGCCCGTCAACCCGCCGCTGAGGTGGCAACCTCACTGCGCGCCCGCCACTCCAGCAGCAGTTGCCGCATTCCGGCAACGAAGAATGCCTGCACCTCGTCCAGATATTCCAACCGGCCGCGAACGCTCGCCGGCTCCTCCGCGAAGTCTGGAATCGACGCCGCGACAAGATCGTGCAGCGCGTCCCATCTCTTCGAGCCTGTATGCCACGATTCCGGCAAAGAAGTCAGGCGCCATCTCGTAATAGTCCTTGCGGTCGCCGGCTCGGCTGGTCCGCCGAAGCCATCCGTGCCGAAGCAGCAGCCGCGCATCGGTGCTCACGCTGCCCTTGCTGACGCTCAGAGCCTCCGCGATCTCGTCCAGCGTGCATGGGTCTGGACTCAACAGCAGATGGCCGAACAGGCGTCCGGCTATGCGTGGCAATCCATCAGCCTCCGCCGCCAGTCCGACCTCCTCGATGAACTTTTCCCGCGCTTCAACCATGCAATTCCGTGATTCGCTCAAGTTCGTTATGTTTGTTCAGTATGTATTGAACGTAAACCTGCCCGACGCTGCGTCAAGCGCGTCGGGCACAAAACCTCGGTCCGGCGGCCCGAACCAACCGTGCAGAATCAAAAAATCGATCTCATAACAGTCAGCCGCGAGTTTGGAGCTGGCGGTAGCGATTTTGCCAGGGACCTCGGCGAGCGCCTCGGTTGGCCGGTACTCGACCAGGATATCATCCATCGTGTAGCGGAGCGGCTGCACCTCAGGGTCGGAACTGTCGAACGACTGGACGAACACCCGCCAAGCTGGCTCGCACGCGTCACCTCGGCGCTGCTCATCACTCCCCCGGAACTGCCCGTGGGAATGGACACGAGCCACCTGCTACACATGGATTCGGTAGCCGAGGCGGCTCAGAAGGTCCTCGTCGAAGCCGCGGAGAAGCCGCCGCTAATCATTGTGGGGCACAGCGGCCAGAACATCTTCGCCACTCGCCCCGGTGCCCTGCACGTACGTCTCGTCGCACCGCTGGAAACGCGTGTCGATCGCCTCACCGCGCGGTTCGGCTGGGATCGCAACACCGCCGCTGAACGCGCGAATCACGTCGACGCCGATCGCGCCGCCTACTCACAGCGCTACTACCACCGCGAATGGCGTGATCCGCTGCTGTACCACGTCGTCATCGATACCGGCCGAGTGTCGATCGACGAGGCAGTGACAATGATGGAGGCGATGGCGCGGTGACTTCAGTACCCGGGGCTCTCGAGGGAGCGGAGCCTGCTGAAGGGACGCACAAGTGGGTGATCGCCGGCACTGTGATGACGGGCTCCATCATGGCGTCGCTGGATTCCAGCATCGTCAACGTGGCGCTGCCGAACATGAGCGGCACGCTCGGCGCAACCATCGAAGAAATCACGTGGGTCATCACCGGTTACATCCTGGCCAACGTGATCATCATGCCGATCGTGGCGCTCCTGAGCTCACGATTCGGTCGCAAGAATTTCTACATGGCGAGCGTGGTGCTGTTCACTACAGCGTCCATGGCATGTGGGCTCGCACACTCGCTTCTCGTGATGGTCATGTTCAGGATCATCCAGGGCGTTGGCGGTGGAGTGCTCATCACAGTTTCGCAGGCGATACTGCGCGAATCTTTTCCGCCCGAGGAACAGGGAATTGCGATGGGCGTGTACGGACTTGGCGTCGTGCTCGCGCCGGCACTCGGCCCCACGCTCGGCGGCTGGCTCACGGATAATTACTCGTGGCCGTGGATCTTCTACATCAATCTCCCGATCGGGATTCTCAATCTGATCCTTGTCGCGCGCTTCATTCAGGATCCGCCTTATCTCGTTCGCGAAAAGGGAGAGATAGACTTCCTCGGACTCGGACTGCTCGTCGCGGGGCTCGGGGCGTTGCAGCTCATGCTGGAAGAGGGCGAGCGCAACCAGTGGTTCGAGTCCGGGTTCATTCTGCGGCTCGCCGCAATCGCCGCAGTTGGCTTGATGCTCTTCATCTGGCGCGAGATGAAAGCTCACAGGCCCGCGGTCAATCTGCGAATACTCGGTAACATCTCCTTCACTTCCGCGACGGCGATCGGTGGCGTGCTGGGACTGGCGCTCAACGGAAGTCTTTTTCTGCTTCCGCTGTTTCTGCAGAATCTGATCGGCTTCGATGCGACGCAATCCGGAATCGCACTCATGCCGCGCAGCCTGGCGATGGCGCTCCTCATGCCGATCGCCGGACGGTTCTACAACAAGCTGGGTCCGCGCGTCCTGATCGGGTCGGGACTCATCATCTGCGCGTACGGTTTCTGGGGACTCTCGGTTCTCACGACGGACGTCGGCTTCTGGGACATCTTCTGGCCGCAGCTCTGGCAGGGAGTTGGCTTCTCGCTCATCTTCGTTGCGCTCAGCACGGCTGCGCTCGCAACTATCGCCAAACCGCAGATGACACAGGCGACAGGTCTGTACAATGTGGTGCGTCAGGTGATGGGCAGCGTCGGAATCGCGATCGCCGCGACTCAGCTCACGAGCTCGACTTCACGGTACCACGACGTGCTGTCCGAGAACACGGGAATGTGGAATCCCGCGACGGTGCGGTTCCTCAGGAACGCAACCGCTGCGATGATTCACGCGGGCGCCGACAAGTTCACGGCCCAGCAACGCGCGCTCGAGCTCCTCGACGCTTCGGTGACACGACAGGCGACGGTACTCGCCTACAATCATGTCTTCCTTCTCGTAACCGTGCTGTTCGTGCTCGGTCTTCCGTTGGTGCTGTTGCTCAGGCGCGGAGAGCGGCCGGCCGGATCGGAAGTCCATGTGGACTGATTCCGCCGATCGCGTCTGTCGCCTTGCGAATGAAAGCGTCCGGCGTAAACGGCTTCCGAAGGATCATGACTGGATCGCCCGAAACGCCGCTGGCCATGGCATCGTCAGCGACCCCGGACATGATAACGACCGGCAGATGTGGGTCCTCCTCGCGTAACGCCGCGGCGACCGCGGCGCCAGTCATTGTCGGCATGACCATGTCGGTGATTACCAGCTTGATGCTGGCGCGGTGCTCTGCGTAAAGCGCAAGAGCTTCTGGACCGTCGGTCGCCACGAGCACGGTGTAGCCTGTGGATTCGAGAATGCGCGTCGTTACGTAGCGCACGGCGGCTTCATCATCCGCGAGTAGCACGACTCCCGCGCCACGCCTGCTGGATGCTGGTTTGTGGGCTTGGTCCAAGCACTTGTCCGCGTCAAAGGTGGACGCCGCGGGTAGATGTATCGTGAAGGTCGTGCCCACGCCTTCCGTACTGCTAACGGTGAGACGGCCGCCGGACTGGCTTACGATTCCATGCGCGGTGGAGAGTCCCAATCCGGTTCCCTTGCCGACTTCCTTGGTGGTAAAGAATGGCTCGAAGATACGAGCCTGAACTTCGCGCGACATACCGCAGCCCGTGTCGCTCACCGAAAGCATGACCTCCCGTGAGCGGTGTGTATCGGCATCATCAACGCCAATTGCCGATTCCTGCGAAACATTCGCAGTTGTGACGGTGAGCGTTCCGCCATCGGCCATTGCATCCCGCGCGTTGACGACGAGATTCATCAGTACCTGTTCGACCTGTCCCGTGTCGGCGAAGACCACGTGAAGCTCCGGATCGAGCGACGTCACGATCGTTACCGTGGGCGGAAGCACGCGGCGGAGCATCTGTTCCGTTTCTCGCACGACTGAGTTGAGGTCGATCAAACTGGGCACCAACACCTGCCGGCGACTGAATGCCAGAAGCTGTCGTACCAGGGCGGCGGCGCGTGATGCAGCTCCTCTGATCTCCAACAGGTCAGCACGCTTCGGCGCAGTCTCATTGACGTCACCTATGAGCAGCTCCGCGTACGCTGTAATTACCGTCAGCAGGTTGTTGAAGTCGTGAGCGATTCCGCCGGCGAACTGTCCTACGGCTTCCATCTTTTGCGCCTGAAGTAGTTGTGCTTCCAGACGCGTGCGTTCCGTAAGATCGACCGCGAGGGTGACGAAGCCGGCTGGAACTCCCACGGCGTTGTGAATCACCGCAACTGATACATCGACCTTGACACGGCTGCCATCCTTCCGTGCGACTTCCGTTTCGCGCCCGGAAATTTGCGTGGTTTCAGGTAGAACGTCATGAAGTCGACCTTTACTGACACCGTTCGCATCCACAGCCATCAGCGGGCATTCCTTACCGACAATTTCGTCAGCGGCCCAGCCGAATAGCCGTTCCGAAGCGCGATTCCATTGCACGACGCGCAGGTCGAGATCGGTCGCTATGATTGCAACCGGAGAGCTACCGAGGATTGCGCGAACGAACTGGCTTGATTCACGAAACGCGGCCTCGATTTTGTGCTTCTGGGTCACGTCGTTGATCAGTACGAGCCGCGTGGCACGATCTCCGAACGGAAGCGGATGAATTTTAAGATCGACATCGATGGCCGTGCCATCCTTCTTGCGATGGTGGCGCCCCGGAAGATCCACCGATCCTCGCTGCAGGCGCTCGTCGACCGAAAGGACCTCATGTGCGTATTCCTGCGACCGTACGTCGAAGATCGTCATCTGCAGGAATTCGTCGCGTGAATATCCGTAGTGCTCGACAGCGGCGTTGTTGACCGCCAGAAAGCGGCTCGTTTCCACATCGAACGCCCACATCGGCATCGGGTTCGTCTCGAACAGGAGCCGGTACTGCTCTTCCGATGCCTTGAGCGCCTCCTCCGATGCCTTGGCGTCGACGATATCGCGACTGGTTGTGATGACTTCCGTCACCGCTCCGGTTATCGGATCACGAACCGCCGTGCCGACTGTCTCGAGCCACACGAAGTGACCATCGGCATGCCTGAACCGATGCTCGGTACGCGCGGCTTCCTTGAGAGAAATGGCACGATGAATGGCAGTGTGCGTGGTCACTGCGTCGTCATCGTGGCGCAACGCGAATGGGTAGGTGCCCACAACTTCCTGCGGTTCATACCCAAGCACCGCCTTTACAGCGGGCGATACGTACAACACGCGCCCGTCTGGCGCGAACCGCGCAATGATGTCGGTGGAGTGATCGGCCAGGAGCCGATAGCGCGCCTCGGACGCAGCCAGTCCACGAAGATTCTGTGCGCGCTCGCTGTGGCCGCGAGCCAGCACGAGCCAGCTGACGATCGTCAAAATGACGAGGACTGTCGAAATCTCATGCACAAGGGTCGCGTCCGCGGCACGGAAGAGCGTCTCCGGATTCGCGCGTCGCACCAGTCCCCATGGTAGCCCGTCGATATGCGCCGCAACCGCGGGAACGTGATCGTCCGGCGCTCGCACGATTCCCGGCGCGCCCACAGCTCCGAGCACGAGGGGGCCCGCCTGCGACGACTCCATCGCGTGAACGCGGAAGCCGCTTCCGTGCTTCGAGAGCGTGTATGCGTATACCGAATCGCCCACGCGGGCGACCAGAGCCGTGTGTTGCGACGTCGGCCCAGGCGGTGCGGCACCAAGCCTGCTGAGCGACGTGCCATCGAGCGTCGTCGCCATCACCACAGCGCCGATCATCGACGAACGACCGGCGCTCCCTCGACTCGCATCCGCATTCACCAACACCGGCTGAACGAACACGACGCACAGCTGACTATCGTTCAACGGGAAAGGACCGACCACGATGATCGAATCTTCACCACTCGCGCCTCGCACTGCCGCGACGACGACGTCTGGCGGAGTCCTCTGCGAGGCAGAGCCCACCAACGTTCCGGATCGGTTCAGCAACCACAGGTCCGAGAAGGGAGCTCTGGACTGGGCCGATGCCTGATCGAGCTGCTTCAGGGCAGTCGCAAGCCTCTGCGTCAGCGCGGAGTCGGCCAGTGGAGGACCCAGCTCTGCTGGTCTGTTGAAGAGCGCTGGGTTGCGAGCACCGCTTGCGCCAACGATTCGCACTGCAGCTGCGCGCGCGGCGACCCACGCCTGTGCCGAGCCGCTCGAGATTTGTACGAGCGACGACGACCGACGCGTCCACTCTCCAACGGCTGTCCGATGCAGCTCGTTGCGACGCAGCACCGCCAGTGCGAGAAGAATTGCAACTACTACCGCGCCGGCGAGCGCGCGATAGGTCACACGAGTGCTAACGATCTTGGACACCCACGTCAGGTACAATCACCACGACCTCCTGATCCAGAAGCGCTCCCGGCATGGAGTAGCGGAGACGCTCCGTGAGCGCCCGACCGACTTCCTGCCCACGAGCTGCCAGCAGCAACCCATTCGACCCCGTGACGTCGACAGCAAACACCATTCCAGGAATCACCTCGCCCAACCGTACGTGTCGCACGTTTACGGGGGTTGTATCGGTCTCGATCGACTTGACAAATGCTCGTAGAACGCGCGGATCGTAAACGTTCGCGCGATCCGACAATGCTGCAATCGCAACGCCGGCAGTCATGCCGCTCGCCTCGAGCGCGTCGAGATCCGTCGCGACTTTGAGGATGCGCGCACCGAGCGGAATCTTCTCTCCACGCACACCAGGACGCGGAGACTTGGCACCGTCGAATTCAGTGTTCTGGAACGTGAGAATTTGATGTACGCCATCCAGCCTTGGTATTTCCGCAATGAATGAGGCAGCCATCGCAGGGACACCATCGGCAAGACATTGCTCCTCCTCACTCAACTCTTTCCCGGTGTGCATCCTGTCGACAAGCGCCGCTGGCAACGACACGGACCCGAGCCGCGAAAGAAGTGCGGCAATCTCGATCTCCCACTGATTGTCCACCTCCAGCGCGTCGGCAACGCGAGCGACGTATCGCTTGAGTCGCGTCCCGCGGGCAAACGCGGAGGGATTGACGAGCGTAAGAATATCGATGAGCGCCTTGACCGATCCATGCAGCGTTCGTTCGAGCAAGACACGTTCCGTCATGGCGAGCCGATGATGCTCGGCGGCAGACGAGACAGCGGCGATCAACGCGCTTGCCCCGCACGGCTTGGTCAGAAACCGGAATACGGCCCCGTCGTTCACCGCAGCTATGGCACTGTCGATGTTTGCATGCCCGGTCAGTAGAACGCGAACAGTATCCGGAGCCATCTCGCGAACACGCTTGAGCAATGCGATTCCATTCACGCCAGGCATCGCCAGATCCGATACGATGACTGCGAACGGCGATGCCATGGATTCGTCGATGAGTTTGAGCGCTGAGATCGGGTCCGGAGCAACGTGGACATCGAACTTCGCGTGCAATATCCGTTGCATTCCCGCGAGTACAAACTGGTCGTCATCGACACAGAGCACTCTCGGAGCGTTGGACGATGCGCGCCGATCCAGGCCCTGCGCGGCTGCGACGCTGCTCATGATCGCCCCTCGCTCGTATCGAGAACTTCCCGCACCTTCCGGGTCAGGTCGATTGCCGTAAACGGCTTCGGCATGAACGCGCGCCGGGCGTCCGGCCCGCGCCTGACGATATCATCCCCGGTATAAAGAGACATGAACAGCACCCGGACGTGCGGATATTCGCGCGCAAGTGCATCAGCGAGCTCGCCGCCATTCATCACGGGCATTATGGCGTCGGTAATGACGAGATCGACGTTGCCTGCCCATGCACGGACCGTACTGAGAGCCTCAGCACCATTCGCAGCCTCGATGACGGCATAGCCTTCGCTGATGAGCATGCGCGACGCGAGCGAAAGTACGCCTGCGTCGTCCTCGACGACCAGGATGACTTCCTTCCCTCGTGCGGCCTGCACACCGTCCGTCAGTCCTGGAGTCTCACCCGGTACGGCTTCGGCCATCGGGAGCAGGATATCGAAGACGGTGCCCGTACCTGGCGTGGTAGCAACGGATATGTAGCCGGACGATTGCCGGATCATCCCGTACACGGTCGCGAGCGCAATCCCCGCTCCGCGAGGTTTTTTTGTCGTGAAGAAAGGCTCGAACACGCGTGCAAGTGTCGCACTATCCATCCCGCATCCGGTATCGGCAATCGACAGGCGAACGTGAGGCCCGGGCGTTGCCTCGGGATGTTGTCGTATGTCAGCTTCATCCACGATGTAATTGCGCGTGGTGATTAGCAGTTCGCCGCCGTTGGGCATTGCGTCCCGTGCGTTTGCGACCATGCTCAGGATCGCACCTTCGAGCCGCCCGTAATCGACTGAGACGCGGCCGAGATCGCTCGCAAGATCGATCGCGAGATCGATGCCGTCACCAACTTCACGAACGAGCGTTGGCTGCAGAGCGCCGATGCAGGCATTGAGATCGACGACCGATGGCTCCAGTTCCTGATTTGTCGTGAATGCAACCAGCCGGGTCGTGAGCGCCGCCGCACGCGACGACGCATCCCGGATCATGACAGCATCAGCGCGACGTGGGTCATCGTCGTTCAGACTCGTTGTGAGGAAATCCGAACAGCCGTGAATGACAGTAAGAATGTTGTTGAGATCGTGCGCGACCTTGCTCGCGAGCCGGCTGACGGCATCCAGCTTCTGCGCCTGGCTGGGTTGAACCTCGCGGTAGCTGGTTTCAGAATCTACAGACGTGGGCATTTTGCTACATTTGGCGACGGTGTTACCTGCATCATTCCATGACGCGTAAAGGCAACATGCGTAACCAGATCCACCGCCTTCTCGTGCTCCTCACTCTCGAGCGCCCGAAAATTCGTACTCCTCGATGGACCGGGCCGCCGGCATCGCCCCGGCCATTGACTGCCGGCAGCGGCCGTTATATGTTCCGGGCACAATCGAAGTTTCGTGGTCATTTGCTGCCTATTGCCGCCACGTAAAACAAAGTGCTAAAACGCAATCTGCCCGGCGGCTCAACCGTCCGGGCATTTTCGTTTGTGAGTCATGGAGAGCGTCGCGCAGTCTCATCTGCACGCTGCCTTCCGTGACCGAGTGCGCCTGTTTACGCGCGGCGAATGATGGCTGTGACTCCGAGCACACACCGGACGAGCCACATGCGAAAGACGCGCAAGCCGCAGTCCGTCAACAAGCAGGATTGCGATAGATGACACGACTTGAGACTCCGGCACCGAGTAGAACCGCACGCAGATCGGACGCATTTCCCGCTGCAGCTCGATTGCCAGCGCCGATACCGGCGTATGAAGTGACTGGCCCGCCTGCGGCACCGCTCGTCGTCACACTCGGCGGCATCTCCGCCAGCCGCCACGTCACATCGACGGTCAGCGAGACGTCGGCCGGTTGGTGGCAGGACGTCGTTGGAGCGGGGCGCGCGATCGACACAAAAGAATATCGCATCCTCGGCTTCGACTACATCGACGGCGGAAGCGCAGAAGACGGCAAGCCGGCGGCGCTCGTCTCCACCCACGACCAGGCCGACGCGCTCGCGCGCGTGCTCGACGCGCTCGGCATTGCGCGAGTGCACGGAATCGTCGGTGCATCCTACGGCGGCATGGTAGCGCTCGCATTCGCCGAGCGATATCCGGATCGCGTCGAGCGACTGATTGTGATAAGCGCGCCACACGAAACACATCCCATGAGTACCGCGCTCCGCACCATACAACGTCGAATCGTCACGCTCGGCCTTGAAACCGATCGTGCGCACGATGCACTGGTGCTCGCGCGCGCACTGGCGATGACGACATATCGCTCGGCGAATGAGTTCGCCCGGCGCTTCGCCTCCGAGCCCGACGTCACGACCGAAGCAGGCGCCAATTTTCCGGTAGAGGATTATCTCCTGCATAACGGCGAGAAATTCGCACGCCTCTGGAGCGCGAGTCGCTTCCTGGCTCTCTCACTTTCCGCTGACCTCCATCGCGTCACCCCGGAGCGAATCCATACTCCGACAGTACTCGTGAGCGTCGATGGCGACACGATCGTACCAGGTGAGCAGATGCGTCAGCTGGCTGCCAGACTCGCCGGCCCCAACCGTCTCATCCGGTTGCAGGCGGCAACGGGTCACGATGCATTTCTCGCTGAGCCGGAACTTATCGGTCCGATCCTCCACAACTCACTGCACGCCGAGGTCATTTCATGACGAGCTCCAACGCCACAACATCGCACGGAGCCGCAACGCGCGCCGTGCGTGCAGGTATCGCCACGGATCGCGAATATGGCGCCGTGGTCCCCCCGATTCACCTCTCCTCGACATTCGCGTTCAACGGATTCAGGTCGCCGGGTCAGTACGACTACACTCGAAGCGGAAATCCGACGCGCAGTCACCTTGCGGATGCACTCGCGGAGCTGGAACACGGCGCATCGGCGGTCGTCACGAATACAGGCATGTCGGCGGTGACGCTTGTACTTCAACTGGTGCGTCCGGGCGATCTTGTGATCGCCGCGCACGATTGTTACGGCGGAACACAGCGTTTGCTACGATCGCTGAGCGCACGCGGCAACTTCGATCTCGCGCTGATCGACCTCACAGGTCCGACCGCGGAAGCGGAAATCGCGCGCAGAAGACCGACAATCCTCTGGGTCGAAACGCCCAGCAATCCACTGCTCCGCATCACCGACATTCGCC
This sequence comes from uncultured Gemmatimonadales bacterium, assembly GCA_963707505.1. Lineage (GTDB taxonomy): Bacteria > Gemmatimonadota > Gemmatimonadetes > Gemmatimonadales > Gemmatimonadaceae > Fen-1247. The sequence continues at coordinate 639,351 of CAVPQB010000003.1, forward strand.
GGATCGCCGCCGCGGGGCACGCTGTCAACGCCATCGTCGTGGTGGACAACACGTTCCTCTCTCCGGCGCTCCAGCAGCCGCTTGCACTCGGCGCCGACATCGCGCTCCACAGCACCACCAAATACCTGAACGGACACAGTGACGTCGTAGGCGGAGCCGTGATCGCGCGTGACGCCGCGCTTGGCAAGGAGCTTGGCTGGTGGGCGAACTGTCTTGGCCTTACTGGCGCACCATTCGACAGCTTTCTCACGCTGCGCGGAATTCGCACCCTGTACGCTCGCCTCGCGATGCACCTCGCCAACGCAAGCGCGGTGGTCGATGCACTGTGTGACCACGAAGCTGTAACCAACGTTTACTATCCCGGCCTTGGCACGCATCCCGGCCACGACGTCGCGCGCGGCCAGCAATCCGGCTTTGGTGCAATGGTCAGTTTCGAGCTGCGAGGCGGAATCGACGCGGTCGAGATCTTCACATCGGGATTGAACTGCTTTACTCTGGCCGAGTCCCTTGGCGGTGTCGAAAGCCTCGTCGCGCATCCGGCGACCATGACTCATGCGTCGATGGACGCGGACGCGCGTACTGTCGCCGGTATCAGCGACTCATTACTTCGCCTGTCAGTGGGAATCGAGCTTGCCGCCGATCTCGTCCAGGATATAACCTGCGCCCTCGATCGCGTAGCCGCGTATCAGGCGGCAAATCGTGACACAGCAGCATCACGGTTTCTCGCTGCGACCGTAGCATGATCGATGTGACAGGTCACACTCGAGCCGCCACTATCGGTTGGAGTGGCCCGCTTACAATCCACAAGTTCGGCGGCGCAGCGCTCGCCAACGCTGACGCGATCCGCGCAGCGATTTCTCTCATCACGCGAGCATCGGAAGATGGGCATGCGTCACCATCCGGCGCGCATTCCGCCGTTGTGGTGGCATCTGCGTTCGCAGGTGTCACCGATGAGCTGTTGACCGTCGCGCGCACCGCATCCAGAAGTGGTGCGGCACAGATCGCCGCGCAGATCGAGCGACTGCGCGCGCGGCATCTGGAAGTTGTCGACTCGCTTCTCGCAGGGACAGACGCGGATGAATCACGCGCGTTCGTGCATCGCGCGTTCGAGGAGCTGGAAATACTGGCATCTGCGGCGCGGATCGTCGGTGATGTCGGACCGCGCGAATCCGATCTCATCGTTGCACGCGGAGAACGCCTTGCAGCACGCATCCTCGCGGCTACGATGCGTAGCGTGGGAATCCCGGCTGTTTTCGTCGATGCAACGGAGGTGATGGAAACCGACGGTTGCTTCGGTCACGCCGCACCCGATCTCGGCCGCACCGTCACCGCGAGTCGCGCAACGCTCGGACCGCTGCTCTCTGCGGGAGCCATTCCCGTAGTCCCAGGATTCATCGGTCGCGGTCATGACGGAGCGACAGTCACACTCGGCCGCGGCGGCTCTGATCTCGTTGCGACTGTCCTGGCACGAGCATTGGACGCAGACCGTGTCATTCTGTGGAAGGACGTCGATGGCCTGTTGACCGCAGATCCACGCGTCGTTGCGACCGCGCGCGTGATACCCCATCTGACTTTCCGCGAAGCGGCAGAATTGGCGCACTACGGAGTACAGGTCCTTCATCCACGTACGCTCGCCCCGCTCACCGAGCGCACTCGCGTGCAGGTGCGCCCATTCACCAACCCCCTGGCGGCTGGAACCGAGATTTCCAGTCGCCGCCACAGCTCGCCGTCGCCGGTACAGGCGATCGCCGCGACGATGGACCAGGCGCTGGTGAGCATCAGCGGTCAGGGCCTCTTTGCGCTCCCGGGTATCGCGACGCGCGCATTCGCTGCGCTTCACGGCGCCGGCCTTGGTGCAGCGCTCATATCTCAGGCGGCTACCGATTATGCGGTGGCGTTTACCGTCGCCAACTCTCGAGCAGGTGCCGCCGTTGCCGCATTGCGCAACGCTCTTGCGCCGGAGTTGGCGAGTGGGGAGATCGAGCACATCGACGCACGTGTCGGAGTCGCAACCATCGGCATCGTTGGGTGCGCGCTTGCACATGAGCCTGGCGTCGCGGCACGTGTATTCAGCGCGCTCGCAGACGCTGGAATCAACGTCGTTGCCGCCGCGCAGGGGAGTGGATCGGGTGGCTCGCTCTCCGTCGTCGTTGACGCGACACGCGCTGCTGAAGTCCAGTGCGCAATCCATGATCGGTTCCAACTGCACAAGACGGGCGGCGGCCGCGTAAGTGCGCCGGCACATGCCGACGTCGTGTTGCTCGGGGTCGGTGCGATCGGCCGCGAATTGCTCGACCAGATCACCGGGCCTGGTACGACCGCCATCGCGCCGCTCCGCGTGTGCGGAGTGATCGACCGATCGGGTTTCGTATTCGACTCGCGCGGATTTTCGCGAGCCGAGCTGGTCGCACTCTCGCTGCACAAATCGAACGGCGGCGCGCTGGCATCGGTGCCCGGTGGCGAGCTCGCTGATGCCGTCGAGGCGGTCGAGAGAATGTCTGCGCACGCCCTGTCGCGCCCGATTCTCGTCGATGTGACCGCCGCAGAGTCCGGCGCCGTGCTCGATCTCGCGCTATCCCGAGGATGGGATCTCGTGCTTGCCAACAAGATTCCGGTCGCCACACGCGCCACAGCCGTGCAGTTGGAGAATACCGCGCAGGCGCATGGCCGTCACATCCTCTACGAAGCAACGGTGGGAGCCGGTCTTCCCGTGATCGATACGCTGCGAAAACTCATCGAGGCAGGCGATCACGTTCTGTGTATCGAGGGCTGTCCTTCCGGAACACTCGGCTATCTCTTCGGCGAGCTCGGCTGCGGCCGCACCTTCGCCGTTGCTCTACGAAGTGCGATAGCAGCTGGCTACACCGAGCCGGATCCACGAATCGACCTCTCCGGCGTCGACGTGGCGCGCAAGGCGCTCATACTCGCGCGACTGATCGGATTCGATGGTGATCTCGACGACGTCGTAGTCGAGTCGCTCGTCCCCGAACGGTTGCGCGATATCTCGCGCGACGAATTTCTCGATCGCGTTGACGAGCTGAACGACCACTGGAGCGCACGCGTGAACGAAGCGAGAGCCGCCAACACAGTTCTTCGCTATCGCGCCCGCGTCACACCGTCGTCGATCACCGTTGGACTCGTCGCGGTGCCGGTAACCGATCCGCTCGGATCGCTGAACGGCACCGACAATCAATTCGCGTTCACGACGACACGCTACAAACGTCAGCCACTCGTAATCACCGGCCCAGGCGCTGGACCGGCTGTCACCGCTGCCGGCGTACTCAACGACGTCCTCCGGCTCGCTACTGAACGCGGTGCGCTACGCGTGAAGCGAGCACACACCGATTCCGTAACACCGTCGGATCTGTACTCTACAACACCCGCACCCAGATATTCCTGAAGCTGATCGGAGCGCTCCTGTCTCCATGCGCTTGCAGCAGAATCGGAGCGGGCCCGTGCTGCTTGTACTCCGGATACCCGGTGTTCTTCGTCACACCCTTGAGCGCGACGTGGTTCTGCACCAGTACGCCATTATGAAACGCCGTTACATAAGCCGGCGTCGCGAGTGACCCATCGCCCTTGAACGTCGGCGCCGTCCACACCACATCGTACGTCTGCCATTCACCCGGCTTGCGCGCGGCATTCACCAATGGCGCGTATTGCTTGTAGATGCTTGCAGCCTGTCCGTTGACGTACGTCTTGTTGTTGTACGAGTCCATGATCTGCAGCTCGTACCCGCCCACCGGAGTGATCGCCAGAAAGACCCCGCTATTGCCGCGGTCCTGACTCGTCCCTGTGATTCCAACGGGAATGCGCCATTCGATGTGCAGCTGATAATCACCGAAGCTTCGTCTGGTCTGTATGTCACCCGATGGCTTGTTCACCGTGACGATCCCGTTGGCAACGTCCCACTTCGCCGCCGAGCTGTCGCGCGCGCTGATCCACTGATCCAGATTCCTGCCGTCGAACAACACTATTGCGTCCGACGGCGGCGCCGCATCCGACTCACCCGGCGTCACGATCCTGGGCTCAGGCCCCCAAACTTCCGTGTCAGCCGGTTTCGGGTGAGCCGCCACAGCCGTCTGCGCCGCGAGCGGTCCCGCAGCACAAACGACGACAATTGCAAGGAGATTGATTCGCAACCTGAAAATTCCGCGTTGATTGTATCACCCCCGACGCCAACCACGCGCCGAATTGGTGGTCCTGCGTAGGGCGCGGATGTATCCGCGCCTGGCCCGCATACGCGCGATCGAAACCGGATGCCCTACCGCACCATTCCCATCGCTGGATACGATACAAAGCGGCCGGCAATCGAACCGATCACGATGAAGATCACGATCGCGCAGATGATTACCACCACAGTGTAACCCATCGCCTTCTCTGCCGGCGCCTTCATCAATGGCGGAAGCCCCGTGTACAGCAAGTACAGGCTGTACAGACCGAGCAACCCGAGAAGGCGCAGCCCTGGAATTAGCGCGAAGATTCCAGCCAGCCAACTCGCCGTGCACGAGTACGCCGCAACCTTCAACGCCTGGATCTGATTCTTCTGACCCGCGAAAGTCGGCGCGAGAGCGTCGATTATCAGCGCCAGCACATAGATGCCGACCAACCCGAGTATGTATTGGGTTATCGCGCTCGTGAGTGCCGACCCCAGCGGAACGCGATACGTACCGAGTAACGGAAGGCTGATTCCGAAAATGCTCAGCCCGATCACCGACGCAATCGGTGGAATGGCCGACAGTGGGATGATGTAGCCGGTGTACAGCTGACTCACGGTGGTTGACTCACCGTCTATCACACGCCACTCCGACTTCGGCTGCATGATGATGCCCTTCACACGCGCGACAAGCCCAGTTGGCCCCTGAGCGTCCAGCGAATCCCCGACAGTGGACATTGAATCCCCCCGGTTGATTGAATGGAAGAAGCTAGGGAGAGTTTACCACCCGGGGGGCGCAGCGCAAGCTTGCATTGCAGCGCAAGCTCACATTGTAGTGTACCCGTGCGAAGGCCGGTGTTAAGGCAGGCAACGCTTCTCCCCTGGAAACTGACACATAATTAAGGAGAGCGGCGTCGATCATCGGCGCCCGAGGCCTACAGGAGCGACACAATGGTATTCGACATTCTTGCCGGTGCGGTCATCATCGGCGTCGGCGGCTGGGCATGGAATCGCCTCGTCCGCCACTGGGCATCGACCGGAAAGCGATTCTAGTCACCTCCGGTCACCACACAATCCAAGCTGGAGCTTCGCCCCTACGGCTTCGTCGCGTTCGTGTCGGCCACCATGGGGTTCCAGCATACCGCCGCTGCAGACCCATTCATCTGACAGAACCTTCCCGTCCGGCCATCGACCACCGAAAAGTGCTCAGGGCCGGCCGAGTAACGGTGGTCGCGCGCGGGACCAATGAGATAGAGCGTCGCGTCGAGGCTCAGGACGATCAGGCAGACAGCGACGACGATCTGTAACCAGCGAGGTATTTGCATGGCCGCAAAATGCGGCCATCGTCCCGGCTTGGCCAGTGTTCACGCCGAGCGCGGTACCTGCACCAGAAAGCAGAAAAGGGCGCGCATCTCTCGATGCGCGCCCTTTTCTCTCAACGCACCTCAGTGCGCCGATCCGGCCATTACTACTTCTGCTTCTTGCGACGGATCATCGGTACGAGGCCGACGAGGCCCGTTCCGAGAAGAGCCATCGAGCTCGGCTCAGGCGTCGAAACGAAGCCCTGAACCGTGGTGTGGCCGTTGTTGTTGTTCGGCGCAACGATCGAGTAGCCCAGGCCTGGCGTGAAGTTCGTCAGGGAGTAGCTGGACGCGTTGATGTTGAAGATCGTCGGGTTTGCCGGATTCCAGTAGGTAAGGCTTCCGGTGCTCGAGATCGTACCAGCGAAGGAGCCGAAAAAGCTCCCCTGACCGGTCGTCGGGGATGTCTGGAACACGTTCAGGGTGAACTGATCGTTGAACGTTCCGCTCGAACCTGTCCCGGCAGCGGTGGAGACGAAGTCGCCGAAGCTGATGTTGCTCGGCGTCGACGTCGACGTGCTTGGAAGGCCGTTGAACGTGATGGTCATTCCACCGTTACTGACCGTATTCGTGCCGGTTGACGTAAACACACCTGTTGTGAAATACGTTACCTGAGCCTGCGAAGCTGCTGGAAGCGCCAACGCCGCCGCAACACCAGCAACAGCGGTAAACCGTCGAGAAATCTTCATACAGTACTCCTCCAAAAAATGTTGAACTACCCGACGGTGACCCTAGGAGCTGGCTATACAGCGCCGCAATCGCGCCCGTCGACACCCTGCGACATCCACCTGATTGGCAGATTCCATGCCCCGCGAAACCATTGGGACATAACGCCTTAAACGCCCGGATATCGACCATCGGATATGTGATGTTCTCCCATGAAAACCCACGAAACCGCACCGCAGCGCCCGAACACGAACATGACGCCATTGTCGTACGAATTGAACCATCGCCAACCAGTCCTTGTGTTGCATTGGCCCCACATGTGTTGGATCGAAGGTGTCCCGGCCGCCAGCAGCCCCGCAGCGACGGTGCCGCCTAACATACCTTGCAGGCCGCGCCGGTACCGATGTTGCGGCTCCCCTTTGCCGCCGATACTCCAAACGGTACTGCATCACTATCGAATCACTGGCGCATCGCCCTGGCCAGGTCCCTGCTACTCTTCCAGACACCATGTCCACTTCTGTACTCGTCACCGGCGGCGCCGGCTTTATCGGCTCCCACGTCGTCCGGCAATTCATCGAGCACGGCTCGTCCGTGACCGTCCTCGATGACCTGTCCTCCGGCAAGCTCGCCAATCTCCCCGAAGGCGTCACCTTCGTGGAAGATGACATCAGATCGCCCTCCGCCGCCCGCCTCGTGCGCGACGGCGCCTTCGACGTCATCTGTCACCTCGCCGCCCAGATCGACGTCCGAAAGAGCGTCAACGACCCCGCCTACGACGTAGCCGTCAACATAGGCGGCTCGCTCAACCTGCTCGAGGCCATGCGCCAGAGCGGCAAGAAGACAACCCGCTTCATCTTTTCATCCACCGGCGGCGCCCTCTATGGCGACGTCGAGATGTTGCCCACCCCCGAGGACTTCCCCAAGGATCCCCAGTCCCCCTACGGCAACGCCAAGCTTTCCGTGGAATTGTACCTCGGCTACTATGCACGAGTGCACGGTCTCGATACTGTGGCGCTCCGCTACGGCAATGTTTACGGCCCGCGTCAGGATTCCCACGGCGAGGCCGGTGTCGTCGCGATCTTCTGCGAGCGCGTCCTGGACGGACGGAAGCTGACAGTCTTCGGCGATGGAAAGCAGACCCGCGATTACGTGTACGTCGCTGACGTCGCGAACGCCAACTTCCTCGCCGCCACGCGACAGCTACCGCCAGCCGGTCCTCTCGATTCACGCTCGTTCAACATCGGCACCGGCGTGGAGACAACCGTGATCGAACTCGCTGAGCTGATTCATGACGCGTCGGGCACCGCACCTGTCATCGAACATGCTCCGGAGCGCGCCGGCGAGGTTCGCCGCTCGGTCCTGCTGGCTTCCAGAGCCGAAAAAGTACTCGGCTGGACTCCGCGCATGTCAATTGCAGACGGTATATCCGAAACGTTCAGGTGGTTCGCGGACGAGCGCGACAGCGTCGCTAGCACCGCATGATCGCCTAGGAGAAACGTGGCAACCGAGCATGTCTTCACGGTAGACGTCGAAGACTATTTTCAGGTGTACGCATTCGAGGGCGTCGTCGATCGCGCCGCGTGGGATGGCTATCCGTCACGCGTCGCGCGCAATACGGACGTGCTCCTCGACCTGCTCGCGCGTCATGGCGCTCACGGGACCTTCTTCACACTCGGCTGGGTCGCCGACAAGCATCCCGAAATAGTTCGCCGAATCGCCGACGCCGGTCATGAGATCGCATCCCACGGATGGTGGCACCGCAAGGTGACCGCCCTCACCCCCGCACAGTTCCGCGAGGACGCCCACGCGTCGCGCGCCATCCTCGAGCAGGTGAGCGGATATCCCGTCGTCGGCTATCGCGCGCCGAGCTTCTCGATCACGCCCGGAAATGAATGGGCATTCGACGCGTTGCTGGAGACGGGCTATCGGTACGACTCCAGCCTGTTCCCGATCAGCCGGTCCAACTACGGCTACCCGGCCACGCCGCCGCTGCCGCACCTGATCCATCGTAGCGCCGGCGATCTCATGGAATTTCCGCTCACCACCACGCGCATCCTGGGCAAGAGCATACCCGCAGCCGGCGGTGGATACCTGCGGCATTTTCCATACGGCATAATCCGGCACGCGTTCAGCGAAAAAGACCGCTCCGGAATCCCCGGCGTGTTCTACATTCATCCCTGGGAAATCGATTGCGAACAGCCGCGCATGCCCGTACCGTGGCTGACCACCGTCCGTCATTACCGGAACATTCACAAAGTGCTTCCCCGACTCGAGCGCCTGCTCGGCGAATTCAAATTCACGTCAATCGCGCAACGGCTCGCCGGTGACGGCAAGTGGTTTCGTGCAACCGCTCCGCTCCCCGACGTGTCACCACAAGCCGTAGTCCGGATTTGACACTGCGCGTCGAGCGCTACACCGGATCGCCCGAGCGCTGGAACGAGTTCGTCCGGTCACAAAACGGCTGGACGCACTTCCACCTGCACGGCTGGCGCAATGTCATGCAGCACGCAATGGGACACGACACTCCGTATCTCGTCGCCATCGACGATGCAGCCCATGATGACCAGATCGCCGGTGTACTGCCGCTGGTCCGCGTGAAGAGCACGCTGTTCGGACACTTCCTCGTCTCGATTCCCTTCCTTAATTACGGCGGCCCACTCGGATCACCGTCCGCGATAATTGCACTGGGCGCCCACGCTGCGACGATGGCGACTGACGATGGCGCAAAGGTTCTCGAGCTGCGCAGCCGCTACGACGTCGGTGCAATTCCGGATTTTTCCGTGTCGCACCGCAAGATCACCGTCCTGCTCGACAGCCGCGGAGGCTCCGATGCGTTGTGGAAACGGCTGAGCTCGAAATTGCGCAGCCAGATCCGCAGGCCGCAGAAGGAAGGCGTTACCGTGCGCATCGGCGCGGATCAGGTGCGACCGTTCTACAAGGTTTTCGCGCATCACATGCGCGACCTCGGCACCCCCGTAATGCCGCGCAGGTTCTTCGAGGCAATAGCGCACGAATTCGGCGACGACGCCCTGTTCGCCGTTGCGTATCACAACGACAAGCCGATCGCATGCGGCGCGGGCTTCACGTGGGGCACCGGTGACGACACTGAATTCGAGATCACCTGGGCATCGGCGTTGCGTGCGTACAACCGCATGTCACCCAACATGCTGGTGTACTGGGAGCTGATGAAACACGTGGCGGATCGTGGAGTCAGCACGTTCAACTTCGGCCGCTGCACGCCCGGTGGAAACACCCACAAGTTCAAGACGCAGTGGGGCACCGTCGATCAGCCACTCTGGTGGTACGAGCGCAGAGCGGCCGGCGCTGCAACGCCATCCGAAGGACACGGCGCCGCAGCGCGCGGCCCCGAAATCTGGAAGCGCCTCCCCCTCCCGCTGGCAAACGCGCTCGGCCCGCGCATCATTCGCTTCATCCCGTAGCGGACGCGATGCGGATCCGCCGTCAGCTCACCGTTGCGTCGCCGCTCAGCGCAGGCAACATCGTCGGCGCGACGCTCGACACAATCGCGCGCCGAGATCCGGGCGAGCGCGTGCGCAACGCGATTGCGATGGAATTCAATGCGCGCGACGTCCTGCTCACCGACAGCGGCACATCGGCACTCGTGCTCGCGTTGCGCATGTTCGCAAAGGCTACGATGCCTGTCGCGATGCCAGCGTACGCGTGTGTCGATCTCATAGCGGCCGCAAGACGGGCTGGCGTGCACATTCGTCTCTTCGACATCGACCCGCACACACTCAGTCCGGACATGGACTCACTGCAACGCGTGATGACCGAAGGTGTGAGTGCGATTGTGATCGCACACCTTTACGGCTTTCCCGCGGACATGCCAGCCATAATGAAGATGGCGCGCGATGCGGACGTGCCTGTCATCGAGGACGCTGCACAGCACGCTGGCGCGACTATCGCGGGAAAGCCCGCGGGATCGTTCGGCGATGTAACCGTGCTGAGCTTTGGTCGCGGCAAGGGAACCACATCCGGCCGCGGCGGTGCGCTATTGAGTAATGGCAGTACCGAGGCCGGCGTGCCGCTCCCGTCGGGCGAGCTCGGGCAGGCTCCGAGCACCGGCGTGCTCGTAACCACTGCCGCAACCTGGGCGCTCGGCCGACCCTCCTTGTATGGAGTACCCGCATCCATACCGTCGCTTCATCTCGGAGAAACTGTGTATCACGAAGCCGGCGAGCCGAGCCGCATGTCGCGTGCAGCCGTTGCCCTGCTCGACCGGACTTTCCCGGGGATACGCCACGCAGTCCTGTCGCGCCAGGCCAACGCTCTCGTTCTGCGCGACACTGCGGAGCAGTCGCGGAACCTCGATTCCGTGCGCGCGATAGAAAGCGGTGAATCAGGGTACCTGCGCTTTCCGGTCTTGCTTCGCGATGGTCCGCACGACGATGACGCACTCGGAATCGCGCGAGGGTATCCGAACCCACTGTCGCTCGAGCCACAGATACAACCCTGCCTGGTTGCGTCGCGCGAGCCACTACACGGCGCGCACGAGTTGGCGCGCCGGCTCGTTACATTGCCGACACATCATATGGTGACGACAAACGATCTCGCGCGCATCGCCGCATGGCTCAGAGAAGCATGACCGAATCATCGCAGAAGCACTTACGTATCGTCTACGTCTGGGACGCGGATTATCCCTGGGATGTCAGGACAGAGAAAATCTGCCTCGCGTTAACTGAAGCGGGACATGATGTGCACATCGTTGCGCGCAACAGTAATCGTGCTCCATCAACCGAAAAATTGCGCGAAGCGACAGTCCACCGCATGCCACCGTGGCGTTGGGCGGGAACTAGACTCGATAGAGCTCTCGGCTTCCCTGCATTCTTCAATCCTCGTTGGCGCTCGTTGATCGCGAACATAGCTGGAAAGATCAATGCCGATGTCATAATTGTGCGAGACCTGCCACTGTGTCCAACCGCGGTAAGCGTCGGACGGCGCCTGCACATTCCCGTGATTCTGGATATGGCGGAGAATTATCCCGCGATGATTCGCGCGATCTGGCAAACCGGGCGACACAGGCCGCTCGATTTCCTGGTCCGCAATCCGCGCATGGTCGAGCGCACCGAGGAATACTGCCTTCGACACGTCGATCACGTTTTCACGGTGGCCGATGAGATGTCGGATCGATTGGTAGCGATGGGCGTCGATCGCATGCGCGTAACGTGCGTTGGCAACACACCGTCGCTCACTGACAGAGTCGACGTCGCCAGAGTACGTGAGCGCGACGGCGATTCCATACAACTCGTGTACCTGGGGCTGATGGAGGTAGTACGCGGAATCAACGAGTTGATAGACGTAGTTGCACTTCTCAGGGCGCGAATACCGCGGGTAAAGCTTCTCCTTATCGGCAGCGGACGTGATGAACACTTGTTTCGCGCCCGCGCGGCGCGAAACGGGCTGACCGGCGACGATGTGATCTTCACGGGGCATCTTCCCTATCGTCAGGCACTCGAGCTGATGTCCACAGCTGATATCGGGATGCTCCCGTTACATCGGAATGAACATATGGACACCACGATCCCAAACAAACTTTTCGACTATATGAGTGTGGGACTGCCGGTGATTACATCGGACACGGTCCCCTCCGCAAGAGTCGTTCAGGCGGAAAAAGCTGGAGTCGTCTTCGAGGCGCGAAATCTGAAGAGCCTCGAAGACGCAGTGAGCTCGCTCGCCGATGTGGCACTAAGAAGTGAAATGGGTTCCAATGGTCGCGCAGCCGTGGAGCGGCGGTACAACTGGGAACGCGACGCAGAAACTTTGGCTACAACAGTCGCGAACGTTCAGTCAACTTGGCGGTAGAAAATCTTCCCGCCGAAATTTCTCGAATCCCACCAGTTGCGAATTGCTGAGTAAATCGTTAATCCTTGAGGCGCAGGGCAGGTTACGACGCCACTACCCTCACTCGAAGGCCCGATTGGGCCCGCGATAAAGGCATAACCGCTGAAAAGCGGCGACGCAAAACTACGAGGCTACAGCGCAGTAAGCAGCGCCAGGTCAGTCGGGTTTCCGAACGGCGTTCCAATGGGGTTTCTGTGTCTCTACGAGGCAATATTTTTCTCGCGGGTCTCTGCGTGATCGCAGTAGCCGCTTGCTCGGGGACAGATAGCGGTATGGGAAGCCGCAACTTAACAGACCTGACGAGTGTGCCTGCCACACCAGTGGCGCCATCATCGGATTCGGCAGAACAAGCAGCCGCGACGCCGGCTGTAACTCCCTCTCCATCTCAGCAAGTTGGAACCGACGGTCCTTCGTTATCCGGAAACGCGTTTGTATCTGATGACTACCGGTCCTACGCAAACACTGCAGCGCTGATCGCAAAGGTATCCGTCAACGTTGGTGGTCTGGCAGTCCGCAGGCGTCGCTGTATACCGACGGTCCGAATGCAGGAACGGCTCAGCTGGATCCGGCCGTTACCTATAACGGACACCCAACTGTCCGGTACGATCAGCGGAGCGGCACAACCCAGGGACCGGAAATGTGGGTAGGCTTTCCTAACGGTAAGACACTCACCAACATGTGGTTCCGAGCCGTCATCCGCTTTAGTCCAGGATTTACCACCCTCGGCACAACGCCAAATTCGGCAAACGCATACAAGCTGCTGGGCTGGTCATGGGCCGGTGCCAATGGGCGCGGCGGACTCGGCTTCACCAATACAGACGCGTACACATTCACCTGGGGCGTTGAAAGCCTTCAAGGCACCAGTCTTGGTTTCACCGAACCGACTGGGTTCAGGAAAGTGACGACCGAATGGAGTGATGGCGCGTGGTATGATTACGTCATTCACTACCAGCAGATTTCAGCCACTACGACTCGGACTTCCTTCTATCTGGGACGGAACAATTCCACGCCGCAGCTGGTGTATACGATGGACGGCGCCATCAATCCAGGCAGTGCGATTCCGCCAGTAAATGGTGTGATGCTTGGCCTCAACTTCAACTCGACTCGTATCACATCGCAGGCGCTGTGGTATGGCCAGTGGGAAGTGGTGGACGGCGCCCAGTACTCCAATCCGTTCAACCTGAACTAGTCAACGTCCGTCCGATGCTAAGAATTGACTAAGCTCGTCACCGCGACACTACCGGTGTCCGCATTCAAAGCTCCTTAATGCCCGCCGATTCAAGCTCCTTAATAAGGATGTAGGACTCGACCGTCGGAACGCCATGCTGAAAATTCATGGGCGTTTCCGATCCTGCACCAGCAGTCTGGAAGTAAGAATATTTGACCTGGACTTGCGGCATGACGGATCTAATGTTTCGTTACTACACGACGATACTACTCGTCACTGCTGCAGGCACTATCTGAGAGTCAGATAGCGCTCTAGGTGTGGCCCTCTGGGCCACGATAAAGGCAAACTCGCCGAAAGGCGGGGACGCAAAGCCACGAGGCTAAAGCGTGCTCAGGCACGCCATGCTAGTCGGGCTCCCGAATGGCACACTAACGAGGACCACACTGTGAACCCAAGTACGAAAGCCGTTGTGCTTTTGGCACTCATCCTTACGGCCGTTGCTTGCGCCGGCACCGACGCAAACAAAAATGGCCCTGACGTCGCCGATTTGACGGCAACCGACTATTCACTACCGGCATCAGCCGTAGTGCAAGTCGCTCCAAATGCCCCGGCGCTTGACATCGGGCAGACGGTCAAGCTTGCAACCGCATTCGTCGATGGCGCGGGACGACCAGTCGAAGGCGTGATGGGGGTGCTCGCACGCTGGCGCTCCAGCGACACGACAATCGCAACTGTGTCCGTCACGGGTGTCGTCAAAGGTCTTAAAGACGGGCACGTGACAATTACTGCAATGGCCGGACGCCGAGTTGCATCGAGCTTTGTGACTGTCCGACATCGGCCTACCACGAGCACGGAGCAGCAACCTGATACGGGCAAGAGTGTTGCGCAGACGGACGCGGCGACAACGACTGCGCCCACGGCTGCCCCAGCAAAACCCGAAACGCCAGCGACGAGTACACCAGCTACTACCACGCCAGCGACTACCCCAACTAAGCCGCCGACCGTGACACCACCACCGCCGGCTTCTGCTCCGCCGGTTGCTGCGGCGCCGCCGACGGCGCCGGCTCCTATCTCGGCTCCGATAAGCTCACCGCAAACTGGAATTGACGGTCCTTCGTTATCCGGAAATGCGTTTGTATCTGATGACTACCGGTCCTACGCAAACACTGCAGCGCTGATCGCAAAGGTATCCGTCAACGTTGGTGGTACTGGCAGTCCGCAGGCGTCGCTGTATACCGACGGTCCGAATGCAGGAACGGCTCAGCTGGATCCGGCCGTTACCTATAACGGACACCCAACTGTCCGGTACGATCAGCGGAGCGGCACAACCCAGGGACCGGAAATGTGGGTAGGCTTTCCTAACGGTAAGACACTCACCAACATGTGGCTCCGAGCCGTCATCCGCTTTAGTCCAGGATTTACCACCCTCGGCACAACGCCAAATTCGGCAAACGCATACAAGCTGCTGGGCTGGTCATGGGCCGGCACCAATGGGCGCGGCGGACTCGGCTTCACCAATACGACGGATTACACCTTCACGTGGGGTGTGCAAAGCTATCAAGGCGCCAATCTTGGTTTCACCGAACCGACTGGGTTCAGGAAAGTGACGACCGAATGGAGTGATGGCGCGTGGTATGATTACGTCATTCACTACCAGCAGATTTCAGCCACTACGACTCGGACTTCCTTCTATCTGGGACGGAACAATTCCACGCCGCAGCTGGTGTATACGATGGACGGCGCCATCAATCCAGGCAGTGCGATTCCGCCAGTAAATGGTGTGATGCTTGGCCTCGACTTCGAACTCGACTCGTATCACATCGCAGGCGCTGTGGTATGGCCAGTGGGAAGTGGTGGACGGCGCCCAGTACTCCAATCCGTTCAACCTGAACTAACGAGCGCATTCGCGCATCAACCGAAAGAACGAAGGGGCGGCCTCTCCAGTTGAGGGGTCGCCCTTCGCACAACGGCGACATGCCGCCTAACGCGCCGCATGCCGATTCTGATGTACTCAAAGCCATAGCCTAACGCACTACACCGGCGCCGATTCGGTACGACTCAACTTCAACCACAACCCACCGGCGGACGCTGAATACAACGTCCACTGCTGCGAGCTGGACGTTTGGGACGCGACGGTGGACGCCGACCCGCACAGCCTGTTGTCCTAGAGCCTACGCTTGCGCCGAGTCAACGGCACGATGCCAAAGAGTCCCGACGCTGACAAGGATCAGCGACGACGGTTCGGGTGCGGTGGTGAAATAGCCATTTCCTGAATCGTCAAATACGGCCGAGCTGATTACTGTACCGTCGTTATTCACGGCGTTGACCCCTAACAGTGTAATGATGGCTGTGCTGCTTGCTGAGGCGCCGGCGCCCTGGCCCGCCAAATTGGCCCACGCGTTCGCGGAAAAGACGAACGCGTAGCCATCGGTCGATGGCGTAAAGCCGACATGCATCGTGCTGTCGGCCCAGAAGTCATACTCGTTATCAGCAGTACCATCAGAGCGTGTCTTCTTTTGCACGGTCCTATCGTGGAACCACACGGACGCCTGGGCGGGGACGTCAGACCCATCGGTAACGGTAAGCCCAGATACGGTTGCTGAAACCGTCGGAAACGCGAAATGGAACACAAGGTTCTGCGCATCCGTTCCGATCAGCAAATGCGTGTCAAGCATCCCGTCGAACACGCCCCCGTAGGACATGTTGGCCGCTGGTGCGGTAGCTGCGGCGAATACGGAGACAGTCCTGGTAGTGTAATCCACCGTCGCCTGCGCCCCTGCCACTGGAGCCGTCCCCAAAATTATCGCGAGGACCGCACCTAATCTGTTCTGCATCTGAAAACATCTCCTGTAAAATGTGATGCGGCCAATTACTTCTGGCGCTATCGCGATCACGCATTCCGCGCGGGAAGTATCGACGGCTGGATCCGCCTTCTCCGTGACGTCATAGCCGGGAGCAATCCGAGCAACCCGGTACCAAGCAGAGCCAGTTCGCCGGGTTCAGGAGCGGAAGTCGGCTCGCCTAGAATGTCAATCGCGAGTCGGTTGCCGTATCCCGAAGTAATGTCATCAGACGGCCGGATATACCCCCACGTTTGGGACACATTATCGAAAACTGCGCCCGCCGGTACGCCCGATGTCGGGATCGTCAGCCAGAGCATGCCGAACTGGGCGGGGTCATTTAATGGGTTTTCATGCACAACGCTCAGCCAATATTCGCCACCGCTCCCGATGTTGACAGACGGAAGCGAGAGTGTCCAGTATCCTGCCGTTGCTTGGGTAGCGGCGTCGCGCTGCGTAAACGGGGCTGACTCGGATCCAGATGCGACCAGCGTGCCTGGCAGTGGGCCCGTCGCCTCCGTAAACAAAGACCATGTGAAAATCCGCCTCACTTCCTGATGGCATCATGTATGGATTCACCATTACGACTGGGATGTGAGCGCCTGTTAATACCGATGGCCCAGCGAGAACGAATGGGGCGGCGAGGATATTTGGGTCGGTTATACCCCAGGAGTTCTCCTCGACTCCTTGTGTACCACCGAAGCCGTAGAGAATGCCTTGAGCCCCGCTCGCTCCGCCGTTAAGCAGCGCCGCAACACCGACAATCCATAGTCTCTTCATGGTGGACCACCTCCCTAACCGAGATTCACCGCTGAACGCTGCTGCCACGTACGGGAAAATGTCGTGTAACCAAGGCGGATTGGCTAGGGAGACCGGCGAGTCGTGAGCAAGGGCCGACCCGTCAGCACGGTAGGCTACCATATTCTTGGGAGCAGACTGCCGCTTTGCAGGCGCTCTACATGTAGGGCCGACGACTCCGATCGCAACGGGTGACGTGCGTCCGACGCACGGTCGCCAATAGAAACTCGTTTTGCCTGTCTCTGACCAGCGTGCCACACGCGAGATCGCAACAGGCCGATCCTTCAACGACAACATCGGCGCCTCCAGCACACGCCAGCTCACCCACGCTACCGCGAGACTCACTCCGAATAGTAGAACACCGTAGACGCCCCACTCAGGCAGCGTCGACCCATGTATCGGCGCGATATGAAATTTCGGCACGAGAAGATCCAGCACCATCATGAACGGATAGTGCACGACGTACAGACAGTAACTGTACTTGCCGAACATTCTGAGCGTATCGTTCTCGAACGGACGCTTCCAACCGTGTCCGTCTGCCGATGATAGAACCAGCACGAGAATGACCGAGCCCAGCACGGCAAGCACCGAGTAACCGATCGTCGCGATGTACGGATTGCGATTGTCGAAGCCTGCCGTACCGGTCCACGACACCATCACCAACGCAACAATCGACAGCGCGCCTATCCAACCCGCGTGACGACGCGCGCGCTCCATTGCGCCAGGCGTCCGGATCGCCAGTGCCACGATCGCGCCGGCCGCAAGAATGTCCATGCGCGCGACCGACAACACATATGCTCCAGCCCAGCCACCCTGCACGTACGTCACCAGCGCGATGCGACACACCAACGCGACCGCCGACATCGCCACCACAACACGCCACAGACTCCTTCTGGATAGCGTGAGCACGACGAACGGCCAGACAATGTAGAACTGCTCTTCGACCGACAGGGACCAGAAATGCGCCGTGTTCAACGGCGTAGCCGCGCCCCCCTTCAATGTCTCCAGAATGTTCACGCCGTAAAGCCAGTACCAGGCTTGATTGTGCACCAGCGTGGCAGTCGCTGGATCTCTCGCGAAATACCCGATGTGCGGAAGAACGAAAAAGAAAAACGCGCACGCAGCGTAATACAGCGGAAATATCCTGAGCGCTCGGCGCTTCCAGAATCGAGGGAACGCTCCGGACGTGCCCTTCGCATCGAGCAGAATTCCGGTGATGAGAAATCCGGAAAGAACAAAGAACAGATCGACGCCGACCCATCCGATGCTCTCCACTCCATGCACGAGCCGATCGACGAGTGGGTCGTCCGGCCGAGTCCCCATTTTGAGAAGCGCGAGGTGCCGGAACATCACGAGCACGATGGCCAGACCGCGCACTCCGTCGAGCGCAGGCACGTGCCTGAATCTGGCAACCACCGACTCCGCGGAGCTCGACGCCGGTTTGGCCCGCTCCCTTTCTGCCAACCCCGTAGCCAAGTATCTATATGCCATGTGTGGATTGACTGGTTGCTGGGGCCGTCCCGGGTCGGCCGACACGCTCGAACGCGACGCCGAATGCATGTGCCGCGCCATTCAACATCGAGGCCCGGACGATGGTGGCGTGTGGACCGATCCTGAGGTCGGAATCGCACTGGGCTTTCGTCGCCTCGCCATCATCGACGTATCACCCGCAGGCCACCAGCCAATGGCGTCGGAAACCGGACGCTACGTAGTCACTTTCAACGGCGAGATCTACAATTTCGCGGCCATCCGCGCGTCACTCGGCGATACCATCCGCTGGCGTGGTCACTCGGACACCGAAGTTCTGCTCGCCGCCATCGAGCGGTGGGGACTCAAACCGGCCATCGAGCGATGCTCCGGGATGTTCGCGATCGCCCTCTGGGACCGCCAGGAACACACCCTGCACCTCATCCGTGACAGGCTCGGCGAGAAGCCGATGTACTACGGCTCGTTCGATGGCACACTGCTCTTCGGCTCCGAGCTCAAGGCGCTTCGTGCCCATCCTGCCTGGCGCGGCACCATCGACCGGGCTGCCCTCTCGTTGTATCTCCGTCACAATTATGTCCCTGCGCCATACTCCATCTACGAGAATGTCCGCAAGGTCGTGCCGGGTACCATCGCCACCTTCCGCGATCCGGCCGCCGAGCCGGAGATGACGACTTACTGGTCCGCGCTGGATGTCGCCGAGCGCGGGGTGCGAGATCCCCTCTCGGGCGACGACGCAGAATCCGTCACGCAGCTCGAATCGCTCATGCGTCGCGTGATCGGAGACGAGATGGTCTCCGACGTGCCACTCGGCGCGTTTCTCTCCGGAGGTGTCGATTCGTCGGCGCTCGTTGCAGTGATGCAGGCGGACAGCACCCAGCCAGTCAAGACGTTCACCATCGGTTTCGACGAGGCCGCGCACAACGAAGCACCGCACGCCGAGGCTGTGGCGAAGCACCTCGGCACGCAACACACGGAGTTGTACGTCACACCGCAGGACGCGATGGACGTGATTCCGCGGCTGCCGCAGATCTACGACGAGCCGTTCGCGGACTCATCGCAGATCCCCACGTTTCTGGTCGCGCAGCTCGCACGCCAGTACGTCACGGTCAGTCTTTCCGGAGAGGGCGGCGACGAGCTGTTCGCGGGATACAACAGGTACTTCTGGGGTGAGCGCCTCTGGCGCCGGCTCGAGCGCGTGCCGCGCGCCGCACGCTCGATGGTCGGACGCACGCTGCTTGGGGTTTCACCTGCGAGTTGGGACTCGGCGTTCGATGCAGCATCACCAATCCTGCCAAAGCGCTTTCACACCGCTACACCGGGTGGCAAGGTTCACAAGGTCGCTGCATTCATGTCGGCCGATTCATCTGACGAGTTGTATCGCGGTCTGATGACCCACTGGCGCGACCCGGAAGCGATCACGTCGGCCGCTGAGCCCGAAACAGTGCTGACCCGTACTGCGGATCATCCGTCATTCGGCGGAGTCGTGAACAGGATGCGATACTTCGACACGGTGAGTGAGCTACCGGACGACATTCTCGTCAAGGTCGATCGCGCGACAATGGCCGTCAGCCTCGAGTCGCGCGCGCCGTTTCTTCATCCCGACATCGTCGAATTCGCGTGGCGCATTCCGCCGTCGCAGCAAGTGCGCGATGGCCAGGGCAAGTGGCTGTTGCGGCAGGTGCTCTACAAGTACGTGCCGCGAGAGCTGATAGAGCGCCCCAAGATGGGCTTCGGCGTGCCGATCGCAAGCTGGCTGCGCGGTCCACTGCGCGAATGGGCCGACGCTCTCATTGCGGACGATCGCCTGCGCCGCGAAGGATATCTCGCGCCTGCGTTGATCCGTCAGGCATGGGACGATCATCAGGCGGGCGTTACCGACAACTCCCACCTGCTCTGGGGAGTGCTGATGTTCCAGGCATGGTTGGAGACACAGTAGCCCACGCCCCCTCTTCGTCATTCCCGCGAAAGCGGGAATGACGAACTACCGGCCGCGTTGCGGTGGTGCCGAGGCTTATGCCCCCGGCGCCGCCGGTAGCGAATTATTGAGCGGGAGCGCGATGTTCTCCGCGAAGCGCGCCGCAAGCGAGTCTGGCGAAAGTCCCGTGTTCGCAACCGCCGCGGTATCGCCCTTTACGAGTGGAACGATGATGCGCACGAGAGCTTCCTCGTCGCGATGCGTCATCAGAGCATCCCACATCGCTCGCATCTTCAGATCTCCCTGCCCCGCGGTAATTCTTCCGCGACCCTGAAACCAGTAGTAGACCAGGATTCGACTCGGGCCGTTCGCCAGTATGAACCGGTTTACCTCGACCGGCTTTCCCCCGATCGGGATCGTGACCATCTGCTCGCCGACCGGCGTCCAACCTGATCCGGGAAGACACAGCGAAGGGGAATGCATTCGCTTGTCGCCCTGCTGCGTTGCATGATAGCCGACGTACAGACTGACCCCTTCGTTTGCGCTGAGCATGTAAACGCGATTCACATAGTCGGACACGCCCGATTTGCTCACCTCGTCTGCACCGATGGCAACGTCGCTGTACGCGGCACCCATGAACGATGCCGGGAGCGCCGCAGCCAGCGGCTTGCGTAGTGGCGTGGGTTGCGGCGTGCCCACGAGCAGCGTCACCGCGGTTCCCGCTGCAAGCGCTCCCGCGGGAAGAAATTTCGCTACCAGCTCAAGCATTCGACCTGCCTCCAAAACGACTTTCGACGCGGAGGAAGCCCCACGTCAGCAGCGCCAGTATCGATAGTGAGATCAGGAACAGCAGATACCCTTCCGTGAGATGCATGAATCCCTCGCCGAGCTTCGGATCTACGAAGAAGACGAGGAATCCTGTCATGAAAATTCTGATTCCGTTGACGAAGATCGCGAGACCGACGGCGAGCGCTACCATGAGGATTCTGCTCACCGGGTATTTCAGAAATAGCGCACCGACCAGAATCGCCATGCTGAGAAGTGCAGTGAGCGAGCGCAATCCGCTGCACGCCTCACTCACGAACAACGTGTGACCTGGAAGTCGGATGACGTTGCCGGAAAGCAGCACGGGGATGTGCCGCCACGACAGCATCGCCGCACCCATTTTCGCTGCGATTTCCTGAAGCGGCAGCGTCATCGACGCGATGATCGATTCTGGCAGTGGAATGGTCAGCGCGACGAGAAGGAACGGAAGCCACCAGGCCATGATCTGGCGCCAACCCGCGAACCACAGCGTCAATCCCACGAGCGCCATCAACAGTGCGGCGCGTGGAATTGTCTCGACACCCGCAACGCGCCCGAACAGGTTGGCGAACACGGCGACGAGGATGAGGATCGCGCCGGCCCATCGCGCCGGCTGGGAGTCCGCGATGACACCGGACTTCCACGCCAGCCAGACCGCGACCGGCGCGATCAGAATGCCGTGCGCGGCGTCGGGAATCGTGAGCCATGCCACGATGAGGCCGTAGATCACAGGGGCAAAACAGGCGACGAACAATGCCGACGTCACCCACCCGAGCGGCGCACCCTTGATCCTCGTACCGATTGCAGGGATGCTCAGGGCGATGGTCATGACTGACTCATCCGCACAGATCCGCCGATATTATTTGTTGTAGAATGCATATGCACGTAGTATGTTCGCTGGCACTCCAACCTCTCTTTCCGCATGGAAACAAACAAGCCACTGGCCCGCGCGGGGTACGTTCTGGCCGCCCTTCTGGTCCTCACTCCCCTCTTCGACCTTACCGCACAGCTTCTGCCACTTCGGCTCAGCGACGAGCGCTGGCGCTTCGGGGCAGTCGGCCAACTGAGCAACACTTTGTTGGTGCCCCTGCTCGGGCTGATGCTCGTAATTGCGATCGCGACGCTCACGGACAGTAGACGAGTCAAAAGAGTGATCGGCGCAATCTGCGCCATTCTGGCGCTTGCAATGGCAGTTCTCTCGGTGCTCTTCATCCTTGATTACTTCCAGGTCCGAACAATTGTTACACCAAAGTTCCAGCATGCGACGGCCGTGGCCAGCACGACAGCGATGATAAAGAACGTCTTCACCATCATCACCCTGTGCCTCTTGAGTCGAGCTGGCTTTGCTGGCCCGAAAGCGACCGTGGTCAGGAAGGTCGCTCCACCGTCCGAGCCATCGTCAACGCCTCTGATTCCGCTGACCGGCGCTGCGAGAGCTGAGTAAACAAATGATTCGGGGCGTTGTCGAGCGCCCCGAATCCCTTCAGCTCCCTTACTAGATATAACGGGCGCTGCTTCACCTCATCATAGATCCGGCCGACATACTCGCCGACCACGCCGAGTACTGTGAGCTGAACCCCGCCGATGAACGACATCAGCACCGTGATCGAGGCCCAGCCGGATATCGCGTACATGCCGGACAGCTTGATGACGATCGCTCCGATTCCGGCCACGAACGAAAAGATCGAGACGAGAAAGCCGATCTGGAGCACCATCCTGAGCGGCGCCGTCGAGAAGCTGATGATGCCGTCGAAAGCCAGCCGCACGAGCTTGGAGAGGGGCCATTTGGTGGTTCCGGCAAATCGCCCTGGCCGTACGTACGAGACGCCTATCTGCTTGAACCCGATCCAGCCGAACATCCCGCGCACGTAGCGGTTCCGCTCGCGCATCGATCTGAAAGCATCGAGCGCACGCCGATCCACCAGCCGGAAGTCGCCGACGTCGAGCGGAACGTCCACGTCGCTGATGCGACGGAGGGTCCGGTAGAACAGTCTCGATGACTGCCGCTTGAACCAGGTCTCGTTGATGCGACGGTCGCGCTTCGCGTAGACCATGTCGTAGCCCTCGCGCCAGCGGGCAGCCATCTCGACCACCAGCTCCGGCGGGTCCTGCAGATCGGCATCCAGGAGCACTACGGCCTCCCCTGTCGCCAGGTCGAGACCGGCGCTGACGGCAACTTCCTTACCGAAATTCCTCGAGAAGTGAACGGCCTTGAAACGCGGATCCAGAGCGTTGAGCTCCAGCATCAGCGGATAACTGTTGTCACGGCTTCCGTCGTCCACCAGCACCGCCTCGGACGGTCCGTCGAGCGTGTCCATCACCGCAACCAGTCTCCGGTGGAGCTCTGGCAGGACCTCTTCCTCGTTATAGACCGGAATGACGAAGGAATAGGTGGGATTCTGCTCGTTCTGGGACGGGACGCTCATTCTCCGATGGTGCAGCGCCACAGGTCGACGCGGTAAATACGATAATCCAGACGCGGGCGCTGATACTCGCTCTTCTTGCGACAGTTCTGCCAGAACCACCGTGTCATTTCCCCAGTATCGTCACCAACCATGCCGTATCGCTTGACGGAAGCGATCGCCCACAGGTCCCGGTATTCATGCAGCGCCGAGTCCAGACCTGCAACGCTGCTCGGCATCTCGCGGCTGTGAAGGGCGGGATCATATGCGCGCTGGATCGCGACCGGCCACGCCAGCACCTCGATGGACGGGGCGATCGCGTTGATCTCACTCAACGCCGGCCTGTAGTCGAACCGCGTACCGTCGGAAAGATGTGAAGCTGTGGATGGCAGGATGCCGATGACCAGAATCCACGCCACCGCGTTGGAGCCTGCCGAGGCAAACGCCGGGCTGAGGTGCTCCGCCAACCACCCGACCGGATATGCAGCGGCAACGATCAGCAACGGCAGTGCTGAGACTCCGTAATCGGCGTAGATCGCAGTGCTGAACGACAGTGCGACGAGGGCAAGAAGAGTACAGACACATCCCAGGACCGCCATCCAGCCGAACCTTTGCTTCTCGGCGGACCCGGACACGAATCATCAGTACGATTCCTGCCACCGCGGACGCGGCTACGAGCACCGTCATCCAGTCGACCATGGCGGGCACCAGGCGCAGCATCGCAGGCACCCCGCGGTCTCCGCCGTTCCCCACGGTGGTGACGTGGTGGATCATCCGGATGATCGCCGCGACGATGACCGAGAACCCGAGGAACGGTCCCCACAGCCAGAGCCACGCGGTCCGCGTCGGCCAGCGAAAACGCGTGCTTCCGTCGGGCTGGAAGATCGAGACAGCCAGCGCCGCCCCGATTATCGGAAAGACGAAGCTCGGATGGGTCCATGCTCCGATGAACAGAGCCGCGAGCACACCGAGATATACTTTGGGCCGGTCGGTCTCATAGGCCATCGGCAGGCGCCAGTAGACCAGCGCGGCCAGCAGATAGAGCAGCGAGTAGTAGCGCCCGAACCCAGAGACGTAGAGGTGCCAGGGCGAGATTGCAACCAGCGTCAGTGCGACAAAGCCGGTCACCGGCCCCGCCAGGTCGCGCGCGAGGCGCCAGGTCACCCAAACCCCCGCCACGCCGAACAGGAGGGGAAGGAAACGTACGAAGGGCTCCGTGGGCGCGGCCAACTTCAAGAACGGATGTTCGAGAAGAAAAAAGAAAGGTCTGGCCTGGATTCCGGGGAGGAGGCGGGTGTGGAAGAGGTTCGTCGCCTCGTCTATGGTGTAGAGTTCATCCTGCTCGAACGGAAAGCGGAAAACCTCGTACACCCTTAGCAAAACAGCCACGATCATGACGGCTGTGACGGCTGCTCTTTCTCGCTTCAAGACTTGGCCTTCTCCTCGGCTGGGGCGTCGGCAAAATTTAACGCCGATGCGCGGCACGCATTTTCCTTGCAAAGTGATCGGCGGCTCCCTCCGATACTTGAGTATCTAGATACATGCAACGACAACCGGCTTCCATTCAACCGCACGCGCCCGCCAGAAGGCGCCGTTACAAACCTGACGCGCTCATGTACGTCACGGTGGCGTTTCTGTGGATTTCCGTGTGGCGTTTTCAGGATCTGTGGCCGATCATCGGCACCCTGCAGGTCCCGATACTGCTCGAGCTGTCGCTGGCCGTCGCACTCGCCGTGAGCTTGCGGGGAGCGAGGAATCCCAAGTGGCTCAAGTCCAGAATGTTCGCGATTCCATTTCTGATGCTCGCGCTCATGCTCGTTGGACTCCCCTTGAGCCTCTGGCGCGGGTGGAGCTTTACGTTCATCACCAAGGTGTTCATGCCAACGCTCCTGCTCATGGTTGGAGTCGCGGCAAGCATTCGGGACGCGGACGATGCTAACTGGATCGCGTTCGCACACCTCATAGGTGCGGACGTCTACTCGCTCTACACGTATCTCTTCGTCGCGATCGGGTCCGATGGACGTCTGAGCGGCGGAGCGCACTACGACGCGAACGACCTGGCCTTGATGCTTGTGGCCACAATACCCATAGCGATCTACTTTCTGCGACCTGGCGTTGCCATCTGGAAGCGGCTGTTCGCACTGCTTTCTCTCGGACTTCTCATCGAGCTGATAATCAAGAGCGGATCCCGCGGCGGGTTCATCGCACTCATCTGCGTCGCGATATTCATCCTCGTCGCATTCCGTTCAATCCCGGTCAGGGTCCGCGTAGGCTCGGTAGCAGCAGCGGCTTTGCTCATGACGGTGTTCGGATCGGCAGCGTACTGGCAGATGATGCAGACGCTCACGAACCCGAAGGATGACTACAACATGACGTCTCCTGTGGGACGAAAGGCGATCTGGAAGCGGGGTGTTGGTTACATGCTGACCCACCCGTTGATCGGGACCGGCGCCAATACGTTCGAGCAGGCAGAGGGAAGTCTGTCAGCGATTTCGCGACAGTATGCGGCAGAGAATCGTGGCCTCAAATGGTCGACCGCTCACAACTCCTTTGTACTGATCGGAACGGAGCTGGGCGTCACCGGACTGATGCTGTTCGTGACGCTGATCGGAACCGCACTCAAACATCTGGCAGAGATCAGGGCCGGCCCCACTGGCGATCCAGACGTAACACCCGAGGACGCTGCGTTTTCGCAGGCTCTCACCGGCGCGCTGATAGGCTTCTGCGTCGCAGGGTTCTTCGTTTCGGCGACTTACTTTTCGTTCTTCTACGTTCTCATCGGTATGGTGGTCGCCGAGGATTCGTTCCGCGCTCGACGCCGGGCGCGCCGGGGAACGACGGTCGCCGTCAGTGCAACGCCTGCGACGAAAACACGCGTCGCCCAGCGGGTCCCTCGTACCCACTGGGTTCCCGCCGGTTGAGCGCGATTAGCGGCGGCGTCAAGCGCGTCGTCGAGACTGCGCTCGTCTTCAGCGGCGGCGCATCCTTCTCGCGCCGCGCACATTCCGAGCACTTGCTCGTACTGGCGTATCACAACATCGTCCCATCCGGAATGGACGTCGTTGGCGATCGGTCTCTGCACCTGCGCCAATCGGCATTCGCCGCGCAGCTCGACGCGCTGACGCGCACTCATGATGTGATACCGCTTGCTGCGGCGATGTCCGAGATACCGACACGGCAGTCGCGCCCGCTTGCAGTCATCACGTTCGACGACGCATACTCGGGCGCCATTACTGCCGGAGTCAAGGAGTTGCGTGCGCGAAACCTGCCTGCAACGGTGTTCATCACGCCATCTTTCCTCGATGGCCGGTCATTCTGGTGGGACATCCTTGCAGATCCACGACGTGGGCTCGACCCTCGTATTCGCGAGCGCGCACTGTCCGAAGGCCGCGGCCTGAATACGGAGGTCCTCGCAATGGCAGCGCAGATGGGACTTCCGGCGCACGCAGATGCCGCCGCATGCGCGGGGTGCATCGACCGAGCAGTTGAACGCGGCGCTGCAGTACGAAAGGATCACCTTTGGGTCACACACCTGGAGTCATCCAAACCTCGTTGCGCTCCCCGATGCCGAGCTTGCCGAGCAGCTCCAGCGTACTCGCACCTGGCTCCAATGCTTCGGAGAGCGGTCGCTTCCGATGGTGTCGTATCCGTACGGGCTCGCGGATGGACGCGTGCAGAATGCCGCGCGTGACGCTGGTTACACGGCGGCGTTCATGATCGAAGGAGGATGGACCGTTGCCGCACCCAGCGACACTTTCACCATACCGCGTCTGAATGTACCGGCCGGCGTGTCCACCAACGGATTCATCCTTCGCGCCGCGGGTCTCATACAGGGGTGACTGCAAATAATCAGCGCCGTCGCAACATCCTCGTGACGGACGGCGAACAACGTGCGACGCTTGCAGTGGTCCGATCACTCGGCGCCGCTGGCCACGTCGTTCACGTGTCTGCGTCGGCACGGCGCTCGCTCGCCGCAGCATCGCGCTTCGCGCGCACCGAGCACGTCGTCCCGGATGCGCTCGCAGATCCAGATCGCTTCGCCGACGAGATTCACACCATCGTCGCAAGCAACGGCATCGACACGATCATTCCGATGACGGAGCCTGCACTTCTTGCGCTCCTTCCGGCACGTGAGCGTTTCGATGGTGTGCTGATCCCATTTGCGGACGCTGATACGTTCACCGGGATTTCCGACAAGCAGGCCGTACTCGCTGCCGCGAGTAGAGTCGGTATCGCGGTGCCCGCGCAGGATGTGATCGCCGATGCGCGAGCTGCAGAATCCGTGGATATCTCATCGCTTCGCTATCCGCTCGTCGTCAAGCCGGCGCGCTCCGTTTCCACAGGATCGGACGACCGGCTCAAGCTGTCCGTGCAGCATGCTGCCTCCGCGCAGGAGCTGCGCGCGGAGCTCGACGATATGGACGCGCGGGCATACCCGTTGTTGCTGCAACAACGAATAGTAGGTCCTGGCATCGGGATCTTCGTACTTGTCTGGGACGGAAAGCTCGTCGCGCAATTTGCTCACCGTAGAATTCGCGAGAAGCCTCCCGCCGGCGGTATCAGCGTCTATCGCGAGAGCGTCGCGGTCGATGCCGAGCTGCTGCGCATGTCTCTGGCACTTCTCGCTGAGTTCGCCTGGCAGGGAGTGGCGATGGTCGAGTACAAGCTGGACGAGAGCACCGGCCAGCCATACCTCATGGAAATCAACGGTCGCTTCTGGGGCTCATTGCAGCTCGCCATAGATTCCGGCGTGGATTTCCCAAACCTGCTCATGGCAGCAGCCACCGAACAGCAGCCCAAACCGGTCAGTCAGTTTCGGACTGGCGTGCGCTCGCGCTGGTTCTGGGGCGACGTGGACCATCTGCTCACACGCCTCCGCAGATCTGACGAAGAGCTATCGTTGCCGAGCGGCTCACCGTCACGATGGGCAGCCGCAAAGGCATTTTTCGCACATCATCCCGGCGACGTAAGCGAGATCCGTCGTCGCGACGACATGCGTCCCTTCCTGCGCGAATCAGTGCAGTGGTTTCAGCAACTCCTCTGATGCCAGCACACAAGATCCGCGTCGTGCATGTCGTCAACAATCTCAACTACGGCGGCATGGAGCGCCTCGTCGCTGAGATGGTGCAACGCACAGACCCGACGCGCTTCGAGCTGCACGTGCTCGCGCTCGGATACATGGGCCACTTCGGCGAGGGGCTCGATGGCCTGGCGACGCTCCACGTCGCGGATCCAATGCCGAGCTGGTCGATGCTGCACCCGCGTGGACTCGCTCGCCAGTTCGAGACGATCGATCCGGATGTTGCGCATCTGCACAGTGGCGTACTGTACAAGGCGAGCCTCGCCGCCTCCATGGCCGGCGTGCCGTATCAGATCTACACCGACCACGGACGCCAGAATCCGGATCCGTGGACGCATCGCATGATCGACAAACGCGCCGCGCGCCGCGTCGATGCAATAGTTGCGGTATCCGATCGGCTCAAACAGCATCTCGTCGGGTTCATGCCGGATGCGTCGCGCATCAGCGTCATCCCGAACGGCGTCGATACCGAGCGGTACATACCGCGTGACGACGATGGAGATTTTCGGAGCGAGATCGGAATAGCCGCCCGACGTCCCTGTAATCGGAAGTGTTGGCAGGCTCGAGACGATCAAGGGTTATGGCGTGATGATCGAGGCATTCGCACGGTTGCGCGCGAACTGGACTGCCACGCCGCAACCCGTTCTCGTTCTCGTCGGTGACGGCAGCGAGCGGAAGCTGCTCGAGCAGTCCGCGGCCGCTTCAGGCGTTGCCGACTCCGTACACTTTCTGGGATGGCGCAGCGACATCGAACGAATCGCGCGCTCGTTCACGCTGTTCAGCATGTCGTCGCACAGCGAAGGCACCTCTGTATCGCTCCTCGAAGCGATGAGCTCCGGATTGTGCCCGGTCGTCACCAGCGTGGGAGGAAACGCGGCAGTGCTCGGCGACGACCTGAAACATCGCCTCGTTCCCGCGGCCGACCCCGATGCACTGGCACGGGCGCTTGCAGAAGCTCTGCGCAATCCCGAGCAGCTTGGGCGCGACGCACGGACCGCGCGCGAGCGCGTGCTGCAGCAATTCGGTCTGGATGCGATGGTGAGCAGCTACGAAGCGCTGTACAGCAGGGCAACTGGTTCAGCCAGAGCCAAGCATGACTGATCGTCCGCTTTCCATTCTGCATGTTCTCGCACCGGCAGACTCGGGCGGGCTGGAGACTGTCGTACGATCGCTTGCGATTGGCCATGCCGCGATGGGCCACTCGGTCGAGATTGCCGCGGTGACGGAGTCACCCACGAGCGCATTCGTACAGGAAGCGCGCGATGCGGGCTTGCAGGTTCACGTCATCGAATCTCCTCCCAGGTCACTGGTACCTGAGCGCCGCGGAGTCCGTGCGCTGCTGGCGCAGCGGAAATTCAACGTCATGCACTCGCACGGTTATCGCAGCGACATCCTCGACATCGGCGTGGCTCGCTCGATGGGAGTCCCGTCCGTAACTACCCTGCATGGCTTTTCCGCAACAGACCGAAAAGCGCGCGCATACGAATGGCTTCAGATCCGCGCCGCACGACGCGCGTCTGCAATCGTGGCCGTATCGAGCAACGTCGCCGCGTCGGTTGCACTGGGCGGCGCGAGTCCCCAATCGATTCACCTGATAAGGAACGCGATTGGCACGACCTCGACTCCGATCGATGCGAGCGCAGCTCGCAATCGGCTCGGTCTCGCATCAGGGATGCACATCGGCTGGATTGGACGCCTGAGCTCCGAAAAGGGCCCGGATATCATGATCGACGCAATGCAGTACCTGACAGATCTACCGGTAACGCTATCCTTCATCGGCGACGGACCGGACCGGTCTGCGCTCACCGAGCAAGCCAGCCGCCTCGGCGTCGCAGCCAGCGTGCGATTCCACGGCCGAGTCGCTGATGCCGCGACGTTGCTTCTGGCTTTCGATGTGGTGGCGCTCAGCTCGCGCACGGAAGGAACGCCGATGGTGGTCCTCGAAGCGATGTCCGCCGGCGTGCCGATCGTCGCGCCGCGCGTTGGTGGGGTTCCCGACATGTTGTCCATGAACGAAGCATCGCTGGTCGACGCCGAAGATCCGAAGGCGCTCGCAGATGCGATCCGGGCCGCGCTCGCTGACCGCGAGGCCGCTGCCGGCCGCGCCGCGCGCGCGCATGCAAGACTCGTTACCGAGTTCGACGTTCAATCGTGGCTTGCGCGCTACGAAGCGCTGTACCGCTCGATTCAGCCCACCCGCCCACCACAGCGAGCATGAACGCGGTTCTGCCCACTCTCATAGTACTTCCGCTAGGCATCGGTCTCTACGCGTATGTGGCGTATCCGCTGCTCCTGCGGCTGGTCGCCGCGATGCGCCGTACGCCGGAACGATCCGCTGCGGAATTTTCGTGGCCGTTCATCACCATCACCGTCCCGTGCTACAACGAGGAGCGCAGCATCCGCCAGACGCTGGAGGCGCTTCTCGCCGTGGACTATCCCGCGGACAGGCGCCAGATCCTCGTCATATCCGACGCGTCGTCCGACGACACCGACGCGATCGTGCGCGAATTTTCTGATCGCGGCGTCGAGCTTCTGCGCCTCGACGAGCGGCGCGGCAAGAGCGCGGCAGAGAATGCAGCCGGACCTGTGGCTCGCGGAGAGATAATTGTAAACACGGATGCGACCATTCGCATTCTCCCCACCGCCCTCAAGGCGCTGGTGCGAGCATTTGCCGATCCGCATGTTGGTGTTGCATCCGGACGCGATGTGAGCGTCGCATCGATCGACGACAGGGCGAGCGCCAATGCTATCAGCGGCGAGTCGGGATACGTGGGCTACGAAATGAACATCCGCGCTCTCGAAACGCAGGTAAGATCCATCGTCGGAGCGAGCGGCTGTTTTTATGGAATCCGGGCTTCGCTCTACGATAGCGCATTCCCCGAATCGCTGAGCCGCGACTTCGCATCGGCACTGATGGCGGAGGAACACGGCTACCGCGCAGTATCGGTCAACGACGCAGTCTGTCTCGTGCCGCAGACCAGGTCATTGCAATCGGAGTTCCGGCGCAAGATCAGAACGATGGCGCGCGGGCTCCAGACACTCTGGTTCAAGCGCCACCTCATGAATCCATTCACGCACGGATCGTTCGCGTGGATGCTGTTCAGTCACAAGCTCTGCCGGTGGCTGGTGTATCCCGCATTGCCGATAGCAGCCGTAGCGCTGGTAATCGCAAGTGTTCATTCGCGCGGCTGGATGATCGTGCTCCTGGTGTCGATCGTCGGCGCGATTGCCGGGATTGCCGGCATGCGCTGGCCCAAAGCCCGAGTCGCACCGCGGGTCATCAGGATTGCCGGCTTCGCGCTGGCTTCCAATCTTGCCGGAATGCTGGCCTGGGCACAGGTCGCACGCAACCGGCGTATGGCTGTATGGGAACCGACACGCCGATGAAAGGATTGGCGGAGGAGCACACTTTCGCGCCAGCTCGCTTGCAGGCGCACGTTTCGGCTGTGACTCGCACCCATCTACCCGAACGCAACCTCGACGTACTGCGAGCGATCGCCGTGCTTTGCGTCGTAGCGGATCACGTCATGTGGGCGTGCGGCATGAAACCCGTCTTCATCTCCGACTGGGAGCTCGGCCGCATAGGGGTACTGCTATTCTTCGTTCACACTTCGTTGGTGCTGATGAGCTCCATGGAGCGAGGCGGTACGGGTGGTCACTGGATACGCGACTTCTACATCCGTCGCGCATTTCGCATCTACCCTCTGGCTATAGCTGCCGTGATGATTACGGTGGCCTTCCACATTCCTACGATCGTTCCGGCGAGGTTCATCCCGCCGCTTCCCCGCACGATCGCGAGCAATCTGCTGCTGGTGCAGAACGTTTCGGGTGATACCAACGTCGTGGGGATGCTCTGGAGCCTGCCGATCGAAGTGCAGATGTATCTGGTTCTGCCGGCGCTGTATCTGATCGCTCGACGCTCCGTATCCGGCGTACTGGTCGCGTTTGGCGTCGCGGTCATCGCGGGGCTGACGGTACAGTACGTTCCCGCGCCGGGCCTGTGGCGCCTGTCGGTCGCTGTCTTCGGTCCGTGTTTCGTTAGCGGCGTGGTTGCCTTTGGAATCCTTCGCATGAACTCGAGCGCGAAACTTCCAGCGATACTGTGGATCCCAGTGCTGTTGTCCGCGCTGCCGGTCTTCATTCTGCTGCATCCGTCGCCGGAACGCCCCGCGCCAGGGTGGCTGTGCTGCCTCGCGGTCGGAATCGCTGTCCCATTCGTACGTGAGCTCCCGGCATCACTCCTCACGAGTGTCGCCAAACGGATCTGCACGTACAGCTACGGGATTTATCTCCTGCTTACGCCGGCGATATGGATCGGCTTCGTCGTATTCGGCAGGGAGCCACGAGCGATCCAGTGGCTGGCGCTCGCGAGCGCGCTGGTGTTGCTACCATGGACTGCGTACAAACTGATCGAGCACCCAGCCATCGTCATGGGACGTGATCTCGTAACCGCAAGGCAAACCCTGGCTGCTACTTCTCCAGCGCCCTGAATTCGCTACCCGCGATCAGCAGGATCCGCGCTTGAACAGCATCACCGGCAGCGTTCGCGCCATGATCTTGAGATCTTCCAGCACCGACTGGCGCTCGAGGTATTCGAGATCGAACTCCACCTTTGCGCGCACGTCGTCGATCGAGGAATCGTAGGCGCGGTTGATCTGGGCCCAGCCGGTAATGCCCGGCCGCGCCTGCTGGCGCAACGGATACGAGACGATGTTCTGGCGTAGCTCCGCGAAGATGCTGGGGCGCTCCGGCCGCGGTCCCACGATGTTCATGTCGCCCAGTACGACGTTGATGAGCTGAGGAAGCTCGTCGATTCGCGTCTTGCGAAGGAATTTTCCAACAGGCGTGACGCGAGGATCTTCCCTCGTCGCCCACACCGCCCCCGTCATCTGCTCCGCATCTACCCGCATCGAGCGGAACTTGATGATGCGGAATGCTCTGCCGCCAACGTCGTTGCGACGGCGATCGAAGACGGCGGTAGCCGCGCGGCGCCGGCGATCCATGCCGACACGCGTCTGCACATAGAATACGGGACCAGCCGACGTGAGCTTGATCGCAAGCGCAACGAGCGCCATCACCGGAGCAAGTATTACCAGGGACGCCAGGGCAATCGTCACGTTCAATGCGCGATTGACCCACTCCGAGCGCTCGTTTGGTATGACGTGCAGGTGGATTGCTGGTTGAGTGTCAACCGCCGCTGTTGTACTTACTGTTTCCGCAATGCCCGTTGCCATGAGCCGGAACAGTTGCTCCTCTCCCATGACAGCGAGCGGAACTTCGCGATCCGGCTCCGTGGGTGTCAGGCGCGGAGCCCGAGAGACGATCCCGCGCGCCTTTGCATTTGCGGGGAAGTCCAGAACGACCGAATCTGAATCCGGCCGATGGATGTCATGCGAGTTGAGTTCCATAGGCGATAATTCGCAGCGAAAAGGTGCTGACCAGACCTTACGATTACTAACGGTGGTTCAAGTAGAAAAGAAGTGTAGCCAACGATGCCGTAACTCCGACGACCTTGAGAATCGTGTCCCACGACGACGCTGGCTTCTGTCCGATGACCAGCGCATCGCCCGGCGCGACGTGCAGCTGATCGATCGTCATTCCCGCCGCCAGCGCCGACGCGAGCTGCTCCTTCGGAATCACGTCTGTGCTTCCACGTTTGATAACTGAGCGATTGAGATCTGCTGTCCCCGTGGGCCCACCTGCCGACATCACAACGTCGCTGAGAAGCATGTCACTCGGAACCGTGTAGAATCCCGGCTTGGTCACCTCTCCAAGTACCGCGATACGTACGAGCGCTGTTGCGTGAACCACCGGGTCCCGAATGAACTTGCCTATCTCCTGCGTCAGATACTTCTGTATGTCTGCTCGCTTCACGCCTGCCAGATGAACATCGCCGAGTCCAGCCAACGTCAGAATCAGTCCATCTCTAACCGTGAGAGTATCTCTGATTCCCTGGATTCCCTGCGCACCCGGTTGTGGACTGTCGACTGTCAGCGCAATCCTGTCGCCAACATGGAATTCATCCGCCTGAGACTCCTGCGCCTTCGCCGTAAACGGCAGCGCGACGCAGGCAAAAGCCGCGATCCCTATCAGTGCTCCAACACATCTCGAAACAGCAGTCATTCGGTGATCCCCCAGGTAAGCAGCGATTGTGCCAGGCCCGAAGCCGGCGCCCGAACACTCCAAGTCCTTGTAAGACAACATTTTAACAAAACCGCACCACCGACATCGAAGCCGATTCTGTTGCGTCTGTGCAACAGAAAGCGCATTCACATGATGTTTACACGCCTAGTCGAGCCTGGAGAGCATCCAACAGGATTCCAGCCTGATATGCACGCGAAAAACGGACATCACGACCGATTGGCTCCGGCACCACGCCAGCTATGTGTTCCGTATATCGTCTGTCAATGATCTCAGCGATGCGTGCAACGTCGCGCGGTGATGCGACGTCGGCCTCGGTATCGCGCAACAGCAAAGCTGTCGCGCTGTCTTCGGCAGAGAGAGCCAGAACCCACGCTGGGAATCTTACACACTCGAACGTCTTGGCGGGAATCGCAGCCATGTTGCTGCCTGACATCGTGACAAGCATGGTCGCGTTCGCCATGAACGCCATCGCTTCACGATGTGGCAGCGATGGTCCGATTCGTACGTAATCCGCGATGGACTCAGCCCGCGCTACCGCTTCGATCGGGAAGCCACCGACCGCCTCCAGATCCCCGATGAACTCGAGCGTGAGATCTTCCGGGGTCAACGCACGTTTGCGGATCACCTCGGCCGCAGCCTGAAATAGCGCGCGTGGATCACGGTCGAGATAGAGCGTGCCCGCGTGAGCGATGACGAACCGCCCGCCGCGCCGCTGAGGCGGCAACACATCGTCGTCGCCACCGTTGGTAACGGTCATGATGTCGTCAGCGCGCCCTGGATAGGTGGCGCTCAGCTGACGCCGCGCGACTTCAGTGTTGGCGACTATCAGAGCGGCACGCTCGACTGCCCTTGCCTCGTGCCGCGCAGCGAGCCGCACCCAGGCCGGCGTCGCAATCGCCTCCGCCAGGCGTTCGACGTGGCTCCACGGGTCACGCATGTCCATCACGAACGGGATTCGATAACGCTCGGATAGCC
The DNA here is from genome assembly GCA_963707505.1 of uncultured Gemmatimonadales bacterium. Classification (GTDB taxonomy): domain Bacteria; phylum Gemmatimonadota; class Gemmatimonadetes; order Gemmatimonadales; family Gemmatimonadaceae; genus Fen-1247. Next base: position 675,010 of record CAVPQB010000003.1, read on the forward strand.
GCCGTCCGACATCGTGCGACATGAATGGCGGCCCCGAGGTTATGACTGCACGATGAACGGCCGGGTCAAAGATCCCGGACGCAGCATCGATCGCATTGTCGCCCCAGGCGCTCACCCGCGCAAAATCGAGCGCCGCCCAGTACGCGCGCAGCCATCCACGCGGCGTGTGCAAGGCCCACCGCAGATCTGACCGTGCAACTGACGAGACACGGGGAGCAGGCGGCGATGCCGGTGCGGAAATTCCGCGCGCGCCATCGGACACGGCCTTCCGCCTTCCCTTCACCATGCGCCACAGGGCGTTTTCGGCGCGCTCTCTCCCGAGCAGTGGTTCAGTGACGGCAAACACACGAACTCCAGATGGCACCGAGCTCCGCGCTGCTTCGACATCCGCGCCGTTCACACCGCCGCGCATGAAGACGTCGAGACCCCACCCTCGCTCCGCGGCGAAATGAGCGAACTTCTGCCACCGCTTCGCACCGACCGCCCGGTCCGGCGGGAAGTGGTAGCTGATGACGAGGAGACGCCGGTCACGTTGTGAGCCGGCGTCCTCGTTTTCATATAACGGATTCATCCGCAATCAGCGATTGGCCGCGCGATTAGCTGGACTTCTCCGCTGCTCCAGGCAGTGCCGTAACTTCGTCCTTGAGCACGTCGGCGTCGGCTTCCGCGTCCGGACCGTATCCGTACAGGTATGAATACTCCGAGTACAGCTCCCCTGCCGAAACGGCGTTGACCACTGCGCCGAGTATGCGAACGGGAAGACGGTTCATCAGCTTGAGCTTGGCCTTGGCCACTCGGCGATCGGTATGGCCGGTGCGCATCACGAGCATCAGATTGCGCGTCGCAACGCTCAGTGCGTAGGCATCGACACCGGCCGCGAGCGGTGCGCTGTCGATGATTATCACGTCGAACCTGGACCGAACCATGTTCAGTAGCGCAGGGAGCCGCGCGGACGTGAGCAGCTCTGGCCCACGATGTCTGCGAGTTCCCGAAGCGATGAGCGTGAGCGCGCCGTGTACGGGCACCTCGCGCATCACGTGCGCCGCGTCCACTTCGCCGGCGAGATAGTCCAGCAATCCAGGACGCCGCTCGATTCCAAAGATCGAGTGCAGCTTGCCGCGTCTGATGTCGCCGTCGATGAGCAGCGTCTTGAAGCCTGCCTCCGCGAACGACAGCGCGAGGTTCGATGAGATCATCGACTTTCCGTCACCCACGCCCGGACTCGAGACCGTCACCATCACAGGCGGCGAGTCGAACATGTGGTGAAGGTTCATTCGCAAGCCGCGGAACGCCTCGACGCTCTGCAACACTGCATCCGGATCCTTGTCTCCCTCGCCCGGCTTCGGAACGGTCGGGATCGCGCCCATCATATCGAGCCCGAGCTCGTCCGCGATCTGCTCGGGGTAGCGGAAACGGTGGTCGATCATGTCGAACAGAAGCGCGATGATGACACCGAGACCCGCTGCCGCCAGGAATCCGCCGCCGACCAGCATCGCCTTGACGTTGCGCTGCGCACTCGCAGCGGGAAGCGCCGGATCGAGGATCGACACGTCGGGAACGGTACTCTCCGCGCCGAGTCGCGCAGTCTCGTAACGATTTTCGACGTTGTTGTACAGCGCTTCCGCAGTAGCCTGATCGCGGCGGAGCCGCTGTTCCTCCGTTGTACGCGCTGGAATTCCTTCGAGCGTCGATGAGTCGGCGCGCACATCGGCCGCGATGCGTTTCTCCTGATCGCGCAGCAGATCGACCTGCGTCTGCATCAGATCGGGAATCGTCTGTGTGCGGAGGGTGTGCACGGCCACGGCCATGTTCTTGACCGCGGGGAACGAATCCGTGTAGGACTGTCTCAATCCTCGCAGCTGCGTTTCCTTTTCGACGAGGTCCTTGAGCGCCGAGGTGAGCATCGGCGCTCCGGCGATCGCGGGCACGGCGGCGAGAACATCGGGCGAGAAATTCCCCTGCCGTGCGGACGGGATCAGACTCTCGAGCGACTGAAGGCTGCGCTGAACGGTTTGGAGGTCAGTCTGACTCTTGAAGTATTGCGTGCTCAGCGCGTCGGGCGGCGGGGCTATGCCGAGTGTCGATGCTGTTGCAGATACCGATGCCTCGGTGGGCTTGGTGATCGCACGAGAGCGGAAGGCCTGAAGCGCGCTTTCGGCGCTTCTGAGATTTTCCTGCGCGGAGCCGCGTTGTGCATCGAGGATGTCGGCTTGAGTCGCGAGACTGCGCGTGCGAAGCTCTGCGGCAGTCGCAAGGAACTGCTGCATCCAGACATTGAGGAGGTCGGCGGTCTGCCACTTGTCCGCGCCTGTGAGCGTCAGCGTGAGGAAGTTGCTGTTCTCCTGCATCGAGACGTCCAGCCGCTGGATCAGGTCGACTCCGACTGACCGTGGCTGAACCACGGTAAAGCGTACCGACTGATTTCCCTGCAGCGAAGCCGACAGTGGGGACCCATGCAAAGCCGACTGATTTGCCGACCGAATCGCCGAGCCTGCCGTGCTCGAAGATTCCCTTCTGAGCTTCGGCGAGCGAGTACGTGCCCTTGGTGGAATCGGACCACAATGTGTAGTCGCCCGGAACGGTCCGCTGCCCGGGCTGGATTCCTACGAGAGCCACCGAGTCGCGCCAGGTCTTTCCCTTGACCCAGAGACGCTGGTGAGCGACCACCTTGTCGACGACTGCGAAGCTGCGAATCAGCTGGACCCAGGAGCCGTTGGGCAGGAGCTCTGGCGGACGGTAGGCGCCGCCGTTGTTCGTGCCGACGTCAGCGATCCAGAGGGCTCCGCGGGCCTCGAAAACCGGTTCTATGAAGCGGGTCGCGATGACTCCGGCGGTGGTGCCGAGCGCCGCGAGGATTATGATTAGCCAGCGGAAACGTTTGATTGCCGCCCAGTACCGACGGAGTTTTGCGCCGCCTCCACCTCCCTCTTCGTCCTCGACGATCGGCTGAGGGGTGAGGTCGAGTGGAGCTATGTCGGTCGTACCCGGGAGGGCTGGCGCCGCATCCCGGAAAGAGCCCGCGGGCACAATTGAGTTTTTCATCTGCAGTGCCGAAAGATAGAGGTAGTTACGTGGCCGGAACAGCGTTGCGGCGACGCAACGGTACACGGACCTGGATACAGTATCGGCAGGGGGGCGTTCGCTATTAGAGACGAAATATCCCTTGTGCCGCCCAGCCGGAGAGGCATATTTGCAGGTGCGCACAGTTTGTAGCATGCATGCAACACCGTACCCTTTCTACTGCGGCTCCCCAAGCACATGCGTTTCCCCGGGTCGGGTTTGATGTCTGAATCTCTCAATGGTCAGCGGCGCGCCGATACGGACGCGGTCGCTACGAGTGCGCGCGCGGAGCTGAGACTACTCGTTGTCGAGTGCGACGACTCGCTCCGAGAGGGCTGCGTCGCCGTTCTACGGGGCGAGGGATATACCGTTACCGGCAGCTCGCGCGGTGATGAAGCGCTTCGGATGCTCCAGAAGCGGAAGTACGACATAGTGCTCGTGAATCTGTTCATGAGTGGCGTTTCCGGGATGAAGATTCTGGAGGCGGCCCGGGATGCCCACAGTGACTCGCTGGTCATCCTCATGACCGGCAACCCGAGTGTCGAGACGAACATCCGGGCCCTTCAAGCGGGGGCCTGGGAATATCTGGCGATGCCATTCACGGCTGAGCAGCTGCAGCTTGTTGTAGGCCGTGCTGCACACCGCGTGCTAGAAGGTCGCGGCGCACCCGTCGTCGCCGCGGATGTGGTCACCGACGCCCCTGATGACGGCATGGCGTCGTTGATCGGAATCTCGCCAGCGTTCTGTCGGGCTGTGGAGCTTGCACGGAAGGTTGCAAAGACCAACGCATCGGTCATGATCAGTGGTGAGAGCGGCACCGGCAAGGAAGGAATTGCTCAGCTGATTCACAAGCAGAGCCGCCGCGCTGGCAAAAGGTTCGTGGCGATAAACTGCGCCGCGCTCCCCGCTCAACTGCTCGAATCCGAGATGTTCGGCCACAAGAAGGGGTCGTTCACGGGCGCCGATAGAGACAAGCCGGGATTGCTGGAGGTCGCGCACAACGGCTCTCTTTTTCTGGACGAACTGACCGAAATGCCTCTGGCCCTGCAGGCCAAGCTGCTCCGCGTGATTCAGGACGGAGTAGTGCGCCGGGTCGGTAGCGAGCAGGAAGACGCGACCGTCGACGTGCGCTTCATCTCGGCGACGAACCGGGACCCCAACGAGGCGGTTCGTACGCACGTTCTGCGAGACGACCTGTTCTATCGTCTGAGGGTGGTGCCGCTCCATCTTCCGCCGCTCAGGGAGAGACTGGAAGATGTGCCGCTTCTAGCGAACCACTTCCTGGTCCAGTACTGGCGCCGGCACCGTATTTCCGACGGCATTTGCCCATCGCTGTCCGCATCCGCGATCGACCTGCTCACGTCACTGGCTTGGCCGGGTAATGTGCGGGAACTTCAGAACCTCATGGAGCATCTGGCCGTGCTCGCGGACGCGGGGTCGACGATTCAGGCCGACGACCTTCCGGCGCGCGGCGACGTCGCCGCTGCAAATAACGGCACACGCAGCTGGCCCGCGCATCTGATGTCCAAGGCCTATCACCCCGCCAAGGAAGCCGTACTCGCGCACTTCGAGAAGGAATATCTCTCCTCGCTCGTCGCTCGCGCCGAGCGCAACATGTCGAAGGCCGCAAGACTCGCTGGGATCGACAGAACGACGTTGTACCGGCTTCTGGACAAGCATTCGATCGATGCCGGCTCCAGGCCGATTCCGGCGGTGACAATCGACACCGCCGAGGTCCCACCCGAACGGGCGCGACTGGCGGACTAGCGGGCTGGTCGCTGTAATTCCCCACGAAAGGGAACACCGCTCTGGCCGTCATTCCCGCGAAAGCGGGAATCCATCTCTGGCCGTCATTCCCGCGAAAGCGGGAATCCATGTTAGCGGGCTTCAGTTCGGTGCGTGACCACGCTGGAACAGACGTTGCAAGCATGTCTGTTCCTGTATCAGCCAAGGCAGGTTCACACAGTGCTCGGGTTCAATTGCAACGACTGATTTTCCACTTTCGGGGCGGGCACATTCTGACGATTAAATGCTCGCAGCTTTAAGGAACGCGACGACAGAGGTCTGGGACCACAGAGACCTTCTCGAGCAGTTGGCACTCCGCGACATCAAGCTTCGCTACAAACAGGCCGCGATGGGCTTCATGTGGGCCGTATTCATGCCGTGCCTGATCGTCCTATCCGGACTCATCATCAGGTACGCGATGGCGCGGATCGCCGGACAGACGCTCGTGGCGTCCGACGTCGCAAACATTGCCGTCAAGGGAGTGGGCTGGGCTTTTTTTGTTGGTGCGCTCGGGTTCGCAACGGCAAGTCTGGTTGGGAACTCGTCACTCGTCACGAAGATCTACTTTCCGCGCGAGGTGCTACCGCTTTCAGCGGTCGCGGCGCAGAGCTTCGACACCGCGATCGGGCTGGGAACGCTGCTGGTGCTCCTTCCATTTCTTGGAGTAAGAGTACACATGAGCCTCCTCTGGGTGCCGGCGCTTCTCGCGCTTCTCGTATTGTTCACAACAGCTGCGTCGCTGTTTCTCAGCTGCGCCAATCTGTTTTATCGCGACGTCAAGTACATCGTTCAGATAGTATTGATGTTCGGGATCTTCTTCACGCCGGTGTTCTTCGAGCCGTCGATGCTGGGCACGCGCGGTGCGCATCTCGCGATGTTGAATCCCATGACCGGGATTCTGGAGGGCCTGCGGATCAGCATCGTAGCTGGCCAGGATCTGTCACGTCCGATCACGACACTGGTGCACGGTGTGGTGACACCGGTGTGGGAGCCGTGGGAGCTCGTCTATTCTGCGATCTGGGCAGTTGGCGGACTTCTCGGCGCCACGACGATGTTCCGGCGCCTGCAACCGTTATTCGCTGAATTCATATAGTACGATGACAGATACATCAGTCCAGATCGAGTCGCTCTGGAAGAAGTTTCGCCGCGGCGAGCGTCACGACAGCATCCGGGATCTCGTTCCGGCTGCGTTCAGGCGAATGTTGCACGGTGCGCCGCCCGGGCAAGATCTGCGTGATGACGACTTCTGGGCGCTGCAGGACATCTCGTTTTCCGTGGCGCGCGGCGAGGCCGTGGGGATCATCGGTCACAACGGCGCTGGCAAGTCCACTCTTCTCAAGATTCTCACGCGGCTTCTGCAACCGACGCGAGGATCGTATTCGACCAACGGACGGATCGGCGCGCTGATCGAAGTGACGGCGGGATTCCATCAGGACCTGACGGGGCGCGAAAATGTGTTCCTCAATGGCGCGATAATCGGGATGCGCAAGGCGGAAATCGCGCGGCGCTTCGACGCAATCGTCGAGTTTTCAGGGATCGGTGAATTCATCGATACACCTGTAAAGCGCTACAGCTCCGGAATGAACGCGCGGCTTGGATTCTCGATCGCGGCGCACCTTGACCCGGAGATTCTCATCGTCGACGAAGTGCTCTCGGTAGGCGATTACACGTTCCAGGGAAAGTGCGTTCAGTGGATGCAGGAGACTCTTCGGAACGGAACCACGGTGATCTTCGTGTCACACAACATGGACGCGGTTCTATCGCTGTGCGATCGTGCGCTGCTGCTGAATCACGGAAAGGTGCTCGCACAGGGCAAGACGGTGGATGTCATCGGCGAATACTATCGCGGCGGGGCCGGCTATTTCGTGGAGCTGCGGCCGGACGTTTTTGCAAGGACTACCGCATTCAGCTCGACGCACGACGAGACGAACATTGTCGACCCGGGTGAGCGCGTGACGTACACGCATACCGTGGTGGCGGATCGCGACTGCGAGATCTCGCCGGGCTTGCAGATTCGTCGAGAGAACCGCGCTGTAGTGCGAAGCAGTTACGCGCGCATGCGTGGCGAGCCGCTACGGCTCGCGAAGGGCGAGAGCATGACGCTGGACTGGAGTCTCTTCTACAATTTTCCAGCTGGCGCATATACTGTCAGCTATTTCATCGAAGATGCGCAGGGCGGCTATCACGACTTCATGAACGGCGCACGCATCGTGATCGTCGGCGACGATCCGAAGGTGAAATCGGAGTGTTACGTCGGAATGTCGCTCGAGCAGGAGTCGGAGCGTAGCCTCGCCGGTGGAAGCAAGTTGAAACTCATCGGCCGCCGTTGACGCCGAGCGGCGGCTTGCGGCGCGCGCGGTAGGCACGGTACGCACGTATTGCGTCCACGAGTCGGCGTGGGATTCGGGACCTGAGCGCCCACTTTCTGCGTAGGGGGCCCGGGAGACCCGGGACGAGCTGCGACAGCTCGACCAGGCGACGAAGCCAGGCAGTCTGATCCGTATCCCACGCATCCTGGACATCGCGCGTCCAGCGCGTTCTGAAGAGCGCGGCCAGCTCGGATGCCAGCTCCGTCTCGCCGGCATTTTCGACCTGGCGCAACATCCTGCTGCGGGACCGGTACGTCGCTTCCAACTGTCGTGTGAGACTGCCGCTGAGCTGCGCGTCATGCCAACGCCAGTTTGCCGTTACTTCGCGCGATGCGACGAACCTGTAACGCCGCGCGAGTCTGAGCCAGACGTCGAAGTCCACCGCGAATCGTTCGGATTCGTCGAAGCTGCCCGCGGCGATGATCGCATCGCGTCGCGTGATGGTCGTGATGGACGGAACGATCCAGTCTCGGAATGCATTCTGGAAAACGTCCGACGGAGGACCGTCCGGCACATTGCAGTACCAGGTTCCCGATGCGGTTCCGACGCGGCGCACCGCGGAGCTCGCCACGGCCGCGTCGGGATAGCGGTCGAGGAGTGCGGCCACGACTTCGAGATGATTCGGCTCCCAGTAATCGTCAGAATCGAGCCAGGCGATCGCTTCGCCTGAGGCGGCCTGAATACCCGCGTTACGAGCTGCAGCGCTGCCGCGATTGACCTGCATTCGCACGACGCGCGCTCCAGCACGCTCCGCGAGTCGCACCGAATCATCGGTCGATGCGTCGTCCACCACAATGACTTCGGAGGGCGGACGCGTTTGTGCGAACGCGGACGCAACGGCTTCCGCAATCGTGCGCTCGCGATTGTAGCACGGGATCACGACCGAAACCGTAATCACGCTGGATTGCCGGCGAGCGTATCATGCTGCGGTGCGCTTGCGGCGCAGCGAAGGCTTCCGTCGCTCCCTGTACGCGCGGACCACCTCGACGACAGAGGCCGGAATGCGGGATCGCGGCGCCCATTTTCGCGTCGATGCGCCAGGGATATCCGGAACAATCGACCCGAGTTCGACCGGGCGCCGGAGCCAACTACCCTGCCCCCTGTCCGAGGCAGTGTGCACGTCGGCGTTCCAGCGCTTTCGGAAGAGCGCTTCCAACTCTTCCGCGATGTCATGCTGACCATCGCGGCGTACGTCGTCCAGGGTGCGTTTGCGAAAACGATATGTGGCCGCCCATTGCTTCTCGGGGTACTTGATGAGCTGTGCATCGAAGTCGACGGAATATCGCTCCGATTCGTCGAACCGACCAAGTGGCACACCGGTTTCGAGATGGTTCAGCTCCCAGTAGTCGTCAGAATCGAGCCAGGTGATCGCCTCACCAGATGCAGTGTGCATGCCGGGGTTCCGGGCGGCGGGCTCGCCAGGCGAGCAACTTGCAACCAACCCACCGGGTGCGATCGCGGCCGCGTGATGCGCGGTCGCATGGAGGGCGTGCTGGGACGCAGAGAGCATGACCCCGCAGGACGCCCGGCGCTGAGGCGTCGTCGCCCCCCACACCCGCCGCTCGCGAATGAGCGCGGATTCAGTCACTAACCAGTCTTTCTATTTGTGTTGATGCAGCAAGACAATCAGGATATCGACATCTCCGTTGTCGTATGCACGTTCAATCGTGGAGCGATGTTGCGACCCGCGCTCGAAAGTCTTGCGCGTCAGACGACGGATAGTTCGCGCTTCGAAGTCCTTCTGGTGGACAACAACTCGAGCGACGGTACGCGCGACATCATCAAAGACTTCATCGATGGACGCGAAAACTGGTTCTATGTGTTCGAGCCGCGTCAGGGACTGTCGTACGCGCGGAATACGGGAGTTGCGCACGCGCGCGCACAGATCGTTGCATTTACCGACGACGACGTGCGTGTCGCGCACGACTGGATCGCACAGATCACGCGCTCACTCGGCGAACATCCGGAGGTGGATTTCGTCGGCGGCAAGGTGCATCCGCGATGGGACTCGCCTCCGCCGGAATGGCTGACGAAGGCGCACTGGATTCCACTTGCGATCGTGGATCACGGCGATGATGCGTTCCATGTGGACAGCGCAAAGCCCTGGTGCATGGTGGGAGCGAATCTCGCCGTGCGGAGACAGGTGCTGCTCGACACTGGTGGCTTCAGTCCGGATTTTCAGCGAGTAAAGGACGTCGTGGGATCGACGGAAGATCACGAGTTTCAGCGCCGTCTGTGGAAGTCAGGACGACGCGGATTGTACGCTCCAACTATCGTCGTCGAAGCGGAGGTACAGCGCGATCGCCTCGAGAAATCGTACCATCGGCGGTGGCATGCTGGACACGGCCGTTTCTGCGCGATGATGGGCACTGAGCGCATCAGTGACGACATGCCGGAATTGTTCGGAGTTCCCGCGTGCTTCATACGAGACATTCTCACTCACGCAGCTGCATGGTCGCAAAACATATGTAACGGCCACGCAGACGTTGCATTTCTGCATGAGAGCAAGATCCGCTTCCTGATCAGTTATCTCCGCACATACCGCGAAATGCTTCCAGAATCGCGCAGATCAGCTGTACTATTGCGAACAGTGCGTGGAGTGCGCGAGCTCACGCGTAGAAAAGCTCGCAGCATCTAGCCATATGTATCGTGCGTGCTGCTGTATGTAATCATCTGTGCAGCAGTTGTGTACGTTTTCGCGCAAGTAGCGACTGGTCGCGCATTACGTGCTGTTCGATCGGGTGCGATGACCGATCCGGGTACGTGCCTTGCCTTACCGGTGCGCATAATGCACTTCCAGGGCACAACAGCACCACTGATTTCGGTCATCGTCCCAGCACACAACTGTGAAGCCTATCTGGGGAAAGCGATCGCATCGCTCTCCGCGCAGACAATTGCAGACCTCGAGATCATAATCATCGATGACGGATCCACGGACGGTACGGCTCGCATAGCGGCTGAGTGCGCCGAGCGGGATGCGCGAATTCGCATCATATCGTGCAGCGCGGCGTCGGGGAAACCTGCGTGTGCACGGAACCAGGGATTGAAGGTCGCGCGTGGACGATACATAGCGCTGCTCGATGCAGATGACATCGCAATGCCGCGGCGCTTCGAGTCATCGATTGCCGCAATGCAGCGAACCGGCGCCCGGTTCGCATTCGCCGACTACAAGAAGCTTCACCAGGGCACGGGTGAGATCGACAGTAGCGGATTTCTCGCATCCAAGTCTCTACTCGAGCGAGCAGCTGGATATCTGCAGCGCGTGAGTGACAACATCTACCTCTGCAGTCCCAACTTCTCGGCATTCCTTCTGACGTTCACCGCGGTGCACACGCCCACCGTTGTGTTCGAGCGATCTTTGCTGTCGGGGAGCATCGCCGGGTTCAACGAGTCGCTCGTGTGTTTCGAGGATGTGGATCTCTGGTTTCGCCTTGCGCAGTACACTCGTTTCGTGTTCGTGAACGAAGTACACGCACTGTATAGGAGGCACCAGGAGAGCCTGACGGCATCGAAGCCGGTGCCGACCAAGCTGGATGGGATCGGCGTGCGCAGGGCGCATCTCAAACGGCTGCTCCCGACGCTGACGCGGCACGAGGTTGCCGTTGCGCGACAGACGATTGCAGATCTCCTGTGGGACGTATCGTACACCAACTGGTGCCGCGGTCACCTCGGCCGCGCGCGCGACGGATTCAGGGAAAGCTGGACCACAAAGCCATCGCTACGTGCGGCGACGGGTTACTTCAAGGCGTTCGTCAACCGCGATGCCGTCGTCACAGCGATGGGTATGTTGTCACCGGGTCACGCCGGCTGGGGCAGCACTTACGAGGGCAGGCAGCTTTCGTTCAGAGCGTAGCGTACCGGTCAAAGCGCGCCACGAATCGTGTTTCGGAAGGTCCTCACACGATCCGGGAATATCAACAATACCGCACCGGTATATGTGGCGGCCCCGATCGCGATCTCGATCCCAAGCCTGAGCAAACGCGGGTAATCCGCGGGAAGCAGGTAGAGCGCAGCGCCCACGCATACCGACATGATCGTTACGCTGACCGTCGCAGCGCGTAACGCCGCAAAGTATTCCGACGCCGGCGCTATCAGCTTGAACGTGAGCCACCAGAGTGGAATCGCGCTCAGGGGATACAGAACGACCCACGCACCCGCGATGCCGATGATGCCGTATCGCGATGCGAAGAAGAAAACACCAGGGTACACGACTGCGAGCGTGATGGAATACCACATGAGGAAGCGCGTGCGCCGCATGACTGTGAGCGCCGGCGTGAGGATCGGCATGATGGATCGTATCGTCGTGTACGCCGCAAGCAGCCGCAGCGGGACGATCGCAGGAGCCCACCGATCACCGAACACCGCGTGCACCAGATCGTCAGCAACGAGCGCGGCGCCGATCGAGAACGGGAACGCGACGAGCGAGATTCCCTCGGTGAGTCCGAGCACATAACGTTTGAGCTGTGAAACATCGCTCTGCACCGACGCGAATATGCCCGGTGCGACACTGCCGATCATCGCCGTGACTTTTTCCACCGGTAGATTGATCAGCGTCCAGGCAAAGTCGTAAGCACCCAGAGAAGCGCGGCCCAGCATTCGGCCAGCGACGAGGAAATCCGAGTTCGAGTAGACGAACCACGACACTCTCGATACCAGTACGTCGCGGCTGAATGAGACAGCGGTTTCTATCGTTGCAAACCTGGGGATCGCAAATTTTCGGGGGCGGCGCGCAACTGTGAGCGCTGTCGCCAGAAACACTCCACCGACCTCGCTGAGCACCAGCGCCCAGTAATGCAGGCCGTACACGGCAAGCGTTATGGCTGCCGCCGCTGCGAGCACTGCACGTGCAGAGTCAATCGCCGCAATGTCACGAAATTGCAGCTCACGCTGCAGAAGACTGTTCGGGACGGAACGAAACGAGCCCACAACGTACGACGTGCTGAGCACGAGCACTACCGAAACAAGCTGCGGACTGTGAAAGAAGAGCGCCAGCGGCCGGGCAACTGCGCACGACAATACAAACATCGCAATGCCGACGCCGAGTGAGAGCGTGTTGAGCTGCTCGATCGAATCATCGCTCAGATCGTGCAGCGTGATGATTGCAGCGCCGATCCCGAACTCGGAAACAAGCGACACCAGGCCCAGGTAAACTGCGGCCATTCCGACCAGGCCGTAGTCATCCGGAGTAAGAAGACGGGCAACGATGATGGTCGAAGCCCACGTAACGATCTGCGTTGCCCACTTCGCGCCGGCCGTCCACGCGATTCCGTGTACCAGCGCCCGATCAGCATTGGCAGGGACAGCTGCTGCCGCTACGGCCGGAAATTCCGGGGGGGTTCGCGTAAATTCGACCGGCGAACCGGGAAACTGAGACGGACTGGAATTCAGTGCGGAGATCCTGTGGGTGACGAAAGACAAGAGAGGGCTAAAACTGACTAACTAAGTCGTGACTGTAACGCGTGCAAATCCCTTCTCGGTATCGAATCGCTCGGACACGGTGCTGAAGTCCCGCACCCAGTGCTCCATTATCTCGACTTCCGCCGCACGGTTGGCGTCGTCCATGAGAATGGTGCATGTGGGTGCCATCCGGCTGCGCAACGTCGGCACCACGCCATGCCTCCCGCCCGCTGTGTCAGACGGCGGCCCATCGCAGATAATGAGCGATATGTTGGCCGGCAGAGAGTCTGGAATCGAGTACCAATCGAATTGGCCATAACTCTGCAGTGGAGCGCAATGCACCGTACTGTAAGCCGTCAGCCCGTGCGCTGCCAGCGCGTCGGTCACGCGCTTGCGCCATCCAGCGTTATGCTCGAGCGAATGGAAGGCCACCCCGGTCTGCCTCGCAATTCCCGCTATGAGTAGCGTCGAGAGGCCACTACCGCATTCGACGATCGTGCCCTTTGCCGCGCGTCGCTTCGGACATGAGTCGCCGCAAGTAGTCCTCGTCTGCTGACCACCCTTCGTTTCCCCATCCATAAACGGCGTCTGTAAGCGCCAGATAAGGGGCTCCATTGCCGAGCCGAATGCGTCCGAGCCGCTTCAGCGCGCGGCCTAGCGTCCGCCCGCGATCTATCCTGAATCCGTTCAACTGACGCTTGCGCAACGACCGTAAAAATGCATCCATAAGCTTGAGATCCCCAGAAATTCGACGGCGCAGCTGAACGCCCTCATGTAAGGTTCGGCGCGATCCGGCATTTGACCAAGCAAAACTACCGCGGTGCCGAGCCTGCGGCATCGCGTAACGTTGCTGTTCCGCGCTCCTCACCCTCCCTCTTGCCTAAGGACACGCGCACAATGTAGCCTTGCTGTATCACACCGGCCCTCCCGCCCGAGCGCCATCTGCTCGGAAATGGCGTTTACGGGTCCGGCGATTGCGTTGACTCGCGACGCCGCCCCAAACACTGTCGAAATGCTCCCTGCTCTGAAGCAATTTGCGCGCGATCGCCTTGATTATCTGAACCTGCCGCCTGCCGCCAAAGCCGAGCGTCGGCGTGACCAGGCTGGATTGCCTGCAACCGACCCCGGCATCGATGCCGTGGAGACAGCCGCCCTGGAGTGGCTCGGGCAGGCTCAGGACATGTCCGCGACCAATGATGGCGGCGCCGCGCGTGATTTCAGCCTGGTCCGAGGATGGGCGCCTTCCTACCCGGAAACATCTGGTTATATCGTCCCAACGCTGATCGATGCGGGGCTCCGGCGCAATGATGGCGCGATGCTGGACCGCGCGCGGCGCATGGTCGACTGGCTCGTCGGAATTCAGTTCCCCGAGGGCGGTTTCCAGGGTGGTACCGTTGACGCCGAGCCGGCGGTCCCGGTGACTTTCAACACCGGGCAGATCCTGTTGGGACTCGCCGCGGCGAGGCGACAGTTCGGCGGTGGGTACGATGACCCGATGCACCGCGCGGCCGGCTGGCTTGTCGATACGATGGACGCGGACGGTTGCTGGCGAAAATTCCCGACTCCGTTCGCGGCGCCAGGCGACAAGGCCTACGAGACTCACGTTGCCTGGGGGCTCATCGAGGCGGCGCGAGCGAGCGAGGACCCCGAATTGGCGAGCCGATATGCGGAGGCGGCTCTTCGGAACGCCCGTTGGGCGATCACAAAACAGCTCTCGAATGGATGGTTTGAAAGTTGCTGTCTGTCCAATCCCGATGCCCCACTCACGCACACGATCGGCTACGTCTTGCGCGGCCTGACCGAAATTTTTCTGTACACCAGGGAGCAGGACGTTCTCGCTGCGTCGCTACTTACGGCGGATGCACTCAGTGCTCGCGTGAAGGGCGATGGTTTTCTCGCCGGCCGGCTCGACAGGGCGTGGAATGGTGCTGTGGATTGGGTCTGCGTCACCGGTAGTGCGCAGATTGCCCATTCCCTGTTGCTTCTTTTCAACGAGACCGGAAAAGCTGGTTACCGCGATGCGGCCTTTGCGTTGCTGGGATACGCGCGCCGCACGGTTCACCTCGACGGTCCGGCTGGCGTAAGGGGCGGCGTCAAGGGATCCTTCCCGGTGGATGGCGGATACGGGACGTACGAGTTCCTGAACTGGGCAGCGAAGTTCCTGATCGATGCGGGGCACGTCGAGCGACTCGTTCGGAGCGCATGAGCTTCAGCGTCATTGTAGACCCGTCAGACAGGGAGCTTGCGGGCGTTGAGGTCAGCGCCCCAACGAATCCGTTCTGCTGCACGCGCTTCGTTGCCGCGAGGCGTGCCCGCGGCGCAGCTGTCGTGCTGTTCTCCACATCGGATTCAGGGACGAAACCCGCCGCTGCAATCGGATACATGCGTGGACACGCGATCAGCCGCACTCTGGAGATAACCTCCGCGCCGGAAGTGGCCCCGGATTGCAGCTTCTGGGAAGGAGTTCTGGATTTCTCTCGTCGACATCACGTCGCGGAAATCGAGATCGACAGTTACGGATCCGCTCGGGTCGGGCTGCCGGTATGGAGTACACCGTCGACGCTCCGCGATCGTACCGAATGGCTGGTGCAGCTCGCGGATGCCGGAGAGCTCAATCTGGCTTCGAACCACAGGCGCAACATCAACAAGGCACGAAAGCTCGGCGTCACTGCAACACATACAACGGATCAATCTGCAACTGATGCGCACGTCAGTCTGATGAACGCATCGATGCAGCGACGGTCGCTTCGCGGTGAATCGGTTCCTGCGTTGGCCGCGCACGATACGAGCGACGATCGTGCGCTCCTGGCTGCTGGAGCGGCGCGACTCTACCAGGCGTCGTATGGCGGCAAGGTGGTGTCATCGCTCATGGTGCTGGTGTGCGCGGGTGGCGGGTACTACCAATCGGCGGGTACGTCACCCGAAGGAATGGAAATCGGCGCGTCCACATTCCTCGTATCCGAGGCCATCCGCGATCTGGCACACGAGGGAAAGACGGTTTTCAATCTTGGCGGCGCCGGCCCGGAGAGCGAAGGGCTCAGGCGATTCAAGGCAGGATTCGGAGCTGAGCCCGTGGCGCTTGCGGCGGGAGTGTATCAGGTCGCGTCGCCGATGCACGAAAGGCTGAGGACCGCCATCAGACTGATACGCCAACCCAACAGCCTCCGAACATCCATCGCGCGACGGATGGCGGCGATGTTCATGGCCATTACGGCTGGGAATCTTTCCTGACTGACTCAGCGCGACGCTCGACAAGAGCGAGAGCAAGCGCAGAGACGTAGCGCCTCACGACTCCGATAGTCGACGACACCGCCGCCTGACCCGTCATGTACGGATCAGCGATCTCATGCGGCCGATATACACCAGATGGCGTCATTCCACCGAACAACATCAGCTTCCCTCGTGCCTCGGGGAAGGTCGCAAGAATGTTCGCGAAGTTGAACTCGTCCATTGCAAATATCACATCGTTGGCCGCGACGAGCTGCGCCGTGAGCAGAGTGGCGCGATGCTCGTCGAGATCCACGCCCATCTCGCGGGCCGCATGCCTCACACGTGGATCGGCCGCCTTGCCGTTGTGTGCATGCGTGCCGGCGGAGGACACGAGAATGTCGGTTATTCCAGCGGCGACCAGATCGTCGCGCAGGAACTGCGCTGCCGACGCACTCCGCATGATGTTGCCGTGGCAGACGAACATCACCGAATTGATTACGGGCGGAAGTGAAACCTCGCGCTCGATACCCGTGAGACGTGCCAGACGTCGACGCACATAAACGCCACGCCTGTTTCCCGGAAGTGTGCGCGCCGACTTTGCGATGGAAAGCGCCTGCACTGGTACAACTGCACGTATGATTCCCTTGATGATCTCCCGAGTCCATCCGGATATGACACGTGTGTATTCCTGGATTGCCGGCACCGGATCGCTCCAGGACCACATCGCCGATCGCGTACCCAACCGAAAATCGGCGAACAGCTGTCGCGTGGCAGACGACATCGGGATGCGCTCGGCGTCGTCCGCAAATGCATGGGCAAATCGCTTGAGCGAGCCCGCGGTCCAGCGAACACGCAGACCGGAGCGGTACGACGATGGAACGGCGGGCGCGATGCCCTGGGACAGCTGCCACGCATATAACGGGAAATCCATACCAGCCGCGACGGCGAGCGGGAGCGATCCCCAGAAACGGCCATTCACTTCCATCAACGCCGTTTCGCCCGTCGCACGATCGTGCCGGTACTCGACCATCGCTACTCCATCCCACTCCAGCGCCTTGAGAAGCCGAACTGAATAGTCGAGCAGCAATGGATCGACCAGCTCCGCCTCCGCGACAACCGCGACACCGCCAGATGGCGGATTTTCGGACAGCCGCCGGTGCTGGAACGACGCAATGGCGTCACCGTCGGACATGAGAAGCTCGATGCCGACTCCCTGCCCTCCGTGGTAGCTCTGGAAAACGAGTCCTTCGCCGAACCGCGGCTGATCAGCAAACGCTGCGCGCAGCTCCGGCGCGCTGGTGAACGTGCGCGTCTTGAAGTTGTGGACCGTCGTCCGACTCTTGTCGCCGGGCTTCGCGATGATGGGAAAGCGCATCTGCGGAAGCGCCGCCTCCAACTCGCCTGCGCCGTCGATGCTGATCGAAATCGGGACTGGCACGCCGCACTGTGCCGCGATAGCCAGTGTCGCAGCTTTGTCAAGCACACGTTGGACGACGTGAGGCGGCGGGCAGCCGACCGCACACAACCGGGACAGAGAATCGTACGCAGCACAAACGATGCACAAGGATGAATCGCTGGTCGGCACGACCCACACTGCGTTCTCCGCCTCGACCAGCATGCGTAAGAGCTGCGCGGAATCGTCGATGCTTCCTCCCAGTTGCACGACACCCGCGATGGCCCGGGACGTAACGTGGAGACGCTGCCCAGCCTGGACGGCGACGATCGATCGTACACCCTGGCGGTGGAGCGACCGCGCGATGGTGACAACCTTGCGCGGCTCCTCGCCGACGATGACAGCCGTCGGTGTATGCGTCTCGGTGGCGACACGGGTGTCGTGCGGCAGCGTGGCCTGACGAGCGCGGTGACTACTCACAATCATCAAGTGACGCAAGCGACACGTGAGGCGTCAGAATGGTGTGCCGAAAAAGGAAGCGTACATAGGGTCGAAATGTATCGTGGGAGCTCAGACGGCGCTCCCAGAATGACGCGCCCGATCCTTCGCTGGCCATTGAGCCCGCGGATGCTGCTTGCTCTGCTACCCGAATCACAGCAACAGGTCATCAAGGCGCGTGCGCGCAGGTTGCGGTCGCAACTGTTCCACCGCGTATACGCCTACGACGCGACGCAACTGACGGCAAAGTTGCGACGTCTGGGGATTGGCGAGGGCGACGCAATCATGATGCAGTCATCATTCGATAATCTCAACGGCTTTGCCGGAGACGCGGCCGACGTTGTCGACTGCGTGCTCGATGTCATCGGTCCGACTGGGCATCTCTTCATGGTGTCGATGCCCTATGGCGGTGCCGCGCGGGACTACCTCCGAGATGCCAAACCGTTCGATGTACGGCGAACGCCGTCGCACATGGGATTTCTCTCGGAGCTGTTTCGGCGCCGGAAAGGAGTTCTGCGCAGCGCCAATCCGATGCACCCGGTCCTGGCATGGGGGCCGCGCGCCGAATGGATCGTCGAAGGTCATGAAGACCTGACGTATTCCTGCGGCGAGAATTCGCCATTCGAGAAGATGCTCGAGCTCGACACCACGGCGCTCCTGTTCGACGTCGATCTGGACGTACTGACGTTCGCGCATTATCTGGAGCATGTTTTCAGAGACACGGCTCCGGCTCAAGTGTACTCCGACGAGCCGATCGAAGCGGAGATAGTCGACCGAAGTGGGACGCGCCGCCGGGTCGCTGTGTATCCCTTCGCGCCGGAAGCAATGAAGTTGCGGAATTTCGGTGTGTTGTACGATGAGCTATTGGCCCAGAACCGCGTGCACGAAGCGCGAATCGGCAATACCGACTTGCGGCTGGTGAAACTCCGCGACGTACTGGCGTGTTGCGCCGAGCTTGTGGAGCACGGCCGCCACATCTTCGCGCAGCCCGGTGAAGCGACGCACATCAAGCCGCGGCGTGCCGGTCGCATCCGACGTCTCTTTCGGAGACGCTGACAACAGGTTCACAGTCGTCGCTCACGCGTCGATTCATACGGTTCACACAGAGCGGGTCAGCTCGCAGCGGGTCGGCTCGTAGCGGGGGAGCCAACGACAACGCGTGCGAACCCTCTCGCCGTATCGCGGCGCTCCCACGTGGTGTTGAACTCCGTCTCCCAGCGCGAGAGTATCGCCTGTTCCGGCGGCCGATTCGCGTCATCCAGCAGGACCTTGCATTCAGATGTGAGCTTGCCCGCGAGGAGCGGCAATACCCCGTAGCGTCCGCCTCGGGTATCGGATGGCGGACCGTCACACACCACCAGCGAAATGTCAGCCGGTAGTGAATCGGGCACGGTGTACCAATCGAACTCGCCGTAGTTCTGTAGCGGCGCGTAGTGAACCGTATTGTTCGCGAGGCCAAACGCTGCGCATGTCGCGGACACACGTTGCTGCCACTCGGCGTTGTGCTCCAGGGAATGCAGCTGTGCACCGGTTTGCCGAACGATGGCAGCGAGCAGGATCGTGGACAGGCCGCTGCCGCATTCGACTATCGTGCCCCGCGCCACCTCGGCTTCTGATATCAGGCGCGCCAGATAGTCCTCGTCGGCAGCCCACGTTTCGTTGCCCCAGCCGTACTCGGCGTCGGTAAGCGCGAACATTGGCAAGCGCGCACCCACACGCCGATCGATGAACCGCCGAATCGCGTTGCCGAAGATTCGCTCGCGGTTGGGTTGCCAGCGGTTGAGCTGGCGCCTGCGGAGTTTGGTCAGAACTGAATCCATCGCGCGCATCCGAAGATTGAAGTAACCGTCGGCCGTGTTGCCCGGCGTCCCGGTTCGTTGCAAAAGCGGGGCTACGATGGCAGCGATGGATGAGTCGTTACGTCCGGTTACTTCTCAACTTCGGGCAATCGTGGCATATCGAACGATCGTTCGATTCCGATTGAACCGGGAAACGGGTGTAGTGGCCCCGCTAATGCACTTCCAGGTCCCGAAGGACGCGGCATTCCGCCGCTCGACATTCTTATGGGGGAAGGCACGATGATCGTTATCAGAAAGTTTGCCGCGGCTGGAATTATCGCCGCGAGCGTTGGAGTCGTTCCTGGGATCGTTCTGGCACAGGGGACCGTGGTTCGGCGCGATACGGTGGTCACGGTTCACCAGGACACGGTTGTTCACACCAAGCAGGACACGTCGGTCGTGACGACGACCGTGAGCTCCAGCACCACCAACACCGCTGGTGATGCATCGGTAGGTGTCACGCTGTCCCGCATGCCCAATTACAAGATCATGACCGAGCTGCTCACCGAGGCTCATCTCATGCCGTCGCTACGCGGCGCGGCGCCGATGACGCTCTTCGCACCGACTGATGATGCATGGGCAAAGTTGTCGCCCAGCGACATGGCGGCGCTCAGAGCGGATACCACGCGGCTCCGGAATCTGCTGCTCAACATGATGGTGAGCGGCAAGATCGATACTCGTGAGATTCTGAAGCTCAAGACCGCAACCAACATGCATGGCTCACGCATTCGCTTCACGTACTCGAATGGGATGCCCAAGGTCAACGATCAGCCCATCGTGCAGCCCGGTGTCATGGCGTCCAACGGATTCATTTACGGAATCTCCGGCGTCATTGGAATGAGCGGAGAAGAGTAAGCGAAAGCGCAGCAACCTGAGATCACGACGAAACAAAGCGACCGTGAATGCATCGCGCATTCACGGTCGCTTTATTGTCGCAATCCCGTGTACCCTCTACGATTCTCCCTGGGCCTTGCTGAATCCGTCCTTCCCATCGAAGCGCTGCAACTTCTCCAGATGTACCCAGCGGTACGTCGACGAGATGCGCTGAAGAAGATCGAATATCTGAGCGTCGGTCGCATCCGTCTCTACCGGGCCGGACGCTACGAAGCGGCACTGGAACGCATCGACGAGCGATGTGCCGTGGCCGGTATCGGGCCACACGGCGGTGCCGCGATTCGAGATCACCTTGAGGGCGAGGCCAGTGGACTCGGCGAGACGCGTCAGCGCATCGCCGATCTGCTTCGGATGCTCGAGTGATTCGATGAACACGTCGACGCCAACGACGCTGCGCGTCCGGACGTTCACGTGACCCACTTCGTTGCTGGCCCGCGGAACGTTGATGCGCTTGAACTCGCGCGGCTTGGCGAGCTTCGAGGTCTTGCCGATGTTGCCGATAATGGCGTCGGTGAATTCCGTTGTCGACGACGCGGCGCGCGCACTTTCCATGTCTCCCGTGCGCACCCCGTCTTCAAGCGTGACGAGTACGGCATGCTCGATCTCGCTGGCGGCCTTGCCCTCTCCAACGTGACGGAGCAACATCAGCGCGCTCAGAATCAACGCGGTGGGATTCGCGAGGTTCTTGCCGGCGATATCGGGCGCAGATCCGTGCACTGCCTCGAACATCGCGACGTCGCTGCCGATGTTCGCAGACGGGGCGAAGCCGAGTCCGCCCGTGAGGCCCGAGGTGAGATCGCTCAGGATGTCGCCGTTCATGTTCGTCGTCAGAATGATGTCGAACTGCTCGGGATGCATCGCGAGTTGATGGGCGCAGTTGTCAACGAGAATGTGACGCGCTTCGATGGAGGGATATTCCTTCGATATGTCTTCGAAGGTGTGCTGCACGAGTCCTTCGGTGAACTTCATGATGTTCGCCTTGGTGGCGCAGTGGATCTTGTGGCGCCCCTCGGCGACAGCGTACTCGAAGGCAAATCGGGTGATCTTCTCGCAGCCCGGCCTGCTGATGACCTTGAGGCACTGTGCGACGGCCGGTGTCTCCATGTGCTCGATGCCAGCGTAGAGATCCTCGACGTTCTCGCGAACGACGACGATGTCGATGTTCCTGCCGGCATAGGGGGTCTTCACCCCTGGCAGCTCACGGACCGGACGAACGTTCGCAAAGGTCTCGAAGAGCTTTCGGAGGGTGACGTTCGCGCTCTTGTTGCCGTAGCCGATTGGCGTCTCGAGCGGCCCTTTGAGGACGAGCCGGGTTCTTTCGATGGACTCGATGGTCTCGGCGGGGACGCCGGACTCGACGCCGCGCTTGAAAGCTTCGGCACCCGCAACCTGGAAGTCCGCATCCAGCGTGACACCGGCGGCGGCGATGATTTTGAGGGCGGAGGCGACGACTTCCGGACCGATTCCGTCGCCAGGAAGGACTGTGAGCTTGATAGCAGATGAAGACATGGGGACAAATCTATCGGCGCATACCCCGTTCTTCACAACATCTGATTGATGCGTGACGTACCCGAAACGGATAGGTTTGGCGCGCGGCCGGCTGCGAAATGCATCCGCGCCCTGGGAAGGCCAGCCCGTCAGTGCCGCGGTGGGGCGCGGACATATCCGCGCCTGAAGAATCCATGTTGTTCCTATTAATGCGGGGGTCGTACGTGAAGGTCAGCCAAATTCTCTATCGTTCAGTTCTCCTTGTCGCCATTGCGACGCCGTCGGCATTTGCCCAGGCGCCCACGACGCCATATGACACTCTGGCCTTCAGCGCGCTCAAGTGGCGCGAGATCGGTCCATTCATAGGCGGCCGATCGGTCGCCGTCGCGGGCTCGCCAAGCAGGCCGCGTGAGTACTATCTCGGTACCACTGGCGGCGGTGTGATGAAGACGACCGACGGCGGGATCACCTGGAAGGCGGTCACCGACAAGTACTTCGGCGGCACGATCGGATCGATCGCGGTCAGCCAGTCCAACCCGGACATCGTGTATGTCGGTACAGGCGAGTCACCAATCCGCGGCAACGTCTCGCAGGGCGACGGGGTCTTCAAGAGCACCGATGCTGGCAAGACGTGGACGTACGTGGGCCTCAGAGATACGCGACAGATATCGCGGGTACGGATCGATCCAACCAACCCTGACATCGTTTACGTCGGCGCGCAGGGGCATGTGTGGGGGCCGAATCCCGACCGCGGCGTGTTCAAGACCACTGACGGCGGCAAGACGTGGCGAAAGGTGCTGTTCCGGAATGACTCGACCGGTATCACGGATCTCGAAATCGACCCGAAGAATCCACGGGTACTGTACGCAGCGTTCTGGGAGGCCTATCGCGAGCCGTGGAAGCTCGTATCGGGCGGCGCTGGCAGCGGGATCTTCAAGTCCACAGATGCGGGTGAGCACTGGACCGAGATCACGCGCAATCCCGGCCTGCCCAAGGGAATGATCGGCAACATCGGAATCACTGCGTCGCCAGCGAAGGAAGGACGCCTGTGGGCGATAATTGAAGCCGATTCCGGTGGCGTGTTCCGATCGGACGACGCCGGCGCCACGTGGACCAGGCTCAACGAGAGCCGCAGTCTTCGGCAGCGCGCCTGGTACTACACGCGGATCTTCGCAGATCCCAAGGACGAGAACGGCGTTTACGTAACCAACGTGGGCTTCAATCACTCGACCGACGGCGGCAAGACATACAAGTCGATCAGCGTTCCGCACGGCGACAATCACGATCTGTGGATCGCACCGAACGACCCGAAGCGAATGATCGAATCGAACGACGGTGGTGCGACTGTCAGCAATGACGGTGGCGAGACGTGGACTCCGGAATACCAGGCAAGCGGACAGTTCTATCACGTCGAGACTACCACCAACTTCCCCTACCGCGTCTGCGGCGCGCAGCAGGATCGATCCACGCTGTGCGGCCCGAGCAGGAAGGAAGGCGGAATCTCCAACGATGACTGGTACGACGTGGGCGGCGGCGAGAGCGGCTACATCGCAGTGCGCCCGGATTCGCCGAACGTGGTATTCGCAGGATCGTACGGCGGTCTTCTCACTCGCTTCGACGCAAATACGGGATTGAGCCGAGATGTGAATCCGTGGCCGGACAATCCGATGGGGCACGACGCAGCGGATGCGAAGTATCGCTTCCAGTGGACGTTCCCGATCGTGATATCACCGCACGATCCCAGCACACTCTACATGGGCAGCAGCGTCGTGTTCAAGACTACGGACGAGGGCCAGCACTGGACTCCGATCAGTCCCGATCTCACGCGTCACGATCCGCGCACACTCGGAGCGTCGGGTGGTCCGATCACGAAAGACCAGACGTCGGTCGAGTACTACGGAACCGTGTTCGCAATCGCCGAATCGCCGGTAGCAGCGGGAGAGATCTGGGCCGGCTCGGACGATGGGCTGATTCATGTAACGCGCGATGCAGGGAAGACCTGGACCAACGTCACGCCAAAGGATCTGCCTGAATGGACGCGCATCTCGATAATCGAGCCGTCACATTTCTCGCCGGGCACTGCGTACGTCGCGGCCAACCGATATCAGCTGGATGACATGCGTCCGTACATCTACAAGACGACCGATTACGGACACACGTGGAAGCTCATCGTGAATGGCATTCCCGACACGGAGTTCCTGCGCACGGTGCGCGAGGATCCGACCAGGCGAGGACTGCTGTTCGCCGGAACCGAGCGGAGTGTCTACGTCTCGTTCAACGATGGAGAGACCTGGCAATCGCTGCGTCAGAACCTGCCGCTGGTGCCGGTACACGATCTCGCGATCAAGGACGGCGATCTCATCGCCGCAACACATGGCCGCGGCTTCTGGATAATGGACGACATCGCGGCGCTCGAGCAGTTGACGCCGGCGATCGTGACGTCCAACGCGCATCTGTTCGCACCACGCAAGGTGTATCGCACCAACTTCTACGGCGGAGCCAGCACGGGCGCGAACGGGACTCTTCCGCGCGCGGCGAATCCACCGTCAGGTGCCGCGGTTTACTACTGGCTCAAGTCGCCGAAGCAGGTTGTGACGCTCGACTTCATGGACGCGAGCGGAAAACTGATTCGCCACTTCACCAGCGAGCAGGATTCTGCATCCGCGGCAGACAGCGTCGCTGGCGCCGCCAAGCGCGTAGCAATGCGTGACAGTCTCGCGCGAGCGGGCTTGAGCAAGGACAGCATTGCCAAGCTGGTGCGCGGAACGGAGTCGAGCGCGCAGGCTGGGCGCGGCGGTCGCCGCGGCGCAGCGCAGAGCACGCGCGTCCCGAACAAGGCGGGACTCAACACCTTCAACTGGAACCTTCGTTATCCTGACGCAGCGACGTTCAAGGGGTTGGTGTTCTGGGGCGGTGGCGTTACAGGACCGGCTGCACCTCCGGGTACTTACTCGGTGCGCATGACGACTGGCGGCGTAACGCAGACGCAGAAGTTCGAGCTCGTGAAAGACCCGCGCACGCATGCGACGCAACATGACCTGGATGAGCAGTTCGCGTTTCTCATCAAGATCCGTGACACGTTGAGCGCAGCGAACAACGCGGTCCGCACCATTCGCAACGTTCGTTGGCAGATTGGCGAGCGTGGCAAGGCACTGGCCGAGAAGGATCGCGCAGGATTCGAGCAGAATTCCGCGCCGATGCTTCAGAAGCTTTCCACCATCGAGCAGGCAATTTACCAGACGCAGAGCCATGCCAGTGAAGATCCGCTCAACTTCCCGATCCGGATCAACAACAAGATTGCTGCACTCGGCTCCGTTGTAGGAGGCGCCGATGCGCGACCGACGGATCAGTCGTATGCAGTCTACAAGATTCTTTCTGCACAGCTGGACACGCAGCTCAGGGATCTTCGCGCTGCACTGGATGGACTCAAGGGCGTGAACGGTTTCCTTGCATCGCACGGCGGCAAGGCGATCGTGCCAAGCACCGCCGAGGTGAAGAGCGATGTCCCCGTCGAGGACGAAGGCGACGGGGACATGGACGCTGAGAGCGGGGACCGTTCGTGAAGCGTGCACTTCTTGCTCTTTGTACCATCGCACTTTCTGCAACGCCAATCTCGACCCGCGCCCAATCGCAACCGGTAATCATTCGTGGTGGGTGGATATTCACCGCCACGAGTGACACGGTGGAGCACAACCGCGGAATCTTCATCCGTGCGGGAAAGATCCTTGTCACTGACGGAAACATGGCGGAGGAGGATACCACCGGAGCGCGTGTCATCACGTTGTCGAGTGACGAATATGTGCTTCCTGGCATCTTCGACATGCACGCGCACTACAACATGACTCTGGGCGAGGGAGGAGTCCGGCAGGACGAATACAAGTACAACCCTCTCATCTTCCTCGCAAATGGCGTGACGTCGACATTCCCGGCCGGGGAGTATGACCCGGAAGGAATGATGGAGACGCGAAAGCGCATCGACAGCAACCAGCAGATCGGGCCGCGGATATACAACTCGGGACCGTACTTCGGCACCGCGCGCCGGGGATGGACTGAGGGAATGACACCGGACTCCATCTACAAGGAAGTCGATTTTTGGGCCGCGAATGGAGTCCGCAGCTTCAAGGCGAAGGGGATCTCGCCGCGGGATCTCAGGCCACTCATCGAACGGGCGCATCTGCACGGGATAACGGTGACCGCGCACCTGGAATCCGGATTCAAAAACAGCACCAACGCGAAAGATGCGATTCTCATGGGGATCGACCGTGTCGAGCACATTCTTGGCGGCGATGAGCTGTCACGCGACAAATCGGCGTATCCGTCGTGGATTCACGTCGACACGGCGTCGCGCGAATTCAAGGACATCGTGCAGCTATTCCTGCGGCACCATGTAGTGTTCGATCCTACGATCACGGCACCGGTGTACTTCACGACCGTCGCCGACAAGCCTGGATTCGACTACTGGGTGGATGAGCGCAAGTTCTTCACTCCGTACGTACAACAGTGGGTCAAACAACAGCCGCCGAGGAAGGCATTTCCGTTGTTCGATTCGCTGTACTATGCGATGCGACGTACCACGAAGGCATTTTATGACGCCGGCGGGACGCTCACACTCGGCACCGACAATCCGAGCCGCGGCGAGTATCTCGCCGGCTTCTCGGCACACCGCGAGCTGCAGACTCTGGTAGTCTCCGGTATTCCCGCTTCGGCGGCGTTGCGGATCGGAACCATCAATGGTGCCAGAGCGTTGAATGTCGGTTCCACGCTCGGCTCCATCGAGGCCGGCAAGCTTGCGGATCTGTTCGTGATTCGCGGAAACCCACTCCGCGACATCACGAATACCCGACACGTTCAGATGGTGATGAAGGGCGGCATCGTGTACGACCCTGCCGTGCTGTTGAAGATGGCGGAAGGGAAAATCGGCCCTGCCGGACCGCAGGCGCGGCCAGCGCAGGGATCCCGTCCGCAGTCCTGATGCGGACACCCTGACCGGACTGATAAGAGTGCGTCGGGAGGGGGCCGTGACGCATGGTCCGCTCCCGATGTATCTGCACCTCTGTGGCGCCCCGTTGTGGGACCCGGTTAGTTTACAGGAGTACAAAAGTCGCGCGCGTAGCTCAGCTGGATAGAGCGTCGGCCTCCGGAGCCGAAGGTCGTGGGTTCGAATCCCGCCGCGCGCACTGCACCCCCCTTCCACTCGCAGGCTCGAATCCGGCACCCCTCCCCGCCGCATGCCACGCGTCGAACACTGGTCCCAGCTCAGAATAGGTCTGATCGTCCTCGCCGGCATCATCGCCGCAGTCGCGGCCGTCCTGTCGTTCGCGCGCATCGGCGCGCTGCACGGCAAGACGACGCGGCTCTATCTGGTAACGGATATGGCATCCGGAGTCATGAACGGCACCGAGGTCTGGCTCGCCGGCAAGAAGATCGGACTGGTTCGATCCGTGGGATTGAGGCCGCCGGCATCGGATACCGCAGAGCGCGTTGCGATCGCGATGGACGTGCTCGATCCGTATGTCCGATACATTCGCCGAAACTCCGACGTGCGGATACAACCGGGCGGAAGATTGATCGGAAGCCCTGTCGTTTATATCGACGTCGGAACTGCGGCTGCGCCCGGAGTCAGCGCCGGCGACACACTGCGCGCCGGTGCGCAGGTTCAGGCCCGGTCGGGATTGGCGGATGCGTCTTCACTCGGCGACAGTCTGACCGAAATCGCAGCCACCGTATCCACGGTCAAAAGGGAATTTGACTCGACTGCGAATGATCTGTCCGGATTGGCCAGAATGTCCTCGCGTCAGGCGAACGCGGTGCACGTCGCGCTCGACAATTTCTCTGATCGCGCGCTCGCATCGCGCGGGACTCTCGCCGGTTTCGTGCGGGACACGGCGCGCCTGCGCGCGGAAGCATCACGCGTGAGCGCGCTCGCCGATTCCATTGGCATGGCGGCGAACGGGAGTGGCGAGATCGGCCGATTCCGGCGCGACTCGACGCTCGTCCTGCAGGCTCGGCAAACACTCGCATCCGTTGCTGATCTTCGCCGCAGAGTTGCGCGCTATGCGGGCCGGTCGGATGAGGGAACGGCGCTCGCGGCGCAACTGGACCGCGCACACGCGCAGCTGGATTCCATCGTGCAGGATGCCAAGAGCCATCCACTTCGATACATCACGTTTTAGACGCGCGCTGCGTAAGTCATCAGCGCCATCCAACACACGCACACAACACACGTAAAGCAATTTTTTGTGGAAATAGCAGAACTCAAGCGGCAAACAGTAGCCGAGCTGCACGGCATGGCCGACGGCCTGCAGGTGGAGCACTCGGAAGGCCTTACGAAGCCTGAGCTGATCCTGAAGATTGGCCAGAGCCTGCTCGATGCCGGTGTATCGCTACATGCCGAGGGCGTGCTGGAGATCCTGCCAGAGGGTTACGGATTTCTCCGCAGCCAGGACTGGAGCTATCTGGCGGGGCCGGATGATGTGTATGTGTCACCGTCTCAGATCAAGCGCTTCGATCTGCGCACGGGCGACGAGGTATTCGGCGAAGTACGACCGCCGAAGCCGTGGGAAAAATACCTCGCCCTGCTCCGGGTGGAACAGGTAAATGGACTCGAGCCGGATACTACCAAGACTCGCACGCCATTCGACTCGCTGCGGCCACAATATCCCGACACACGCCTTCGCCTGGAAACGGAGGACGGCGACCTCAGCATGCGTGTCGTGGACATCATGGCGCCGATCGGAAAGGGGCAGCGTGGATTGATCGTTGCGCCGCCACGCGCCGGTAAGACGATCCTGCTCACCAAGATGGCGAACGCAATCTCGGAGAATCATCCAGAGGTGCGGATCATCATGCTGCTGATCGACGAACGTCCGGAAGAGGTGACCGAGATCAAGGCAACGGTACCGCGCGCCGAGGTGATCAGCTCGACGTTTGACGAGGGCGCAGCACGGCACGTGCAGGTTTCCGACATGGTGCTGCAGAAGGCGCGCAGACTGGTGGAGGCAGGCCACGACGTCGTCATACTGCTCGATTCGATCACGCGCTTTGCGCGCGCTCACAACACCGTTGCGCCAACGACCGGCAAGATTCTCTCTGGCGGCGTCGAGGCGACTGCGTTGCAGAAGCCCAAGGCGTTCTTCGGAACCGCGCGCAACATCGACGGCGGTGGATCTCTGACCATCATCGCGACCGCGCTCATCGAAACGGGGTCGCGGATGGACGACGTGATCTTCGAGGAATTCAAGGGAACCGGCAACATGGAGCTGGTTCTCGACCGACGCATCGCAGACCGCCGCATCTATCCGGCGATCGACATCTTCAAATCCGGAACACGCAAGGAAGAGCTGCTGCTGGATCAGAGCGAGATCAACCGGACGACCTTGTTGCGCCAGTTTCTGTCGGACATGCCCGAGACCGACGCGATCGACTTTCTGCTGAAGCAGATGGCGCGTACCAAGAACAACGCAGAATTCTTCCGCAAGATGGCTGAAGGTTGACGCTTCGACACCTCCGACGACCCGCGGCCGATTGATGGCGGTCGACTACGGCGACAGACGCGTCGGACTGGCGATCAGCGATCCGACCGGCACGATCGCATCTCCAGCCGGTTTCATCGAGCGTCGTGCGGGAAAGCGACCGCCAGTCGCAGAAATGATTCGTCGCGCCGAAGCGCTCGAGGCGAGCGGCTTCGTGTTGGGACTTCCGCTTGACGGCGCGGGCGAGGAAACGCCGCGCTGTGCGGAGGTGCGGGTGGTAGGCGCAGCGCTCCAGGAACGCACCGGACTCCGAGTGCGATACGTGGATGAGCGCTACACCACCGCCGCCGCGCTGCGCAGCGTGCGCGACATGGGTGGGTCCGTAAAGGGTCGCAAGGGCGACGTGGACGCAATGGCTGCCGCGCTGCTGCTGCAGCACGCGCTCAACCTTCCCGAATAACAGATGCAAGCGATCCGGCTCGGGCCGTTTCTCAGATCCACGGCCGTTGTGACAGCGCTCCTGTTGGGAGCGTGCGAAGGTCCGCACGGCAACCCTGTGCGCGTCATAGTCCCGCGCGGTGCGTCATTCCGTACGGCGGCGGATTCGATGGCGGCGGCTGGAGTCATAACGTCGCCGCTAGCGTTCCGTGTATACGCGCGGTTGAAGGGACGGGACCGCCAGATTCAGGCCGGCACCTACCTGCTTCGCCGCGGCACACGCTGGAGCGATCTGGTTGGCGAGATGAATGGCGGAGTGGGCATCCTCAACCGCGTGACGATACCCGAAGGCTTCACGATCAGTCAGATCACTCCGGTACTGGTCCGCGCACTGAACACGACCAGCGACTCGGTCGACGCAGCAGTGCGTGATTCGACGCTGCGCACGCGGCTCGCCGACCCGGCGGAAACGCTGGAAGGCTATCTGTTCCCGGACACTTACGTCTTCGCACCCGGCACGACCGCACGCGAGGCGGTCACGGAGATGGTGAGGCGCTTCGAGCGAGAATGGAAGCCCGGGTACGACGCTCAGGCCGCTGCATTGGGTCGCAGCCGGCACGAGATCGTAACGATGGCATCGATAGTCGAGAAGGAGGCGCGCCTTCCGGAGGAGCGGCCGGTGATCGCGGCGGTTTACTACAATCGCCTCAAATACAACATGCCTTTACAGGCCGATCCGACGGTACAGTACGCACTTGGCAGGCACACGGAGCGTGTTCTGTATCGCGATCTGACCATCGACTCGCCGTACAACACGTATCTGCATCCAGGATTGCCGCCCGGACCCATCGCGTCACCGGGCGGCGCAAGCCTGCGCGCGGCGCTCGCTCCGGCAAAGGTGCCATTTCTCTATTTCGTCGCGGCGCCGGACGGACATCACGAATTTCGCGAAACGATGGCAGGTCACGAAGAGGCGAAGCGTGCGGTGCGAGCGGAGCGTAACGTGGACAGCGCGCCGAAGAAAAAGCGCAACGCGCGGTAGTAGCGCACATCGTCGCCATTCCATGAATGGCGGCTACAGATTCGTCATTCCTGCAAAAGCGGGGATGACGAGCTGCCGGTTACCGCCTTCGCGGGACTCCGCCTAGCCCTTACCTGCGGGGTGGCGTTGCCGCGGCGCGGTGTCTCGCCACCGGAAGCTGACGTCGGGTGCATCGACGCGGTCGCCATGCTGCGTTCGCTTGCGTCGCTCCGGCGCGCGCTCGACAGCAGATGCTGCGCGCATTTGAGCGCGCACGCTCGCGATTACGGGCGGTGCGAGAAACAGATCGACCAGATCCGGATCGAATTGCGTGGCGCGCCCGGCGGCAATCACTCCCATCGCGACGGCCACGCTCCTGCCGGCCCGGTAGCGTCGTGAGTGTGTGATCGCGTCGAACGTATCAGCGATTGCGACCACTCGCGATGATAGCGGAATCGCACTCTTCTTGAGACCGCGCGGATAGCCGGATCCATCCCAGCGCTCGTGATGCGCCACGACGCCCTTGGGCAGATCGGGGTAGAATGCCGCGAGCGGCTCGAGGACCTTCGCGCCGCGCTCGGGATGAGTGCGAATCTCTTTGCGCTCCTGCCGATCGAGCTTGCTGTGATCGTGAATCACGTCGAAAAGAGCTTCGTGAATCTTTCCAATGTCGTGGAACAGGGCCACGCGCTCGACGACACTCGCCTCGTGCTCATCACAGCCCATCGCATCCACAAGAACGAGTGAATATCGCGCGACGCGGCGTACGTGCGCTCCGGTAACGGGGTCATTGGCGTCGATTGCGTTCAGCAGCGTTTCGAGCGCCGCGGCACCGAGCCGCTCGAATTTCGCGAGCGTGCTGTGCCGCCTGTGCAACGCCATGGCGGTGGCTGGAACGGCAACACCGAGTAACGCGGTAACCTGCCGCGTGGGATTTAATGGTCGCTTCATCGATACGGCTGCTGACGCAAGAATCATGTACTTTCCGGCATGCCGTCAACTCAACGCCGCCCTGCAGCGACCGTTTCAGCACGTGGCGCTCGACGGTGGGACTCCGGTCACCCGTGGATTTTCAGGAGCGACGTCGTCTCGCCACCAGATTCCGGCGCTGGCATCGTCGAGGTACAGGACCAGCGCGCCAGACCGCTTGGCGTGGCACTATGGAGCCCTCGCTCCGAAATATCGCTCAGACTGCTGGACCGTGAAGCAAGCGCCACGATTGACCGGTCATGGTGGAAGGCGCGGATAGCTGCCGCGAATGCACGCCGCGCGACTTTGGGGGGACGCACCAATGCCTGGCGCGTCGTGCACGGCGAGGGGGACGGCCTGCCATCGCTCGTTGTGGACAGGTACGGCGATCACATCGTGACGCAGCTGTCCAGCGCAGGCATCGAAGCGTGCAGCGCCGAGATCGCAGCCGCTCTGATCGAGCTTTTCAAACCGTCAGGCATTCTCGCACGGAACGACGCAGGCTCACGGGAGCGCGAGGGATTGCCGCGCGAAACGGTGCTGCTTCATGGCGACGTCCCGCAGGAAATCGAGATAGACGAATACGGTGTGAAGTATCTGGCGGCGCCATGGACCGGGCAGAAGACCGGCGCGTTTCTCGACCAGCGCGAAAACAGACACCTGATCGGCCAGCTGGCGCGAGGTAGCGCTCTCGACTGCTTCAGCTATCACGGCTCGTTCGCGCTGCATCTGGCACGCAATGCCGACAGAGTTACCGCACTGGACGCATCTGCTCCTGCGCTGGAACGGGCCGCGGAGAACGCTCGGCGGAACGAACTGAGCAATGTCGATTTCGTCGTCGCGGACGCGTTCGAGTTTCTCCGTGACAGGGAGCGCGACGGAACGCGCTATGACACGATTGTCCTGGACCCGCCTGCCTTCGCGAAAAACAAACCCTCGCTGCCTGGCGCGATACGTGGTTACAAGGACATCAACATGAGGGCGATGCGACTGTTGAAGCCTGGGGGCCTGCTATTCACCGCAAGTTGCAGCTTCCATCTCACCAGGCCGCTATTCCTCGACATGCTTCGCGCCGCTGCTGCCGACAGCGGACGTCGCATGATCCTGCGTGAGTTGACCGGACAACCGATCGATCATCCGGAGCTGTTGACCGTTCCGGAAACCGGCTATTTGAAGGGAGCGCTGCTCGAAGCGGAAAGTTGAAGTCGAGAGGCGAAGCGAGACGTTGATGCAGACCGGCGTGTCCAGGGGCGTACCGAGCCGGCCTGCGTACGGTTTCGGCATTCGCGCGGCCCCTTGCGCGCCGATCTCCTGACTCTAGCTTCAAGTGCGCATGTCCAATCGGCCGCAGAGATCGATCCGCTACGAATACCAGCTCTACGTCGAGAATGAAATCGAGACGTACAAGGAGTCGTTACCTCGTCGCGCACTCCTCAAGCTCGGGGACGAAGCCGTGGGCGCGTTGCGCGACGAGCAGCAGCTCGCACTGACCGAGCTGGTCGTATGGGAAGAAGTGGACCGGATCATCTTCAAGCGCCTGCGCCTCGTCAGCTACGAGACATGGCGACGGAAGCGACTCAAGGATCAGCGCGAGCGCCAGCGTCCCGAGCACTGGGGATTCGCTCCGGACTGCGCGCTCGCGCGCGAAGTGCGGCCACCCGCGGATTCGAACGTGCTCGTGAGCGGCGACGACAACGAGCGAGTCGCCTGCTATCTCGCCGCGCACGGCTATGAAGTATTCGCGGTCGGCAACGAGCGCGGCGTTGTTCAGCGGATCGTCAACGCTGCAGAGGAAGCCGGCCTCATAGATCGAGTGCACGGCTACATCGCCGATCTGCGCGAGTGGTCGCGCGAAGTCGAGCTGAGCGCCGTTGTGTGTTCACAGAGCGCCTTCAGCGGTCTGTCCAGCGAAGAGCGGCGCGAGGCGATCCGCCTACTCCAGGAAGTGACGCGCGACGGCGGCGTGCATCTGGTCAGCGCCATGGATCACGACGAATCGACGATGCACGAACTCTCCGCGCAGTATCGCGGCTGGCAGATATCAGTCGAGCTGCACGGAAGCGTGCCGGCAAGTTTCGTGGCCAGAAAGGGCGCCGCATAATCGCGTTGCATCATCCCGTATGATGACAAACGCCCGTGTCAATTTGACACGGGCGTTTGCATTTCTGTGTGTCCATTCGTATCCCCGCGCACGCTCACGATCAGGCGCGCACTTTCGTAAATCGTTCGTAAATCGTTGCGCCCGCGTCACTTGCCGCGTTCGGCAAGAGGCAGGTTAGCGTGGCCCCCGCTGTGCTTTACAGAAGCGCATGAAGGAGGCACCCAACATGACCAAGAACGTAGATACGAAGCGCTCGGACGAGCCGCTCGGCATCATCATATCGCGTGGCTCGCGTGACGAGCCCACGCCAATCTTCTCAACCTATGTGTGGGGTCCAGCACCCGATCCAGCAGACGGCGCGTCGAAAGCCGCCTAGACAACTGACGCACTGAATACAGGCAACAAAAAAGCCGGCTCATCGCCGGCCTTTTTGTTTGGTGCAACTGCTTACATCGTGACTGCTGCGCCCGCGGCGCCGGCACCACTGGCCTTGCGACGAGAGCTGGACTTACGGCGAGAGCTCTTGCGCGCGGTCTTCTTGCGCGCAGCGCCCTTACGGGCGGTCTTCTTACGGCCGGAGCTCTTCCGAGCCGCGCTCTTGCGGGTGGTCTTCTTGCGAGTGCTCTTCTTGCGCGCGCCGCCCTTACGGGTGGTCTTGCGTGCGCCGCCCTTGCGGGTGGTCTTCTTACGAGCGCCGCCCTTGCGGGCTCCCTTGCGCGCGCCGCCCTTGCGAGCTGTTTTCTTGCGAGCACCTGCTTTCTTACGACCACCCTTCTTCGCTGCTGCCATGATTGCATCTCCTATCGGAGTTCACCTTCCCGGCGTTCCCCCGGTGGGCCGCCTGGGCACAGCACGCGGACTGATACTGCTCGCCCGCGCCGTTACGAATTCAGCGCATTTCGCGCAATACGAATTCGTAACTACAAGAGAATATACGGATCGCGTATTTGCAAGGCAATACTTTAGTTACAGATTTCGTCATCACCACCAAAGCACCACTCACCATGTTTCGGAGTTGAACGCGTGAAAGCGCTTGTCAAAGCTGTCGCAGGTCCGGGTTTCACCATGCGCGATGTCCCCATCCCGGAGATACGCGACGACGAAGTGCTGATCAAAGTTCGGCGTGCTGGTGTGTGCGGCACGGACGTGCATATCTACGATTGGGACGATTGGGCCAAGGGCCGCTGTCATCCGCCATTCACCGTCGGACATGAATTTTCCGGCGACGTTGTTAGTGTCGGCAAGTTGGTCACAGACGTTCACGAGGGCGATCGGGTAACCGCCGAGGGACACATCGTCGACGGTCGCTGCCTGCTCTGCCGCACTGGTAATTCACACGTCTGTCCCTACACGAAAATCATCGGCGTCGACCGGGACGGGTGCTTCGCCGAATACATCGCGATGCCTTCGACGAACGTCTGGCACCTGGATGATTCCACCCCGTACGAGATCGGCGGAATCATGGATCCCATGGGGAACGCGTTCCATACGGCGCTCACGGCCGACATCCCCGGATCAGTCGTGCTCATCACCGGATGCGGTCCGATCGGCATCTTCGCCGTCGGCATTTGCAAGGCTGCGGGCGCATCGCGGATCATCGCGTCGGACGTGAACGAGACTCGCCTGGCTCTCGCAAAACAGATGGGCGCGCACGATGTGGTTCATCCCGCCGAAGCTGAAGCCGCGGTCAAGGCTGCGACCGACGGACTCGGCGCCGATGTCGTTCTCGAGATGTCCGGAGTGGCATCCGCGATCCATCAAGCCTTCGGACTCGTGCGCGTTGGCGGCAGAGTTCAGATGCTCGGCATCCCCTCCAAGCCGATCGATGTGAACTTTGCGAACGAGGTGATCTTCAAGGGAATCACCATCTACGGAGTCGTGGGACGGAAGATGTACGACACCTGGATCCAGATGACGCGCTTCCTCCGCTCCGGCGAGTTCGATCCGACGCCGGTCATCACCCACAGATTCCCGCTCGCCGATTTCGATGCCGCGATCGCCGCCATCAAATCGGGCCATGCCGGCAAGGTTGTTTTTGAGATCGCGGATTGAAATCCAATCGTCGTCGCCCCCATGGCAGGGGCGACGCATGCGTCGCCCCTGTACATGCGTCGCCCCGATCTGTGTCGTCCAAATCCGCAGCGCCCCGAATCTGCGTCGCCCGCTCCTCCCATCACGTGATATAAAATGATCAACAAGAATTTTGTCTCGTCCCTCGAAGCGTCCATCCAGCAGCTCAAGGATGAGAAGGTTTACAAGCAGCTCAATTACCTGGAATCGCCGCAGTCGGCACATGTGAAGATGGAAGGCCGCGGCGATGTTCTCATCCTCTCCTCCAACAATTACCTCGGCTTCTGCGACGAGCCCGCTGTCGTCGATGCGGGCATCAAGGGACTTCAGACATTCGGTGCCGGAACGGGCAGCGTCCGTTTCATCTGCGGCACATTCACGGTCCATCGCGAGCTCGAAAGTGCGCTCGCCAAACTGGTCGGAACCGAGGCGGCGCTCTCGTACGTCTCCGCCTGGAATGCCAATGAGGGACTGACTGCGTCGATCGCGCAGGAAGGCGACTTCGTGATCTCGGACGCTCTGAACCACGCGTCGATCATCGACTCGATGCGGCTCGCCAAGTCGATCACAAAGTGTACTACCGGCGTCTACGCCCACTCCGACATGGACGACCTGCGCACCAAGCTTCGCGGCGCAAAATCCGCCCGCCGGCGCATCATCTGGACCGACGGAGTCTTCTCGATGGAAGGCAGCATCGCGAAGCTGCCCGAGATCCTCGACATCGCACGCGAGCACGATGCGATCGTCGTCATGGATGATTCGCACGCCACCGGCGTACTCGGTAAAACCGGGCGAGGCACCGCCGAGCATTTCGGCGTGCTCGGCGAAGTGGACATCATTACCTCGACACTGGGAAAGGCGTTGGGCGGCGCCGCTGGCGGCTTCGTTGCAGGCGCTACGGCGCTGTGCGACACGTTGACCCAACGCTCGCGTCCACAGCTGTTCTCCAACGCGTTACCGCCTACAGTGGCCGCCAGCGCGCTCGCGTCGGTGAACTTCCTTACCAGTCATCCTGACCGAGTGCAGCGACTTCGGGATAACGCCAGCTACTTTCGCGGAGCGATTCAGGAAGCCGGGTTCAAACCCCTCGCGGGCGAGACGCCAATTGTGCCGATAATCGTTGGAGAGACGTCCGCGGCCATACGCATGAGTGACATGTTGCTGGCCCAAGGCGTCTTTGTCACAGGTTTCGGCTTTCCCGTCGTGCCGCAGGGCGAGGCGCGGGTGCGCTGTCAGATAAGCGCCTCGCACTCCCGGGACGATCTGGATCGCGCCGTCGCTGCCATCACGTCAGTCGGGAGGCAGCTGCGGATCATCTCATAATGTAGGAGTCTTCATGGGCCGCACCCGCCGTCGTTTGCTCGCCGCTGTTCCTTTACTTCTCTGCCTCGCGGCCACGACGGCTCATGCGCAGCAGGAGCAGCTATTCCGGAACTCATGGTTCTGGGGTCTGCACGCCGGAAGCACGGCGATCGGAACTCCCGCCCGCTCCACCACTCAGGCCGGCACACTTGGCGCTGAGTGGATGATAACGCGGACCGACGGCGGACTGTATGTATCGTACGACCAGGCGAGTTTTTCCCGCACGGTCGGTGTCGCCGATCCGAGTGCGTCCAATGGAGCACGGCCGGTCGCACTTCACGATCTCCGAACGATATCGATCGGCGGCGTCGCGTTCCCGTGGCACTCCGGGCATTTCCGTCCGTACGCCGGACTCGGTTACGCGCTCAGCCTGATCGGCAGCGCCGACATTCAGCCCGACTCGCTCAACACTCCGGTTCCATCGGGATTGGCATCGACCGTCGACGACGCTCGCAGCCGCAGCTCGGTCTTCGCGCTCGCTGGCGCACAGTGGCAGATAAACCGCGCGGCGATCTTTGCTCAGGCGTCATTCATACCGTCCAGCAGCCAGTTCCTCGTGACCAAGCCAATCACGAGCATCACGGCCGGTGTCCGCTACAACTTTGGAACGTCGATAGAAGGTCAGTAACATGGGTCGTCATTCCCGCGAAAGCGGGGATGACGAGAACTACCTCGTCTTGCGACTTCCGGATACGTATTCGTTCCCGGTAACAAACCAGCGCAGCGGCCAGTCCGCTGCGTGCCGGATACCGATGCGCGGCGTTACTGTCACGGCGGAATCCGGATAGGATATGTACTCGCGAACCACCAGCGAGCCGTGTTGCAACGACTGCCGGTTCATTGCTCCGGTAATGCCCATCGCGAGACACAACTTCCCGGGACCGTTGGTCAGTTCGCGGTCACGATGGGCATGCGGCCGCCGGTGACGCATCAGCGACATCCCTTCTACTGGCTCGACAGCGCGAACGAGCACCGCGCTTGGCAGTCCCGCTGCGCGCGTAACTGCGTTGACGCACCAGTACATGCCATAGATGAAATACACGTACGCGATCCCGCCGCGCTCATACAATGGCGCGGTTCGCGCCGTCAGGCCAGCGGCTGCGTGGCATGCTGCATCGTGCTCGCCGACGTACGCTTCGGTCTCGACGATGATTCCACTCGTGGTTCCCTCGGACGTTTTGCACTGCAGCAACGTACCGAGCATGGCGCGGGCTACGATCTCGGTGTCGCGCTCGTAGAAACTCGCGGGGATGATGCGTCCTGGCTTCACGTCACTTCGCGATGTTCATCATTAGTTACATAATGCCGAAGAGGGAATCCATGGACGAGTAAACGAACATGGATTCCCTCTCTGGTGATTACAACGACTCGTCTGAGGCAGCAGCTACTTTCTGCCGGCGGTCTTCTTTCTGGCCGACTTCGCCGCTGCCTTTGCGACCGGCTTGGCGACTGGCTTGGCGGGAGCAGCGGCCTTCGGCGGGCGGGCGGCGACCTTCTTGACCGCAGCCTTGCGTCCACGCGCTGGCTTTGCAGGTACCGCCGGCGGCGCAATCGCAACTGCTTCTGCTGCGGATGCTACAGCGGCGGGCGCCGGCACAGATGATACAGCTGGCGTGTCATAATCCACCACGCCGACGGACAGAAGGTCCATTGGAACTGCTGGTGTCTTTGGACCGGGGTGGCGGCCCCGTCCGCCGACGCCGCGCGGACCCATCCCACGTGGAGCGGGAGTCGCGTTCGCGGGAGCCTTGGGCGCGTTGGCAATCGCAGCTGCGCCGAGCTGATCCACGATTGGAGCAGCAACAACGGCTGGCCGCACTTCGTAGTCATCGCCGCGACGTCGCAGATCGATAATATCGGAGTCGTGCGCGTCCTTGAGGATCCGCGTGAAGTTGCGCTCGCTCAGGCTCTCGCTGTCTCTGCCGAGCAGCTCGTGCGCAACTCGGCGAACGTCGCTGGCGCGTGTGTTACCGCCATGCGTCGCGATGTATTCTACGGCGCGGCGCATCAGATCGAATGCTTCGTCGCGGGTGAGCCGTGTGCCGGATGCACCGATTCCGTCGCCGCTCAGCGCAGCTGGTGGCTGCGTAGCGACTGGCTGCGTGTCAACTGGCTCTGCAACCGCCTCAGGCGCGCGCGGTGTTGCGGCGGCGGCGGGGGCGACGTGCGCGGCGAACGACAACTCGGACTGCGCGGGCGCTGCCGGTGCTTCGACTACCGCGTGTTCTGCTGTCGCGGTGGTCTCGGGATGCTCGCCGCGCGGACGACGCTCTTCACGATCGCGGCCACGTCCGCCGCGACCGCGACGGCTGCGCGGCTCACGCGCGGGCGCTGCGGCACCGGCTGCTGTTGCAGGCGCGGCGGCAGTCGAGCCTTCGGCCGGCGCTTCGGTGGCGGCTCCAGCTTTCGGGAGATCGACTTCGAGCTGCCCGTTGTCCATCTTGTGCGAGGCGAGAATCCCGCGGTGCGCAGCTTCCTGCACGAAGCGAGTGAACTTGGACATGCCGAGGTTCTTCTCGTCGAACGAGCTGTCGATCTGCTGCATCACCTGCTTGAGGCGATCGGCGCGCATCACGTCGCCGTTGCGCTTCATTCGCTGTACCGCTTCGCCAGCCAGCTGGCACGGATCCCACTTGGCGACTTCTTCCTCGCGTGTGTTCACCAGACCGGCGAGCGCGTTGTAGCTGTAGTACTCGTCGCAATTCTGAACCAGCAGATCGCTGGACGATTCACGAATGCCGACGCCGATGACGTACTTGCCGTATTCCTTGAGCTTGATGACGAGACTCGAGAAGTCGCTGTCACCGCTGAGAAGAATGAACGTGCCGATCTCGGGTCGCGTGAACACGAGCTCGAGGGCGTCGATCGCGAGTCTGATGTCGGTGGCGTTCTTCTTGGATGAGCCGTAGGCCGGCGCGAAGATCAGATCGATCGAGGATTCCGACAGCGGGACGATGTACTGCGGGTATCGTCGCCAGTCGGCGTAGGCGCGCTGGACCGATACCTTTCCCTTTACGATGTCCGATGAGAGGAGGCTGCGGAGCTCGGCGTTCAGATCCGAGCGAATTCCCATCGTGACGTTGTCGAAATCGATGAGAAGAGCGGCGTTTGGAGCGTGGAAGGCGCCTCCGGAAGCGGAGAGCGTTGCGGCCTGCGGGCCGCGATGCACCGGCGCTACCGGGCCGCGAGCTGCGACCGGGGGCCGGATGTGACGAGGTGGCATACGTTCGGTTTTGAGTTTTCACTGCGCGCGACTTCAGGTGCCGGTGCCGGGGCTTTAGCCGTGGCAGCGGATCCTCGAAGTCGCGCAATCCCCTGTAATTTACAAGGTCATGCCCCCGAAGCAACTGCACTACCGTACGCGACTATTTCTGATCCTGTCACTTTTCGCGCTGGTGCCGGCGGCTTTGCTGACCGTTTTGTGGGGCGTCACGCTCGGCAGCGCGCTCCCAATCGTGACCGGCCGCGCAGGCTGGGACAGCGTGGCAGCAACGGGCCGCCGCGCGATCGCGGCGGCCGAAACGGCCCCGCTCAACCGAAAACAGCGAGCTGCATTCAGCGAGCATGAACGTGAATTGGGTGCCTCGTTGGAGCAGGCTGAGCGCTTCAATTACCTGGTTCGGCGCGGTGCGGAGGTCGTGGTGGTATCATCGATCATCGTTCTTGCGGCGATCGGATTCGGCGCTTCGCGCGTTGCGGGACATCTCAGCAGACAGTTGAGCAGGCCGATCGACGAGCTGGTCGACTGGACCGAGCTCATAAGGCGTGGCGAGCAGTTGCCGTCAGCGCCGCGAAGGCGTGGCGCCCCTGAATTCGAGATACTTCGCCAGAGACTCAAGATGGCCGCCGTGGCGCTCGATCTTGGCCGTCAACGCGCCGTCGAGGCGGAGCGTCTCCGCGCATTTCGCGAGAGCGCGCGCCAGGTTGCGCACGAGCTCAAGAATCCCCTGACGCCCATTCGCTTCGCGATCGATCGTCTGCGTCGCGGTGCACCGCCCGAGCTCGCCGAAACGGTGGAAGTTCTCGCGATCGAAACGGAGCGGCTCGAGCGCACCGCGCGCAGCTTCGCGCAGTTCGGACGCCTGCCGGAAGGCCCACCATCGCAGATCGACATCGGCGAGCTTGTGCGATACGCGGCGACCGTGACGGTTCCACCCACCATGACGCTGGACCTGACGGTCGCGGAGGGACTTCCAATGATACTGGGGTATCACGACGCGCTCGCCGGCGCGGTATCCAACGTGCTGCTCAATGCAGTCGATGCGTGCGAGGGCAAGGGCAAGCTGACGGTTCGGGTGTCCGAATCGTCTCTGCAGGGCAAGCAAGCAGTCAATATTCAGATAGAGGACAACGGCCCCGGAATCGGCGCTCAGCAATTGAAACGCATCTGGGAGCCGTACGTGACTAATAAGGCAGGCGGTACCGGACTCGGACTCGCGATCGCGCGTCAGGCCGTGTGGGCACACGACGGATCGGTGTCCGCGCACAGCGACGTTGGAACGGGCACCAGGATCGAGTTCACCCTTCCGATTGATGCCTTGATGGCGGAGACTTGATGATGGACAAGGATGTCTTTGGAGCACTCATCGGTGGCATATGCTTCGTGTCGGTGACAACGGTTCTGCCATTGTGCGTCATGTACCTGCGTCGCGGTAATCGGACAAAGGAACAACAGTCGCAATTACCGGTCGCTGATATCGTGGCGCGCCTGGAGAGAATCGAGACGGGAATGGAATCAATGTCCGCTGAGATCGAGCGCATAGGTGAGGGACAGCGCTTCACCACCAGACTGTTGAACGAGCGCGATCCGCGCATGCTCGAGAACGTGGACGCCGCAACACGGAGAGTTTGACATGGGTCCAGACGTAGTAGTACCGGTCAGCGGAATGCTGATGATACTCGGCATCGTGCTGGGAATACCACTCGTGCGGAGCTACACGAGACGTGTAGAATCGCGACCGGCGCGCGATGCGCTTCCGACGGGCGAGCTCTTCACGCGCCTCGACAGAATCGAGCAGTCCATCGAAGCGATGGCAACGGAGGTCGAGCGCATTGCTGAAGGGCAGCGGTTCACGACCAAGCTGCTTTCCGAAGTCCGTACGAGTCCACCGCCCGCGCTGGCCGCGGCGGTATCCAGTGCGCCCGCGCCTGCCGCTCCGCCGATGCAGCCGGACGGAACCGTCCTGTCCGAAGCTGCGCGACGGTCCTGACACAGCGTGCAGCGCGTACTGATCGTTGACGACGAGCCGAACATTCGCCGGATGGTCGGGGCGCTCCTCGCCGCTGAAGGATATGAGGTGCGCGAAGCCGCCGATGGTGCCGCCGGAGTAAGAGCGGTTGAAGAGGAGGAACCGGACGTCGCGTTGATAGATCTCATGATGCCCGGTGGCATGGACGGCATCGCCACCCTTGCGAAGATTCGCGAGCGCTGGTCCGATCTTCCGGTGATCATGATGAGCGGCCGCGCATCGCTCAGTGACGCAGTGCGCGCAACCAAAGTCGGCGCGGTGAACTTCCTGGAGAAACCACTCGCTCCCGAGACGGTTCTTCTTGCGCTCGGCTCCGCGCTCGAGCTGAGACAGGCGCGCCGCGCGGCACGCGTGCTGCGCGCCGAGCTTGGCCGCACCGGCGAGATGGTCGGATCGAGCAGCACGATGGTCCGTGTTCGCGAACTCACGGCGCGCGTCGCACTGAGCGATGCGCGCGTCCTGATCAGCGGTGAGTCTGGAACCGGAAAGGAACTCGTCGCAGCCGCGATCCACGAGCATGGCCCACGCCGCGATCGTCCGTTCGTGCGTGTGAACTGCGCCGCGATTCCGCGCGATCTCGTGGAGAGTGAGATGTTCGGCCACGAGAAGGGATCGTTCACGGGCGCCGCCGAGCGTCGCATCGGCAAGTTCGAGCTGGCCGACACGGGAACCCTGTTTCTCGACGAGATCGGTGATCTCAGCATGGAAGCGCAGGCCAAGCTTCTGCGCGCTATCGAGGCGAAGGAGATTCAACGCGTTGGCGGAAACAAGACCATCAAGGTCGATGTGCGCATCATCGCAGCCACCAACCACGATCTTGCAAAGGCAGTGGGCGACGGTGAGTTTCGCGAGGATCTCTACTTTCGGCTGAACGTCATTCCGATCCACCTGCCGCCGCTGCGCGAGCGAGGAAACGATGTGGTCGAGCTGATTCACCATTTTTCCGAAAT
Organism: uncultured Gemmatimonadales bacterium; assembly: GCA_963707505.1. Lineage (GTDB taxonomy): Bacteria > Gemmatimonadota > Gemmatimonadetes > Gemmatimonadales > Gemmatimonadaceae > Fen-1247. Next base: position 718,574 of record CAVPQB010000003.1, read on the forward strand.
CCAGCATCAGCGCACGGGCCGCCCCACGCTCACATGGTCTGGCGACGCCGAGGCGCGCATGCGATCGTATGCGTGGCCCGGCAATGTACGCGAGCTGGCGAACATTGTGGAACGGCTCGCGATTCTCAGCAATGACGCCCACATTACGAACGGAGACATCGCCGCGGTACTCCCACCCCCGCGTGACACGAACGCCGCGAACGCCGCCATCTCGGATGATCGCGGCCTCACGGATACGCTGGACGACATGGAGCGGCGGATGATCGCCGACGCGCTGGCGTGGGCGTCCGGAAACGTTGCGGAGGCAGCGCGCCGGTTGCAAACCGATCGCGCAAACCTGTATCGTCGCATGAAGCGGCTTGGCATGGCTGCGACCGTGCTGGCGATCTGTTCGTTGTCGCTACTGGCCGCGCTATCAGCTTCGCCCCGAACGCTCGCCGCTCAGACCATTCCGACGAAGAGAGATACGACGATTAGCGATACCACGACCGTCTACGACTATCGCAACACGGACGATCGCCCATACGTGCATCTCGAGCCAAGTCTGTCGTCGGGTAAAACGTACAATCGGGTCGAAGGACTGTCGGTTTTATTCGGACCCGCTCTCACGATCGAAACGCCAAAGTTCGCGCTGGACGGAACGGCGTACCTCATCGCGCGTACCGCGCGCGGTTTCAGCACTGCCGAGCCGGACGGCGGACACGACCTTCGGATCAGAACGCGCTTTGGTCCGGATAAATCGATTGGGCTCGAGGGACGTCTGTACAGCGTTATCTCGCCGATCGAAGCCTGGCAGCTGACCGAGCCGGAAGAGGGCCTGGCATCGTTTCTTCTTCGCCGCGATTACCGTGATTACTACGGCCGACATGGCGGACAGATCAGTGCTTCGTGGACATTCAGTCGAAAGGCAGCGTTCTCCGCCGGCTACGCGTTGGAACGCTGGACCACCGCCGACGAGGAGAATCCATTCACCCTGTTTCGTCCCAATGCACGGTGGCGGCAAAATCCGGCGGTCGACGAGGGTGCCTTTCATCTTCTGACCTTCAGCGGCACGTTCGATACACGCAACGACGAGCGGGAACCAAGCGGTGGATGGTATCTCACCGGTACGTTCGAGCACGGCTCGAGCCCATCGGCGATACTCGTGCCGCGAGCTCAGAATCCGGTTCCTTCCGGAATTTCGTCGCCGCCGCAACCGATCTCATACGGTCGGGTGTTCTTCGATCTGCGGCGTTACAACCGAGTCTCTCCGCGCACACAGCTGGACGGCAGGATCGTTGCTGGCGGCTGGGTTAGCGGCGACGAGCTACCACTGGAGCGAAAGCTTTCCGTGACAGGTCCAGGAGTACTGCCCGGATACGAATTCCGCGAGACGCAGGATGGACCCGACGTGATGCAGTGCGCGGCTCGTGGCGTAGTTCCATCGGACAATCCCGTCATGTGCGATCGCATCGTACTCGGTCAGCTCGAGCTGCGGACACAACTTGCCTCACACCCGTTCGACATCTTCAACACACCCGCACTGCGTCTGCGCAGTGTCGGATTTACCGCAAGCCCCGTCGGTGTGTTCTTCGTCGATGTCGGCCGCGGCTGGCGCACCACGACGCCATGGCCATCCAGTTACAAGGCTGACGTCGGTGCGGGACTCGATCTCGGGCTCATCGGAGCGTATGTCGCGAAGGCGGTGACGGACGGGGGCGAACCGCTACGCTTCTTCGTACGCATACGACGCAGATTCTGACCGTGCGCTGGCTCGCGATCACCGTGCTTGCGACGTGCGTCTTCGCCGGCGTTGGCGCGGCACAATCGGCGCGCGTCGACATCGTTCTCCCGGCGCGGTCCGATCTCTCGACAGAACCGCCTGAGGTGCGAACGATCGGCGTTCTCGCGGCTGGCAGAACTGCGGAGCTGATACGGAACGGCTTTCCAGCGCGCCTGCATTACAAGCTCGAGCGCTGGGCGGCCGGCACATTCGTGAATGACGTGAAGGCAACTGCAGAGTGGGAGATGATCGCGCAATATGATCCGCTCGCCAAAACGTACAAGCTGATTCGCGCGACAACGAAAAATGCGGTAGTGGTGGGCGAATACGCAGAGCTGAGCGACGCGGATGCAAAGCTGGCCGAGGCGTTCCCTGCCCCGATCTCACCGCCGCGATCGGGCGAGAAGAGTTACTACGCGCTGACGTTGAACGTCGAGGCGATGTCATTGGGCGACCTCGACGAAGTGCAGCGGTGGCTGCGCGGTGAGCTGAGGCCAGCAGTACGTGGACACCGTAACCCCGGCACCGCGGTAAGCTCCGGCGTGAGAACGCTCGTCGTGCGAATCCTGGGTGGCGAGCGCATCATATATCAGGCGAGCACGGGCGTGTTCAAGCCCTAGTGTCGCCGTCCGGAACAGCAAGCGCAACGATGATGTCCATGACGTTCGTGCCGGTCGGCCCCGTTCGCACGAGCGCACCGATGGATTTCCAGAAGGTGTGAGTGTCGTTTGCCGCGAGCGCGGCGCGTGCATCCAGGCCGTGTCCGCGCGCCTTGCTGATCGAATCGCCGTCGGCGACGGCGCCGGCAGCATCCGTCGGCCCGTCGATCCCATCGGTTCCCAGTGACACTACGGCAATCCCGGGAACCCCATCCATCGCGATTGCAGCGCCCAGTACGAGCTCCTGATTACGCCCACCAACCCCGTTGCCATGGACGGCAACTGTCGTCTCGCCGGCATAGACCAAGGCAACCTTTTCGCCGACACGCGCACACTCATCTCGCGCGGTCTTCACTATCTCCATACCCACGACACTCGCCTCGCCAGTGAGTGATGTCGTGACAATCCGCGCGGCATAGCCGAGTGCCTGCGCCTGTGAACGTGCAGCCTCCGCTGCCGTAACGTTACTGCCGATCACGTAACTCTCCGCATGCCGGAGATGCGGATCCTCCGGCTTGGGCGACTCGTCGATTCCGCTCTCCAGATGGGAACGTACGGATGCGGGTACCCTATCCCACACACCACGCGATCGAAGCACAGCGATTGCGTCGGCGACAGTCGTAGGGTCCGCGACAGTCGGACCCGACGCGATGGTAGCGAGCGAGTCGCCGACGACATCCGACAACACGAACGCAACGACGCGTGCCGGAAACGCAATTGCAGCAAGACGACCGCCTTTTAGCTGGTCGACGTGCTTTCGGACGCAGTTCAGCTCCTCGATAGTCGCCCCTGCGCGAAGCAGCAATGTCGTGGCGCTCGCGATATCGTCGACGGACAGCCCCGAAGCCGGAAGTGTCGTCAATGCAGAGGCCCCCCCGGAGATGAGGCACAGGAGAGTTTCGTTCGGTCTCAGCGACTCGGCGACCCCGAGAATCGCTCGCGCGCCTTGAGCGCCGCGCCCGTTCGGTATCGGATGACCACCAACGAAGCAGGCGATGGCGGTGGCGTCGATCGTTACTGGATCTGGTGAGATGACTATACCGCGGCGAACAGACTGGCCGAGCACGCCTGAAGCCGCTGAAGCCATCGCTCCAGCGGCCTTTCCAACGGAGACGAGCGATACATCGCCATCAACGCGGTGTTGAGCCAGCGCGCGTCGTACGAGATCCCCCGGGTCGACTGCAGCGATCCCTGCGAGAGCGCAGGTAACCGCGTCCCTGCGAATCGCCTCGCTCATGCGTGCGTCAAGCGCTCGCGGCGCTTCTCCTCGCGACGTATGCGGCGGAATCGTATACGTCCGGATTCACGACGTTCGGCGCGCGCTCGCCCTTCAGATGGGCGACGGCGTTTGCGGCCGCCATCGTCGCCATTCTGTCACGTGTGTCCTGACTTCCACTTGCAATGTGCGGGACCAGAATCGCATTCCGACACTCAGCGAGTCCAGCTACCATGAGCGGCTCGTTTTCGAAGACATCGAGCGCCGCGCCGGCGATTGTATCGTCACGCAACGCTCCGACCAACGCCGCCTCGTCCACTACCGGTCCACGAGAGACATTTATCAGATACGCAGTCTTCTTCATCATTCCCAGCTCGCGCGTGCTTATCATGTGGCGCGTTTCAGCTGTGAGCAACGGATGCAATGACACGAAATCACTCTCGCGCAGCAACTCTTCAAGCGACGCCGAACGTACGTGTCGCGAAGGCTCGGCCGCGTCGGCCGCAATTGCGGCTGGATTGTGCGGGTCGTATGCAAGGACATCCATGTCGAATCCGATCGCGCGTCGCGCTACAGCTGCGCCGATGCGTCCGTAGCCAACAATGCCGAGCACCTTGCGCTTGCCCGTGCCACCGGGACTGACGTCGGCACCAAGGAACAGATTCGGCCCCCAGAGCTTGTAGCGGCCGGCAACCATGTATTCGTGAGCCTCGACGATGCGACGCGCGATGCCAAGTATCAAGGCCCAGGTGAGATCAGCAGTCGTATCCGTCAACACACCTGGCGTATTCGATACGGGGATTCCAAGCTCGCTCGCTGCAACGACGTCGATGTTGTTGAATCCAACCGCGTAATTCGCTACGCCAAGCAATCCTGGATTCGCGTCCAGCACCTCGCGCGTGATCGGCTCGGTGAGCAAGGAAAGCAGCACGTCGGCAGTGCGCACGCCGGCGAGAAGCTCTGCGGTCGTTAGCCCCTTTTCCTCGTCTGACTGACCGACGGTGACTGTGGCTCCAGCCTGCCGCAGGATCGGAATCGCAACATCCGGGATCCTGCGAGTCATGAAAACGTTTCTTTCTTTCATCATGCTGCGGGTTGAGTGATGGAACTGATCAGCTGTACAGCTTTTCCTCATCCATGAAGCGCGCGAAGGCTTTCGGATCCTGGGAGGCCTGACTGATTCTCTCGACTCCTTCCTTCAACCGTCCGAGGCTTGTCGCGATGGAGAGACGCAGAAAATGCTGGCCATCCGCGCCGATCTTTCCGAAGGAGTTACGATCCATCGTCGCCACGCCGTAGCTGTACAACAAATACATCTGCAACATCGCCGATGGCGCTGTGCGAGCCCGCCGCTCGGCGGGAAGAGCCTCGTGCGCGTCGATGATTCCAAGCTGCTCGCACAGTCCAGCAACGTTGGGGAAGACGTAGAATGCGCCCTTCGGATTCTGGCACCGCATTCCGGGCATCGCGTTGAGCGCCGGAACGATCCAGTCGCGACGTTCCTGAAACGCAGCGACCATCTTCGCGATTCCAGGCGCTGACTCCGGGCTCGTCAACGCAACTCGCCCCGCTTCCTGAATGAACGGCGGAATGCAGGAGACCGTATTGATCGTCAGCTGCTTGAAGATCGCAGCTTCGGCGGCGGTCGGAAGAACGGTGTAGCCGAGTCGCCAACCCGTCATTGCGAATCCCTTGGAATGCCCGGAGGAGATGATGGTGCGATCTTCCATCCCGTCTTCCACCGCGATGCTGTGGTGCGTCGCTCCGTCGAAGATGCACTGCTCGTAGATCTCATCCGAATACACGCGAACGTCGCGCGGCGCGCGCTCACGAATCACGCGCGCAATGGATTCCAGCTCATCCTTCGAGAGCACACCGCCAGTTGGATTGGACGGTGAGCACAGGAAAATCACGCGCGTGCGTGGTGTGATGAGCGCGGCCAGATCATCCGGCGTGAACGTGAATCCGGACTCCTCGCGCAGATGCAGTGGTACCGGCTTCGCTCCAGCGTAGGTGATCCACGATTCGTAAATCGGATAGCCCGGACTCGGATATATCACCTCGTCGCCCGGGTTCACGTACGATTGAATGGCGAAGCTGATGCCTGGCTTGCCTCCCGTCGTAACGACGACACGATCCGGCGTCACGTGCAGGCCACGCGTCTCCAGCAGGTGACCGCAGATCGCCTCACGCAGACCGATCGTCCCCTGCGGATCGCAGTAATGCGAGTTGCCACGCCTGATCTCGGCGATAGCCGCCTCGTTGATGTGAGCCGCACTGTCGAAATCAGGCTCACCGATGTTGAGCTTGACAACATCGATGCCACGTCCGGCGACTTTGGCGATGTCCGCGCCGACGCTGAAGGCGTTCTCGGTGCCAAGCGTCGCAATCCGATCAGCGAAATGTGTCATTGCAATGGTTGCATGGACGTTGAGCGCACCGGAGCGCGCTCAACAGGGTGGATCAATGTCATCAAATGACTTCCTCAGCTTGCAGCGAGCGTCGAATCGATCGATCTCAGGTCATCGAGCGTGGCGCGGCCGTAGAAAATCTCGATGTACTTGGACTGCGCCGGCGTAAGACGACGCACCGCCCATGCCAACTGAACAAAATGCGGCTCGAACGGCGCGGAAAGCGGATGCATTCCGATCTCGCTCGGCAGGTGATTCGCCTTGCGCGTATTGCATGGGCTGCACGCGGTGACGACGTTGGTCCAAACGTTGAGACCGCCGCGCGACAGCGGGATCAGATGATCGCGCGTGAGTGACTCGCGCCCCTTGAGTACGGATTGCTTACGGCCGCAGAACTGACACGTGTAGCGATCGCGCGCGAAAAGGAACGTGTTCGTCACCTGGCGGCGGAACTTGCGCGGCACGTGGATGAAGCGCGTGAGGCGGATGACCGCGGGGTGCGGAATCGAGAGGCGTTCGGATCGGATCAGCTTGTCCGCATCCGTCTCCACAATCTCCGCCTTCCCATCGAGCAGGAGTCGGAGCGCACGACGTACCGGAACCATCGTCAGAGGTTCGAACGAAGCGTTGAGAGCAAGACAGCCGGCGCTCATAATCTCCCTGTCGCGGTTAGCGACAACCCACGTTGCTGCGCGGGGCGAGGACGTACATCCTCGCCCCGCGCGAATTCATGGTCAGGCCGTAACTCTACTCTCCACGCGAGTGAGCCAGCCGTACCTGTCGGGCATCTTGCCAGTCGCAATGCCCATGTAAACTTCCTGAATCGCGAGCGTTATCGGACCCGGTTTGCCAGTCCCGACCTCCTGCTTGTCCACCGACCTGATCGGAGTCAGCTCTGCCGCGGTGCCGCTGAAGAAAGCTTCATCCGAGATGTACAACATCTCGCGCGGAATACTCTGTTCCGAGACAGCGTAGCCCAGGTCCTTTGCGATCCGGATCACGCAGTCGCGCGTGATTCCGTTCAGGATCGACGACGAGATGGTCGACGTGTAGAGCGTTCCGTCACGCACGATGAACAGATTCTCGCCACTGCCCTCGGCCACGAATCCAAAGGAGTCAAGCATTATTCCTTCGATGTAACCGTTGCCGCGTGCTTCTATCTTGGAAAGCTGCGAGTTGAGATAATTGCCGCCTGCCTTCGCGAGCGTCGGCATCGTGTCCGGAGCCGGACGACGCCAACTCGACACACAAACGTCAACGCCAGCTTCCAGCGCTTCGTGACCGAGATAGCGTCCCCAGATCCAGGGGATGATGAACGTCTCGACCGGTGCCTTGAACGGCAGGACACCCATCTCCTCGCCAGTACGTAACGCTACCGGGCGGAGGTAACAGGCCTCCAATTCGTTCTCTGACACGACATCACCGCACGCACCCACCAGGTCGGCGAGCGAATGCTTCATAGGCATGCGATAGATACGGCACGAGTCGAGGAACCGGCGCATGTGATCCTGCAGCCGGAAGATCGCAGGCCCGTCGGGCGTGTTGTAGCAGCGGATCCCCTCGAATACCGAGGAGCCGTAATGGACGACATGGCTCATGACGTGGATCGTCGCATCCTGCCAGTCGACGAAGGTCCCGTCTCGCCAGATTTTGTGCGTGCTCATGACCTAAACTAAGGGATTGGAGCGCTTTGCCGCGAGGGGTTCGCCGGTCAGTTGCTCGCTCCGCCAGGTGTGGAGAGCATGTCCGGAGGCGGCGACCCGCCCGTGTAGTGCGCCCGGCTGCATCATAAGCTCTCCCCGTTCGACCAGATGACGACCCGCGACCACGACCAGATACGCCCGGCTCCCGCCCATCGCGAAGACGAGTGCAGCCTCCGGATCTCGGCACGGTTTGGCGCGTGACGTATCAAGGCGAAATGCCGCCAGATCGGCGCGCTTGCCGAGCTCCAGCGAGCCAGTGATGTGAGCGGTCCCCAGCGCCCGGGCCCCACCTATGGTCGCGAGGCCGACCGCCCGTGCCGCCCCGAGCGCACGTGGCGACCGGGCCCGCAGGTTTGCAGAAAGCACCGCCATCCGTGCCTCGTCCAGGATGTCCATGCGATTATTGCTGGCAACCGAATCCGATCCAAGACCGACATCGATCCCTGCCGCCAGGAACGCATCCAGCGGCGCAATGCCATGTCCAAATTTCGCATTGGACGTCGGGCAGTGCGCGATACACGCGCGATTTCGAACAATTGTTCGAATATCGGTCGAATCCACATTCACGGCGTGAATCAGCAGCGATCCCGGCGGAAGCGCGTCCAGATCCGCCAGAAGTGCGATGGGCGACCGGGCGCGTGGCTGTACCGGGATTCCACGCCTCGCATGCCACTTCGCAAAGATCCCCGATCCTCGACACACGAGGGCCTGCTCCGCGTCGCTTTCAGCGATGTGCATCGCGATCGGGAGTGAATTCGCCACCGCATATCGTGCGACGGCGCGATAGAGATCGTCAGATACTGTGTACGGTGCGTGCGGCGACACGCCGATACGCACGAGATCTGTCTGGTCCGCGCGCAATGCGGTCACGCGCCGATCGAGATCTGCCATCGCCTCATTGCATGTCGCGGGATCGGGACCGAAGACTTCCTGATACATGATCCCGCGTACACCGCACTCGCGCATCGCGCGCGCCGTGACGCCGCTCGCGCTCGTATCCGCAAATGTCGTCACCCCGTGCTCTACGCCTTCCAGCACGCCGAGGCGCGCGGAGTCCAGGAGCGCTTCATCGTCGAGCACTGCTGCGCGCGATCGGCGCAGCGTGTCGATCCAATCCTCGAACGCCAGATCTTCGAGAAAGCCCCGCATCGCTGTCAGCTCGAGATGCGTGTGGGCGTTGACGAGGCCCGGAAGCAGTACCGAATCGCCGAGGTCGAAATCATCGCCCGACGGTGCCTCGGAGTCTCTTCCGACGAATCGAATGACGCCATCCTCACACGCCACAACGCCGTCCTCGATCGGCGGCGCGGTTATCGGCAGGACCCAGCGCGCACGATAACGAATCAACAGCGCACCATCAGCGGTGATGCATCGTGTCGCGTACCTGCGGTGGAACTGGACGCGGTGGCATGCGAACAGGCGCGACCGGACGCTGCGCCGGAGTGTACGACACAACAGGTCGCGGCATTCCAGCAGGGGCAGCCCCTGCGTACGGCGCCGCGGGAGCCTGCGCCCCCGGAGCCTGCGCCGCTGGAGCCTGCGCCGCTGGAACTGGTGCGCCTGTGGCTGGCGTTCCCGGAGGAGGAAGCGTGTATGGCGAGCACTCGTTCACGGGCTCGGTACCCGGCAAGTAGAACTCTGTGACGGCCGAGTCACCGCAATACGGCGTCCACAGGAATCCGGTGTGCGGATCGATCTCGCGCGTGGTTATGTCTGCCGGCATCGGCCAGTCGGGGGGAGTGGGCTTGCGACTGTAAACTTCGGTCATGAACGACGTCCATGCCGGCGCGGCGAGGATGCCGCCCTGAGCGTTGGATTTGATCGTTTGCGGATGATCGAACCCCATCCACACTCCCGCAACGAGGTCCGCCGTATAACCGACGAACCACACGTTGGTGCCATCATTGGTGGTGCCGGTCTTGCCGCCTGCGGGAATGTGAAAGCCTGCGTCCCACACCGAGTTGTACGCGGTACCGCGCTGAACCACGTCCTTCATCATGCTCACCATGAGCCACGCTTCTTCGGGCGACATCACCTGAGTACGCGGTGCTGTCGGTTGCCAGATCACCTGATGGTGCGAGTTCTCGACACGCAGAATCCCGGTCGGCTGAGCGCGCACGCCGAGGGTCGCGAATGCGGTGTATGCACCGATCAACTGAAGCGGAATCACATCCGCCGAGCCGATGTATATGGACGGATACGGCGGGATCGGCGTCGTGATGCCAAAATTGCGTGCTTCGTTGATTACAGCTTGCGGTCCGAGCTCCATGCCTGTCTTGACGGCTATGATGTTGCGGGATTGATACAACCCGCGCCGCATCGTCATCGGGCCCTCGAACTTGAGATCGTAATTCTGGGGCTCCCACGTCGTTCCATCCGCCTGCGGCACGGAGACTGGTGAGTCGTCTATGATGTACGACGTTGGTTTTCCAGCCTGGATGGCAGCCGCGTAAACGATCGGCTTGAAGGTCGAGCCGGGTTGCCGCAGAGCCTGCGTGGCGCGATTGAATTTTGAGTCGTAAAAGTCGCGTCCGCCGATCATCGCGCGCACGCCGCCGGTACGTGGATCGAGCGCGATGAATGCACCTTGCAGATATGGCGAGACGCCGGTCCCCGATTCTCCGGTGGACAGCTTGGCGATGTACGACTCGTAGCTCGGATGCTTGTACGTGCCGAACTTCCCGCCCTCGACCGCGCGAAGCTGTCTCTCCAGCGCGCGCTCGGCTGCCGTCTGCATGTCGAGATCGAGCGTGGTGTAAACGTTGAGACCCTGAGTGTACAACTGGTTGCCGAACTGCTGGTCCAGTTGCTGCCGAACCCATTCGACGAAGTACGGCGCGGTCTCGCCCGACTCGACCTTGGTTGCGAGGCGTAACGGATACGCCTTGGCAAGACTTGCATCCGCGTCGGAGATGGCGCCGTTCTCGCGCATCAGCTCGATGATCGTGTTGCGTCGCTGAATCGCGCGATCGGGATACCGGCGCGGGTTGTAGCGCTCGGGCGCTTTGGGCAGAGCGGCGAGCGTTGCCGCTTCGGCGATGTTGAGATCGCGCACCGATTTCCCGAAGTACCGCTGCGATGCCGTCTCGACTCCGTACGCACCGTTGCCGAGGTTGATCTGGTTGAGATACAGCTCGAGAATCTTCTGCTTGCTGTACTTGGATTCGATCTCGCGCGCGACCTTGGCTTCCTTGATCTTGCGAATGATCGTCTTGTCACGCGAGATGCGCTCGGGAAAGATGTTCCGCGCGAGCTGCATGGTGATCGTCGAGAAGCCCTGCGCGTAGCGGCCGCTCCGAACGTTGTTGACGAGCGCTCCGACGGCGCGATACCAGTCGATCCCGGAATGTTCGTAAAAGCGTTTGTCTTCGGTGACGACGAAGGCGTCCTGCACGATCTTGGGGATGTCGCTCAGCTTCACCAAGGTGCGGCGCTCGGTGCCGAGCTCAGCGATGAAACGCCCATCGACGGCGTAGAGCTTGGATGTCTGCTTGGGTGTGTACTGTTCCAACGCCTGGATCGATGGACAGCGATCGCCCTGACAGACGAGCAGCCAGGCACTGTATACGAGCCCGACGCCAAACGTCACCAGCAGGATCGTGGTGACGAGGAAAATTCGAAAAGCAGTGGGGTGGCGCTTCCAGATCGGAAGCGTCCGGGACTTCTTGATTCTACCAGCCATGGGATGAATTTAAGGCGCGGAGCTGACCTCGCCGGCGCCACTACTGACATCGACCGCAGCCGACCCGCATCCATGAGACGGACACTGGCGCGGCACAGCGGACTGCCTGAGACAAGGCACAAACAAGGGGACGGACTGTCTATATTACCCGCGATGTCTGAATCTGATTTTCTGGGCGAGCTGGCATGGCGTGGCATGCTGCAACAGCACACTGACGGCGCCGGAACGATGCTGGCGGCCGGTGCCGTCTCCGGCTATGCCGGCTTCGACCCAACCGCTCCATCGCTGCATGTCGGCAGCCTTGTTCCGATAATGGGATTGGTCCACCTGCAGCGTCAGGGCCACCGTCCGTATGCGCTGGTCGGCGGAGGGACCGGCATGATCGGAGATCCGAGCGGCAAGACTGCCGAGCGTATGCTTCAAACCATCGATCAGGTGATGGCCAACACCGAGTCGATAGGTGCGCAGCTCTCGCGCTTCCTCGATTTCTCCGGACCACGTGCCGCTGTCCTTCGCAACAACGCTGACTGGCTGCTCGGCATGGGCGCCGTCGAGTTCATGCGCGACGTCGGCAAGCATCTCACGGTCAACTACATGATCGCGAAGGATTCGGTGAAGTCACGCATGGACGCGGGGATTTCGTACACTGAATTCTCGTACATGCTGTTGCAGGCGTATGACTTCGTGGCGCTGCGCCGTCGCGACGGAGTCTCGCTCCAGGTGGGCGGAAGCGACCAGTGGGGCAACATGACCGCCGGAGTCGAGTTGATTCGCCGCATGGACGGCGCCGAAGCGCACGCGGTTACCTTCCCGCTACTCACAACCGCCTCCGGAGCGAAGTTCGGAAAGACCGAAGCGGGGGCGGTGTGGCTCGATGCGGATCGCACGTCACCGTATCAGTTCTTCCAGTTCTGGATCAACACGGACGACCGGGACGTCGGCAAGTACTTGCGATTGATGACGCTGTTTGATCGGCAGACGGTCGAGGCGTTCGAGCGCGATGTCATTGAGCATCCGGAACGGCGCGAAGCTCAGAACGCCCTCGCGTTCGAGATCACCGCGCGAGTTCACGGCGATGAAGCAGCATCTGTGGCGCGTGAAGTATCGCGTGTGCTGTTCGGTCGGGGCGAGGTGTCGGATCTTTCGCCGGCCGCGCTTGCCGCGCTCGGGAAGGAAGTTCCGGGTGCCACCGTCTCGCGCGGTGAGCAGCTTTCGCTCACCGATCTCTTCGTCCGCGCCGGGCTCGTGAAATCAAAAGGCGAGGCGAGACGCGTGGCGGATCAGGGCGGTGCATACGTGAACGGCGAGCGCGCCGCGAGCGGATTGACGCTGAGCGAGATAACTCCGCTCGCGGGATCGTACATATTGCTGCGGAAAGGCGCGCGGGACTACGCGATGATTCAAGTCACCGGATAGCTTGCGCTTCCGTCATCCCGCCGAAGGCTGGGATGACGACTCTCATCACGCAACACGCTACATCGGCGGCACATTCGGCTCCGCGCTCGAGCCCCACAATTCCTTGAGGCGCGCATCCCGCCCGCATCCCGCCCGATACAGACCGTACTGAACCGGGTTCCGATCCGCGTAATGCTGATGATATTCCTCAGCCTTCCAGAAAGTCGAAGCCGGCACGATCTTCGTCACCACCGGCGACTTGAACAACCCTGACTTGTCGAGCTGCGCCTTCGTCGCCTCCGCCGCCTTTCGCTGCGCGTCGTTGTGATAGAAGATCGCCGTGTGATATTCGTTGCCACGGTCGCAGAACTGACCGTCCGCTGTCACCGGGTCGATGTTGTGCCAGTAGATGTACAGCAGGCGGTCATAGGTCACCTTCGAAGGGTCGTAATGCACTTCCACCGATTCGAGGTGCCCTGTCGTTCCCGTACCGACATCCTCGTACGTTGGATTTGCTCTGGTGCCGCCGGTGTACCCCACCGTCGTGGAGATGACGCCCGCCGTGTTGTCGAATGGCCGCTCCATGCTCCAGAAACAACCGCCCGCGAACGTTGCCGTATCGACCTCCGCCACCTGCGAGGTGTGAACAATCGGCGAATGTGTCGACGCCTTCGCCGTGACGGCGCTGCCCGCGATTGCGGCGCCGATGCCGAGCGCGACGGCGAGTGGAAGGAACCGCGATGTTAGCATGTTGTAAGTCAGCCCGATGGTGATGTTGCGTAAGTATATCCCCGCCCACATCTCTTATACGCCGAGAGCAGTCCAGTGGTTCTTCGATGATTCTATGCTGGTCGCGCTGGAATAGCCGGACTCGGCGCCACGCCAGGCAGCGATGTAGTCCGGAAGCTTCGGAGATGCGACACCGGGCATGAGTGCGCTCGCGACTTCAGTCGCCGGAAGGGTCCCACCCGAGCGCTTCAGAAATCTCACTCGTACGATTCCGACCGCGACGACGCGACCGCGCACGAGGAATTGCTGGCGAATGTACAATGATTTCTCATCCCAGCCCAGCGTCCGTGTGCGAAGCTCGAAGCGCTCGAACAAGGGCAGCGATTCCCTGAACCGGATCGCCTCGGATGCAACCACGGTGTACCAGCCGCGACTCCTGAGCGCCTTCCAGACCCCGTTGCGAAGAATGGCATCGACACGGCCCAGGTCCATCAACGTGAGATAGCGGCCGTTGTTCATGTGGATGAGCACATCGACGTCGGTGGGCCACACCGTGAACGCCAATGATGTTTCCGCCAGCGGCTGCACCCGAGAGCGGCGTCGCGCCATGAAGAACACCCGTATCATTCGGAAGATGAGATTCATCGCGCGGATCTCCTCACGGTTCAACTCCCTCGCTTGCGGAGGTGCTCGATCTGGCGTCGGTCTCGCTTGCTCGGTCTTCCCGCATCCTCTGCGCCAATCGCAATCTCCATACGGCGCTGCTCCATCAGTTGCTCGCGTATCGCGCGACTCTCAGGCAGCTCATCGTAAAGCGTGGCCGCGACGGTCGCTGGCCCACGGCGATCGAATGTCGACCGTACCACGATCCGATGTTCGTACGGACCGAGCCTTACACGTACCTCGTCGCCGATCTTCAATCCCTTCGAGCGCTTGACTCGCTCACCGTTGAGATGAACCTTCCCGCCGTCGATCGCTTCAGCAGCGAGAGCTCGCGTCTTGAAGAAACGCGCTGCCCACAACCACTTGTCCAGCCGCACGACCTCGCTCGATTCACCGCTCCCGGGCTGCATGCTATTCAGCTCCTCCAATTCGTCGCGGATCGAGCGCGTCTCGGAGCGCGTCGCCCAGCAGATTGAACCCGAGCACGGCTGCACCGATCGCCAGGCCAGGCGCGAGTGACGTCCACGGCGCGTTCCGAAGTTGGTCCAGATCGCGTCCGTCTGCAATCATGCTCCCCCAGCTCGCGGTCGGCGGCTGAATACCGAGACCCAGGAACGACAGTGCGGCCTCCGCCATTATCGCACCCGCAATGCCCAGCGTTGCGGCGATCACGACCGGCCCCACCACGTTCGGCAAGACATGCAGCAGCATGATGCGCTCCCCGCGTGCGCCAAGCGCACGCGCAGCCTGCACGTATTCCAGATCGCGCACGACAAGCACCTGTCCGCGCACCAGTCGCGCAATTCCGGCCCAGCCGACTACACCAATCGTGATGAACACTACACTCATCGACGGCTGAAATGCGGCTGACATCGCGATCAGCAACAGCAGCGTCGGAAAGGCCAGCGTCACATCCGCGAGCCGCATCACGACCTCGTCGATCCAGCCGCGATAATAACCGGCGAGCAATCCGAGCGTGATCCCCAGACTCACTGCGATAGCCTGCGAGACGAGCCCGACCGCAAGCGACACGCGAGCGCCGTACACGAGCCGCGCCCAGACGTCGCGTCCCTGCACGTCGGTGCCAAGCCAGTGAGCCCGCGAGGGCGGATCGAGCAGGTGAATCAGGTCTATCGCATTGGGATTCTTTCCGGCGACTATCGGCGCAAAAACGGCCATTACCACCATTACAGCAATGACGGTAACACCGATCCGCGTCCGCGTATCGGACATGAGCCTGCTGCCAGTGCTCACAAACTCGGGTCCCTGAGCTCAGGCGGGGTGCCGTCCGGCTGGCGACGCCAGCGGCGATGGTGCCAGAAGTACTGCTCCGGGGCGCTACGCACCCAACGCTCCAGTATCGCGGTGTAATTGGCGACTATCGCATCGACGTCAGCCTCGCGATTGCCGGTGCGAATGATCGGGACACGCTCGACGCTGACGCGATAGCGCCCGCTTGCCTGCCTCAGCGCCGTGACGAACAGCGTTGGCGTATCGTACTTCATTGCAAATACGGCAGCTCCACGCGGCGTCTTGGCTGGCCTGCCGAAGAATGGGACAAAAGTCGATGCGAGACCCATCACGCCCTGATCTGAAACGAACGCGACAGCTCTCCCCTCTCGCAGTGATCTCGGCGTTCGGCGCGCCGCCTCGTAGTCACGAACAACGGTCATTCCCAGCGTAGCGCGCGTCTCGTTGATATATGCGTCGAACAGCGGATTCGCCTGCGTACGCACGATGACGTCCATGGGAACACCGCGCGCTGCTACATACGCACCGGCGAGCTCCCAGTTCCCGAGGTGCCCTGTTACGAGCACAGCGCCACGTCCATGTGAGATCGCGTCCTCTACCAGCTCGAATCCGTCGACGGATTCGACCATGTCGAGCACACCTTTCTGGCCGATCGAAGGCAGCAATGCAGTCTCGATGGAGGAGCGCCCGAGATGCGCGTAGGCCTTTCGCGCGAGGTCGTGCACTTCCTGCTCGGACAACTCCGGAAACGCGGCGGCGATCTGGCGCTCGACGACGTGTCTGCGTATTCCGAGCGGTCGGTATCCGATGCTGCCAAGCCTGGATCCAAACCCGCACGCGACATCCCATGGAAGCGCGTGCAACGTACCGACCACCGTACGGAGAGCGTAGTATTCAGCGCGATGCGACGCGGTCGGCCGTGGTGCATCAGCCATTCGCGACGCACTCCCGGACAAATCGTGCCGTGTCGTGCGCAACGCGGTCCCAGTTCATGCGAGTCTCCACGGCCTCCCGGCCTGCAATGCCCATCTCGGTGCGCTTCTCCGCATCGCGCAACAATACAGCAAGCGCATCCGCGATGGATTGCGCGTTCGCCGGCTCGACGATGATCCCGCACTCGCCTTCGCGAACCAGCGAGCGTACGCCGCCAGCGTCGCTCGTGACCACCGGAAGTGCGGTTGCCTGCGCTTCAATCAGCGAGATACCATTCGCAGCGACTGTCGCATCCGGAGCGGGGCGCGATGCGTCAAGATAAATCGTCGATGTCGCGTATGCCTCGGGCAACTCGTCATCGCGCATCGGACCCGCGAATCCAATCCGGTCCATGACGTTCATATCCGCCGCAAGATTCCGTAAGCGAGCTTCGTCGCTGCCTTCACCAACCAGAACGTAGCGCAGGTTCGGGAACTCGTCGCGGAGCAGCGCGATCGCCTCGATGCCGGCATCCTGTCCCTTGTCCGGCACGAGACGCGCGACGGTGAGCACGATCGGCGCGCGCCGAATTCCCCAGCGCTGCCGGAGCGTTCCGCTATCACGCCCGGGACCAAACAGCGCTGGGTCAGTACCCAGGCCGGGTGCAGCCACAGGCGGTGGTTGCGTGATCCCGATCTCCTGCATGAGCTCACGCGTGAGAATCGCTACGTAGTCGGTCGTGGCAACGACGCCAGCCGCATCGCCAAGCAGCAACCGCACCGAGCGCCGAGCCAACGATCCGGCTTGCGCCATCTCGCGCGCGCGATTCAGGTCGCGGGCGCTGACATATATGATGTACGGAACCCGCGACCGTTTGTGAGCACTCCGCACCACGCGCCCCGCGACGCCCATACCGCCGCAATGCAGCACCTGAACACGTCCCTTGCAGCGCGCCGCAAGCCAGTTCTGCCACCGCATGCGACTGAGGAAGCCGTCCGCGGCATCATATCCGAACGATTGCCGCTCGATCTTGTATTCCTCGGCAGCATCGTAGCGCGCCGACTCGCGGGTTGCGACGGTCGAGACGGACATCGGCTCTGGATACTGCCGCGCCAGCGCAACGTGACGGCGCGATGCGCCGCTGAATGTGGGAAGAAAGTCCTTTGTAACGAAAAGATGTTGCAACGGTGCTATCCGGTTACCGACGTAGCCGTCCACGCTTCACCGGACAGGAGATTGGCGATGCGCTGATCGTACGTGTGGTTCTTGCGAACGAATTGCTCTCCTTCGCGCCTGATCCGCTCGCGGGCCACAGGATCGCGGAGATAATGATCGAGCTTGGTGCCGCAGTCTTCGGCGTCAGTGTACCACGCGCAGTGCTTTCCATCGATCAGAAATTGCGTGACACCGGCGGTTCCGTGGCCCAGGTAGAACGCGCCCGCCAGCATCACCATCCACGTGCGATCGGAGGTGTAGGTAATCCCACCGGCAGCGCGCGACGGATTGATGCCAAGCACGACCGCCGAGCTGGAGCAGACCTGCGCAAACTCCCTTCCCTCGATGGAGCGCCCGTTCCACTTGAGTTCGCCGCGCCAGCGCTCCCACCCCGGGCCATAGACGCGGACGTCGTGGCGTCTGGCCAGTTGCAGCAATAGATCCGCACGCGATGGGTCGTATCCCGTTCCAATGAACGCTGCATCGGCTGCGTACGCCGGATCGGGCACGACAGGTCTGATATCCGGAATCGCCAGCTGCCGGAAGAAATTTCGCGTTGGTGCCCAATGCACGCCATTCAGCGTCGAAGCCGGTGACGAAAAAGGTGTGAGCGAGTCGCGCGACAGCCAGCGATGTGGCCGATGTCGGGTCGGTCGGTGTCGCGAAACCACTGCGGATCGTGATACCACATCGCGTTCTGCGTACCGCCCACCAACCGGCGCACGGTCTCCAGGTCCAGTGCCAGACACTTGGACAGAAAAATGAAATCCGGCCTGAAATGCCGAGCGCGCGCACGAACCATGTGCTGGGTCATGCGCCACCCGATCGCGCGTTTCGTTCGCCGGTCGTCGACAATCAGTGTCTCGTGCCCCGCTCGACGAAGCGCACGCTCTGTCGCGGCTTCCATGCGCCACGGGTTGGAGCTTCCGATGATCAGGACTCGCATTGCATGGCCCATAGTCGAACGTACTTTGCGCACACGCTTGCCGCAGCGAGCGACGCCAGTACCGCGCCGCGCGCGCCGTCGAGAAATCCCATGCGAAAGATGAACATCGAGATGAAACGCGCCGGCGGCTTGAAGATGATCGCCGCGAGCGAGCCACGCCTGCCGCGCCGCGCTTGATCTTCTGCCCACCAGCGACTGTAGCGCACGAACTTCTCGAAATAGATGTCCAGCGACGCGTACGGGTAGTGTAGCAGCGCGGCGCCGAGCGTCGCCGGCTCCTCGTTGGTGAGAACGTGTTCGTGCACGCGGCTGTCGTTGTATCGCAATGCGGAGTCGAACAATCTCACTGGGCGATCCGTCTCCCAGCCGCCGTGCCGGATCTCACGTCCAAGAAAGAAATTCCGGCGGGGAACGCGATACGCGCCGGATGCCGGACGCGAGATTGCCTCGCGCACCGCTTGCGCAAGCTCGGCGGTACCTCGCTCATCGGCATCGACGACCAGAACCCACCTATTCCGCGCTCGTGCTATGGCGGCGTTCCGCAGTGCGCCAATGGTTGCGGCATCCTGAGAGACGACAGTCGCTCCCGCTCCTGTCGCCAGCTCGCCCGTATCATCACTCGATCCCTGATCGACAACGAGTATCTCGCTCGCCCAGCGCACCGATTCGATGCACCCCATGATGTTCGCGGCTTCGTTCCTGGCCGCTATCACCACGGATACCGGCATACGTTCCGGCGTGTTTGGCACGTCAGCGTTTTCGCCTGGCTGTTACCGCGGCTGCGGCATGCTCGAAGCCGTCTACCATTGCGGCTTCGCCCCCCTCGCGCGCGACGCGGCCGCGCGCTGCCGCTCCCATGGCCTCACGCCGACTATCGCTTGTGAGCAGCTCTGCCGCCGCAGCCGCGGTCATGAACGCATCGTCGCTTGGCACGAGCATGCCGGTAATGTCGTTGAGCACGTACTGTTCGGCAACGGATCGCTCGGGTGCGAGAACCGGGATTCCGAGCGACATGAAATCCAGTATGCCGAACACGGCCGTATCGGAATCGGCAACGACCCAGCCGAGCCTCGCGCGTCGCATTACCTCCAGATGATCGGCGCGGTCACCGAGAAACGTCACGAGACCGAGTGCGCCGAGTGCCGCCGCCTGCATCTTGAGGTCGTCGTCGTACGTCCCTCCGCCTCCTCCGTCGCCGACGATCGTGAGATGCAAGCCCGCGTGTCGCGGAGCCAGCATCGCGACCGTACGAATCGCAGCGGCCGCGCGACTGCGCGACGATGCGTCGTGGATGCACACAACGTTTACTTCGTCGCCGAGAAGGTCGGTTGCATTTTGCGGCGGCGCCTCGGCAACGCCCATTGGTGCGATCACCTTGCCGACCGCTCCGCGCGGGAGCGCGACCGCGCTCGAATCCTGCTCCGTCGCGAACAGATAGCACGTGGGCGCGATGCGCGCCGCGAATCGTCCTGTGCCGCGAATTTCGAGCGCTCCCCCTCCCGCCCGGATCCGCCGAATCACGCGCGCGCGAGAACCGACGCGATAGGCAATCGCCGCGATGAGATGCTCACGATCGCTGTCCACCAGCACCACGTCGGAGCGATGTTGTCGCGCGAGACGCGCGAGCCTGCGCGCAGCGCCGATCCACATCCCACGGAGATCCATCGCCTCGACTTCCAGCAACGACCGCTCCGGAGACGTTGCTGTCTCCGATACCACCCGCTCTACCGTGCTGTCACGCTCCGCTGCAAACACAACTGCGTGCCCGCGGCGCGCGAGTCCGTGCGCGGCGACCGCGAACGCTCGCGCAGTGCCGGACCACTCCCGGCCCGCATGAAGAAACAGGTAATTCACATCAGCTGAAAGAAGGAACCGGCGTCGCGTCCGGCACGGTATCGACGCGGGTTGCGCTGCGGAACTGCATGTCGTACAACCGCGAGTACGCGCCCTGTTGCGCACGCAGCTCGTCATGCGTACCGGATTCGATTATCCGTCCCCTGTCCAGCACGAGTATCTGCGTAGCATGGCGCACGGTCGAAAGCCGATGTGCGATTACGAAGACTGTGCGGCCTTCCAGCAGCCGGTCGATCGCCGCCTGTACCAGTCGCTCCGACTCCGTGTCGAGCGCAGACGTCGCCTCATCCAGGATCAGGATCGGCGGATCCAGCAACAACGCGCGCGCGATCGCGATGCGCTGACGCTGTCCGCCCGACAATCGCGTACCACGCTCGCCAAGCATGGTTGCGTAACCCTCCGGGAGCGCGGTAATGAATGCATGGGCGTTCGCCGCTCGTGCGGCAGCCTCGACTTCGGCGTCGCTGTACCTGTTCGGCATTCCGTATGCGAGGTTGTTGCGCACTGTATCGTGAAAGAGAACCGTGTCCTGACTCACGATCCCGATCAGCGACCGCAGCGAGCTCAGCGTCATGGTTCGCGTGTCCACGCCGTCAATCGTGATGCTTCCTGCCGTCGGCTCGTAGAACCTCGGTATCAGATCCACGAGCGTAGTCTTTCCCGCTCCGCTCGCGCCGACGAGTGCAATCACGTCACCACGGGACGCGGTGAATGATACGTCCCGCAGCACCGGAGTCTCGCGCCGGCCCGACTCGCTCTCGTACGAGAACCCGACATTGTCGAACCGTACGTCCCGGTGAAAGCCATCGACGCGAATCGTACCCCGATCACGCTCCTGCTCCGACGGCGTATCCAGAATGTCAAACAGACGCTCCGCGGATGCCAGCGACGACTGCGCGGTGGCGCGAACCGCCGTCAGCTGCTTGAGTGGCTGAAGCAGACGCAGCACGAATACCAGAAATGTTATGAGATCTGCGCCGGTCAGCGACCTGTCCACGAGCACCTGGTGCGCGCCAACCCACAGCAGCGTCACCGCGATCAGCATTCCGATGACCTCGGTCACCGGCGGCGCCAGAAAGGACAGTTTCGTTAGTCGAACAGTCGTTCGAGCGTAGGTATCACTCGCGTTCGTGAATCGACGCTCCTCGAACTCCTCGGCGCCAAACGATTTGACCAGCCGGACGCCGGAGACAGTCTCCTGCAGCACGCTCGCCATCTCCCCGTGCTGATTTCCACGCCGGCGATTACCGCGGCGCAGCTTCTTCAGCAAGGGTTGCAGAACCAGACTCAGAATCGGGACGATCACCAGCGCCATGAGCGTCAGCCGCCACGATATGTCGAAGAGAAACGCGATGGTCGACACAACGAGCGCCGCTGCCTGGAGAGACTGCGTCACTATCTGCGTGAGGACCAGCCGAGTCTCGAACGTGTCGTTCAGAACTCGCGAGATTATCTGGCCCGACTTGGTGCGCGTGAAGTACGTGAGAGGGAGCCGCGCAAGGTGCCTGTAAACCGAGTTCCGCAGATCGCGCGTCACATATTCCTGCAGCTCCGCGCCGAACTGACCACTCACCCAGACGAGCACGTTCTTCGCGATCACCACGATCATGACGACGAAGATGACGTTTCTGAGCGAGCTCATCTTGTCGCCGCTCACCATCAGCTGTCCGACGGTGGCGTGAAGAAGATCGGATACCCATCCGGCCTTTATGTCCAGCGCCGGACGGTCGAACAGCGTGTTGAGGAACGGAATGAGCAGCGCAACCGAGAACGCATCCAGCAGTGCGGCGCCGATGTTGGTGGCGATCGCCCCGACCATCCGCCACGAGTGCGGCTTGAGGAAGGGAAGCAGCCGTCGATATATGGAGATTCCAGCACCTCTTCCCTGTTCCGCCGCGCGAATGCCAACCGGCGCGGCGGCCGGCTCTACAGTTGTTGCCACTAACGTCTGGGTGTGAGAAGAGCGAGCGGCAGAATCACCTCTTCCGGTGACACACCGCCATGCAGAAACGATCCGCGATAGCGACTCTGATATTCGCGAAGCTTTGTTGGATACACGAAGAAGCAATCGTTGCGCGCGAGGAGAGTGTTCACGTTATGTCCCCGCTGGGGAAGTTTCAATGTGTCGGGATTCGGGAACAACAGCGCCTGATCGGCCGATTCCGCGCGGAGATCCTCGCCGAATTTGTACCGGAGGTTGGCGCTTGCATCGCGCTTCGCGAATACCGTCGCCGGCGTGTTGCAGTGGATCGAGCCGTGATCCGTCGTCAACAGCACGGAGACCTTTCGCGCAGACGCCTCGCGCAGCAGACCGAGCAGCGCAGACCGCTCGAACCACTGACGCGTGAGGCGGCGCAGCGCAATCTCGTCACGCGCTACTTCATACAGAATCTGGGACTCGCTACGGCCATGCGTCAGCAGATCGACAAAATTGAATACGAAAGCGCTCACACCCTCCGGCGCGATCGCCGTCCCCATGTGACGCTGCGAGGTCGTCGGAGCCGGCCGCGGTTGATATCTTCTGATACCGAACATGGGTCTCTCCACGCAGCTCCCGGAGATGCGCCTCCAGAAGCTCGCGCTCGTGCGCGTTGAGCGACTCGTCGTCCTGCGCTCCCCACCATTCCGGATAACGCGTCGCGATCTCGCCTGGAAACAGTCCGCTGAAGAGCGAGTTGCGCGAGTACGGAGTCGCCGTCGGAAGCACGGCGTAGTAGTGCGTGGTCTCTACTTCGAAGTACGGTGCAAGCAAGGGTTCGAGAACGCGCCACTGGTCCAGCCGAAGGCAGTCGACCACGATGAATACCGCCGCCTTCTCGCGTTCCAGAATCGGCGTCAGAAATTCGCCGACGATGTCGATCGAGAGCGCCGGACGCTCACCGTTCAGGTCCGCCAGCCACGCCGGATACGCGGTCTGCATGTAGTCGGCGAACTCGCGGTGCATGTCGCTGTACAGACCCTGGAGCGAATCGTAGAGCCCACGCTCGTCGGCTTCGGCCAGATCCACGTCCCAACGCATCAGCTCGTCGTATCGCTCGATCCATCCGCGCCAGTCGAGATCCCGTGCGCGCTCCAGCTCCAGCGCGCGGAACCGCTCGACGAACGCACGTGCGATTGCCTGCGACCTGATTCGCGGCCCGTCCAGAATGCGCGTGATGACGGATAGCACCTGTCGCGGATTCACCGGCTTGACGAGATAATCGCGGATGTTCGCGCCGATCGCCTCGCGCAGCGTCGAATCCTCCTCGCTCTTCGTGACCATCACAACGGGAAGATTCGGCGCGATCTCACGGACTTCGCGGTACGCTTCCAACCCACGCGTTCCCGGCATCTGCTCGTCCAACAGGAGCAGATCGAACGTTCTCTACGCAACAGCTCGACCGCGTCATCCGCGTTCGTCGCGCATTCCACGTCGTATCCCTTGGAACGCAGGAAAATGCAGTGTGATTCGAGAAGGTCGCTCTCGTCGTCCACCCACAGGACAGATTTTGCTCTCAAAGCCATGGCTTCATAAAGGTATCCGCCCCGCCGTTCGGACAAGTGTTCAATGTAGCCCCTCCTCCGTTATGTGCCTAGATTCCGCGCGTGACCGCCATCCCAGTCCAGCCCGCGGTGAGCCAGGTCGCCCCGCGCGCACCGCTCCCCCTGCCCCTCCGTACTCGCTCGAGCCGGTTCTGTTCGCAATCCCGGCACTGGCTGAATGTGCAGGATCAGCCACACTTGGCGGGGATCGCGAGATGGCGCTGGCGGCACTCACCACTGCACGGTTGATGCTCGCGACGATTCCGCCCATTCTTCTTCTTGAAGCGGAGCGCGTAACACGCGCCGAACGCGCTCGGAGCTGGCTCTCGGCACTCACCATGCCTCAGCCGGCACGGATGGCAATCCTGCGCTCGATCGACGCCAGTGTTTCAGGCGGCATCGATGCAGCAGCCAGCCTCCGCGAGCTGATGCAAGTTCTTACCGGACATCTCTCTCCAGCAGCGCTCACCGAGCTTGGCATGCTCGCCGAGAGGCTCCGTCTATATTACGAGCAAACCCCTTAGACCGACGCAGGATCCATGGCTGGACATAGTAAATGGAAGCAAATCAAGCATTACAAGGCCGCGACCGACGCGAAGCGCGGCGCGCACTTTACCAAGCTGATCCGTGAGATCACCATGGCCGCCAAGCTTGGCGGCGGTGATCCAGCTGGCAACCCGCGACTCCGCACTGCCATCGACACCGCGAAAGCGGCCTCGATGCCCAAGGAGAACATCGAGCGCGCAGTAAAGAAGGGAACGGGCGAGCTCGAAGGTGTCGAGTATCAGGACGTCACTTACGAGGGCTATGGGCCCGGCGGCGTCGCTCTCATGATCTTCACCGTCACCGACAATCCGACCCGCACCGTGGCCGATGTTCGCCACAAGCTGTCGCATGGCGGTGGGAACCTCGGCGCAGCGAACTCCGTGTCGTTCATGTTCGATCGCAAGGGCCAGATCTACGTCGATGCCACGAAATACGACGAGGACACGATGATGGAAAAGGCACTCGACGCGGGCGCAGAGGATTTCGCGCGTGAGGACGAACAGTACGTCGTCACGACCGCGCCGAACTCGCTTCATGAAGTCCAGGGCGCGCTCGAGTCCAACGGCGTGGAAATCGCCGAGGCCGAAGTATCGTATCTCCCGAAGACAACGGTCCACGTATCGGGAAGCGCTGCGACATCGCTTCTCAAGCTGCTCGAATCGCTCGAAGATCTCGACGACGTCCAGCGGGTCGTCGCCAACTTCGAGATGGACGCCGACGAAATGGCCACGGCGTAGTGCTCGTGCTCGGCATCGACCCCGGTACTGCCGTTACCGGCTACGGGGTCGTGCGCGGCGAGCGCCTTGGCGCTGCTTCGCTCATCGAGTGTGGCGTCATCCGCACCAGACCGCGCGAGCCGCTACCAGTGCGCCTGCAGGAGATCTACGACGGTGTCAGCGAGCTCATCCGCACTCATCGACCAGACACGCTCGCAGTCGAAGACGTTTTCTACGCGCACAACGTTCGCACGACCATCGTGCTTGGACACGCACGTGGGGTCATCCTGCTCGCCGGTCAGCAGGCGGGAATCGAGATCGTCGAATATCCGCCGGCGGAGATAAAGAAGGCCGTCGTCGGGAACGGTGCGGCCACCAAGACACAGGTGCAATTCATGCTCACACGATTGCTCCGTCTCAAGTCGGTGCCCACACCGTCGGACGCCGCAGATGGCGTCGCGGCGGCGCTGACCTGCGTGATGTCGTCCCGCGTCCCGACGATCGCGGCGCGCGCTCGTCCCGTGGGTCGCGTCTAGCTCGCCCTGGACCAACACACTGAGCTCACGATGATATCACGATGATCTCGCGCATACGCGGAACGCTCGAAGCCAAGGACCTGGATCGCGTGGAGATTGCGACGCCAGGCGGCGTCGGCTACATGCTGCAGATCCCCCTCTCGGTGTATGAAACACTTCCCTCGATCGGCGAGCCGGTCTCGCTCTACACGTCGCTGATCGTCAAGGAGGATGGGTGGCAACTCTTCGGATTCGCGTCGCAGCTGGAACGGCGCCTGTTCGATCTGGTGCGTACTGCGAACGGCGTCGGACCCGCACTAGCACTCAGCCTTCTTTCATCGCTCACGGCGACCCGGCTCGTTCGAGCCATTGTCGAGAAGGATACTGCAACTCTGCAGAGCGTCCCGCGAGTTGGAAAGAAGAAAGCCGAGCAGATGATCCTCGATCTCGCCACCAAGATGCGCGACGTCGATGTCACAGAGACATCCGGCGGCGTGCCCGCTCCCGGCGCTGCTGCGGAAGATGCGATCCGGGCGCTCGTGTCGCTTGGATATTCACTCGCTGACGCGGAGCGCGCCGTCCGCGCGACTCTCGATGCCAGTACCAGTCCGCTTGCTGCTACCGATCTCATTCGTAACGCCCTGGCCCGCATCGCTGCACGCTAGCGACTCGCGACAAACCATTCATCGCACGACGCGACAGTCGTGACTCGGCAACCCATGACAAAGACAGCACGCCGGACGAGTACTTTCAACGAGTCGGTTATCCGGGAGATGACGCGAATCGCGCATCGCACCGGCGCGGTGAATCTCGCGCAGGGCTTCCCCGATTTCCCGATGCCGGCGCCCATGAAGGAGGCAGCGTGCGCGGCGATCCTGGGTGACATCAACCAGTACGCGATAACGTGGGGTGCGCCCGCGCTACGCATCGCGATCGCGGAGAAGTATCGCCGCTGGTACGAGATGCCGGTCGATCCGGATACGGAGATAACGGTCACGTGTGGCGCCACCGAAGCAATGGCCGCGACCTTCATGGCGCTCATCGATCCGGGCGACGAGGTGATCATACTCGAGCCATTCTATGAGAATTACGGTCCCGACGCAGAGCTCGCCGGCGCGAAGCCGATCTTCGTTCCGCTCGTCGCGCCGAACTGGGATCTGGATCTCGAACGGCTGGCCGCGTCGATCACTCAACGTACGCGTGCGATCGTACTCAATACGCCGCACAATCCCACTGGAAAGGTGTTTTCGCGAGCGGAGATCTCCGCGATCGCCGAGCTTGCGCAGCGACACAATCTTCTCGTGTTCACGGACGAGATCTACGAGCATCTCGTCTACGCAGGGCACCACCACCCCATCGCTACGTGGCCTGGAATGCGCGAGCGAACGGTCACGATATCGGGACTGTCGAAGACGTTCTCGTGCACCGGCTGGCGACTCGGTTATGCAATTGCGCCGCGCGAGCTGACGAATGCGATCCGCAAGGTTCACGATTTTCTCACCGTTGGAGCGTCGGCGCCGCTGCAGGCAGCGGGCGCAGTTGGGATGGCATTCGATGCGGATTACTACAATCATCTGCAGCGCGCGTACAAGCAGCGTCGCGACGTGATGATGACCGCGCTCCTGAAGGCCGGATTCTCCTGCGGAGTTCCGGAGGGAGCGTATTACGTGCTCGCCGATTTCAGCGCGATCGATTCACGCCGCAACGATCGCGATTTTGCTGTATGGCTGGCGGAAACGATCGGAGTTGCGACTGTCCCGGGGACGAGCTTCTACGGCGATCCAGGTCGCGGAACAACAGCCGTCCGTTTTGCGTTCTGCAAGACCTTCGAGACACTCGGCCGTGCAGCGGAACGGCTGGACCAGCTCAGCCGTTGACACGCGCGGATCGGTTCGGGCCGGCAATTAGTTGACTCAGTCAACCTTGTTTTCGGTATATCTTCGGGGTATTTTTGAGCTATGCCGGAAGTAGCTTTGGACACCCAATCCATGTCTCGCGCCGAGATCACCACCCCGGAAGTCATCGCCGACGAATCGGTGGTGGAGCTTTCGCTCCGACCGCAGAAGCTTGCCGAGTTCATCGGGCAGCCCAAGGTCAAGGAGTCACTCCGCATCTACATCGATGCGGCGCTCGCGCGGCGCGAGCCATTGGATCACACTTTGTTCTTCGGACCGCCCGGACTGGGAAAGACCACACTCGCCGAGCTCATCGCGCGCGAGCTCGGCGTGAACATCCACTCGACGTCGGGACCAGCGCTGGAAAAACCCGGAGATCTCGTGGGTACGCTCACCAACATGCGAGCCGGCGACATCCTCTTCATCGATGAGATTCATCGCCTGCGTCCGGTGATCGAGGAGTTTCTGTATCCCGCGATGGAAGACTACAGGATCGACATCAGGTTGTCGGAAGGCCCGAAGGCGCAGACCATCACGATGCCGATCGAGCGTTTCACGCTCATTGGTGCGACCACGCGGCTCGGCATGCTCACAGCGCCGCTCCGCGCTCGATTCGGCATCGAGCAGCGACTCAACTACTACCCGGTCGAGGCGCTCGAGCTCATAGTTCGCCGTACCGCCGAGGTGCTCAAGACAGAAATCGACGCGAGCGGCACCCACGAGATCGCGCGCCGTTCACGCGGAACACCACGCGTCGCGAATCGGCTGCTGCGCAGGGTGCGCGACTACGCACAGGTGCGTGCCGACGGTATCATCACGCTGCCAGTCGCCGATGAAGCGCTGCAGATGCTCGACGTCGATCAGTTCGGACTGGACGACATGGACTCGCGCATTCTCAAGACCATCATCGAGAAATTCGATGGTGGGCCGGTCGGCATAACGACCATCGCGGCCGCCGTCGGCGAGGATGCTGGAACGATCGAGGAAGTGTACGAGCCGTTCCTCGTACAGAACGGATTTCTGCAGCGCACGCCGCGCGGACGAGTCGCGACACCGCAGGCGTACCGACACTTCGGTTACACGCCGCCAGCGCAGGCGCAGCAAACCAGCTTGCTCTGATATCGGGCCATGCACGCAAAGAGGCTCCGAGGAATTCCTCGGAGCCTCTTTGTCGCAGTGTTGGCACTGCTACAGGTCATCGCCAATGGCCTTGCGGATATATGACCATTCCCAATTTTCGTCAATCAGCCAGCCCGTGCCAGGGACAGGATTATCATTATCCTGCACAAGACTCCCATGCACGGAACCCGAACCTCCGACTACGACTTCCAGCTTCCACCGGAGCTGATTGCGCAATCGCCGCCACCTGTGCGCGGCGAGAGCCGGCTCATGGTCGTCGATCGCGCGACGCAGACGATTGCGCACCGACGTTTCGCACATATCGTCGAATACATCCCGCGCGGTGACATTCTGGTTCGCAACACGACGCGCGTAATGCGCGCACGCCTGCTCGGCACACGTGACTCCGGCGCACCAGCGGAGATACTGCTCCTGAAATCACTCGGTGATTCGCGCTACGAAGCGATGGTGCGACCCGGCGGAAAGATGAAACCCGGACGCATGATTCACGTGAGCGATCAACTCGACGTGCGCATACTTGAATCGACGGAGCGACGCACACGAGTCGTCGAGCTCATAACGTCGCTGAGTGACTCCGATGCGATCGAGCGATATGGGCACATTCCGCTACCACCGTACATCACGCGTGCCGACACTCCGCCAGATGCAGAGCGTTACCAGACCGTGTACGCCGCCCAGACCGGATCGGCAGCGGCTCCGACTGCGGGACTGCACTTCACGCCGGAGATACTGAGTGAGTTGCTTGCACACGGCGTCGATTTCGCCGACGTGATTCTGCACGTTGGCGCCGGAACGTTCAAGCCAGTCGAGGTCGACGATCCCGCGCAACATGTGATGCACGAGGAATGGTACGAAGTTCCCGCGGTCACGGCGCAACGCCTCGCACAGGCGCGTGCGCGGGGCGCGAAAACGTGGGCTGTCGGCACGACCTCTGTTCGCACTCTGGAGAGCGCGGCCGACGAGAACGGCGCGATCGGAGCCGGAAGCAATGAAACCAGCATCTTCATCAGACCGCCCTACGCGTTCCGTGCGGTAGATCACCTGCTGACTAACTTTCACCTTCCTCACTCGACGCTGATCATGCTGGTAGCTGCATTTGCCGGCTACGACCTGACCATGCGCGCGTACGCGACAGCCGTGCAGGAGCGCTACCGCTTCTTCTCGTACGGCGACGCAATGCTCATCATCTGATCGCAATGCCGTTCAGTTTCAACATCCTACAATCGCAGGGAGCCGCGCGCGCCGGTGTGTTCGCGACACCGCACGGTGACATCGCAACGCCGACCTTCATGCCTGTCGGTACGCTCGCGACAGTGAAGGCGCTCGACCCCGATGACCTGCACCGAGCCGGTGCTTCGATGGTGCTATCCAACGCGTACCATCTGCACTTGCGACCCGGCGACGAGTTGATTCGCGACATGGGCGGCCTGCACAGATTCATGGGATGGAACGGCCCCATGCTCACCGATTCGGGCGGATTTCAGGTGTTCTCGCTCGAAACGCTCAGAACAATCAACGAGCAGGGCGTCGAATTTCGCAGCCACATCAACGGCGACGCGAAATTCTTCACACCCGAAACCGTGATCGGCATCGAGCGAAACATCGGCGCTGACGTGATGATGCAATTCGATCACGTCATTCCCGGGCAGTCCAGCGAAGCCGTCGCGCGCGACGCGATGGAGCGCAGCGCGCGCTGGCTCGCGCGGTGTCTGGCAGCGTTTGAAGCCAGCGCGGCGAGTGCCCCGTTCGAGCAGACTCTCTTTCCGATCGTGCAGGGCGGAATCCATCCACACTTGCGGCGCGAGTCGGTCGGGCGAATCACGGAGCTTGCGCACTGGACCGGATTCGGAATCGGCGGTCTCTCGGTCGGCGAGTCCAAACCAGACATGTATGCGATGCTCGAGGTTACCGACGAGGCGATCCCGCGCGACCGGCCGCGCTATCTCATGGGAGTCGGATTCCCCGAGGATCTCATCGAAGGCGTCCGGCGTGGCGTCGATCTGTTCGACTGCGTGGCCCCTACACGCATGGGCCGCACTGGAGCCGTCTTCACCCACGACGGGCGGCTCAACGTGAAGCGGGCCGAGCTGCGCGCCGATCCCGGCCCGCTCGACCCGGACTGTGATTGCCCGGCCTGCACCCGATTCAGCCGCGCATACCTGCGACATCTATTCGTCAGCGGAGAGATCCTCGGCCTCCGCCTCCTGTCGCTTCACAATGTACATTTCCTGATTCGACTCATGCGTACCGCCCGAGAACACATCGCAAGCGGAACGTTCGATCAGTGGAGCGCCGACTGGCTCGCGCGCTACTTCGCGACACCCGAAATCACCCGATGAACAATCCGCTAGTAGGCACCATCCTGATGTATGGCGCGATCGGCGCCATCTTCTATTTCGTCCTTCTTCGCCCGCAGCAAAAGCAGAAGAAGGAGCACGACACCATGCTCCGGAGTCTTCGCCGCGGGGATGAGATAGTCACTGCCGGAGGCGTCGTCGGTGAGGTGACGTACATCGCGCAGCAGACCAAGGACGGCAACCCGGTCGTCTCGCTGGACGACCGCGTCACGATCAAGTCCGGCGACACGCGCCTCATCATCGAGCGCGGCCGCATAGCCAAGATCATGCGCAAGAATTCAACGGGCACCGAGGAGTAACGAGCGGTGGCGGTACTCGATATTCGCGTGCTCGGAGACCCGATCCTGCGCGAGCGCACCGATCGTCTTCGAGCTGTTACCGATGACGTTCGTGCGCTCGTAGCAGACATGTTCGACACGATGCACGCCGCCGAGGGGATTGGTCTCGCCGCGCCGCAGGTCGGCCGCAAGGAGCGCGTCTTCGTGATGGATGTCGATGACGATCCCATGGCGATGGTGAATCCCGAGATCATCGAGCGCGAAGGCTCGGAGCGTGCAGAAGAGGGCTGCCTCTCCATCCCGGAGATCTTTGGCGACGTGGATCGCGCGACGCGGATTGTCGTGCGAGCCCTCGACGCCGATGGCAAGCCATTCGAGGTCGAGCTCACGGATCTCGCCGCCCGGTGCGTGCAACACGAGCTGGACCACCTCGACGGCAAGCTCTTCATCGACTACATGAGCCTGATCAAACGGAAGTTCACCGCGCGAAAGTGGGAGAAGGAAGCGGCCAACTATCCGGGTTTCGTCCGCAAGCTCGAGCCCGGGAAGGCGCGTTCGCGAAAGTCTCGCTCGCGCAGCAAATCGACGGATGCTGCATCGACGGATGCTGCCGCGCCGCCATTCGAGCCGGAGCTCTGACTTTCCCATGCGCGTAATGTTCTGGGGCACACCCGATTTCGCCGCACCCGCACTACGTGCGCTCGTCGGCGAGGGATTCGAGGTTTGCGCCGTCGTTACTCGTCCGGACAGACCGGTGGGACGTGATCGTGTGCTCACGCAGCCCGCGGTCAAGCAGATAGCCCTCGAAGAGTCGCTCCCCGTCTTCCAACCCGAGTCACCGCGGGAGGAAGACTTCCATGAGCTCATCGAGGCGGTCGCCCCGGATCTCTCCGTCGTCGTCGCCTATGGCCACATCCTGCCACGCGCCATTATCGAGGTCCCCAGACACGGGACGCTCAACATTCACGCATCACTACTGCCAGCCCTTCGCGGCGCGTCTCCAATTCAGGGCGCGATCCGGCAGGGACTGACCGAGACTGGCATCACCATCATGCGGATGGTACCCGCACTCGATGCGGGACCGATCATCCTCCAGTCCCGCACGCCCATCGCCGATGACGAGACCTACGGCGAGCTCCAGGGCCGCCTGTCCGAGCTCGGCGCGCTCGCCCTGATCGAGGCACTCACCCTCATCGAGCTGGGCCACACGACCGAGCGTTTACAGGATGATTCCGTCGCGACCTACGCGGCCAAGGTAGATCGAGATACTACTCGCATCGACTGGTCCCTCAGCGAGCACCAGGTCGCCAACGTGATCCGCGCCTACGACCCCAAGCCCGGCGCCTGGACTACCCACCGCGGTGCGGATATCAAGCTTTTCGGCGCAAAACGCATTTTCGACATGTCCGGGACTCCTGGAGAGGTACTCGACGCTGATGTGGATGGCCTCGTCGTTGCATGCGGCGACGGCGCGGTCCGGCTCTGTGATGTCCAGCCAGCCGGCAAGCGCCGCATGCAGGCGATCGCCTGGCACCGCGGTCGTGGGATCTCGATCGGCGATACGCTCGGCTAACCACCCACGCCCACCGGAGTCAGCAGCGCCGAAGTGAGGCTAATGACCGACTCTGAAATGTGTCGCGCCAGCTCAACGGGTGTTGGACGCAAGCGTCACTGAACAGACCCGGCAGCACAACTAAAAACGGTCACAACAGGCATGGGTCGACACCTTCATCGGCTCAAATCTCAGGCGGAAAACCCGGTTCCCTGGGTTCACAATGCCGGCTCCCCGCAGGCAGATCACCGGAAAATCGAGGTCTACGCCCGGGAGATGAGCCTGATTGCCAGCTCGGCCAACGCTCGAGGATGCAAAGTCGGGCAGTAATGGATATTTGTTCTGCATGAACGAATGTTCACTATATATTCGCCCCGGCACGACACTCGCTTAAACTCTCACAAATTTGAGAAACGATTCGCAGATGTCAGTTATTGTTGAGAACCGGACTAATCTGCGCAATCGTGAGTCAATAAACTTTCGTAACCCTCGGATCAAGTGACACGCCTTAGATCGTGCACTTCGCGGGGGGCAGTTGGCATTTACGGCGCCCGCTCGTTTGGAGAGGCCGTTCTTGGCAGCGCCCTGCGCGACGTTCCTTTTGCCAGTGTAAATAATGAGCACGAATCCCGGAATCATCGGGGACGGGCAGTTGCCGGGATATTCCCGAGTCCGTCCGACGATGCGAAGCCACAACCCTGTCGCCGTCAACAACCGGGATGTTGAAAGCGTGAGCTCTGAGATTAGGGAAACCTCCTCTGGCAGCGCCATGCGCAGCTCGTCGATCACGCCGACGCGGATCATTGCCGCCGAAGTCTGCGCAGATGTTCGGGCCGGACAGCTGCTGGATCCGTCGTTCGAGCGGCACACCACCCAGATCGATTCCCGCGACCGGAGATGGACGCAGGAACTGCTTTACGGGATGATGCGCAAGCGTGCCTTCCTCGACTCGGTCCTCTCTGATCGTGTCCGCGGTGGGCTCGTGCGGCTCGATCCGGACCTCATCGACCTGCTCAGGCTCGGCTCCTATCAGCTGCTCTGCATGGGATCGGTCCCCGCCTACGCCGCGATCGCTCAGACAGTGGAACTCACCAAGACGCGCCACGGAATCGGGGCCAGCAAGCTCGCGAACGCCGTCTTGCGGCGAACCGACCGGGAGCGCGCCAACCTCGGCGTCGCGACCCCGCCAGATCCTATCGATGCACTCGCGCTCGCCAATTCGCACCCTCGCTGGCTGGTCGCCCGGTGGGTGGCACGGTGGGGCGCCGAGGAGACGGCCGCACTCCTGGCGGCAAACAACACCGAGGCTCCGGTAGTGCTCAGACCGTTCAATACGAGCCGTGCTGAGTTGGCCGAGATGCTTGTGGCGGCGGGAGTACCGGCGCACGGAGCCCCGCTAGTCGCCGACTCCATCGAATTGGGGCACGGCGTTTCGCTTACCGAGCTCGATGCGTTCACACGCGGGCTGTTCTTCGTGCAGGATCCGGCAGCGACACTTGTCGTTCAGTACGCGGGCATCGCGCCCGGCTCCCGAGTCGCGGATCTGTGCGCGGCACCGGGCGGCAAGACGTTCGAGATGGCCCGCGATGCAGAGGTTGTCTTTGCGGCCGATCGGTCGGCCGCACGCATGCAACGCGTCATTTCGACGGCGCTTCGGCTCAATTCGAAGAATGTCGTGTCGCTCGTGGACGACGCTCGACATCCGGCCCTGCGCGACATGGATGCAGTGCTGGTCGATGTGCCCTGCACGGGCACGGGCACCTTCCGGCGCCATCCTGACGCTCGCTGGCGCCTCAAGGCCTCGGATCTCGCCGTGATGCCGGCGATCCAGCGGTCCATCGTCCGGGCCGCCGCCGAAGCAGTGAAGCCGGGCGGACTGCTGATCTACAGCACATGCTCGCTCGAACCGGAGGAGAACGACGTCCAGGTGGAGACGTTCCTCGACGACCACCCCGAATTCACGCTCGAGCCGCCGCCTGATGGCGTGGTACCTGCTTCCACCCTCGATGCGGGACGCCTTCGCGTCCTACCGCACAGGCATGGAACCGACGGCGCCTTCGCCGCAAGACTTCGGAGATCTGAATAGGTGAATTTTCGCGCGCTCCTGCGGCGTGCGTTTCCTTACATAGTGATCGGCATCGGCGGCTTCGCGCTTGCTTACGTCGTGATCTTGATCTTCGTTCTTCCGACGAAGATCGTTCCATCAGCGCCGCAGCCTTCCGCTCCCGCGTCGTCGCCGGCACTTCAGCCTATCGACACTGGAGTCGCTCAGCCCCCGCCGATGCCGGCAGAGCCTCCGCCGGTTACCGCTCGAATCATTCAGCCGCCACGGGACACGACGCCCGTCATCACCCCTGATCTGGTGGGCATGTCACTCCCGGATGCGCGCGGCGTCCTGAACAACCTGCGTCTCAGAACCGTCGTCACCCGCGATACCAGCTCGTTCCAGCCGCCAAATACCGTGATTCGGCAGGATCCAGCCGCAAATTCGTCCATCAGAGCTGGTGAATCCGTCACTCTCACTGTCTCGTACTTTCCTCCGGACAGCACCTCCAATACAATCCGGGTACCGCGCACGAGCGCGCCACCGAATATCCGGCCAGTCGCAGATTCGCTCCACTAGCCGGACACGACCCATCCAAAGCACGTCATGACAGTGAAACCAATTCGCATCGCCCCCTCGATACTGAGCGCGGACTTCGCATGCCTTCGCGACGAGATCGACATGTGTACGCAAGGCGGCGCTGACTGGATTCACGTCGATGTGATGGATGGGCAGTTCGTTCCGAATCTGACGTTCGGTACCAAGGTGATCGATGCGGTGAGACGTTGCACGGAGCTCCCCATCGACGTTCATCTGATGGTGATCCATCCGGAATCGTACTTCGAGGATTTCGCACGCGCCGGCGCAACGGGACTGACGATCCACGCCGAGGCCACCGTACACCTCCAGCGTCACCTGTCCCACATCAGGTCGCTTGGCTGTCGAGCGGGGGTCGCGATCAATCCCGCGACTTCGCTCGACTCCGTGCGCGAAGTCACGGACGACATCGATCTCCTGCTCGTGATGACGGTCAATCCGGGATTCGGAGGGCAGGCGTTCATTCCGGCGTCGATCGACAAGATCCGTCGCGCGCGGCGTCTGCTCGACGAGTCACGCTCCGATGCGGACCTGGAAGTCGATGGCGGTGTCGCGCGCGACACGATTCTGCAATGCCGTCGTGCCGGCGCCGACACGTTCGTCGCTGGCAATGCGATCTTCTCGGCGTCCAGACCATCTGCAGAAATTGGCGAGCTGAAGGCCGCCGCGACGGAGCTGGCATGACCGGCCGCGGACAGCTGGGCGTTGTTGCAATAGTGCTCGTTGCAGTAGCCGCAATCGGCTTCGCAGTTACACGCGTGCTCGGAACAGAGCTCACGCCGCTTGGTGCCGGCACGAGAGCTCCTGACTTTCATGCGGTAACGCTCGACACTCCACCCAAACCGAAGTCTCTCGCAGATTACAAGGGACAGGTTGTTCTGGTCAATGTGTGGGCGACATGGTGCCAACCGTGCAGAGTCGAGATGCCGAGCATCGAGCGCCTGTACAAGACTTACGGGCCCAAGGGCTTGCGTGTCGTCGCGGTGAGCATCGACGATCCGGGTACCGAGCCAGCCATTCGCGCGTTCGTACGTGACATGGGAATGACATTCGACGTGCTGCACGATCCTGCTGGCAAGATCGAGCACGCATACCAGGTGACCGGTTACCCGGAAACCGTGATCATCGGCAAGGACGGCGTCATTCGAAAGAAAGTTGCGATGGCCATCGACTGGGACACAGAGGGAAACCGCCGTCTCATCGAACATCTGCTTGCGGAATGACATGAGCATGACGCTGTCATGACTCGCATCCTTGGTATCGAGACATCGTGCGATGAAACGTCAGCTGCGATTGTCGACGACGCGAATGGCGTTCCAACGCTTCGCTCACTCGTCATTCTGTCGCAGGATGTGCATCGCGTGTTCGGAGGTGTAGTCCCGGAGATCGCGTCGCGCGCACATCTCACGGCGATAGTTCCCGTGGTACGCGAGACTGTTGCACAGGCAGCCACTACCCTGGGTGACCTCGACGCTGTGGCGGTCACGACCGAGCCAGGACTGGTTGGTGCGCTCATGGTAGGACTCAACTACGCCAAGGGTCTGTCGCTCGCGCTCGATATTCCGATGGTCGCGGTCCATCACATGGAAGGCCATCTCTTCGCGACTTCGCTGGATGATGCGACCGCCCAGCCACCGTTCACGGCGCTGCTGGTTTCCGGCGGTCATACTCTGTTGCTGGATGTTCCAGCGTGGGGCAAGTACAAGCTGCTCGGCTCCACGCGCGATGACGCCGCCGGCGAAGCGTTCGACAAGGTCGCGAAGTTGCTTGGCTTGCCATATCCCGGCGGGCGTCACGTGGAAGCGCTCGCCCGCGACGGAGATCCTTCGCGTTTCCACTTCAGCCGTCCGATGTTGCACAGAAATACACCGAACGATGATTCGTCATATTTTGACGTTTCATTCAGCGGACTCAAGACCGCTGTGCTCAATGCGGTACGCGGCTCGACCGACATCGAGCGCGATCGTGCCGACATCGCCCGCGGATTTCAGGATGCGCTCATCGAGACACTTGTCGAGAAAACCGCGCGTGCGGCCGCGATGTTTCATCGCGATCGGATAGTGCTCGGCGGTGGCGTCGCCTGCAATCACACGTTGATCGAGGCGATGCGCGCGCGGATGGGCATCCACGTCGAGGTGTTTGCGCCTACCCCGCGACTCGCTACGGACAACGCCGCCATGATCGCCCGGGCGGGACTCTTCCGTTATAATCATGGTGAGCGGGCATCGCTCGACCATGCCGCACGAGCGACCGCACCACTTCCTGGCCAGGAATGACCCACATCTTCGCTTCGATCTCACAGAACGCCTTCACCTACAACATCGGCCGATTCGAGTTCACCGGATTCGGCATCGCGATGCTGGCAGCATTCATAATTGCCCAGATCGTCGCGCAGCGCGAGATGTGGCGCCGCGGCCACGATCCGGCGCCGATCTCCGACCTGGTCTTTGCGGCGGTGATCGGCGGAATACTCGGCGGCAAGATCTACTACGCGATACTGATGGACGACGCCAGCGCGCTCTTCAGCCGAGCTGGTCTGGTATTCTGGGGCGGACTCATTGGTGGAATCATCGCCGTGCTGTTCGTCGCGTGGCGCAAGAAGATGAGCCTGCTGCGCGTCGCGGACGTCGGAGGAATTGCCGTCGCCGCCGCCTACTCCATCGGACGTACCGGTTGCTGGGCAGTCGGAGACGACTATGGCCGACCGTGGAATGGACCGTGGGCCGTCTCATTTCCGAACGGCGCGCCGCCGAGTACGGTGGAGAACATGACGCGCATGTTCCACATGCCATTCCCCGCTGGAATGAATCCGATGCAGGTGGTGTCGGTGCACCCGACGCAGCTGTACGAAGTTGTGCTCGCGTTCATCATGTTCCTGATTCTCTGGCGCCTGCGTGATCATGCGCACGCGGAAGGCTGGCTGTTCGGTCTCTATTGCGTGCTGGCCGGAACCGAGCGCTTCTTCATGGAAATCTTTCGTGCGAAGGACGACCGCTTTTTCGGCCCGTTTACAACCGCCCAGGTGATCGCCGTGCTGTTCGTGATTGCGGGAGTAATCATCATGCAGCTTCGCCGCGACGTTACCGAGCGCGCACCGGGAATTCACGCACAACCCCGCTCGGCGTGACCCCCTCCCGCCCGCAACGTGGTTTTGGAGACCAGGTGATCAACCTGGCTCGAGATCCTGGTCGCAGATAGCGGCCTTCCGTCCGGTCCGTGCCTCGTATGCGCGAACGAAATCGGTCAACCGATCGGCTGAAAACATCGCTCGCGGGATCCCGAGCGCGCTGATAGTGCGCTCGATACCCGCCCGGTAACCCTCCACCTCGACCAGTACATCCATCCGCGGATACTGCTCGAATCGGATGACTATCCGCGCATCGGCCTCCGCGCCCTTGATCTCATACTGCACGATTTTTCGGTCAATCTGACCGACAACCCCGAAACCTATCCGGCTGAGGATTGCCCCCAACTCGCTCGGATCGGTCACACCGGTCGTCAACTCGGACCGAACCTTGAAGCCGTCTTCGCGCGATGTGGGGCCTTTCCAATCGAGGTGCGCCGTTACGCCAAGTGGACTCACGTAGCTGCGAAGCCGCAGGACGAAATCACTCGCGGCAAGCATCCGATCTGGCGTGTCGTAAATCCGGTCGTGCAATGAGCCATCGAATACGAGCAGCCCTCCCGCGTTTTCGATGTTGCGACGCGCAGCACCGACATCTTGCACACGCGCCTTGAGCTCGACTTCCCGCGTTGGCTCGCCCATCGGCTGGCTCGTCGCTCGCTCATCGGCTCGCTCATCCGACGATCGCACTCATGACGGCATCCGTGTCGCTCAGATCAGGGAACACCGCGTACGGATCGTGCGCTCTCAACTCGTCCACCGAGTACGAGCCGGTCGCAACGGCAATAGCGCGCGCGCCCAGCGTCCTGCCGCACGAGATGTCGGCAGGTGTATCGCCGATGACTATCACATCACGTCCTCCGAGTGTTACACCGAACGCATCCTGCATGCGCCGATGCGCGATCGCGGGCAGCTCTCCGCGTATTTCGTGATCGGACCCGAAGGCGTTGATGCGAAACTGCTCGAAGTCCAGACCAACGGCACCGAGCTTCAGCCTCGCGCCTGACTCCACATTGCCGGTGAGAAGCCCCAGAACAGAGTCATCGCGCGCGTGCACCGCGTGAATCAACTCGGCCACCCCAGGATA
Organism: uncultured Gemmatimonadales bacterium; assembly: GCA_963707505.1. Lineage (GTDB taxonomy): Bacteria > Gemmatimonadota > Gemmatimonadetes > Gemmatimonadales > Gemmatimonadaceae > Fen-1247. The sequence goes on from CAVPQB010000003.1 coordinate 758,345, forward strand.
CAGACCGACGTGTCGCTCCGCGTCGCCGAGCCGGCTCGGGAGAGTTGCGACGTAAAGAGAAATGACCTGTTCCATGCGTGCGTCGATCTCCGCCCCGTCGATTCCGGCATCGAGCATGGATTCGCGCACGATCTGCTTGTCAGTCTTGCCGTCGTAGCGCATGGACGCGTCACCCGCAGTTCCAAAGACTGTAGCGAGAGCATGTTCCATCGCGTCGCGACCAGCGCCGCCGGAGTGGAGGATCGTGCCGTCTATATCGAAAAGAACCAGATGTTGCATTATGGAAATGTGTGGGGGGGAGGCTCACGCACGGGTGAGAAACAATCCACCGATGATTGAAGCTGTGCCGGCAATCTGCCACGCAGTTGGCGCTTCACCGAGAGCCGCCCAGCCAGTGAGAATTGCCACGATCGGCTGGAGGTTGCTGTACATCGAAGTTCGCGTAGGTCCCAGAACGCGGATTCCCCGGTAGTAAAAGAGATACGCGACTCCAATCGATATCACACTGCTGTATGCCACGCACCACCAGGCAGTAGCAGATGCATGAGCCGACGTGATGCTGGAAATCGCGAACGGAGTAGCGAGCGCCAACGGCAACATTCCACCCGCCATTGTAAGCGCGCTCAGCTGCACTGAGTCGACGCGGTGCGTGAGAGGCTGCAATCCCACCGTATATACTGTCCAGCACAACACGCCCATGAACACGATCAGCGCTCCAATCATCGAGCCCTGCCGTGATGCGCCAGTCGCGCTGCCAAGCATGACGATCCCAACACCTCCAACCGAGAGCGCAATCCCGCCCCACGCTCTCGCACTCACCTTCTCCACGCCTCTGGCCCAGCTGAGCAGAGCGATGAAAGCGGGCGCCGATGCCAGGATGAGCGCAGCACTTCCGACGCGAGTGCGAGAGACTCCAAACACGAAGAGAAGCTGATACAGACCATTGCCGAGGACACCCAGACCGAGCAGCCGCAGTACGTCCGATCTGGTCGGCCATTGCTTGCGTTGAAGCAGCACCGCCACCAGTAGCATCAATGTGGCGATGAGCACGCGCATCCATGTGAACGCCAGCGCGCCGAATGCAAGGCCAGCATATTTGACCACCGCATAATTGACTCCCCATATCGTCGCCATGAGGAGAAGCAGCATGTCGGTGGATCCGAACGACTTTGACCGGTCTGGCATCTTCAAATCTAGTATCTTTAGAGTGTGCACATATCCTTTGCAGTATTCGCCGACGCGGCCAACTTGTCGCAGGAAGGTAAGCTCAACGTCCTCGGGATATTCGACGCGTTGCACGTGAGCACATTTCCGTCGATGCACCCGCGTGCTCACTTCGTGGTGCGTGTGAAGGGCGGTCCAGCGGATTCCGGTACACATCAGCTGACGTTTCGCTGGGTCAATCCGCGCGACGCAGAACTGTGGACTTCGAGCGGCGAGCTTGCGGTCGAGGCCGGCCCCACGGCTGCACTCGAAATGGACCTTCCCATAATCGCGGTGGTCGATCTGCCGCTCGATGCCGCTGGTCAGTATACCATGCGAGTCGAGCTGGATGGCGAGCCTGTGGCCCGAACGAGCGTTTTTGTCAACGGGCCTGCCGCCACGCTGCCCTACAGCACCTCGCCCACGCTGGTCTCGTAGGCGGGGCAGCCGAGCCGACGGCCCCGGCCCGCCCCGACCAGTCACGAACATACGTTTCGTGAACCATGACGCCATGCGTGCCGATACTGAAATCAGAGAAATGCCGCATCACTCTGGCCGGGCCCCGTCCGCGTTGGTGAGTGCGCCACAGCTCAGTTTCGAGCATGGGCACCAATGGACGCACGCCACGGCCCCCGCGTCCGTTGACGACGGCAGACATCACCGTCGTGTTAACCAGTTCTCCCGCTCGAAACGCCAGCCATGATTGAGAAGATTCGCAATACTCTGCAACAGTACGCACATCTGAATCGCGACGTGTCCACCATTTCGGCAGACGCGGACCTGTATGCGTACGGATTGACCTCACACGCCACCGTCAATCTCATGCTCGGACTGGAAGACGCCTTCCAGGTCGAGTTTCCGGAGCGCATGTTGCGCCGTCGAACCTTCGAGACCATCGCGAACATTCACGAATCGATCGTAGAGCTCACTGCCGGTCAGCCGGCGGCCGCATCCTGAGCGCCGGGATGCCTATCACTGTGATGAGCCGTTCGTTCGGTGCTCTCGAGAAAGCACAGCGTATCGGGCTCGAAGTAGCGGCGCCCGCCGCAGACGCGGTCGACAGAGAAGCACGTTTTCCGTCGGAGTCGTTCGACGCGCTGCGTGCGGAGCGAATGCTCGGGATCTTCATTCCAACAGAGTTCGGCGGCGGCGGATGCTCGCTCGCGGACGTCTCTGCGATATGCACCGCACTGGGCCAGCACTGTTCGGCAACCGCGATGATATTCGCGATGCATCAGATACAGGTCGCGTGCATCGTCCGTCATGCGCGGGAATCCGATTTCTTCGCCAGCTACCTCGCGGAGCTTTCTGACACGCAATCACTGATCGCCTCGGCAACATCCGAGATCGGCGTCGGTGGCGACACTCGCTCGTCGGTCTGCGCAATCGAGCGCGACAACGGCTGCTTCTCGATCAAGAAGCAGGCGCCTGTCATCTCCTACGGCGAGTACGCGGATGCGATCCTCGCGACTGCACGTCGCACGCCGGATTCTCCGCCAAGCGATCAGGTGCTCGTGCTGCTGAAGCGCGACGAGTTCACCCTCGCACGCACGAGCGGTTGGGATACCCTGGGCTTCCGCGGTACGTGTAGCCCGGGCTTCATGCTCACCGCCCGCGCTACGGAAGATCACATTCTCTCTGATTCGTTCGCCGACATCTCCAGTCAGACGATGCTCCCGGTGTCGCACATCGTGTGGACGTCGCTCTGGCTCGGAATCGCGACGGCTGCGGTTGGACGCGCGCGTGCCTACATCAGGGCGGAGGCGCGCAAGAGTCCCGGCAAGACGCCAGCGGCCAGTGTCCGTCTCGCCGAGGTCGTCAGCAAGCTGCAGGGAATGCGCGCGCTGGTGAACGATTCCGTGCGCGACTACGAAGCTACGAGTGGAGAAGCGGACGCTGCATCGGGGATGAACTTTGCCATCCGCATGAACAATCTCAAACTCAGCTGCTCCACTGCTGTCGTGGACATCGTGAGTCAGTCGATGCTGATCTGCGGAATGTCCGGTTACCGCATCGATTCCAAATTCTCACTCGGCAGACTGCTACGCGACGCTTACGGCGCGGCGCTCATGATCAACAACGACCGCATCTACGGAGCAAACGCCGCCATGCTTCTGGTATCAAAGGATGATTGATAGCGTTGCCGACCGTGAGACCGCGATTGACGCCTCGCGAAGCGAATATCTCGACGCCCTGCTCTCCAATGGCGTGATAACCGACACCGGCGTCCCGGGCGTCTATGGCAAGAGCCGCGAGTTCGAGCGCGTACTGGGCGGATTCGACCGGTTCGTGACCGAGTCGGGAGTCGATCAGAATGCCGAGGTGCTCCGGTTTCCCCCGGTGATCAACCGTGCGGACTTCGAGCGCAGTGGTTATCTCAAGTCATTCCCACATCTCACGGGCAGCATTCACGGCTTCCGTGGCAACGAGCGGGATCACGCGCAGATGCTGCGGATGCTCGAGAATGGAGAGGAGTGGACGGGTCATTTTCACAGCACCGATCTGATTCTGACTCCGGCGGCTTGCTATCCTGTTTATCCACTGGCGAGCGGCGTGCTCCCCAGGAATGGACGTCTCTTCGACGTGCAGTCGTACTGCTTCCGCTACGAACCGTCGAGCGATCCCGCACGCATGCAGGTATTCCGGATGCACGAGTATGTCAGGATAGGCACGCCGGATAACGTGCGGCGATTCCGCGATGTGTGGCTCGAGCGCAGCGAGGCGATGTTGAGATCGGTTGGGCTGGATGCAAATGCAGTCGTCGCCAATGATCCGTTCTTCGGACGGGGCGGCGCCATTCTCGCCGCAAGCCAGGTGGAACAGGCCCTCAAGTTCGAGATGGTCGTACCGATCTCGACGCCGGAAGCGCTTACCGCGGTGGTCTCCTGCAACTACCATCAGGATCATTTCGGCAAGGCGTTCGGCATTGCAACCGCCGACGGTGATGTGGCGCACACGGCATGTGTGGGCTTTGGTCTCGAGCGCATCACGCTCGCTCTCTTCATGGCCCATGGTTTCACTCCGTCGAGTTGGCCTACCGGGGTCCGGACGACGCTCGGGCTGTGAGTGCGACGGTGTTCGGGCTGAACGCCGCTACATATACGCCGCACGAGTTGCACCGTAGCGAGCGAGTCTGGCTCGAGACGAACTGCTATGTCGATCTCTGGATCGAGCTGCTGCACACGATGCGGCTCGATCCAGTCGCGTCCATGGCGTTCACACTCGCGATGGATTTCGAGGGCGATCAGTGGACGTTCTTCAAGCAACCCACCGCCGACCTCTACAATCTGTACGGGGTGGATGTCCAGGAACTGACTATCTGGCGGCCGGTCATCGACCATGTCGCTGAGCAGGTGACGCACGGGCGCGTGCCACTGGTGGAAGTGGATTCGTTCCATCTTCCCGATACGACCGGCGTGGCGTATGGCGTGGAGCACACCAAAACTACGATCGGCGTCGAGGCAATCGATCTCTCGGAGCGGCGCATGGGCTACTTCCACAACGCCGGCTATTTCGAGCTTTCCGGTGCCGACTTCGACGGACTCTTTCGTGATGACAGGGAGTCGCTTGCCCCGTACACCGAGATCGCGAAGCTAGACCGGCTCGTGCACAGAAACGATGCCGAGCTGGGAGCGATGGCACTCGAGCTCACGCGATACTATCTCCGACGAATTCCGTGCGTGAACCCGGTCACGAAGTATCGCTCACGCTTTGCGGATGATATGACGTGGCTCGCCAGTGAGGAAATGGCCGTCTTCTACAAGTACGCGTTCGCGACGCTGAGACAGTGCGGTGCGTGCGCTGAGATGGCATCGACCTTTCTGACATGGCTTTCGAAGCGCGGAGGCGAGCTGACGCCGGCTGCTGATGAATTCGCAACCATCGCGTCGGGCGCAAAGGCGATCCAGTTCAAGGTCGCGCGCATGATGGCGACAAGGAAGCCCGCTGAGGTCACGCTATTGCTGGACCAGATGGAAGCCAGCTGGGATCGCGCGATATCAGATCTGTTGACCCGATATGCTGCCTAAGCGGGCCGCACTCGACAGCCAGCCAGTAGCATCGACGTCAGCTGCTCCGGGCGGGATCGAGCTCACCGAGTGGCAGATGGCGCGCACCGATGCAGACTCGGTGACTCATCCCGATCGGTTGCGCGTCAGCGACGAATTCTGGACTGCGGCTTCCGCGCCCGGCACGGTGGCAGGGGCACTTCGCGCCGCAGGTATGTGGGACTGGGCAGCCCCGCTTGCAATCGACGACCATGACTGGTGGTATCGCTGCCAGTTTCGCTGTGATGACTTTGCGACCGGTGCCTCGCTCCACTTCGGCGGCCTTGCTTCTCTTGCTGACGTCTGGCTCAACGGAACGCACATCCTGTCGAGCGACAACATGTTCGTCGCGCACAACATCGACGCTGGTAACGCCCTCGCGCTCGACAACGAGCTGATCATCCGCTTCGCTTCGTTGACGTCGGCGCTCGCGGTGCGGCGAGTACGCCCGAGGTGGCGAACTCGCCTCGTCAACAATCAGAATCTGCGCTGGATCCGTACCACGTTGCTGGGCAGGATGCCGGGCTGGTCATCGGCGCCGCAGGCCGTCGGTCCGTGGAAGAGCGTCACGCTGCGCCCGGCGTCCGCGACACGAATCGTCTCCAAAAAGGTAAGATCGCGACTGGATCACGGGGACGGCGTCGTCTCGGTCGCTGTACGCGTGCACGCGCCACCGGGTACGAACATCACGGCGGCAAACGTGATCGTCGGTACGGTCGAGCGACCAGCCATCGTTCGGTGGACTGACAATGATTTCGTCGTCCACGCGACGATCCGCATAGCGGACGCGGCGATCTGGTGGCCGCACACGCATGGTGACCAACCACTGTATGACGCAGCCATCCGCGTCATCGCGACCGATTCGGAGATCCATCTCCCACTAGGACGCGTCGCGTTCAGAACGGTACGTCTTGACACTGACGACGGCGACTTCGGGCTGCACATCAATAACGAGCGCGTATTCTGGCGAGGAGTTTGCTGGAGCCCACCCGATTCATTGCGCCTGCATTGCACCAGGCACGAATATCGGCGAACTCTGGAGCTTGCGCGCGACGCCGGCATGAACATGATCCGCGTTGGCGGGACGATGGTCTACGAGCACGACGACTTCTACGATCTCTGTGATGAGCTCGGCATCGTGGTGTGGCAGGACTTCATGTTCGCCAACATGGATTATCCGGTCGACGATGCTGCGTTCGCGGCCAGTGTCGAGCGCGAAGCGAGTCAGTTGCTCCAGCGCATTGGTGATCACCCGTCGCTCATACTCGTGTGCGGCAACAGTGAGGTGGAGCAGCAGGCGGCGATGATCGGCCGTCCATCGACGGATTGGCGCAGCAGGCTGTTTTCGGAGAGGCTACCCGATCTCGTCGCCGAGCACGCTGGTGTGGTGCCGTACTGGCCGTCGTCGCCGAGTGGCGGCGTGCTTCCGTTTCACGTAAACGCAGGCGACGGACACTATTTCGGATACGGACCATATCTCCGTCCATTCTCCGACGTACGCGCGAGCGAGGTGCGATTCGCATCGGAGGCGCTGGCGCTTTCGAACGTTCCGGAGCCATCGTTCGTCGATCGGATGTCGTGCGGCGCTGCTGGCGCCGGACATCATCCGGACTGGAAGCGCGGCGTTCCACGCGACAATGGGTCGGGATGGGATTTCGAGGATGTTCGCGATCATTACGTAAGGGAAATCTTCAACGTCGATCCCGTCGCTGTGCGTTATTCCGATCCCGAGCGGTACCTGGCACTTGGCCGCGTTGCTGGCGGAGAGCTGATAACGCGCACTATCGCGGAGTGGCGCAGAGCAGAGTCTCCATGCGCGGGCGCACTCGTGTGGCTGTATCGCGATCTCCGTCCTGGCGCCGGCTGGGGAGTTCTCGATCATGAAGGGGCGCCGAAGGCTGCGTATTACTATCTCGCTCGCGCCTATCGTCCAGTCACCGTCGTGATGTCGGACGAGGGATTGAATGGTATTGCGGTCCACGCGATAAACGATGGTCCGGTGCCGATCACGCCAGAGCTCAGGCTGTCGCTGTTCCGCGACTCCGTTCCCGTTGGGGAGACATCCGCACACGTGAGAATAGCAGAACGCTCGACGGTGAACATCAGCGCTGACAAGCTGCTCGGTTCATTCACAGATGTGACCTACGCGTACAGATTCGGCCGGCCAAATCACGACGCCGTGGTTGCAACGCTTACTGATCCGGAGACCGGGACGCTACTGGCACAATCGTTTCACTTTCCACTTGGGGTTGGTGCGCCGCGGGCGGCAGCGACCCTGAATACGGCGGTCGAGCGTATCGGAGATGGCTGCTACTCGGTCAGGATTGGCACCGACCGGTTGGCGCTGGCAGTGGCAATTGAAGCGATCGGTTGGCGACCAAGCGATAATTACTTCCATATCGCGCCTGGCAGCGAGCGAACCATTCTGCTGACGACGTCTGGGGACGGAGCGAGGCTTTCGGGACATGTAACGGCGCTCAACGCATCGACACCGCTGGGATTTCACGCGCCGTGATTCGATCGCCGGCTCGTTTTGCGCAGTTTACAGCACGCGCCGCGCGAATCTGAAGGTTTCGCGCAGCCCCAGTGCTACGCTATCATCGGCGTCGAGCGCGTTGATGCCGAAGCCGCCGTTGGCGAGCGAACAGTGGGCGCACGCGGCACCGCCCAGTGAGAGTGCAACATGCGTTGGCCGCCCATCGCTGCGATCGGAGAAGAACAGCAGATCGGCGGGCTCCAGATCGACGATGTCGCCCGTGACTTCGCGACCACGCTCAGCCTGCATCCACGCATCACGTGGAAGTTGAGTTCCGTGCAGCGCGAACATCGTCTGGATGAAGCCCGAGCAGTCCGCGCCCCACGGTGTAACGCCGCCCCACTGGTACGACGCGCCCGCGAACAACTCGGCAGCACGCTGCACGATCAGATCTCCATCGGGAGCGAAGTAGCGCGCGCGTGCGCGATGGTTCATCGCAATGCCGCGCGTCACGGCCTCGTCGGGGCCGAGCAATGCTCCCAGCGGCAGCTCGATCTCCGTGGTCGTGGCTGTTCTCACCACGCAACCGATCGACATACGGCGCTCGGCGCGCCACGCGGCCTGAAGAGGACCGTCTTCGAATGCGGGTTCACGCGTGACGTACCCGCTGTGACACCAGCCCTCGTAGTCATCGGCACCGCGAAGGCGGAGCCAGTTGCCGTCGGCGTCCACGATGTCAGCGGGATGACCGCGCAGTAGTTGAGTCAGCTGGCCCGAGGACACGGCCGGCTCGGACATCAGTGGTGCGATTGGCACTCTCACTGTGACACGGCCCGCGTGCACGCGACCGGCGTTGCTGGGCAGTGGCGCCATCAGTGCTCCGGCCAGTCCATTTCCGGAGGTGCCGGTGCCGCGCGCGAAGACGGGGCAGGGCTTGCTGCAGCGGTGGAAGGCGCGCTTGCAGCGATGGCGTTGCATCGCTCGCAGCGCACGACGCCCTTGAACACGCACATGATGCAGATGAACGTGCCGCAGTCCTTGCACGGATAGCCTTCGGATGCGCGCTCTTCCTGGCCGCAGCTGCGGCAGATCATGGCGTCGTGTTCGCGCAGCGCGCTCATGTGGAACCCGGCGTGCGGTACACCAGCCCGTATTCCTTTATCTTCTTGATCAGCGTCGCGCGCGATATTCCAAGCTCGCGCGCAGCGTGCGTGCGATTGAGCTTGTGCGCATGGAGCGTGCGATGAATGTGCGCACGCTCGACGTCCATGAGTGTGCGCGGTGTGTGAACGATCCCCGGGCTCTGATCAGCCTGCAACTCGGCCGCAAGATGCGCGCACCGCAGCACACTCTCGCCACGGGCAACCATTATGGCGCGCTCGATCGAATTGCGCAGCTCGCGTATGTTGCCTGGCCACGGATACGCGATGAGGCACTCGATCACATCGTCGTCGAGCGTGCGCGGCGAATCCGCCAGCTCGGTCGATAATGTCAGGAAGGTTGCGGTGATCAGCTCGGCGAGATCGTCGCGCGAGCGCGCGCGCAGCGGCGGGAGGTGAACCGGTGCAACACCAAGTCGGTAGTACAGATCCTCGCGGAAGCGCCCCGCATTTACCTCGCTCACGAGGTCCTTGCTCGCAGCGGCAATGACGCGCGCCGATGCAACTTCGCCGTTATCGGCCGGAGCGGTGGCTGCGTCCAGCGTGTGCAGCAGGCGCTCCTGCAGATCGGTACCGAGATCGCGCTATCTCTTCGATGAGAACGGTGCCGCCGCTCACCAGGTCGAGAAGGCCGGGTGTTTGTCCGCGCAATTCCGGATCGCCGAAAAGCTCTGCGCCAAGGGTTGTCGCATCCGCCGTCGCACAGTTGATCCTGACGAACGGACGTGCGGCGCGTGTGCTTCTCGAATGAATGTACTGGGCCAGCCGCCCCTTGCCCGTTCCCGGCTCGCCGATCAACAATGCTGTCGCAGCATCGCTGCGTGCCAGCGCGTCCACCTGTCTCACGAGATCGTGCATGGTGCGCGACGTACCCATCAACGGCAGAACCGCATGGTCGTCGGGCTGCAATGTGAGGGAAAGTAAGCGGGCCACGAGAGTAGTTGAGGTGGTCAGGGTTCGCGAGGTGGCTGTGCTACCTGTGTTCTACTGACGATTTATTTGACAGTCTGGTACCAGAAGTCGTGCCGCAAGCGGCTCGACGACCGCGGTAAAAGGAGTGTTTCCAATCAATTCGCCGTCCGCCTGCGCCGGAAGCGCGGGCTCCGTCTGCACGATGACACTCTCGCCCCGCATGTAGGTCATCGCTGGATCAGGCCGGAAGTCGCGAAACAACAGTTTATAGGTGACTCTCGCAACATCGACCATGGTGACTGGATCGAAGATACACACATCCAGCCTGCCGTCATCCCGGCGAATGCCCTCGCCCAGCGTCACGAGGCCGTTGAGGAGCACTCCGAAATTGGCTACGAGCACCACGGCGCCCTCGCGCGTCACGGTGTCACCGTCGACGGTCACCGTAGCGGTAAACCTTCGGCGACGAAGGACGTGGGCGGATCCGGCAACGACGTAGGCCATCACGCCCGCCCGACGCTTCCAGGCTGGCGATGTTCCGGCGATCATCGAGGCATCGATTCCCACACCAGCACCGATGACGAACCGCGTGCCGTCGCCCAGGCGTCCGAGATCCACCAGGGCTTCATCGCCCCGGACGAGTGCTTTGATCGCGCGTGACACACTCATGGGGATTCCGAGCGCGCGGGCAAGCAGGTTTCCGGTGCCCCCCGGTAAAACCCCGACGGGCGGCCCGCCAGGCGATAGTGCGCCGATCACCTCCACGGCGGTTCCGTCGCCGCCAAGCGCGAATACAGCGTCGTAGTCGCGACCCCCAGCTGCCAGGAGCTCGGCGGCATGTCCCCGGCGCTCGGTCACTATCACGTCGCACGCAAGCTCCAACTTTGCGAACGTGCTAATCGCGGAGCTGATCGAGCGTGCACCGCGACGTGAGGCGGGGTTCGCTATCAGCAGCACGTTACGAATCCGCGCGCGGTCGACGCCAGTCCGCGCAGATTGCATCAGAAACGCCAGGAGCGGAGGAAGTCGATGCCGAGCTGCGGCGGCGTCTGCTGGAACGTCTGCAGCGATCCCGGACGGGAACACAGCAGATCCGTCGTGCCGGGCTCGACGCCGAGCTGCGCGGTGTAGCTCTGACTCAGCCGGTATTCGAGACGAAGTCCGAGATTGCGCTGAAAGCTCGCAGCGCTACGCAAATTCTCGGCGCAGAATCCGGTGCTGAAGTTGAGAAAGAGATTGTTGTTCAGCTGCTTGCCAACGAGAGCGCGAGTGTTGAGCAGATTGCTGTAGAACGTTGCGTTGTCGGCAGTGCCCGGGGCCTGTGGCGCAAGAAGCGCCGGCGTCTGAAGCTCGACGACGTCGAACACCGATCGCGGAATCGCGCTGCTGATGATGTTGCCTGCGGAGCGTACGGCCACGTTCGCGAGCTGATTGACGTACTGCGCCGAAGTATAATCGAGCGCGAACGCAGGCTCGCCGGTGATCAGATAGCTGAGAAGATCGGATTGCGACAGCGGCAGGTTATCCGCGCTGGAAAGTGCGAGCGACGGAGCCGAGAGAGTTCCGCCGATGGTAGCGCGGATTCGAATGTCCTGACCGTTGAGGCTCTGCGCCGGTTTGCGCACCGTATTGATCGCGGTGATGTCGAGTGCCGGATCGAGATCTGGCGTTCCGAAGAATCGCAACGTGCCCTGCTCCACGTCGAACGTCGGCTGGACGAATGGGACAACGTCCAGACGGTAGGTGCCACGCACGGTGTTGAGCTGTCCGTCCAGCGCGAGCTGTGAACGCTCGCCGGTGACTGGACTCCTGCCGAGCGTGACATTGAGCGATCCGCCAAGCTTGATGTTCGCTTCGGCAGACCTCAGCCAGACGTCATCGCCGATGCTGACTGACACGTTATTCAGACGCAGATTCTTCGTGAACTCGCTCGGTGCGGTGGGCAGAATTGCGCGGTTGCTCGCAACGGTGGTATCCACCACGTCGAGCAGCTCCGGATCGTTGAGATCGACGAGCCGTTTGGTGATCAGCTCGGGGATGTACACGGTGCCACGATCGACGCGCACGGCACCAGTTACTGTGGCGCCGGTGTAGGGACCGGTCAGAGAGATGGGCGAGGTGGTGCTGACATCGAGCGACGCGAGACCGCGCCTGTCCACTGCGCGGAAGTTCTGCGCCGTCGCCCTGAGCGCGAAGACAGGATTGTCGTACTGCGACAACGCGACGTTCCCAGTGACGTCGAGCGTTCCACGACGCTCGCGAGTGGTGGTCGCTGAGAGTCTTTTCAGAAATACCGTATCGCCGCTCAGCGCAATGTTCGCATCGAGTCGATCGAGGCGAACGCCCATCGGCGCAATCGTTGCGGCGCCACTATCGACGACGATGCTGCCGTTCAGATGGGGATGAGCGGTGGTGCCGCTGACGTCAACGTGCGCAGTGAGACCGCCACGAATGTTACTGACACCGCTTCCAAGGAGCTCTAGCAACGCGAGGCTGAGACCGTCGGTGCGCAGTGATCCGCGAATCGAATCACCAAGGAAGGCGATGTTGCGGATCGCGACCGATCCACCGCGCGTGCGTGACAGAATCACGGAGTCGACGGTCACACCGCGCGGGCCAGACTCCAGATGCACCGGCGAGCCCAGCGAGTACGAGTTGACCGAATCGACGTCCACACGAGCAGAATCGACCCGGAAGTTCACGGCACCGGAATCGCCGCGCGATAAGTTGCCCGATGCCGAGGCACGCGCCGAACCTGTTCCAACGAAATCAGCGCGGAACGCTGCTTCGGCACCGTTGCTGATTCGCAGGCCGACGGTGGCCTGATTCACGGGGACGGGGCCGGCGGAAAGAGTATCAGCCGTCAGTGCGACTACCCCGCTTGGCCTGGCTCCGAGGTCGCGCATCGCGTAGCTGGCGTGGAGGCTGCGCACGCGGGCCGGACCGGCGGTAACGTCGCGCGCGGCCGCCGTGCCCTGTGCCTGCAATGCTGATGGCGCACCGCTCAGTGTGCCCCTCACCGTGACCGGGCCTGATGACACACTGCTGTGAGCACTTGCTGCTGGTAACGATCCATCTCCCAGCAGTCGCCGAACGTCATTCAGCGATGCAAGGTCGATCCGAAAATTGAGCGAGCCCGTGCGGTCGGCTGCGGATGCGATGGTTCCACGCGCGTGCGCGACGGTACCGCCGGTGGCGAGCATCATCGTGTCGACAGTGATCAGCCCATCGCCGAACCGCACCCTCGCCGACGACGGCAGCAGAGCGGTATTACTTACCCGCGAGTCGAGCAGCGATGCGGACGCCGACCCGGTAAAGTTGGGCAGCGAATCACCAGTGACGTCGATCGCGTATGTCCCGTTCAACGACGTGTGCGGGAGCGACTCGTTCCCCAACAGGGTCCGTAGATTCGCATTCGAAATGCTTCCACCGCCATGCGCGCCATAGTCGGGAGGATCCGCATCTACGCGGCCGTCGAAGGCGAGTGTTCCGCCGTCGCCGGAGAGCGAGGTAGTGAAGCGAAGATCCGGACTCTGACCCTGCACGCGAATTGGCCCACTCAGCGATTCGCGCAGAGGGAGATTGACGTAGGACCTGCGCAATGTCTCGAATGCGAGCGGCTGCGCCTGCAAATCGAGATCGTATGTGAGATACAGATCACCCCAGGTCACGCGTCCATTGCCTGACACGTGCGACTGCGGACCGTCTCCGTCCTGATGGGTGAGCTGCGCGTTGCTGAAACGCACGTCGAGCCAGCTCGAGTCGAGCACGGCAGTGCCCGAGACGGTGCCGTTCAGACGTGGGAAGTTCTTGTTGAGATACTGCAGCGTCCGCAGGTCGAGCGTCGCAACGTTCACCGCAAAGTCGTGGAATTCGGTGAACGCTGGCGAGAAGATGTTGAGTTCGCCCTTGCCGCTCGCGACAGTAACTGCGCCGGGTACGTGAGCGTCCGCGAACCTGAGCTGCGAATCCTCGACATGAAATCGAGCGAGGTTGCCACCCGACGCACGCACGGTTCCCGTGATGTCGCCCTGCCAATCATATGGGAATGGCTTGCCGTTCAACGTTCGGAGTAGATCGAAATTGACAGGCGATGCCGTAAGCGGGACGTCACTCACGATCAGCGTATCTTCACCCGTTGTGAACGTCATGCTCCCAAGCAGACGCGAGCGCGTCGAGCGTACATCCATGTTGCTGAGCACAAAGTCGGTGAGGTGCGGGTGCTTCGGCTGCGTGCGAATGTCCAGCTCGGTGCTGCCGGCGCCGGTACGCGGAAGCGTCGGGTAGACCCACGCTATGTCGTTCAGCGACATCGAATCGGCGTGAACATGAACGTCGTATCTGATCGGAAGGTCGCTTCCCCACACGATCTTTCCCTTCGCCCTTCCGGTCGAAGCCGGAAGGTTGACGCGTGGGACGTCGAGCCATACCGAATCGCCGAGCTGCCGGATTACGCCGGCCGTGTTCGAGAACAGAAACGGCGGATCAGCCTCGGCTACCTTCAATCCGGTAAAGCGGACCAGCATTCCCGCGGTGTCCGGATTGCTGATTCGCGCCGCAGGTACGTCGACATCGGCGCCGGTCCAGCGCCACGTTCGAGTGTATCCCTCAGCAGTGCGACGGATCTCGTGGTCCTTGCGTGTCAGCTCGAAATGAATGGCGCTGTCCAGCGCAGCGCTGTTTCAACCACGGCGCAGGGTGCCACGGCAGTGTGAGTATGAACGTGGCGTTGCGAACGAGCGCGGAGTCCATGACTATGAATGGACTGGCCTGCTTGGGTTGAAATTTCGCCGGTTTCGATTCGCGAAATACCTGCCGAAAGTTCCAGTCACCGTTCTCATGCTGGCGTATGTACACGACCGGATGCTCCGCACGGATGTCGTGCAGCAACACGCGTCGGTCCAACAGATCACGAAGGTCGTAACGCACCGACACGCGTCCTGTTGCAAGGAAAAGTGAGTCCTGCGAATCGCGAATGGCGATGGAGTCGATGGTGACCCCCGTGAAGAACCCGTCGCTGATGCGCCCCACATACAGCGATCCGTGAATCCTCTGCTTGAGCGCTGATACGACGAGCCTACGAATCTGTTCGCGGCCGCGATCAGTCTGCGTGATGCCGAGTACGGCGAGCACGGCGAGCGAAAACAGCGTGAGCAGCGCAGCCGCACTGCCAAGAACGATCCGGCCGCGAAGTGTCACGCCCTAAAACGCCTGGCCGATTGCGAGGCCGAACGTGAGACGCTGCCCGAACGATCTGTTCGTGGGCGGTTTGTACCCGGCGCATACGCCGGGCGCCTGCACCGCGACCGGATGCGTGGGATCGGTGTAGTCCGTTGTCACTCTCAGTGTATTACGTGGCGCAACACACGGAAGCGCACCCGCGTCCGCATTGCTCTCGTAATACAGGGGGCCGACAGGCTGCGGATACGGATCGTAACCGACAACGACACGAACGGGGCCAACGGGAGTCAGTGCGGCAACCTGAACTCCGGGCGTGACCTTGATCTGATAACCACCGAACGTGCTGGCGCCACCGCGGTTCCACACATCGCCGGCATCGACAAAGACGCCGAACTGGAGCACATCGGGAAGCACGGGGCTACGAAGGCGCAGCTCGAGATTCGCGACGACCAGACTGTTGCCACCGACCGGAACCACTCGCTTGGGCTTGGCGGTGCCAAGATAGCGAAAGTACGTGTTGGTCTGTCCGCCGATATCCGGCACGGTCACCGTATCGTACGACGGCGCGATGTAGGTAACAGCACCGAGCTCATTCTGCGCGAACCCGCGCACCGAGCTTGGACCACCGGCGTACAATCGCTCCTGCGGCGGAATGAAGCCGGCGTTCGTCTGGAAATTGCGGCCGAAGACGAGCCCGCCTCGAACGTGCATCGCAAGCACATTGCCGCCACCGATCGCGATGTATCGCGACGTCTCGGCGAGCAGTGTGTTGAATTGCAATCCGGAGTCCGAGAGCACGAGCGGCGACGCGTGCCGTATCTCGAAGCGAGAAAGAGTCCCCGAGCTGGGCGCGATTGGATCGTTCGTCGCATCGTGCACCACGACTGCGTTCACCACGCCGAGCCGCTGGTTCCTCTGAACGCGGTCACGTTCCTCCGCGGTACACAGGTTGAACACGGCGCAGAAGAGCGCGGGTTGCGATTCCGTTCGACCGAAATCCATGGTGTAGCCAAACGTCACCGGAGTGCGTGCCCAGCGCTGATATTGCAGCGAAGCGACGCCTCCGATCAATGTCGTTCGCACGTACACCTTGTACTCGCTGACGCGGGACGTATAAGCTGTGAGCGTCGGGACTGTACGCAGTCCGAAGAACACCGGCTGGCGCAGCGTGGCGCCGAGGTAGTAGTTGAGTTGCTCGCTGTACGGGTCCGCTTTCGCTTGCGGGCAGAGGTCTGGTGCGCCGTTGAGTGGGCGGCCGATGCCGATCTTGGAGACACGTCCCTGAATCGTCAGGTGCCGCGCACCGTTCAGGAAATTGTAGTCGTCGAGCTCACCCGTGGCGCGAAAGCAGTCCAGCGTACCGTAGCCCCCGCCGAGCCGCGCGGCGTGCATCGTATTTTCGGCGAGCGCGATGTCCAGGGGTGCGATCGAATCGCGGCCAGTTCGCGAGCCTCCTGCGCTGTCCAGGGCAATCGCGACGTGTGTGTAGGCGTCGGTTTGATAGAGCGCGCGCTGCGCATCGATCAGTGCCTGCTCGCGATAGAGAGCGCCGGAGTCGAGGCCAACGATCCGTTTTACCGTCCGATCGGAGATATGCTGCTTCTTGTTTCGGGCGGGTGTAACTGCTATCTCCACACCACCAAAGCGTGTGAGCGTTCCCGGTGTGATGGTGAGGGTGTCGAATGCGACGAGCGCACTGTCTGTGGTCCCGAAGCTGTTGTGCGCAGTGACGGCGGGATAGCCGGCGTTGCGGAGACGTCGCGTCATGAGGTCGATCGCGGCGTCGATTTTCGTTCGGTCGAAGCGCTGTCCCGGCGCGATTGGAATACCGGCCTTCACGTCACTCGCGTTCGGCAACGAATCGAGGCCCTTGATGACGAGAGAGCGAAGTACGGTTGCGTGTCCTTCGTGGATGTTGAACTCTACACGAATGCCGGAACGTCCGGCGGCGATGCGCCCGGTATCAACGGTCACGGCGGGGAAGCCGCGCCGGCGGTAGAAGAGGATCAGACGCAGTCGATCGTTTCCGAACTCCTGTTCGTCCAGACATCTGCGTGCGGAGAACGGAAGATCGAGGTAGCGCCGAGCCCACGCGGAGGGCGTAGTTACGATGGCGTTCGCCAGCTCCGCGTCGGTGAATTGGTGATTTCCGTTGAAGTCCAGCCCACGCACCTCGGTGTCGCCCGCGTGGCAACCAAGGTCCTGTCCCCTGGCGATAGTTGGCAGAGCCAAGCTGGCGGCCAGCACGGTGGCCGCGGTGATTATCCTCTTGATGATGTCCGCGGTCACAATTGACGCTCTAATGATAGCCCGGTAAGTTCTCGCCTCGCACCCTATAATGTCAACCGTTGCCCATTCGCGAGGATTTCGCCCGTCGCGCCGTGCCATCCTCGCCGGCCTTTTAGCTCTGTCCGGACTGGCCGGACTGGCCAGTCTTGTAGCGTGCAGCGGGCCCGGCGTGCCGGACCGCCGCACGCTGATCGACTCCCGGGACAATTACGATCCCAGATCTCTCGATCCGGCCCTTTCGACAGACGTCCCGACGGGGCGCGCGGTGTCCTATGTGTTCGACGGGCTCACGCGCTTCACGCCGAAAGCTGCCGTGGTCCCGGACCTCGCAACGTCGTGGGAGTTGGCTTCCGATGGGATAACGTACACGTTCCATCTGCGGACGGGCGTGCGATTTCATGACGGCACGGGCTTCTCCGCCAATGACGTGAGGCACTCGTGGGAACGGGTGCTCGATCCCGCGACGAGGGGTGGACGCGGATGGCCGCTGTATCCGATTCGCGGAGCACAGGAGTTCGCCGCCGGAAAGGCGTCGAGCATCGCTGGGCTGGAAGTGGTGGACGACAGCACGGTACGAATCACTCTTACGGAACCTTTCGCGATCTTTCCCAAGATGCTCGCGATGCCCGCAACAGCGATCGTCCCGAAAGTGACGCCGCCCGATTTTGGGGAGCATCCAATCGGCACCGGGCCCTGGAAGTTCGTTGCATGGCATCACGATGACTACCTGCTCTTCGCGCGCAATATGCAGTATCACGATGGTGCGCCGCTCGCGGATTCACTCGAGGCTCGCATCATTCCGGAATTGAGCACTGCGGAGGCGGAGTTCCAGGCAGGCAACGTCGATGTGTTCGAGGTGCCGGCGCAGGAATCACCGTCCTGGCAATCCAACGAGGAAACACGTCCACTGTTGCAATCGGCGCCTTCGCTCCGGTTGATCTACGGTGCGATCAATACTACCAGAGGTCCGCTGCGCGACGTGCGGGTTCGACAGGCCATCAATCTCGCAGTAGATCGTGGCATGATCCTGAGACGGCTGATGGGCGGCCGCGGAACACTCGCCGCTGGTGTGATTCCGCCATCGCTCGATGG
This sequence comes from uncultured Gemmatimonadales bacterium, assembly GCA_963707505.1. GTDB lineage: Bacteria > Gemmatimonadota > Gemmatimonadetes > Gemmatimonadales > Gemmatimonadaceae > Fen-1247. Next base: position 776,704 of record CAVPQB010000003.1, read on the forward strand.
TTTCAATCCCTCACTCGCTGCGTATCCGTATGACACCGCGCGTGCACGCGTTCTACTCAAGGAAGCTGGTTATCCAAACGGGATCGACATCGAGCTGTGGACATCGCAGAGCGAGCAATTTCCACGCATCGCACAGACGGTCCAGGCTTACCTCGCGCAGGTCGGCATTCGCGTGAAGATCGTTCAGCGCGACGCCTCGTCGATGCGCGAGGCAGCGCGCAACGGCAAGACAGACATCGCGCTCAAGGACTGGTACGCGGATTATCCTGACGCCGAGAATTTTCTGTATCCGCTATTGCACAGCAACAACCGCGGGGTGGGTGGCAACGTTTCGTTCTTCAGCAACGCGACGTTCGACAGCGTGGTTTCCAGAGCGCGGCGCGAGCCCGACGATCAGAAGCGATTCGTGCTGTATCGCGAGGCGGATTCGCTTGCGCACGAACAGGCTCCGATGCTTTTCATGTTCTTCTACACGGAGGTGTACGCGGTACAGCCCTGGCTCAAGGGGTTCACCGTGCCATCGATCTTCACGGGCGAGCGATGGACCACGGCGCACATCGAGCGACCACCAAAGACAGCGCCGAAATGACGTCGTACATTCTTCGCCGCTTGCTACTGGCGATACCGACGCTGTTCGGTGTGCTGGTCGTCACCTTTCTGCTGTTGTACATCGCGCCCGGTGATCCGGTGCAGGAGATGGTGGGCGAGCGCGCGGATTCCGCGACGATAGCGAGGCTGCGCAAGGAATTGCGGTTGGATGAGCCGGTTCTCTCACAGTTCACGCACTACGCCGGCGGCATCCTTCGCGGCGACCTTGGTACGTCCTACATCACGCGCCGACCGATTCTGAGCGACGTTCTGGAGCGCTTCCCAAAAACACTGCTGCTCGCCGGCACGGCGATGCTGTTCGCGTCGATAACCGGAATTCTCATAGGTGTTTTGAGCGCGCAACATCCCGGCGGCTGGTTCGACCGAATATCACTTGGCGGCGCATATCTCGGGATCTCCTTTCCCGTGTATTGGGTGGGATTGCTTCTGATTCTGTTATTCGCGGTAACGCTGCACTGGCTTCCGCCTTCTGGTTACGGAGGAATCCGTCATCTGATTCTTCCGGCGCTCGCGCTGGGGACACGCTCGGTCGCCTTTCTCGCACGCGTAACGCGCTCTGCGATGCTCGACGTTCTGAATAGTGATTTCGTGCGTACCGCGAGGGCGAAGGGATTGAGCGAGCGGGCGGTCATCCTCAAGCACGGTCTGCGGAATGCATTGATTCCGGTCATCACGGTCCTTGGCCTCGACTTTGGCTATTACCTCACCGGCAGCATACTCACGGAAACCATCTTCAGCTGGCCCGGACTCGGCCGCTACGTCGTCAACGCGATCTCTCGGCGCGACCTTCCCGCGATTCAGGGAAGCGTGCTGTTTCTGAGCGTGATCTTCGTTCTCGTCAATCTGTTAACCGACCTCGCCTACGCGAAGGCTGACAAGCGCGTGAATCTATGACAGACAATCGACAGAATATCTCGAGCGGTGGGCCGTGGGAAGACGTGGTTGGTTACTCGCGCGCAGTACGTACCGGTAACCACGTATTCGTTGCCGGCACGACGGCAGTTGGTGCGGACGGAAAGATCGTCGGCGACGGAGATGCTTACGCGCAGACAGTGCAGGCGCTGCGCACGATCGAAACCGCTCTGCAGAAGGCCGGCGCGAAATTATCCGACGTCGTGCGCACACGCATGTTCGTAACGGACATATCGAACTGGGAAGCGATCGGCCGCGCGCATGGAGAATTCTTCCGCGACATCCGGCCCGCAGCGACGATGGTTGAAGTGAGCCGGCTGATAGATCCGGCGATGCTCATCGAGATCGAGGCGGATGCGGTGATCACCGCCCTCTAGCAGGCAACGCTGAAGCTCAGTCGTCCTTCTGTCCGAACACGGCCATGTTCGAGCTGTGTCCCGGCGCGACTTTCTTATCCGGATAGATCCAGTGCACTGCCTGGTTCACCGCGGTCGCGGCCTCGGCGAACCCTGTCGCGATCAGCTTGAGCTTGCCGGGATAGGTGCAGATGTCACCCGCCGCATAGATGCCGGCGTGGCCCGTTTCCATCTGGCTGTTCACGACGATCTCGTCGTTCACGAGCTCGAGTCCCCACTCGTTCAGCGCGCCGAGATCGCTCACGAAGCCGAGCATCGGGAGGATCACGTCGCATTCCACACGCTCGAGCTCTTTCGATTTCACGTTGCGAAGCGTGACTGCATCGAAGTATTCGCCGGCTGAGTGGATGTCGTGCAGCTCGTGGAATGTGAAGACCTTGGTGTGCCCGGTGTGCACGGACGCCAGGACGTCGGCGACAGTTGCTGCATGGGCGCGAAAGCGATCGCTGCGGTGAACCAGTGAGATTGCTTCCGCCGTTCCGCGCAGCTGCTGCGCCCAGTCGAACGCCGAGTCGCCGCCCCCGATTATGATGACGCGCTTGCCGCGGAACTGCTCGAGATCGAGCACACGATCCTGAATTCCCTTCCCGTACCACGGCTCCGCGACCGCCTGCGGCAGCCGGCGCGGCGAAAAGGCTCCGATTCCAGCCGCGAGAACCAGCGACCGCGTTGGAAAGCGGTCGGTGCTGGTTACAAGGACGAAGTGCCCGTCGTGCTCCTCGAGCCCGGTCACGTGTTGATTGAGATGCACCGGCTCCCCGAACTGCGCTGCCTGGCTCTCGAGCGAACGCACCAGATCCTTTGCGAGCACCCTGGGAAAGCCAGCCACGTCGAAGATGTATTTCTCGGGATAAAGGGCAGTCAGCTGCCCGCCAGCCTGAGATAGCGCGTCCACGACCTGGGCGCTCGCGCCGCGCATTCCGCAGTAGAATAGGCCAAAAAGTCCGGTTGGGCCGGCACCTAATATCGTTACGTCTTTGATCTCGTGCTCCATAGTGGCGAAATTTACCCGGATATGACTATGAAGATCTACACGAAGACCGGCGACGCGGGCACGACCGGGCTCTTCGGCGGGGGCCGAGTGCCGAAAGACGACTCGCGCGTCGACGCTTATGGCGACGTCGACGAGCTGAACGCCGTTCTGGGCGCCGCACGCGCGACCAGCCCGATGCCACGAGTCGACGAAGTATTGGTCGCGGTGCAGCGCGACCTCTTCGCGATCGGCGCTCTTCTGGCGACGCCTGACGTCGAGAAGATGCACGCGCACCTCGCGAAGGCGCGCATCGACGAGGCTCGGATCGAAGAGCTGGAGCGCGCAATCGACGCCTGCGACAACGAGCTGGAGCCGCTCAAGGCGTTCATCATTCCCGGCGGGACTCCAAAAGCCGCCGCACTCCACGTGGCGAGAACCGTGTGCCGGCGCGCCGAGCGTAAGGTGGTGCACCTGCAAAACTCGGTCGAGCTTCCGAAGCTGACAGTGGTTTATCTCAATCGCCTTTCCGATCTGCTCTTCTCGCTTGCGCGCGTCGCGAACAAGCGCGCTGGCGCCGGCGAGGTCACGTGGTAGATCAGGCGACGCGATCGACGCGGGATCCTGTCTCATTCATAGATGCTGGCGGCTATGAGATAAGCGTCGCTGCCGGACTGCTCGGCCGCGCTGGCGAAATCGCTACTGCTGCGGCGCCCGCCCATCGGTATGCGGTGGTTTCCGACAGCAACGTCGCACCGTTATACGCATCCCGGCTGGTCGAGCAACTCGGACGGTCTGGCGAAACGGTTCCGTTATGCACGGTGCCTGCCGGCGAGGCGCACAAGACCCGCGAAAGCTGGGCGACGATAACCGACCAGCTGCTCGAGGCGGGACTGGGCCGCGATTCGGCGATCATCGCCCTTGGTGGCGGAGTCGTTTGCGATCTGGCGGGCTTCGTCGCTGCGACATTCATGCGCGGGGTGCCGGTGGTCCACATACCCACAACGCTGCTGTCGATGATCGATGCGTCGATCGGCGGCAAAACCGGCGTCGATACGCCGCATGGGAAGAATCTGGTTGGCGCATTTCATCAGCCGCGCGCCGTGATAATCGATCCGGAAGTGCTTGATACGCTTCCGGTTAGCGACCTGCGGGCAGGCCTTGCGGAGGCACTCAAGCATGGTGCGATCGCCGATGCAGCCTACTTCGACTTCATCGCCAATTCGGCACCTCTTCTACTTGCGGAGGAGCCGCACGAGCGTGACGTTCTTGCCCTGAATCACGTCATCGAGAAGAGCGTCCGGCTCAAGGTTGGGGTGGTCGCGGCTGATGAACGGGAAAATGGAGCGCGTAAAGCCTTGAACTTCGGTCATACGATAGGACACGCAATCGAGCTTCTCAGCGGATTCGGCATGCGGCACGGCGAGGCCGTCGGAGTCGGGATGGTGCTGGAAGCTGCGGCCGCGGAGCGTGAAGGTGTGACCGACGCCGGAACATCGGTTCGTATCCGTGAGGCGCTTCTGAGAGCTGGTCTTCCGACCACTCGTCCGGCGGGCCCGTCGGTATCCAGCATCCTGGAATCGATGCGTGGCGACAAGAAAAGCAGAGCGGGTGAGATCGAGTATGCGGTGCCGACGCGCATCGGAGTGATGGCAGGCGCAAGGACGGGCTACGCGGTCCGTCTGTCGGACGCCGTTGTCGCCGAGGTCCTCGCGTGAAGCGCTGGGAGGTGACTCGGGCGACAGTTGCCATTCTCGTCGCCGCGGTCTTCGTGAAGACCGGAATCGCTCGCCTTCCCAATACCAATCCAGCACCGTTCCGTCACCCACCCGTGCTGGTGTATGCTCCTCGTCTGCTGCCACCGCTGATCGTCCGGGCGGAGCGGATCATTCCGAAGATTCCGAAACTCAGGAGTATTTTCGTGCGGGCGCCAGTCGGGAAGGCGCTTCAGGTCTCGTTGACCCAGTACTGCCTTCAGGGGACCACTCGCCGCGACCACTGGGTCAGAGAGGGAATTGTTGCGGCCGATCCGCGCATCTTCCCTCTCGCACATTACGTCGAGGTTTTCCTCGGCAACCACTACCTCGGCCGCTTTCTCGTGGATGATACTGGCGGGAAGGTCAAGGGAAGAACGCTGGACATCTGGAATCCGTCTTGCTCTGAAGCCAGGAGGTTCGGTCGGCAACGCGGGACCGCGACACTCGTCATGAAACCGGAGAAATGATGTCTGCCTTCACAACGTATCTGATCGGCTTTTTCGTGGTCATCGTAGGTCTCGCCATTGGGGCGTACCTGCTGAACGTGCCTACCACATGGATTGCGGTCGGCGTTATCGTGCTGGTCGGGTTGGGCATCCTCAAAGCCACGAGCCGCGCACGTCAGAAGGATCCGCCGACCGGCTGAGCGGGACGGTACGCGAAGCAGCTCGGCGCGCAATTGGTACCGGCCAGCGCCAGCGTCGCGCCACTTGGGTGACAGATCACATTCCTTTGGCACGAAATATGGCTGTTGACCAAACTGGAAGCGCCCATTAGTCTGACTGCTTCAGCCCATCATTGGAGCGTCTATGCCGGCAGTGGTCGTCGAGAGCAGGCCAAAGGGATTTGCACGTTCGTCTCCCTCCACAGCCTTCGACCAGTACCTGCACGACATACAAAAACTTCCTCTGATCACGGACGTCGAGGAAGAACGAAGACTGGCCCGACGAGCGCAGGGTGGCGACGAGCGGGCGGCGGAGAGGCTGGTGACGGCGAACCTTCGCTTCGTCATCTCCTACGTGAAGAAGTATCAGGGGCACGGACTCGATCTCAGCGAGCTCGTAGCGATCGGCAACGAAGGGTTGCTGAAGGCAGTCAGGAAGTTCGATCCGGACCAGGGCGTCAAGTTCATCTCCTACGCCGTGTGGTGGGTTCGGCAAGCGGTGCTCAAGGCGTTGGCCGAGCAGACGCGATCGGTGAGAATCCCGCTCAATCAGAATTCACAGCTCATCAAGCTGTCGCGCGCCGAGACGGTGCTCGCGCAGGTTCTGAAGCGCGATCCGACAGACAGCGAGCTTGGCAGGCTGCTGGAAGAGACGCCGGACACCGTGCGTGCGTCGCGGCAGATGTCGGCGACGGAAATCTCGCTGGATGCACCAATCGACCGCAGCGATCGTGAGGCATCGACGCTGGGCGAGCGCTTTGCAGGAGTGGATGGCGGTGAGATCGAGGAAGTGACCGATTTCAAGCTCATGCGCGAGTCGATCGACAGGGCCTTCAAGAAGTATCTCACGCCGCGCGAGCGGAAGATTCTGTACCTGTATTACGGGCTCGGTCAGGATTCGGAAGCGATGACGCTCGAGAAGATCGGATCGCTGCTAGGAGTGACGCGGGAGCGGATCCGTCAGATTCGCGAGCGGGCATTCGAGAAGCTGCGTCAGTCTCCGGATGGTGGAGCACTGTCGGGGTTCTGGGGCGCGGCGTAGCAATCCGGACAGGTGTGAAAGTGCAACGAGGGCCCGTGGATGGGGCCCTCGCTTTATTTTACCCATTGTGATCCCCGCGTTCGTCAACGATGCTGCCGGCACCGCTTCCGCGGCGAAGCGTGCGCTGGAAGAGACCGGCGGTTTCGAGATTCACGCTGTTCCGCCGAACGAGTTGGAGAGCAGCATTCGCAGCGCGATGGCGTCGAAGCCTGCGCGAATCGTCGTCGCAGGCGGTGACGGAAGCGTCGGAACCGCAGCTCGTGTGTCATGCGGAACGGAGACGGCCCTCGCAGTGCTGCCTGGCGGGACGCTGAACCATTTTGCGCGCGATCATGGAATTCCGGTCGACATGCAGCAAGCGGCCGCAATTGCAACCGATGGCGAAGTCGGGCATGCGGACGTTGCCTACGCCGACGACCGTCTTTTTCTCAACACCAGCTCGGTGGGTGCGTACGTCGCTTATGTTCGCCTTCGCAATCGCGCGGCGAAATATGTCGGGTATCGTATCGCCAGCCTGCTTGCCGCACTGCGCATGTTCATCTCGATGCGTCCTGTTTCCCTGGAGCTGGACGTCAACGGCGAGCGGCGCAGTTACAGCACGCCGATTGTCTTCATCGGCGTGGGTGAGCGTGAGACGCGCTCGCCCACGCTGGGGAATCGGATTGCCGGAGGGCGGCAGTGTCTGCATGTGATCGTCGTGCGGGAACGGCGGGCGGCACGATTGCTCGTTGTGGCACTCGACGCAGCGACGCGTGGACTGGACAGCGTGGCGCGCACGCCGGAGCTGGACAGCTTCATGGTGGACTCGTGCACGATCAAGATGGGCGGAAGACAGCACCACATAGCGGTCGATGGCGAGATAGTCGCACTCGGTATGCCGTTGCAGTATCGCCTGTCGAAAGACGCGCTCAAGATCGTCATTCCGTCGGAGCACGCCGTGAGCGTTGCATGACGACCCAACCTGTCACCGGAATCGTCGACAAGCTGCGCGCCATCGTGGGTGATCGATTCGTCCTGGTACGCGACGCGGAATTGCTGGCGTACGAATCGGACGGCCTGCCGGGTTATCACAAGCGTCCCAGCGTCGCGGTATTCCCCGGATCACGCGACGAGGTTGTCGAAGTAGTACGGTTGCTTGCAGAGTCCGGGACACAGTTCGTTCCGCGTGGTGCGGGAACGGGACTGTCCGGTGGTGCGCTCGCTGACGACGTCGTGCTGCTCGGTCTGCACCGGCTCAAGGCCGTGCTCGACATGGACATCGCGCGGATGCGCGCGACGGTCGAGCCTGGTGTCGTCAACGCGGTGCTGAACAAGCGGCTTGCGCCTCATGGTGTGTTCTACGCACCCGATCCATCCAGCGAGGCGGCGTGCACGATTGGCGGAAACATCGCCGAAAATTCCGGTGGTCCGCACTGCCTCAAGTATGGTGTGACGCTGAATCACGTTCTCGCTGCTACAGTTCTGCTTCCGGACGGCGAGATAGTCGAGCTGGGCGACCGTGATGGTGGCATGGCAGGCTACGATCTGCTTGGCGCATTCGTGGGATCGGAAGGATGCTTTGGTGTTGCGCTGGACATAACCGTGCGGCTTACTAGGAAGCCAGCTGCCGTGCGGACGGCGCTCGCGGATTTCATGGACGTTGCGGATGCATCGCACGCGACGTCGGCGATCATTGCATCGGGCGTGGTTCCCGCGGCTCTCGAGTTCATGGACAGCGGAGTGATCCGTGTGGTCGAGCAATCGATATTCGCCGCCGGTTATCCCGTTGACGCAGCCGCCATTCTATTGATCGAAGTGGACGGGACCGTCGAGAGCACAGATGCGGACATGGATCTTGTCCGCAAGCTGTGCATGGAATGTGGCGCGCGAACCGTGCATGTGGCGACAAATGAGACCGAGCGAGCGCGGTTGTGGCAGGGCCGGAAGAAAGCCTTCGGCGCGATGGGGCGCCTCGCGCCAAATCTGGCGGTACAGGACGCGGTGATTCCGCGCACGCGTCTGGCGGAGATACTGGCGCAGATACACGCGATCGCCGACTCGCACGGAGTGACGGTGTGCAACGTATTTCACGCTGGTGACGGCAACCTGCACCCGAACATCTCCTACGACGCTGGCGATCCGGATCAGGCACGGCGCGTGCACGAGGCGATGGCCGCAATGATGCAGGCGTGCATCGCGGCCGGTGGGAGCATAACGGGTGAGCACGGTGTGGGACTGGACAAGCTGCGCTACATGCCGCTGCTGTTCGACGAGCCGACGCTTGCGGCGATGTGCGATCTGCGCACCGCATTCGACCCGGCGCGACGCTCCAATCCAGGGAAGGTCGTTCCCGTGCATTCATGTCGCGAGTGGCATGGAGCACCGGCAGTGCGTGCTGGTGAGATTGCAACAGAGGTGACACCGGATGCGCGGTGACGCAGAGATCTCGGCCGCGGTGCGCGAAGCGATAGCCGATCACACGGCGCTTCGCATCGTCGGACGCGGAACGTGGCTCGACGCTGGATCACCGGTTTCGGCGAGTGCACAGCTCGTGCTCGCCGACGATCACGGAATCGTTGCATACGTGCCGGACGATCTCACGATAACGGTACGTGCGGGAACCACGCTACGCGAGCTGGACGAGGTACTTGGCGCGACATGATCAGTGGATCGCGCTGGATCCGGAAGGCGGCACCGATGTCACAATTGGTGCGACGGTTGCGACATGCTCGTACGGGCCTGCGGCGGCGTTCTTTGGAACGCCGCGAGATCAGGTGCTGGGCATGACCGTGGTGCTCGGAACGGGAGAGGTGATACGTGTAGGTGGAAGAGTGGTGAAGAATGTCGCCGGCTTCGATCTCACGCGACTCATGATCGGTGCGTGGGGAACGCTCGGCGTCATCACCGAAGTTACGCTGCGCGTGCGGTCGCGGTCGATGCGGGGGGATTCGGTCTCGCACATGCGCCGCCAGCTTCCGGAGTCGCACGGGTATCGCAGGCCCGAGATCGTCCACGATCGACTTTCCGCGGCGCTGATGCAGCGCTTCGATCCGCATGGTGTGCTGAATCCTGGAATCATGGCAACGGAGCGATGACGCAGCCAACCAGGCCGCCGTGCGCTGACACGCCACTCGCGCAGGAGCAGGCAGGGCTCGACGCGTGTGTGCACTGCGGGTTCTGTCTGCAGGCGTGTCCGACGTATCTGGCGCTGGAGGACGAGAACGACTCACCGCGCGGACGGATCGTTCTGATGCGTGCGCTGGCTGACGGGAAGCTGGCGCCGAGTGATCCGGATTTGCGAGAGCACATCGATCGCTGTCTCGGATGTCGTGCGTGCGAGACCGCGTGTCCGTCCGGCGTGCCGTATGGACATCTGCTGGAAGCTACGCGTGCGACGCTACGCGGCGGGCAGGCACCGACGGCCGCTTCGCGCGCTCTTCTTCGTGTATTCGCGCACCGGCCGTTGATGCGTGCCGCGATGGCCCTTGCGCGGCTCTTGGCAGCGACACCGATTCCGACGCTGTTGATGAAGCTGCCTGGAAGACTGGGCTTCGCGATGGCGATGCTCGCGTCCACCGAATTTCCACTCGAGCGCGGCAAGTATCGCGCGGAGGGTGACGGGGCGAACGGTAGCGCTGCGCTGCTGCTGGGCTGTGTGATGGAGGGACTGTTCACAGCGACGAATCGTGCTACCGAGAGAGTACTGACGCGGAATGATTATCGCATGACCGCTGCACCGGGACAGGGCTGTTGCGGCGCGCTGCACGCGCATGCCGGTGATCTGGGCGCGGCCCGCAGGCTTGCGCGGCGCAACATCGTCGCGTTCGAGCGTTCCGGCGCACGATACGTGGTCACGAACGCAGCAGGTTGTGGCGCGATGATGAAGGAATACGGGCATCTGTTGAGCGGTGATCCCGAATGGGCCGATCGCGCACGCGAAATATCGTCTCGCGTGCGAGACGTGAGCGAGCTTCTGGCTGCGGCCGGTCCGCGCTCGGGCGGAGTAATTCCCTTCACCGTTGCGTATGATGCGCCGTGTCATCTGCAGCATGCGCAGCGCGTGACGACCGCTCCAATCGCCGTACTTCAGGCGATTCCGGGTGTGCAGCTGGTACCGCTGGACGAGTCGGATCAATGTTGCGGCAGTGCCGGCATCTACAACCTGATCGAGCCGGAGACGTCGGACGCTGTGCTGGAACGGAAACTGGATCGCATCGGCGCGTCTCATGCTGCGCTCGTTGCTACCGGCAATCCCGGTTGTCTGATGCAGATCGGCGCGGGATTACTTCGGTCCGACATGCGAGCGCGCGCGGTGCATCCTATAGATTTACTGGATGCCTCCTACGCTGCTGATTGACAGGTCCGACCGCGCTCGAATCGAGCTTTCCGGAACTCACGCGGTCGCAACTCTCAACGGTCTCGTCACCAACGATGTAGCTGCGCTGAAAGCTGGCCATGGTCAGTACGCGGCAGCTCTCACTGCGAAGGGCAAGATCGTCGCGGATATGATATTGCTCATGCTGGATGACAGGATTCAGGTGCATGCGTCTCCTGCATCCGCTCCCGGATTGCGCGCGATGTTCGCCAAGTTCGTGAATCCGCGTTTTGCCACGCTCACCGATGTCACGGACAGGACTGGCGACGTCACGCTCGTTGGTGATCGTGGCGCCGAGTCGATCGTGCGCGCATCGAACGGAAGTGTGAATGCAGAGGAGCTGTCAGCGTTGCCACACTTCTCCTTCATCTCTGCAACGATAGGCGGCGCGTCTGTGATGATCGTTCACCTGCCGCCGATCGGCGCCGACAGTGAGCGCGTCTATTCTGCGATCATGCCGCGTGATGCGCTGGAGAACGTACGGTCGGCGTTCCGCGATGCGGGCGCAGTCGACGCGAGTGTTGAAGCGATGGACACCTTGCGAGTGGAGAGCGGATTCCCGGAATGGGGAGTGGACATGGACGAGAACACGCTTCCGCAGGAGGCAAATCTCGATGACATGCACGCGGTGTCATACACAAAGGGATGTTACATCGGCCAGGAGACCGTGGCGCGCATTCACTTTCGCGGACATGTGAATCGCAGTCTTCGCAGGCTCAAGTTTTCGAACGGCGTGATACCACCGCGCGGGGCCGTGCTTCAGGATGCGGAGCATCGCGGCATCGGCGACGTTCGCAGCACTGCGAGAAGCGACCGTGACGGCGCGATTGGAATCGGCATGGTGCGGCGCGAGATCGACGACGGGCAGGCGATCGACGTGCACTGGGATGGCGGCGGCTACGACCGCGGTCGTGGCGGGAAAAGCAAAAGGCGCGATCGAGTGATCGCGCCTTTTGCTTTGTGAGCTGTGAAGATTACGGCTTCTTCATTGCGTTCTTTGCTGAATCGGCGAGTGCCTTGCCGGAATCCAGCATCTTCTTGGCGGTATCAGTCATCGCTTTGGAGCTATCCATCATCTTCATTGCAGTGTCAGTGGCTGTTGCGGGTGCTGCGGCTGCCGGCATGGTGGTGTCGGTAGCGGCCTCATCCTTCTTTGCACAAGCTGCTACTGCGAGTAGGGCGACGGCGACGAGGGCCAGGCGCTTCATACGAGAATCTCCTTAGAGAGGTTCAGAGGGTGATCGCCCGGGTCCGTGCACGCAGTCGCGATGCCCGGATGTGGCGCGGGGTCGAATCTATGTCTACCAGAATCGGTGTCAAGTACCACGACCCCCGAGCTAAATTACGATGTACATGAGGGTTTCGCGACTGGTAGACCTATATCCGGATGCCTGACTAGCAATAATCGCGCTACGCCGCTGACAACCCGCCGAACTCAACCGAGAGTAGTGTGTCCCAGCTTCCAGAAACATTTGGTGCCCTGAAGCGATCGGCCTACGCCGCGCCGGGCATGGTGAACCGGACGGTGAAGGACGAGCTGCGCAGCAACCTGCTGGACCGGCTCGCCAAGGGGGGCAGCTGTTTCATGGCGTCCTCGGATACGAGGACACCGTCATGCCACAGATCGCCAACGCTGTCCTGAGCAGACACAACTTCATTCTTCTCGGGCTTCGCGGGCAGGCCAAATCACGGATACTCCGGGCGCTGACGACACTGCTGGACGAGGTGGTACCAATTGTCGCGGGCAGCGAGGTGAACGACGACCCATTTCACCCGATATCCAAGTACGCGCGGCTCCTGATCAACGAGGCCGGCGACGACACGCCGATTGCATGGGCCGATCGTGACAGCCGTTACGTCGAGAAACTCGCGACACCGGACGTCACCATTGCCGATATCATCGGAGATGTGGATCCCATCAAGGCGGCTCGCGGAGGTCATCTCCTCTCCGACGAGTTGACGATCCACTACGGCATGCTGCCGCGCGCCAATCGGGGGATCTTCGCGCTCAACGAGCTGCCGGATCTCTCGGGCAAGGTGCAGGTCGGGCTGTTCAACATCATGCAGGAAGGCGACGTTCAGATCAAAGGCTATCCTGTGCGGCTGCCGCTCGATCTGTTGCTGGTGTTCTCCGCCAACCCCGAGGATTACACGGCGCGCGGCAAGATAATCACACCGCTCAAGGACAGAATTGGGAGTGAGATAGTTACGCACTATCCCGAAACGGTCGAGATCGGAATGGCAATCACGCGTCAGGAGGCGTGGGCGGACCGCGGGGTGATGCAGGTGCGCGTTCCGGATTTCATGGAGGAAGTGATCGAGCGCATCGCGTTCGAGGCGCGCACGGACAAGCGCATAGACCGTCGCTCTGGCGTGTCTCAGCGCATGCCGATCACGGTTCTCGAAAATGTGATATCGAACGCCGAACGACGCTCGGTGGAGACTGGCGAATCGGAGGCGGTGCCGAGGATCGCGGACGTGTATTCGGCGTTGCCCGCCATTACCGGCAAGATCGAGCTGGAATACGAGGGTGAGATCGTCGGTGGCCCGACGATTGCCCGGGAGCTGATCCGGCGTGCTGCCGATGCGACATTCCGCGAGCGCGCCGGTCTCGTCGATACTGACGAGATCGTCATGTGGTTCGATGCCGGCGGAGCACTTCAGGTATCCGATGACGTGTCCGCGACGTCGGTTGTGAAGGGTTTCGAGAGCGTGCCGACGCTGATCGATACGGTCGAGGAAGCCGGGCTGGCTCGCCGGTCGGACATTCCACTCGTCGCCGCTGCGTGCGAGCTGGTGCTCGAGGCACTGGTGGCCAGGCGCAAGATCTCGCGCTCTGACGAGGGACGTTATGGACGTGCGGTGAACGAGAAGCGCCGGCGTCCGGGCGAGGATTATTTCGGCGGACTTTCAGCATAGCCTTTCAGCCCAGCCCTTCAGCCTAGCGAGGTTTCCGTATGCCGATCATCACTGTCTCGCGCATGTACTGCTCGGGTGGCTCGAACGTCGCCGCGCGCGTGGCGGACGCGATGGGATGGTCGCTGCTGGACAACTCCGTGATCGACGAGGTCGCGGCCCGTACTGGGTTGAGCGTGTCGGAGGTCGCAGCACGTGAGGAGCGCCGTCCGTCGTTGGCGGAGCGGGTCGCCACGGCGATGGCGATGAGCACTCAGGAGATGATGTCCCCCATCGCCTCGGCTCAGCTGCCGCCGACTGAGCAACGGCTGCTGGACGTGACTCGTACGGTGATCGAGGAGGCTGCGAGCCGCGACTCGGTGGTCATCGTCGGTCGTGGCGCGCAGATGATGCTCGGGTCACGCAGTGACGTCTTCGGAGTATTCTGCTACGGCCCCCGGGAGGCGCTTGCACGCCGCTGCATGCAGCGGGACGGCCTGGACCATCCCCACGCGGAGAAACGCGTGCTACAGGTCAATCAGGAACGCGCAGCGTGGGTCAAGTCGAACTGGGGACGCGACTGGAGCGAGGTGGACAACTACCATCTCTGCGTCAACACCGATGCGCTGGGCGTGGACGGCGCGGCGGATGCGATCGTGAGAGCGGCGCGCGTGTACTTCGAGCGGGGATGAGGGTAGAGAGTCGCGGGCAGCGTTCGCGGGAATGACGAGTCCGCGCCCTACTCGTACAACGTGTCCATGTCAGTTGCGGCCAGCTCGATGAGAAAACCTGATATCCGGGCGACCACGGCCTCGAAAAACCGTGCTCCGCGCTCCGGAGTCGCATGAGCGGGATTGCCGGTTCCGGTGTCTTTCGAGACACGAGTCCACGGGCGCGGAGCCCAGACCCAGCGCTCGCGCAGTCCTGCAATCGAGGGCCTTCTCTGACTCCCGTCACCGGCCTCGGAGAGCGGTAACACCAGATCCGGCGCGATGTGCTGCATCACACTCGTTTCGAGCTCGCCGGCGTGATCGCCCGGCTCGTCGAAATACGGTGCCGGATCGACGCACGTGTACCAGTTGAGCGAGCAGAGGAAGACGCTGGTTTTGGGCTGCAGCTCGCGGATCATCTGCTTGAAGTCGTTGCCGCCATGTCCGTTGAGAACGACGAGCTTGTGTATCCCCTGCCCTTCCAGCGCACTCACGAGATCGCCCAGCAACGCGGCCTGGGTGCTCGGATTCATGTTGAGGCAGAGCTCGATGTCGAGCTGCCCTGTGTTGACGCCGAACGGGACTGTCGGCAGTACGACGACTTTCGCGCCGGCTTCCCACGCACGCCGCGCCGACTCGGCCGCGACTGCATCACACTCCATTACGTCGGTGGAGTATGGCAGATGATAGTTATGGGCTTCGGTCGCGCCCCACGGGAGTATTGCAACATCGTACTCGGTGGAGGACACGGTCTTCCAGTTGGTCTCGGCGAGGATGTAGGGACGGGGCATTCTGGAAGTTATACGCGATACAGAGGATGCTCTAGCAGGAGTGGCCAGCGTCGCGAGTGACACCCGTGACGTGAGCAACAAAGCCATCGACCTCGTCCTCACTGGTCTGGAACGAACACACCAGCCTCAGCTCCGACGTTGCTTCGTTCCAGACGTGCAGTGATGCGGCCTGGCTCAACGGCGCAATCGTGCGCTCGGGGACTATAACAAATACTTCGTTCGCCTCGACCTTCTGCGTGACAGTAACGCCCGGAATCGACGCCAACCCGTCGCTCAGGCGCCGAGCCATCGCGTTCGCGTGGCGAGCATTACGAAGCCACAGATCGTTTGTGAGGAGCGCGGTGAACTGCACCGACATGTAGCGCAGCTTGGATGCAAGCTGCATCGCCTGCTTGCGCCGCAGAACGAAATCACGCGCGAGATGCTCGTTCATGAATATGACCGCCTCGGCGCAGAATGCACCGTTCTTCGTTCCACCGAACGAGAGCACATCAACACCGCATCCGGTCGATACCTCGCGCAGCGAGAGACCGAGCGACGCTGCGGCGTTCGCGATGCGTGCACCATCCATATGCACGTACATTCCGTGCTCATGAGCGACGTGAGAAATCGCGCTCACTTCCTCCGGTCTGTAAATAGTTCCGTACTCCGTGGCCTGTGTCAGTGACACGACGCCCGGCCTCGCTCCCGCATGTCCGTCCTGCTGCGGAATCGCCGCAGCGACACCTGTCGGCGGTGATCTTTCCATCGGGCGCATGAATCGGGATAATCCTGGATCCCGTCATGCGCTCCACCGCTCCCCACTCGCTGGTCTGAATGTGAGCAGTATCGCTGCACAGTATCGCTTCATACGGACGTATGCAGCTCTCGATGGAGAGCACGTTCGCGCCGGTTCCGGTGAACACGAAAAACGGCTGCGCCGTCGCACCGAACTCCCGCCTGATCAGTGCCTCGGCTTCCTGAGTATATGGATCGCCGCCATACGATGGCACGGGACCGTTGTTGGCGCGAACCACGGCGTCCATGACGTCGGGATGCGCGGGCGCCCAGTTGTCGCTGGCGAAGTTGGGGAGTGGTTTGGGAAGTGTTGTCGTTTCTTGCATGGGTGAAGTGTGGGCTATCCCAATGCGAGCGTCAAGTTCAATGGAAATCGTGCGATCCGTACACCAGCTGTTCGACTTCCAACTCCCTGAATCTGCGTCCCACGACATTGGTGACTCCACCGTCCCGCTCGAACCATCCCTCGACCACGATGAAGCGGGCGTACTTCACGATGTCGTTGTAGCGCTCCACGAGCTTGGGTGAAACGATCACGTTGACGAAACCCCATTCGTCCTCGAGCAGGATGAAGATCGTGCCCTTTGCACTGGCAGGCCTCTGACGCACGGTTACGAGACCCGCGATCACGACACGCTGTCCATCGCGCAAATCCTGCATGTCACGGCTTGCAACGACGCCAGCCTCGCAGAGACGCTCGCGCACGTGCTCCATGGGATGACCTGTCACGCATATCCCCGTAGCCTGATAGTCCAGGAATATCAGCTCCCGCTCGTCGAGCTCCCGAGGGTCATAGCGAAAGCGATGCGCGGGCGCCAGCGGAAGATTGTCGCCGACCGCACGCAATGCCTCCCACGCCGCGCGCCTGCGATCCGGCTCCCAGGCGCCGAACGCTGCAGCGCGCGCAAGCTGCAAGGATTCAGCGCGCGTGAGACCAACTCGCTCCACGACGTCAGCGATGGAGGTGAACGGCAGGAAGTCCTGAGCCTCGCTCAGCCTGTCGAGCGTGCGATCTCCAACACCTCGAATGTGCCGCCAGCCGATGCGCAGTGCCGGTTGCTCCGACGCCGTTTCCTCCGTGGTGCATATCCGCCTTCCGTCGCGCAGGCAGGGCGGCCTCACTTCCACGCCGCGCCTGCGTGCTTCGTGAATTATGGTCGCGTTGGGATAGAATCCCATCGGCTGCGCGTTCAGAAGACCGAGGTAGAAGTCGGTTGGGTAGTGACACTTGAGATACGCGGTTGCATACGCAATGAGCGCAAAGCTCCACGCGTGCGATTCCGGAAATCCATAATTCGCGAACGTCGACAGGTCGCGGCTGATCTGCTCCGCGACCTCACGCGATACCGGCGGATCCGGGGCGGGATTGTTCACCATGCGCTCCGTCAGCTCGACGAGCACAGTCTCCAATCTTGTCTTCTTGCGAATGTTTCCCATCGTGCGGCGCAGACGATCGGCTTCGGGCGGAGTGAACCCTCCAAGCACCGACGAAATCGCCATCGCCTGCTCCTGGAAGATCGGAATTCCATACGTCCTGCGAGGATCGGCTCCAGAGCAGGATGCGCGTAGCTCGGCGTTTCGAGTCCGCGGCGTCGACGCGTGTACGGATGCACGAATTCCCCTGGATCGGACCAGGACGAATCAGCGATACCTGCACGACGATGTCGTACATGGTCTGCGGACGCGTATTGAGAATCGACGCGATCTGCGCCCTGCTCTCGATCTGAAAGGTGCCGATCGTCTCGCCGATCGAGATCATGTCGTACGTCGGCGCGTCGTCCTGCGGCAGCTCGTACAACTCGAGCCGCTTGCCGGTCCGCATCTCGATCGAATCGAATGCACGCCGCACCAGAGCGAGCGCGCCCAGGCCGAGGAAATCGAACTTCGGACTGCCGATGTAATCGAGATCGTCCTTGTCGAACTGAATGATCGTGCGTCCCATGGTCGTATGCTCGATCGGCAGGTAGTCGCCGAGCAGATCGCCGGAAAGCACGAAACCGCCCACGTGAGTCGAGCGCATGCGCGGCAGTCCTTCGAAGGCCGACATCGCTGTCAGAATCGCGCGTCCTCGCGGGCCAGTCAGATCGACACCGAACTGTGCGGCGAGTGCGTTCTGAACCTTTGTCGCTCCCGCCTCGGGGTCGAAGCGATGCAGGCGCTTCGACAGCTCGAGCCCAAGCTCGACAGGATATCCCAGCGCGCGCATTGCGTCGAGTATCGCGTTGGGTGCGCGATACGTCTGAACCGTGCAGGTGATCGCGGAATGCTCGCGATGATACTTGCCGTACACATAGTTGAGCACTTCTTCGCGCCGGTCGTGCTCGATGTCGACATCTATGTCGGGCGCTTCGGTATATTCGCCACTGGGCCCTGGAACCCGCGCTTCGGAAAGGAATCGCTCGAACAACAGACCATTCAGAATCGGATCTACCGCAGTCACGCCAAGACAGTACGCGACCGCGGAGTTTGCCGCACTTCCGCGGCCCTGGCAGAGGATGTTCCGGCTGCGCGCAAAACGTACGGCATCCCACATCACGAGAAAGAAGCCGGCAAAGCCAAGCCTGCGGATCACTCCCAGCTCGTGGTCCAACTGCGCGCACTGCCTGTCGCTCAGTGTCGCGCCCCAACGTATCGTTGCGCCTTCGTACACCTTGACTCGCAGATACTCGTCTGCATCTGCGTCATCAGGAATCGGGAACGCCGGCAATGGTGGCCTGAGCCAGCGCACCGAGAAATCACACTCCGAGGCGATGCGCTCGCTCTCCTCGATTCCGTCTTCCAGTCCGGTCCACATCTCGAGCATCGTGTCGGGCGATTTGAGATGCCATTCACCATTCGGATGCAGCAAGCCGCGCTCTGCGGCGCGATCGAGATCGAGACCTGCACGCAACGCGGTGAGCATGTCATGAATGAGCCTGCTGTTGTCACCCAGATAGCGCGGGTCGTTGCAGACTACCCATGGAGTCGCTGCCCTCGTTGCAAGATCCACGAGCGCGCCGGCGAGTGCACTCTCGTCACCGCATCCACGATGGCGTTGCACCTCTACCGCGATTCTGCCGCTGAAAGCTTCCCGCCACTCGTGAAGTGCCCGTTCGGCTTCATCCCTCCGACCCTCACGTACGAGATGCGCAAGCGTGCCAGACGCCGGCCCTGTCAACAGATGCAATCCCTCCGCATGATCTGCCACATATGACCACGGCACACTTGGTGCCCCGCGCTTGCGCTGCCGGTTGGTCGGCGACCAGCTCTCTATCGATCCGACTCGCGCGTGAGTAATGAGTGATGCGAGCTTGCGACAGCCATCGATGTCGCGGGCAAGAAACGCCATCGGTCTTCCATCGACGCGCAGCTCAGTGCCGACGATGAGCCTGATCCCATGTTCATCGGCGGCGACTTTTGCACGCACCACGCCTCCAAGGTCCGCCGTGTCGGTGATGCCTATCGCCTGGTATCCGAGCCTGGCCGCACGCGATACCAGTGCCTCTGGCGTGACCGCTCCATCGCCGAACGAGAACGCGGTATGTGCACGCAGCTCCACGTAAGGCATCAATCCCACCAGCCGTGCAGATACCATGCGCCACTGCGCCTGTCGCAATACAACCAGACCAGTCCACTCTCCTCGACGACGCAGCGGAAATAGTCACGCGCGTAAGCATCGTCCCAGCGGCCGCCTGATACGCGGTCGGGGCCGGCCGCCTCGACTATATCGTACGTCCTTCCTTCATCGCGATACGTACGCGGAATCTCATCGCCGCGCCGCCTGAACGTCGCAACCGCAATGCGTCGCGGCTCGGGCAGGAGCTGAAGCGTGAGCGCCGACTCGCCACTGCGTGACAGGGACGCCGCATAAACGTGTGCTCGCTCCATCACGCGCGTGGCCGACACCGACGTCCACGCAGTGCGGCGGTCCAGCAACGGATGCACGCTGTTCTCCGGCTCGACAGCAACAGCGCCCTGATCATCCATCAGCTGTCCCAGCGCTTCCTCTGCGGCCGATTCACTACCGAAGCCGCGATCGAAAACATCGCCCTGCCGTCCTCCGGTTCCCGACGTCGAGTCCACGCGCAGCGTGATGCCGGTCACTGCATCGGGGAACACGACGCGCTCGATCTCCAGACGAACAAGACGCATCCACGCAGTCTGACCCGCGGTTGCACGTGCAGCGCGTATCGGATGATCGATCGTCGTACGGTTCGCGAGCGCGAAGCTGATCGTCACCGCGACCGCTCCCTCACCGCGCGACTTGAGCGCCTCGCACACGTTGCCGAACAGCGCATTGATGACGAACACCAGACGCTCGGCGCGACGTATCGCGTAATCGGTCCATTCGAGCGAGGCTTCTGGCAACGCACGCGGCATCGATCCGAAGATGCGGCGCATGTCATCAGCGCGCGCACGTCGCCAGAGCCGCACTCCCTCGGCGCCGAGCCGGACTTCGACTTCTTCCTGGGAGAGACGCGCAAGATCGCGGCACAGCTCGATGCCGGTTCCATCCAGCAGATTGGCGAGCTTGCGATCGGGATTGAGGACCGAGATGGAAAACGGAGCGAGAAAATCGCGGTCGTATCCATCGCGCACGTACGTGACCGTTTGCGGTGAATGGCGAGCCGCCACTTCTGCGGCAACCGCTGTCGATGCGACTCCGCACTTCACGCTGCTGTATATCGCATTGTGCGCTGTGAATGCGTTGCGCACGCGCTCAGTCGTCTCGCGCACCGGCAATCCGCGCAGATCGGCCCACACGAGATCGCCATCGGACAGCACGCGTGGCACGATCGTGAGGAGCGGCGCGTGCAGTGTGGCCGGTTGTGACGCGAGCCACGCGAGGTTGTGCAGGCAGAGGAATGACATTGACAGATATCCTATATGGTCATATTATTATGACCATGGACATATCGAGGTGACCATGCCTGCCAGAAAGAACAGAACGACTGCTGCCAAACCAGCAAAGACGAGAGCGAAGCGCGTTACAGAGACAGCAGTGCATCCTTATGGAACGCAGGACGAGACGTGGATCTCCGCGAGTGAATTCAAGGCGCGATGTCTGGAGCTCATGGATAGCGTGCATGACAGACACGATCCAATCGTCATCACCAAGCACGGAGTACCCGTCGCGAAGCTCGTTCCGTTCGAAGAAAAGCGTGTCGGACTGGTCGGCTCCATGCGTGGCACAGTGCTGTCGTATGGCGACCTCATATCGCCTATCGATGTGAAATGGGATGCCGATGAGTAAGGCGGCCGATCTGCCACTGTTGCTGGATACCCATGTATGGATATGGGCGGCGGAGCAGCGAGAGGATGAGCTTTCATCACGAGTACTCAAGCTCATCGACTCTGCGAGCCAGCGTGGCTCCGTGCTCATATCAGCAATTTCCATGTGGGAGATCGCGATGCTCGCGGAGCGGGGTCGGATCGTCCTGTCCGTGGATTCGCTGCAATGGATCGAGACGGCCGCAAGTGTTCCAGGCGTACGGGTCGTCGAGCTCACGCCACGCATTGCTGTAGGGAGCACTCATCTGCCGGGTAACCCGCACGCTGATCCAGCCGATCGCATTCTGATGGCGACGGCCCGTGACGCTGGTGCACGGCTTGTGACACGCGACAGGCGTATTCTGCAGTACGCGGAATCCACACGCGCACTTGCTGTGCTGGACGCTGGTGGATGAATGACCCGCTGTGGGCGACGCATGTCGGCGACGCATGTTGGGGCGACGCATGTTGGGGCGACGCATGTTGGGGCGACGCATGTTGGGGCGACGCATGTTGGGGCGACGCATGTTGGGGCGACGCATGTTGGGGCGACGCATGTTGGGGCGACGCATGTTGGGGCGACGCATGTTGGGGCGACGCATGCGTCGCCCCTACGGATCGATAACGTGGATTCCCGCTTTCGCGGGGATGACGGCGCTGATGTCATCACTGCTTCCCACGCCGGTCCGGTAGATCCACCGACAATGCCAGCCGCAGCTCATCTCTCTGCACCGCCAGCACGACACGTGCTCTACGGTTCCATCCAAGCGACGATATTCGCACGTCCAGTGTCGCTGCATCTACAACTGCCGCATCACCGTGCGGGTCTCTGCGCCACACGTAGCCATGCGGGCGAATCGTCGATGATGCGCGCAACGCCGATGTAGTCGCGCTCGAGGTGAGTGCGATGCACGCGCTGCCGCTCTCGTGCGCCGCGCGTGAGAGTCGCACGTTCTCGGTTCCTTCCGGATCGGCGCCTGCCAACACTACCACTGCGAATCCACCCGATCGCAACAGAGCTTCCGCTGCACGCAGGGCGTGAAGCCGGCTCCTGGGGCGTAGCAGCACGGGTCCCGCATCCCAGAAGGCGCCCGCCACGGTGCCGCTGCCATCGATCCACACGGCCCGCTCGCCTCCGGCCACGGCTGAGCGGCACGCCGAGCGCAGGACGGCTGTGGCGCCACCACCGGGAGCCCAGACGGACAGCCGTCCGCGCGGAAACCCTCCGCTCGGAAAGATCCGATCCAGCTCGCCGATCCCGGTTGCAACAACCTCGGTCCGGTGACGCTGAAGTGGTGCAGCGTCCGGAAATTTGAGATCGAGCAACTCACGTAGATCACGTAATGCGGATGCGGTGGCCATATCCTCGACTACAGATGTTTACCGAAAGTGATGCCTGGGAGGCTAGAATATACCGAACAAACACCGAACGCAAGACTCAGTCCGGCGGCACCCAAGGGTCAAGGAAACGGATCGGATCTACCTGCTGGAGACGTGGCCGGGCGCTAAGTTGATGACTGGCCGTACGCAACAGCCTCGGATCTGGCGACCAACACACGAATGATTCTCGTTACAGCAATCGCGGCGTTGTTCGTCGCGCCCGTCACTGCCCTACCAGCTCCAGTCACGCCGCCCAGGACTGCACCGGCGCCGGCTATCACCTATAACGGTCGCGAGCATCAGCTTCGCGTTGCGCCGCCGAGGCTGGCTGGCGACGTCACGATGGACGGCAAGCTGGACGAGCCGCAATGGCAACAGGCGGCGCGACTCACCGGCTTCTCGCAATTCGCGCCATCAGATGGTGTGCCCGCAGCTGATTCGACAGAAATCCTGGTGTGGTACTCGCCGACTGCGATCTACTTCGGCGTGCGCGCATATGAATCGCACGAGACAGTGCATCCGAATCTTTCTGATCGCGATCACATAGACGCGGAAGATCGAGTCGAGTTTCTGTTGAGCACCTTCAACGACGGCCGTCAGGCCTTCGTTTTCCAGGTGAATCCGCTCGGCAGCCAGGCCGATGGAACGCTGGTCGAGAGTGGCGCGTCCAACAACACGGCCGGCCTCGGCACAAACAACAACACGTCCACGGGTCGCGCGCTTCCCGATCTCAGCGCGAATTTCATCTGGCAATCGCAGGGACGTGTTACACCGTACGGTTACGAAGTGGAAGTGCGCATTCCATTCAAGAGCATTCGTTATCAGGCGAGCGCGACGCAGGATTGGGGCTTCAACGTGACGCGTCACGTGAAGCATTCGGGATACGACGATTCCTGGGCACCCGCGAGTCGCTCTGCTGCATCGTTTCTTGGACAGTCGGGAACGCTCACCGGACTCACCGATCTGCATCGCGGCACCGTGCTGGAGTTCAATCCGGAGATCACGCAGACCGCGAGTGGTGCGCAGCGCGTTGCGGGTTATGGTTACACACTGGATCACACGAACATCGGCGCGAATCTGCGCTGGGGTGTGACCAACAATCTCACTCTCAACGCGACGGCCAAGCCTGACTTCTCGCAAGTGGAAGCGGATGCCAATCAGCTGTCGTACGATCCGCGGCAGGCGTTGTTCTATCCCGAGCGGCGTCCGTTCTTCCTGGATGGCATCGAGCAGTTCACTGTGCCGAGCAATCTGATATACACCAGGCAGATCGTGCAGCCGACGGCGGCTGGCAAGCTCACGGGCAAACTTGCCGGAATGAACGTCGCGTTCCTGAGTGCATTCGACGATCCGAGTACTTCTGTCAGCGGAAGCAATCATCCCGCGTTTGCCATTGCGCGCGCGCAACGTGATCTCGGCAGCGACTCGCGCATCGGTCTGCTCTATACGGATCGCGAGGACGGTCAGAACTACAATCGCGTCGCCGGCGCGGACACGAGGCTCGTGTTCGGCAGGATATACACGGTGAGCGCGCAGTTGGCGGGAAGCGAGACTCAGCTGGCTGGCAAGAGTTTCGCGGGTCCGTTATGGAATCTCGCGTTCGACCGCAACGGCCGTACGTTCGGTCTCAATTACTCGATCAGAGCGATAGATCCGGATTTCGAGACGCAGAGCGGATTCATCAGTCACAACAACATTGCCAACATCAACCTGTCGCACCGTCTGTCGCTACTTGGAAAGCCGGGCGCGCTGGTGGAGAACTTCTCCGGCGTCGTGGGACTGATTGGCGAGTGGCAGTATCGCCGGTTGCTCGGAGGAGATGACTTCCAGAACAGGAAGCTTCACTTCGACTTCTCAGCCACGTTGCGCGGCGGATGGCAGCTTGGCGCGAGCATGTACAGTGAAGTGTTCGGCTACGACCCATCGATCTACACGGATTATCGCGTAGTGCTTCCGGGGGCTGCTGGACTGGACACGGTACAATTCGTGGGACGAAAGCGGATTCCGAATCATGATTACGTGGTGAGTGTCGGCACACCGCAGGGCGCACATCTGTCAGGCAACGTCTCGGTCATCTTCGGGCAGGACGAGAATTTTTACGAGTGGCAGCAGGCCGAGATCTATTTCGTCAATGCTTCGGTGTCGTGGCGTCCGACGACTCAGCTACGTGTTGACGGCACTTATGCGCTGCAGAAGTACAACAGGCGCACGAACGGATCGACGGTTGCGGAGCGGCAGATTCCGTATGTGAAGGCGGAATATCAGATCACGCCTGCCGTGTTCGTTCGGCTCGTGACGGAGTACGACGCGCAGAAGCAGGACGCGCTGCGCGACGATCGCAATGGCGGAGCACCGATTCTTCTGTACGATCCATCGAGCGGGACGTATGCGCCGGCGTTGGCGAGCACAACGAACCGGATGCATCTGCAGGGGTTGTTCTCGTATCAGCCGATACCGGGGACGGTGTTCTTTCTGGGATACGGAGCGTTGCTGGATGAGCCGCGTGGATTGCGGTTCAACAATTACAACAGACTGAATGATGGGTTCTTCGTGAAGCTGAGCTGGTTGTTCAGAGCGCGGTAAGAGAGTGTCACCCGTGCACGCTACCTGAAGGCACTCAGCACCCAGGGATGCGCTCCGGCCTCCTTACCCATGGTCCGCTTCACACCCTGGGACGTTCATGGATGATGGACCAGGACACACCAAACCGATCTCGAAGCTGGCTGAAACGAGTTGCGTAGAATGTCTCCGTCATCGGCATGTAAACCTCGCCGCCATCGGCAAGAACGTTGTGTATCCGTTCTGCTTCCTCCGACGAATCGACGGAGAGGTACATGTATACGCTACGAATTTTCTCGAAGATGGCAGGAGGAACATCGTTTGCAATCAACACGGTGTCACCGATGTCCATCCGTGCGTGAATCACCGCGTTGCCGGCTCCAGCAGGCGCGCCTGGTGCCTGGCTCTGATTCATCATCATCGTAACTTTCCCGCCAAGATGCTGTTCGTAGAAACGAAATGCCTCTTCGCAATTCCCGGGGAAGTTCAGTTGTGTATAGAGCTTCATGAATGCTCTTTCAGGAGAATGGTTGCGCGCGCGACAGGATCCGGAACCCGGGTCTGGCTCTACTGAACCGCCGCCGACTTCCGCAGCATCCATCTGTACAGCCACGCAACCGTTGCGACGAACACAACCAGCCCAAGTATCCGCGCCGGCGCAAAGCTCTCCGATACGAGCGCGATCGGCGCTTCCTTTGTGAGACCAACGATGAGCCCGGCATTGATCACTCCCCACATGCTCTCGCCGACGATCAATCCCGACGCTACAAGCGTTGCCAGACGCTGCGCGCGCTCGGGATTCGACATCGAGCGTGTGCGTCCCTCATACCAGTGAGAGAGCACCGCGCCGACGATCACGGCGAAGGTCGCGGACATCGGGAGGTAGATGCCGATGCCCAACGGCGAGTGGTGGAATGCGCAACTTCTTCATCGCGCCAAGTGTGCGTCGAGAGAATCAAGCCGACGCCGACGAGCGCGCCGATACCGAGCATCGTCCATTCGAGACTGTCCGCCGATCACACCCTGCGCGAGCGCTGCAGATCAGCGTCGCCTGTGGCGCAGGCAGCGGATTCGCGGCGATCACGTTGACGTTCGGCGCGCCTGCGAATCCATACGCCTTGGCGAGCAGGTTCAGCACGAACGGAATCACCGACGCGCCAGCTGCGACGCCGACGATCAGTGCGATCTGCTGACGCATCGGTGATGCGCCGACGAGCTGACCGGTTTTCAGATCCTGCAAGTTGTCGTTCGAGATCGTCGCGCACGCGAACACGATCGCCGTGACGAACAGCGCAAATGCAACCAGCGCGTGACGTGTATCCGCTCGTCGGTGATGACGACGAGTGCGACCAGCGACGCACAGATCACGATCGACAGAATGCCGACGCCCGAGATCGGACTGTTCGACGCACCGATGAGTCCCGCCATGTAGCCGCAGACTCCGGCGATTACGAAGCCGACGATCAGCACGAATGGAACGGCGACCAGCGTCAGCGTCAACGCGCTCGGCGCGAGCACCGTCGACTTCGCGAACGTGAACGACAGCCACGCCGCGATGACAAGGCAGCCGGCGGTCAGCGCGATAAATCCAGGGCGGCGAGATGTCGCGGTCGC
The DNA here is from genome assembly GCA_963707505.1 of uncultured Gemmatimonadales bacterium. GTDB lineage: Bacteria > Gemmatimonadota > Gemmatimonadetes > Gemmatimonadales > Gemmatimonadaceae > Fen-1247. Next base: position 803,404 of record CAVPQB010000003.1, read on the forward strand.
GATCGTCCGCCAGTGTCGCGCGGCGCGAGATGCGGCGAGCGTGCTGACCAGTCCGCCGACCACCGGCTTCGCGAGCCTGAGAAGCGTATAGATCGCGGCGACGCCGATGGTGCCGGCGCCGATGAACCGCACCTGCGTGCGCCAGATCGCCGTCGTGTGCGCAGCCAGCGTCTGCGCCGACCGTCGCCGGCTGCATCGACGTCAGAATCGGCACTGCGATCACCCACGAGATTATCTGACCGACCAGCATCGCCATTCCAACCGACAAGTCCAACCAGCTGACCGGCGCCGAGCAACGCGAGCGACCACGCGATGTCGTATCCGGTCGACGCCGTCGCGCCGAGTCGAATGACGCCGGCGAGCTCGCCGGCGATGATCCGCGTTCCGCTTACAATGGCGAGGCCGGCCGACGCGACTGAGCCAAGCATCACAGCGATCAGCCCTTCGCTCGCCTCACCCGTGTCGTCCTTTGTCTCACCGCGCGTGCCAGATCCCACCTTCAATACTTCGGCGGCCGCGACGCCCTCGGGGTAGGGAAGGTCGGAGGTCGTCACCAGCGCGCGCCGGAGCGGGATCGTGAATACCACGCCGAGCACGCCACCACTCAGGCAGATGAAAAAGGATTCCCAGAATGGGAAGCCCGTCCACCATCCGACGATCACGAGTGCCCGGCAGCACGAAGATGATCGCCGAGAGCGTACCGGCCGCCGATGCGACGGTCTGGACGATGTTGTTCTCGAGGATCGTCGAGTCCTTCACCGCGCTCAGCACCGCCATCGAGATCACCGCCGCCGGTATCGACGAGGCGAACGTGAGCCCGACCTTGAGGCCGAGGTAGACGTTGGCCGTCGTGAAGATGGTCGTGATGAGGGCGCCGAGAATCAGGCCGCGTATCGTCAGTTCTTTTGGTTTCACGGGCTAAAACTTACGCCGAAACCGGCGCGTGGGGGAGAGCCACAGGCAGCGCTACGGGGAGCAGCCGCCAGCTAGCGCGGGCCGGCTCCCGGCCGTCTGTTGATAAAGACGTGGGTCGCACGCTCGCCGACGATGCTGTCGGTACACTCATAACCAAGGGCACGCACGTCGATGCCGTCCCAGAGATTCTCGCCCGATCCGAGCAGCACTGGCCTGACGGCGAGATGCATTTCATCGATCAGTCCGGCGGTCAGATATTGCCGAATCGTGGATACGCCGCCACCGAGACGGACATCGAGACCACCCGCGGCGGCAGTCGCCTGTTCCAGCGCTGCGTGAATACCATCGGTGACAAAGTGGAACACTGTGCCGCCAGCCATTTCGAGTGGCGGCCGCGGATGATGTGTCAGCACGAATACCGGCGTGTGATACGGCGGCTCGTCACCCCACCATCCTTTCCAGCTGTCATCGGGCCACGGTCCGCGCACAGGACCAAACATGTTGCGTCCAAGAATCCACGCTCCGATTCCCTTGAAGGCACGCTCGGCGATCTCGTTATCGACGCCTGTTTCACCGTCGTCCTGGCCGTGCATCTTCCGCCAGACGCGTGTGTTGAAGAACCACTCCATCAACTCGGGACCGGTGACGCCGAGCGGATTCTGGAGATCCTGATCGGGACCAGCGCCGTAACCGTCAACGGAAACTGCGAAACTCAGGACACGGAGTTTGGACATTGTGATCCTCATTGATTGGCCAAGCTTACAAGCTAGCTGACGCCGACTTGACAACCAACCGCGGTCACCGTACCCTTCCAAAACATGCACAGCGCAAACCTCCTACTCCTTACCAACACCCTCGGCTCGCTTCGACTTAGCCGCGGGATTCTTTGCTTGGGATGGAGAAGGTTGAGTATTACGCCTTAAGCACGCCGTGCTGATGTGACGAGCGGCCCTCCCCAAGTGTTCGGGGAGGGCCGCTTTGTCTTTTTGTGCCCCTCTCCTCCCATCTTCCGGACGGAAGTTCTCGTTCTCGGACGGCGCACCCAGGGATTCGGCCAGTGACATCACACGTCACCGACCACGGCTTTCCAATCCAATGCGGAGCGTTCGACAGTGAGTTCAGGAGATTCAACAAACAGTGGCACAAGGACCAACACACACGAGCACGGTCGTGACCGTGTCGTCATCTTCGATACCACGCTTCGCGATGGTGAGCAGGCTCCAGGATGCACCATGACGGCGGAGGAGAAGCTGCGGGTGGCACGACAACTCGCACTCCTCAACGTCGATGTGATAGAAGCTGGATTTCCGGCAGCATCGCCGGGCGAGCATGATGCCGTTTACGCAATTGCGAGCGAGCTCGGGGGCGGCGACGGGTCCGTCATCTGCGGATTGGCCCGCGCGATAGAGAGTGACATCGATTCCTGTGCGTCGGCCATAAGTCCAGCGATGCGACGACGGATTCACACCTTCATCGCAACATCCGACGTTCATCTCGAGCACAAGCTGAGCCTCACTCGCGCTCAGGCTCTTCGCGCTGCCGAGCGCGCGGTACGCTACGCGGCTTCGCATGCGCGAGACGTGGAATTTTCAGCCGAGGATGCTGGTCGGTCCGATCCGGTCTTTCTCTGTGAAGTCGTCGTCGCAGCAGCGGAAGCAGGAGCAGCCACGATCAACGTTCCGGATACGGTGGGCTACAACACTCCGTCGGAGTACGGCGCGCTCGTCGCCAGAGTCTGCGAGGCAGTTCGACCTTTCGAGCACGTCACCGTCTCGACTCACTGTCACAACGACCTCGGCATGGCTGTCGCAAATGCATTGGCTGGTGTTCAGGCAGGTGCGCGCCAGGTCGAATGCACGATCAACGGACTCGGCGAGCGCGCAGGCAATGCTGCACTCGAAGAAGTAGTCATGGCGCTTCACACTCGCAGTCGCTTTTACGGTATGGAAACACGCATCAACACGCGTGAGATCACGCGCACGTCGCAGCTTGTCGCCGAATGTACGGGAGTTCGCATGGCGTGCAACAAGCCAATCGTCGGCGCCAACGCCTTCGCGCACGAAGCGGGAATCCACCAGGATGGTGTGCTCAAGCATCGCGGGACGTACGAGATCATGAACTCGGAGGACGTCGGAGCGAATGCTGGATGGTGCGTGCTGGGCAAGCACTCCGGACGTAACGCCTTCCGAACCCATGTACAGGAGCAACTCGGCGTTACGCTGGACGACGATGCGCTGATCCGGGCTTTCTCGCGATTCAAGGCGCTCGCTGACGTGCACAAGTCGGTGCCGGAGCATCAGATCGCACGGATCGTCCAGGCCGAGATTGCCGAGATTGCTGATTCGCCAGCCAGCACGGAGGCAGTCCAGTGACCGCGATCAATCCTCCGGTGACGACACTGCTCGACAAGATCTGGAATCGTCACGTCGTGCGTGCCGCGACAGACACAACGCCGGCGATCGTGTACGTGGACCTTCATCTGGTGCACGAAGTGACGTCGCCCCAGGCGTTCAGCGAACTGCGCAGACGGAGCGCGCGCGTGCGACGCCCAGACCGCACGTTTGCGACTACCGATCATTCCACACCCACGACGCCACGCGACGAAACCGGACGTCTGGTGGTCGTTGACGCGCTGGCTGCGACGCAGCTGGATGAGCTGGAGCGCAACTGTTCCGAATTCGGCATCAGCCTGTACGGAATGGACAGCTCACGCCAGGGAATAGTTCACGTGATCGGTCCCGAGCTGGGGCTCACGCAGCCAGGCATGACAATAGTCTGCGGCGACAGTCACACGAGCACGCACGGTGCATTCGGAGCTCTCGCGTTCGGAATCGGAACGTCGGAAGTAGCGCACGTGCTCGCGACGCAGTGCATCCTGCAGCACAAGCCAAGAACGATGGAAGTTCGCGTCGACGGCACGCTTCCGCACGGTGTCTCCGCCAAGGACATAATCCTCGCAGTGATTGCGAAAATCGGTATCGGCGGCGGTACCGGGAGTGTATTCGAGTACACCGGCAGCGCGATTCAGGCGCTCGGCATGGAAGCGCGCATGACCGTCTGCAACATGTCGATAGAAGCCGGCGCGCGCGCGGGCATGATCGCGCCGGATGACACGACTATCGAATACATGGCCGGCAGAGAGTTCGCGCCAACGGAAGCCGCGTGGGATGCAGCGGTCATCGAATGGCAGAAGCTCTGCTCGGACCCTCGTGCCAAGCATGATGGCAGCGTCACTCTCGACGCGCACACGCTCAAGCCGATGATCACGTACGGCACCAATCCAGGGATGGCAATGGCAATCGATGGTCGCGTGCCCGACCCTGAATCGATCTACGACAGGAATGAGCGTGCGACACTGGAGCATGCGCTGAGCTACATGGGTGTGCAACCCGGACAGCGTCTGATCGGTACACCGGTCGATGTCGTGTTTCTGGGAAGCTGCACGAACTCGCGCATCTCCGACCTGCGCGAGGCGGCGGGATTGCTTCGCGGACACAAGGTGAAGGAAGGACTGCGCATGCTCGTCGTCCCTGGCTCGCGCGCGGTGAAGCGCGCCGCAGAGGCGGAAGGTCTCGACCGTGTCTTTACAGACGCGGGTGCAGAGTGGCGTGAATCAGGCTGCTCGATGTGCATTGCCATGAACGGCGATCAGCTGGCGCCCGGGAAACTCGCAGTCTCGACCAGCAACCGCAATTTCGAGGGCCGCCAGGGGCCCGGCAGTAGAACCATGCTCGCAAGCCCGCTCACAGCCGTTGCAGCCGCAATAACTGGCACAATCACCGACGTACGCACACTTCTGCCGAACTGACCGAACATGCAACCCATAACCAGCATCACATCGCACTATTTCGCCTTCTCTGCGGACAATGTCGACACCGACCAGATAATCCCTGCTCGGTTCCTCAAGATCACGGACAAGGAGGGACTCGGCGCGCTCGCGTTTCATGACAGACGATATGCCGCGGACGGATCGCCCGATCCGATTTTCCCGATCAATGCTCCGGCAGCTGCGGGAGCAGAGATACTCGTAGCCGGCCACAACTTCGGCTGTGGCTCGTCGCGCGAGCATGCACCATGGGCGCTGCTCGGTGCGGGCGTGCGAGCCGTAATCAGCAGCGGCTTCGCAGACATCTTCCGCAACAATGCACTGAAGAACGGCTTGCTTCCAGTAACGGTACCGCCAGCCACTCTGCGCAGGCTGACGCAGGCGTGGGATCGGTGCGTTGCGTCCGGAGACGAATGCACGGACGCGCTGACAATCGACGTTCCGTCGCAGACTCTTACGATCGACGCGAATACGAGCGTCGTATTTCAGTTGGGAGCATTTGAAAAACACTGCCTGTTGGCGGGTGTCGATCAGCTGGATTTTCTACTCGGCGCGACCGACGACATCGACGCATTCGAGGCTGCATCATGACGACGATTGCGCTGCTCCCCGGTGATGGCGTTGGACCAGAGGTTACCAAGCAGGCCACGATCGCGCTCGAGGCGATCGCGCGAAAGTACGGCCACGATTTCACGTTCGTCAAGGCCGCGATCGGCGGTGACGCGATCGACTCGTTTGGAGTGCCGCTCCCCGACGCAACGCTGGATCTCTGCCGCAACGCCGACGCGATCATGCTCGGCGCTGTTGGAGGTCCAAAGTGGGAGGAGATGCCTGTTCCGCTGCGGCCTGAACAGGGTCTTCTGGCTCTCCGGCGCAATCTCGGATTGTTCGCCAATATCCGTCCCGTCAAGGCGCCGGTGATTCCATGGCCCCTGTCACCGATCAAACCCGAGGTACTGGCGGGAACGGATATCGTTTTCGTTCGCGAGCTCACCGGCGGGATCTACTTCGGCGAGAAGAAGTTGGAGGCGGTTATGGGCTGCGCAAACGGCGGTGAGCGAGCGACCGATTCCGCAACGTACACGACAGATGAAATAACATCCGTAGTCCGCGTCGCCGCACGGATCGCACGCGAGCGGCGTGGGTTGCTCACGTCGGTGGACAAGGCAAACGTTCTGGAGACATCGCGTCTCTGGCGCAGAGTAGCGACAGCGGTGGTCCGGGATGAATTTCCGGACGTGCAGCTGGAACATCGCCTCGTCGATTCCTTCTCGATGGACGTGATTGTGCGGCCATCTGCATTCGATGTAGTCGTGACGGAGAACATGTTCGGCGACATTCTCACTGACGAGGCTTCGGTTCTCGCGGGCTCGATCGGAATGCTCGCCTCGGCATCGCTGGGCCATCCGGGATCAGATGGCAGGCGACTCGGGATGTATGAGCCGATCCACGGGTCGGCGCCGACCATTGCAGGATGCGATGTAGCCAATCCTGCGGGCGCGATACTCAGCGCAGCAATGCTGCTTCGCTACTCGTTGGGAATGCACGACGAGGCTGCGTGTATCGAAGCGGCGGTCGAGGCAGTGTACAGCTCCGGATATGTAACGCCGGATCTCGTCCAGCCGGACCAACCGGCATTTCATACGAGCGATGTGGGGCAAGCGGTGGCTCGCGCGATCGCGGACGCGGATCTGTGTGCTTCGGCTGCGCACTTCGAACGTCTCAGTCTGGGATGCTGAAGCGAAGCTCGCAATGTCTCCGGTGCCGGCGGTGGGGACGCCGGCACCAGAACTTGCGGTAGCAACGCTCCAGCTACCGGAATGACATCAGGATATCGGCGACGCCGCGCTGTGATTCCTTTCCGGTGCTTCTACACCCAGCAGATTGTGAACGAAGAAATCGAAGCGCTTGAGCTCGCCGTACGGGCCACCAGATCCGTGACCGGCACCGGGTATGACCAGCAGGTCGAAGTACTTCTTCGCCTTTATCAACGCATTGACCACCTGCATGGTCGAGGATGGATCCACGTTGGGATCCATCTCTCCGACCACGAGAAGCAGCTTACCCTGCAGTCTGTATGCGTTGTCCACGTTGGATGACGCCGCGTACTGGGGTCCGATCGGCCATCCCATCCATTGCTCGTTCCACCAGATCTTGTCCATGCGATTGTCCTGAGAGCCCGCAGCCGAAACGGCGGCCTTGTAGAACTCGGGATGAAAGAGCAATGCGCCGAGTGCGCTCTGGCCACCGGCTGACGTCCCGTAGATTCCAACTCGACTGATGTCGTAGTACGGATACTTCGCCGCGACCGCCTTGTGCCAGAGAATGCGATCGGGGAAACCGGCATCGGCGAGATTTTTCCAGGCGACATCGTGGAATGCCTTGGATCGGTTCGACGTGCCCATACCGTCGATCTGCACGACGATGAAGCCAAGCTCTGCCTGGGCCTGCATGCTCGCCTGAGTGCTGAACGTTTTTGGAACGAAGGAGTCCTGCGGTCCGGCGTAGATGTTCTCGATGACCGGATACTTCTTTTTCGGATCGAAGTTGGTGGGCCGGATGATGACGCCCCAGATGTCAGTCTTGCCGTCGCGACCCTTGGCCGTGAACACTTCCGGCGGACGCCAGCCTGTCGCGAGCAGAGCGCTGGCGTCGGCGTGCTCCACGTTCATCATCACTTTCAGATCGCTCGTTCGCCGAAGCTGCAGAACAGGCGGCAGATCCACACGCGACCACAGATCGACGTAATACCTGCGATCGGGGGAAAAACTCACTGTGTGCATCGCGTCGGCATCCGTGATGGCAGTGAGTCCCGTACCGTCGAAGTTTATGCGGTAGTGATGGATGAAGTATGGATCCTTGCCAGGATACATTCCGCTCGCCGCGAACCATATCTGACGCTTCGCATCGTCGATCCAATCGATGCCGCGCACCACCCACGGTCCCCTGGTGATCTGATTCTTCACTCGCCCGGTGATGCCGTCGTACAGGTAAAGGTGATTCCACCCGTCGCGCTCCGACGTCCAGATGATTTCCCTTCCGTCGTCGATATCATGCCGGTACTTCTTTGCCGAATACTCGAAGAAGGTCGGTGACTCCTCGTCGATGACTGCGCGTGTCGTGCCAGTGTTCGCATCGATCTCGATCACACGATACGCCTGATGGCCACGCTGGTTGTACTCGAACGTCAGCGCCTGACTGTTCCGCCGCCAGACGAGTGCGGTTACGTCATATGCGTTGGGGAAGAGCGAGTTGTCGATGACGAACTGTCTGTGCGACGCGAGATCGAAGAGTACGGGTTGATCGACGTCGAGCACATCGCCCGGCTTGTTGTAGTAGAGCGTCGAGTCCCTGGGCTGGAGCTGATCGGTTGGCGACGACAGCACGTAATGCACCATCCGCCGATAACCGGGCTGCACGCGGTAGGCCGCGATTCGTTTCGAGTCGGGCGACCAGACGATGGACGACTGATCGTATGCATCACCTTCCGATCCGTCGGTGCTGAGCATGGTCCCGCGGTCGGAGCCTACGGGGCGCACATAGACGTTGAAGTTGCGTATGAGTGCTTCCTGCTTTCCATCGGGCGAAATGTGCGGGAGCGTATCCTGACGTGGCAGCGCACCGAACAGTCCTCCGCCATAGCTCCGTCGCTCCCGCTGCGCGCGTACAGAGGGCGGCGCGATGGCGCAGACGTAATCTGCAAGCGTGCAGCGCCAGCGTACCGCGTCGGCGGGCGGTCCGAAGCGATCACGCGGTACGAATTCGATAGCGCTCTCGCCATCGACAAACGAGAATGTCGCGAACGGAAGTGTGAGCGCGGTGATCGGCCGCTTGAGATCCGTGCTGAGCGTGGCGGCGAGTCTCGTCTGATCGAAAGGCGAACGTCGGTCGAGCGTGGCTGCATCAACGAGTACGAAGGAGTGTCCACCGCGCACCGATTTGTTGTAGACGAAGCTGTCACCATTCGGGAGCCAGGCCGGCGGATCGGCGTCGTCCACAACCAGTCCGTCGAGCCGGCGCGCCAGTCCTTCGGCGCGTTGGTAGTCAGCCGCTGTTCCCTGCGCGACACCTGCTACGGGGATCGCAGCGGCGACACTGCATGACAGAAGAACGACCACCAGCGCGCGCTGTGCACGAGCTGCCCGTGCGGCGGTGGGCGCCGGCCCTGTTACGGATTTCATTGTTCCGTTCCCTTTTTGCTTGGCGATTGTGGAGGCAGGCGGATCCTGAGGGCATTATGCACCCGGTCTGTCGAAGCGGGAAGGGATATAATATCCAATCTTGACGACCGCAAGATTGGGCAGGGCGGAAGTGTTGCTGCGATGCCGATGTGATCGCGAGCGGTCTACGCGCCGACGCTACGCGCGTACTGGATGTAGTCTGTCAGCGCGGGCTGGCCGCCAAGTGCGCGGACGGTTTGCGCTATCTGTCCGCGGTGATGCTCCGAGTGCACGATGACTTGCGTAATGATGTCGAAGACAGTGTTGCTATATTCGTCGCCCTTGCTGTTGGCATACGTCACGACGCGGCCCAAGTCGTCGTCTGACAGAGAGGCAACATAGGTAAGCCACGCCGCATGCACGTCCGTCAGTATACGGTCCAGAATCTGCGGCGCGATGTCGGGCCAGATCGCCACGGGTGGCCGCTCGCCCTTTGTTCGGGCGAGCCAGTTCCAATTTGCGCCAATGATATGTGCGATTAGTACCTGAATCGGCCTTGGCGACTCCTGCCGAGCCTGCTCCAGGACCGTCGCTGGAACGCTTGCCAACGAGCGAATCATTTCGAGGTCCGCCCAGGCATCGTACTTGAGAAGTCTTCTCGCCCGCTCGATCTCTGTCATGGCTATCAACACCTGACAAAATTCGGATGCCGTACACCCTTTTAGGAATCTATATCTGTTTTCGCGATGGAGACGAGCGCAATCGAACCTGAAACAGCACCGGCCAAAACTTGCCCGTGAGCAGGAGCTGCTTTCCGTCGGGGCCTCACTGCCACGACACGCAATGGCGCCGAGGATGGCCAGGGCGGCAACCAGTATCGATCCAGCGCGTTTTGGTGGCGCGCAGAAAACTACGTGACCATGCGACTCGAGTGACGAATTTGTGTTGAGTGACGCGCCTGTATGGAAGTGGTCATCACTTATTGAGAAACCTGAACGCATGACCCCACTCGCCGCGCAAGAGACCCGGTATGCACCAGAGCATGCAGAGTGGCTCGATCGCGCGGGCCGACTCGGCACTACCCATGTCCGCTACGTCCCAGCCGAATTGATCCAGAACGCCTGCGACTGTTTTTCTCGCGGCTTCGTTGTTTCCACAGATGAACATGGTTGGCTTTCCGTCGGCGAACTGCGGGCCGACCATGAAGGCGCTCCCGACGGAGTTGAAAGCTTTCACGAAGCGCACCTCGCCAAACTCGCGCTGCAGCCGCTCCATCAACGAATCGTCAAGGTTTGTAAAGAACTTCAACACGCCATTGCTCGGCGGAGCATCGGCGATCGGATTGGTCGTGTCGATTACGATCTTGCCGGACAAGGCTGTTGCACCTGCTGCGCGCAGCACGTCCGCAGCTGCCGCGCCCTTGACCGCCAGCACGACGATCTCGCCGAACGCTGCGGTTTCGGAAAAGCTGCCAACCCTGCCGCGCGGATTGCTCGCGAGCCAGTCTGCCAGTTTTGCGCTGTCGCGCGTGCCGACCATCGCCTCATGGCCGTGCTCGAGAAAGCCTGTGGCCAGGGCTCTTCCTACGTCACCGGAACCAAGAACGCCGATCTTCATTGGTGCAACATCCTTTCCACGAATGATCGATTGCCGCGTCACGCCACGGCGGTGTCGTTGAGCTCAGTGTCCGCCGCAAACTCCGAGCCACTCACGGTCAACCGTTCGCGTTCCTGCTGTTCCTGTTCACTCCCACCGAAACACCCTGGTCGAGAGTGCGGTGTACGCGGCAAACAGAGCGAGCAACGCTGCGACATTTACCCAGTGCGCACCCCAACCCGATCCGTCCCACACGCCCTGCAGCAACGCCACGGCGTGCGTCGTCGGGAACAGGTACGCCAGGTCGCGGAGTGCACGCGGGAATCGATCCACTGGATAGAACAGTCCCGACAACGCGAGCATGGGATAGAGCACGGCCGCGCTGATCGGCTGCGCGAAACGCGCCGTAGGCACCAGGCTGGCGAGCACGAAGCCGAGTGAGAGAATGCTGAACGTGCTGAGGACAACGGCTCCGGAGAAGCTGAAAACGTTTACGCGCATCACGCCCGGGAAAATGCGCCGGCCGGCGAGCATGAGCAGCGTGAGGCTGACCACCGTGAATACGAGCTTCACAGTGACCTGCGCACCCATGATCGTCACTGGCGAAAGCGGGGTGGAGCGGAGGCGTTTGAGGATACCGCCTTCCCTGTAGATGGATATGATCGCAACGAGCGATTGCACCGCGCTGATCGCGATCAATATCGCCGCGAGGATGGCCACGTTGAACGGAATATCGACTTTCGGCGTGGCCACCGGTTTGCCGATGCCGAGGGTGCGTCCCAATACTACGAAAACCAACAGCGGCATCACTAGCGCGCCGACGAACCCCATCGGCTCGCGCATGAAGATCTTGGTCTCGAGCCAGGTGAGCTTCCAGAATCCCCGGAGCGGTCCGCGTGGCATCATCAGTCCCTGATCCCGTGACCAGTCAGCTTGAGGAACACGTCCTCGAGCGTCGGGATCTCGGTGCGGAAGCCGCGCACGCGAATGCCCTCGCGCGCGATGACGTTGATCACTTCGGTCACGAAGTCGTCACCCGCTCCGTGAATCGTGTATGTCACGCCATTACGCTCGACCGCGCCCAGACCATGCATCCGTTCGGCGACATCTTCATCATCACTCGTGAACACGGCAGTCCGCTCCGGGCAGTGCTTCTGTACCAGCTCGGCCGGCGTGCCCAACTCGATGATGCATCCGTGCTCGATGATGGCGACGCGATCGCAGAGTCGCTCGGCTTCTTCCATCAGGTGAGTCGTGAGGAACACCGTCGTGCCACGGTCTCTGATCCCGGTTACCAGGGCCCATATCGCACGACGCGCCTGTGGGTCGAGCCCGGTGGTGAGCTCGTCGAGGAACACGACGCTGGGTTCATGGATGAGCGCCAGTGCGATGAAGAGTCGCTGCTTCTGCCCACCCGAGAGCGTCATGAACCATGAGTCGCGTTTTTCCGCGAGTCCGAGCTGGTCGAGGAGTGCGTCGGTATCTACCACACGGGGATACAGCGACGCCCACAGGTCGACGGCCTCCCACACCTTGATCCGCTTCTGGAGCTGCGCCTCCTGGTGCTGCACACCGATCCGCTGCCGGAGGGCGTTGGCGTCTCGCTGTGGATCGAGGCCCAGTACCGAGATGGTTCCCGTGTCGGGAACGCGATTGCCCTCGACGCATTCCATCGTGGTCGTCTTGCCGGCGCCGTTTGGACCAATGAGCCCGAAGATCTCGCCCTCGAACACTTCCAGCGAGACGTCTCTCACTGCGACAGTGCGGCCGTAGCGCTTACCCAGTCTCGAGACGGAAATGACGGGAATCACGTTGGATCTTGCATCGCCTGTGTCAGTTGCGCTGCTACGTCATCCATCTGTCGCCTGCGTAGCCGAGCCCAGCGCGGGAGTCGTAGTGCGCCGTTTGCGATGAAAACAGCACCTATCGTCGCAAGTGAGACAATCGCGGGTGCTGCATCGACAATCGTGCCGTGCGCCGCGACGACGAAGCCGACTACTGCAGACATTCCGAGCATCAGCGCGCCGACGGCGGTCGAAGCGCGCGCGTTGCCCTTGAATGTGCCAAGCCGCAGTTGATATCCCGTTGGCGTGGGCTCGAGCAGCGCATGCAGGTTGCCGTTGCTCCACTCGCGAAGCGATCCCTGGGTGCGCACGGTACCGCGCGCATGGAACACTTCACGAAGCCGGACGATGAGGAGATCCCATTCTGTATCCGTGAGATTTCGATCGAGTGCAACTGTACGCTCCACGGCGAGGGGAAGCCCTAAAAAGGTCTGCGGTATTGCTGCATCGCGCGGACGATCCAGCGACTGCGCCGCACGCGATACGGCAGTGGGCGAGATCCCGACTTCGCGGGCGATGTCCTGCAGGTCGTTGAGCGTAAGTCCGTCGGCGCGGCTTCCTGGCAGCATGCGCGAGTCTGAGCCTTCCGCGGCCGCCCGGAAAATCGCCTCCACCTCGTTTTCATTGTAGCGGCGGTCTGGCATGATGATTCCAATCCCTCCAGTGAAGCCTGTGTGCCCGTATTACCGAGTCCAGGTAATCAAGTATAAGGGGCTACCTCACGTCGACGGAGGCATTGCTGGAGCGAACCACGCGCCGCTACGTTACACCCCGTGACCGATTGCACGGGTTTTGTATGCAAGCGTGCATACGGAGTCCTGCTCTCTCCCCGTACCCGATATCTCATGAATTCAATTCCACCAGTCGCGGACGCCGGCCTATCGGGCGAGCCAGAGCCGTTCAGCGCTCATACACTCTCGGCGTCGTTGACGGTCAATGTCATTCAAACGAGCCTTGCGTGGTACCGCGACGTGCTCGGCTTCACTGTTGCTCACACGCATGAGCGTGACGGGAAGCTGTTCGCCGTTTCGCTCAGGGCGGGGACAGTGGCGATCCTGCTGACCCAGGATAACGGCGCTAAAGGGTTGAACCGGGCCAAGGGCGAGGGAATATCGCTGCGACTGACGACGTCGCAGAACATCGACGAGCTGGCGAGACGAATACGCGAAGGTGGCGGCGTGCTGGAGACGGAGCCGGCGGACGTGAGGGGCGTGCGCATGTTTCGGTTGCTGGATCCGGATGGTTTCAAGCTGATGATATCGTCAGAACCCGCGTAAACGGCACGCTTCAGACAATTGGGTACGCAGCTCGATACCCCGGCGCCCCAATCAATGTGCGTCTAACAGCGGCTAATGCACGTTACGAAAGCCAGCCGTTCTTCGTCGCCTTGCTCGCCAGCACGGCCAGCCCCAATGCGACGACCAGTACAACGCATTGCAGAATGACTGCCGTCGATCCAGCCTGTGACATCGCGCCGCTCATGCCGAAGAACGAGAGGTCCTGAAGGATCACGCCGAGCAGCGAAAGCACCAGCAGTGGATACGCCCATCGCTTGCCGATGATGAGCCCGATGCAGCCAAGCGCGCCAGCGCACACGGCGATACCTGTCGCAGCGACGGACCAGGCAGGACGAGCCGCATACATCGCCTGCTGTGCGGCACTCAGCTTCGCAACATCTGCTGGAGTGAGGCGGAGATCCATGATGAACGCGGCACAACCGATCAAGTTCCAGATCAGTGCAACAATACCAACGGGCTTGAGCCACTTCGGTGTTGCAGTCATATCGATCCCCCTGGGTGTGAGTGCGTCGGTGATTTCCTGCGGTCGAACGGCAGTTGCTACGCGGCTACCTGAGAGACGGCCCATTCCAATGCTGATGCCATCGCCCGTGCATTCTCGAAGCGGCCAGCGGGGTCCTTCGTGAGCGCTCGAATGATTATGGCGTCGACTTCCGGCGGAATATCCGTTACATGGGTCGACGGCGCAGGCGGCATCTCATACAGATGTGCAGCCAGCATCTGCATCGAGTTGCGTCCTGCAAACGGTGAGCGACCGGTAAAGAGAAAGTATCCGAGCGCGCCGAGGCTGTAGAGATCTGAAGACGCGCTGATCTCGTTGGGATCGCCGCATTGCTCGGGGCTCATGAACTCCGGTGTTCCCACGATCATGCCGGCCTGGGTGAGCGTCGCACCCATTGCATCGGCGCTTCCAGTGCCGCGCGCAGTGACGAGACCAAAGTCGAGCAGCTTCGCGACGTCCGGCATGCCGCCGCGATTGCCGAGTATCACATTGCTCGGCTTGATGTCGCGATGCACGAGTCCGCGATCGTGCGCTTCGGCGAGCGCGCCGCAGAGCTGAGTCAAAACGTGAACGGCGCGCGCCACGTGCATTGGCCCGTCGCGCTCTACAATCTTTTCGAGCGTTTCGCCGTCGAGCAATTCCATCACGCAGTAGAACGTCCCGTCCTCGGACCGACCATAGTCGAATAGCTGCACAGTGTTGGGATGCGTGAGCTGCGCAGTTGCCTGCGCCTCTCGCTCGAATCGAGCGAGCGCATCGGGGCTACCGGCCTGCTCGGAGCTGATCAACTTGATAGCGACCGGGCGCCGAAGCATCCGATGCTCACCGCGGAAGACGTCGCCCATGCCACCCGATCCAAGCTGCTCGCCAAGGACATACTGGCCCAGCTCGCGCGCCGCGGCTTCACGACGCACCACGGTCTCGTAGCGATATGACCCGAACCAGATTATGAGCCCAACCAACACGAGCAAAGTACCTTTGAATCCGAACACAATCGGCGCGATCGATGTCGGCAGCAGGCCGGTGGTAAGTGCCCACGCGTCCGGAGCGAGCCCAGCGAGCGTGAACAGCACCATGGCCACGGCTGCTCGACGTGCAGGATTGGGAATGAGCACGCCGTACGCGACCATCAGGAATACGGGGAAGCTCGCCATCCCGAGTGCGATGTCGATCGGCGCCCTCGCGTATACGCCCTGCAGTGTCGAGTAGTCAAAGACGTTGAGCGCAAGAAAAAGTCCCACGCCGAAGGTGAAGATCACCGCCTCGTAGATACGCAGCCTGCCGAGTGGTCGAGGCGTTGCAGGGCGAAGCAGCAGCGCCGCGATCACGAACAGCACAGCGACGAGCAAGTAGAGGTATGACGAGCCCGCCGACAGTGGAGCGGCAGCACTGCGCGCGCGCATGATTGGGGAGAGCGTACCGAAGATTGCGGCGCCACCGTTGTACACGACGCTGACCCAGGCAACAGCGCGGAGCCTTCGCTGAAGGGTGGCGCGCAGCTCTTCGCTGTTACTGAAGTCGTCGCGATGTGTGCCGGCGCGTCGGAAGCGGGCGGCGAGTTGGGGGGTCGGCATCGCCATAATCATGCACCAGAACGCGCTGTCCGGCGAGGACTCACTTCGGGTGCGCTCCCCGGTACGCACCCTATGTTACACGCGGATTCCTTACGTAGTCGCGATGAGAAACGACTCTCCGCTCGCGGGGCGCAGTCTGTCCGTGCGGTCGGCGAAGTAGCGCTCGGTAAGGTCAGCCGCCGACACATGAGCGACCGATGCGAACCCTGCGTCCCGGGCCATCGCCAACATTTCGGGCGGAGTGAAGAAGCTGAGGAATGGCGTTCCCGACGCTCGGGCGCTTTTCTGGACTTCCGTGTGTTGCTGGCGCTCGTCACCTTCGGTGAGCTCTGCAGGAAGAAGGAACGTCATCGCCAACGTGGATCCGGGAGCGAGCGTCGCGAGCCGGCGCAGCGTGGCCGCGACCGCGTCTCTCGTCAGATACATCGTGACGCCGGTGCAGGCGACCATGGTCGGCAGGCTCGCATCGAAGCCGGACTCCGCGAGCCGGTCCCACCAGTCGTCGCCGGCCTCGAAGTCGACCGGCACGAGTTGCAGCCAGTCGGGAACGCCGAGGCCCAGCTCGATCAGGCGTTGTCGCTTCCATGCCTGCGTCTCGGGCTGGTCGATCTCGAATATCCGCATGCGCGAGGCGATCTCCGGCCTGCGTTGCGCGAACGTGTCGAGTCCCGCGCCGAGTATGAGATACTGAGTGACTCCGAGCGCGGCCTGTTCCGTGACCAGGTCGTCGACGAAGCGGGCACGGGCAACGATTCCCGCGCGGAAGCCGCTGGTGCCTTTGGGGTCCATATCGGGCCGCTCGCGCCACTTGTCATCAGGCGCCGCGAGTTGAAGACCGATGGTGTCTTCGATGACGTACGGAGGTGCGTCGACCTCGACGTGCAGTGCGCGCCATAACGCGACACGCACCGCCGAGCTGTCGGGCGCTACTGTTGGTTTTTCGTGCATATGGAAATCAAACTAATCGCGCGAGATCAGAACCACACGCGACGTCCGACGAGATCGCTCAACGCAGCTACGAAAACTCGAAAATCATTCGTGACGTCGCCTTCGTGTTTCTTACCGGAACGATCGGGATATGCATTGCTGCCATATGACACGATTTGTCCTCCGCCGGCCACGAGGCGCAAGTCCCAGCCGAGTCCGTCGGCGATTCCATCGGCGTTGTACTGACTGCGCCACCGATCAGCGCCTGCCTGCTTCGTCGCCAACCAGAATGCGCGCCACGCAGCGGAGTCGGGCACGACACGCACGGTGTCGATTGGCGTGCCGGGCGTCCATGCCGGCGACACACGCCACATGACGACAGTGTCGCTGATCAACGTTACCCTGCTACCACCTCCACCGTATCCGCCAATTGAGAATTCGAGCGCAGCGGGCGCGCCCTCACGCGGAAGCGGAGCGGTCGTGTCGTTGCAAGCGACGAGCAGAAGTACGACGGAGAGAAACAGGGCGGCAGCACGAAACGCATGACTCGACGGCATGGCAGAAGCTTGCCGCTCGCGATCGAGCGGTGAAGAAATAGAAGGCATCATGTGAGGGCGCCGATGAAACTGTGGAAGCAGCGAGGGATTTGGGACGACACGTTGCCGCACTAACATCAGAGACCCAGCCGCTGGCGCCGCCGTCACTTCCGGGTTGAAACGATGACCGCTCGATTACGAATCGAATTCGGGACCGGTCCGAATCGCAAACGAACTGAACTTATTCTCCCGCGCCTGGTGGCAACAAGATTACGGGTGCTGTAACGGTGAGCCATGCGCCGGCAGACGCCCACGGAGCCACCGGATCTGCCCGCGGTGATTCAGCTCATCCTCCATGACGTGGTACCACACCCAGAGATGTGTCGCACGGTCGCGCAGCCACGGCAGAGTTGCGGCTTGCGACAGCCACGCATCGTCGACGGCGCGCAGGCCGGCGAGCGTCTGGTTCCGCACGGCCTCGAGACGCGCAAGATGCTCTTCGAGCGTACGACCTCGCGCCGCCGCCCACGCCTGCGGACCCAGACGCATCAGGGGTCCCCATTCTGCCCAGTCAGTGTCGGACGGCGGATTTCCACCAAGCGTACTGGCGACATAGGACCACTCGATCGCACAGATGTGTGCGAGCAGCGCGCCGATCGGATTGGCCGTCGGGTCGTGCTGGTGGTCGAGTTCCGACAGTGAGAGACCTCGGACTGCGGAGATAGTGGTTGCGCGGGTGTAGTTGAGCATGGACACCATGGCGCCTACCAGCGGAGTGTATCCGGGCGCTGGTGCCATGTCCGTCGACGGTGAGAGCATGGACGATGAAGGTGGAAGAGAGTTGGATCAGGATCGCGCACGTAACATGCGCAATCCCGATCTCGTCGACGCGACGTACTTCCGCGTATTGGTGAGCCACGGCGTGAATCGACTGCCATTCCGCGCGGGCCACACACTGTAGATGTCCTCGTCTGCTCGTGCCGGCGCCTGCATGACGCCGTCAACGGTCAGATTGGTGCACACGACAACTCGACTCACATCAGTGCCGCTGCGCTGCCGCCCAGCTCCGCGGGGGCACGGAGCACTCCGGCACCCGCATTGGCTGATTCGTGCGCGGGTCGATGGGAGACACCGCGCGCGTGCGCGACACGAATGCCGGATCCTCGGACGCCTCATACGCAAACAGGGCTACGAGCGTCGCATTCCGCTTCACGTTGTCGAAGTTGATCTTGTCATACGTGTCGCGGTTCGTGTGCCACGTGTAGTCGGTGTACGACCAGTCGGACGACGTCAGAAAGAATCCAGGTGCGCCGTGGCAATCGAAAGCATCGCTATCGGTGCTCTCATCGTGCGCGATACCCGGCAGCATGAGTGCGATGTTGCGCGTCATGTCCGCGGGCATGCGCGACATCCAACGCGCGAGCGACGGTGCGGCGTCGACGAACCCGTTCGTCTGCACGCTGTCTATCTCGCCAGTACCGTTGTCCTGATTGAAGAGTGCCTGGAGCCCCGCCAGAACCTCCGGATGATCGGCCGCAAACGCCGACGAACCGATGTCGCCCTCTTCCTCGCCGCTCCAGTGACCGACGAGAATCGTGCGCTTGGGATGCGGGTACACGGTTTTGAGAATGCGCATGGCCTCGAGCATCGTAACCGTGCCGGTTCCGTTGTCAGTTGCGCCGCTGCCGGAGTCCCACGAGTCGAGATGCGCCGAGAGCATTACGTATTCGTTCGGCTTTTCTGTTCCCTTGATCTCGGCGATCGTATTGAACACCGGCGACTCCGCCGGTGCAACCCTGGCGTCGGCGACCGCATGGACGCGTGGACCCTGTCCGTTCGATGCAAGCCGCGCGAGCAGCGTATAATCCTCGCACGACACGTCGAACGACGGAACGCCAGCGGCGCGCGACGATTGGATCTTGTCGACACCCCAACCGTGCGACCAACCGTTGGAGAGCACCCCTGCGGCACCGGCGCGCGCGAGCAATTCCGGAAGCTCGCGACTGCTAACGCGTGCGGCAGTGAGTCGTGCACGCCAATCCTGCGCTGCACTGTCGCGTTGGCGACAGTGCGTGATGATATGTCCCGGAATCTGCCCAGGCGCGAATGTCGGAGTCGGGGCGACAGGTCGTCTGTGGCTGGCTGATCAATACAAGCTTTCCCTTCACCGAATGCAGCCAGCGCACGAATCCAGCGCTGTCGGCGATCGCACCTGCTGTCGGAACGATGACGACGTCGGCGGTGACACCGCCGGTGGGAGTTGCCGCGCTCCAAGCATGCATCGTCGCCTCGAGTACGCGACGCCGTGGTGACACCAGCTCCAACCCGCTCGTCCCACGCGTCCAGTCGCGCCAGGTACCGTACTTCTCGTTCTTCGCGTCGACGCCCCACGATTTGTAAATACTCAGCAGCCAATCGTTGGCAGCACGGTTGGCCGCCGAGCCTGTAAGCCGAGGACCGATGGAATCCATCAGCGTCTGTGCAAAGCGCGAAGCTTCGGAGTGGTGCATGCCCTCATCGTAGATACGCTGAACGACCGGATCGCCAGTCGGATTATCCTGCGCGCGTGCCTGATGCGGGCTGGCCAGACTCGCCGCAAGCGTGGCGGCGACGAAGGGGACAAGAAAGTGTGATCGCATGCAACAATGCTAGCCCCGTGTGTGCCGTGCTCGCCAGTCCGCCGCTCGCCGGTGTCTGGTCAATCTCGAGCCGCGTACCAGTCCAGCGCTCGCGCTGGTCGTACCCGATCGCGCATTGCGCCTACGCAGTCCTGCACCGCGTAGCGAGCAGGTCGGTTGCCGCGGTTAGGTCGAGGTCGGTGCCGAGCACCACCGCGACGCCGGCGTCGGCCGCAACGTTGGCGAGTGCGATTCTGGCCGTACTCATTCGGCTGTGCGTCTCACGATATGCGCCGCGCACCGGGGACTCTGCTTTTCTCGATCTTCACCATCACGGTGTACTCCGGATCGACCAGCTGGATGATCGGCGCCTTCGCATTCTGCGCGACGAATTGATATGCGTCCATGACTGACATCCCAGACTGCGCACGCACCCATCCGATCATCGCCTTGAACGCTACACGCGCGGCGTCCTCGAGCGGACGACCTGAGCCGACGAAGATGATCTCGTCGGCGTTCTCGATTCGCGGAATCGGTGTCGCACTCTTCTTGATGAGTTCGACGTACACCTCGACGTTCAGTGCGCCCTCGATCGCGGCGCCCATGATCTCGCCTTCGCCCATCGCATAGTGGCCATCGCCGAATGACAGCAGAGCGCCGGGTACGTTCACGCCGAGGTAGACCGTGTTTCCGACGCGCACTTCGGGGCAGTCCATGTTGCCGCCGAAGTTGCCCGGCACGATCGTGGTGCGAACTTCACCGCCCGCCGGTGCTACTCCGATGCAACCGAGAAACGGCGCCAGTGGCACCGACCACGAATACTTGCCGTCGGCCGACGTGGCTCGAGCTGCACTGCGTTTCGCATCGACGTCGTATCGCCACGTCGTCTCCGGGAAATCCGGTCCGAGCATCGCGGTCTGATCGTTACCGACAAGCGCGCCAAACCCGGGACTGAACGAAGATACGGCATACGCGCGCGCAGGTTCGAGCTTCAATATGTGAATCGCGACGGTATCTCCCGGCTCGGCGCCATCGACGTAAAACGGCCCCGTCTGCGGATTGTCATGGCCAGCCGCCATCTTCTTGGACGGGAGATCCGCTGCAGTCTTGACGGCGCCGTCGAAGCAGTCTTCAGTCCACGTGACGATGCGCGTGCCGGACTTGATGCGCTGTTTCGGCGCCGCGCCACCGAAGGTGTACACGAGATCCGTGTGTTGCGGGATCCAGTTGAGCGTCGGCGCATCGGCGGGAACGTTTGCGACGCTGGCCGGCGTGACGGTCGTTGCCATCGTGGCGCCGATCGCCGGCTCTGCTCCGGCCGAAGCAACAGAGTCAGCGCCCGACGACTCGTGCGCGCCGTCGTTGCATGCAGCGATCACACCGAGAACGCCGAGGGGTGCAGTGATGAGGAACTGTCTGCGTGTGTTCATGATGTCGCGCCATCGGGTTCGCGACCGTGAGGGTGAGATTGACGACAGGGCAGATTGATATGTAATGGCTCAGCTCAGACAGGACCAATGAGATCCCACCGATTCCCTTCAATGCCCAGGAACGAGCCGACTCGGACTCGGCGACTATCAGCATCGTGTTGTCTGGCGTTCATGAACATGCCGTTCGGAGATGCCAGTTCGGAAATTACAGCTGCCACAATCCGTGATTCACGCCGCCCTGGATATAGATGGCGAACGTCCCCTTCCCCGGAATCTCCAGCGGAGGATGCGCAACGAAGACGCCTTGCTTGGTCGCTGCATCCAACGCCGCTTCGATATCGTCGACGAGCCAGTACGGCCTCACGATCGGCTCCTCCGTATCGCGCAACGGGCCGCGCACGCCAATGCTGCCGCCGTCCGGCAGCGGCGCCGTCCGCGCGCCTCCCAGCATTGGATCAGCTGAACCAAACTCGATGCCATGCGCAGCCTCGTATGCTGCACACACAGCATCCACATCCACCGCGACGATCTCCAGATAGTGTAGCTTCATGCCGATCCCCCGTGTTTGAGGCGTGACGTACCAGCTCAGCTCGTAAGCGAGCCAGATAACCGCACAGAGCACTTTACAATATTCGCCTGCAGTCCCAGAGCTCGTCAGACCGCAGAGAGAGCGCTCATGGTGACGTAATATCCGTCCGGATCGCGGAGTGAGAACTCAATTGTTCCAGTGTTCCGATTCGTGTGGGGGTCTTCATCGAGCCGAGTGGCGAGGATACGTGCTCCCGATGGAGCCGTGTGTCGAAATCATCATACCGTTTCGCCATGCTGCAGCAGCGGCGCGGAGCGTCGTTCATCTGCAACCCTATTGCAAGGCGTTACTCCGCACCATCACGCCGCAACACGATATGCGTCGCCTTCTCCGAAGCCACGTGCTCGACGCAGCGGTATCCTTCAGCCACCATGTCGACTCCCTCGAACAGGCGCTCTCCGCTCCCTAACAGCATCGGCGAGATGGCGATGTGCAACTCATCGATGAGGCCATCGCGAAGGTACTGCCGTATCGTGTCGGCGCCACCGCCGATGCGCACGTCCATCCCATTGGCCGCCTCGCGCGCCCGATCCAGCGCTTCAAGATGGCCACCCGTGACGAAGTGGAACGTGGTGTTGCCTTCCATCTCGATTGGCGGCCGCGCGTGATGGGTGAGCACGAAGACCGGAACGTGGTATGGCGGGTTGCTTCCCCACCAGCCCTTCCAGTTCATGTCGGGCCACGGTCCGCGAACCGGCCCGAACATGTTCCTTCCGAGTATCCATGCCCCGACGTTCGTGAAGCCACGCGCGGCGAAGTCGTCGTCGATCCCGGTAGTGCCGTCCTTGCCGGCGTGAATCTGCTGGAACGTGCGAGTGGGAATCATCCATTGATGCAGGTTTTCGCCGCCTACACCGAGCGGATTGGTGATGTCCTGGTCGGGACCGGCACCGTATCCGTCAATCGAGATGGTGAAAGCCTCGACTCGTACTCGTGTCATCTTGATGCCTCGATTTTGGTTCGACATTAAATCTCTGGCTCACGCGCAGCCGAGTCAAATGTAAAATGGGGTCAGAGTGGACTTTCTTGACACCAACGAATGGCATTTACCACGAGAAGTGCATTCTGACCCTACTTTCACGCGCCGGTTCGCTTCTCCGTCACCGCGGCGGAACATTCTGATTCAGATGGAACAGGTTCTCCGGGTCGTAGCGGCTCTTGACCGCGACGAGTCTCTCCCATGTCGCCCCGGGATACGCATCGCGCACGCGCGCGCCGCCCTCGTCGCCGATGAAGCCGACGTACGCGGCGCCGTCGCCCTGACGCAACGCCGCGGCGAAGTCCTCGACCCAGCGCTCGTGTATCGCCGTGTCATCGGGACTCCTGTAAATCGCGGCGACGTTCATCATGATGCGCGCGCCGCGGTGAGCGAACGCGGTCGCGTCGGCACTCACTCGCGCCATTGCCCCGCCAAGCACCCGAATCTCAGCGGCAGCGATTTGCGCGGTCGAGGACTGCAGGTGATCGACGATCGTTTGCGCCACACCAGCGTCGATCGTGTTCGCGAACATAGTGCGCACCGATGCCACCGGATGCATCCCCTGGTCTGGCGGATAGATCTCCGGATACCGCATCGGCTTCACCATGTCGGCCACGGGCTTGGCGAGCGATCGGAACCGCGCGATGGTGCGCTCGCCGGCCTCGATGTCGCCGGCGTAGACCAGCGTCGCCATGATGACGAGCTTGGCGTGCGCTGTTGCAGGCACCCAGGGCATCGGAGGCGCCATCATGACCTTGGCGATCACCGACAGCTCCTCCGGAGCGGCGTCCGCTTCTGCGACGAATGTGGCAATGATCTCGGGCGTCGCAGGCAGGATCAGCGCGCCGCCCAAAATCGTATCGACCTCGTGCAGTCGAAACTGGAAACGTGTAACGACGCCGAAATTGCCGCCGCCGCCGCGAATCGCCCAGAACAGATCGGGATGCGTCGCAGCGTCCACGCGCAGCAGCTTACCATCGGCGGTCACGACGTCGGCGGCGAGCACATCGTCGATGGTGAGTCCGTACTTGCGCACGAGGTAGCCGATGCCGCCACCGAGCGTGATTCCGCCGATGCCGACAGATCCTGCGTCGCCGAATCCTGTCGCGAGACCGTGCGCTGCTGCGGCCGTCGTGTATTCGCCCGCGGTCAATCCCGTCTCCGCCCATGCCGTCCGCCGGGCGAGATCGAACTCGAGCGCCTTCATGTTCGAGAGGTCGAGCACGATCCCACCGTCGGAAACGCCGTGACCGGCGAGACTGTGGCCGCCGCTGCGAACTGCAAGCTCGAACCCATCCTCGCGCGCGAGCGCTACGACACGCGCGACGTCCGCTGCGTTCCGCGGGCGGATGATGAGCGCCGGCCGGCGGTCGATGTCTCCATAAAAGACCTTGCGTGCTCCGTCGTACGCTGCGTCCTCCGGTGTGACTACCCGATCGCCGAATACCCTGCGAAGCTCCGGAATCGGAATCGTGCCGCTATCCGGGAGCGATGTTGCCGATGTTGCATATGTCAGATTCGTCATGCTGTCCTCAATACTTTTTCAGATTCTGTGAATTTGTTTCTGTCGATGTGGATTGATGGTGACGCTTCGCGCATCTCTTCGAGCAACCCGTGCAGGTCGGACACGACCCAGCGCTCCACCAGCTTGCCATTGTCCACACGGTAGATCGCGACGCCTCTCAGCGTGATCGCGCGCCCTGTCGGAGCGATGCCGTCGAACGCGCCGCGGTGCGTGCCGAGCAGTCTCCACCGTACGACTACTCTGTCACCTTCCGCGATGAGATCGTCAACTTCGTATTTGGCGTCCGGAACCGCGGACCGGATCGCAGCGTAGTATTTCCGGAACGCCTGCGGACCGGTCGCGCCGTCAGACCAGTCGTGGGACGTGAATTGCGGTGAAACGACCTCGTCCACCAGCGCCATGTTCCAGTCCACGTACACGTCATTGTAGAATCGGCGGAGAAGCGCCTTGTTCGCCGCCGCGATATCGTTTGTCATTTGTTCCTCTGTACGAATCGAAGTATGCGATGATTCGGTCATTGTTCTCTCTGTCACATCGGGTGAACCAGCTACGTCATCACAGTGACGAAACCCGAATGAAGAGTGTGACCGATGAATGAACGCGAGCTGCTGGCCCAGCAATTCGAGAGTTACCGTGACAAGCTCCACAGTGCCGCCTACCGCATGCTCGGCTCGACGGTGGAAGCGGAGGATGCCGTACAGGAGGCGTGGCTACGCGTGAGCCATGCGGGCACGGACGGAGTCGACAACCTCGGCGGCTGGCTCACGACCATCGTCGGACGCGTCTGTCTCGACAAGCTCCGCACACGCAAAGCCCACGCGGAAGAGACGCTGGACGGTCACGAGCCGGAGCCGGACGCGCGACGCCGGCACGAGCGGAGTCCCGAAATGGACGTCGAGCTTGCAGACTCCGTGGGCTTGGCGCTACTCGTGATACTCGAGGCACTGCAGCCTGCGGAGCGCGTGGCGTTCGTGCTTCACGACATGTTCGACCTCTCGTTCGACGAGATCGCCCCGATCGTCGGACGGACGTCAATGGCAACGCGACAACTGGCCAGCCGAGCACGACATCGCGTGCAGGGCGTATCGACGTCCGACATCGATCGGAGCCGGAAGCAGGAAGTTGCGGAGGCGTTCATCGCCGCCGCCAGGGCCGGCGACTTCGAAGCGCTCGTCGCGGTGCTCGATCCGGACGTCGTCGTCAGAGGCGATGCCGCGGCAAATCAGCTGGCGGGGGCGGCGGTTCGAATACGCGGCGCCACAAGCGTCGCGGAGTTCTTCAAGGGGAAGGCGCAAGCGTGTGTGCCGGGACTCATCGACGGCGAAGTCGGGATCCTGTTGCCGCTCGAGGGGCGGATGATGCTCGTGCTCGAGCTCAGCTTCGACGATGGAAAGATCACGGCGATCGACGCAGTGGCCAATCGCGACTCGCTCGCTTCTCTGGAACTGGAGCAGTTGCGGTCTGTGAAACCGGGGTCAGAGTGAACTTCCTGGCCGCTACAGCTGGCGGCTGATGTCATCCAACGCTCCGTAGAATCATACCGCTTCGAATACGATGTCCTGTGCGCCATGATACAGCACGTAACGCCCCATCTCCTCGAGTCGTTCCCCGCCGCCTACGATCTCGAGGAAATGATTTCCGGCCAGCTGACCGACCTTGCTTGCGAAGAGTGACGAGCCGTACGCGAACAGCAACTCCGTTTCGCTGACCCCGCCCGGATACCACAGCAGATCGCCGCGCGACGGATGGCTCGTGTGGTTCTCATAGCCGACACCAAGTTGATAGTCACCGAGCGGGATCCAGCATGCCTCGCCACTCCAGCGGGCGTGGATCAAACGCTGGCGATAGGGAAGCAAGGCTGTGAAGGCAGCACAGGTATTGGGAGCGCGATCGGTAAGGAGTTTCGCCGTGAAGACGAAGGTGTTCGCAACAGTGATTGTGATCAGGTCGATCATAACGACTAATACTAACGACACCGCTTGAGTGCTCGCGGCGGTCCGCAATCAACGACGGATCCTCGGGGGGGGCCAATCCGCCAACGGCGCCAGCGCCAGCCTTTCCATGACCGCCGGGTTCCCCACAACATCCATCGCGGCGATGCGCCCGTCGTCGGCCTCGGTGGTTGTCCCAGCATGCAGTATGCAACCATCCGCCAATGTTCGTGCAAACGTTCGAATTCGCTGGCCAGGGCGTCATGTTCAGTCATCGGCCACACTCGTTCGGTTCGTTTCGTCAACGCATTGACGAAGGCAACAACACCGATATGACAAGGAGTGAACGATGCCCGAATTACAGGAATGATCCACAACCGCCGCAGCCGAAACGCGGTCCACCGCTGACGAGCGCGCCGGCGCGTGATTGGGCATAGCCGCTACTTTGCCGGAGCGGCACCTGCGCGTTGCTTCGCCAGTTGTGCCTCGAAACTCACACGCGCATCTGTCGCGTATGAGCGGCATACGGTGGGATCGATCAGAGCATCCGCATCGCCCTGATCACGCGTGGCCACTCGTTCCCAGAAATGCACCACATCCGGATGCTGACTCAGCGCAATGTCGCACGGCAACGCCGCAACCGTCGCGAAGCTATTCTCGAAATCCTTGACGATATCTGGATACTGTGGGATGTCGACCAATCTATAACTCGGCGCTGACAGGCTGCCGATATCGACCAGATGCAGACAGCGCGTGTCCTCACATGACTTCCATGCCCAGGTCGTGTTGCCTCTGGTATGGCCGGGTGTCGCGTGCGCGGTCAGCACCAGGTCGCCCAGGTGCAGACTCTCGCCATCAGTTACAGTGCGCGTCACATGCACGGGCGGAAATACGAGTTTATCACCGTACTCCGGATCGTCATGACCGCCACGTGCGAGCAACGACGTATCCGCGACGCCTGCGATCACCTGCGCACCGATGTCGTGCGCGAGTTGTGCTATGCCACCCGCATGATCGCAGTGCGCATGCGAATTTAGAATCCATTTGATGTCGTGCAGGTTGATACCCAGACTTCGAATGTTCGCTTCGATCAACGGTGCGTCTGCTGGTACGCCACCATCAATCAGAACATCACCGGTGGGTGCGGTGATCAGGAAGACGCCGATACCGCGAGGCCCGACGTACCAGGTATTACCATAGACTCGTACCGGTTTCTGCGGAGCTGTCCACGAGGGATCGTTCACACATGACAGATCGTTCGCAGTGTTCGCTTGTGCCGCCGCGGGTGACTGCGCATACGCACTCGGTGCGAGCAAGCTGAAAACAAGAATCGCTGATATTGATACGCGCATGCACGACACGGTTTGTGGAGATGTATAGGATAGTAGTTTCACGCGACTCTGCGCTCGTACGAGTCGAGCCAGTCGCCACCGCGAGCAGAGAGCCACCGAGCAGCCACCGAGCAGCCACCGAGCAGCCACCGAGCAGCCGCAGGTCACGGCGCTCCAGACGGGGGGAGCCACCGCTGGGCGGCCTCGAGGCTATTCCCCCCGTTCGTGTTTAAGGCGATAGCGGCAGAAGGCGCGTGCCGGCGCACCAGGTTGATCACCTGCTCGAAGAACTCCAGCATCGGCTCCGGCTTCCGAATACCGCCGCCGATTACGACACAGTCGTAGGACTGCGTCGTCAGTGCTGCGACGATCTGCGCGGCCGCTTGCTCTTGCTCGAGGCCAACGAGGCAGAGATCGGCAAGTATGCCCGCCGCGGTGAAGCGCTCCTGTCCACGAGCGAGCGCGGTCGCGACAAGATCGGCATCGACGTCGAGGTGCGCGACCGCATGCGGGTCGATTCCAATGACGAGGACGTGCTTGGCGTGCAGAGGTGGATCAACTGGCATGAAAAAGATCTCTATCGATGTCCAACTCCCCGGTTAGCCTCCCGCGGAATTCATAAGTGCGACGGCGGATTCAGTGCTACCATCGCTCGCGTGTCTTACACGATCGTTATACGGCCGGCGAGACGCAAGTCGATCCCGAAGCGTGCGGCGATGCGTGGCCGACGCGTCGTCAATGACTTCATACCCCCAGCGCTCGTAGAAGTGTGCAGCGGCCGATGAGATCATCGACGAATCGCCGCACGAACCGAAAGCCTTCCGCGTCGCCAAGCGTCGCGAGTTCATGCAAGGCACCGAGATCAGAGGCGGCGAGAAGTCGGGTATTCACCGCTGACTGAGTGAAGAGTGATGTAACACCTATTGAGTTGCGTCGACAGTACTTCGTGCACGATTGTAATTATGGCGTCGCGATCGATGCGGTAATGCGCGCCGCCTACAACGTCGGGTGTCGCCGCACAGTGTCGTCGTGCATCTGGAACTGGTGCGCGACGGACAGGATCAGATCGTCGTTGTACAGGTTGCCGATGATCTGACCGCAGATGGGTTGCGGATTGAGTTGCGGCGCCGGCGCGGCTGGTGCGGCGCCAGGTCTTCCGCCGGTGGCTGCGGTACACCGAACTTGTACGGTAGAACCGCGCTCGGGTGTCCGGTCTGCGCGTTGGCGCCGACGTCCGCGAACGGGCTTCCGATATACATGTCCAGATCCTTCAGGAACTCGGCCCACTTCGTCACCAGCACGTAGCGGCGACGCTCGGTTTGCAGGAACTCGAATGCAGGCATCCTGCGACCGTTCACGAAGCGTGGATTCCAGTCGGCGGGCGCCATCGGATTCGCTGGCGCTGCCGGACGATTATCACGCGTGTCGCCACTAGCACGCACCGGCAGCGGTGGCAGGTTGTTGAGATCGAGTCCGATCTCCTTCGCCTTGATCTGTACGTACGAATCGAACGCCGCCGCATCCTCACCATCGAGTCCGCCGCTGCCAGTGAGACCAGGTACGGTCGGACGTGCTCCGATGGTCACTGGTTTCATTCCCAGCTCCTTCAGCTTGTCCACCAGCTCCTTCGGTGCCTTGTCGTCCACACCGATGCGGAGTGCAGCGAGATCGATGCTGCGGTTGAACTGGAACGGCATCGTCACCGTGGACGGATCCTTCTCATCGACACCGTGAATCACGTTGAACACCATCGCAGCGTCCTCGCTGGTACGCACGATGGGTCCCACACGATCCTGGGACCAGGCCAGCACCATGCCGCCGTAACGACTTACGCTGCCGAACGTGGGACGCAGCGCACTCAAGCCGCACCGAATGCTCGGCGACACGATCGAGCCCGACGTCTCGGTGCCGATTCCGAATGCAACACAGCCTGCGGCAGTCGCCGATGCGGGACCGGCGGACGAGCCGCTCGAGCCCTGCGACAGATTCCACGGATTGTTGGTGCGTCCCCGGAACCACTGATCGTTCTGCGCGAAAAGTCCGGTGGCGAGTTTCGCGATCAACACCGCGCCCGCGTCGCGCAGACGCACGACGACTTCGGCGTCCATGTCGATGATGCGATTCTCGAAATCCTTCGCACCCCACGTGGTGGGCACTCCTTTCGTTGCGAACAGATCCTTTACGCCGTAAGGAAGTCCGTGGAGCGGTCCGCGGTAATGACCAGCGGCGATTTCCGCATCGGCCCGCGCGGCCTCGGCGCGCGCCTGGTCTTCCATGATGGTGACCGCGCAGAGCAGAGTTGGATTGAGGCGCTTGAGCCGTGTGAGGTAGATGTCGGTGAGGCGTGCCGATGTGATCCGTCGGGATTTGATGAGCGCCGAAAGCTGGTGCGCGGGGAGAAATGCGATGTCGTCGTCCGAAGTGGGCAACGTACCGGTCCACGCTTCGGGCTCGTACGTGCCGCGATCGAACGCCTTGGCACCGCGTTGGCGTACGAGCTTCTCCATGAGCGCGCCGGTGCCGCCGGGATACGGCTGGAACTGGAGTGCTGGAGCTTCACCATTGCCGAGCGGAAAGGGCGCTTCCTGCTGGAGGAACTGCGGTGCCCCGAGAGAGCCCGCGGCGCTCCCGCGGCTGGACTCGCCAAATGCCGGCTTGACGCCGAGCGCAGAGGCTGCCGCGGCGGCGAGTGAGAAGAAGACAAACTGACGCCGATCGATCCCGAATTTTTCCGAGTCGAAGTCGGAGGATTCGAGATCCGTCTGATATTGTTCCAGCAGGTCTTCGGGATTGCTCACTGCAGTGCTCCGATGGCGGCGAATGGGAAGTGTGATTTACGCATGCAGAGAATCGCGCGGAAAGCACGAATTGGTAAGGGGTGGATGGAACACGCAATGAAACACGCAGAGGCGCCGAGCACAGCTCTAACGCCGACTAGTTCAGATCGCGCGAAAACATCAACTTGAGCGTGACCTTGTCGGACGCGTGGGTGAGACCAAAGCCGATACCACCTTCGATGTTCATCGTGGAGTAGTGATCGAAGGCGGCCCAGATCTGCTGGACTTGCTGCCCACGCGGAAGTAGTTCACGCAGCGGGCCGAATCCCGAGTACTGCTCGGCGGCCAGCGCCCACTGCGAGCTGACGTGGTACGCGACGCGTGACGCGGGATTGAATTCGAGCGCGGCGATCCCGCCGCTCCATGAATTGTCGAGGATCGGGTTGAAGATGAAGTCCCAGGGATGGATGTGCCAGCCGACGATCGGACGGATCTCCGAGCTGTAGCGGTACGAATCCCATCTGGCGGCGTTGTAGCTGAACTCGAAGTTGGCGCCGTAGAAGAACGTGCGCTCGCCGGCGTGCGGCGAAACGAAGAGCAGACGCAGCTTGCCGCCGTTCACCGTGGGACCGTACTGATCGGTGATGCTGTAGAGTGGAAGGTAGAGGCCGAGCTCGAGCCAGGGCTTGGCGCCGTAAGCCCACTCGAATCCGCCGTCGAACGAATGGTTGGAGATCACGGCGCCGGGAAAGGCCGGAGCCTTGGCGCCCTCGGGCGTGAAGTTGGTGTGCAGGGTGAGATTGAACTTGCCGAGCTCAGCGATGCCAGCGTCGTAGACCTGGATCTCGTCGGTGGGACCCTGCGCGGCGGCAGGGCCGGCCAGTACGCCGAGGGCGACAGCGAGGGCCACGAGCGGAAAAAACAGGCGCGGCGTCCGCGGGGAATGCTTTATTAGGTTATGCATGTTGCCCGGTCAGCGGGTTCAGGGCGCGCTGCGTTAGCAGGACGCCACGATCGTACAGAGATTACGCAGTCCGTCGCGCAACGCAACTACACATGCGGCCGATGGTTGTGAGCAGCCTCTATAAGGAAGCTCCGAGCGGCCGGCGATTTCCGTTTTTTATGGTCTGTCGGGAACAGAAAACCCAACGCAAGGAGGCCGCATGACGGCTGACATCCCCGAGCTGCCGCATCATCCGCACAAGGCCTCCGGCCTGCCACGCTGGCTGGAGTGGACCACGGCCATCTCGGCGTTGATCATCTCCGTCTGCTCGATCGGCATCGCGATCTACAATGCGCGCATCGAGTCGCGGCTTCTCAAGGCCAACTCGTTTCCCTATGTCGTCGCCGGCATCAGCGACGGCCAGCTCGACGGGCCGAAGGGGGCCGAGAGCATCACGATCGAGTTACTGAACCACGGCGTTGGCCCCGCCAACGAGCAGAGTCTGAAGATCAGGCTCGGCGATCAGTACGTCACCAACGTGAAGGATCTCATCCGCACGGCAGTCGGGTCCGCTGACGCGGACAAGGCGGTCGAGCTTCTGGTCCCGGTATACGACGACGAGCCCACGCGGTTCATTGCGTCGAGGGATCGCGGATTGATCTTCAAGATCGACAAGACGGCTGAGAACGCGCGGTACTGGGAGATGTTCGACCACGCTATGAACGTGAAACGGCTGAGTGTCGAGTTCTGTTACTGCTCGGTGTTCGACGAGTGCTGGTCGGTGAAGGGGCAGGTTCGGGAGGAGGTGAAGGCGTGTGTAGCGGATCCGCATCTCGAATTCGTGCCGAAGCCGCGGGCGCAGATAGTTTAGGCGAGGAGCGAGCGAGGGGACGCATCATCAATTCCGTGCGGAGTCCGTCCCCACTCCGTCCCCACTCCGTCCCCACTCCGTCCCCCGGTGCGATGTAGCCATCGAGACTAAGCGCAATGTTGACGAATACTTTGCTCATGATTCTTCTCTCGCATGTAGTGTGGTCGAATTGCTCTTGGCTCTCAGTGCGTTGTAAATCCGGTTCGATCCGTAATTTCGCCGCCGGTTTCAACTAATGCCGTGCCCACCTTGGCAAACGCACGCACGCCCGTCAGCGGCGTCGAACCGTCGGCGGAGACCAGCACCGCATCCGACCCTTGACCGTCGGCGAGCACCTTGCCTTGGATGTCTATCGCGAGGACCTTGCCGCCCTCGATGGCGTAGGTCGTTACGTTGGCTCCGTAAGTGACCAGATTTCCTCTGACGACGAGTTTCTCGACGACGCCTCCAGGCTTTGCGCTAAAGGCCGCTGCCGGGAGTAGCATGTTCACGCCCTTGACCAGCGTGTTACCGATTGAGCCGTGCGTTGTCACGCTTTCGTCGATTACTATCGTGCCCACGGGCTTGCTCACCTGGATGCCAATCGAGCCGTCGCCGAATGTCTCGATGGACTTGAACCGGATGTTGCGCACGGTGCCGTCGTACTGGTTGAAGCCGCGTGCGCCCAATCCCCAAGTAACGATCTCGGCCTCCGCAACGAAATCGTTGACGGTGCCGAAGTTGACGAAGCCGATCCCGCTCGGTCCGTAGGAGACTATCGGCGCGTGCGCGATCCACGTGTCCACCGTGCCCCAGGTATCCAGCACCATGTCGTTGACGCCGTATGTGACGATCTCGCCGAAATGCTCGATGCGTTTGGCGTGGACGCCGTAGACGATGAAGACGCCACCCGTGATAATGTCGGCGGTGCCGTAGGGGAGCATCCCGGTCGAATAGACTGCGCCGGTCGTGAGTTCGGTGAGCTCAACCGTTCCGCCGTGGTCGCCAAAGCCACTGACGAAGATGCCTGAACCCAGGGCCGGCGCGCCTTTCGCGCCAATGCTGATGTTGCTTAGCGAAGCTGTGATCCCGGATTTCGTGTCGCCGTTGAAGTTGTATACGGTAAGCGCGCCCTGATACACGTTTACGCCGTACTTCTGAGGTTGCTCACTGTAGCGGCGTGCATCGCAGGCCGCGATATGCAGCCCGTCCACCACGAGATTCAGTTTGTCGGTTCCGATGCGAGTGATGATCGAGACCTGCCCGGTCACAGCGAGGTTGCCGAGCGTGATCGTGCCCATGTCCGAGATCCCGGCTTCTGTGTAGATGGCTCGAGCGCTCGGTGAAGCGATTATGGTGAGGTCCGAGACACGGTTGTTCGCGGTCAAACCGATACCGTCGCCGTTCATGAAGCTGAGTAGGGAGCGGTCCTTGTCGCTTCCGGTCAGCGAAAATCCTTGTGGCAGGGTGATCGAATGGGGGCAGGCCACCGAAGTTGTGAGTTCGACGGTGCGCGGACCACCGCCTGAAAGCGCCGCCATCAGCTCGGTGAGCGAGGTGACGAGAATACTGGACGGATTGCTCATGCTTATCACCCTTTGCGACTTGGAGAAACCGAATCATAACCAGCTGACGTACGATGCCTGAGCCGCGCGGCGCGGCGAAGCATTCTTTTCAAGCCTCTCAACGAACAGAATGACGGCGCCGAAAAGCAATACGCCTGTCATTAGAAAAAGGCGGGTCGGCTGCAAGGGGGTCCAATAATCTGCACGCGCAGGGCGGATTTCGCAGCACCTTTGTCAACTGCGTTAACGGACACGGATCAGGGCGGGTTTTCTTGCGGACTTTCTTGCAGCCAACAGTTCGCGGCATCCGCCACAAGAAGTGCACTCCGACTCGACCCTCCCTGGTTACGCCATGCCATTCCTGATCGCCAGCGAGACGCGGTCCGCGAACAGATCGACTTCGTCCACCGTGGTGTAGACGTTCGGCGTGATGCGCATTCCCTGAAACTCGTCGTTCACCATGGGCGTCGTGACGATGTGGTGCTTGTCCAGCAGCCACCCGCCGAGCTTGCCCATGTCCATCCCGTCGATCGCCGAGCACGCCGATCGCGCCGCTCTCGTTCGGGCCGATCGGCGTGATCATCTTCACGCGGTCGCTCGCCGCGAGCACCTGCTTCGCCCATCGGTCGCGCAGGAAGCGCAGGCGCGCGATCTTCCGCTCCGCGCCGATCGCCGCGGTGGAACGCGATGGCGACGGCGATCGCGTTGTGGTTCGCGGCCGGATGCGTGCCGATCTCCTCGTACTTCCGGATGTCGTCCTCCTGCTCCACCGCCGCCGGCCATCAGCGGCCAGAGCGACTTGATCTTGTCGCGCCGCACGTAGAGGAAGCCGGTGCCGATCGGCGCGTGCAGCCACTTGTGCAGGCTCGTGCCGTAGTAGTCGCAGCCGAGCTCGTCGCGCGTGAACGGGAAGTGCGCGAACGCGTGCGCGCCGTCGACGAAGACCTCGATGCCCTTCGGCCGCGCCAGCTCGACGATCTCGCGCACCGGCGCGATGTAGCCCGTCATGGAAGCTGATGTGCATGACCTCGATGACCCTCGTGCGCGGCGTGATCGCGGCCGCGATGTGCTCGACGTACGACGCCGTGCTCGCCACCGGCGTCTCGATCTTGACGCGCTTGAGCACGATGCCGTCGCGACGCTCGCGCTGCCGCCACGCGTTCTGCATGCGCGGATAGTTCTGCGTCGTGAAGACGACCTCGTCGCCGCGCTTGAGGTCGAGTGCCGAAGATCATCGTCTCGTTCGCCTCCGACGCGTTGCGCGTGATCGCCATCTCCTCGGGATCGCAGCCGAAGTCGCGCGGCGAGGTCGCGGCGCACGGACTCGATGCGCGGCTCGAGCACGCGCCACATGTGCTCCACCGGCAGCTCGTTCGAGAAGCGCAGGTCGCGGATCATCTGCTCGAGCACGTGCGTCGGCGCGGGCGAGCAGCCGCCGTTGTTGAGATTGATCATCGTGCGGTCGAGGTCGAACGCGCGCTGGATCTCGCCCCAGTACGTCTCGTCCTCGGCGGCGGCGGCCGGCGGACGGCGGCGCGCCCGCTCGTCGGCACGCCGAAGGTGCCGAAATGCGTCGGCCCGCATGGCGGGCAGGCGTGGGCAGTGTGACGCTCGCGCCGAGCATGGACGCGACGAACGTGCGGCGGTCGGGCATGGGAGTGAGGGCTGGAGACGCATCCAACTTCGCTCTGGACTGCGAATTCGTCCAGTGGGACGACCAGTCACGCATTACCGGCGTGTAGCGCGGGGAATAGCGCGTTCAGGCCGGGACACACGTCACCAGAACCGCGTCCTCGCCAACACGATCGCTGGCAATGATGCGGAGCGGTGGCCGCGCGCCGGCAAAGTACGGCTTGCCGGCGCCAAGCACGAAGGGGCGGAAGTAGAGACGATATTCGTCGATGAGACCGAGGTCAGTGAGGCTCGCCGCCAGGATGGGCCCCGCGACGTCGATCTCACCCTCGACGTCCTTCTTCAGTCTGCGCACAAACGCTTCGACGTTCTCCCCGACGAGTGTGGCGTTCGCGCCGACCGACTTGAGCGTACGTGAGACGACCCATTTCGGCATGCGCGCGCCACACCGCCGCGAATTCGTGGTCGCCCGCATCCCACTCCGGTCGATCCTCGTCCCAGTAGCGCATGACCTCGTATATCCGTCGACCATACAAGGCAGCCGGCCAGGCCGCGGACGTGATCCGTGAAATGACGGCCAAGCGCAACGCCGGGCGGCGGCAATTCCAGCTTGCCCTCGACGCCATCCACGTAGCCGTCGAGGGACTGCATCATGCCGAATACGAGCTTGCCCATGTCCTCATGCCTC